>CAWEAK010000008.1:0-270699 GCA_963806975.1 uncultured Spirochaetota bacterium
TTTAATTGTAATTTTACTAACAAAGAAAATAAAAGTCAATTTTGCGAAATGCATAAAGGGGACAAAAGCAGTATTACTTTCTTTTGGCAACAGCGCCAAAAGAAAGTAACCAAAGAAAAACGCCGCCCCGAGGGTTTTCCGGCCTTAAACTTGACATCCTGTCTTCGGCAGCGAAATCGAACATTGTATTTTTTCCGACCCATAAATGGGAACCCCAGAAAAAATACAATGTCCTCATAAGAAGAGCAACAATTTCGGCCGGGCGCCGCTCCGAGCGGCTAAAACCCTCGGGGTCTGATACTGTTATTAGTATATCCTGCCTGTCATAACAACCGCAGCGTTATAGGAGCTGTTAGCTGAAGTTTTGGCAGTATTTTATTACCATTTCACACCTTAACGTTTAAATATCGATTCCATAATTTTACATATTGAAGCAATCGCGCTTAGTATAATAGATATCCCTACAATTATTTTCCAATTATTTATAATCCAATCTTTAATTAAATAATATAAATAGCAAAATAATCTATTTTTAGTCATTTCTATTAAAGCTATGTTTATATTTTCAGATGTTAATTCGCCATCTCTTGTCAATTCTGTTCTCCATTTTTTGTTTTCACATACTGGAGCAGAATATATAGAGGGATATTCTTTTCCTTTATTAGAAGGAAATTTACTATTCTCATAAATTTCTTTTAATTGATTCTCTAAGAATTTTCTGAACCCCGAATTAATTAAATAATATCATGCATGATTACAATTTCTACAAGATATTTTAAACATGAGAATTCCTCCTTAATATAGGAGTAAATGGAAAGTTTAGGATTTAATGATTTCTTCTTCTAACCTTTTGCTTATTTCTTCCTCATACTTAATGCGAATTAATCTGATATTATTTACTTTGCAATATTCCGTTTTAATTGAATCTGTTATTTGAGTTCTCTCTATAGAATTTTTAAAACGTTCAATTTGTTGATCCAATAATTCTTCCGGATAATGAAGCTGTCCATCATATTCGATACATGTATTAAAATCTGGTAAATAAAAATCAAAAGGTAACTTTCTTTTATATCTGCAATCTTCAAAAGTATATTCTGTTAAAAATTTAATATTTTTTCCCACTAAGTAATTTCTAATACTTTTTTCTCCCTTTGATTCATTACATTTTGGACATCCAGAACCTCCTAAAAAATCATGAGGTCTTACTTTAAAGATGTAATTAGGGTTTGCTGAAAAACGCGAGTTCAACTCTACGCACAGGCAAAGCTGCTTTTTCTCCAAAAAAATATCTGGATAAAAATTTGGCGCAAAAGAAGCCGAAGCTTCTTTTCGATGTTTAACAAAAAGAAATTCACAGCTATCACCGATTCACTCGTGTTTGTAAGCTTTGTCATTATCAGGCTTAAACCGTATTTCCTTTTCCCGGTACCAAATTCTCCTTCCACCGCGTTCCGGATCGATATATCTTTCCGTTCCTGAGCTTTTACTTTTTCCCTTTCCTTCAGGTCAATCTTCGGCCTTCCCAATGGCGGCCCGCTTAATCTGATTCCTTTTCCCCTGCAATATTTCTGATTTGCCCTTGTCCGGTATATCTTATCCACTATAACCGCTTTTGGATAATATCCAAACCGTTTCCGGTATTTTTCCACCTGTTCCTGCAATATCGTTCCTTCGTTGAAGTTTTCCCAACTGATTTTATCTGTAAACGCATATCCATTCACCAGACTGATTGATACTTTCGCTCCAAACTCCACTTTGGCTCCAGCTTTACCTCTCACTATCGGCCTGACATGCGGCTGTGATATGCTCACTATTCTTCCTGAAATACTGTGTTTTCCCGTTTCAAACATCTCTTTCTGCTGTTCGTAAAGTCTTTTGATGATAATCAACCTTGCGTATTGTGTTACCGACAATTCCGTAGGATGTATCTTTTCCAGATATCTTAGGTCTCGGCTTACATAATTCAACTGTTTCCGTAGCGCTTGCCTCAGCTTCTGCTTGCTTAATTTCTTGTTCTTTGCTGCCAATAAATAATCTTTCCGGGCCTTTCGGGGATATGTCCTTGGTTTGACTGGCCAAAATTTCCCCTTTGCATAACCTTCGTCAATCATCTGTTCCAGTTTCATCCGCGCGTCATTCAATAAATTCAAGTCTGTCGGAAACTTGATGTCTGCGGGGACACAGGTCGCGTCCATCAACAGCTTCCCTTTGTTTTTCGGTTCATGGTCATCATCATCGTCGTTGCCTTTTTTCTTTTTCTTTTTTTCTTTCTTTTCAGCAAACAGGGCATTATTCACTTCTTCCAGCATTTCAGGTTTTACTCGTTTCCTAAAATATACCATCATTGTAGAATCAAACGGCTGCTTTCCCTGATATTCATTCAAGCCAATGAAATATTGATAATACGGGTTTTCAATAATCTGCGCTACGGTCTCCTCATCGGTAAAGCCAAACCGCTGCTGGATGATTAACGCTCCAACCGCCATCCTTACTTTCTTTGCACCTCGCCCGATGGCTTTGAATTGACTCGCATATTTTTCTTCAAGTATATCCCAGGGTATCAAATCCGCCATTTTTATCCATCGGTTGCCGGTATTCATTTTGCATTATTTTAAGGTAAAATCTAAAATATTTCGTTATATTTCAACCAATTGGGAGTTTTTCAGCAAACCCTAATTACAATCATTATAATTATGCTTCATCAAAATTTTTGTATTATCATTTATGTATTTTTCTAGTATTAAATATTCATCTTTAACCAAATCATAAACTTCTTGCGCAAATTTCTCATGAGTTTTCCTTCTTATATTAATCCTTCGTTCTATTCCACATTTAGGGCATCGTTGTCCTCTTAAAAAACTAATAGGAGCCATTTGAAATTCATTGTCACATTTGTTGTGTTTAAAAAGTATTTTTTTAAGAGTATTAGTATACTCGCCTAAAACAGAATACTCAGCACCAACAAGATCGTAAATTTCTTTCTTAAATTCATCCGTTAGTCTTTTATGAGTACCAAAACATTTTGGGCAACGACTCTCATTCAAAAAGCTATGAGGAGTAACATAATATTGGTGGCCACACTGATTATGTTTCATTAATATTTTAACTTCAGTATTAACGTAATTTCCTAATACAGAATATTCATCTTTAACTAATTCAAAAACTTCTTGTTTAAATTCTTCGGTTGATTTTTTATGCTTGCCGAAACATTTTGGACATCTTTCCCCGTAGCAAAATGTAGCTGGAAGCATTTTAAATTCAAAACTTCCTCCATCTTGACATTTATTGTGTCTAAATAACATTTTGTTTTTACTATTTATATATTTTTCAAGTAAATCATATTCATTCCCTACTAAGTCAAATACTTTTTGCTTAAATTTCTCTGGAGTAGATGTCATTGATTTACTGAGATTTTTGTATCTACAATCAGGACACCTGTGTCCACTTAAAAAATTATTTGGAGTCATATCAAATTCTGTATTACAAATATTATGCTTGAATTTAATTTTGGTTCCAGATTTTTTGTATTCCCCAAGTACGGTGTATTCATTTGAAACTAAATTATAAACTTCTTGTTTAAATTGTTCAGTATTTTTACTTATATGTCCGCTACACTTAGGACATCTTAGGCCTGATAAAAAACTGTTTGGCTTTACTTCCCATTCATAATTATTGCAATTATCTGAATTATGTCTCATTTTAATTTTAGTATAACTATTTATATAATTATTTAATACACTATAGTCATAGCCGACTAAATTAAAGACTTCTTGAATAAAACGGGTATGAGATTTTTGTTGCACTTTATTTCCTTTTTTTTCTAAACTAATCCACTCCTGCCAAAATTTCAGCTAACTCTTTTCAGATGCCATAACAATACCATTGCTGTGTTTCCCGTAGTGGTTTCCCAAAAATCTTAAGCTGAAAGAAAAACCTAACAAGAAACCATCTTTGCATTATCCCATAATACAAAAATAAATCGGTTAACAAAGTAAGCAACAGGAAGTTGCGGCCGCCGCATCAGGACAGGGACGGACTGTAAGGCGGCTATTGTAAAAAGGCATCCGAAGTAAAAAGCGGATAATGCAACATCGGTTTTAAAGATCACTTTGTATGGAAACCGCGAGGGTGGCTTTCTCTCTGGTTACTCTCTTTTTGGCCAAATTGTCTGTCGAAAAACTCATAAACAAAAAAAGCAAATCTCATGCTATTGGATATCTCTTATAAAATTTTATTAATTTTTAAGAGATATCCAAAAATTGTCACAAAATAAACGAAATTGTCTATTAATTCTCTTATTTTCAGACAAATATCCTTTAAATAACCAGGCCTTTTCTGGCTAACGCCTGAAAATACTTATTTAGATTATGCGCCACCACATTCCAGCTACAGTCCATCCCAACTTTTTCATTGCCGCGGTAATAAGTCCTCAAGAAGTCTTTCTGTGTCTTAATATTTCGAAAAATTATGTTCTTTACCAATTCGTTTGTTGTATATATTTTGTCCTTCTTCGCTTCTTAACTTATTTAGATACCGATCAATTTCTTTTCGATGACTCAGTTCAAATAAACTGAAATTTACTGTCTTTTGACTTCTTTTAGGCTTTATCTTTTTATAGCAATCCTCATATTTAAAACATCCCTTACATTGAGTCCGGTTAAAGAAGAAGTGCATCTTTTCATTTTTCTCATCAATATATCCTTTGCTTGAATGCTTACCCGCACATCTTAAACAGATACCGCCTTTATCATCTGTGATTACCTCAAAATTCTTCCTTTTTTGAGATAATTCACTGAAATCTTTCTCTTTTACATCAATATAACAATCCAATCCATTCTCTTCCATTTCAACAATTACCGGCATATTTTCAAATCCCGAATCCAGCAGATACTTGCTTTTTTGTTTTACTCCCAGGTCCTCTTTTAGATTTTCCACTCCCTCAATCATCGGTTTCGCGCTGTTTTTCTCATCCAGTTTTTCATTTTTACAGCTTAATATAATGTCATTATTGCTGATCATCATCTTAATATTATATCCCTGGATATACCCGCTCTTGTCAGGACCCAGAGTCAGCGAACTGTCGGGATCGGTTAGATTATAATGATCTTTGCCTGTAATAACTTTATCCCCTTCTTTCAGTCTTTCTTCCTCAAGCATCTTTTGATATGTTTCCACCTGTTCCATTACTCTGTTGTAAAGTTTTTCCTGACGTTCGATCCGCTTCTTTTCAGCCTTATATTTTTCTCCTTCCAATTCTCCACGGTTTAGCTTCTCATCCGTATCTAAACTCCTCTTTACTACTTTGGCTGCCATTTTACGGTAGGCACTCATTACCTTATCCGCTCTTTCTTTCGTCATCGTCTTTGACTTTGATGCGTTGGCTTTGATTTTCGTACCGTCTCCAACTACCACTTCCCAATCAATCTCTCCTATGCTATTTAATAGAAAAAGTATTACAGCAAATAGATTTGTAATTTCTTCATCAAACTGAATTTTAAAATCGCATAGCTTTGAATGATCTATGCTCAGACGGTTTGATACATACATAAAACCTATATGGGTTCTGAGAAGATTTTCTACCTTATGGCTGGAATGAATACCTTGCAGATAGCCATAGAGAATCGCTGATATAACATCCTGAGGATGTTTACCTTTCCGCCCTGTTTCGTCATTGAAATAATATTTATCAAATCTTTGTATATCAATGTATTTTGCCACAAACTTTTTTAGTAAGACTTCTCGACTATATTCATCGAATTGCTCATGCAAATTGATGGCTAGCAGCTCTCCTTGATCAATATTTCCTCTCTTATACCGAGCCATTGTTGTATACCCCTCTCTTATTTTTAACTATCTATATTTTAACATATTTTAGGCTTTTTCGACAGACAACAAACAGAAAGAAAGTAATAAAGCGTTTGTTCCCCTTTGTCGCTACAAAGCCCCTTTATATAATTGTTCCCTCGGGAATAACGGCATTCTTGTTTACGACAACAATGCCGTCAACAATGGAATATTCTTTTTCTTCTTTATTCAAAAGATTCCCTTCATTAAGGATTTTCACGTTTTTTCCAATCCGGCAGTTTTTATCTAAAATTGCGTTCCTAATAATGGAATTCTCTCCGATGCCAACATCCGGAATTCCCTTTTCGCGGTTATTTTTTTTATCATCATCCGATTCATAGAAATCGGCTCCGATAATAAAGCTGTTTTCAACATGCGCGCCCTTTTTTATAATGCTTCTAACCCCGATTATGGCATTTTTAAGCAAGGACTCCTCGATTACAACACCGTCGCTGATAATGCAGTGATCTACTTTAGCGGAGACAATTGCAGAAGGCGGAAGAAACCGCGGATGGCTGAAAAAAGGCGCCGAGGATTCATAAAGGTTGAAGGCCCCCTTTTCCTTTGTAAGTTCTATGTTTGCCGCATGAAATGATTTGATAGTCCCGATATCCTCCCAGTAATCATCATGGATAAATCCAAACACTTTAAAGTTTTTTTCTATACAATAGGGAATAACCTCTTTACCGAAATCCATCATATCAGGCTTGGCCAGGAGGATTTCGAACAGTTTATCTATATTAAACATATACATGCCCATTGAACCATAGTGTGTTTTACCATCAATATTTTTTATATTTTGTTTTTTTAATATTTCCCAGCCTTTAATCAATTCCTTCGATTGCGGTTTTTCAATAAAGTTAACAATCCTGTAATCCTCGTCAATCTTTATTATCCCGCATCTCGGTATGTCCTCTTCAGCTACAGGTATCATACCCATTGTTATATCAGCATTATGGTTTATATGACAGGCGAGAAGTTTTTTAAAATTCATCCTGTAAAGCTGGTCGCCGGCAAGAATCAGCATATAACTTGTATCCCTGGAATCCCTGAAGGTACGGAAATGCCTTATGGCTCTTCTGACTGCATCTGCAGTTCCCTGGGTAAAACCTGAAGTTGGGCTGTCCAGAGTCTGTTCTGTAGCAAGAATATCCACAAAGCCGTTATGGAATATATCAAACTTGTAAGTCTGGATAATATGACGGTTTAGAGATGTAGAATTGTACTGCGTCATAACAAAGACTTTGTTTATACCGGAGTTTATACAATTCGATACGGGAATATCAATCAAACGGTAATTCCCTCCGAATGGAACAGCCGGCTTGGATCTGTCTTTTGTTAATGGATATAGCCTTGTTCCCTTCCCGCCCCCAAGAATTACCCCCAGAACCTGATTTGTTGAAAAAGAAAAATTTTCAGTCTGATCACATTCATTCATAATAATACCTCTATTTTACTTAATTAAAAAACCATTGATGAACATTATTATACTTTAAAAAAAGAAAATGTCAATCAAAGTAAAAAGCTATAAATAAGCATAAAAACCTGGGTTTTTTGCATAAATTTGAGTTTATAAGTAAAATCTTTCGGGAAGTTTAATTGACTTGCTCTTTTATAAAATAATAGGAGAATAAATCAATGGATCGGCATACCTTACTTGGAAAAGAAAAAATTGGAAAACTTATATGGAGATTTTCCCTTCCCGCAATCGCAGGGATGGTAGTCAATGCGTTATATAATGTTATAGATAGAATTTTCGTAGGCCGCGGAGTAGGATCTATGGCACTTTCCGGTATAGCCATAACGATGCCGTTTATGATGATACTGATGTCTTTTGCTATGCTGGTTTCCATCGGTGCGGCTTCACTTATATCGATTAAACTGGGGGAGAAAAAAAAGGTAGAGGCGGAAATAATTATCGGAAATGCACTTTGTCTTTCAATCCTTATTGGAATTTCCCTGTCTATAATCTGTTCTTTCTTTATTGAACCTATTTTGATCGCCTTCGGCGGGAATGGTGAATCATTATCCTATGCCAAAGAATTTATGCAGGTTATACTTTTTTCGACTATCTTTATGATGATCGGTTTTACCCTCAACAGTGCAATCCATGCCGAGGGAAATCCAATGATGGCGCTTTCTACAATGATAATAGGATCTGTAATCAATACGATTTTAAATCCTATTTTTATTTTTGGTTTACATCTGGGTGTACGCGGTTCAGCCCTGGCTACTCTGATCTTGCAGTTTATTACGGCTTTATGGACATTTTTATACTTTATGGATTCAAGAAACCTTCTACGCCTGAAGTTTAAAAATCTGAAACTAAACGCCGGAATTGTAACAGGGATTATTGCTATAGGGCTTGCGCCTTTTGTTATGCAGATGGCTATGAGCATTATGCAGGTTATTGCAAATTATGTATTCGGAAAATATGGAGGTAATGTTGCTTTAGCCGTTGTTGGAATAATAGGTGTGATATCGATGCTTTTCATTATGCCGATTGTCGGGATCAATCAAGGAATACAGCCGATTATTGGCTATAATTACGGCGCAAAATATTTCGTCAGGGTTAAGCGAACAATAGAACTGGCGACGATCGGAGCGACGATACTTTCTCTTGCCGGTTTTGTTGCGATTTTCTTCTTCAATAAAAATATTATGATGCTTTTTATAAAAGACGATCAAAATATGTTAAATCTCGGTTCTCTTGGGGTAAAATATAGTATGATAACGCTGCCTATTGTAGGTTTTCAAATAGTAGGCAGCGCTTATTTCCAGGCAGTCGGCAAGTTCAGGCAAGCCCTTTTTTTAAATATTGTGCGGCAGGTTGTTACACTTATTCCATTATTGTTGATACTTCCAATATTTTTCGGATTATACGGCGGAATTGCCGCATTTCCCATTTCAGATACTTATTTCTACTGCTCTGACAGCAATTTTAATAGGGCTGGAATGGAAAAATCTAAATGAGAAACACGCTGCCAGGCAAAAAATTATTAATCCTGCGCAAAATCCTGAAGTAAACTATTCAGAAATTTCTTAAATTTTCTAATTTAAAGGATATCTAGTTATGAAAATCCTCGGATTGTCAGGAAACCAGCGGGAAAATGGAAATACCTCTTTTGCAGTGAAATATGCAATGCAAACAGCGAAGAAGGAAGGTGCTGAGGTAAAATACCTATCGGTTGCAAACAGGCAAATCAATCCTTGTATCGGCTGCTGGAATTGCTCTGAAACTGGTAAGTGTATATTTAATGATGATATGAATGAGATTGAGGATGCATTTCGATGGTGCAACGGGCTTATAATAGGTTCGCCGGTATATTTAGGCTTGGTTTCAAGCCAGCTTAAAATTGTAATGGAAAGATGCGTTTTACGCCCGGGATATAATCTGTCTTATACTATGAGCGGGAAGGTTGGCGGTGGAATAGCCTGTGGATATTTCAGAAACGGTGGTCAGGAATTAACGCTTCAAAACATAAGCACATTCCTGGTGCAGCTTAATATAATGGCGGTGAATGACGGGCCCGGCTACAGCCATTCAGGCGCAGCGATAGTTGGTGAAGCTAAGGACGACAATTTGGGTCTGGAAACGATAAAGAACTTGACAGTTAATATTGTAAAATTACTGAAAGAAAAATAAAAATTTTATATTGACTTTATAATTATTTAGTAATAAACTTTATAATATTTATTGAAGTTTGAAAGGAGGGCTATATGGGTCGGATTAAACTTGGAGTCCTGGGAGTATCGGGACATTTTGAAAAAAGGGTGGTTTTGCCGCTTCAGAAGTCTTCCATTATCGAAACGTATGCAATCGCCTCACGCTCTAAAGATAAAGCTGCTGATTTTGCAAAAAAATACGGCATCCCTGTGTCTTACTCATCATACGAAGAGCTTCTGAAAGATAAAGCCGTAGAAATTGTCTACATACCGCTTCCAAATAATATGCACAGCGAATGGATTAAAAAATCTGCGGACTCCGGTAAGCATATTATCTGCGAAAAGCCAATAACAATGAATACCGCTGAGGCAAAAGATTGTTTAAATTATGCAGCTAAGAAGGGCGTGCTTGTTATGGAAGCTTTTATGTACCGCTTTCATCCGCAGTGGAATAGAGCGATGGAGTTAATGAAAACAGGTGAAATCGGCAAAATCAATTCGATACATACATTTTTCGGCTTTAATAATACGGACGCCAGTAATATTCGAAATATTCTCGAGACAGGCGGTGGTGCTATTTACGATCTCGGCTGCTATGCCTCTTCGTCAGCGCGTTTTCTTCTGCAATCCGAACCGAAGAGAGTGATAAGCATTGTTTCAAGAGATAAAAATTTCGGTACGGACATTCTTACCTCAGGAATACTGGAATTTGGTGAAACCCGCACATTATTTACGATTTCAACCCAGACTTTCCCACACCAAAAAGTAACGGTTTACGGTACAGGCGGGATTCTTACCATAGATGTGCCTTTTAATACTTTCCCTGATGTGCCCGGAAAAGTTATAGTTAAAACTGATGTAGGCACCAGAGAAATCCTTACCGCTCCCGAAAACCATTATCTTCTCGAGTTTGAAAGCTTCGGAGAGTCGATAAGAAACAAAAAGCCGTCCCCATTACCGACTGAAGACGCGATTAATAATATGAAGGTTCTTGACGCTCTATTCCGTTCCGAAAAGAGCGGAAATTGGGAGAATGTAATTTAGACAATAGATTTTTCAGTCAAAATGTTTTAAGCCCGGCCATATTTTATCTATCGGGCTTTTCAAACCTCTGCAGATGTAAATTGGAAGATCTCTTCTCCAGGGCATGGAATATTTCACATTTATTCTTGTCTTTTCTGTAACATGGTCATACATTGCATTAAGTTGTTTCTCCGGTACCGCAATTGCAATCGCAATTT
Source organism: uncultured Spirochaetota bacterium (assembly GCA_963806975.1). Classification (GTDB taxonomy): domain Bacteria; phylum Spirochaetota; class Brevinematia; order Brevinematales; family JAOACQ01; genus CAWEAK01. The sequence continues at coordinate 10,752 of CAWEAK010000008.1, forward strand.
CGCCTGTATTCTCATGGTATCCCCAGAGCGCATAGCTTAAATGTCCACATACAGAATCCGGAAGACCATATTTCTTTCCCAACAGGTCTATTGCTCCCGCATCGCCGGTATCCCCCGCAAATAACATACATTTCGCTTTTTCATCCGGTGAAAGACCGGAATAAATATCTGCTATTTCTTTTACGGTTTCTTCCCATCCAAAACGGTAGGCATAAATAATCGGAAGCTCCTGGAGTTCGCTGTTATCTATTTTAACGCTGACGCTGCCAATCATTCGGGCCTGGCCTGAAAAATACATAGCCATTCCTTCGGGTGGAAAAACAGGAAGTCCGTTCGGAAGAGAAATTATTCCCATAACGATAACTATTGATAGATATGCAAATTTAATCCAGGAATTAAATTTTCCGCACAGGCTTCTTTCCAGCAAAATGCCTCCGCCGGCGAAAAGCGCCGGATAAATGGCTGCCGACATATAAATTTTCGCGTTCGTTAAATAAAATACAACAATGGCCGCTACATAAATAATCCCTAAGAGTCTGTAATTATTCGCTTCCTTCTTGAAAAAGAAATAGATTAAACCGGATAGCCAGAGCAGGCAGTTTAAAGGATTATAAGCCATAATCTGCATAACAATAAACCCTGCGGGAGAAGAAGTAAAAGTTCTGTATTTTTCGTAGTTACCCCAATATTCAAGAAGAGGCCAGCCATGCTGGAATTCCCAGAAAATAAGCGGGGCTACGATAAAAAGAGCGATCAATCCACCAAGCCAAAAATAAATGTTTAAGAAATACTTCCTGTTTTTTGTCAGAATCAATCCTATGACCAGTGGAAAACCGTAAAACAACATCGTATATTTAGTTAATACAGCGATTCCAGCCGCCGCGCCAACCGCGAGCCATAATTTTCCATTCCCGGTCCTGAGAAGCCTGACAATCAGGTAAAAGAATATTATGCTTATAAGCTGATCAAAACCATCATAAGTAAATATCGAGTTGAAACACAGCCAGACCGGCCCTAATAAAACAGTAACAGCGGTAATAAACTGGGCGAATCTTCCTCCGCCCATTTCTCTGGCTGTTAATCCGGCTATAAATACGGTTAAAGCACCGGCTAAAGCCGGCAGAATATGTATATTGAAAAGTGAATAGCCTAATATTTTACCGCTGATAAGGGAGAGAAAAGGAACAAGCGGAGGTATGTCCACAAGCCCGTACATCAGGTGCTTGCCGCAGGCGATAGTATAAAATTCGTCGGTAAAGTAGCCGTATTTATTTGCCGTAAGCAGATGTATAATCAGTTTTATCATTGCTAAATATAAAAGTACGGCAATCTCGCCTGTTAAAACATTTCTTAGTGAATATGATTTTGACATAGCGAACTCCTGTAATTTAAATAAAAAAAGTTTTATTCTATTATTACTGATTTGATGAATTAAAAGCATCAATCTCTTTTTGAGCTTTTTTTGCTTCATTTACATTCTTTTCCAGTTTTTTATTCAGCGATACGGATTTATTCCAATAATCCGCCGCTCCGTTGATATCTCCTTTTGATTTCTGCAGTTCTCCCAGGTAATAATAAGCGCTGATCATAAAACCCTCGAGATTTGGGTTATCCTCACAAACTTTCCGGACAAAAGCATAATCGGATTCGGCATCTTTTCTTTTATTAAAGGATTTCGGCAGATTCATAAAGAAATTTGCCCTCATATATCTTACAAACCACTCAACCGGCTGATCTTTTGCAACATTGACAGCTTTATCAAAAGTGGATATGGCATTATTGACTTCAAAAATCTTTACTACAGGATTATTAGAATCCCTGCTTACAAGCGAATGCCCCAAACCCAGGTAAACCAGAGCGAAAGGATTGCCCGGCTCTCTCTTTAAGAATTTTTCTGTATATTTGATAATATTTTGTGAGGCAACCAAATCCGGGTTATCTCCCGGGGATGATATGGCTGTATATAAAATTCCTATGGCCAGATTGGCATAATAATCCTGCGGATCGCTAACCAGTCTTTGTTCGTATTCCTTGATTTTTGGCTGGATTTCAGCCTGTGATAAATTGAAATAACTGTTTAGACTAAAACATTCCTGAAAATCTGTGGAAAACATGTAAGATAAGACAAGGAAAACCAATAAATTAAATAATACTATTCTTTTAATCATAGACAATCTCCTATATTACTGTATTATTATAACGTAGAGTTTTTCAGGAGGAAAGAGGATTATGATAAGAGGGCTCTATTTTATAATGAAAGGACGAATATTCAAAATAAGAAGGGTACATTTATAGCTCCAGAGAGTAGAAAGATGATTGCCCTGAACTCAAGTAAAGAAAATTTAATTTCCGAGGATTATTATAACCATAGTAACTTCAGTGGCTATTTTTTCAATTAAATTAAGCTATAATAGTTTCTTATCCTGTAAAAGTTAATATACTAGTATATTTTGATTTCAGAGTAGTAATAGTAGTTTATATTCTTTGAATCTCATTTTCCTGTTTTTTGTGATTTTTATTTTTTTGCCTCATAATAACTTGATTTTCAACAATAACACTATTGAGTATTTATTACCTGCGGAGCGAATAATTTTCCAGCGATCCTATTAAAAAACAGGAGAAATAGATGCTTTTTATCGATCCTCCAAAAAAAATGCCTTTTTGGATAAATTTTCTCATCTGGATTGGTGACAAAGCTGCCGGTAAAAAACTTACACCTCCGAGGATATTAGCTCATTATCCGAAAGCACTTATCAGTTCAGGAATTTTCGAAGGCTTAATTACCCATAAAGACAGGCAGATAACATCCCGGCTTCTTCAGCTTATTCGGATGCAGGTGTCTTTTACCGTATCATGTCCATTTTGTATAGATATGAACTCAAATGAATTCAAGAAAAATGATATTACTGATAAAGAAATTGAAGCTCTCCAGGGAGAGCTTCAATTGGAGGAAATTAAATCTTTTAGTGAACGGGAAATTACGGCATTGGAATATACAAAGGCTATCTGCAGAACGCCGATATTCATTGAGCCTGAATTAGTAAAAAAAGTAAAGGAAAAATTTAATGAACGTGAAATGGTAATAATTGCCTCTACTGCGGCGCAGGTCAATTACTGGACTCGATTGATCCAGTCTTTTGGTATTTTACCGGATGGTTTTAATGAGAATTGCCTTATCCTTAAGATCGATCAATATTCTCAAAAATATAAGCTGTAATTTAAATGATGCTTCCTCTGAATTAAAGAGAAAACGCCGCCGGATAAGGGTTTCTATCAAGCAGATAAAGAAAAGTATAAAAAGCTGATCCACCACCGGCATCCCGGTAAATGTCAGGGAAGTTCTGTTTTATGAAGTCGAAACTGAAACTCAGGAGCAATTCTGGACAAGGCACAATGACCTCTCTAGGAAAATCCAGGTGAGGCTTCCCAAAAATAGCTATTTCACGCGATATCCGCCAGACTTTATTTGAAGTGAATAATGAACTGAACATCAAAAAATACAGCAATAACTATATGGATATGGTGAGGGTGGTTTGTAACAATAAAAGAGGAATGAGATTGATTTGTAAAGTGTTTTAATTAAATTATGTTGCAAAGGAGTGGTTATGAATAATAAAATTCAAAAGATCGGATCAAATCCGACGGGATTAAAAGGACGTTTTGCCGGCATAATAATGAATTTAATAAATTCCGGCAAATATAAAAAGATAATTAAAAAGTATATAATTAAAAACATTGATACTAAAAATGATATATCAATACTGGATGTTGGATGTGGGGGAGGAAAAGTAATAAATATATTTTCTTCCATTGCTAAAAATTCAAAAATCTATGGAATTGATCATTCAATAGATATGGTAAGACTTTCAAAGAAAGTTAATAAAGCCGGGATTACCGGTGGAAAAGTGGATATTGTTCAAGGAAATGTATATAAATTACCATATAAAGATAGTTTTTTTAATATAATAACCGCTTTTGACACTATAAGTTTCTGGAATGATTTAGATGTTTCTATAAATGAAATTAAACGGGTGCTAAAAAAAGACGGTTTACTTTTTATAGTTAATGGATATCCCAAAGCGGGAACAAAATGGTATAATATTGTGAAATTTAAAAATGACAATGAGTACAGGTCTTTTTTAATAAAATGCGGTTTAAGAGAAATAAATATAATGATTGAAAAAAATACAATAATGATAAAAGCATTAAAATGAAAATAGTAGAGTACGGCTAAAAAGTCTAACTTTTTAATCATATTTTATTTCAAATCTATTGTTTGAAAAAACATCAAATTAATTTTGACTTATTGATATTTATATCGTATTGTTAAGATAATGCAATCATTATTGATGTTATTAAAATTCAGATCGAATATAATAAGGAGCTGAAATAATGGCTCATAAATTTTATCCAAAGAATATGGAAAGTCTTGATGATCCTGAAAGAAAAAAAATCCTGCCGGCTGACGAATTGTTGAGAAAAATTGGACTAAAAGAAGGCGATGTATTTCTTGATATCGGGGCTGGCAGCGGTTATTTTACATTCCCGGCTGCCGGGATGTTGGGAAATCAGGGCAAGATAATATCGGTAGATTCGTCTTCAGTTATGATACAAGAATTAAAGCGGAGAGCTATTTCAAAAGGTTATCATAATATCGATATTCGATTATCTCAAGAATATGAATTAAATTTGAAAAATGAAAAAGCCGATATCGCTTTTATGAGCCTTGTGCTGCATGAGATAGAAAACAAAAATAAGTTTATTACCGGAGTAAAGTCTTTACTCAATGTTAATGGAAGAATCGCAATCATAGAGTGGCTGCGAAAAACTATGGAAAAAGGTCCGCCAATTCTTGACAGGGTCTCTTTGGAAGAAGTTGAAGAGCTTTTGAAATCCACAGGTTTTACAATTGTGCAGAGTAAAATTTACAATGATTATTTTTACTACGTTATTGGAAAGATTTGATTTTTTATCTATAAGTTATTAACTTTTAAAAAATTAAGGAGGTCTTTTATGCTTAAGAACATGGGAATGATCGATCGTATTATCCGGGTCATTCTGGCAATTGTGGTAGCTATCCTGTTTTTCACAAGGCAGATTTCAGGAGTTGCAGCAATAATTCTTGGAATAATTGCTATAATTTTCATCCTGACAAGCATTTTTGGTTTCTGTCCGCTGTATTTTCCTTTTGGTATTTCAACAAAGAAGAAAGAAGCAGATAAATAACAGAAAATGTGTTTATGAACAATGGATTAAAAAATCCTAGATAGAGATGATCTGGACTTATATCTGGTTAAATATTATAGATAATGCTTTTTTAAAGATTTCAGGAAAATCGCTGGAAAAAGACCCTATACATTATTTACTATTCTATTTGAATTTCTTTTTTGTTTCCTGAAGTTTCTGATTCAGGCGGAGATAGTACTTGTAAACAATAAAAGATACCGTCATACCTATAATTTCTGCCATGCAAACCATTGATGCAATATATAATATTTGTGCCATTCCCAGCAAAATACTTCCTGTGATTGTTCCGAATGCAATTACTAAAGCGGTTGATAAAAAAGCCGGAAAGGGGTGTTTTTGAATATTATAGAAAAAGAAAATAGTAACTATACGCGCCAATATTCCGATTAAGATTCCAATTCCTGCACTAAGCGGTAAATATCTATAAATATCAGCCTGAAAGATGAGAATAACGGGCAATGCCACCATTCCTCCGAAAATACCCGATAGAAAAGTCGTAATTATGATTTCTTTTATTTTCATATCTTCCTCTATATTCCTAAAAATTCCTTAAACTCGCGCACAAAATTCCTTGAGACCTCGAGTTCATCACGCCTGCCGCTCAATTTAAGGAGGAGTCTGCCACCGAACCAGGGAATGACCTCGCTTACAAGCATAATGTTCACGATGGTCGATTTATTAATACGGATAAAGCCTTTTTTCAGCAGCATAATTTCCAGTTCGTAAAGCTTTTTCGTTACTTCAAACTGTTCGGTCAGATTTCTGCAGTAGATACTGTTCCCATCTGCCTGAAAATAAAATATACTCTCCGGCTGTAGCAGGTGGAACTTCTCATCCTTTTTAACTGCAATCAAATCACCGGTACCTGAAGTTTGTTTATCGCTTAAGGTGAAGGTATCTATAAAATTTAAAAGGCCATCAAGTTTCTTACCGTCATAAAGAATAATAATTCCGCTCTCTGGAATCTGGCATCCCCTTTCAACAAGAATAACATCCGTATCATTTGTTACTTCAAGCCCCCTTGTTTTGAGAATCTCTGAAAGTGTAAGCAAATTTTCCTGAGGGCATATGACTTTGATTTTTTGCATTATTTTTTATTCACCCCGCGATATCTTGTTTTATATGATAGAGCTTTGAACCGACATTCTGATAGCCTCTGTTTGAATAGTAAGCCCAGAATGCTGTTTCCATATTCTTTGTTGCAAGCCAGGTATGGAAGAACTTTCTCAAAAGCGTCCAATTAGAATAAATCCTTTTATAACATTTGGCAAGAGTTAAAAGAAAATTCTGTTCTTCCATTTTTTTCATTTTGTATGTCATTTCTGTCATATCAAATTTATCCCAATCTGCAGGAATGTTTTGATATTTCAATCTTTGCTCATCCTTGTATTGCCGGTAGAGCCTGGTTCCGGGGAACGGTGTAAGAATGGTAGTCTGGATTACATCTATGGAACTTTGAAGCATATAATTGGTTTTTCTGATCATACTTTGTTTATTTTCCTCATCGGATCCGAAGATAAAGGCGCCAAGAACCGCAATACCGTATTTATGAATGCTACGAAAGGCTTTTTTATATTCAAGTTGAAGGTTCAGATTCTTATGCATACTTTTGAGTTCCTCCGGGTCTGCTGATTCCAGTCCTATAAAAACCATCCTGCAGCCGCTTTTTGCTGCCCAATACAAGACCTCTTCATTGGAACCGAAATTTAGCGTTGCCTGGCAAAACCAGGATTTATCCATCCTGCGTTTTACCATTCCCTGGAAAAGCCGGATTGCCCGTTCTTCGGCTTCTTTACCGTAACCCAGAATATTATCATCAACAAAAAATATATATCTCTGAGGAATTTTTTCCAGCTCATCCAGGACATCCTCAACCAGCCGCTGGCGGTATTTCCCGCCATTAAAGGGTGTTACCGAACAAAAATAACAGTCCATAGGACAGCCTCGTGAGGTTTGGACTGTAGCAAAAAGATATTGCCGGCTGAAGATATCCCGCCTGGGCACAATCGTTGAAATCAAGTCGGATTGTTCTCCTTTATAAAGCCTTTTCAAATTGCCTTTTTCAAAATCATCAATCACTGTTTTCCAGACAGATTCAGCTTCACCGGTAACCACGCTGTCAACAAACCTCAGCGCTTCATCGGGAACCATCGAAGCATGGATACCGCCCATAATAACGGGAATATTATTTTTACGATAAAGGGCGGCTATCTCATAAGCGCGGTTAGCTGCCGAAGTAAAAGCGGTTATTCCTACAAGATCGCCTTTTTCAAACCGGAAGGGTTCCATATTCTCATCTATAAGCACCACATCATAATCAGACGGAGTCAATGCCGCGATAATACCGAGCCCGAGAGGAGGAAATACTGATGAATGATTGATTGAGAGACCGGCTTTACTTGGATTAACCGGATTGATCAGGATGAGCCTTTTACGGCCAAGCATGCCGATTGAGAAAGACGATGCAGTTATTTTTTCGCGGTATAAATTTAATTCCAGAATTAATATTACTGCTCCGGATAAATACGTTAATATGCATCCAATAAGGCAGCTGCAAAATTGTAAGACGATATCAAGCTGCCGTAGAATAAAAATAATTGAAAGAATAATATTCGGAACCAGGAAAAATATAATCGGCAAAAAGACTGGACTTTTTTCTCCGATCTTAAGCATCGCATCACTGTTTTTAAGTATTTCAGAAACCATGGATAGATATGTTATTACAAATCCTAAAAGAAAACTGGTAAATCCAAGGATCATCCAGAGATTTCTTGGAATCAAAAATACTGAGCAAATAACAGCTGGGATCATAAAAGCCAGTAATGGAATATACTTTATAATTTTGAGCAAGTTATTATGAAGGAATTTATTTTTTGATGGATGATAGTTTCTCTTTTGCATATTTTATTTCCTTAGTTTATAAACTGAATCATTATAACACAACGATAATAAGGAAGGAAAGAGGATTATGATAAGAGGGCGCTATTTTATAGTGAAAGGGTGAATAGGTAAAATAAGAGGAGTGACCTTATCAAAGGGTATGATACCCTTTGGAATCCCCATCCAGAGGGATTCAGCCAGGTGTCTGTTCTGAAAAATGTTATGTATATAATTATATATTCATTGACTTTCGATACTGATTTTATTATAATTAAACGAAATATAATCTGCTCGAAATAATTTTATTAATAAGGATGTAGCTATGGAGTACAACCTCGATAAACCGCTGGTCAAAAATGATAAAACCGGAAGACTCAAATCAGCTCCGGATACTTATATTCTTGAAGACGTTCCGGAAGGGCAATATTACAGGAATATTTTCCCATATACTGAAATCCCCAAGATTCCTTTTAACGATAGATTTGTGCCGATGCAGACTCCGAAAGATATCTGGATAACCGATACTTCATTCAGAGACGGACAACAGTCCAGACCGCCTTATGAGATTGAACATATAGTCCAGCTTTTTAAGTTTTTAAACCAGCTTGGCGGTGAAAACGGTATGATACGCCAGACTGAGTTTTTTCTTTACAGTAAGAGAGACAGGGAAGCTGTCGAAAAATGTTTGGAGCTTGATTATAAATTCCCCGAGATTACATCCTGGGTCAGAGCGGCAAAATCTGATTTTGAACTTGTAAAGAGTTTCGGTATGAAAGAAACTGGAATTCTTACTTCTGTTTCGGATTATCATATCTTCAAAAAAATGAAAAAAACAAGGAAAGAGGTTCTCGATTTATACCTTGGCATTGTTAAGGATGCGCTTAATGAAGGAATTATTCCACGCTGCCATTTTGAAGACATTACAAGAGCTGATTTTTACGGTTTTGTCGTGCCATTCGCCGTAGAATTGATGAGGTTGTCCGAAGAAACAAGAATCCCGATTAAGATTCGGGCCTGTGACACTCTCGGTCTTGGAGTAAATTATCCCGGTGCTTCACTTCCCCGTGTTGTTCAGGGAATAATCTACGGGCTCCGGGAATATGCAGGGTTTCCCTCCGAACAGCTTGAATGGCATGGGCATAATGATTTTTATAAAGCTCTCGTTAACGGCGCTACTGCCTGGCTTTATGGATGCAGTGCGGTTAATACAACTCTTCTTGGCTTCGGTGAGAGGACAGGGAACACTCCGCTTGAAGGAATGGTTATTGAGTATACTCAGCTCTTCGGAAAAACAAACGGTATGGATCTGAGTGTTATTACCAAAATCAGGGATTTTCTGGAAGCTCACACAAAAACCGTCATTCCCAATAATATGCCGTTTGTAGGCAAGGATTTTAACACCACAAGAGCCGGCATCCATGCAGACGGCCTTTTGAAGGATGAGGAAATTTATAATATATTCGATACGAAAAAAATATTGAACAGACCTCCCGAAGTGATTATTACTGATAAATCCGGCACAGCCGGAATCTGCGCCTGGATAAATGTCTATTTCAATCTTGAAAAGAGTGATGAAATTCACAAGGATCATGCCGGAGTTAAAGAGATTTACAATTGGGTGGTAAAAGAATACGATGAGGGAAGGGTTACGGCGATTTCAGAGGAAGAGCTGGTCGGCATGGTCAAGAAATATATGCCTGAAATATATAAGGAAAAGGTGATATCCAACAATTTACTCAAAATTAAACCGCAGGAAGAAAATAATTAAGTATTATTCCGATATTGATTAATAATAATTCCCCTCCTTGTTTAAGGAGGGGAATTTAAAATAACTAAACTTAGATATATTTAGTAACTATGAATCAGGATAATAAAATCATGAGATTATTGAAAGATATAGCTATTTTTGTTTTTTTGTTTGCTGCATGCCAGAGTTATGGGAGTAAAACAAGCTTCATAAAAGATGGTAAATTGGACCTGTCGGATTGGGACTTCAATAAAAACAAAATAGTAGAATTAATTGAATCCTCAAATAAAACCTGGAATCCGAGTTTTTATGATAAAAAAGAAGATACTGCTGTTTTTGACCTGATAATAATCCTTCCCGAAAAGAGTAATCAAGTTTATCAAAAAGAGAATCTTGCACTGAAAATCCCTCCTTTACTTTCGACATATTATTTATGGCTGAATGAAAACATAGTTCTTTCAAATAATCTTAATTACAATAATCTATGGAAAGGTGAATACCAGAGGAAGAGTCAGATCGTCTCATTTTTTAGTGATATAAAACAAATGCATTTATTATTAAAGATAACTCAATTTTCCAGAATAAAGCTTATCAGAGACCCTATTTTGTTTGGTACAGATGAGCAGATTCGCCAGCTCAGATGGTGGAAAATGTTTCAGGAAGGCATAATAACCGGTGTATTTTTAAACATTTTCATAATCAACTTTTTTTTATGGCTCAGTAATAGAAAGCATTATTCTTTTCTGATACTGGGATTATTTTCATTTTTCCAGACAATCAATTTATTTGGAAGAGGCGAAACTCTTGATTTTCTTTCTCAAATCAGCGACAGCAGTTATTTTAAATGGCAATTGATTATTCTTTTCTGTAAGTTATTATTTTTAAACGCTTTTTTATTATCACAATTTTATGAGAAGATTAACAAATATATCTTCGGAATTCTGAGTGTGATTATTATCACCCTGTCCTTAATATGTCTCTTTCTGCCATGGCTGATTTTGGGAAGCTTCCTGATTATATATTATATCTTTTTATTTATTACCCTGGTTTTTTACTTATACAGGGCATTTTTTTATTTTAAAATGGAAAAAGATAAAGCCTTTGTGTCTGTTGTTGGTATTCCTTTCCTTCTGTTATCTTTTTTAATAGATGCAATGCATTATAAATTTAATATATTCAGTATTTCTTTAATTTCATACGGAGATGGTTCCATAATTTCATACGGATTTATGCTGTTTGTAATCACATATACTTATTATTTGTATATCAATAATAAAACTCAAGTATCTCTGGATATTCCCATTGATAAATTTGTACTTAAGTATAATTTGTCCGGCAGGGAAAGCGATGTTATAAAGCTGTTAATAAAACGCTATAGTTATAAAGAAATTTCCGAATCGCTCTTTGTATCCGTTAAAACCATAGACACACATATCTACCACATCTATCAAAAAACAGGTGTAAATAATAAGAATGAATTGTTCAAATTAATCGAATCATTTAACCGATAAACCAGCTTATAACAAGCCGACCATAATCCTGCCGAGGCCGGTTTCCAAAATATTACTAATAACATATTGCATTTCTAAATTTTCATTTTAAAATATTGTAAAGTAATCTTAAAAAATAAATTATTAAAAAAATATTTTTATCTTTCCATTTGATTTTATATTGATCATTTTGATGAGTAAAACAAATATAATTCACAAAATTTAAATTTGACTATTTATATGGAAATGAATATAATTAAACTAACAAATGTTAGACGGGGGGTGGGAAAATGGAAGAAGAAAAAAAAAGTAGTTCAGAAAAGGTTTATAAATTAAAAAAATTAAATTCTTATGAAGGGCTTATTGATGACTTTCATAATATATTAAATGAGATAAGTGACGATAATATTAAAATTCTGGAATTTAGGAACAATTTGAAAATAATAATAGATAAAATTATAGTGGAAGTGGCAGATTATGAGAGTTACTTTATTAAAATGCTCTCATGCCTTCAGCATCCAAATAAATTTATTTCACATTCAATGAATACGGCAGTATTTACTTATATTCTCTCGGCACATTTAAATATTGAACGGCAGATGATACCAAAATTATTAAATGCCGCCCTATTTTCATGATGTAGGAAAGCTTAATTTTAATGAGAAGATAAAAGAATTATATATTTATAGAGGAGAAGATCAAAAAGAAATTATAAAATTCCATCCTATATGGGGAGAAAGATTTTTATTAAATCATTTAAAAACAGACTCTGAAATTGCTAGGCTTGTTTTAAATCATCATGAAAAGAACGACGGTACAGGTTATCCGCGAGGCTTAAAAGGCGCGACACTTACAAAATATGATCATATAGTATCTACTGCAAATTTAATAGACAATATTCTACAAAAAATAAATTTTTCCTGCGTGGAGGTTCTATCAAAATATCTGGATGCAATTATATTAAACTATGGCGATAAATTTACACCAATGATAAGAGATGCTCTTCATGAATTATTTACACTGAAAAATGATGAGAGAACCGATAAAAGATTCAAAATTTCAGCAACTGGCGTTGTTGATAGTGATGTTTTGGATTCTGCCATCAGTTGTGAAATTATCAATATTTCTTCAAGAGGCCTGGAAATAGCAGCGTCGGAATTATTGAGCGATAGTATTGATTATACGATAAACGGTAAAATTTCTCAAAGCCTTTTCTTAAAAGACAAGGTATGTAAAATTGTTTGGCAGAAAACGGGTGATGGTAAATATTTTTATGGTGTTAAATTCGACACTGAGATCTATAACATCATATCAAAACTGATATGAAACTATTACTTCATTTTAAATTTCTCGAAAATTATTACCGGAGGCTTATTTATGAATTTAATTGAGAAATTTATCGATAGAGACTCATTTGCAAAATACATAGGAATAGATATTATTGAGTATTCGGAAGGCAGAGCAAAGGCAAAGATGACTATCCGTGATATTCATCTGAATAGCGCTGGAACAGTTCATGGCGGGGTTTTGTTTTCCCTAGCAGATTCTATTTTTGCCGTGGCTTCTAATTCTTACGGAACGCTTGCTATGGCTATTAATGTAAGCATTTCATACTTCAAGGCCGTCAGCAAAGGATTATTATTCGCAGAGGCAAAAGAAGTTTCAAGAAATCCCAAACTTGCCACTTATGTAATCGAAATAAAGGAAGAAGACGGCAGTCTAATAGCCTTTTTTCAAGGTACAGTTTACAGAAAAAAAGAATCTTTAAATGATATTTTATAATATCCCTTTTTCTCATTAAAATCATTTTTCTTCCGATTTATTAATATATTTATTCATTAATTTCGGAGGATTATATGATGAGGTCTCTCTGGACAGCAGCTTCAGGTATGATTGGGGAACAATTTCATATTGATACAATCGCGAATAACCTCGCCAATGTCAATACAACTGGCTTTAAAAAATCAAGGGCCGAGTTTGAGGATCTTCTTTACCAGACAGTCCGCCTTGCCGGGACGCCTTCATCAGAAATCAGCCAGTATCCCACGGGAATACAGGTCGGGTTGGGTGTTAGACCGGCCTCAACACAAAAGTTTTATTCTCAGGGAAGCCTTCAAAGCACGGGAAATAAGTTAGATCTTGCGATTCAGGGTGAAGGCTTTTATGGTGTTACACTACCGGATGGAACTAAGGCTTATTCGAGGGACGGCTCATTCAAGATAGACAGTAATATGGAAATTGTTACATCAGAGGGATACCGTTTGAGTCCACCCATTTTTCTTCCGGATAATTTTGATGTAGGATCCTTAACAATATCCAAAGATGGTCTTGTAACAGTAAAAGTTGCAGGCAGCGATGATGATGTTGAAGCAGGCAGGATTTCTCTTTATAGGTTCATCAATCCGGCGGGACTTACAAACCTTGGAGATAATTTTTTGAAAGAAAGCCCGGCTTCAGGGCCTGCTGTGGAGGGAACACCATCGCTTTCGGGCTTCGGTTCGGTAAACCAAAGTTTTCTTGAAATGTCTAATGTCAATGCCGTACAGGAGATGGTGGATATGATTGTAGCTCAAAGGGCTTATGAATTTAATTCCCGTTCGATTCAAACGAGCGACTCTATGCTTGGCACAGCCAACGGTTTAAAGAGATAGTAAATAAATATTATATACAGAAATTTTCCGGAAGGGCGCAAAATGATGCGCCCTTTTTTTATAGATTGGATACATTTGTTTCCCCGAGCAAATATTTCTCTTAATTACGATTTCCAATTATAATAATAGATTATATTTCCGGAGCAGGACATGAATAAAATTTTGTTGATATTTTTAATATCTTTTTTTCTGCTTGGTCAGATTTTTTCTATTCCCACTAATATAGCAAAAACAAACAATGTAACAAACTCAGGCACAAATGCCGCATTCCTTCAGGAGTTCTATGACAAGGAAAAAACCTCTCAGGAAACTGAAAAAAAGGTTTCGACCCCAAACCCTGTCTGGAATACTATAAAAATAGTTTTATACACTGCCGTGTTCGGAGCGGCAGCATATTTCCTTATAAGATTTATCATTAAAAAGGGTTCTCTGCCCTTCACCGAGGACGAAAATCTTGTTGAAATGCTTCTCACAAAGCCCATGGGTATGGGAAGTTTCCTTCAAATAGTTAAGGTTGGAACATCTTATTATATCCTCAGTTTATCCAATGAGGGGCTTCATTTGATAGATAGAATAACCGACCAGGAGACAATCGATTATATAGAACTTAACAAGGAAAAAATGAAACCAAAAGAATCAAAATTTTTAGATTTCTTATCATACCTGCCTCTGAGTAAAAAAACAGACAAATTTGATTTTTTAAAAACACAGAAGGACAGGCTTAAAAGATTATAATATGAGCATGGTTTATGTTGGAATGAGCGGGGGAATAGATAGTTCAGCCGCCGCTTTTCTTCTAAAAAAAGAGGGCTTTGATGTTACCGGAGTAACATTTACGGCTTTTCAGGAAGAAGGATATAAAAAATGCTGCAGCATCGAGGAAATCACATCGGCAGGAATTGTCTGTGAATTTTTAAAAATTCCACATAAGATTATCGATGTAAGGGATATCTTTGAGGCAAAGATCATCCGGTACTTTATAAAAAGCTATGAATCAGGCATTACCCCAAATCCCTGCGTACTCTGCAACCGCTATATAAAATTCGGAGCTCTTCTTGAGTATTCAATTTCAGAGGGAGCTGATTATTTTGCTACAGGGCACTATGCAAGGATAAAAAAGGGAAAAGATAATCTCATCCAGGCAGGTATCGATTCTGAAAAGGATCAGTCATATTTTATTTCATACATAGAAAAAGAGAAGTTGCCCTTCATCTTGCTGCCCCTGGGGTATTATAAAAAAGAAGATATTCGTCAGATAATCAAAGAGGCTTCCCTCCCGATAAATCCTCATAAATCCGAAAGCCAGGACATCTGTTTTATTAAGGATGATTACCGTGATTTTCTTTTAATGAAGGGCATCAAAGAAAATATTGGAGATTTTGTCTATAAAGGTAAAATCGCAGGAAAACACAGGGGGATTCCGTTTTATAGCCTGGGCCAGCGGAGAGGGCTTAATGTCGCGGTCGGGAAGAGGATTTTTTTAAGGGAATTCGATGTCGCGGCCAACAGGATTGTCCTTGGAGATAAGCCTATGGCTAAAGAATTCACGGTCTCAAGTCTTAATATCTTCACTAAAGACTTCCAAAACGGCGAATATTCTATAAAAGTCCGCTATAAAAGTTCTTTTATTCAGGGTTTAGTAAAAATCGAGTCCGATAAAGCGATTGTTATGCTTAATACTCCGCAGGAGATCGTCACTCCCGGGCAATTCGCTGTGTTTTATAGAGAAGGCCTGGTTTACGCAAGCGGGGTTATTGACAGTACTAACCTTATACCAAGTTGCATTCAATGTGAGTGTTAACGAGCAATTGAATGCTTATTATCTGACAAGCGTTACGCTTGATCTAAGTATAATTTAAATTCTATTATTTAGTCGTAATAAAATTGTGGTAATAAAATACCAGTTTGCAACAGAGATTATTTATTTTAAAGCACTTTTATAGTATTCCTGAAGGGTTTTTATCCTGATACCCTCTTTGCTTAATGAATCAAGGGCTTCCGCGATAGCGAAAATAGCCTGAGCTGTAGTAAAAAGGGGTATCCGCATTGTTGTGGCTGTTTTCCTGATATATGCGTCATCAACATGCGCCTGCTTCCCGGCCGGTGTATTTAAAATAATCTGGATATGCCCGTTTTTCATTTCATCAAGAATATCCGGCCGTCCCTCGCCAAGTTTAAAAATAGTGCCGCATTCTACACCGTTTTTATTTAAAAAGACCGATGTCCCATTTGTTCCAATTATCTTGTAACCCATTTCCTTCAATTTTTTCAGAGGTTTTACAACTTTAGACTTATCATTTTTGTTAACGGTCACAAGTATCGTCCCCGATTTCGGCAGAATCATTCCTGTTGCAATCTGAGATTTTAAAAAAGCCGAACCGAAATTGTAATCAATACCCATTACTTCTCCGGTTGATTTCATCTCAGGCCCGAGAATCGCATCTACATCGGGGAATTTATTAAACGGAATAACGACCTCTTTTACGGAGAGGAAGTCCGGTTCCCTGTATTTTGTAATGCCGAGCTCCTTCAGTTTATGTCCGACAAGAATTTTCGAAGCCATTTTTGCCCACTGAATACCGGTAGCTTTGCTGACAAAAGGAACAGTCCTTGATGCTCTCGGGTTTACTTCTATAAAATAAACGGTGCCGTCTTTAACGGCATATTGAATATTCATCAATCCTTTAACACCAAGGGCTTTTCCCACGGCAACCGATTCTTTCTCTATTTCAAGAATAATCTCTTTTTTAATAGTAATCGGCGGAAGAACCATAGCGCTGTCGCCTGAATGGATTCCAGCCTCCTCAATATGTTGCATAATACCGGCTACTACAACATCTTCTCCGTCACCGATAGCATCGACGTCGATTTCCTGAGCGTCTTCAAGAAATTTATCGATTAAAACAGGACCGTCCTTGAGAGATTCCGCCTCATCATGCATATATTTCTCAAGCTCTTCACGGCTGTAAACAATTAACATAGCTCTGCCGCCCAGTACATAAGACGGCCTCGCTAGAATCGGATAACCTATTTTATCAGCGATATCAAGTGCTTCCTCTATATTTCTTGCCGTAGCCGAGGGAGGCTGTTTAAAACCTAGACTTTCAATCAGACCTCGGAATCTATCCCTGTCTTCGGCTATATCTATAGATTCGGAAGATGTTCCAAGAATCGGAACTCCGGCCTGGTACAGAGGCAGCGCAAGTTTTAGCGGAGTCTGCCCGCCGAATTGCAGGACTATACCGATTGGCTTTTCCTTTTCGTAAATGTTCATCACATCTTCAAAAGTAAGGGGCTCAAAGTATAGTTTATCAGAAATATCGTAATCGGTAGAAACAGTTTCCGGGTTGGAATTCACCATTATTGTTTCAAAACCCTCCTCACGAAGAGCCATGGAGCAATGCACACAGGCATAATCAAACTCAATTCCCTGGCCAATCCTGTTGGGACCGCTTCCAAGAATCATAACCTTCTTGTTGTTTGAAGGAAAAGCCTCGTCTTCATCCTCATAAGTTGAATAAAAGTAAGGGGTTTTTGCTTGAAATTCCGCCGCACAGGTATCAACAAGCTTATAAGTCGGCTCGACGCCAAGTGATTTTCTATAGTTCCTGACATCTATCTCGCTTAAGTTTTCCTTACATAGAAGAGTAATCTGGCTGTCAGAGTAGCCGAACTGCTTTATCATTTTCATTTCATCTTTATCTATATCTTTGAGCCTTTTTCCGAGAATGGTCTTCTCAAAATTGATTATCTCTTCAATATTATACAAAAACCATCTGTCAATCCTTGAATAATTGAATATTTCATCAATAGAAAAACCCATCTTCAGGGCGTCTTTAATGTAAAGAATTCTTTCCGGATTAGGAATTCTGAGTTTTTCAGGTATTATCTTCTTTATCTCTTCTTCTGAAAGTGAAGTCTTGCCGTAGAGTATATAATTTAAGCCGGTATAGCGGTTTTCAAGCGACCTCAGGCTCTTTTGAAGGGCTTCTTTAAATGTCCGTCCGATTGACATTACCTCGCCGACAGACTTCATCTGTGTGCCGAGAATCGGCTTTGTTTCTTTAAATTTCTCAAAATTAAAGCGCGGAATTTTAACAACAACATAGTCCAGAGCAGGTTCAAATGATGCCGGAGTCTCTTTTGTAATATCATTCGGTATTTCATCAAGAGTATAGCCGATCGAGAGTTTGGCGGCAATTTTGGCTATCGGAAAACCGGTTGCCTTGGAGGCAAGCGCAGAACTGCGGGAAACTCTTGGATTCATTTCAATTACAACAAGATCGCCATTATCGGGGTTCACTGCAAACTGGATGTTGGAACCGCCCGTGTCTACTCCGATTTCACGGATTATTGCGATAGAATAATCCCTGAGCCTCTGGTACTCTTTATCCGTAAGAGTCTGAGCCGGGGCTACAGTGATTGAATCGCCGGTATGAACACCCATTGGGTCAAAGTTTTCAATGGAACATACTATTACCACATTGTCTTTTTTATCTCTCATCACTTCAAGTTCAAATTCCTTCCATCCTATAAGCGATTTGTCAATCTGTATCTCGCTTTTAATGCTTATATCAAGGCCTCGCTTTACTATGGTTTTAAATTCTTCAATATTATATGCAATACCGCCGCCGGTTCCCCCGAGCGTAAAGGCAGGGCGTATAATATTTGGAAAACCGATTCTTTCGACAATCGACAGGGCTTCTTCAAGCGAATGGACAATGGCGCTCTCGGGAACCTTTAGTCCGATTTTATTCATGGTTTTGTTGAATTCATCCCTGTCTTCACCCTTTTTAATGGCTTCATAATTTGCGCCGATCATTTCGACATTATATTTATCAAGGATACCGTTTTCATAAAGCTCGACTGCGGCGTTTAAAGCAGTCTGTCCTCCTAAAGTAGGAAGCAGGGCGTCCGGCCTTTCCCTTTCAATGATCTTTTCCAGATAATCAAATGTGATCGGTTCAATATATGTCTTATCTGCAATTTCCGGGTCTGTCATAATTGTCGCCGGATTGGAATTTATAAGGATTACCTCAAAACCCTCTTCTTTCAGAGCTTTACATGCCTGTGTTCCTGAATAGTCAAATTCACATGCCTGTCCAATAATAATTGGACCCGCACCGATAATTAAAATTTTTTTAATATCCTTCCTTTTCGGCATAAACTCTCCTGGCTAAAAAACACAATATTATAAATCCAACTCAATAAATTGTCATTTTTAAAAAGTTTTAGCCTTTGACGAAAATTCTTTTTTAAATTACACTTTTCCTGAATGAAACCCGATAAAAAATTAATGCTTGGGAGCATTCTTATGAAAATTCTTTTTTTAACCGCAATAAAGGAATGGATAATTAATAAAAACAAGTTTGGTTTCAAATACTGGAAAGATGTTGCTGATGAGATGGGAATGGGAGTGGAAAAATTCAGCAACCAGGATAATTTTTCATCGGTAGAAAGAATGAATAATATGTATAAAGTTATAAGTGAAAAATTAAATATTGCGGAAGACGACTTCAAGCAGAGATTTCTTGAGTTCTGGATGACTGATTTTGCCCCGAGGCTTTATCAATCTTATGCGAAACAGACAAAAAATGCGAAGGAATTAATTAAAAACATTATTAAAGTAAATAATGAATTTTACAATATTTTACCGGATAATATTTATGTTCAGAAAATTGATGTTTCTGAAACGGATGAAAATACTCTGATAATAAAATTTTCATCAGAAAAAAGCCTTATTGATATAATTGGCATTTTAAGAAGTGTCAGCAGTTATTACAACGAAACTTTTAATATCAAAAAGCTCGATTCCAATGAGGTTGAAATAAAGTTTGGAAAATAATAAATAATTTTGGTGAAAAATGCCTTTGAATATTATCTTATTTATAATAGCCGTTTATTTATCTTTCAGCTTCGGATTCCTTTTGCTTCCTTTCCTGATATTATTATTTATAGCTGGTTTTCTTACATATTATTTTAAAAATTATCTGTTAATTCCATTTCTCATCCTGGGAATAGCCGCAGGATTTTATTCCGGGACTAAATACCGGAATAATCTTATCAATCTTCCTGAAAAGGGTTTTGTGAACACAGAGCTTCAAATTACCGATTTTCCTGAATTGAGAAGCGACGGCCAATACCAGGTTCATTCCGGAAGCATCAAAATATTATCCACAAACGCTTACGCCCTTTATAAAAGCCAGACTGTCAATATAAAGGGATATATCACAATTTTTAATTTTGGTAATAGAAAATACGCAAATCTCAATGCAAAATATATAGAAATAAGCAAAAATGGTTTTACCTTGTTCAAAACAGTTTCACAGATAAGAAAGTGGGTAAACGATAGAATATCAAAGCTGAACAATAATAATATCAAGTCTCTGCTCTATTGCATGATTCTAGCGAATACTAATTTTGTGGATTTTTCTACCAATGAAACCTTCAAGATGACCGGTGTTACACATCTTCTCGCAATTTCAGGCCTGAATGTGGCAATTGTTGGAATCGGCATAGTTTATCTTCTTAAGCTTTTTATGAAGGAGCGTTCGGCTTATGGAATCGCGTCTTTAGTTATTATTGCTTATGTTGCCGTGGCAGGATTTGGAGCTTCAATTATGAGAGCGGGTTTAATGTTCCTGATATACAATTCTTTAAAAATGACCGGAAGAATTACCGAATTTATGGATATTTTATTAATTTCAGCTTTTGTTGTCCTTCTTTTTAATCCGGAATATATTATAAATGCCGGCTTCTGGCTGAGCTATTCTGCTGTTGCAGGCATTTACTTCTTTACGGACTCTATCCGCAATTATTTGTCTTTCACAGGAAAACATATATCTGAAATCCTGGCAGTCACAATCTCAGCAAATATAAGCACAATGCCTATCCTGCTTTATTTTTTTAAGGGGATAAGTATTATTTCCCCCGCAGCCAATCTTATAATTATTCCCGCATTCAATCTTTTGACATATTTACTTTTTATTGAATTTATTTTTATAGCAGTGGGATTTAATTATTTAAACCCGGTTCTTGAATTCTTTATAGGGTTTTTATGGAATTTTTCTCAAAAGGCTGCCGAGATTTTATCATTTGTTCCATTTTCATACCAGACACTGCCTTCATTTCCAATATTTTATCTGATAATTCTATATATTATCATTCTCATTATCTTCTTTGTAATACCAAAAATAAAATATTACAAAAAAATTAATTATCTTAAGAAGGCTCTAGATTCAGGAAAATGATTATTAATTAATCAATTTATTGTATTTTTAATAAAATCTCTACAACTTTAATGAACTTGTCGGAGTCAAAGGGTTTGATTATCCAGCCGGTAGCGCCTTTTGTTTTTGCCTGAACCATTTTTGCTTTATCAGTTTCAGTAGTCAGCATAATAATAGGTGTTTTCGAATCCATTTTGCGGATTTCACCTGTTAATGTAATACCATCCATTTTCGGCATATTAACATCAAGCACAAATAGTTCAAATTTATTCATATCATTTTTTATTTTTTCGAGTGCAATGATACCATCCTCGGCTTCTATAACATCGTTATATCCGGATAAAGATAACGATTTTTTTACTACACTTCTAACGATACTTGAATCATCAACAATCATAATAGCCATAGAACCCGGTCCTCCTTATGCAACAAATTATATCCTGGCTTTTTCCAGAAAACCTTCAATATCTACAACAAAACCAATTTTTCCATCCCCAAATATAGTCCCGCCGGAAAAAACCGAAAGATTCGCTAAAGCATCACCCAGATTTTTAATAACTATTTCCTGTTTTCCCAGGACTTTATCAACTGCTATTCCGTAATTCTTGTTTTCAAAGGAGATTACGATAATCAATAGCTTATCCGGCCCTCTATAATATGAATCATCTTTAAAAATCTTGCCTGCAAAAATTACAGGAATATAATTTCCACGGTTGAAAAGCATCATATTTCCGTCATCCATTATGTTAATATTATCTTTGTTTGAAACAACGATCTCATTTATTAAATTAAATGGAAAAACATATCTGTTATCCCCAATAGATGTTACAAAACCCTCGATTATCGCAAGCGTTAATGGCAGCTTGATTATAAATTTTGTAAACTGGCCTTTTTTTGATAATACTTCAATTCTACCATGGATTTCCTCAATATTTTTTTTCACAACATCCAGACCAACTCCCCTGCCGGAAATTTCGGTAACCGTCTTTGCTGTTGAAAAACCAGGTAAAAACATAAAGTTGTAAATATCTCTATCATTAATTTTATTTAAATTATCCCTCTCAATTATTCCCATTGACAATGCTTTTTCTAAAACCTCTTCCTTATCTATTCCCTTACCGTCATCGTATACCGAAATTTCTATACCGTTTCCTTTATGCTCCGCACTAACTAAAATCTTTCCTATACGATCTTTGTTTTTCTCTTCTCTTAAGTCCGGCATTTCAATTCCATGGTCTATTGAATTTCTGACCATATGAACAAGGGGATCATATATCGATTCTATAACATTTCTATCGAGTTCAGTATCCTCACCCTTTATCTCAACTGTAACTGCTTTATGCAGATCCTGCGCAGTATTGCGTATAACAACACGAAGTCTGTTGAAAATTTCGGAAATTGGTACCATCCCCATCGATAAGACCAAATTTTTAATGTTTGTAGTTATTCCCTCAAGCTGGGAAATGGTTTTCTCAGATGTATCATCCTCCTCATTTTTATTTTGAATAACCTGTTTAAGCATTGATTGATTGATTACGAGCTCGCCGACAATATCGATTAAACGGTTTAATCTTGAATTGGATACCTTAACATAGGATGCCTTTTTCCCGGACGGCAATTGCTGTTTCTTTATTGCGTTGTTAACATCGTCATTAGTAATAAGTTTTTCTTCAACCGCAATCTCGCCAAATTTTTTATTTAAATTTATCTGCTTATCAAGAATGGAATCGATCTCTTTATTGTTAAGCTTTCCTTCTTCCTGAAGTATTTCCCCAATCTTTTTTATCTTGTATTGAGATAAAATTCTTTGAATAAGGTGTATATAATCAAAAATATTAACTTTTTTAAAGCTTTCGGCTATTTTTTTAACTTCAAAATCATTTGTTTCCATAATTGTAACCAGATTCCTGATAATTTCAATCCCGAAAAATATTACATCAATCAAATCTTTTGTTATTCTTAATTTTCCATCTCTTACTAATACGAGCAAACTTTCCATTTCATGGCCGATTTCCTCAAAATTTTTAAGCCCCAGAAAAGCTGAAGAGCCTTTAATAGTATGAAAACTCCTGAAAACCTTGTTTAAATTTTCCTGATTTGTATCATTATACTCCAGTTCAATTAAAGTATATTGAGCGGCATCCAAGTGTTCCTTCGCCTCCTCGCAGAGCTGGGAAAGCATCTTTTTATCATCAACGATATTTGAAAAATAATTATCAGAGTAAATAGAGGGACTTTCCGGTTTTTCTGCTTCTTTTTCCTCAAAATTTTTAAAGACAGCGTATATTTTCTTTATGAGTAAATTCATTATCTTAGCTGCTTCTTTACCTGCAATTTTTTTTGAGAATAAATTGATAATAATATCATTTGATTGGGAAAGAATATCAAGAGATTCTTTCTCGGTTCCGGCAACAGATAGATTTGATGTTAATTTTGAAAGAAGCTGAATAAATCTGGCGATATCTTTCAATGCCTCGTTTACCGATAATAACTTTTCGATGGACTTATAGGTATCTTTAATTTCCAAAACGGCTATTAAATCGCCGCTTTCAAAATTCTTAACTTTTTCTGCTGTAACATTAAGCATATTAACAATCTCAATATAATTCATATTGACATCCTTTTTTCTATTGATTATTATTATAACACTATTTATAATAAGTCAAGGTTTTATAAAAAAATGGGGGTTAAAGTGGGGGTACTTTTTATTAACATCTCATCATGGGTTATAATATTCTATTTTCATATCATATTTGCCAGTTAATTTGTCTTTTTCTAAATAATGTAAGTAATATATTTTTATGGGTGGTTTATGTTCGATTTGGATTATCCGGAACTATCCGATGAAACTTTTCATAAATTAACTGATTTATTGTTTAAAAAAAGCGGAATAACTCTAAGAGAGCATAAAAAATATCTTCTTATTCACAGGATATCAAAATTTGTCGGACTGAATAAGCTATTTTTAAATTTTGAAGAATATTATGCGGCTCTTTTAAATGATAAGTCTGGGAATTTATTGATTGAGTTTGTTAATACTCTTACTACAAACTTCAGTTATTTTTTCAGAGAAGAAATTCATTTCGAAATTATGAAGAAATACTTAATTGAAAATTATAAAAAAGAAAGCTACATCCGGCTTTGGAGCGCCGCATGTTCGACCGGAGAAGAGCCCTACAGTATGGCGATATCATGCAAACAAAGCATTCCTGATCTGGACAGGCTGGATATTAAAATTTTGGCGACTGATATCTCAACTAAAGTTCTCCGGATTGCCTCGGAAGGAGTTTATCATTATACAAAAGTAAAAGGACATATTGAAGATAGTGAATTAAAATCCTTTTTTAATTTCGATAAAGATAACAATAGTTTTATAGTAAAAAATAATCTACGGGAAATTGTTTCTTTCAGATATTTGAATCTATTGAGCCAATATCCTTTTAAAAAAAATTTCGACATTGTATTTCTCAGAAATGTCCTGATATATTTTGATAATAAAGAAAAGGAAATTGTTTTAAATAGACTTTATGATTATATTAAACCTGATGGATATTTAATACTTGGGTTATCCGAAAGTATGGTAGGTATTAACCAACGGTTTATCCCGGTAAAAAACTCAATTTATCAAAAGAAGGAATAGCAGATGGTATTAAAAGGATATTTTTTAAATCCGGGGGAATTGATATTCTCAACAAAACCGATTATCATTAAGACGGTTCTGGGTTCATGTGTTGCCGTCTGCTTGTATGATAAAGAAAAAAAATATGGGGGAATGTGCCATTTTTTGCTTCCCGAAACTCAGGGTAATAATATCAGTACAAAATACGGTGATATAGCAATCCAGACATTGATAAATAAATTTATTTCCTCAGGATCAAATATAAAGTCATTAGAGGCCTCGATAATCGGGGGGGCTTTTATTATATTTGATGAAAAGGAAATATTTTTTATCGGGGATAGAAATGTCGAAATAGCGGCACAGATATTAAGGAAAAATGATATAAGGATAAAGTCTGTAAATACGGGTGGTGAGCATGGTAAAAAAGTGCAATTCAATACCTCTACAAACCAGATAATAGTACAATCTCTGGAACATATAGAAATTGAAGATTTATATTCCAATTTATAACGTTGATTTTCCTTTGCCCGTGCTGCCAAAACCGCCGCTCCCACGCTCGGTATCAGATAAAACATCTTCGAAAACAAATTCTGCCCTTTGAGTTTTCGCTAATACCATCTGGGCAATTCTGTCTTGATTTTTTATTGTGAAATCATTTTTCCCAAGGTTGATGAGTATGACTTTTACTTCACCCCTGTAGTCCGCATCAATTGTGCCGGGAGCATTTGGAATTGATATTCCCTCTAAGGCCAGGCTGCTCCTGGGCCGTATTTGAATTTCAAAACCCTTCGGTATTTCAATTGAAAATCCCGTGGGAATAAGCCTTATTTCCATTGGTCTTAAAACTAAATCCTCAGCCAGGCAGGCATAAATATCGGCTCCGGAACTATAAGCAGTTTTATATTCCGGTAAAAGAGCGTTTTTATGGAGTTTTTTAATCTTTATTTGCATACAAACACCTGATAATTAAATAAAATATTGAAATATCTCTTTATGATTAAAGCCGGCTTTACTATTTAGGGTTTATTTTAAACATAAAACGCTTTACTTTTTTACTTGATGTTTTTGGTAACTCTTCATTTGTGATTTCAAAACCCCTCGGAAGTTTATAGTTTGCCATTTTACTCGTATGAGTTTTAATCTCATTTTTTATCAAAGCCTTAATTTCCTTTTCATTGAATGTTTTGTTTTGCTGGTTTTCAAGAGCCGTTATGGCCTCAAAATTAGGATAAATTATAGCGTAAGGGAATTCGCCGCTGTCATCTTCCGTTTCCGGAATCACGACTACTTCAGATATAAAGTCGCTTTCAAGAAGTTTATTTTCAATTTCTTCAGGATAGATATTTTTGCCACCCTTGGTCACTATTATATTTTTCATTCTTCCGCTTATGAAAATATAACCTTCTTCATCTCTCCTGGCTATATCTCCAGTGTGAAGCCATCCTTCACCGTCAATCACTTCATCCGTCAGATCGGGCTGTTTGTAATAACCTGTCATTATATTTGGTCCTCTGACAAGAAGCTCCCCATTTCCCTCGTCATCTGGATTAACAATCCTGACTTCCACATTGCAGAGAGGCAGGCCGACAGAGCCAGGTTTATTATGCTCGGGAAAGGTAGTTGATATTACCGGTGAGCTTTCTGTAAGTCCATAACCCTGCATTATGGTAAGACCCAGGATTTCCATCCCGTCAATTACTTCTTTCGGAATGGGGCCTGCCCCGGAGATAAAGAATTTCAGGTTAGGAACACCCAATTCTCTCCTTACACTTCCGAATAAAATATGACCGATTTTCATGCCCAGGACCTTGTAAAAGAATTTACTGATATTAAATAAAAGACTGAAAATTGTATCGATTATTATTCCCTTTTCCCTGACATTGATAAAAATATTTTTATAAATTTTTTCTATCAAAACAGGTACCGCCGGGATGCATGTTGCACCGGTTTCCTTCATTGTCTGAATTAAAATATTAGGCCTTAAAGTCGGGATGGTTGTAATCAGTCCGTATGTGAGAATCGGAAGTATTACACCAAGTATCGTAGGATATGTGTGATGGTATGGAAGCACTATAATCCAGTTATCGCCAGGTCCAAGATATGTTCCCATATGAAGGCCGTCGGCATTGGTTATCAGGTTGTAATGATTAAGCATTACACCTTTCGGCATACCGGTTGTGCCGGATGTAAAAATCAGGGCTGCAGTATCGTATGGATCGACAATTGTGTTGCTATAATTATCAATATCTTTTTGAAAGAGAGATTTGCCGAGATTGAAAATCGTATTAAAATAAATAAACTCAAGCTTTTTAAGAGGTTTCCCCTCCTTAAATTCTTCATTTTCCAGTTCTTTTATTCTTTCCTTAAAAGTACCTTCGCTTGTTTGATCATTTTTAATTTTTAAGATTCTATCTATTTCATTAAATAAAAATTTGTTTTCATCAAAAGACACGATCTGTTTTAAAGTTTTTATGTGAGACTGTATTTCGGCTATTTTTTCAATATATGCGCTGGAAGTAAAGACCATAATTACATCACTGGCCTTTACTATGTGAAGCAATTCTTCTGGATTAAGAAGTATATCGAATGGAACAATCACTGCTCCAAAACATGTAACGGCAAGATATGTTACTGCCCATTCAACCCTGTTTTCGGAAATAACACCGATTTTATCTCCCTTTTTTATGCCCATCTGCAGTAGAGCATTACCAATGCTTTTTATATAATACTGAAGTTCCCTATAGTTAAGCTTCCAATAAGTTTCTTCAACTTTCATTTGAAGTGCAGGCAGGTATAACCTGCTTTTGTCAAAACCGTCAACGACTTCTCTGATAGACCTTTTGTTTGTTGATCCCTGAACTTTGTTTATCAGCATTTTTCCCTCCGGTTTATTACTGGCACCTCCGATTTGATAACGAGATATTATAGCACTATCCGGTACATCTAACAATTTTCTTTTTATGAAATTTATATTATAATTATAATCTAAAATAATTTGTACTTGAATGAAAATTGTTTTATGTAATAAAAGCAATACCCTAAACGAATATATTAAATTTAAGAATTAACTCAGTACTTAAAAGCACAGTATGAGTTCATTGCGAGGTGTTCTCTAGCTTATTTCTTAAAAGCAATCTACCTTATTTTTAATTTAAGTGTAGCGGATTGCTTCGTGTAAGTGCAATAGAAAGCTTAACTCGCAATGACCTTATAGAGGAAAGGCAATGAAGGATTTTGTTTCAATTACTATTACAACAAAAAATGAAGAAAAAAATATTGAAAGGTGTATGCGGAGTATTCTTCTTCAATCTTATTCGAATATCGAAATTATAGTTGTTGATAATGCTTCGATAGACAGGACAAAAGAGATCGCCTTTAAATACACTGAAAAAGTTTTTGATAAGGGGCCTGAAAGGTCGGCTCAGAGAAACTTTGGCATGCTCGAAATATCAAACGGTAAATACGTTATGTTTATCGATGCTGATATGATATTTTCTCCTTTTTTAATAGAAGGATGCGTTTATTTTATTGAAAAAAATGATTATTCCGCTCTGCATATTCCGGAAGTCGTTCTTGGAAAAATATTTTTCAGCAAAGTCAGGCGCTTTGAAAGGGGATTTTACAACGGAACACCGATAGACGGAGCCAGGTTTTTCCTGAAAGATGCCTTTGTCAGGAGTGGCGGGTTTGATGAAAGTATGAGCGGTCCTGAGGACTGGGACATCGATAAGAAGATAAAACAAACCGGAAAAATCGGCCTTTTTCCTTCTGATTATAATAGCGAATTTAATTCCAAGGAATCTCATTCCGAATATGATTCCTTTATTCGTGAAAGAGGGGTTAAACCTGAGATTTATGGAAGCTGTATTTATCATAACGAATCCGAGTTTGATTTAAAGAAATATCTTTCAAAAAAGGGTTATTATGCAAAAAGCTTTGAAAAATACATAAACAAATGGGGTAGAGCTGACCCGGATATTAAAAGACAGTTTGGGATATGGTACCGCTACTTCGGTGTTTTTATTGAAAATAGAAAATGGCTTCGTCTTTTACGGCATCCGATACTTACCATTGGTATGTATTTTCTGAGGATTCTAGTAGGAATTACTTTCATAACCGGGGAAAAATAACGGTGAACAAGGTACTTTATGGGCGCTGCCCCTAATACCCCGCCAGAGGAATGAATTCCTCTGGACACCCAGTATATGGATTACGGAATAAATAACAAAGCCAGTTATATTGGCTTTGTTATTTAATATTGGTACTAATATATGGGGATTCCAAAGGGTATCATACCCTTTGGCGGTAATTTAAAGGGGTAAAGCCCCTAAAGCACCATTATGAACATTGTTTATTTCAGGATTTTCTGTTAAAATATTTAACCTTATCCCGAGGGGATGAGGCTTGTAAGGATCATTATGCAAGAAAATAATATATTTATTTCGATTATCATACCTTGTCCAAGGTTTAATGGGTATATTCGGGAGGCTATTCCTTATTATGAAAGGCTGATATTGAAGGATTTTGAAATAATAATCCTACCGGATTCTGATGAGAATGAGGTTCTTTCGGATAAGCTCAATATTAAAATTATTCCAAGCGGAAAAGTCGGCCCTGCTGAAAAAAGAGACCTTGGCGCTAAATATGCCTCGGGAAAGATCCTGGCCTTTACCGATGATGACGCTTTTCCGGATCAAAACTGGCTTTCAAACGCTCTTCCATACTTTCAGGATGAATCAGTAGCAGCCGTCGGAGGTCCTGCGATAACCCCAAAAACTGATAGCTTCTGGCAGAAAGTCTCCGGAAATGTTTATTCATCGCTTTTGACAAGCTTTGTTTACCGAAAAAGATATGTTAAAACAGGCAGGGTACATGAGGATTTCGATCTTCCATCGGTGAACCTTATTGTCAGAAAAGATGTGTTTGACAAAATCGGGGGGTTTGATTCCACTTTTTACCCGGGTGAAGATACCAAGCTATGCCTGGAAATAAAAAATCTCGGGTATAGGATTATCTATAATCCCGAAGTTATGGTTTTCCATCACAGGAGAAACCTTTTTCCAAATCATTTTCAGCAGATCGCCAATTATGCCCTGCACCGAGGCTTTTTTGCCAAGAAATTTCCCGAAACATCGAGAATACTATCTTATTTTGTACCATCTCTATTTCTATTGTTTACTTTATTAGGCGGGATTTTAACCATTATATTTCCGGTTTTACCAATATTTTATTTCAGCATTCTGGCATTTTATTTCCTTTTAAATATCATTACGGCTTTTACATTAAACCCCCTGGAATATTTCTGGACGGTGATAGGTGTTTTTTTATCCCATTTAGTTTACGGTTTTAATTTTTTGAAGGGCATTTTTTTTACAAAAGATTTAAAGAGGTAAGTCATGAAGGTATCCATAACCTATCCCCCGCTCGAAAATATTAAGGGTATACCGCTTTTATCACAGAACAGGCAATTTCAATGGTTTAACGATCCCACGTTTATTTATCCGATGGTGCCGGCCTCGGCGGCGTCTCTACTTAAAAGCAGGGGATATGAAGTTATCTGGGATGATGCTATTGCCGGACAGAAGAGCTATTCTGATTGGGAAAACAACATTGTTAAAATCAGGCCTGATATTCTTGCAATGGAAACAAAAACCCCGGTGGTGAAAAGACATTATGATATTGTAAATAAAATAAAATCAGCACTCCCGGAGACAAAAATTGTCTTAATGGGAGACCATGTCACGGCGTTTCCGGAAGAGGCTTTCCGGGAGTCATCCGTGGATTTTGTTATCACAGGCGGGGATTATGATTTTCTTTTATTAAGCCTTACCGATTATATCAATAAAAAGCCGGGAAATTTTGAACCTGGTATTTATTGGCGGAATAAGGACGGTACAATTCAAAACAGTGGTAAATTTGAAAGAGAAGTATGATCTCAATACTCTTCCACTAATTGACAGGGATTTAACAAACTGGAAATTTTATGCCTATCATAACGGAAATTACAAAAAAACACCGGGAACATATACAATGGCCGGACGGGACTGCTGGTACCATCTCTGTACATTTTGTTCATGGACGACGCTTTTCCCAAAATTTAACAAGAGAAGTCCGGAATCACTTCTTGATGAAATAGGTATATTGATAGAAAAATACGGCGTTAAGGAAATTATGGATGATACGGGAACATTCCCAGTTGGCGATTGGCTGCGTAATTTCTGCAGGGGAATGATCGACAGGGGATATAATAAAAAAATAAGCATCGATTGCAATATGCGCCTTGGTAATTCCATCACCTTTGATGATATGAAACTGATGAAAAGGGCAGGCTTTCGCCTTATTCTTGTCGGTATTGAATCTGCAAATCAGGCGACACTTGATCGGGTTAACAAGGGAGAAAAGATCGGGGAAATGATCGGAGCTGTAAAACTCCTGCGAAAGGCTGGTCTTTATCCGCATATTACAATAATGTTCGGCTATCCCTGGGAAACGGAAGAAGACGCTATTAATACCCTTAATCTCGGGAAATACCTTCTTATAAAGAATTATGCTTATACTATGCAGGCAACTGTGGTGATTCCATACCCCGGTACTCCGCTTTTCGAGGATTGCAGAAAAAACAACTGGCTTATCACCGAGGATTGGGAACACTTTGATATGCGGGAGCCTGTTATGAAAACACCAATGGGAAACGAAAGGCTCATGAAGCTTGTCCAGGGATTGTACAGTGTTTCATTCAACCCGGAATTTATAATAAGAAAACTTCTCTCCATAAGGGATTGGCAGGATGTAACATACTTCTGGCGCGCCGGTAAAAAGGTTTTCGGCCATATCTTCGACTTTGGAAACAAACGTGCCGTTTGATCCGGTTTTAATTACTCTCAGTATTATCGTACAATAATGATTTTTTTTAATATACTTACCCCCTCCTTGACAAGGAGAGGCCAGGGTTCCCTCGATACATTTCTAACGCAGTTAGAAATGTATCGAGGGAACCGGTCGTCGAGTGTCGAGACGACCCTAATCCCTAAGTCCATTCTCTATAATTTCCTGGGCCCTTTTAATGGCTTCATCGATTTTCGAGGGGTCTTTCCCGCCTGCCTGTGCGAAATCAGGCCTTCCACCCCCGCCTCCACCGACAATCTTCGATGTTTCACGGGCTAAATCGCCTGCCTTGATTTTACCGGTAAGGGATTTTGTGACTCCGGCCGTTATGGCAACCCTGCCGCCCGATAAAGCCCCTATAAGGAATATCACTCCCGAGGATTTTTCTTTAAATTCGTCAACAATGGACGTCATCGCATCATTATCCATATCAACCCTTTGTATTATGACATCAAATCCGTTAATCTTTTTGGTTTTCTTTAAAAGCTCACTAATACCGGACTTTGCTTGCTGTTTTTTAAATTCTTCTATTTCTTTATCTTTCGATTTAACCGAATCCATAAGCTGCCGGATTCTCTCAATAATCTTTTCATCATCGGCATTAAGAATGCCGCCAATTTCTTTTATTCTGTAAAAATGACGTCTTATTTCCTCAAGCGAATTAAACCCGGTAACGGCTTCAAGTCTTCTTGTTCCGGATGAAATCGAGGATTCCTCAACAATCTTTATTAAGCCGATATCTCCGCTTCTTTTGACGTGAGTTCCTCCGCACAGCTCTTTCGAGTACCCGCTTACTTCGACTACACGAACCACTTCACCATATTTCTCCTCGAAAATTGCGACTGCCCCGCTCTTTACGGCTTCATCCTTTGACATTCTCGTAATCTTCACTGGAATGTTTTGCAGAACAATTTTATTAGCCTCGTTCTCAATCCTCTCTATCTCATTTTTTGAAAGAGCCTTTGAATGAGTAAAGTCAAATCTTAATCTGTCAGGCCCAACGAGAGAACCCGCCTGTGCCGCATGTTCACCTACGACATTCCTCAAAGCTTTGTGAATCAGGTGTGTAGCTGTGTGATTCCTGGCAATAGCTTCTTTTCTCTCCTTGTCCACCCTCATAAGAACCATTTCCCTTGTCTTAAAAGAACCATTGATGACCCTTCCGTAATGGAGAACAGCGTCTTCAAACACTCTTGTATTGGTTATTACAATTCTGTCCTGCCCTTTTTCGATTACACCGGTGTCGCCGATTTGACCACCTTTTTCGGCATAAAAGGGCGTTTTATTGACCACAATAATTATATCGTCGTTCTCGGAGATTGATTCGACAATCGCATTGTCTTTAATAATAATCTGGATAGAGGCTTCTGCCTCATAAAAATCTTCACCGGTGTATTCCGTTGGCTTGGTAATTCCTTTAATAATTCCGACCTCGAATGCTCCACCCTTCCAGTGTGCCCTTGCCCTTTCCTTCTGCTCTTCCATTAAGGCCCGGAAGCCTTCCATGTCTATTTCAAGACCCTCATCCTGTGCAACATTCTCTGTAAAATCAAGCGGAAAACCGAGAGAATCGTAAAGCATGAAGACATCGTCGCCGCTTATTATTTTGCTCTTGTTCTTTTTGGCTTGTTTGATAATCTCATCGAGCTTATCAAGCCCCCTGTTCAGTGTATTGAAAAAAGACTCTTCCTCTGAAAGAATAAGCGACTTAACCATTTCCGAACGCTCTTTTATTTCCGAAAAGGCTTCTCCCATAACGTCAATCACAATGGCAACGATTTTATGAAGAAACGGAGAATCAAAACCAAGGTTTTTGCCGTAGCGGATTGCCCTTCGTAGAATTTTCCGCATTACATAGCCCCTTCCCTCATTTGACGGCATTACGCCATCGGCAAGTGCGAATGTAAGAGAGCGGATATGGTCGGCAATCACACGTATTGACATTCCAATAATCGCTCCTGTTGGAGTGCCGTCTTTTGTGTTATATTTATAGCCGCTCATTTCCTCAATTTTACGGATTATAGATGTGAATAAATCTGTATCATAATTAGAATGTTTCCCCTGGATAACCGAAACGATCCTTTCAAAACCCATTCCCGTGTCGACATGCTTATTCAGGCAGAGGTTCAAGGGTTCCATCATCCTTACGGTTGTACTGAATAAAAACAAGATTCCAAAGCTCAATATAGCGGGAGCATCCGGTATTTACCCCGCATTTGTGGCCTTTAACGTCTTTTTTATTACAGGAGCCTTCGCCCTGGTCTATATGAATTTCAGAACAAGGGCCGCAAGGACCGGCCGCGCCCATTTCCCAGAAATTTTCCTTGTCGCCGAAGCGCATAATATGTGTTTTATCTATGCCCGAGGTTTTTTCCCATAATTGATATGCCTCGTCATCCGATTGATAGACGGTAGCATATAGCTTGTCTTTCGGTAATTTCCATACATTTGTCAAAAGATCCCATGCCCATTCGATAGCCTCTTTTTTATAATAATCCCCGAAAGACCAGTTCCCGAGCATTTCAAAAAAAGTATGATGATATGTATCCTTTCCAACGTCCTCAAGATCGTTGTGTTTTCCGGATACGCGCATGCATTTCTGCGTGTCCACAGCGCGCGTGTAATCACGTTTCCCCGAACCCAGAAAAATATCTTTGAATTGGTTCATTCCCGCGTTGGTAAAAAGCAGGGTCGGGTCGTTATTAGGCACAAGCGAGGCACTTTTAACGATTGTGTGCCCTCTATTTTTAAAAAAATCAAGAAACGCATTTCTTATCTCTTTAGAATTCATATTACAGACTCTCCAAAATAAAAAATAATAAAATATGATAAAAGAAACCAAGAATAAAATCAAGAGACCGGTCTGAGAGGCCTTTCTCAACATTAATAAATCTCAAAAGACCTTAAGAGCTCTAATATTATACCAATTCAAAGAATTACTCAGTTTAAGATAAATTTTTTTAAATTACATTTTTTCAAAATTGGCTTTTTCGATTAATTGAATATAGAATAAATTATCTTGATTTTTATGGGGATGTAGCTCAGCGGGAGAGCATTGCATTCGCATTGCAGGGGCCGGGGGTTCAAATCCCCTCATCTCCAGAGGAAAAAATAAAAAGCGTATTGACGTTTACCTGGAAAATAACTATCTTCAAGTATAGGAGATAGTTATGTCAGTCGAAACTACAATTTTTTCAGCCGGATGTTTCTGGGGCGTCGAGGCTTATTTTAAGCAATTAAAGGGCATAATTAAGACGACCGCAGGTTATTCAGGCGGAATCAAGGAAAATCCGACATACGAGGATGTGTGCACTGGAAAAACGGGTCATGCCGAGTCTGTCTTTATTGAATATGATTCTTCTGTGATAAATTATGATAAAATGCTTCATTATTTCTGGAAGATTCATTACCCTACGCAGAAGAACCGCCAGGGAAACGATATCGGATCACAATACCGTTCAATGATATTCTATTTTACCCCTGAGCAGAAGCAGACCGCTCTGGATTCGCTTAAGAAACTTGAAAAATCCGGAAAATACAATAAACCTATAGTAACTGAGATAGTACCGGCTCAGAAATTCTGGCCGGCTGAAGAGTACCACCAGGATTATCTTTCAAAAAATCCAGGCGGATATTGTCACGTGAATTTGCATGATATAGATTAGATATCTGTTGAGAATTTGACTTCTTTTTCAATTTTACTATATTCTCTCACTTTTTCCCTAAGCTTATTCTGAGTATCAATTGGATTTTCTACAATTACCTTTGCCCCCCCGATGAGATCGATTATTCCAAGTTCGTTAGGATAGCGAGGAATTATATGCTGGTGAATATGAACGATTGATGCTCCCGCGCTCTTTCCAATGTTATAACCTATGTTAAAACCAAAGGGATTATAAATTTCTTCTAAAAAATTCATAAATATTTTTGTGCATTTAAGCATTTCCTTCTCTTCAAGATCGTTCATCTCCCTGATATCAGGAATATGCCGCTTTGGGAAAAGAATGATATGCCCGCTGTTGTATGGATATAAATTTACAGACACAAACAAGCTTTCTGTCTCTGTGATTTTCAATGAAACAACTCTGTTGTCATTTTGAATAATCGCGCAGAGGATGCATTCCACATCTGGTTTTTTCCCATGGATGTAATCTTTTTTACTGGTTGGGAATACATAAGATTCAAAATTCAATCTATTTACCTCCGATACGATTCTAAGTTTGAGTTAAATTATTTTAGTTATTTATTATGATTTTAGCAAAAATCAGGCAATTAAAAAACATAAAAAAAAGCAGAGAAAAAAGTCCTTATCAGAATTCAAGTTCAGCTTTAAGAATATCTCTTTTCTCTGCTTAAGGATGGGGCTTTACCTAATTTTTATCTTCAGGAGGATTTATGATGGCTTTATTAAGAAGGCAATAAATGTGCCAAAATAGGGTTTGTTTTTTCTTATTGATATGCTGCTGATTTAAGAAATCTATTTTGGAATTTCAATAAATCAATATCAAATTTGATATATCTGAAATGAGTTAAAGAAGAATTTAACATGGCTGTTTTCATTAAGACCGTATGAGTTTTCCACTAATTCCGCCAGCCTATCGATAAATCTCGCTGCCAGAGCGCCGTCCATAACATCATGATCTATCATCACCGTAAGATGCATGAATTCCCGGATGGCAATCTTTTCCACTCCGGCTTTGTCTTTTATAATACCCGGTTTTTTATTTATAGTACCGACGGCAAAACAGAGCGGGTAAGCGCTAATCGGAATCGCCCATCCGCTGAATCTGCCGGTCATACCGATTGAAGTCAAAACCGCTGTTCCCATTGTTTTCTTTATTGCAAAGGGATTTCTTAACAGGTTAATCCAAAATATTTTCCTAAAAAAGGCAGGTATGGATAAAAACAAACTTAATAGCCTGGTATTTTTTTTCCGTCCAAGAACCAATCCCCCGTTTCCAATTGCTGAGATTTAGCTGAACGGATTTCTTTATGAATTTCCACAAGGCTCTTTTCATTCGTTTTCCTGATCACATAAGGTAAAGGAACTTTTTCATTTTGATATTCTCTCTCCACGGTAATACAGATATCGATATCCTCAAATACAATCACTTTCCTTCAGCCTTCCCTCAAAGCATGAGCATCCGAAAATTCGCTAATGGCCCGCGAAATGCATTTGACAAGCCATGCGGTAAATGATAACCCTTCACCTGTTTTTCTGCGGTAATAGCGGACCGCTTCCCTGGCCCCGGTTACATCCAATTCCAATAATCCTTTGACATGGTGTTTTAGCACACCGATACTGCATACATCAACTGAAGATAACCGGCTACCGATTAAATCCATATTTTTACCTGCAAAATAATAAATTGTTTTTCATATATTGATTTTTTCCAGAATTAAATTTGAGGTTTTTTTCCATGAAAATTCTGAAGAATAATCAAAACCTTCTATTGAAAGTTTATTAAACAACTCCTTATTAAATAATAATTTGATTATTTTTTCGGCAAACACTTCATTATTTAAATATGGAACCTTAATTATTCCTTTTCTGTGATCATTAAAACAGGGAATATCATACTCAATTACAGGGGTTCCTACGGAGATGGCATCCAGATAAACTATGCCGAAACTTTCAAAATGAGAGGGAAATACGAATACCTTTGATTTCCCTAATAAATCATATTTTTCATCACCTGATTTAAAGCCATAAAAAATGAAGTTAAATCTTGATAAGAAAGCATTAAGATTCTTTTTTAATCTTTCTCCTTCCTCATTCATAACTCCTATTAAACCAAAATTGAGTTTAATATCAATCCCATTACTTTTAAGCTTATCATCAATACACCGGCAGATATCCGGTATCTGGTCAATACCTTTTTGGGGGTAAAATCTACCTATGAATATAATATCTATTGTTCTTTTCTCAAACGGATTTATATAAAAGAATTCTTTTTCTTTACCGTATTTTATGTTTAATCTATTAATATTGTATTTCATCAATTTTGCATCATACATCTCATTTACAGTCACAAGCAAATTCGATTTTTTTTGAATCTTAAAAAATATGTTTTGTTCCAGGATATGATAATATCTCATTATACTAGGAGTTAAATCAAAATTTTTAGGCGGTACAAGCATATGTATAATCGCTATCCAAAAGGCCTTTTTGTTTTTCCATTTTAATAAGCGCGCAAAAACAACGCTTGAAAAAACCTCGCTATGAGTTATAATTAATATATTTTCATTATATTTTTTTATATATTTAAAACTGATGAAGAAAGTTTTAAAGTATAACCATAGATATAAAATCTTATTTTTAATTTGAAGATTTTTATCTATCATATAATGAACATAAGCATTTTTACTTAAATTTCTAAATTCGGAAATACTGCTTTTAAAGCCAACATATATCTCTTGTTTAAAACCCAAACGGTCATATTCCTTAACCAATTCAAAAAAACATTTTTCTCCACCGCCTCCACCGCTGTCTGCGCTGCCGATATGAATATGAATAATCTTAAAATTAATTGAATCCATAAATCTTTCCTATCAAAGTTTTTCAAAGGCATTTGTAAAAATTGTACCCCAGTTAAAAAGTAAACCCATTTCAAAAGCTTTTTTCCTATATTCATCATAATTGTCTAAAATCCGGATTATTTTTAAAGCAAAGTCCTCGTCGGAATAACCGGCTCTTAATCCAGCCATGTTTTTTTGTATCAAACCAGCAATTGGTGGAACATCTGTTAGTACAACTGGCAGGCCGCTTCCAAGGTAAGACTTGATTTTTCCGGGGTCTGCATAATATGTAAAGCTGTTTTTGTCGTAAGGATAATAAGGAGCTATTCCTATACCACATTCAAGAAGAATTTTGTTAACTTCCTTAAAATCCTCAATATAGCCATAAATTTTGAAATAATCCTGAATCCCCTTCTTTTCTATTTCTTTTTTAATTTCTTCAAGAAAGCATCCACCTCCTATTATTACGAATTTAAATTTGATATTTTTACTTATCAACTTTTCTGCGATAGGTATAAAAAGTTCCGCTCCCTTATTTTGAACGATTTCCCCCATGTATACAATCCAGTTTTTGTTATTTACAATTTTAAAATTACTCTCCGTGGAATGATTTCCAAAGGGTATTTCGAGCCAATTTACTTTTTCTTTATCCAGCTTTCCGTCTCTATGCCTGCCGTTAATCATATTTTCATTCAATGCCCAGACCATATCGCATTTGTAAGAGGCTATTCTATCAAAGGAATAATAAAGGCTGTTTAATAAAGTATTTTTATACCTCAGAGGCGTATAATCAATCATATAATAAACCGTTTTTTTTACACACCTTAAAAACTTAAGACAAATTCCGATTGTGGAAAGAAGATTGTCGCCTCCGAAGAAAAAATCCGAATTTTTACAGAATCTTATCCCATAAATTAATCCGTAAATAAAATCTTTAAGATATGATAAAACCTCCGGTCTGTTGAATCTGATAATTGATTTTTTCTGATTTGCAGGTATTCCATTTTTATAGATATCGATCCTTATAAACCTGTCTTTTGTATCACCAAAGGGAAACGCTAGGTAAACCAGTTCACCGGCTTTGTTTTTAATCAACCAGTCACGAAGCGCTTCGGTTGCTCCGGTAGCCGAATAATGGGCATATATAGTGAATTTAAACTGTTTTATTTCACCAAGAGTCATCTTTACTTCCTCGTAGATTTCATCACCTCAAGGTTTTTTTTATTGAAGAAGAGTAATATTAAGAATTAGATTCCTGTTAAAAATAAAAGGAATAATAATAACAGCCGTAAGGATAATTATATAAACCACATTAATTAAAAGGAAATTCATAACAGAAAGCTTAAAGGTATCTTTTTTTGTCTGTTGTTTATAGAATTTCATTATATTTCCAATAACCGGTATTGCCGTTAAAAGAGACAATAACGTATAAACATGCATAATCCTTAATAAAGTCAAAGCTAAAATGTCAATATAAGAAATGCAGTATAGAATGGTGAAAATAAATAATGATTTTTGTTTACCGATATAAACCGGTAATGTATATCTTTTATCTTCGAGGTCAGATTCCATATCGCTGATATTATTAGCAAGCATGATATTTGCAATTCCGCAAATGCATGGTATCGATAATAAAAAAATATATGATAATTCTTTATAATCAATTTCAAGTAAAAACAAATTATTATTTAATGAAAATGAAATCAAATGGAGATCATAAACATTTATATAAACTGAAAGAAACAAAATAACAAATCCCATAAGAAATCCTGAAAATAATTCACCCGTAGGTGTTCTGGAAATCGGAAGGGGTCCGAAGGAATAAAAGATGCCCACTGCAAAACAGACGGCGCCTGTTAACAGAACTATGATGTCGGTGTTAAAAAACAGGATGATCCCTGAAATAACTGCTATAAAAAGAAGCAAAAATATAACAAATTGTACTGATTTTTGACTAAGATTATCATTTACTATTGGATTATGATTTTCATAGTTATAACCGCTTTTTTTATTGGATTTTTTATAATCGTAATAATTATTAATCGTTGTTGTTACCATATCGAAAGATATCATAGATATGAAGAAGATTATGAGGTTTTTTGGATTAATCTTATGATAATGATATATAGTATATAATGTGCCAAGTAAGAAGGGAACAACACTTGCAACCTTGGTTCTTATCTCTACTAAATCAAAAAAACTCTTTATTTTCATAGATAATCTCCCGTTTAAAAATTATCCGGAGAAATAATAGCATATTAAGCAATATTTGTCATTGATTTATTGAGACACGTGTGTCACGCCTTGTAAAAATAATATTTTCACATAGAGCCGCAAATACCTTCGTTAACACTCACTTTTAATACTTACTTGGTATAATTTGTTTTTAAATTGATATTACCGATTTCTGTTAAGATGAATTCCTGATTCGGGCTTTTCATCTTTATTACAAGCCGGCGGTCTGAATCCTCAAGCCAGACAAATGTTTCTTTTGTGAATGGCTGCATCAAACGGCTGAGAAATGTATCAGAGACAATAAAACCCACCTTTATAGTTTTGAAAACCCCGATCTTTGTTGTGATTTTTTCCCTTCCGATAAACCGGAAGGTCATGGGAAGCGGTTCTTTTATAATTTCAGGAACAACAAATATGGCTATGCCGGGCCCGGTAATATCCAGAAACCGGATTCCCATTACCATTACGGAACCAAGGTCCAGAACCGGGAAACCCGGTTTAACCGCAACTCTGTTTTTCAGGGATTCAATCCTGTATCCGTTCCTGATCTTTGTTTCTATATTGATAACAGAGTTTTGCGAGTCGTATACACTTTTCTTATAGAGAGTAACCGGTCCCTGTTTTAAAGCATTCGGCGGATCGTTTGTTCTGCCGCTATTCTCACCGAAATAATGTTCGATTAAGGAAGCAGTATTCAGAGATATTAAAAAACGGGCGATGTAATTCGAATAAACTGACGGATATTTTTCATTTTTCAAACCGTTAATTCCGTCATGATAAATATTTGCGTATCGGCCTGTTATATCATTACTGAGAATTGTTATGAACTTGAATTCACTGACATTTTCGCCGCCTTCCTCGATACTATACCGGAGAACTTCTCCGTCTTGGATAATAATATT
Organism: uncultured Spirochaetota bacterium; assembly: GCA_963806975.1. Lineage (GTDB taxonomy): Bacteria > Spirochaetota > Brevinematia > Brevinematales > JAOACQ01 > CAWEAK01. The sequence goes on from CAWEAK010000008.1 coordinate 52,156, forward strand.
AGAATAAGGCTTCATTGGTATATTTTCAACCTTACCGGCCAGCGGATAGATGGAAACAGATGTTAAAAAGATTAAAATGTTAAATATAAATAATTTCTTTGTCATATTTTATGTTCCTCCTTAATAATATATATATATTCTTTTCAAACTACAGAACTGTTTATAACAATAAATGAGGATTTGTAAAAAATCCCGAATAGATATTAATACTTATCGTTATCTTTTTTTTCACAACTCATTTTACCGGATAGAATATATGCAAAAGAGTAAGCAGGAATTATAATAGCGTAGAATATCCATAAAGGCAGCATAGATTTAACAGGTATAACACCCGCCGTTACAGCAAGAATAGAAGAGACAGCCAGCCCCAATAAAACCGGAAAGACTGTTATTAGTAAAATTCCTCTTCTCTCAAGAGGCTTTAAACTGCCCCAGAGGAGAAGAAGAGTCCAGCCCAGCATTAAAGAAGCGCCGACTCTTGAAACATATAAAAAATTGCCGTCAGGATTGATATCCTTTAATCCAAAAGCCAGCTTTGCCGCTTCAGGAAAAGCAAGCGGAAGAAAAGCCAGTAAATCCATTCCAATACCAATATAATAACAAACCCGGATAAACACTAGTCCTTTGTTCATATTTCTTTTTTGATCCATTTGAACTTCTCCTTTAAATTGTAAATGAATATAGCATTTAGGATTTCTTTTGACAATAGGACTACAGTCCTTTTTTGATTGGGAATTTGGTCCTTTTCAGCTGTTCCTTATCAGGAATGATAATTCCATCCTGTTCTTGACGCCGGTTTTCTGATAGATATTATAGATATGGTTTTTTACTGTTTTTATGGATATGAATAGCTTTTCTCCGATTTGCCGGTTTGATTTTCCGTCTAAAATCATTCTGACGATTTCACATTCTTTATCGCTTAAGCCATGAAATTTAATAAACCGTTCATTCAAATCCATCGAAGGAGGAGATTCAGGGTATTTATGGTAATGTTTCATTGCATGTAATAAAATCAGTATACACCAGATTAAATAATAAATGGAATTCAGCCAGTAGTGGATGGAATTAACCGGGCCTTTGTAAAGTAGCCAGGCAAATACTTCAGTATCCAGAACGATAAAACATAAAAAAATTATGGATATTATCGTTAATTCTTTATTATCTTTTAGATGGATTTTACGGTAATTAATCAGGACGATTAAAAAGGAATAGAACAAAATAAATATTAAGAGCCATAACCGGAATAAATTGAAATAAATGTAAATATATTGCCGGAGGTAAGTGAAACTAAAAATGTAAGGAGTCAATTTTAGAAGTAAAGCCGCCAATCCTACCGCCAGGAATATCCCATCTAATTTTTTACGAAAAGAAATCTCCAGCAAGGAATGGAATAGAAAAGGAAAAACAAAGATCAGTAAATATGATAAATCCAGGCTGGCGGAGAAAATAATCAGTTGAGAAGACATTTCAAACTGAAGATTCAATTTGATATATAACAGAAGACAGTTTAAAAATATTTTCAGGCTGATAACCGAAAAGAAAAAAACATAATATAACCAGAGACGTAAACGGTTTTTATAATAAAAAAATATGGAAAATAGTAAAGAACAAACACCGGTAACGAATGTAAATATATAAAGAAAGAATAAGACCATATTACTCATATTTTCCAGTCTAAATGTATTTATTTAATAAAAATTATAATAAACTGGTTAAAAAGCCGCAAAATAATACTCGCTAATACTGAGTTGCAATCAAAATAATATTAATAAGGAACTCAGTATAAGCATTTAAAGTTCGTTAATACTCAATTTGAATGCAAGGTATAAAATTAATGGGCATAAATTGAAAACAAAAAAGAGGCAGGTAAAATACCTGCCTCATAAAATATTATTTGTTATTCAGTTTATTAATCTCCGGCTTCGCTTAATTCAACATCCGGAACAGGAAATTTCTCCAGTATAAATTTTTGAGCAGTATAAACGCTCTTACCGAAATCAAATTTATAACCTAATTCCTTCAGAGCCAGCTCCATAGCCTGTAATTCCACGATGATATCCGATTTGTCGGTGTAACCGAGATGTCCCAGCCTGAAGATTTTACCCTTCATCGTCCCCTGGCCTCCTGCTATGGTTACGCCGTACCTGTCCCTCATCAAACCTGGAATCTTTCCGCCGTCTATTCCATCCGGAACCTTTATAGCCGTTACGGAATCGGATGGCTTAACATTTGGAACATCCGGAAAGAGCTTGAGTCCGATAGAATCTATCGCTGTTCTGAAAGCATCAGCGACCAAATTATGCCTTTTCACAATATTATCAAGGCCCTCTTCCTTCATCATTTTCAGGGCGTAATTTAAGCCCATAAAAAGAGTGATAGCGGGAGTCCAGGCTGTTGTTTTTTTCTCAAGGTTTTTCTTTTCTTTCGCCAGATCGAAATAATATTTTGGAAGTTTGGCATTCTTCAACATATTTTCAGCCTTTTCGGAGTAAGAGATAAACGCCAGACCCGGCGGGATCATGAAAGCCTTCTGGGAACCGGCGATTGCTACGTCAATTCCCCATTCATCCATCTTAAACTCCATAGCTCCGATAGCCGTTATCCCATCTACCACAAAGATAGCCCCAGTCTTTTTAACTACCCTACCTATGCTTATTACATCAAAGGCAACGCCGGTCGAGGTTTCACTGTACATGGTATAAACTGCCTTTACATCGGGATTTTCCTTTAAAGCTTTTTCGACTTCAACAGGTTTAATGTCTTTACCATATTCCGCTTTAAGCTCAATAACATTTACTCCGTATGCTCTTCCAATTTCAGCGAAACGCTCACCAAATTTACCTGCTGACAAAACTATAGCTTTATCATCTTTTGAAAGAAAATTTGTAATTGAGGCTTCTAAAGCTCCTGTACCTGATGATGTAAGAGTCAGCACTACATTTTTAGTCTGAAACACATCTTTCAGCATTGAAGCGTTTTCAGCAACAACATTGGAAAACTGGGGAGTCCGATGATGCATCAGGGGTTTCGACATTTCCGATAAAATTTCCGCCGGAACGGCTGTCGGCCCGGGAGCGCACAGGAATCTCTTAATCATATTATCCTCCTATGATAAGAATTTTCATAAAAAATTTTGGCTAATATTATGAAAGAAGCGGTATGATTAATCAAATTTAAGCGGGATTATCTTGAATTCATTTATTTTTATTATCAGATACATAGAGGGTATTGATAATATTTCCGACTTCATCGCTGTATTGATGCCGGTTATTGGGGTCTGTTTTCCATTCTCCGTCCACGACAAAGCAATATGAATGAATCCCGGGCTTTAAGCGTATTTTAATATTGAACTTGCCCGCCCCTTTGTTTGTCATTACAAGATTGAAAGGGTTCCAGTTGTTGAAATCACCGACAAGAAAAACATTTTTTGCGGTTGTGTTTTCATACTTGAAGATATAATAATCCTTCTCAAACCATAGAGGATATCTGGCATAAGGAATAAAATCATCCTTCAATTCAAAAAAAGAAACGGGTTGACCGCTTTCATCAATAATGGTATTTGTATTGTATGGGTCATTAATCCAGATATCATCAACAACGTACTTGTATCTGTAAACACCTTTCGAAAGCCTTGAATCCCAGCTTATCTGAAAAAAATTAGTATTTTTCTGCTCCATAAGAAGTTCAGCCTTCCAGCCGTTAAAATCACCGGCTAAAAGAACCTTATTAGCGCTTTCCTTGAAGAAAAAGATAATCGAATCATCCATAATAATCGGTGAATTTATCCAGTAATCAATATTTCTGGAAAGCTGCTGATATTCGGCCTCTTTGCTCAAGAAATCTTTTCTTGGGGTTTGAGGCCATGAAGAACCGGCAATTAAAGAAATAATTATAAATAATAATAAATTCCGCATTTAAAAAATCCTTCAGTTTTTAAACAATACATAAATTATATATCGGATGATTTTAAGATGCAAAAAACATTAACAAATGTGGCCTTTAGTTTCTAGTAAGATAATTTGTTAATTCTGGTATTTTGAATCCTTTTAAAAACAAAAAAATATAGATGCTCAATTTTACTAAGACCATGACAATCCGGATCAAGCTGCTTGCCCTGGGGCACACTTGTTAAAGTCTTTCAGGAAATATCTCTCCGATATGTTTAAAAATATAATCCGGCCTGTAAGGGAATTGATCGATCATATCGAGCGTTGTGACGCCTGACAGGACAAGGCATGTAGTCATTCCTGCCTCAAGTCCCGCCACAATATCGGTATCCATCCTGTCTCCGATCATAATGGTTTCAGAAGACCTCGATCCGAGCTTTTTCCGGGCTATCATCATCATAAGCGCATTCGGTTTGCCTATAATATAAGGCTTTTTTCCCGAAGCAGCTTCAATCGCGGCGAGGATGCTTCCGCATGCAGGTTCAAGACCGTTTTCAGAAGGGTCAACAACATCGGGATTTGTGGCTACAAACTTTGCACCGTTCCGGATCATATTAACAGCTGTTTTAAGCATTTTGAAATTAAAGCCTGTAGTTCTTCCAACTACCACATAATCCGGCTTATCATCAGTGATCGTGAACCCGTCTTTTTCAAGTTCGCTCAAAAGCCCGTTTTCACCAATAACATAAACCGGACATCCCGGCTTTTGAGATTTCAAAAATAGCGCCGTCGCCATGGCCCATGTTATAAAATTATCCTCGTTTAAACCATTGATGCCAAAGTCTTCCATCCTCTTTTTTAAATCAAGTGGAGTCAATTCAGAGTTATTGGTCAAAAAAAGGAATCTTGTTTTTGTTTCTATCATCCGATGAACAAAATCTTTTGTGCCTTCAACCAATTCCTTTCCCCTGTAAAGAACGCCATCCATATCAGAAAGAACACTTTTACCCATATCACCTCAAAATAAAATTATTTTTATTCCAGCTTTCCTTCAGCCACAGCAAGAACCCGTCCGCCGACCCGGACTTCAATTTTACCGGCTTCAGCTCTGCTTTTTAAATAAAGAAGGGATGGCCGTCCTATTTCATAACCCTGTTCGCTTTTAACATTGATCTCGTCTTTGCCAAAATATTTATATTTCACAAGATAACCGGCAAGACAGCCATTTCCGCTTCCTGTAGCCGGGTCTTCCGTTACTCCGTAATATTCTCCGAAGACTCTAACATGAAGCTGATTATCCGGCCTCTTTGTCTCAGAGCAGAAAACGAGGATAATTTTGGCTTCGGTTCCGCTTATCAAATTAAAGTATTTTTCTTTATCCGGTTTAATATTTTGAATAGCATGCAAATTTTTAAGTGGAATTATTATAAAAGGGAGTCCGGTCGATACTTCCTGAACGGGAAATCTATCATCAATATTTTCATTACTAATTCCAAGAGTTTCTGCCGCAGCTGACTTTTCAACTATACTTCCAAAAACAGGATTAATCTGCTTCATCCAGAGTAATCCGTTATCGTTGTCAAAGCTGACCGGAATCCGGCCCGCTTTTAGATTAAGGGCAACTTCCCCGGTTTTCTTATTGAGAATCTTATTTTGAATAATATATGCGGTTCCCAGAGTCGGATGTCCTGCAAAATTAACCTCTTTTCCGGGTGTAAAAATCCTGACATCAAAACCACTTTTGTTTTGTTCATCCGATAGAATGAAGGTTGTTTCTGAAAAGTTAAACTCTCTTGCAATATTCTGCATTTCAATATCTGTTAAATTTCCGGCATTAAGGATAACAGCAAGCTGGTTGCCCTGGTATTTTTTTTCACAGAAAACATCAACAATGTAGAAAGGATTCATTTTGTTTCTCCCCGCTTTCATCCTGTTTTTTCAAATAATAAAAGAATAAAATATTAGTGTAATCCTGTTTTCATGTCAAGTCTTTACAGACTATTGTCTTACCAGACTACTGTCTTTTCACCTGACTTTAAGGAAAGTTTAAGGGATTTTTGACTTTGTTTAGGGCTAAGTTATCATGTAATCAGCCCTATTTGAGGAGAAGGTAATGTTTTCAACCCTGATTCTGCCCGAAAACACAGATCTATACGCTATTAAAGAAAAACTGGAAATGCTCAGGGATTTTACTATTATACCCTCCGGTATTATGCCTCAAAAAAATACAACAAATATTTTCCTCGACCTTACTTTTGATTTATATAATAAGATTGTTACACCATCATATCTTTACAAATTCTTTTCAGAATCAGAATCAATATTGAATTCTTTAATTTCGGAAAATAACATGCTCATTCTATTGAAATGCTATCCATTCCGGACAAATATAAAACAATATCAGCATAAACAAAAACTTATCGATAATTTTATAGAGATTTTAGTAGAATTTTATAAAGCAAAAATTTTAACTGTGCCCACAATTGTTTCACGCCATTGCTTTCAATTAATAAATAATCCCCCTATCCTGATAATTAATGCCCTGAGGCTCGAAAAATCAGAAAATATTAAGATAAAAAAAAGTTCACGCTTTTTCCTTCTTTATGAAAGAGATTTTCTGGAAGTTTTGATGAATCCCGGTGATAAATTATCAAAAAATATGATACTTGAAGGTGTGGAATTGAGCCTGGACGAAATTTACAGCAGGACTCAAAAGGTTACGGGAGAGTCGCCGATAAGTTTTGATACCATAAATTTCGTGAATTACGAATATCCTCAGAATGCAATGGATTCATTCAAAGCAGTTAATTATGACCTCGAAGATATGATCATGGATATCACAAGCTTTTTATTTTAACAAACGTGCCCATTCGTTATACTCAGGACAACCATGGCTGAAATCGCTTGATAATAATGTTTATTCAGTTGGATTATGTATAAATACTATTGATTTTGATGATAAGATTGATTATTATTATTTATATAGATTAGGAGGTTTTTATGTTAAAAGCTGGCGGTATTGCTCCGGATTTCAATTTATCGGATGCTGAAGGAAAAAATGTAAGCCTTTCGGATTTCAAGGGCAAAAAAATTGTTTTGTATTTCTATCCCAAGGATGATACTCCTGGATGTACAAAGGAAGCCTGCAGTTTCAGGGACGTTTACGACAAAATTCTGGCTAAAGGTGCTGTTGTAATAGGTATAAGCGCAGATAATGCTGAATCTCATAAAAATTTCAAAAAGAAATACAATCTTCCGTTTCATCTTTTAAGCGATATGGAACATAAAATAATCGAAGCTTATGGAGCCTGGGGAGATAAAACCTATCAGGGGAAAGTTTCAAAGGGAATTATACGTTCCACTTATATTATTGATGAAAAGGGAGTAATATCAGAGGTATTCCCCAGGGTTACTCCTGATAATCATGCAGCTGAGGTTATAGAAGCGCTGTAAAACATTTAGTTGAAGCCTAATGTTAATTGTGACTTTTGTCATAGAAAAAAAGTGATAAAAAGCATGTTGACCGGGTATTCTTTTTGGATATAATAATTGTAATAAAATTTTCAAAAAGAGGAGGCCCGGAATGAAAAAGAGATTTTTTTTGATTTTATCGCTTTTCTTTCAAATTTTATTTAATTTTACGGTATATGGGAAGGGAAAGCTTGACTATAATTCAGTAGCGGAGAAAGTAAAAGAGAATCCTACAAACACATTTTACCTATCAAAACTTGCAAATCACTATGAAAAGATTAAAGAATACAAAGAGGCTGTTAAGCTTTACAAAAAATGCCTGGATATTGAACCCGAGAATTCATTATATTATATAGAACTGGCTAAAAGTTATGATCATATCGACAGGCCTGATCTTGGTCTATCGGTTATGTCAAATGCCGTAAAATACTTTGATAAAAATGATGATGTTTTTTCGGCTTTCGCCTCGCTTGAATACAAGATGGGAGACTTTAAATCGTCTCTTGAAGCCTATGAAAAGGCTCTTCATTTTTCCGATGAGAAATCAAAACACTATATATTCAGCGGTATTGCAAAAGTATACAGGGAACTTAAGGATTATGATAAATCAAAAATCTATTTCCAGAAGGCATTGCAGGAAAAGCAGGATTGCTGGACATATTATGAGTACGGGAAATTATTCTATGAGATAGGGGAATATCAGCAGTCAATCTGCGCTTTTCAAAAATCATCGGCTCTCCTGGGGTGCACAGGATACAATCAGGATAAAGAGGCTGAGGAATTAATCAATAAAAAAATTGCAGAGGCTTATTACGCTTACGGAATAAAACTAAAGGATTCCGGAAGGAAAGAAGAGGCAAAAAAAATACTTACAAAAATAGTTGAAGATAAATCATTTCAAAAAACAGCCGTTTGTGAAAAAGCAGAATTCTGGATAAAGAGAATCTAACAAGCCGCAGGATCCGGATTTAATTCTCTAAATAGAGCTATTTTTTATGATTTGCTTTATAATTCATGATAAAATAATATTTGGAGAATCCGGTGATTGAGATTATTGGTTTATCAATACTGGGAATTATTGCCGGAATTGTCAGCGGATTACTGGGCATCGGCGGCGCTGTTATAATAATCCCGGCGCTTGTTTTCTTCTTCGGCTTTAATCAGGATATGGCTCAGGGTACTACTCTTAGCCCTGATGATACCCCCGATCGGTATTTTAGCGGCTCTCGAATATTATAAAACAGGCTATGTTAATATTAAGGCAGCATTAATTATTGCCATCTTTTTTCTTATAGGCGGATACTTCGGGGCTAAAATAGCCCTTAAAGTTGATCCCCTCATTTTAAGAAGAATTTTTGCCGCTTTTCTCCTTGTGATAGCAGTAAGGATGTTCTTTAAATAAAAAACCTCAGAGGTAAAAAGCATGTTTAAGTATGTCATAAGGGGACAGAAAAAATTAAAAGGGGAAGTTGTTATAAGCGGATCAAAAAATGCTTCTCTGCCGATTATGGCCGCGTCTATTTTAACAAAAGAAGATATTATCCTTAATAATGTACCGGATTTAATGGATATTCAAACCATGAAGACGCTTCTTGAAATCCTCGGGAAAAAGATTGAGTTTTCAGGAAATACATTGAAAATCACCGAGGAAAGGGCGGATTCATTCGAAGCGCCTTACGATATCGGACGTAAAATGCGGGCTTCAATAGCCGTTATGGGGCCTCTTCTGGCAAGGAGGGGAAAAGCTAAAATATCTTTTCCCGGCGGCTGCGTAATAGGTCCGCGTCCCATTGATATCCATATCCGTGGTATGAAGGCCCTTGGCGCGGATCTGGTAATGGAACATGGTTACATCTGGGCTCAGGCAAGGCAATTAACCGGGAAAAGAATCAACCTTCTTGGAAATAACGGCCCGAGCGTTCTGGCAACTGAAAATGTTATGATGGCAGCCTCTATGGCGAAAGGATTAACTGTTATTGAAGGGGCGGCCTGCAGAGCCTGAGGTTGAAGACCTTGCAAACTGCCTGAATTCTATGGGAGCGAAAATAAAGGGAGCGGGAAGCAGTATAATAGAAATCAAGGGAGTAAAAGAACTTCAGGGGACAAATTATTCTATTATTCCTGACAGGATTGAAACCGGAACATTTATTGCGGCCGCGGGAATAACTGGAGGAGAAATCAGGCTAAAGAATGTAAATATTAAACATCTTGAAGCCCCGATAGAATATTTCTCTAAGGCCGGTGTTGAAATAGAAATACTTTCATTTGATCATATCATGGCAAAGGGAAGGTCAATCCGTCCTGTAGATGTAGAAACGAGGCCTTATCCGTTTTTCCCGACCGATTTACAGGCACAAATTATGGCGCTTATCAGCATTAGCAATGGAATAAGCGTTATTTCTGAGAAAATATTTCCTGACCGTTTTATGCATGCTGCCGAACTCAACAGGATGGGTGCTGAAATCAAGGTTGATGGGGCTAAAGCCGTGATCAAAGGGGTTAAAAACCTGTCAGGCGCTTCGGTAATGGTCTCGGATTTGAGGGCCGGAGCCGGATTGGTACTGGCTGCATTAGCCGCAAGAGGACAAAGTGATGTCCTGAGAATTTACCATATAGACAGGGGCTATGAAAGATTGGAAGAGAAATTCAGGAATCTTGGGGCTGAGATCGAGAGAGTTCCGCAATTTGGAGAGGGATGATAATAATGGCAGTTCTAAAAACTGCTATTTTGTTTTACGGTCATTGCGAACGCCAGTGTGGCAATCTGATATGTACAAAGCAGATTGTTTCGTCGCAAGCTCCTCGCAATGACTTTCCTGAGGCAGTTTTTATAACTGCCAATTATACAATGAATTATTGGCTCTATTAATGTGATTATTGTGAGGTTTTTATGGAAGAAACGGTCAAGAAAGATGAAGGAATTGTCACTGATAATTCCATTCGTTTAATAAAAGGGGATAAAGAGATATTTATCGTGGGAACAGCCCATGTTTCTGAAGAAAGCAGGAAAGAAGTAGAATCTCTGATAGACAGCGTTAATCCGGATACGGTCTGCATAGAACTCTGCGATTCACGGTATCAATCCCTGAAGAATAAGGAAAAATGGAAGAATCTTGACATAGTAAAAGTCATCCGAGAAGGAAAGGGGTTCCTTCTTTTTGCCAATATGATACTCTCGGCCTTTCAAAAAAGGATCGGAGCAGACCTGAAATCAGCTCCTGGCGAAGAGATGATTACTGCGGCAGCCATTGCCGAGGCAAAAAATAAAAATATTGTCTTAGCCGACCGTGATGTGAATGTAACACTGAAGAGGGCATGGAGGCTTTCTTCTTTAGGAGATAAGATTAAAATTTTTGAGGTATTGCTTGAAACCCTTTTTGTCAATGAGAAAATCGAAAAGGAAGACATTGATGAATTAATGAAGGGTGAGGATGTTTTCAACCAGATTATGGGAATCTTTGCTGAAAAGCTTCCCAAGGTTAAGCAGGTTTTTATCGATGAAAGAGATATGTTTTTATCTCAGAAAATTATCAATGCACCGGGCAATAAGATAGTCGCTGTTGTCGGAAAAGGGCATGTTAAGGGGATTGAAAATTATATCAAAAAAGATTTTACTTATGATATTTCTATCGAGACAGTGCCGCCTGCCGGGATAACATCAAAAATGATTCCCTGGATAATTTTTGGGATTATTATAGTGGTAATTGTTTGGGGCTTTATGAAGGGAAGCTCGATCGGACTGTCTATGCTCTGGGCATGGGTAATAGCTTCGGGTACCTGTACTGCAATATTTGCCGCTATTGTTCTGGCGCATCCCCTGACGATTCTTGCGGCATGGGTTGCCGCTCCGATAAAACTTATCATTCCGACAACATCGGCCGGTATTCTTCTTGCGCCGCTTGAAGCCTTTCTTAGAAAGCCGCGTGTAAGGGATTTTGAGAGCCTGAATGAGGATATTTTGACCTTTAAGGGTTTTATGAAAAATAGGGTAACCAAGATTCTGACGGTATTTGTTTCAGTCACGATCGGGGCGATAATAGGGCATACAATTGCCATTATATGGATTACTAAAATCCTGGCGACTCGATAAGGGATATAAACTATGGATCGATTGTAACGGGAGTTCCTATCTTTACCAGGCCTTTTAGTTCAGCGACATCTTCATTGTGCATGCGTATACATCCTTCTGATGCCATTGTACCGATGGAAGAAGGATCGTGGGTGCCGTGGATTCCTATGCCTTTCCAGCCTTTACCTGTCTTTGTCCTGTCGCTGCCCGTATAGAGACGGAGAAACCATGGTCCGTAAGCCCCTTTAATGGAGCCTTTGCCGTCATGGAAATCATGATCCCAGGAGCTAGCGTTCTCTATCCTTTTAATGTAAAAATTCCCTTCAGGAGTGCGGAAATCACCTCCCCTTACTTTATCTCCAGGGTTTCTTCCTGTGGCAATCGGATATGTCTTAATGAGATTTGTTCCCTGAAATAGATATAGCCTGAATTCCTGCTTTTTGATTGAAATATTGTAAGCATTGGAATTTTCTTTTGAAAAAGAAAAAGCGGTAAAGCCAAAAAATATTAAGAATGATAATATTGATAAGATGAAAATCTTCTTTGATAAAATACTCATATTTCTCTCCGCATCAAATTTTCCAATTTGAGCTTTTCCTGGTTTTTTGAGAAGATTTGATTTATTAGCCAAGTCTTTCTATAATATGATAAAAGTGTAGAGGCTAATACTCCAATAAAGTAAGCGAGGATTCATTCCCGGAATCCTCCGTTGGCAAGGGATATAAATCCTCCGCAATTCCACCGACTCAACCAGGAAAAACCGATTTATTTTATTCTCCAGTATTTTATCTTTGAGGTATCGGATTGTCAATTTTAGAACATTCTCGAGGCAGAGTCTCTTTTTGGAAGTGCATACCGCGGGAAGAAGGTACATTTGATAAAAATATTATTAATATTAGGATGTTAAATATGGCTGAGATTAAGAAAGAAGGCAAAAATATTTTCAACGCGCTGGAAAAACTATATTTTTTCAGCAATGTAAATGAAAAGCAAAAACCACCTATCAGTCCAATACCCAATGTAACCCGCGAACTGGCCCGCAGGTCTATGCAGGGATTTCAAAAAACAATTGAAAAAAAGAAAGAAAAAATCATGAATGATGAAGAAACTTTAGAAATCGATGGTTCAAGCTTATCCGGTGTGAAATCCGGTGATTTTTGGGTCATCGGTAAAGATGGCATTAAGGGTAGATATTTTGAAAAAAATGAGCCTTTCCTGGAAGGGCTGCTTCAAAGAAGGACTGAAAGGGTTGCAGATCCGGACAAAGATGTGAGCCTGGACATGCTTTTTGAGATTTTATCTTACGCACAATGGGCGCCAAACGCAACAAACGAACAACCTACAAAAATCATGGTCTATCAAAAAAATCATCCATCTATGCAGAAGATCGGTGAATTAATGCAAAAAGCGCTGTTGGAAAGGATGATTCCGAACATTAATATCCGGAATTATATCATAAACCGGAAAATGGAAAATCCAAACTTTCTGCCGGATTATTCTCTGGAGGATACTTAATGAGATGAACGACGTCCAGTTTGCACAGTTTAAATTTGAAGAAATGCCGGCGCCACTGGATGAGCTTCCACAAACCTTATCTAAATTGTTTGAAAGAGAAAAGATTGTCATGGAAAATGGGAGGTATTTTATCCGTAAAGCTGATGGATCCCGGGGTGAAGAATTCAGAATGAAGGATCTTCTCGCTAATGATAAGATATTTACACATGGAATGGGAAAATTTTTCCTGAAATTTAAGAATACGCACCCCTATCTTGTAATTGTCTTCAGGAAATGGCACTATACATCGCTTATGACCGAGACTCTCTATAAATATGGAATTACGTTGCCGGATGTGGGAGAGGAATATATCGACGCCGGATTTTATTCGGATCATCTAACTCTGGCTACACGCGGCTTCGGATTATCCGGTGTGGTAAAAACCGGGCCGCTTGATCTTGCCAAAGATGAATTGACAGAACTGTTCATTCAGGACCTTGATGAAAAGCTGGATTGTTACCATTCTTTGCTGAAAAGCGAACAAAATCTACCGTTAGAAAAGACAGAGATGCTGAGTAATGAAATAAAAAAGCTGAAGCTGCTTCATGACGGATTGAAGTATGGCCTTGAAGCGATGCGCTGTAAAAATCAAAAAATACAAATGAGGGAGCAGCTTTTGAAAGCCATAAAAAGAGGAGAAGTTTATGTTCCCGCGACATTTTTCCAGCTTGGTTATCCCTACCCCAAGCCGGAAGAAAGGGTTATGGATCCAAGACAGGGAAAAGACCCGCTTGACAATATGGTAATATTTGTTGGAGAATAAAAAGTATTTTTAGTGGAAATTTATTTTTGTATTAAACAAAATAATAAAAGTATTTAACCCAATGATTTATTAAAACTTTGGAAAACTGCTGAGGAAGAACATTCCTACGCCGGTTAAATAATGGAGCAGAACAACGCCGACCAATGATCTTGATTTCTCATATACATAGCCTAAAATAATTGAAAACAGCAAAGTTATAAAAAAGAACTGGCCGCCTAGAATCAGGTGGGATAAAGCAAAAATAAATGACGATATAATCACTGCGATATGCTTTTTCATCTTATGTTGAGAAAACATAGAAAAAAAATAGGTTTGGAAAAATCCCTTACATACGATTTCTTGAACTATAACAATCAAAGGATAAAGAAAAAGAAAATGCATTATATCAAAACCTATATTTTGAGTATAGAATTGGAAAGAAGGATTATAATAAACAAGGATTTTGATTCTGATTAAGATCGCCGCTAATGCACCTGCTGCGCCTATCGTTATACCGGTAATTAAATTCCATTTTAGATATTTCAAATTAAAACCATAATGTTCAGGGTGATAAGGCAGCTCAATTATTCCGATAAAAACTAATAATGCAAAATAGACGTATAGTATATCCGCGTAGATACTTTCAGACAGATGATAGACAAAGTGAAGGTAGAGGCCAATAACATAGACCGCGGTATAACCAAATATTGCAAGAAGAAAGAAACTGGATTTTTTTAAACGGTTTGCTATGAGGATTTCCCTGGTAATCATGTACCGTTGATGTCTTTTGCTTGCTAATACTGATAAGACTTTTTTTAACATATTTTTATTACACCATTCTATTTAAATGAATAATAATGATATAACTATAATGATTGTAAAAAATAAGCAGCATAAAACAATCGTAAGTAATAAAATATTATAATAAAAATAATAATCATTAACTCTATTATATATTATATTAACATGATAAATGTTATAATTCCATAAATTTAAAATATATTGAACTAATAATTGTAATAATTTCTTATATTTTATTAAAGTAAATTAACACCACCTGATATTAATCATAGATTTTATTCAGGGAGATTCGAAAATGAAAATCACCGTCTTTGGATCAACGGGAGTTGTAGGAAAAGAAGTTGTCAGACAAGCGCTTGATGCGGGTTTGTATAAATTGCCTATGCTCGCAATCCTTTAAAGCTCAATATAAAAAACGAAAGACTAACCGTTGTTCATGGCAGATTGGATGATGTTGAGGCGATTGAGCATGCCGTTAGAGGTGCTGATGCCGTCATTAGCTCCTTAGGGCCGGGTTTTTTTGTTGAAACAACTCAGCTCAGCGGCGGTACTAAAAATATTCTATCTATAATGAGCCCTGAAAATTGCACAATATAAGCTGATAGTTTAAGGTGTAATCCTCCGAATAACAAAAAAGGAGAAGAAACACTATGAGGAAATCATTTACTAACGAGTTTAAAGCAAAGGTTGCTTTGGAAGCTGTCAGAGAACACAAAACGATTGCTCAGCTTGGTTCTGAATTTGAGGTTCATCCGAATCAGATCGGCCTATGGAAAAGACAATTACTGGAAGGAGTTGCTGAAATATTTGATCGGCCTAATAAAAAAGGTGATGAAATCCGTAAGAACGAGGAAAAAGAATCCCAATATATCAACGCAATCGGTGAACTTCAGATTGAAAACAGTGTCTTAAAAAAAAAGTACAAGGCAATTTATGGACACGAGCCGAAGTTTTAGAATGTGCAAGGCAGGGGATCACTATTACAGACCTCTGTAGTGGCATTGAAAGGAGCCGTTCCTGGTATTATTACAAACCAGCAGATAAATCCGTCCTTGAGGAGGATGATTTTGAGAAGGTAGGTTTAATCAGGAAAGAATATCATAAACATCCATTTTATGGGTATAGAAAAATATCCATAGCGTTAATAGGACACGGTCTTACAAGTAAAATCACAAGGCGTTTGATGAAAAAAATAGGACTGACGGCGATATATCCCAGGATGAGGACAAGTGTACCGAATATTGCGCACCAGAAATATCCATACCTTTTGAAAGGTAAAAGATTATTGGCTCCTAACCATGCCTGGGCGACAGACATAACCTATGTCAAGCTGAATGGTTCTTATGTTTATCTGGCAGCGATTGTAGATATATACAGCCGCAAAGTATTGTCCTGGAGACTATCAAATACAATGGAGGCCCATTTCTGCGTAGATGTTTTGGAAGAAGCCTTGAGGAAGTATGGCATTCCCGCCATCTTTAATTCCGATCAGGGAAGCCAGTTTACATCAGAGAAGTTTATAGACGTTTTAAAGAGTAAGAATATACAGATCAGTATGGACGGGAAAGGTAGTGCCCTGGATAATATATTCGTTGAAAGACTCTGGAGATCGTTGAAGTATGAGGAGATTTATCTAAACAGTTACTCTGATATGACAGAATTACAGGAGGCGATAGACAACTATTTTAATTTCTTCAATACAGAAAGATTTCATCAGTCCCTGGAGTACTCAACTCCTGATGAAATATACTATGATGCATTTGCAATACAAAAGACTGCCTGAGATTGACCAGGAAGACACCTTAATTCTCAAAGATTATTGTTCTTGACAAAGGGCGCAGTTTAATCGGCCATGAAAAAATTTGATGTACGGAGATTCATCGGCATTGGAACCGCAAGCGTTACCGATCAGAATGACTTGCCGGATTTCAAGTTTAAATTAATAGTCGCGCTAATCAAAATAATTGCACATAATGCTTATGAAGAGATTATACGAATAGCCGATGCGGTTCGTTCTGCAGACCTTGACTGGACTCTTGTGCGTGTGCCGCTTCTTAATAACAGGCCCAAATCGGGCGGGTTAAAAATCGGATACTATGGCCATGGAATTATAAGGACGCAGCTATCGAGGGCCGATCTGGTGCTTGAACAGATTAATGATACTCAGTACATAAAGAAAGCGCCGGCGATAAGCAATTAATGGTATTTCCCTTTTGGCGGAAAGGGGTCAACCGCTTTCCTACCTTCTTTCTGTGCGGCCAGTGCCTCGACAAGCTCGGCAACCGAAGGTAAGAATCGCCCGGAGTTTATGTTGAGCTTGCAGACTGTGTGAAAACTCAGCAGATATGTTATAATATTGGTAGACATAAAGCGGAGTAAAGCAATGGGACACATAGAAGGAGAATCGAGAGATCAGATAGTTCTGTTTAATGAAACATTGGATAATATTGTAGAAGAAGAGCATCCTGTCCGTTTCATAGATGCGTTTGTAAACAAGCTGAACATGAAAAAGCTTGGATTTAAATTAAAAGAGGCGCCAACCGGCAGATATTCGTATAAATCCGAAACGCTTCTGAAAATCTATGTTTACGGATATCTGAACAAGATCAGGAGCAGCAGGAAATTAGAGAAAGAATGCCGGAGGAATATGGAATTGATATGGCTGACAGGACGTCTTGCGCCGGACTTCAAGACAATTGCTGACTTCAGAAAAGCGAATAAAAAAGGGATACAGTCGATATTCAGAGAGTTTCTCAAGTTGTGCCATAAAGCTGGACTTTTATCTTTTGAACTGGTAGGGATAGATGGAACCAAAATCAGTGCGCAAAACCATAATAATAATGTATATCAAAGGAAAAACATTGATGAGGTAATCCGTAGAATAGATCAGAAAATTGAGGAATATCTGAAAGAAATGGATAAAAACGATAAAGAAGAAAAGAACGAATTTGAATTTCTTTCGGGGAATATAGAGGAACGGTTTAGAAATTTAAAGACAAAAAAAGAAAAAGCTGAGGCGATCAAAAGGATTTTTGAGGAAGATCCTGAATTAGAGAAATATTATGCGAATGACCCGGAAAGCCGGTTTATGAATGACAAAGGGAAATCTGACATAGCGTATAATGTACAGGCTGTTGTGGATAGTAAGAATAAATTGATAGTGGCGATCGATGTAACCAATGAAAATAATGACTTAAAACAGATGTGCAGGATGTGTGATCAGGTGGAAGAAATAAAAGCCGAGTTTGAGGTAGAAAAGGAGACCATCAAGGTATCTGATGCCGGTTATTACAGTGAGCCGCAGATATTGGAATGCCTGGATAAGGGGCATAATGTATATATGGCAAATCCGGAAGATGAATATAAGAGGAGAAATCAAGGCAAAGATATAAAAAAGGGAATATGTGAAAAAGAGTATCGTGCGGATCAATTTAAATATGATAATGAAAGAGACGTATACATTTGCCCGGAAGGTGAGATTCTCAAGCGGAGAGGTGAAGCTATCAGGGTGAAAAGCGGCAAGGAAGTTTATAGGTATGGTTGTAATAGCTGTAAAAACTGCAAAGTCAGAAATAAGTGTACAACAAATAGAGAAGGACGTTTAATAGAAATAGCCGTAAGAAAAGAAGATATTGAAGTGTTCAAGCAAAAAATCCGCTCAGAGATCGGGAAAAAGATTATAGAGAAAAGAAAAGAGATATGTGAACATCCGTTTGGATCGATAAAAAGGAATATGGGGTATAGTTATTTTTTAATGAAGGGTAAGGATAACGTCCTGACAGAATCATGTCTGGCGGGATTCGTACATAATTTTATAAGAGTATTCAATATACTGGGTACAAAGAAGCTTATGGAACTGGTTTGCGGATAAAAAATGATATATATGGAGGTTTTGTTCCGATTTCAGAAAAGAAAAAAGTTTTATATCGGAAGAATGCGTAATAAATGAAATTTAGGATAAAATCGGCCGATTTTACCAGGCTACTATGCTGAGTTTTCACACAGTCTGTTGTCGAAGCACAGTTTCCATGCAAAGTAGTCTTATAATAATAAGATGCATTATCCGCTTTTACTTCCAACCGCATTTTAATAATAGCCGCCTTACAATACATCCGTGTATTGATGCGGCGGCCGTGCCATCCCTGACACTTATTTTGTTTTACATTTTATTATTATTTCTTAATGAATAATGCGTTTTTTATTTCTTGTTTAGAATATTCTTTCACAAATAATTGCCGGGAAACCGCTGCGGGATAGGAACGTGCTTAATGGAAAATGCTTTTTTTTCAATCGGTTTTGACATTTGGAATGGTTCGTTAAGATATGGATTAATGTCCATATATATAGGTTTTTACGAAATATACTGTAACAAAGGTTATTCTTAAAAAAGCTGGCATCCTTGCCAGCTTTAATATATAATAAGTCATATATTTTTTTAATTTAATGAGGTATATAATGTATTTTGAAGAAACAATATCTGCTACCGAATTATTTTTATTCAAAGATGAACCAAGAAGAAGTGTATCTTTAAAGAATATGATAAATCCTGAAACTTATAAAGGATTTTCTGGTTTTCATAAATATTGGGGGAAAAAACCAACAGAAACTTTTTCATATTTGATTGAACATTTAACAATTGAAAATGATACAATATTAGATCCATTTTTAGGATCTGGGTTGATTTCAAGAGAAGCCTTTGATTTAAAAAGAAAATTTGTAGGTATTGATATAAATCCTTTCAGCATGAATTTAACCGAGTTAATATTAAACCCACCGTCTTATTCTGAGACATATCAAGCAATTAAAAGTATTGAAAAAAATGTTAAAAATGAAATTGAAAATAGTTATAAAACTCATAATAATTCTATTGCTAGTCATTATTTATGGGAAAATAATATAATTGTTTCTGTTTGGGTTAAGTTAAATAAAATGAGAAAGATAGAATTATTACCAGATATTAATGATTTTACTCAATTTCGGATATACGAAAATTATAAATCACATAATATAAGAGAAATGAAATTATTTACTAATTCAAGAATTAATGCCAACTTGACTTTAACATTGAAAGATTTTTTTACTGGTAGAGCGCTAAGAAATATAGATTTAATTATTGATTATATAAATAGTAATTATACAGATAATTTAAAAAATGCTTTATTATTAATATTAACATCTTCATCGGGTCAAATGTCAAATATGGTATTTGCTATAAAAAATAGAACTAAGAAAAATGGAGAGAAGAGTAATAAAGTTGAAGTAGGGAGTTGGGTTATTGGATTTTGGCGTCCTGAAACTCATTTCGAAATAAATGTATGGAATTGTTTTTTAAATAGAGCAGAATATTTACTCCAAACATTAAGAGATTATTCTCCTGAAAAAATTGAATTTACATTTTCTTTTGAGAAGTTTTATAGTAACAAATCAGATATATTATTATTAAATCAAGATTGTAAATTAGTCTTAGATAAAATTAAAGAAAGCAGCGTTTCATTAATTTGTACAGATCCGCCACATAGCGATAGAATTCCTTACCTAGAATTAAGTGAACTTTGGAACTCAATATTAAATAATACAATTAACTTTGATGAAGAAATTGTAGTTTCTAATGCAAAGGAAAGAGCTAAAAATAAATATAATTATAAAAAAGATATGGATGAGTTTTTTTCTAAATCGCTGAAGTGTTTGAAATCAAATGGAATAATAGCTGTTTTTTTTAATGCAAGAGATAAAGAAAGTTGGCAAATATTTGATATTATAACAAACTATAAACCAATAGTTAACTATTTAGGTTGTTTTCCCATGATATATTCCGCAAGTTCTGTTGTTCAAGATAATAGAAAAGGTGGCATGAAAAACGATTATGTTCTAATTTTTCAAAAAGGCAATAATCTTAATAATATTTTAATTAATAAATTAAAAATCATACCAAATTGGTCTGATAACATTCCCAAATGAAGGTGGTTTTTTATGTCCTACTCGTTTAATCAAGCTGCAAGAGATTTTAATGAAGATAAAATAAGAGAATTATCGTTAGATCAAAATGGTGTTCGTTTCCTTAAGTTGAGGTCTTTATCAAGTATCTGAATATATGGAGAAATTCGCTAATGAGAAAGGAATCACCTTTACTAAAAATAAAGAATTATTAGAAATACTATTTAATTCCAAAATAACAAACAATGAAATAAATGATTTTATAATCAAAGAATTCAAAACAGAAAGAAATATTAGGAAAGCATCTGAAGACGAATTGATTACTGAGTTATATAAATTAAAAGCATTTGAATGGGGTGGATTACATCAAAACTCTCTCGAAAAAACAATTGTAGACAATTATGTAAAAAAGATAAAATCTTTTGATAAATTAAATGTCTGCATTGAAAATGAATTACTTCATAGTATGAAATCTTATGTATTGTCTTCTTGGTACAATCATTGGACTTCAATTATAATTGAAGATATAGTAAAGGACAATCTAAAAGTATTACCAGCTATTGGTTTAATCAAAAAAGTAGATTTTTTTATTAATGATATTCCTTTTGATTTAAAAGTAACGAATTTACCTGAGGGCTTTATAAAAGAGGAAAGAAAAAAGGTATCATTAAGACCAGAATTAACTATATTGAAACAATTTTGCAGAAATAATTCTATTCATTATTCTGATGATCTTCAAGAATCAAAATTATTGGAGGATTTATGGATAAAGGTGAAAGATCATCCTTCAAATGATGCTTCTTCCTTAATTTCAGAACTAAAAAGACAAAGACTAAATATTTTGGATAAAGCTTTAAAAAATCCTGAAACATTAATTCGGTGGCTTTATGAAAATCAAGGAGTAAGGCGGTTTGATGCTTCAAATAGATTGTTCTTAATACTCATTAATTGTGATAATTTCTTTGAATCTTGGAAATTAAAAAGAGCTAAACTACTTTTAATTGAAAAAATCAATTCTCATCTAAACAGTATATCAGGAATTCCGTGATATAATGTCAATTTTAATTGGGAAGGGAATATTTTTACTGTTACTAGTGACATTATATTTGTAGATCATAATAGATAATAGTAATTTTTTCAGTTTATGCTCTTATGGTTTCGATATTTGGCTTGAAAAAGTTGGGTTAATTTATTGAATAGATATCCAATTCCGGCGGATGAAAAGCGAGGAATAATATATAGACTTAATATAAAATGTTTTCGTTTCCTTTCCTCGAGGGTTTTAGCCCCCAGGAGCGGCGCCCGGCCGAAATTGTTGTTCTTCTTATGAGGACATTGTATTTTTTCCGGGGTTCCCATTTATGGGTAGGAAAAAATACGATGTCTGATTTCGCTGCCGAACCCCTCACCAGTTTGTGAGCACCAACGAGTGGTCCTTCAAACTGGTGAGGGGGAGTTTGAGGTCGGAAAACCCTCGGGGCGGCGTTTTTCTTTGGTTACTTTCTTTTGGCGCTGTTGCCAAAAGAAAGTAATACTGCTTTTACCCCCTTTTTGCAGAAAAAGGAAGAAAGGCATATTGCCTTGGTAATCGTTTAACGATTGAATAGTTTCAAAATATTTTTAATTAAAGGAGATGGTATGATAAATAGACCGGTGAAATAAAAGCTCTCATGTTGAAATAATATTATAATAATATGAGAGTAGATAGGTTGTAGGTTGGATAAAAACATAGGGCTTTGACCCTGAAAAGGAGATTAATTTTAAACCTATGACCGAAACGTCACCGTAGGGCATAGACCCTGGATAGGAGAATGGTGTTTACCGGTAATAAATCTACTCTAAATAAACGGAGGCAAAATATGGAAAGGTTTGTTGGAGTGGATTTACACAGTAACAGTTTTACGGTTTGTTACTTAACGCCGGAAACAGATGAGAAAAAGTTTGAAACATTCAAGTTGAAGTGCCTGGCGGATTTTGCTATGAATCTTAACAAAGAAGATACGGTGGTTGTTGAAACAACAACAAACACTCGTTACTTTAAAAAGAAAGTGGAAGAATATGTAAAGAGTGTAGCTGTAATTAACCCTTACAAATTTAAGGTGATCAGCGAATCGGTAAAAAAGACTGATAAAAACGATGCGGAAACCATAGCCTATTATGCTAGTAAAGGCATGATCCCGGAGGTCAGGATGAAAGAAGAAAATATATCAGAGATTGAAAGTCTGGCCCACACAAGGGACAAGTTTGTTCAACTTCGTACTGCGCTCAAAAACAAAGTGCATAATATTTTGAGGATGAACGGGATTGAAACTGACAAGGAATTTCTATCAAGTGAGAAAGGATTCAGCAAAGCTCTTGGTTATAAGATTAGCGATACATCAGAACTTGAAATTAAAGTTTGTATAGACCAGATAAAGTACCTGACAAGCAGCATTGAAGAGATCGATAATAAATTGAAAGAAAAAGGGAAAGGATTGAAAGGTTTTGAAAATATAACAAGCATAAAGGGAATTGGTGAAAAGAGCGGAACAATATTATTGAGCGTGATTGGCGATATTAATGACTTTGATTCCCGTAAAAATCTTGATGCTTTTTTCGGTATAGTTCCAAGAGTCAGTGACTCAAATGAGACAGTAATGCATGGAAGAATAACAAAACAGGGAAGCAAGATCGGCAGAACAACCCTTGTACAATGCACATTAATCGCAATACGTTATTCTGATTATTTACGTGCATTTTATTTGAGAATGAAAACTAAGAAAGGTTCCGGTAAGGCAATTATCGCAACAGCCAGAAAATTATTAGGAATAATTTACGACACATTAAAAAATAACTGGGTTTTTGAAGATTTTACCCAATTTAAACTGAAACAAATATAAAAAAATATTTTTGAGTAGATATATTGACATTTATCATAGGAGTGCATTATGAACGAAGAAAAAAAATCTAAAATATTTTTTGCTATTGATTTAATTTTTTACTTTTTAATTTTATGCTGGCTGTTCCTGCCAGTACTCATTCCCGGCCAGTTTATTAAAATTGAGCTTATAAAAATCACTTATGGTTTTGACAGCTTTGTAAAAATTACCGGCATTTCAAATATTATTCTTTTCTATCTTTCTTTTTTACTTTTTTTAATTCCTCTTGTGTTCATATATAAAATTGTTTCTTACTTTTTAAGGGATAAGAATCCGGTATTTTTTTCTTCAAACCATTATTTTTCTTTTATTATAAACATTATTTTCTCAGGCTTAATAATTTTTTTCATAATCCTTATTATATTGAAGAAAGCTCTAAATATCGGTTATTTTACCTCTCTTGATATTTTTACTGGCGTTATTATTCTATTATCAGTTATTTACAGCTTCATCCAGCCTGTTAATATCATTAATAAACTCAGGAATTTAAATAAATCTTACAGACTCTACCTTGAGTTTTCGCAAACCGCGGCCGTGAAGGAGCATAGAAAATTACAGGAAAGGCTGAGCCGGATCGGTATTTTAGAGAAGCTTTTAATAGCCTTTGTTATTGCGATTGTTGTGATTATATTATCGCTCAGCTCGCTGTTAATGGGAGAATTTAAAAAAACGATTGTAGAATCTGTAATCGCAACGGGAACCATGCTTGCCGATCAGAGCGTCAGTTTTATAAAAGAAAATCTGGAAGAGGATAAGTCGTTTTTGGTAGACACATACCTTAAAAAAGAATTAAAGAAGAACGAGACTTCCTCACTTGCTTTTGATTCCATATCCTGGTATAAAAAAGATCCACTTTCAGGAAATTATTTCATAAAGCTTTCAACGGATATTTCCCTTTTGGGGAAGGAACTTAAAACAGAGTTAGATAATATTGAGGAACCGGAATACAGATATAATAAAAACACAAAAACCTATGACATTATTGCTCCAATTATAGAAAGTAAAAAGAAGATCGGTTTTTCAATCGTACAGTACAAACAGGATGAGATATTTAAAAGCTACAATCAAACCCAGGTTCGGATATTTTTATTCGCAGTCCTGATAGTTTATCTTGCGCTGATTTTAATCTATATTATAGGCAGTAATATAGTTTTACCGATCCTGTTTTTACAGATGAATGTAAGGAAAATCGGCGCCACACTTGCCGGAATGATTAAAGGAACAACAAAGATTCAGGCATCAAGCCTTCAATATGATGATATGATTAATTCAAATGACGAAATAAAAACACTTTCCAGGGAAATAAATAATATGGTTACTGTCATTAAGGGCATAATTCCATATATTTCCGCCTCAACGCTGATGCATTCCGATAGAGAGGGTAAAACATCAACCATTAAAGACCTCACTTTTCTTTTTACTGATATACGTGGTTTTACGACATTATGCGAGGGGAAAACCCCGGAAGAAGTAGTTAATATCCTGAATCATTACCTTGACCTGCAGACGCAGATTATTCTTGATAATGGCGGGGATATAGATAAATTTGTCGGTGATGAGCTGATGGCTGTTTTTGACGGGCCGGAAAAAGAATTGAATGCCTGTAAGGCTGGCCTTGAAATACGCAACGCTATGGAGGAAGAAAGGAAAAAACGCGAAGCTTTGAAAGAACCGACTGTTGAAATAGGAATAGGTATAAACTCCGGCACGGCTGTTTTTGGAACATCGGCGCGAAGGGAAAGGATGGATTTCACCTGCATCGGAGATAATGTCAACATAGCCGCCAGGCTTGAAGGAGCGAACAAAGAATATCAATCAAAGTCTCTGATTACTGAAAGCGTATATAAGAAGGTTAAAGACTTTTATTTATGCAGGGAAATCGATTTTATGACGGTTAAAGGGAAAAAAGAACCGATTAAGATTTTCGATATAATGCATGAAAAGGGTAAAGCCTCTAAGGCAATCACAGATATTAAGGAAATATATGAAAAAGGGCTAAAATTATACAGGGAAAAGAAGTGGGACGAGGCTCTGGCTGTTTTTAAAGAAAATATCGAAAAATTCAGCGACGGTCCGAGCGAAGCCTTTTATAACCGCTGCCTTTTATTTAAAAATAATCCTCCTCCCGATGATTGGGATGGTGTTTTTAGATTGACCGTGAAGTAAATATTTCAATTTTTCCTGACTTTATTCCCGGGGCTGTATTTCCTGAACGTGGCATTGAGGTCTATAGTGTACCCTACAATCTTGAAGGCAGGAATGACAGCCCTGACAGGGAGGTTGTCGTAATCCCTGGCGAAGATAAACCGTTATGCCGGTTTCTGTCTCTCTTGCGGTTATTGTTCTGATTTTTTCCTTCTTTCCGTTTAAGGCGAGCTCCATTTCGCCGCCGTCTTCAAAGGCTATATTGAGTTCCTTTCTCTGCCCGAAATCCGCCACCCAGTTTATCTTTATAGGCTGGCTTTTTTCAGTAATCCTCAGGAAAAAGAGGAGTGTGATAATATCATAAGAATGTTTGAGCATTTCATACCTTGTCCCATCGGGAGGAGAACTTTTCGAATGGTAAATGCCATAGCCCTCATCAGAAAAAAAGGAATTTGTTATATGGTCTAACCAGCCTCCCTCCCTTACTATTTTCTCAATCTGATAAGTCTGCAGAAACTCTGCGTCAAACCAAGTATGAAATTCGTCATGGAGAATATAAAGGTTGATGATTGAATCTAAGGAGCGAACGTCAGCCGAACAGTGGAAAACCGGTCTGTCCCTGAGATTGGTCACATCATTGACTTCAATCGCCACGCTGCCGACAACCCCTTTTATAAAAGGCATTTCCTTGACTTCGACCTCAACATCGTAAAATATCTTCTCACCGATGTTAAATAAAAGATTTTCCTCAGTATTTGTGCCGTTTGCTGTCATTTCGTTTGTCTGGGATTCATTTGAAACGGTAATGTTTAATCCGGCAGCGACTTCCCCGGTATTAGATTCTGAAACCCGGATGTCGCTGACGGCAAATTCAACATTTGTTAAATTATTACTTTCAATCTCATTTGAAACAGAATTATTTGAGACTGCAATATTGTCTGTCAGAGAAGAGTTTGTAATGCCTGGTAAGTTGTTTGTTAAAAAGTTTGTTGATATGTTTTTTTCATTATTTACGGTTTTAATGCTCTTTTTAACTGAGTTATTACCCGGCTTTAATACATTCCGCTTAATACTTTTTCCAAAACTTTCCTGAACCATAAACAGATCGATATTCCTGTTTTTATTAATCAGCTTAAGTCCCGAATCATTCTTGAAAGCGTATTGGTTCAACACCAGTACAGTTATAATATGAATGGATAAGGCAATGAATATGTAAAATGGAAGCCTATTCGCAAAAGAAGAAAACCATTTTTGCATTAAACAATCCTAAAATAAGCGTGACCATTAACGGGCGGCTAAACTTTCAACAAGCGTGCCCCTTCGTTTACACTCAGGACAAGCCGCTTGATACGGGCGTGATTCCCAGCAGTTTACGGCGCTACCTACAAGTTAGATTCCCGCTATTCTGCATTCATAATCCCCTGCAGCGTTTGCACTGAGCTTGTCGAATGTGTGCTGCGGAAGATGGTTTATCTTAAACCAGGACATCAAACCAAACGTTCCTTCATCAACTCCGGGGAGATTATTAAATCATTATTATAAACGAAACCAATTTATAGTCAATATTTTTAATTCTTGGATACCGGAATAGCAGGTTTTCCCACAGAATAAAAAAATAAACATAAATAAATAGAAATAGATTTAATTCCATTTTAAAATAAAGGAGGGTTAAATAAATGAAGTATATTATTTTCAGTGATGTTCATTCCAATCTGGAGGCATTACAGGAATTTATTAAAATTAACGAAAACAAAAAGATAAACAAAATGATCTGCCTTGGCGATATAATAGGTTATGGAGCTTCACCTTCGGAATGCCTTTTCCTGATTATGAAAAATACCGAAATTACCCTTAAAGGAAATCATGAAAGAATGCTGATTGATATAGAGTTAAGGAACTATGCGAATTCCAGCGCTCGAAGGGCAATAGAGTGGACTGATGAACATCTCAGCCAGAAGGAAAAAGAAATAATAGACGGCCTCCCCGAGACAAGCACAATTGAAAAAAGGTTTATGGCTGTTCATGGCTCTCCTCTTGACCCCGATGAATATATATTAAGGGCTAATCAGGCTCTTGAAGTCATTCTTTTCATTAAAAGGAAAGGCTTAAAACTCTGTTTTCACGGCCATACGCATCTGCCGGGTATTTTTGATGAGAATGGAAGATACTTTTATGATATCGGAACTATTTTTAATTTATCTCCGGAGCATAGCTATCTTATTAATCCGGGAAGTATCGGGCAGCCCCGTGATGGTGACAACCGGAGTTCTTTCTGTGAATTCGATAGCGAATCCTTAAGCATTGTTTTTCACCGTTTTGATTATGATATTGATAAATCTGCCGAAAAAATTAAAATGAGCGGTTTACCGGTGGAACTTGGCGACAGGCTTTACCTGGGAAGGTAGATGTTAATAATTAAATTCTGGTAGAATAAAAAAAAATATTGTAGAATATATATAATCTTTTGAGGATTTTATGAAGAAATTCGATTTCAAACTCCAGAAACTGCTTGAAATCAGGCAAGATAAAGAAGAGCAGGAAAAGATAGAACTGGGAAAGGCAAGCGGAGCCTATCAGTTTGAGGTTAACAAAAAAGTAAAGATATTGGATAGACTCAGTATTTTCCGGAAAGATCTCGCTAAAAGCAAAACTCATCTCGATGTTTCAAGACTCAGGGATTATGATAAACTTATACGGAATTCCGATCTTGTAATTAATAGACTCAATGTAGTAATCGAGGAAAAACGTGAAATTATGGTTGAGCATATTGATAAATTCGCCGAATTAAAAAAAGAGAGAAAGGTAGTTGAGACGCTTAAGGATAAAGCTCTAAAGCGCTATATAGAAGAATCTGACAGGGAAGAACAAAAGGAGAGTGATGAAATAGGGAAGAATCTCTATTTAAAACATAAAGATAGTAGAACAAATTCCGAAAATTAATATACTTGGAGGGGAAAATGATAGAGGGTATTTCAGGCGTAATAGGCAGAATTTCTGAGATAAATTCCCGGATAGAAGAAATCAAGTCTCTTGGGAAAAAGACAAATATCGATCCAATTAAATCGGATACTTCGGAAAAAGAAAATAAGAAAACAGATACACAATCGTTCAGCGATATTTTAAAGCAGGCTATGAATGAAAATGGAAAACTTCCGGGACAGGAGAGCTCGAACGGCCAGGAACTTTCAAAGATAAACCAGCTTGCCGGAAGCAATAATGATTCAAAAGAACTCCTCGAGATTCTTTACAAAAATCTCCGCGATAAAGAAAGCAATTCTGATTTAAATTCCGCTATTGATGAAGCCTCTGAAACATTTAACGTAGATAAATCTTTGATAAAGTCCATTATTCATCAGGAATCGGAGTACAACAAAAATGCAACCTCGAAAAAGGGAGCGATGGGCCTCATGCAGTTAATGCCGGATACGGCCGAACTCCTCGGTATAGAAGACCCATATAATGCGAGAGAGAATATTATCGGCGGGACACGCTACCTCAAGATGCTTCTCAATAAGTATGGAAACAATTTAAACCTTGCGCTGGCCGCCTATAATGCCGGGCCGGATACGGTGGATAAATTTGGTGATATTCCTCCCTATGAGGAAACTCAGAATTATGTTAAAAAGGTATTAATGAATTACAATAATTTTAAAAGTCTTGAATAAAAGTAATAATCTGGAGATCAATTTGATATGAACCGAAATAGAAGAGTTCTATTCCTGCTTTTTATAAATCTGGGGCTTGCTTTTTTATCTCTCTATGTTTTAGACCTTCTGCAGATAATAGACTACAAGCAGATAATAAGCAGAGTTCCTTTTATCCGTCAGGCCTATACGGTTAAGATTGAAGACCCTTATCTTCTTGAAAAATTAGAACTCCAGAAAAAAGAGGAAATTTTAGACGAAAAAATCAGAAATTTTGAGAGTGACAGGAATAAACTTGAGGAAGATTCCAGGAAGCTGGCCATAGATAAGGAAAATGTGGCGAAAGAAAGAGAAAATACGAGGAATATGATTGATAATTTTGAAAAGGCTAAGGCGGAGAGAGAATCTTACGACAGGAGAGTTGATGCCGTAGCACAGCAGATAGAAAATATGCCGCCTGTTTCCTCTGTAAAAATACTGGAAAAACAGGACGATATGATGATAATCGATATCCTTAAAAGAATGGAAGCACGAGCTGCCGCTGCAGGCCAGCAATCCCTGGTTCCTCTTCTGCTTTCCAGAATGGATCCGGAACAGTCAGCCCGGATACAGAGAAAAATGCTGGAATAATATCCATGAACGATTATTTTTTAACAGTCTGTTTGAATCCGACGCTTCAGAAAACCATTTTGCTGAAAAGCCTTCTGGAAAATGATATAAATAGAAGCGAGGAATATTATCTTGATGTCTCGGGAAAAGGTATTAATGTCAGCCGTGTTCTTATGCAATTGGGTGAAAATGTGCTTCACCTGACACAAACAGGCGGAATGTACAAAGATTTATTTCTTTCTATGGCCCGCAATGATGGAATAACTATTGAAACAGTTGAATCCAATTCAGAAATTCGCTTTTGTTATACCCTTCTTAATAAAGAAAAAAACACAACTACTGAAATTATTGAAGAGGCAAAGAACGTAGATGGGAAAACTGAGAAAATGGTTCTGGATAAATTTTACCGGTTTATCAAGAAAAGCCACACCCTTATTTTATCAGGAACAAAAGCAAATGGTTTCTCTTCCTTCCTATTTCCAGAAATGGTA
Organism: uncultured Spirochaetota bacterium; assembly: GCA_963806975.1. Lineage (GTDB taxonomy): Bacteria > Spirochaetota > Brevinematia > Brevinematales > JAOACQ01 > CAWEAK01. The sequence goes on from CAWEAK010000008.1 coordinate 82,421, forward strand.
AGGGATGCTAAAAAAAAGAATAAAATTGTTATTTTAGATATAAAGGGAGAAGACCTGATAAATTCTCTTCAATATAAACCGGATATCATTAAACCTAATTTTGAAGAATTTATCTCTACTTTTTTCCCGGGGACTAAAAAAGAAGATATCGAAAACAATAATGAGATTGCCGTTCTTGCCGGACAAAAGATGTCCGAATTATACAAAGAATACGGTGTTGTAACTATTCTTACAAGGGGAAAAGATAGTGTTTTATTCCTGGATGATGGGAAGGTAAGTAATATGCCTGTGAAAGCCTTAACCCCTGTTAATACTATTGGAAGCGGAGACGCATTCACGGCCGGTCTGGCATCGGAATTACATGCCGGTAAAAAGGTTTGCGAATCTGTAAAGAAGGGGATAGACTGCGCTTCCTTAAACGCTGTCCTTCTGCGTCCCGGAGTGATCCGCTAAAATGCGGATTTTAAAGCTTTTCCCTTTTAAATAATCCGGGGGTGAAAAATGCAAAAGAATTGGTTGAGTTTTGCAGTATTTCTTATCTTGATTGTACTGATAGATATTAATTTTAACAAGTTTATGTCGAAAAAAACAGAAGAAATTAAGACCATAAATCTGCCCGAAGATATTGATACCTATTTAAATGAGTCGGAAAACAGATTTACAAATCTTGTTCCGGGAACCGAAAAAAAAATTTTTTGGGTTTATCCTGATAAAAGAAAGACTCATTATGCCATCATATATTTGCATGGCTTCTCTTCCTCAAGACAGGAAACATTTCCGGTAGCCGACAGGGTTGCAAAAAACATAAACGCTAATTTGTTTTATACCAGGCTGACTGGGCATGGTATTGGCGGAGAGGCTTTTTCTAACATTACTTTAAACGACTGGTTTAATGACGCAAACGAGGCTCTCGAGATAGGAAAAAGGATAGGGGATGAAATCATTATTATAGCCGCTTCTACCGGCGCGCCTCTTGCCGTTTGGGCTTCAAAAAGAGAAAACCTTGTATCCGCAATGGTTTTGATGTCCCCTAATTTCGGGCCGGCTGATAAGAATGCTTACTTAGTCTTATGGCCGGGGGGAAGAATTATTGCTCGCTTGCTTGTCGGAAAATATTACAGCTGGAAGCCTGAAAATGAGCTCCATGCAAGATATTTTACCCCAAAATACAGGGTTGAGGGACTCTATCCCATGATGAAGCTTGTGAAATACGGACAGACAAACGATTATTCCACTTTTAAATTACCCGTTCTTTTCCTGTATAACCCGAGGGATAATGTTATAGATTTGAAAGAAATGAGAAGAGTTTACGAATCTATCGGCTCAAAGAACAAATCCATTATAGCCGTAACCAACGCCTCCGGTCATGTTCTGGCCGGAAATATCCTTTCGCCCCAATCTACAGATACAGTTGTGGAAGACATTACAAAATTTTTAGAAAGTGTACCTGATTAATTTGTGATAAGTTAAATATTTAAATCAAGCTTATTAAATTGATTTATAATGAATTTTTTTTAAATTTATTTGATTATTCCTGATAATTATGTATATAATGTACTAAAATAGTTGTTTATTTGCAAAGTTATTTTTCTTTTGTAATATATCAAATTTTTAACTAATTTAAAAAAATAAAGGATTCTTATGTGAAATTACCAATAAAAATAATGCCTTGTCCGATTATTGAAGCATCAATGGAAATACGTTTTAAGTCTAGTTTTCCTCAGGAAGCTATTTTTGGTGTGATATATCAAGATATAAAAAATGATTATATAAATTTACAAAAATTACCTATTGTTGAACTACCAGAATCGATTAGAATAAATGATCCTAACTTACAATATGCTCCATATTATAGATTATTTAAAGACAATTTTGTTTTGCAAATCGGGGCAAAAGTATTATCAATATCAATAACGAAACCGTATTCAAAGTGGGATTATTTTAATGCAGAAATATTAAAAATCTTATCAATTATAAAAAAGCTCAATATTATCAATAATATAGAAAGAATAGGGTTGCGATATTTAAATTTCTTTGAATTTAATATTTTTGAAAAGATTAAGTTTAAAATGCAATTGGATGAGCAAGAAATAAAAAGCAGTTGTAAAAATATAATAAGGTTAGAATTTTTAAAAAAAGGAATAAATCAAGTATTACAATTATCAAATAATTCTAATTATATAATTAATAATAAGATGATACATGGATCAATGATAGATATAGATAATTTTATTATTAACTTAGATATGAACAGTTTTGACAAAATCGATAAATTTTTGAGTGACTTACACAATTTAGAAAAGGAACTCTTTTTTGCATATTTGAAAGATGATTTTCTAAAAAATGAATTACATCCTGAATATTAAGGAATATACAAATGGAATTGGTTTGCTCTAATTTACCAACTACTATAACTATTGAACCTATATTTGATTATTTTAATTGTATTAATATGAATAATATAAGAATAAAGGATGAATGGATGGAATCTTCATATTCAAAATTAAATTCAGACAAAGGATATTTTAAAATGGAAGAAATCCCACAACAAATTACTTTAAATAGTATTTCTTATAAAAATACCAATTTAAATTTAAAAAAACAATTATTTATAAATTCATATTATGAAAGTGATATGTACTTCATTGAAAATAAGAACCTTAATATTATTAGCTATGGTAATACCTTTGAAGACGCTTTAAATAGTTTCCAAGAAGATTTTTTATACCTATGGAATGAGATAGTTTTTTCTAAAGAAAAACTTAGCCTTGATGCTATAGAGTTAAAGCAAAAATTATTATCTATTGTAGCGACTGAGTAATAGATATGTCTAGCCTAAATTTAGTTGATGTTGAAAAAAGCTTAAAAGAAAAGGGATTTAGAAAAAAAGAAAATGATCATACATTTTATCATTATCATTCTCTTAATGGTGAAAAGACATCAATATTTACAAAAGTAAGCCATTCCGGAAAAGAAATTGGTGATAACTTAATACATTGTATGTCAAAACAATTAAAAATTAATATATCCTTTCTTAAGAAGTTCATTGAATGTTCGAAAAGTCAATCTGATTATGAATTATTTTTAATTGAAAATAGTATTTTAAAACTAAAAAAAGTCGAATAAAAATTCTATTGGCTGGTTATATTCCAATAATCAGCTATTACAAATCTTATCTTATAATCTTATTTTCCAGGTCAGCTAGTTGAGGCACTACCTGCAAAAAAAATCCGGATATGACTCCCATCAGGTCGAAAAATAAAACCACTCCGAGAAAAGCAAGAAACAAAAAAAGTAAAACGGAGATTCTAAAAGGTTTTATTGAAATAACTGGTCTGACCAGAAATTATGCTGCCACACTATTACGAAATCACGGGAGAAAAGTAAAAATAGGCGGTAAGTATATACTCAAAGGAGACATCAATAAAAAGGCTCAAGGCCAGGGCAGAAAAAAGAAATATGACCAGGCTGTTTTAAAGTCTCTGTTAAGGATATGGAAAATTATGGATTTCATATGCGGTAAGCGGTTAAAGTAGTTATAACAGCTGTAATCATCAATTTAAAGTCCCATGGATGGCTGAGATTGACTGAAGAGGTCGAACAAAAGTTAAATGAGATCAGTGCGTCAAGCATTGACAGGTTGTTAAAACCCGAACGTAAACGCCTTGAAATTAAAGGCCGTAGTGGGACAAAACCTGGAACACTGCTGAAGAATCAAATTGCAGTTCGTACCTGGGCACAGTGGAATGAGAATTGTCCCGGATATTTTGAGATAGATTTGGTTGGGCATGATGGAGGCAATGGTTCTGGTGACTTTGCTCAGACATTAAATATGGTTGATGTTGATACTGGCTGGACAGAAAATGTAGCCATCAAAAATAAGGCTGCTAAATGGGTTAATGAGGCTGTGGATAATGTTAAAGGACGGCTTCCTTTCCCATTATTAGGACTTGATTCAGATACAGGAGCAGAATTTATCAATCATATAATGTGTTAACACCGATTTAAATTTTCCGCTTTTCACCGATTTGGTTTTCCGCTTTTGTTAAAGTCTAAAACCAATTGTTAAAAAAATCAAATCAAATTTCCACCCCCAATTTCATTTTATCTTTCATACGAAAAGAATCGCCTTTCAGGGAAATATAATGAGCCCTGAAAATTGCACAATATAAGCTGATAGTTTAAGGTGTAATCCTCCGAATAACAAAAAAGGAGAAGAAACACTATGAGGAAATCATTTACTAACGAGTTTAAAGCAAAGGTTGCTTTGGAAGCTGTCAGAGAACACAAAACGATTGCTCAGCTTGGTTCTGAATTTGAGGTTCATCCGAATCAGATCGGCCTATGGAAAAGACAATTACTGGAAGGAGTTGCTGAAATATTTGATCGGCCTAATAAAAAAGGTGATGAAATCCGTAAGAACGAGGAAAAAGAATCCCAATATATCAACGCAATCGGTGAACTTCAGATTGAAAACAGTGTCTTAAAAAAAAAGTACAAGGCAATTTATGGACACGAGCCGAAGTTTTAGAATGTGCAAGGCAGGGGATCACTATTACAGACCTCTGTAGTGGCATTGAAAGGAGCCGTTCCTGGTATTATTACAAACCAGCAGATAAATCCGTCCTTGAGGAGGATGATTTTGAGAAGGTAGGTTTAATCAGGAAAGAATATCATAAACATCCATTTTATGGGTATAGAAAAATATCCATAGCGTTAATAGGACAGGGTCTTACAAGTAAAATCACAAGGCGTTTGATGAAAAAAATAGGACTGACGGCGATATATCCCAGGATGAGGACAAGTGTACCGAATATTGCGCACCAGAAATATCCATACCTTTTGAAAGGTAAAAGATTATTGGCTCCTAACCATGCCTGGGCGACAGACATAACCTATGTCAAGCTGAATGGTTCTTATGTTTATCTGGCAGCGATTGTAGATATATACAGCCGCAAAGTATTGTCCTGGAGACTATCAAATACAATGGAGGCCCATTTCTGCGTAGATGTTCTGGAAGAAGCCTTGAGGAAGTATGGCATTCCCGCCATCTTTAATTCCGATCAGGGAAGCCAGTTTACATCAGAGAAGTTTATAGACGTTTTAAAGAGTAAGAATATACAGATCAGTATGGACGGGAAAGGTAGGGCCCTGGATAATATATTCGTTGAAAGACTCTGGAGATCGTTGAAGTATGAGGAGATTTATCTAAACAGTTACTCTGATATGACAGAATTACAGGAGGCGATAGACAACTATTTTAATTTCTTCAATACAGAAAGATTTCATCAGTCCCTGGAGTACTCAACTCCTGATGAAATATACTATGATGCATTTGCAATACAAAAGACTGCCTGAGATTGACCAGGAGGACACCTTAATTCTCAAAGATTATTGTTCTTGACAAAGGGCGCAGTTTAGTATGGCATTCCCGCCATCTTTAATTCCGATCAGGGAAGCCAGTTTACATCAGAGAAGTTTATAGACGTTTTAAAGAGCAAGAATATACAGATCAGTATGGACGGGAAAGGTAGGGCCCTGGATAATATATTCGTTGAAAGACTCTGGAGATCGTTGAAGTATGAGGAGATTTATCTAAACAGTTACTCTGATATGACAGAATTACAGGAGGCGATAGACAACTATTTTAATTTCTTCAATACAGAAAGATTTCATCAGTCCCTGGAGTACTCAACTCCTGATGAAATATACTATGATGCATTTGCAATACAAAAGACTGCCTGAGATTGACCAGGAGTACACCTTAATTCTTAAAGATTATTGTTCTTGACAAAGGGCGCAGTTTAAAAAGATATGAGCATGATGAAGCAAACGGTCTAAAGTTGCCGTGGCTTTTGCGTTGTCATTCATCATCTCACCCCATTCCCCGAAAGTTTTGTTCGATGTAATAGCAACCGAACCTTTTTCGTATCTGACATTTATTAATTGAAAAAGTAATGTCGCTTCTTCAGGTCCCAGGTTTTCATATCCGACTTCGTCAATCAGCAATACATGGGGTTTGGTAAACCAGGAAAGCTTTTTCTTTAGGCGGTTTAATTTCTTTGCCCTTTGAAGAGTTTCAAGTATATTAGTGCAACTCATATAGTAAGCAGTGTAACCGTTCATGCATGCTTTATACCCGAGTGCCATTAAAATATGAGTTTTACCTATACCGCTGGGACCAAGCAATATTACATTCTCTTTACGTTCGATAAAAGACAATGAGGATAATTCATTGAATTTTGCCTGTGTAATCCCCCCTTTAATCCATGACAGATCAAAATCCTCCAGCCTTTTCTTTTCAGGGATTCCAGATACCTTTAATCTTGTTTTAGCCATCCTGTCCATTCTGGGTATATACTCAAGTTCCATTAAATCCAATATTGAAGTGAGAAGCGTTTTATCGGCACGTCCCTGTTCCATTAAAAAGCTTTCCAGGCCCGCTGACATAAATGACAACCCAAGTTTTTCCATTTTATCCATTACAATTTGCTTTTCCATCAGGCAACCCCCGTCAAACTATCATAAAACGACGGTTTCCTGATTTCAACATCCTGTACGGCTTCCTGTAGGGGCTTCTTTAGCAGCATCTTCGTGTTCTCCCTTGTCTGCTGCTTTTTCCAGAGCTCATAGAGGTCTTTTTTATCCTCAAAAAACCATATTTTCTTCCCTTCTCCCTCTCTTTCAATTTTAATCTTACGGATTGACTTATTACCAGCAAATATTTCAGCCTCGTTTTTAAATCTATCGATTTTAGCTGTCAGGCTTGTCTGGATATATTCAGGTGGAACACTATAACGATTGGAATCAATATGAATAAATGATTCATTGTTTACTTTAACCTCCAATATCTCCCTGCAATCATAGGGTGATGCAGGGAGCATGCCGAGATAACCTCTCTCTCTTTCAAAACGTGTATTCCTGTTTTCCCTGAACTCCCTCATTTCTTTTTCATCAACAGACTTAAGCCATTCGATTACTTTTTCATTCAGGTAATCCAGAGACAATTCGTCTTTACACACCCTCGGCCAGAAGTTAGTTTTAAGGTATCTTATCATTCGTTCAACTTTACCCTTTGTTTTCGGCCTTTTTATCCTGCAGCGTCTGAGGATAAATCCGTAGTGATTGGCAAAGACAAGCAGTTTTTGATTGGGTACAAACCCCTTTTCAGTATCATAAACCCATGCGGTTTTCATGTTGTCGTACAATATTTCTTCAGGAACGCCGCCAAAGTGTTCAAATGCCATCCTGTGGCATTCATGCAAGACACTTTGCTTCATTGAGAGGGTATAACAGACAAAAGATTTCCTGCTGTACCCTAACGTCATTACAAAGGCGTAAAGTTTCTGGATTCTGCCGTCAACATATAGTCTGCCATATTCTTTCCAGTCGACCTGAGCCTGTTTGCCTGGAATGGTCTCAAACCTTATTACCGCTTCCGTTGATAATTTCTTCTGTACTTCAGCAACATAATCCCTTAGAATTGATATTTGACCAGTATAGCCGATTGATTTAATTTTCTCGAAGATTAAAATTGCTGAATAGTCCTGACGATCATTAAGCATGGAATCGATCACTGATTTAAAATGATCAAGCTTGCTTTTTCTTTTAACAGATCCCCGGTAATTATCAGGAAGTTTTAAATAGTTCCTTATACTTCGGTCTGTTACTCCAAGTGCATCGGCGATCTGTTTCTGGGTGAAATGTTCCCGCTTTAAGATTTTTGCTTCGTTCATCCGCTTCTCCTTTAAAACCATTTTGCTGGCAGCCTCCTTTCTGTTTTTGCTTCAACAGATTGGATCGGCTGCCTTTTTTTCTCTCTTAACTTTTAAATTGTTAAGAATTCTTTCGGTGAAAAGCGGAAAATATTTTCGGTGTTTTTAGGAAAATCTTAATCGGTGTTTACATATAATGAAAAGATACAGTGAAAAAGAAGGAATAAAATTTACTCGAGGCCGAAGTACAAGGTCAAATGATAATTGTTATGTAGAACAGAAAAACTAATCTGTTGTTAGAAAAACAGTAGGATATAACAGATATGATACTGATGATGAAGTAAAGGTCCTGAATGAATTATATGGTTATCTGAGGCTATATACGAACCACTTTCAACCTGTTATTAAACTGCGCCCTTTGTCAAGAACAATAATCTTTGAGATTAAGGTGTCCTCCTGGTCAATCTCAGGCAGTCTTTTGTATTGCAAATGCATCATAGTATATTTCATCAGGAGTTGAGTACTCCAGGGACTGATGAAATCTTTCTGTATTGAAGAAATTAAAATAGTTGTCTATCGCCTCCTGTAATTCTGTCATATCAGAGTAACTGTTTAGATAAATCTCCTCATACTTCAACGATCTCCAGAGTCTTTCAACGAATATATTATCCAGGGCCCTACCTTTCCCGTCCATACTGATCTGTATATTCTTACTCTTTAAAACGTCTATAAACTTCTCTGATGTAAACTGGCTTCCCTGATCGGAATTAAAGATGGCGGGAATGCCATACTTCCTCAAGGCTTCTTCCAAAACATCTACGCAGAAATGGGCCTCCATTGTATTTGATAGTCTCCAGGACAATACTTTGCGGCTGTATATATCTACAATCGCTGCCAGATAAACATAAGAACCATTCAGCTTGACATAGGTTATGTCTGTCGCCCAGGCATGGTTAGGAGCCAATAATCTTTTACCTTTCAAAAGGTATGGATATTTCTGGTGCGCAATATTCGGTACACTTGTCCTCATCCTGGGATATATCGCCGTCAGTCCTATTTTTTTCATCAAACGCCTTGTGATTTTACTTGTAAGACCCTGTCCTATTAACGCTATGGATATTTTTCTATACCCATAAAATGGATGTTTATGATATTCTTTCCTGATTAAACCTACCTTCTCAAAATCATCCTCCTCAAGGACGGATTTATCTGCTGGTTTGTAATAATACCAGGAACGGCTCCTTTCAATGCCACTACAGAGGTCTGTAATAGTGATCCCCTGCCTTGCACATTCTAAAACTTCGGCTCGTGTCCATAAATTGCCTTGTACTTTTTTTTTAAGACACTGTTTTCAATCTGAAGTTCACCGATTGCGTTGATATATTGGGATTCTTTTTCCTCGTTCTTACGGATTTCATCACCTTTTTTATTAGGCCGATCAAATATTTCAGCAACTCCTTCCAGTAATTGTCTTTTCCATAGGCCGATCTGATTCGGATGAACCTCAAATTCAGAACCAAGCTGAGCAATCGTTTTGTGTTCTCTGACAGCTTCCAAAGCAACCTTTGCTTTAAACTCGTTAGTAAATGATTTCCTCATAGTGTTTCTTCTCCTTTTTTGTTATTCGGAGGATTACACCTTAAACTATCAGCTTATATTGTGCAATTTTCAGGGCTCATTATATATGAAGCTTAAGAAAAAAGAACGGATTGGAAGTAAAGTTAAAAAGATTCATGAAAAACCTGTATTGCCTTATGATAGGATTGTAGAATCAATAATAATTAGTCAAGACAAAAAAGATAAACTAAAAGAAATTCATGACGATTTAGATTTGTATGATTTAAAAAGAAAAATTACAAATTGCCAAAGAAAATTAAAAAGTATACAGAAAGAAAAAAGGACAAACTTTAATTTATTTTTGAGTGGAATTAATTTTGAGGCAATGAATCGAATTAAAAAACTTGACGCAACGGGTAGCTGTATCTGATAAATCTTCCGAACAGCCAGCCAAAATTGAATTTAATAATAAGTATGAAATTACTTTGTTTTATTATGAAAGAATCGGTGATTTTTTCCTGGCTGTTCTTCTTTTGCAAGGCTTATTAAACAGCTAAGCGAGTGCACGCATTCCTCCGTTTGACTAAGACGGCATTGGATGCCGTCGTTGAGGGCAAATTGTTGCTTTTACTCTTGAGTTCCTCACCTTTCCGGTTTAACCCTATTGCGATGGTGACTTACCTGAAAGGTGAGGAACGATTCTTTCTTTCCGACGACAGGACGTCTAGTTTTGCCCGATTGAGAGAACGGTGGAATGCGTGCACGAGCATTGTTTTAATAAGCAACGCGCCCCATCGGGCGCCCTTTCCGGTCAGGACAGTATTGAACTCTACAAGTTCATCGAGCAGCACAGCGCTTCATTCCCGCCGTTCCTGGCGGCCTTTTGCCCGATTCAAGAAACGCCGGAATATGTATCCGAACATTACTTTAATAAGTGACCCAGCGACGAACACTATGTTCGACGACATCCTGATACTTAAATATCAAATAAATTTTATCATATGAGTAATCACCACCTTGTTTTTTTTCTTCTTTATGTTAAAATTTATTGTCAGAAAAGTAAGGAAAATTGATGCAAATTTTATATAAAACGGGTTAGAAGGTTTTTATAGGGAGTTTTTTTATGAAGAAAAAGTTTTTATTTCCTGTTTTCTTTATTATTTTTATTCTTCCCGCTAGCGGCTGTTATCTTATCGGGCACTGGGGAGAGGAATACAGTTCTTCTTCTTCCAAAAGTTCCGTTAGTTCTTCATCCAGTTCTTCTTCTGTTTCTTCGCCTAAGACAATAACTTCCTTCGGTTTCACAAGTGCGCTGAATTCAGGGGCCGGGATCAATAATGATGTAGTTGGTGTGATTTCCGGAACTAATATTAGTTTGACTGTTCCTTATGGCTCGGTTGTAAAGGCGCTTAAGGCAACATTTTCAATAACCGGTGTGAAAATTCAGGTAGGTGCAGCAGACCAGAAAAGCGGAGAAACGGCAAATGACTTTACAAGTCCGGTTGTTTACACGGTCACTGCCGCCGACGGCTCCACAGGGAATTATACTGTTACCGTTACAATAGCTCCAATGACAGCCAAGGAAATGACTGTTTTCGGTTTCACAAGCGTTCTCAATTCAGGGGCCGGGATCAATAATGATATAGCGGGAGTGATTTCCGGAAACAATATTAGTCTGACAGTGCCATATGGTACGGTTTTAACAGCGCTTAAGGCAACATTTTCAATAACCGGAGTGAAAGTGCAGGTAGGTTCAGCAGTCCAGACCAGCGGAGTAACTGCGAATAATTTTACAAGCCCGGTTGTTTATACCGTCACTGCCTCCGACGGCTCTACAAAGAATTATACTGTTACTCTTACAATGTCGCCAATTACAGCCAGGGAAATAACGACTTTCGGTTTTACTGGCGCGCTCAATTCGGCGGCGCTGATCAATTCAGATACAGCATGCACTATTAATGAGCCGTCAAAAGCGATCACTTTGACGGTACCTTTTTACACGGTACTGACAGGCTTAAAGGCAACCTATTTAACAACCGGAGTGAATGTTAAGATAGGTTCGACTTTACAGACCAGCGGCGTTACTGCGAATGACTTTACCAGTCCGGTTGTTTATACAGTTACTGCCGGCGATAGTTCTACAAAAAATTACACAGTTACCATCACAAAGGCAAGTCTGAATGAGACAGGTATTACTCCATCTGACTCTCAAAACGTTAATGAGTATTTTGGCTGCAGTGTCAGCCTGAGCCAGGATGGGAAAGTACTTGCTGCCGGGGCTTATCAGAAAAGTTCTCAAGGTAAAGTTTATATTTACCGCTGGAACGGCTCTGCATGGATTGAAACCGGCATTACGGCTTCGGACAGTGCAACAGCAGATTATTTTGGCTATAGTGTAAGCCTGAGTGGAGACGGAAATACACTGGCGGTTGGGGCATACAATAAAAATAGTTCTCAAGGTAAGGCTTATATTTACCGCTGGAACGGCTCTGTCTGGGTTGAAACCGGTATTACCGCCTCGGACGGCTCGGCTAACAATATTTTTGGAATTAGTGTCAGCCTGAGCAGCGACGGGAATACCTTGGCAGTAGGAGCCACAAGAAAGAACAGCTATCAGGGCAAAGCCTATATTTATAAGTGGAACAGCTCTGCATGGATTGAAACCGGTATTACCTCATCCGACGGCGCAGCTAATGATACTTTTGGCAGTAGTGTCAGCCTGAGCCAGGACGGGAATATACTGGCAGTTGGGGCTGGAGGAAAAACAATTGGAGGAAATAGCGCCCAGGGCAAGACTTATATTTACAAATGGAACGGCTCTGCATGGATTGAGGCCGGTATCACAACCTCGGACAGTGCGGCTTATGATCATTTTGGCAGTAGTGTCAGCCTGAGCAGCGACGGGAATACACTGGTAGTTGGGGCATATCAAAAAAATAGTGATCAAGGTAAGGCTTATATATACCGCTGGAATGGCTCTGTTTGGATTGAAACGCCCATTACCGCCTCTGACGGCGCGGGTAGTGATGAATTTGGTTTCAGTATCTGCCTGAGCCAGGATAGTAATACCCTCGCAGTTGGGGCTAATTGGAAAACAATTGGTGGAAACAGCTATCAAGGCAAAGCTTATATTTACAAATGGAACGGTTCTGCATGGATCGAGACCGGCATTACCTCATCCGACGGCGCGGCATTAGATTATTTTGGCTATAGTGTCAGCCTGAGCCGGGATGGTAATACCCTGGCCGTTGGGGCTGGTGGAAAAAATGGCACTTTTGGTAAAGCTTATATTTATAAGTAACCTTCGTGCGTCATGCCCTGCAACGTTGTGTTGCTCGAAGAATTGTTTGAAATTATTATTAATCTCTGAGCCACCATGACTCCACAGCAGTGTTTATCCATAGAAAGCCATTGAAATGTTGATAATCGGCGTTTTTGTTTGATCTCAGCCGCCTCTCCACGATTCTGGGGTTGGGGCTATACTCCACGCAGTATAAGCGCCATTTCTGATTGAGCCTTAGTACGGTCAAGAAAGAACTCGGTAAGTCGTCCTTCAGTTTTTTCTGCCGTCGTTACAATAGCAACCCGCGCTTAACGCGACTTTTGCCCCCATAGCAAAATTTTCCATTTCTGACTAATCCACTCTGTTGTTATAAAAGAAGATAGTAGAATTATATTTGTTATTTTTGTCAGATAAAAATTTATCAAGAATAAGGCTTTTTGCCAGGGATGGCAAAAACCGACGAATCTGGCCAGGACAGACTGATGAGGAGGCGGTTACTAAAAAATAACAATAAGGAAGAATCAAATAACAATGCCTCGGAATAAATAGATTGCTTGGCATGAAATGAAATATTTTGCGAAGGGGCGGCGTTTTCTTTTGGCTACTTTTCTTTGTCGCTGTCGACAAAGAAAAGTAGCAAAGCGGTTGATTGCCGCTCTGCAATAGCCTCTTTATGTCATAAAGATTGCCCCGATCGCTGGACAATTATCTTTCCAATTGCTAAGAAAGAGAATACGAAAGATTTTGAATCTTTGACATAAGGGTTCCAATGATTTATATTCTATAAGACAGTTATTTTTATAAGTGAGGAATTACAAATGAGGGTGAAACACCCCGTGCCTTCAAATATTGATCCTGTGATAGCTTTCGGCGTTCATGACTCAAATCTCAGACTTATTGAGAGAATGTTGGAGGTTAAGATTTCCCCTTCTGAAAATTCCATTATCATTGAGGGAAGCGATGAAGCCGTCACAAAAACGGGAATTATTTTAAACAATTTATACAAATTGACAAAAGGGGGACAGCCGGTTTCTTATAATGAAATAAAGATTATGATAGATGATGGAAATAAGTCGGCAAATTATAACCTTCAAAAACTCACTACAGAAGGGCTTGTATTATCGAAAAAGGGAAACAGGCTGAAACCGAGGAGCGTCCATCAGGCAGATTACATTCAGAATATGCTTAACTATGATCTGGTCTTTTCCATCGGGCCGGCCGGCACAGGTAAGACATACCTGGCAGTAGGGCTGGCCCTGCATCTCCTATTTATAGGAAGGATTAATAAGGTTATACTGACAAGGCCTGTTATTGAGGCTGGAGAGAATCTTGGTTTTCTTCCAGGGACTCTCGAGGAAAAAATAGATCCATATCTAAGACCCTTATTTGACGCAATTAATGAAATGCTTTCAGTTAACGAACTTAAATCTCTAATGGAGAATCAAATTATTGAACTTGCTCCGCTTGCTTACATGAGGGGAAGGACTCTTGCCAATGCATTTATAATACTTGATGAAGGTCAGAACACTACAAATATTCAAATGAAGATGTTTTTGACAAGATTGGGAGAAAATTCTAAAATGGTTGTGACCGGGGATATTACCCAGATTGACCTTCCACATGGCAGGGAATCGGGATTAAAGAACGCAATTGAGCTTTTTGAGAATGTTGACGGAATAAAGTTTAACGATTTCGAACAGGATGATGTTGTGCGTCATGGCCTGGTTAGAAGGATAATAGATATTTATGAAAAGAGAGAAAACGAAGTATGGAAAGAGATAAAGGCCAGGTAGAAAAGCTGATACTTTCCTGGCTTAAACCGCTTAATTACCGGCAGTTATCTTTTTTTACAGCCGCTTATTTACTGACATTGTTTTTTATTACCATAGCTCATCATGTTCCTAATAGCGGAAGATATAATATCGGAGAGATTTCTAAAGGTACAATACGTTCGGAATACACATTTCTTTATACGGATAAATTCGAGCTTGAAAATTTATCCCAGACGATAGAATCAAATAAACCCTTTTATTACAGAATTACCAACGCTTATATGGATATTTTCAACAAAAACCTGGATAATTTTGGAGATACTATTAAAGAAAATGACTCTGATTTTTTAAAAAGTCTCCAGTTTAAAGGGTTTCATTTCTCATCTGACACTCTCAATTATCTGGTAAAAAACAGGATATTTCTCAAGAATTACTTAAAGCGGCTATTCTATCTCTACCAATATATTACCGGGGAATATGTCATTATTGAGGATATAGGAAACCAGAAAAAAAGTGATTTTTATTATATAGTAAAAAAATCAGGCTGGGAAAAAATAAACGCCGATAAAATTCTTTTTTATCCTCTTGACAAAGATTTTGTAATCAACATTATTGGTAAAATTTATACTGGAATGGGTTCCGATGCTAAAGTAGCCCTGGCCGAAATACTGGTTAATATTGCGCAGCCGAATGCAGCCCAGGATCAGAAAATACGAAGTAATATCATACAGCAGGAATTGGAAAGCCTTAAGGACAACAAAATTATTAAAGCTGGAGAGTTTCTGATTAAAAGAGGCGAGATTGTTAACAGGGACAATCTTTCAAAAATTTTAGCTTATACAGATTATAAGCAAAATAATTTAAAAAACAAAATATGGATATACTACGCCCTCTCTTTGTTTTTGTATCTCTTCCTTATCTACAGATTTTTCAAATATGAAAGCGAGACTTTTATTAAAGAGTACAATGTCTCAGTAGCCCTTCTGGCCTTTATTTTTGTCAATGCCGTATATTATTCAACATATATTTATAATGAAATACCCTTTCTGCCATTTTTCCTTACTATTCCTTACGCAATTGTATCGATAACTTTACCGCTGCTCCTTAAGAATACAAGAGTTGCAATAATCCTTTTAATCTCCTATTCATTCTTTTTTGTTTTGTATCCCGGTTTTGAAATAATATCATTTTTAAATCTGATCGTTATTTCTTTCGCAACTATTTACACATCTCAAATATTAAAAAACAGGAATGATTTTTTTATCGTAGCCCTGATTATCGGTGTGATAGAGCTTGTTTTTTCTTTCATATATTTAAAATTTAATGAAATAAATATTGTTCTGGGTGATTGGGGAGTCATAGTACTGTTTTCATTCGGAAATGGATTTGTTTCGGCGATTATAAGCTCGGGAATTATGCCCCTTTTAGAATATATATTTAATATTCCCACACGCTTCAGATTAATGGAACTTACCAATCCCACAACAAGTCCGCTTCTAAAGGCCTTGAAAATGGAGGCCCCCGGAACATATAATCATTCTCTTCTACTTGGGGACATGTGCGAAGCCGCCGCTGAAAAGCTGGGGATTGACTCGCTTCTTGTAAAAGCGGGGGGTTATTATCATGATATTGGAAAGATGGAAATACCTCAGTATTTTATTGAAAACCAGGATGGTGAAAATAAGCATGACGAAATAAAGGTTTCCATGTCTGTGTCTGTATTAAAATCACATATTAAACTGGGTGTGGAGCTCGCAAGAAAATACAGGCTTCCCGAAGAGGTTATCGATTATATTAAAGAACATCATGGAACAACGGCAATTTCTTACTTTTACCATCAGGCTCTTGGGTTATTCGGAGATGAAAATGTCAATATTGAAGACTATTTGTACCAGGGACCGAAACCCCGCTCCAAAGGAACCGCTGTATTAATGCTTGCAGATGGAATTGAGGCTTCTGTCCGTGCCTATTCACAGAATAATGAGCGGTTTACAACAAAGATTATTGAGGATATAATTGACGATATCATCAAGAAAAGAATGGAAAAAGACCAGTTTGATGACTGCAATATCACTCTTTTTGATTTAAAAATTGTAAAGGAAGAATTCTTTAAATTTCTTTCGGGTTATTATCATAAAAGGATAGAATATGCAAAAAGATAGCTTCCTGAAATCGGAAATAATGAGGTCATTCTTATAATATGAACTTTACAGGATATTGGGCTTTTATTTTATTAATAATGCCGCTCAGTTTACACTGTCAGGTAGTCAGACAGGATATAAAAATAATCCTGGACACAAACAATATTAAATTTTTAAAAGAATTTAATATTGTTTACACTCTCCCTCCGGAAGAGATTGTTACCGACGTTATTGCCACTAATTATGATTTTGCCAAAACTTCCATTCTATTAAACCTGAAAAGTATTTCCAGCAATACTTTCATTATATGGGTAAAGAACTTTGAAATTTCTAATTTCACTATACCGAAACTTAAAGTAAAATCTGTAAAAGGAAATAAAGTCAGTGAATTTGAAACTCCTGAAATTTCAATAATCCAGCAGCCGCTCGGAATTTTGATTACAAATAAAGCTCCGGTAGAGGATATTTTTGTAATAAGAGATTATCTTATTCTGTGGGTTATTATAATAATTTTAATTTTAGCTTTTACCGTAGGTTTTTTAATTTTCAAATTTAAAGGTAAAAATATTAAAGAAAAAACGAAAGAGCAGGTAATAGCGGATCCTTATAAAGAAGCCGTTATTGAGTTAAATAAGCTTAATGAGACCGCATTAAATAATGATAATTATAAAGAAGTATTTGTAAAGGTTTCGGAAATTGTTCGAGGCTTTCTCGAGCATGTTTTCCAGATCAATGCCCTTGAAATGTCAACTTCCGAATTAAAGGCTTATTTTAAGAAAGAATCTAAAAAAAAGCCGGTTCTCGTTGAAATACTTGAAATTAATACCCATATATTTAAACTGTGCGACCGCGTAAAATTTGCAAAACATATTCCCGATGAAAAGCAAAAAAGGAATGCTATCGAAGATGGAATCAGGCTTATACAGGTATCAAAAGAGATTTTTGAGAATGTTGTGAAACCTGAAGAGAGTGGAGGCGGCAGCCTATGAAATTTGCAAACCCATTCTATCTTTTCTTTCTATTTGTTCCTGTTATCTACATTTTTTTGAAATATAGAGGCCGGTTCAAACAGTTAAATCCAACTCTTTTATTCTCCTCAACGGATATTTTTATAAAGGGAAGCTCCTTTTTAGCAAGGTATTTCCACCCTCTCGCAGATATCCTGATCTGTTCTTCTCTTGTTTTCTTTATCATCGCATTAGCAAGGCCCTTAGGCGGGCATTCCATAAACAATGAAAAATATTTAGGAATTGATATAGTCCTGGCGATTGATCTTTCCGGAAGTATGCTTAATGTGGACTCTATTCCCGCAGGGCTTCCATACCGGGATATGCTTGGGCAGAGAATATACTACGATACAGGGCATAAATTAATTCCATATAATCGCATTAATTCTGCCAAAAAAGTAATGACAGAATATGTCAACAAACAAACATTTAACCGTATTGGAATAGTAGTATTTGCCGGCTACAGTTATACAAAATGCCCTCTGACGCTGGATAAAAATATGCTTGCACAGATAATTGACAGCCTTCAGTTTGATCAGGAAAATGACTCAACGGCAATAGGCATGGGGATCGCAACTTCAATAAACCGCCTGAAAAAATCGGATGCAGCAAGCAAAGTAATTATTCTGCTTACAGATGGAATGAATAACAGCGGTATGATTGATCCGATTTCTGCCGCGAATATTGCTCGTGATTTAAAGATTAAGATTTACACAGTAGGCCTCGGCAACCCTGAGGGCTACCTTCAGCCGGCCAGCACTGATTTCAATGAATACGTCCTTCAGTTCGGTGAAGGCATTGATGAAAAAACACTTCAAACAATTGGCGATAGTACCGGTGGAAAATTCTACAGGGCTAACGATCCCGATACATTAAGAGCAATCTATAACGATATCGATAAGCTTGAAAAATCTAAAATAGAAGTTAAAAGAAGGGTTCTTTATAATGAGAATTTTATGCCTTTTCTGGTGATAGGATTAATACTTATTCTTTGTTACCTGAGTTTTACAAGCCTTGTTATAAAGATACCATAATAAAAGTGGCGTATAAGGTCATTGCGAGGTATTATCTTCCCCGAAGCAATCTGCCTTACTTTTTTAAGGGAAGCGGATTGCTTCGCGCAAGTTTAATAGTGAGTTAACTCGCAATGAACTTACAGATTCCTTAATTATACTATGAATAGCTTTTTAGATAATCTGGGGAATTGTATGGATAAAAATCTATTAACCATAGGATTAATATTAATAGCTCTTGGGATCATGGTTGTATTATTCGCCTTTTTTTCAAAAGTAATTAGGGTTTGCTGAAAAACGCGAGTTCAACTCTACGCACAGGCAAAGCTGCTTTTTCTCCAAAAAAATATCTGGATAAAAATTTGGCGCAAAAGAAGCCGAAGCTTCTTTTCGATGTTTAACAAAAAGAAATTCACAGCTATCACCGATTCACTCGTGTTTGTAAGCTTTGTCATTATCAGGCTTAAACCGTATTTCCTTTTCCCGGTACCAAATTCTCCTTCCACCGCGTTCCGGATCGATATATCTTTCCGTTCCTGAGCTTTTACTTTTTCCCTTTCCTTCAGGTCAATCTTCGGCCTTCCCAATGGCGGCCCGCTTAATCTGATTCCTTTTCCCCTGCAATATTTCTGATTTGCCCTTGTCCGGTATATCTTATCCACTATAACCGCTTTTGGATAATATCCAAACCGTTTCCGGTATTTTTCCACCTGTTCCTGCAATATCGTTCCTTCGTTGAAGTTTTCCCAACTGATTTTATCTGTAAACGCATATCCATTCACCAGACTGATTGATACTTTCGCTCCAAACTCCACTTTGGCTCCAGCTTTACCTCTCACTATCGGCCTGACATGCGGCTGTGATATGCTCACTATTCTTCCTGAAATACTGTGTTTTCCCGTTTCAAACATCTCTTTCTGCTGTTCGTAAAGTCTTTTGATGATAATCAACCTTGCGTATTGTGTTACCGACAATTCCGTAGGATGTATCTTTTCCAGATATCTTAGGTCTCGGCTTACATAATTCAACTGTTTCCGTAGCGCTTGCCTCAGCTTCTGCTCGCTTAATTTCTTGTTCTTTGCTGCCAATAAATAATCTTTCCGGGCCTTTCGGGGATATGTCCTTGGTTTGACTGGCCAAAATTTCCCCTTTGCATAACCTTCGTCAATCATCTGTTCCAGTTTCATCCGCGCGTCATTCAATAAATTCAAGTCTGTCGGAAACTTGATGTCTGCGGGGACACAGGTCGCGTCCATCAACAGCTTCCCTTTGTTTTTCGGTTCATGGTCATCATCATCGTCGTTGCCTTTTTTCTTTTTCTTTTTTTCTTTCTTTTCAGCAAACAGGGCATTATTCACTTCTTCCAGCATTTCAGGTTTTACTCGTTTCCTAAAATATACCATCATTGTAGAATCAAACGGCTGCTTTCCCTGATATTCATTCAAGCCAATGAAATATTGATAATACGGGTTTTCAATAATCTGCGCTACGGTCTCCTCATCGGTAAAGCCAAACCGCTGCTGGATGATTAACGCTCCAACCGCCATCCTTACTTTCTTTGCACCTCGCCCGATGGCTTTGAATTGACTCGCATATTTTTCTTCAAGTATATCCCAGGGTATCAAATCCGCCATTTTTATCCATCGGTTGCCGGTATTCATCTTACCGCCAAATGGCTGATAAAAGTTTACGAACTTACATTCTTCCTTATTTTCTCTGTCGTACATTTTTCACCTCAAAATGCAAGGTTTTTATTGGCTTTCCCACTTTTTCCTTGCATTATTTTAAGGTAAAATCTAAAATATTTCATTATATTTCAACCAATTGGGAGTTTTTCAGCAAACCCTAATTATCTTATTATCATTCTACTATCTCTTTTACTTCCTTTAGATTGGAAATCCAGAAGTTCAGCATGAATATTATAATGGCCGAACCGGCGAATCGATTGTACAAATAATTTGCATTAAGATAAATTGCAGCATTTTTTGCAATTTTTATATCTATCCAATAAACTACTTTTGGTTGGAATAATAAGCTCTATTGATAAAATATAAAAAGGAGAAATTCGATGAAAGTATTATTAGTGCTGTTTTTTTCTATTCTGTTTTTTTTAAGCGGTTGCGGCAATCCGAATCGGGAAACAGCTATTGATACCTTATCCAATATTGACGGGAAAAAAATAACCGTTACCGTGAAAAGAGTGAAGGATTTTACCCACAAACAAAAAATAGGAATACTGTCATTGACTATCCCGCCACAGATTGCGATATGGCTTGAGGACAAGCAGGGCAATTATATCGATACGCTTTTTGTTACGAAGAGTTTTGGCAAGCAGAAATGGCATTTCGTGAAATATGATCCTGATAAACCCCTGCGCACTTCTTGTCTGCCTTACTGGATGAATAAACGCTTAAAAGCCGGGCTTGCTATTCCTACAAAGAATAATCCGCTAACTGATGCTATAACGAGCGCAACACCAATGGGCAGCTTTGTTTTAAACAGCCGGATAAAAAAAGACTTAACAGACGCAGTAATACTGGCCGAGTTCAACAAGTCTTTTGACCCGAATGAAGCCTTTCATATTAGTGATACAAATATGACACTTGGGAAGGTTAATGGGCAGCCCTCTCTTGTTTACAGCGCGCAAATAAATTTAACTGATTCAGGAAAGCCTGTTCAGTTGACATTAATAGGACATGGCGGAGAAACCGGCGATGACGGGACTTTGTATACAAACCTGGCAGGACTGACCACGGTCCTGGACATAGTAGACAGTATTACCGTTCAGTTTTAGAACAAGCGTGCCGCTTGACCCAGGTATAGTTCGACAAGCTCATCAACCGTCCTCGCAATTTACGGAGTTTATCCCGAGCGATGTCGAGGGGCTACCTATCGAGTCAACTTCTCGCTATTCTGCATTTATAATACCCATAGTTTGCTGCGGTAATAGTTTCTCCAATTTCCTTATATTATCCTTGAAATACCTCATTCCTTTTAGGTATAGAATCGGCGGCTCCCTTTCTTGTTACGCAGATGGAGGCTGCTTTAGCGGCTGTTTCCATGCTTTTCCCGATGGTACTGCCATGAATAATTTCCGTAATAAAATACCCGATAAATGTATCTCCGGCCGCTGTGGTATCTACGGGAACGGCGGGAAAAGCCGGGACGCTTATGATGGTATTCCGGTCAGCAAAGATTAATCCCTGTTCTCCCAGAGTCAGGATAATAGCAGCCTTCGGGTATAATTTTAGCATTGCAAGAATAATTTTATCAGATTCATTCTCTTTTGTTAATTCCGAACCCTCAACTTCATTTATAATAAAATAATCTACCAAATCCAGGGGGTAACTCAAAACCCTGTTATTCATCGGCGCCGGATTAAAGAAGACCGTCATACCCCGTTCTTTAGCGCTTCTAATCATTACAGGAATGGAGCTGACTTCATTCTGAATCAATAAGCAGTCGCCTCTGGAAAAATGCGCTACTGTTTTTTTTGCCTGCTCTTCTGTAATGCTTTGATTAGCGCCGCCCAGAAGTATAATGGAATTCTGGCCTGACCGATCCACCTGAATAATTGCCTGCCCTGTCGGTTCGCTGTCGCTGATTTCAATGAATGATGTATCCACAGTCGCTTCTTTCAGGCGTTCGATCAGAAAAATCCCTTCTCTGCCGGTTTTACCGGCATGGTAAACTTCCGCGCCGGCAAGGGCCAGGGCAACCGATTGATTTAAGCCTTTACCGCCGCAGAACTGGTGGTAATTGTAAGAATCAATGGTTTCTCCGCTCCTTACGATATGATCAACACTGTAAACTTTGTCAATATTCAGCGAACCGAAATTCAGCACTTTCATATATAATCACCGGTTAAGAAAAGTTTACGCCGGACTGAAGGATAACATTTGCGTAAGGCGTGATTTCACCTGTCCGTATAATCGCTTTTGTTTCTTTAGTCAGTCTTTTAAACTCCTCATGGCTGACTCTTTCTATAGGAATTTTCCCGGCCAGTTCCTGAATCTGACAGTACATATCCGGGCTTTTAGTTACAATTTCGTCAGCCAGGATAATTTTCTCAACAACTAATTCTTCCATTAGCGGTTTTAAGACTTCCATTAACCTTACAACTCCCTTGGTTACGGCAAGGTCTATACGTTCCACATTTTTGTCGATAGGAAGTCCGGCGTCGCATACCACAAAACGGTCTGTATGTCCGAGAGAGCCTATCAGCCTCAAAATACTCTCATTCAATATTCCATCTTTTCTCATATATTTTCTCCTTAAATTAACCCAAAAGCTTTTGATAAGGCACTGTGCATTTCTTTCACAGGAGCATCCAGGCCCGTCCAGAGTTTGAAACCAATAGCCCCCTGATACACAAGCATCCCAAGGCCGTCCACAATCTTCGCTCCTCTTATCTTTGCCTCATTTAAAAATGGAGTCATCGGCGTATGGATTACATCGCAGACAACCAGTCCGGGTTTTATAGAGTCGTAATTGATATCCGGCTTATCATTGATATTAGGGAAAAGGCCGATGGAAGTAGCGTTGACAAGGATATCGGTTCCGGCCGGGATTGAATATGAGCCTTTCCATTCCACAAATTCTGATTTTGCCGGTGTTTTTGACGACAATAATTCCGACAGCACCCTGCCTCGTTCTATTGAACGGTTTACTATCGTTATGCTTTCCGCTCCGGCAAGAGATAGTTCAACGGTTATTGATCTTGCCGCGCCTCCGGCTCCCAGTACCACAACTTTTTTTCCTTTCGGGTCTACCTTTGCATCTTGAGTTAACGAACGCATAAAACCCTTCCCATCGGTATTCTCTCCGATCAATTTATTTCCTTCACGGATAACGGTATTTACAGCTCCCATAAGAGCAGCGTCCGGTTTTACTTCATCCAGATATTTTAAAACTTCGACTTTATGGGGAATTGTTAAATTAATCCCCTTCATATTAAAGGCACGAAGGCCCTTCATCGCGTTTTCCAGGTCTTTAGGATAAACCTCAATTGTTAAATACCTCCAGTTCAGGTTCAATGCTTTAAATCCGGCTTCGTGCATCACAACTGTCGGATTCTCTGAAACCGGATGGCCGAAAACTCCGATTAATTCCGCTTTATAATTCGGACCGTCTGACATAATCTCCCCCTAAAACTCATGGGAATCTTCATTCCCTTGACCATAAATTAGATTTTACTTAACATTTATATTTATGTCAAATGAACTAATTACTTTATAATGAATGCAATTAAAAACGTTTATTATTGATTTTTTTAAATTATGCATTATAATCATTAATAGTTTTACAAATAAGATAATTATTTAAATTTCTTGAATAAAAGGTGTTCATGTATGGAAGAAAAAAATAGGATCGAAATTCTTTTGGTAGATGACGATGACGAGGATTATTTAATTACAAAGGATATAATATCCGAGATCAAGAGTCAGCATTACTCGATCAGCTGGGCTTCAAGTTATGAGAAAGCTCTTAAAGAAATACAAAATAGTAAATACGATATATTTTTGATTGATTATCAGCTGGGAGCAAAAACAGGATTGGATTTGATTAATGAGCTGGATGAAAAAATAAAGAGTATTCCTGTTATAATACTGACCGGTCAAAATAACCGCGATGTAGATATTCTGGCCATGAAAAAAGGAGTATCGGATTTCCTGGTAAAAGGCAGAATTGATGCGGATTTATTAGAGCGTTCGATACGTTATGCAATTGAGAAAAAAAAGACGGAAAACCAGATTCTATACCTTGCCTATTATGATCAGGTAACCGCTCTTCCAAACAGGGTATTTTTCAAAGAGCAGCTGAATTATGCCCTGGCTCATGCGGTCAGGTACAATAGATTTCTGGCTGTTATTTTTCTTGACCTGGATAATTTTAAGTTAATTAACGATTCATTGGGTCATTATATGGGGGATTGTCTTTTAAAAGAAGTGGCAAAACGCCTAAGTTTAAGTGTAAGAAAGAGTGATATTATCGCCAGAAATAATTTAAAAGCGCCCATTGATATGGTTGCCCGGCTGGGAGGAGATGAATTTACTGTATCTCTCACTGAAATCAGCGCTTATGAAGACGCATCACTTGTGGCTGATCGGATTATAAAATCTCTCAACGAGCCTTTCCGTATAGAAAATCAGGAGATTTTTACAGGGGCCAGTTTAGGTATAGCCCTGTTTCCATCGGACTCCGATGATGCCGAAACTCTTTTAAAATATGCTGATAACGCCATGTACCATGCAAAAAAACAGGGTAAAAATAATTTTCAATACTACCAGAAATCTATGAATGATAATGTTCTGGATAAAGTCAATATGATCAATAGTTTAAGGAAAGCCATTGAGAATAATGAATTTCTGATTTATTACCAGCCCAAAATGGATATTAAAAATGGAAAAATCACGGGATTTGAGGCTTTGATACGCTGGAATAGAAAAGAAAAGGGAATTGTTCTTCCCAATGATTTTATTCCTTTTGCCGAAGAACACAACCTTATTTCATTAATTACAAAATGGGTAATTCAAGATGTCTGCAGACAGCTTAAGGAATGGAATCAAATGAATTTGAAACTTATTCCGGTTTCTATCAATCTGCCTGTTAACCAATTTAAAAAGCCTGATTTTATTGAATTCTTAATGGAGATTGTGGATGCTAACCAAATTTCCCCGAAATTAATCGAATTGGAGGTAACCGAGTCCATATTTATGAATGATACAAAATTGACAAACCAGAAATTAAATGAATTGCAGTCAAGGGGATTTAAGATTTCAATTGATGATTTCGGAACAGGTTTTTCATCACTCAATCGTTTAAAGCAGCTTCCATGCAATATCTTAAAGATCGATAAGTCTTTTGTAAAAAACATAAATGAAAACTCTACGGATGATATAATCATTAAATCCATTATTACAATGGGGCATAGCTTAAATTTTGAAATTCTGGCCGAAGGAGTGGAAACGGCTGCCCAGTTTAATTTCCTGAAAGAGAATTACTGTGATATTATTCAGGGATATGTTCTCAATCCGCCTTTACCGAATGAAAAAATAGTTGAAATTCTAAAACTTGAGGAAAACGGTGATGGCATAGGCGCTCAGTTAATCAGGAAAATAGCGGCGGATTCGGAGAAATTAATATAAATAATAGGAAGGGTTGAGAGGTGAAGTTTTATGAAAAAAACAAACCGGGAAAAGGAAAGGAAGTGGGCAGTAATCTTGGGAACTATTTTGATCGGACTTCTTATTAGCTCTTGTGTTCAGAAGCCAAAGGTTTATCATATTGGTATCCTGTCCGGTTTGGATTATTTTGCCGATACGGCCGACGGCTTCAAGGCTAAAATGACTGAGTTAGGTTATATTGAAGATAAAAATATCGTTTACGATTTTCAGAAAACAAACTTTGAGCCGGAAAGAGAAAAGCAAATAATTAATAATTTTATTAAAGACAAGGTTGACCTGATTTTTGTATTTCCCACAGAAGTTGCACTGGCAGCTAAATCAGCCGCCATGAGAACTAAGATCCCGGTGGTTTTTGGCGTCTCCTTCACAGAAGGAACAGGCCTTATCCAGAATGTACGCCAGCCGGGAGGAAACATTACCGGTGTTCGCTGGCCCGGTCCGGATATGGCGCTGTACAATTTTGAAACGTTGTTAGAAGTTATTCCGAAAGTCAAACGAATATGGGTGCCTTATTTGAAAGACTATCCAAGTATACCCAGTCAACTGGAAGCTCTTCGGCCTGCCGCCGCGGCAGCGGGCGTAACATTAATAGAAGCTCCTGTTACCAGTTTGGCTGACATTAAATCTGATCTGCAGAAATTGGCTAACACCCGCGTTGATATAGATGCGGCGATGACGGTATACGATCCCCTTTTGGCAACGACAGATGCGGCTCAGGCGATCGTTGATTTCTGGAATAATAAAAAGGTGCCGGTAATAGGTCCTGCGTTAGTTGGCGGTATTTTTGGACTGTTTATCAACAATATTGAAAGCGGCACGCTGGCTGCTATCCTGGCCGACAAAATTCTCAAAGGTGTCCCGGCAGGAACTATTCCCGTAATTTCACCTGAAGCGCATCTCTGGGTTAATTATAAAGCAATGCAAAAGTTGGGGTTAAAGTTGCCTGAGGGTTTGCTAAGCAAGGCGAGTAAAATTATACGATAGTATAGCAAAAAAATAAAAGGATTAAATCAGGTGGGTAAAATAGAATGAAAAAATATGAAAATTATCAAAAGAGTAATATAAGCGGCTGGATAATACTTTTTGGCGCAGTCTTGATTATTTTGCTTCTAAGCGGCTGTGTCCAGAAGCCCAAACTTTACCATGTTGGTATTCTCGCCTGCCTTGATTATTTCGCGCCTCTCCCGGATGGTTTCAAAGATGGAATGGCTAAACTCGGTTACGTGGAAAATAAAAACATCGTCTATGATATCCATAAAACCACAGGAGAAGTGGAAGAAGAGCAGCAGCGAATACTTGAAAAACTGGTGTCTGATAAGGTCGATCTGATTGTGGTTGCGCCAACCGGTGCGGCGATCAAGGCCAAGGCTGCCGCTATGAAAAGCGGTATTCCGGTTGTTTTTGCCGCCGCTTTCACCGAGGGGAACGAACTTATCGAAAGCGTACGTCATCCAGGTGGAAATATAACGGGGGTACGCTGGCCCTCCAGTCCGGAGCTCGATGTTAAAAATCTAGAGGTACTGCATCAAATAATGCCGCAAGTCAAGAGAGTATGGGTAGGCTATCAAAAAGATTACACTACTATACAGTCTCAAATTGACGCATTACGATCGGCGGCCAAATCAACAGGCATTACTTTAGTTGAGGTTCCGCTCCGGAATGTTGAAGATATACAAATGGATTTGGATGCGCGCAGCAAATCCGGAGAAATTGGTATGGAAGCCATCCAGACTATAAACGAGCCTCTCGCAGTCTCAGGCAAAGGCTTTGCAATCGTCACCGGTTTTGCGCTCAGGCATAAGATACCCGTCATTGGCCCAAGCAGTGATATAACTATTTTTTCTCTGGCGCCTGAGCCATACAAATCTGGCAAACAAAGCGCCTATCTGGCTGATAAAATCTTAAAAGGCACTCCCGCCGGGACCATACCTGTTCTCACAGTAGAGAACTCTCTGAGGATAAATTATAGAGCTATTCAAAAAATGGGATGGCACATAAGTGAGAATATATTAAACCAGGCAAACGAAATCATCCGATAGTATATCGAGGAATTCATTATTTAAAGCAGGAAGTGAAATATTATGTTTTATAACAACAATTCACGAATATTCGCCATTATCATTTTTGTTATTCTGCTTCTGAACGGCTGTGGCTCAAAGCCCAAAATATATCATGTGGGTATTCTATCCGGCCTGGATATTTTTACAACTACAACAGACGGCTTCAAGGAGAAGATGACTGAGTTGGGTTACGTAGAAGGTAAGAATATTATTTATGATGTGCGTAATGTTAACTTTGATATAGCCGCGTATCAAGCCATTCTCAAGAAATTCGTTGCCGGCAAAGTGGATTTGATTTTTGTATTTCCAACCGAGGCCTCCTTAGAGGCAAAGGCAGCCACTGACGGCACGGGTATTCCGGTTATTTTTGCCAATTCATTCACGGAAGATACGGGTCTCGTAAAAAGTATTCGGGAACCGGGAGGGAATATCACCGGTGTATGCTGGGTCGGTGCAGATATAGCACTCCAGCGTTTCGAAACTTTGCTTGAGATTGCGCCTAAAACAAAACGAATGATAATAATTTATCAGAGAGGGTATCCGATCGTAAAAAGCCAGCTGGATGTTTTACGGCCGGCAGCCGCAAAAGCCGGAATAACACTCTTAGAAATCCCGGCAGATAATGCTGCAGAAATCAAGGCTGAGATTACATGAACTGAAAGTCAATGACCGAATAGACGCTGTACTCGCAATAGCAGAACCCCTTCTGGGTCAGGTTTGGAGCTTGATAGGTGAATTTTTTATTAAAAACAATATCCTGTTGGAGGGCTTTCAGAAGCAAGGCACGAGTCTCTTTTCGAAATAATTCCAAAAGCCATTCCTCAGGGCAGACAAGCGGCTTTTTTAGCCGATAAAGTATTGAAAGGCACAAAGGCAGGCACCATACCGGTACTCTCGGCTGAAAATTTCCTATCTATAAATTATAAAGCCGCAAAAAAATTGGGACTGACGGTGCCTGAAGAATTGTTGAGCAGGACAGATAGTATAATCCGCTAATGCGGTGAGGTAAGAGTCAATATCTGGAGGTAAAAATATTATGGCGCACAATAATAATTCTCAAAAGAGACCGATATACGACCAGATAATGCTTATTGGAGCGGTCTTGATTTTCCTGCTTCTGAATGGATGCGTCTTAAAGCCAAAAGTCTATCATGTGGGTATTCTATCCGGTCTGGATATTTTTGCCCAAACTACAGACGGCTTCAAGGAGAAAATGACCGAACTGGGCTATTCCGAGGGTAAGAATATAATTTATGATGTGCAGCAAACCAATATTGATATTGCTGCGTACCAATCCATTCTAAAGAAATTCGTGGCTGACAAAGTGGATTTGATTTTTGTGTTTCCCACCGAGGCTTCCCAGGAAGCCAAGGCAGTCATCCAGGGGACAGATATTCCTGTGGTTTTTGCCAATGCGTTTACAGAAAACACAGGACTTATTAAAAGCGTTCAGGAACCGGGAGGAAATATAACGGGCGTGCGCTGGGCCGGCCCTGATATGGCGCTCAAACGCCTGGAAATCATGCGCAAATTGTACCGCATGCCAGAAATTATTGGGTGCCATATCTGAAAGGGTATCCCATTGTAAAAAGCCAATTGGAAACTTTGTACCGGGTCTTTAGAGCGGCAGGTCTGACAATGACAGAAATTTCTGCCAATAATGCGGAGGAACTTGAAATTCTTCTGAAAAAACAGGTGAAATTAACCAGTCTCCCTGATGCTATATTGATAATAGTTGAACCATTGGGTGTTTCTCCCGATTCCTTTCTGGTGATGGGTAAGTTTGCAGCTAAATATAGAATCCCTCTTGGTGGTGCCTTTATGTCTGTAGAAGGGTATGAATCAATCTTTGGACTTATACCCCAGGCCGTTCCTCAAGGCAGGCAGGCTGCGATACTGGCGGAAAAAATCCTCAAAGGTACCCGGGCGGGCACAATACCGGTGCTCTCGGCTGAAAACTTCCTTCAGGTAAATTACAAAGCCGCAAAGAAATTAGGACTGACGGTCCCCGAAGGATTACTGAGTAGGGCAGACAAAATAATTCGATAGTATAGCGGGGAATTTTAAAGTCATTATTTTTAATCCGGAGGTTAAATATTATGGGGGAAAAAAAAAAGAATTATAAAAATAAAATCAAGAGCAGGAGGGCAATACTTATATGGTTTGCCATAATTGCTTTGTTTTTAAGCGGATGTTTTTCTAAGCCTAAGATATATAGAATAGGCATTCTATCCGGTTCAGACGCCTTTATTAATATAGCGGACGGTTTCAAGGTAAAAATGACTGAGTTGGGTTACATAGAAGGCAAAAATGTCATCTATGATATGCAGTCTTTGAATGCCGATCCGGCCGGGGAAAGAAAGCGGCCGAAAAATTTGTGTCCGATAAAGAGGATTTGATTTTAGCTTTTCCCACCGAACCGGCGATGTCGGCCAAAAAAGCCACTGAAGGAACCAGAATACCGATAGTTTTTGGAATGGCCACTTTAGAAGGAAATAACCTTGTAGGAAGTGTTCCATCCGGGCGGAAATATTACCGGAGTTCGCTATCCGGGACCGGACCTGGCTGTCAAACGTCTCGAATTATTACTTGAACTGGCACCCAGGGTAAAATGTGTTTATGTAATTTATGATCCGGCTTACCCCGCTATTCCGCCTTCGTTTGAAGCGCTGCGTCCTGCGGCGATTTCACTTGGCAAAATATTGCTGGGAGATCCGTTAGGAATATTGAAGAACTCCAGGCCGCTTTACAGAAGCATCCCAAATATGGAAAATTAGGTTTTGACGCTATTTTGATTATGCCTGAGATCTTAACCCAATCGCCAGAAGGCTGGGCTTTAATCAGCAGGTTTGCCGGTGAATATCGGGCGCCGATTGCCGGCAGTGCGGCATTTGAAGGCGGATTCCGGGGCAATCTTCAGCTATATTCCTGATAACATGGAAGTTGGCAGGCAGGCTGCAACCCAGGCGGATAAGATATTTAAAGGCACTCCAGCCCGCAACATCTTTGTGATTACTCCCGGATCAAAATTAAGGCTCAATTATAAAACAAGCTCGAAAGCTTGGATTAACTGTAAGTGAAAGTATGTTGAGCCTGGCGAATGAAGTAATTCGATAATATAGCAGGGAATAATAAAGTTTTATTTATTAATTCGGGGGTTAAATAATATGCAATATTGTAAGAATTATCAAAAGAGTAATATAAGTGGCTGGATAATACTTATTGGAGCAGACTTGATTATCTTGCTTCTGAATGGATGTGGCTCAAAACCTAAAGTTTACCATGTGGGTATTTTGTCCGGCCTGGATTTTTTTGCCGATACGGCGGACGGTTTCAAGTCTAAAATGACCGAGTTGGGCTATATAGAAGACAGCAATATAATATATGATATACAGAAAAACGCAGTTTGACCGCACCCGCGGAAAAGCTTATCCTTAAAAAATTTGTTGCAGATAAGGTTGATTTGATTCTGACTTTTCCGACGGAAGTGTCTTTAGAGGCAAAAGCCGCTGTTGAAGGGACAAAAATACCTCTCATTTTTGCCAATGCCAACATAGAAGGAGTTGACCTGGTGAAAGGTGTACCTGAACCCGGTGGGAATATTACCGGAGTTCGCTATCCGGGACCCGATCTCGCAATTAAGCGTTTAGAATCCTGGCATGAAATGGTGCCGAATGCCAGGCGGATATGGATATTCTACCAGAGAGGATATCCTATTGTCGCAAGCCAGCTGGAGGTATTGCGGCCAGTCGCCGTATCCTTGGGTGTCGCTTTGACGGAAAAAGCCGCTGACAATGCGGCGGAAATCCATGCAATTCTTCAGAAGCAGGTTAAAACAAAAGATATAGGTATGGACGCTATCCTGATTATAGCCGAGCCTCTTATTACAACGACTGAAGCTTATGATCTGCTTGGAAAGTTTGCGGCCGAACATAAGATTCCGGTCGGCGGCGCGCTTTCTTCAGCAGTAAACGATGATTCCTTATTCGGCGTCTCGACTGAAAACATTGCAGTGGGCAGGCAGGCGGTGATTCTGGCCGACAAAATCTTTAAAGGTAAACCGGCCGGCACTTATTGATGTTGTCTCAGCCGATAGCTATCTTCAGATCAATTACCGGGCGGCTCGAAAACTTGGATTAACGGTAAAGGAAAGCATGTTGAGCCTGGCAAATAAAATCATCCGCGAGGATAGAGAGAAATAATAAAGTCTTAATTTTTAATTCGGAGGCTAGTTTTTTATGGGAATAAATAAAAATTATAAAAAGATCAAAAGCAGGCGGGCGATAATCATAGGCATGACGTTTATAAGCCTGGTATTAATTGCATGCGGCTCAAAGCCCAGAGTCTACCATGTGGGTATTCTTTGCGGCGCGGCTTTTTTCAACGGAATAACTGAAGGTTTTAAGGAAAAAATGACCGGGCTGGGTTATGTCGAAGGAACGAACATAATTTATGACATATACAATGCTATGGCTCCGGTTGGGAACCAGGACGTCATTAAAAAATTCATAGGTGAAAAGGTGGATTTAATTGTAGTTTATCCTACAGAGGCATCGATAGAGGCAAAATCAGTTGCTCAGGGCTCAGATATTCCAGTGGTTTTTGTCAATGCTTTTACCGAAGATACCGGCCTTGTTAACAGCATCCAGGAGCCGGGCGGGAACATTACAGGCGTGAGATGGCCAGGTCCCGATGGAGTGATGGAGCATTTTGAAATCATGCTTGAGATTTTGCCAAATATTAAAAGTATATTAACACCCTCACAGAAAGATTATCCTATCACAAAAAGCCAGCTGGATGTCTTGCGTAAGGCATGTAGAAACGCTGAACATGAAATTGATTGAGATGCCTGTCAATAATATAATAGGACTTCAAGCGGGACTTAAAGAACTGGCCCGGTCGAAAAATATTCCTGATGTAATATTTACCATAGCGGACCCTATCTGTGTGATGCCTGACTCTTATATTACTATTGCCAAATTTGCAGATGAACATAAAATTCCGGTTACCGGCGGTTATGTATCATTAGGAAATTATGGTTCAATTTTTGTGTATATACCCGAATCCGTGCCTCAGGGCAAACAGGCTGCGTTTTTGGCTGACAAGATATTAAAAGGTACGCCTGCGGGAACCATCCCGGTCATTTCTGCCGAGAGTTATCTGAAGATTAATTACAAGATCGCTAAAAAATTGGGGATCAAATTTACCGAAGGCCTTTTAAGCCGCGCAAATGAAGTTATTCGTTAGCAAGCCGGGCAAAGGGAGAACAAATGTTAATAAGCAGTAAAGAAAAACATGGCAAAAAAAACCGTAGTTTATCGGTCACTCTGGCTGTTTCGGTTGTAACATTAAGCCTGGCATCGCTCATTATTTCCGGAACACTGGGAACAATATCCAGTTTTCAGGCTCAGCAGAATATTGTTTTTTCCCGGCAGCAGCTTATTGCTCAAAATGCGGCAAACAAGGTTACCGGATTCATTCAGGAAATATTCAGCGCCCTGGAAACAAGCGCAAATCTAATCAATCCCATTATTGTCAATAAGGAACAACAAAACAGTATTCTCAATCATCTTTTGGGTCCCAATCCGGCTTTTCGCCAGCTGGTTTTATTAAATTCTAAATATCAGAAAACAATTGAAGTTTCACGTTTGTCGCAGGAAGCATCAGGTGAACTCAAGGATCATTTAAAGGACGATTTATTTATTCAGGCCAACCGGGAGAAGAGATACATCAGTCCGGTATATGTCGATAGAATTACCAGCGAACCGATGGTCGTCATTAGTGTACCGGTCAAAGATATTTTTGGGGATTTCAAGGGAATTCTGGTAGTGGAAGTAAACCTGAAATTTATGTGGGATCGATGGAAAGCATAAAAATAGGTACAACAGGACAAGCTTACGTGGTAGATAAGGAAGGAAGATTGATAGCGTTCGGCGATATTTCCCGTGTTTTAAGGGGGGAAAATGTCGGAAATTTAAAGACGGTTCATGAATTTACCAGCAGTCACAATACTATTAATGAGATTAAGCCAAATGTATTTCAGGGAATCAACGGAGCGGCGGTTCTTGGAACCTATGTTCCACTTGAAATACCCGATTGGGCTGTAGTGGTTGAAATGCCCGTGGCAGAGGCTTACGGGGCGGTCATCCAGAATATTTTAGGAACTGCAGTATTTACATTGATTGTGGCTTTGATAGCTGGTTTTATAGGAGTTTATCTTGCACGAAGGCTGGCTTTACCGCTGGTTAACCTGATGAAAACAGCCAAACGGATTACTAACGGTGAGATGGGATTGCAGGTAGAAGTAGGGGGGCCAGTTGAGATTTCAAGCCTGGCGGAGGCTTTTAATAGTATGACTTCACAGCTTCGTGAAATAATCGAAAAACTGGATCAGCGCGGTCGTTATCTTCAGGAAACGGTTCAAAAATATGTTGAATATATGGAAGGAGTTGGAAAGGGTGAGCTTGATTCCATATTGATGCTTGAAGACAAGAAAGGAGGAGAATATGACCCTTTGATTATCCTTGGCCGCCAATTAAATGACACAACAGCGAATATCAAACGGAAGATTGAACAGATTCAGGATACAACTACAAAATTACAAATGAACGAAGAAAGGCTTCAGGTTTATACTGAGAAACTAAAAAAAAGCAATGATGAACTGGAAAAGTTCGCATATGTCGCCTCTCATGATCTCCAGGAGCCTCTCAGAAAGATTCAGTATTTCGGGGATCGTTTGAAAACTAATTATAGCAGTTTTTTGGATGAAAAAGCCGTTGATTATATTGAAAGGATGAATAAAGCCGTTATCCGGATGAGAACTTTCATAATTGATCTTTTACAGTATTCAAGAGTTGCTACAAAAACAAAACCTTTTGAACCGGTTGACCTCAATGAAGTAGTAAGAGATGTTCTGGGCGATCTTGAAATCAGGATAAGAGAAACAAAAGCAGAAATTATTTTAGAAAACCTTTCAACCATTGACGCTGATAATCTGCAGATGAGGCAAGTATTTCAAAATATTATTGGAAATGCCATAAAATACTACCGTCCAGGTGTATCTCCTGTTATTAAGATTGAATGTCAATTAAAAAAAGGTAAAGATAATAATTTCTGTGAAATCAGTATAAGCGATAATGGAATAGGCTTTGACAATAAATATTCTGAACAAATCTTCGGTTTGTTCCAGAGGCTCCATGGACGAAACGAATATGAAGGAACCGGTATAGGTCTGGCAATCTGTAAGAAAATTGTGGAGCAGCATGGCGGGAATATTAAAGCATCAAGCAAGGAAGGAGAGGGTTCAATATTTTATATCAAGCTGCCGCTAAAACAAAATATTAATACTAAGTTGTATTCAATGTGAGCGTTAACGAACAATTGAATGCTTACTTAGTATTAAGCATGAATCAATTACTTATACTTATTTTTCATAGTCTCAAAAATATCGGTAATACCAGGGACAGAGCATCCGAAAAGGAACAAATACCCAATCAAAAAAGGACTAAAGTCCCATTGTCTTAAAACCGCTGAAATGTTATATTCATTAATAATCAAATATTACTGAGATTTTATTTGCTAAATTATAACGAGTATTAATACTGAAAAAGATGAAATCCCATATAGACAAATTTTTTTTAGCAAAAATCGAATGTAAAAAAAGCAGTAGGTAAATTATGAAGAACACAGTCAGATTGCTGAGAATTACTTACTGGTGGGGTATTATTGCCGATGCCTTTGAGGCTAGTCCGTATGTGCGTTCCAAAACTTATGCTTACTACATCCGGCACTGTTGGGTTGATGCCTAATGCTGAATTTCAATTCGGATTATTATATGGTGCCCCGGTAATGCTGGGTTGGACAATATTGCTGTTTTGGGCTGACAGAAAACCGCTTGAACGTAAGGGAATATTGCTGTGCCTTATTCCTGTTATTTCTGCATACATTTTGGTAGAAATATTTGCAATTTTAAGCGGATTTATCCCTATCAAAAAAGTAATCCCTATTTTTATCATACAGATGATATTTATATCTTTGTGCGCAGTCAGTTATTTACACGCACAAAAAAATCGATAACGGAGGCCGTATATGAAGAATAAATTATATTACAAAATTCTCCATTGGCAAAGCTGCTTTTGCTATCATACTGCAGACCAGCGACTTGATAAGGTCCCCGATTATGAAAGGTATATATCCCATCCATAGCAGCTGAATTAAACTAACGCTTTCTTTATTTATTATCTTCAGGAAAAACCACAGTTGAATAAGACCGGGAATATATACAATTACTAATTGAGAAAAAGCTATCAGCCCGAACAAGGCAATCAATTTTCTGGACTTAACATAACGGTCAATAAAATAGCCTATGAAAAAAGATGCCAGAATAAAACCTATTGTATATCCGAAGGTAGGCCCTGAAAGGAAAGTAATTCCGCCTTTCATACCCGTAAACCAGGGAATACCGGCTACACCAAGAAAGACATAAAAAATTATACTGATTCCGCCCCAGCGTCTTCCAAGTAAAATCGCCGACATAATAACGCCGAATTGTGTTGCAACAACAGGCACCAGCGTCCAGGGCAGATAAAATTTCACCTGTGCGAGAATCCCGGTAACGCAGGCCATGCCGACGGCAAGGACTACATTTACCAGAAGGGT
Organism: uncultured Spirochaetota bacterium; assembly: GCA_963806975.1. Lineage (GTDB taxonomy): Bacteria > Spirochaetota > Brevinematia > Brevinematales > JAOACQ01 > CAWEAK01. The sequence goes on from CAWEAK010000008.1 coordinate 118,814, forward strand.
TGAATGTCTTTGCCATTTGAAATAAGAAAACCTGACTTTAAAATATTCCTCAAAAAAAGAGACCATTTTATTCCTCCAATTTATACATTGCTATAACCTGCTTTTATACCAGGTTGCATTCAAAGTGAGTGTTAACGAACTTTTAAATGCTTATACTGAGGTCTTTATTAATATTGTTTTGATCGCAACTCAGTATTACTGCAAGAATATTGTATAATTTTTTGATTAAAGATAATAAAATAATATAGATATTATGTCAACTATAATATTATCATGGTTAACATAATTTAACAGGTATGCCACTTCGTTACACTCAGGACATGCCGCTTGATCCTCTTTAATTCCTCGAAGCTTGATTCGATTCCTTTTACATTCTTGCGTAGTACCTCGCTGCTGCGGGTTCATTTATTGGATTTTTATAAGGGAAATAGTTATATTTATTGAAGCTGCTGATTAAACAAAAATAAGAAGGAGACTTAAAAATGGATAAAAAAGTTGCTGTTGTGACAGGGGTATCGGCGCATGAATATTTTAAATAACACGCTTGTTAAAATAACAAACCTTACAAAGAAATACGGCAATCTGGTCGCAGTGGATAATATAAGCCTTGAAATTAAAAAGGGTGAAATATTCGGTTTATTGGGCCCAAACGGCGCAGGCAAGACAACGACTCTTATGATGCTTTCAACATTACTCAAGCCGACTTCAGGAAGCGCTGTAATAAACGGCTTCGATGTTATATCAAACCCCGCAGAGGTTAGATCATCAATCGGTATGGTATTTCAGGACCCGAGTTCGGATGACATTCTTACGGCTTATGAAAACCTGAAACTGCATGCCTTTCTTTATAATTTACCGGTCAGGGAAATAAACAAAAAAAATTAAAGAAGTTCTGACACTGGTTGACCTGGAAAAAAGAAAAAATGATATCGTCAGAACTTATTCCGGCGGGATGCGAAGAAGGATGGAAATAGCCCGCGGGCTGCTTCATAAGCCCGGGATCTTTTTCCTTGACGAACCTACAATAGGTCTTGACCCGCAGACAAGGGAACATATCTGGGAATATATCATGTCTCTCGCGAAAAACACAGGAATGACAATCATTTTAACAACTCACTATATGGAAGAGGCTGATAGTCTCTGCGACAGGGTTGCCATAATTGATCATGGAAAAATCGTAGCTTTAGATTCACCGGGAAATTTGAAACGTACCCTGGGAGGCGATATTGTCGTACTAAAAGGAGAAAATCTTTTTCTTGATGAACTGCTGAAACTGAACTATGTTAAAAATATTGAAAAGGAAGGTAATATAATCAAGCTTTCTGTTGAAAACGCAAGCTCAAATCTTCAGGAATTACTGCGCACGGCAGGTAAAGTTGATTCGGTTGAAGCCCATTCACCTGATTTAAACGACGTTTTCCTGCATTTTACAGGAAGGGAAATCAGGGAAGAGGAAGGCAATTCTATGGAAAGTGTGCGTGTAATGACAATAGCGAGGCAGAGCAAATGAATCTGAAGAAAAACCTGAAAGGCATATTTGCAATATGGTACAGGGAGTTTAAGGTATTTACTAGGGAAAAAACGAGAGTATTTTCATCTATTTTTATGCCGCTTTTCTGGTACCTTATTTTCGGCGGGGGTATGAGTTCCATAATGCAAACAGGAAACAATTATCAGCATTTCATATTCCCCGGTTTTCTTGCGATGATGGTCATTTTCAGTTCGCTATTTAACGGTGCCTACATTGTCTGGGATAAGAAGATAGATTTTTTAAAGGAGGTACTAATAGCGCCTCTGTCACGAACAGTGATTTTTATCGGAAAGGTCGCGGGTTGTATGACGGATGCTTTGCTTCAGGCAATAATACTTCTTATCATAGGAATAGTTTTGGGCATTCCTTTCACGCCTTTAAGCGTTTTAATATCAATCATTGTATTGTTCTTTTTAGCCATTGGTCTTGTAAGTCTTGGGCTGATTATAGGTTCATTTATGGAAAGCCCTGAAGGATATGGAATTATTTCCAGCTTCATTGTCTATCCCCTCTTCCTTCTTTCCGGCGCGTTGTATCCGCTGGATAAGCTTCCCGTCTGGATGAAAGTATTAACGAGTATTGATCCGGCTTCTTATGCCGTTGATGCTTTAAGAAGTATAATTATCGGGACGTCGTCTATGCCTTTTATGTACAATTTTATTGTTGTACTCGGTTTTGATGTGGCCTTAATACTGTTTGGTACATGGTCTTTCAACAGGATGAAGGTTTAGGGGTACAACCCCCAAACGCTTTTTACTTTTTGGCAAAAAGGAAGCAAAAGGCTTTATACTTTTTGAAGAAAAAGGATACAAAAGCTTTCCTACCTTCTTTCTGAGCCGATAAGAAAGAAGGTAGGCGAAGAAAGAATCGCCTCTTCGCAAAATTTACCATTTCATGTCAAGAGATCGATTTATGCCGAGGTGTTGTTATTTGAGAAAATTCCCAAAAGCTATCTTGTAGTACCCGCCTCCTCACCAGTCCGTCCTGGACTGATTCGTCGGTTTTTGCCATCCATAGCAAAAAGCTTCATGTTCGTTTAGTTCTTTGTCCGACAAAAATAACAACAATAATTCTAACTTATCATCTTATAATCACAGAGTGGATTAATCAGAAATGGTAAATTTTGCTGCGGGGGGCAGGGAGGGAATGCCGGAATTTGTATCCTCACATTAGATTTTAATAAGTCTGAGTAAGAAAGGAACAGCCGGAATTATAAAAACCTACTCTTTCATCATAAAATAGAAAGATTTTAATCCTTATTTTTTATTAAGCCTGGCCGGCTGTTCTTCGATATAGGAGATTCCAGATTTTTACTAATCTAGGCATTAAATTTGTAATATTTTAAGAATGGGATTAATATATTCTCCTGATTCCAAAGAAATATAATTGTTTCCTGAAATAATATTAACTTTTAATTCCAGCCGGGTTAAAAATTAGGGGGTATGATGGGAACAATTAAAAGCAAGAGCAATTCATATCATTTCAATTTACCTGCCGGAAAAGCATGTCTAAAGAAAATTATAAATAACAATAAATTATTTCAGAAAAACAAAGTGGATTCTATAGTATGAAAATTAATAAAATAAACAAACTTAAGAATTTTGGTATATTTCAAGATTTTTCCTGGGAATCAAATCTTCCAGATTTTAAGAAACTTAATTTAATTTATGGATGGAATAGAAGCGGTAAAACAACAATTTCTCGGATTTTTGCTAGTTGTGAAAAAAAATGTGTTTATTGTGAAGATAAATTTAAACAATACCCTGAAAAAGGAGAATTCGAAATATCAACAGATAATGTATCTGTTAAAAATGTAAATGTCCAAGATAATATTTTACCAATCAAAGTCTTTAATAAAGATTTCATTGATGATAATATTTCTTTTGATCCTTCAAATCCTTGCAATCCAATCTATATAAGTATTGAAGATATAGAAGCAAAAAATAATTTGAAAATATTAAATGAGGAAAATAAAGAACTAATTCAAAATTACCAAATTGCAAAAAACAAAAAAGAAAGTACTATAAAAATTGAGGATAGTTTTCGTATTTCAGCTGCTCAGACAATAACTCAATTACTTACAGATAAAAAAATACATTATAGATATTATTCTTATGATAAAAGCAAAGTTAAAGATAAAATAACTGAAATTGGTATTAATAATTTTACTGATAAAATACTTACTGAAGATGATACAATTAAATATGAAAAAATAAGTAAAAGTGAGGAAGTAAAAGATATAAGTGCATTCCAGAGACTTAAATTTGAATTTACGTTTGAGGAAGAAATTGTAAGCGATTTTGGAAAAATATTTAAAAAAATACAATTATTGCTTAGAAAAAAAGTTATATCCGAAACTCTTGAACGACTAAAAAATGATCAAGAATTGAATACATGGGTTGAGCAAGGGTTTTAACTTACATAAGAAAAAAGAAGAAAAAGAAAAGTGTCTGTTCTGCCAAAAACCTTTGGATAGCAATTTTTTAGATTTATTATCGAAGCATTTTAGTAAAGATTACAAAGAATTACAAAAATCAATCACTGAAATAAAAAAGGAAATTTTAAAGCTAAAAATGGAAAAAATAGATTCAAAAAATGACGATTTTTATCCTGATTTTAAAACCGATTATATTGAGAATGCAAAATATTTGAATAATACTATTGAAAAAATAAATAGTTGGATTGATGAAGCAATATCAAAATTAGAATTGAAACATGATAACCCACTAACCGATGTATTAGAACCTGAAGAACCAGAAGATTTTCTTTCTTCTTATAATATGACTATTGATAACCTAAATATTCTTGTTGCAAGCCATAATGAAAAACGTGAAAACCATGATACGGAAGTTAAAAATGCGAATACAAAATTGAATTACATTCAATTGCCGTAGCTATATCGGAACAAGATTATAAAAGTAAATTAGATGAATTAAATAAGTCTATTGAAGAAGAAAAGATTAAAAAAGAAGAATTTGATAAGAATACCGGGTCAATATCCGATTTGGAGAAAAGGTCATCAAATATTGGTTCTGCTATTCCAATGATAAATAAAAATTTAAAAGATTTTTTTGGAAGAGAAGAAATAAAACTTGAACTAAGTGATGATAAGAAAGGTTATATAATTTTTAGGGATGGTTTACCTGCAAAAAATTTGAGCGAGGGTGAAAAAACAGCAATAGCTTTTTCATACTTTATTGTCAAGGTTGAAGAAAAAGATTTTAATATTAAAGATGGAATTATTTTCATAGACGATCCGATCTCTAGTTTTGATTCAAATTTCATTTTTCATTGTTTTTCATTAATAAAAAATAAATACAATGAGGTTGGACAATTATTCATTTCTACTCATAATTTTCAATTTTTCAACTTAGTAAAAGATTGGTTTATCAAAAAAAATAAAAGTAGGGAAGAAGATAATAAAGATCGTAAGCTCAATGGAAAAGATGAAAAACCTTTACCCTGCGAATTTTATATGATTAAAAGCGATATTGATTCAAGTCAGAGAAAAGCTAAATTAATTGAGCTTGATAAAACACTAAAAGATAACAGATCAGAATATAGCTTTTTGTTCAGTTTGCTTAAAGATTTTATCAATAAAAAGGAAGAACCAACATTTGAAGAATTATATAATATATCAAATATTGGAAGGCGTTTTTTTGATATTTTCGCTGATTTTAAGATACCAAATAAAGAAGGACAAAAAGAAAAAATAGATTTGCTTGTTAAAGAAATAAATAAAACAAAAAAAGATGAAGATAAAATTAGTGATGTAATTTGTGATAAAGTTTTTTGGGCTATAAATTATTTTTCACATAACTCCGATCCAACAAGTTCTATTGAGCATATTGATAAAAGTGAGTGTATAAACGCAATAAATAATTTATTGAATATTATTAAAGAATCTGATCCAAAACATTATGAGATTTTAGACAAAGAATCTCAAAATAAATGAAGGATTTAAAAAAAAGAAATTAAAAAAAACTATGGAAAAGATATGGAGGAATTTTATGGAGCATTACAGGAACTTGAATTGTAATTCTAACATCAAACAATTCGAACTGGGGTCAGATTTTATAAAAGTCATGTTTAATGATAATGCAATATATGTCTATACTTATGCTTCGGCAGGAAGAAATAACATTGAACAAATGAAAATTCTGGCTAAAAATGGATGCGGTTTAAATTCTTATATTCAAAAATATGTAAGGAAAAAATACTCTCATAAAGAGTAATAAGTAAATCTTTAATTAAATTATCTCATCTCCCCTATTATTAAATACTCCACAGTCTTACTTGCCTTATAAATTCTCTTTGAGTGATTCACATCGGCTTTATACCTCTGGTAATCGATTTTTTCAAATTTATATCTTTCGCAGTATTTCCTAAATAATGATCTTATAAAACTGTCTGACACTATTCCTTCGTTATTATACGACATCATTATGTATTTTGATTTAAGGCTTGAAAATAATTTTTTATACGCGTTCTCCGCTTTTGTCCTGATGCTGTAGTCGGAGTTCAATTCATCCTTATCACGAAGTCCGGTAACACCTCTCGGAGAAAAATCATTTAAATCCCATTTTGCTATTGTTTCAAGAATATGATAGTTTGCAGAATATTGCCGGTGATTATACGGCGGATCAATGTAAGTTAATAATATATCTTTTTTCTTTATTTTTTTTACAATTTCAAGTGCGTCGTTACAAAACACTTTATTCAAATCCGGTCTATGCTCGGAATAAATAGGTTTGATCCCGATAAGCTCCATAGGTTTATCCGCTGATTTTTTAATTTTTTTTAAATACGCTCCATAGACCGAAGTCGTGTTTGCGATCCTATCCGCTGATTCCAATAAACATGCTATCAGCCAGGTTTTCTCATTTAAGCTTATCAATTTATTTATAATCCATTCTTCAATTTTATCTCTGATTGCCTGAATCTTTTTACCATTCTCTTTCCGAAAAATACATGCGTTTTTTTGTTCCGCCTTCACAATAAAAATTATAAAATTGCCCTTTTTTTCCTTCTAAATCCTGTAAATAGGACAATACTTTTATAAACGGCTCATTTTGAATTTTCTGATTCCGTTCTTTTAAGGAAAATATTTTAATGTCTTCTTTTTTTGTGTTTTTAATCAACAAGCCTTCTTCACTTTTAAGAAGATTATTAAATTTTGGGAATTCATTTAACAAAATAGATGGCGCTGTCAGGCAATAAGAATAATATTGCCAGTCATTGGCATAAGAAACATAACCCATCGATTTGAATAATTGAGAAACTACACCTGTTCCCGAAAATAGATCAAAAGCAATGCCTTCTTTCGGGACATTAAAATCTTCAATTATCTTTGTCATTTTATTTAATAAGCTATACTTGGAACCTATATAATTCATGTTGAGCTCTCATTAAAAAGTTATGATATCCTGATTAAATTCAAGGTTATGATTTACAGTTACAACCCTATATTGGTTTATGCCATGGCCTCTTAAATATGTTCTCATTTCATGATGAAAGTCATTGTGTGCGGATGGCGCAATGATTGTGGGTATAATTTCATGGACTGATATATCTGGAATATGGGCCTTAAGCCATTTTATATATCTATTTAATTGACTGGCCGCTTCCGAACCGGCCTCAACCGATTTTAACTCTATAAGATGGATAAATTTATTCAATTCATTTTTTGTATAAATCAAAATATCGATACTTTGCATTCCTGCACCCGCGTATATTTCATTACCAATCCAGGTTATCTCAACATTAGGGAACAAGTAGTTTGATAACTTTATATTTCTTCCTATTTCCTGCATTAAATAAGCCTGCAATTGTAGTTCCCATTTTCTCTCATTTTCATCCATCAATTTCATTAAATGATTATCAATCTTATCAAAATTATTTTTGTTTCCGGAATAGTTATTAATTTGTGAGTTTTCTTTCAGTCTGATACTTTCAGTATCGAAATCAATATACTGAGAATTTAAAGTTTGTCCTGCATTAATTAAATCAAGCATTTTTTTTATTATATTTCCTTCATGAGGCAGCAATGGCGTGCATCCTCTCTGGGCTATCATTTTTCTGTATATAATTGACCATGGAATATCATAAACTGATTTAAAATCAGACATTTCATCCATAGCTTGCCATTCTGTTAAGCCGGTTTTATATACTTTCTTTGCTTTTATTAATTGTCTGTATACCAAAGGCATTCCTAATAATTCATTTAAATATTCGCCTGCCGGTTCATAAATTGGATTTTCGCTTACTATTTCAAATATTCCGAAAAACCTTCCGCCTTCTCTACTTGTATCACTTTCAGTTTTTTCCAGATAAAATAATATCTCATCACCTTTATGAACTCTGCATATATCTGCAAACAACCCGGCTTGTGCTCTTTCAGAAGAGGCATTAACATTAATATTATTCCATGAACAATCATTTTTCTTTGTTACACCAGCAAATAAATATTTTAAATGTATTGGTAAAGTTGTTTCAGAAACAATAAATAAATGCATATAATCCTCATTTAATTAATAGACTCTTATTATAGCAAATTTATATATAAATTTCATATTCTAGTTTTTTTATTATGAAATTTGAATCTCTGTATAAAACCCAATGTTATTCTTCATTGAAAATAATCCAATCAATATAATTTCACAGCCAATGAGGGCTGTGGCCATAACTTATGCTTAGGTTTTCAGCCATGGATTCAAAAACAAAACAAGAACAGCCGCCAAAAAGCAAAATAAAATGAAGTTTGAAAATAATTTGCATTATGATAAACGGTCTCTTATTAAAATCCGGCTGTTCTTTCTTTTACAAGACTTATTAAAAAGCTAAGCGAGTGCAAAAATTCCACCGTTTCCCCCACGCTTTGCTAAGCCGGCATTGGATGCCGGCATTGAGGGCAAATTGTTGCTTTTACTTTTGAGTCCCTCACCTTTCCGGATTAACCCTAATGCGATGGTGACCTACCCGGAAAGGTGAGGGACGATTTTTTCTACCGACGGCAGGATGCCTAGTTTTGCCCGATTGGAAAAACGGTGGAATTTCTGCACGAGCATTGTTTTAATAAGCAGCCCGCTCATCCGAGCGGAACTTTCTTACCGGAAAGGTGAGGGACGATTCATTCTTCCGAAGGCAATATGCCGAGTTTTGCCCGATTGTTATAATACCGGCATTTTTCCGGAATCTTCATTCCAATAGTGACCCGCTCACCCGAGCGGAACTTTTAATATGTGCCCCTCCCTCCCAGGTGGTCCTTTTCTGGCGAAAAGATAAAAAAAATATTAAAATATTATCCCTTTTATGCTATAAAATAAAAAAATTATATATAATTATATTCAAAAAACAAGATATTTCTATCCAACTGAAAGTTAAAATAAATTAAATTAAAATTATTTGACATTTTATTGTATTCTTCATATATTATATAGAGAGGGAAGAGCAGGTTTTCATACCGGGCCGGTTTTTCCAGCATTTCTCACCTTTAACAAATCAGTTTTTCAAAAGGTGAGAGAGGGACTTCCTTCAGTTTGTTAAAAGTGCAAATTGGAGAGTTCTAGGTTATGGAAAGGCGGTTTTTTCTTCCTTTTCTTCCATTGAAAACTTATCAAAAAAAAGATTTTTTTAGGAAATCACTCACTCTTTTCTATTCCTTTTTGGCAGCTTTTTTGTTATTAGTATCTTTTACTCAAATCTCTTTTGCGGTTAAAACTTATGCGAAGTTCGAGCCTCCCGAAGGGAAAAAACTGGTTATAATTGGTCAGGATAATGAGACTATTGCAAATTACATTGATTCGATTAAAATTGTTCCTGCAGGCTTTATGGTTTATACTTGTATCCAGAAAATGGAAGGTCTTGACAGCGAATCTCCGGATTATGGCTCGGGCATAATAAACGCCGAAAAGTTGATTAAAAAATATCCCAATACTGTGCTTCAAATCGGCCTTTATATGGTGGATGCCTTACAGGATACTTATAACGGTAGATATGACGGGAATATAAAGAAACTGGCAATTTGGCTGAAAAAGATAAGTATTCCCGTATTTTTACGGATAGGATATGAATGCGACGGACTTCATAATCATTATGATCCCGAAAATTATAAAAAAGCATACAGCTATATTGTTGATAAATTAAGAATGTATAATGTAAACAATGTCGCTTATGTATGGCATGTTCATGCGCATAATACAAAACCAGAGCTGAATAAGTGGTATCCGGGTGATAATTATGTAGATTGGATTGGATTTAGCTATTTTAACCAGCCCCAGCGTATGATGGACCCTGTAATAAATTTTGCGAAGAATCATCAAAAACCTGTTATGGTAGCGGAAGGAACGCCGAAAGGAGTGGGAAGCAAGAGCGGGGAATGTTCATGGAATTTATGGTATAATAATTTCTTCAGTTTTATAGAAGAGCATAAGATTAAGGCCTTCAGTTATATTAACAGCGATTGGGAGAAACAGGAAATGTGGCGGGGTAAGGGCTGGGAGGATGCCAGAATTCAGGCAAGCGACTATGTAAAAGAGCGCTGGCATAATGAAATAGAAAAAGATAAATATCTGAAGTCGTCTAAGGATCTATTTGCTTTGTTGGGCAAAGACAGATAGAAATCAATAAAATTCTATGCTATTTATAGTAATGGTTCCGGCGCCTTGATTTCCTGGTAATGCGATTTCCATATCATTAATAGCCTGGAGATCGATTGTTTTATTCCCGGTTTGATTACCATATATAGGCCGGATATTAAAATCTTCAAAATTATAATTATAGTAAATGATTTTTCCATTCCCGAAGGACTCATCCGCCGAATAACTTTCTCCATCTGCTCCGTTTGCCCCGGGATAATTCTTTTTCCAGGCCTGGTCAACACCGCTTTCATTCATATATAAAAAGAATTTAAGTTTAGCCGGTAATGACATTTTTATTTTAATCCCTTTAAACCCGCTGGCGTCATAATATCCTATCTTTTGATAATCCGGAGGAAAGAGAGAAATTCCGCAGCCCCAGCCGTTTCCTGTATTATATTGAATGACAAGCGCATTTTTGTTTTTCTGAATATCAGCTCTTGCGCCGTTTCCCGTATCACCCCAGGAATTTACAATACTACTCATGATATTTTCCGGATTTAGAAAATATTTGTCAAATGCCGTATTTCTTTTTCCCTCTCTGACTTTTATTTTATAAGTTAAACGGCTTTCATTAGGAGGAATACTTACAGTGCTGTTCTTATGAAGAGCTTCAATTTTAGGATTCAATTCCCGCATTGCATTTATTAGCGGAATATACGGCCGTCCGTCCAAATCCACAATTCCATAATTACTGTCTTCTCCATCCGTAGATCTTCCATCCTGAGGCTCGTCAAAAAATTGAAACCAGTGATAGCCTATCACAAAGGGAAGCTCGGAAAAAGCCTTTGCGTATTTCTCAAAATGATCAGCCCTATCCTGTTGATTGGAGACAGTAGTATCTGGTCCGACTCTATTGAGTAAACCTGAAGTATTATCCATAGACCGGAAAGTAAATTCAGATATTATCAAAGGCTTATCTGCGATATATGATAATGCGGCCAGAAATGGCCTGTCAATATCCGGTAAATTTCTGTAATAATTGATCGAAACAGCATCGCAGTATTTCCCGCCGGTCTTCAATACCGTTTCCGGCACAGAATTTGCGTAACGGTCGCTGAAAATGAGATGGTTTTTATCGATAGTCCGTATTTTTTCTGTTAATACACTATAATAGCGTTCCGCAACAATAGTAAGAAATTCATTACGGATAGAATTTATATCTTTTATCGTAAATTGATATAGTTTTGATTGAGCAATATCCTCAAAATTGTTTAAACTTGTATTCCAGGAACTATTCAGATTGTCAATATTTTTATATTTATCTCTTAAAAACTCAATAATCCTTTTTTTCCCTGCAGACGATGCCTGAAGATCGAAATATATGTCGAATAAATAAGAATTATGTCCCATATAATAGGGATAATCTCCGTACCAGAACAAATCATTACCGACAAAATACCCCAGCAGGTTCGGATCGTCTTTATGAGGAGCCCATAGTGACAATACCGCTTTTTCTATTATTTTTTCAAAATTGGGATCGAAAATATCAACGAGCTTATTGACTCCTGATTTTACATCTTCAACCAATAAAGTATAAGGCATATTCAGTTTGTATATTTCCGGGGAGGACCAGCATCCCATAGTGTTAAATCCTATGTTTGTGAGCAAATTGTAAGTTTCTTTAGCCCAGGCGGACTCTTTTTTAGATTTTTTTATAGCATCATAATGTTTTGCCCCAAGCTTGGCGTAGTTATCCTCGAAAGCCACAACGTTTAATCCTATGGAAAAAAGAGGCTTACTATCCGGTTTGATAAACCACCATTTTCCCTGAATTTTCTTCAATGTAAAATAATTTGATTCATTAACCTGGTTTCCCGAAATTCCCCATTGAGGAATGATAAAAAATAAAATTATTAATAACCAATTAATAAAAATACGAGGCATGTCTCCTCCAAAACTAACTATTTTTCTATAATTTTCAAGATTAAATATCTGATTAAATAAGCCATTAAAAATAGCTGGGTTAAAATAAGAATAATGAACCAGACTAAAAATGGGTACGATTCCCATAATCTAAATGTAATTGTTTTTAGTACTATTGCATTAAACAGGTTGTAAGTCTCTACTGATATTATAATTGCTGATAATATCATAAAATTGATAAAATGCGATGATACATTTTTTATTTTTAAATTTGAAGGAACCCAGTCCAGTTTTCTGCTGAATATCATCAAAATAAGCGTGTATAAATATGTAAAAGATTGCAAAGCGGAGGCAACAAAAGCTCCCAGATTTATTTTTCTTAACCTGTTTAAAGGCTGGATGAGAAATAAAAAGAGAAAATATGGAATAAAATAAACGAAGTATCTTGTGTCGATTAAATGGTGTTCTACTATCATCATAATGCTGAATAAAAGAATTGTAAGAACTGAAAAAGCCTCAGTAAAATAATAGGATATATTGGAAAAATATGCCAGTCTGATTAAAAAACTCATTGGAGCCCTGAATATCTTTTTAGTGAATAAAAGCCTGATACAGCTATAACACCATCTCCGGTGCTGGTTGAAGTAAGCCTGAGGATTATCGGGAGTCCTGCCATGAGCAAGTATAAGAGGCAAATAAAAAATATAATTCCCGGTGGAGGTTATATTAAAACCCGTTTCAAAATCCTCGCAGTAGGGAACCATAGCTATTCCGCCCGAGTTAATCAAGGAAGACCGTCGGTAAATAAGATTTGTTCCAACGCAAATCGCGGCATGGATATTATTCCGGGCAGTCTGTATTATTTTATAAAAATCTTCCTGGAGGAAAGCGCTGGCTTTAGATAAAATCGTCGCTTTGTAATCCGTATCTTCTTCAATAAAAAACTGCGGAGACTGGATTAATCCTACCTTTTCATCGGAAAAATACGGAATTAATTCTTTTAAAAAATCCGGTTCCGGTATAAAATCGGCATCGAATATGGTGATAAATTCCCCATTCGTTCTTTCCATAGCATATTTTATATTTCCGGCTTTTTTCATAAATCCTTTATCAGGCCTGCTTAAATACCCAATTCCAATCTCTTCAGTAAAATTTTTAACATCAATGTCGGCTGAATCGTCTAAAACATAGATCCTTTTATTTTCATATTCGATTTTCTGAACCGCAAGGCAGGTTTGTTTTATTATTGAAATACCTTCGCCGCAATACGGAATATAAATATCAACAAGAGGTATATCCTTTTTTTTGAGCCAATATTCTTTAATCCATTCCTGATGATTTTGCCTTTTGAAACTTTTATAAAACAGATTTAAAAAATAATGAGTGGCGTAATAAAATAGAAATACAATTATTATTGGTGTAAATAGAAAATAGTAAACAGTATTGCGGATACAGAGGAGAATCAGCCCGTATAGCATCAACAGGCTTGCCAGTAAACCTATAATATTCAGTATTTTTACAAATAATGTACTGAAGTTTGTATAGTAATACTTTAATGCAACAGGATCATATACTTTTTTTTTATTTTTCACAGCGAGCCCTTATTATTTTATTTATAACTACACTTATTATAAGAATATTATTTTAATATGGCAAAAATATCGTTTGTGTAAGGGTTTATCTGATATTTTCAAAAAGCTCCAGAGCCTGCAATACCGCAGTATCCATATTAATATAACTGTATCTGCCGAGTCTGCCTATAAAATGGATGTTTTTTAATTTTTTTGAATCATTTTCGTATTTTTTATATATTTCCAGAAAATCATTTTTCGGTATAGGATAGTAAGGAATATCATTTTCATCCCGCCGCAGCCTTGGATATTCTTTCATAATTGTTGTAACCGGAGAAATCTGTCCGGTTAGATGTTTGAATTCGGTTATTCTTGTAAAATTATAATCGTTTGGATAATTCACCATACCGGTTTCCTGAAAATATTCAATATTTAAAAAATTCCATTCAAAATCCAGTGTTCGATATGGCAGATGCCCAAATTGATAATTAAAATAGCTGTCGATTTCTCCGGTAATGATCAATTTATCATACTTTAGTTCCGGGATAACTTCTTTATAATCGGTATTAAGTAATATTTTTATGTTCGGGTGTGAAAGCATTCTTTCAAACATCCGTGCATAACCGGATTCAGGTATTGCCTGGTACACGTCCTGGAAATACCTGTTGTCCCTGGAAATAAATACCGGCACTCTACCTGTAACATCAGGAGACAGTTCTTCAGGTTTAAAACCCCACTGCTTTAATGTGTAATTAAGAAATACCCTGTCATAAACAAAATCGGCCAGAAATTTTAAATCGGAGTCCGATGTCTTTCTTAATTCCAGGATGGGAACTTTGTTCTCCAGGCCATAATAATCTATTAATTTCTTCTCTGTTTTTTCAGCCATAGCGGCTGGAAAAAGAGCACTTATGCTATTCAGATTGAATGGAATGGGAATTTTCCGTCCGTCAATTTCCCCGAGAATCCTGAGATTATATGGATGCCATCCGGTAAATTGCGACAAATATTCCCAGGCTTTACCGGAATCGGTATGAAAGGTGTGCGGGCCGTATTTGTGGACAAGTATGCCGTTTTTATCATAAAAATCATAAGCATTCCCACCTATATGGCTTCTTTTTTCTATTATTAAGACATTTTCTTTACTGACGGAAGCCAGTCTTTCAGCTACTACAGACCCCGAAAAACCGGCGCCGATGATTATGGAGTCGAATTTCATATAAAAAAAACTCCTTAAAAAATAAAAGAGAATAATTTTAGTAAGCGTGCCGCTTGAACTATATTTAATTCTTAATTCTTCGAGCATAGATTATTCGCAAAACAGGATATTTTTATTATTCACAATCTTGATAAGTTTATTCAAATACAGAATTATTGTCAAAAAAAGTTGAAATTTATCAATGGACCAGAGTGCTGAGCTCATTTCGTCGACCTGTTTATCTTTACTTTGTGAAATTCACTTACTTCACAAAGTAAAAAAATTTAATATCATCATTTATTAATTTGACATAATGTAATTTCATATTATCATATTGGAGGATAGATAATTAGGGGGTATTTTTATGAAATTAAGAATAAATGGTTTTATATTTCTATTATACATTGGAATCATGTTAGCGGTTTTATACAGTTGTACTTTGAATGTTTCTGGTAATAATGTGAATGTTTCTAGTTCTTCATCGAGTTCTTCTAATAGTTCTACAAAATCTACTAATACTCCTGTTATTACTCTAACCTCTCCTACAGGGGGTTCATTTAGTAAACTTTCAACCCTCTTTACCGGAACTGCTACTGACCCAAATGGAATTTCTAATATTCAGATTAAAATCGGAACAGCAGGTGATTTTGCTACTTGTATTGGAACTACCAATTGGTCTTATAATTATATTGGAGATATTTCTTCCGGCAGCCTGACAAATTTAATAAATATTCAGGCTATTGATAATGCAGGTAATACAGGAACACTGGTTGTGGCTTTTACATTTACTTCCAGCAATTTGGTTATAATAACGAATTTTATGACTAATGTCATATATATCACAAATACAACCTTGCTAAACCCTGGTTCAACATGGACAGCCGGCGGAACCCTGCCAAGCTCTTCCAACTGGTTTTCACTAACTTACGGTAAAGGCATTTTTGTTGCGATTGATTCTGACAGTACAACAGCGATGTATTCAACCGATGGAATTAATTGGAAGTCCGTAACCATGCCAAGCTCTGCCGAATGGAGTTCACTAACTTACGGTAAAGGTATTTTTGTAGCGGTTTCTGCAGGTAGCGCAGCGTCGACATATTCTACCGATGGGTCAAACTGGACAGCTGCAGTTACACCAATGCCGAGCTCTGCTAAATGGTTTTCACTAACCTACGGACAAGGCGTTTTTGTAGCAGTTGGCCAAGACAGCACATCGGTATATTCAACCGATGGAGTAAATTGGCATACATTCGCTATGCCAAGTTCTGTCCAATGGAGTTCTGTAACATACGGGAAAGGAATTTTTGTAGCGGTTGCCTTTAACACCACAGCTGCTGCTTATTCTACCGATGGGTCAAACTGGACAGCCGCAGTTACACCAATGCCAAGTTCTTCACAATGGTTTAATGTAGCCTACGGTAAAAGCGTTTTTGTAGCGGTTGCTTCTTACGGCACAGTTGCGGCATATTCAACCGATGGAGTAAACTGGAAATCCACAACCATGCCAAGCTCTGAAAACTGGAAATCAGTAGCCTATGGGGAAGGTGTTTTTGTCGCAGCCGCCAGTGGTAGCGCAGCTGCGGCGTATTCTACCGATGGAGTAAACTGGAAGGCAGCAGTTACACCGATGCCAAGCTCTGAAGACTGGAATTCAATTGTCTACGGGTGCAGTGTTTTTGTAGCGATTGCCTGGGATGGCAAAACAGCGGTAACTTCTCCTTAAAGGCGGTAAAACTTTGGCAGCGTAACAAGCAATACATAACATAATTTTTTAGGAATTGCTGTCTATTTTCTTCGCTTCTAAACCTTTAAAATAATTGTTGGGTTTGCAGACTGTAAGGATCCTTAAAAGGCTATAATTTACCGTTAAATACAACCTGATTATTATCATCGTTTCACTGTAATGTGCAATTTTATATTCGCGGTTTTTTGTCAAATATTAAATTTTAAAAACATATTGTTTTAAAGCGAGTTGTACCTGATTATTTTTCCCAGCCTATAATAGCCGAAATTGATTTCTCCGGATAAAGTATGAAATTGTCTTTATTATAGCTGATGCCGATTGATTCTGAGTCAAGAATGGGCAGCATTTCGGCATGAATTTCGGTTTTTAAGTCTCCATACCCGGGGCTGAAGCGCATTGCGGCTTTAAAGCCCTGAATCCCTTTTTCCCGCTTCAAAACCTCTGTAATATAATCGGCAAAACTTTCAATCGCTTCGCTTGCTATTGCATCGAGAACGACAGCCCGGGTTAAATCCCCTCCGGCTTCAAGCCTGTTAATCTCCTCTTTCAGATTATTTCCGATGGTGCAGGTCATCATTGTTAAAAATCTTGAATTGATAAGAATTTCTGCCAGTTTCTTTGATTGAAACTCAATGCCATAATCTATCCTTACCAAATCGCCGCTTTTTTCTGTGATTACATCATCAATTGTATTTCCCACCGGATGAATGAAATTACCGGAATACTCCAGGCATTGAGATATTATTTGAAGCGACGAGTCGCTCAATTCTGTCCGTTTTTTGTTATAACCAAGCCTGCCGAGCACCGTCTTAAAAGAAGGAATAATGACAGGAAGTATGAATTTTCTGATCTGCATTGCTTTACCATTCAAATAAATTATCTCCGGGTAAGAGGCACGGAATTATTTTGATCATTTTGGTTAATGAGGCTTGCCTTCTTGAGCAGAGGAAAACCAAGCTCTTCCCTCTTTTTTAAGAAGGCGGCCGCACAGGCAGCTGTGAGTTTTCTAACGCGAAGGATATAGCTTTCTCTCTGAGTGACGGAAATAGCCTTTCTTGCGTCAAGGATGTTAAAAATATGCGAACATTTCATGGCAAGATCGTAGGCCGGGAGAGTAACTCCTTTTTCAACGGCTTTAAAACATTCAGCCTCATAATCGTCGAATAATTTCCTGTATAATTCAATATCTGCTATCTCAAAATTGTAAGTTGAGAACTCAAACTCAAGTTGTTTATGCAGGTCGCCGTATGTGAATTCATCATTCCACTTTATATCGCGGTAATGGCTTACATTCTGCAGGTACATTGCTATTCTCTCTGTTCCGTATGTAATCTCTACGGGGATCGGCGACAAATCTATACCTCCGACCTGCTGAAAATATGTAAACTGGGTAATTTCCATGCCATCGAGCCAGACCTCCCAGCCCAATCCCCAGGCCCCAAGTGTCGGCGATTCCCAGTCGTCATGGACAAACCGTATATCATGCTCTGTTAAATTAATGCCAAGATATTCCAGGCTTTTAAGATAAAGATCCTGAATATCCTCCGGAGAAGGCTTTATAATAACCTGAAACTGGAAATAATAACCGAGCCGGTTTGGATTTTCTCCATACCTCCCGTCTGCCGGACGCCTCGACGGCTCAACATAAGCAACCTTCCAGGGTTCCGGACCTAAAGAACGGAGAAAAGTATCCGGATTAAAAGTTCCGGCGCCCTTTTCCAGGTCATAAGGTTCTCTGATAATGCAGCCCTGTTGTCCCCAGTATTCTTTTAACCTGAATATTATATCCTGAAAATTGAGCATTCTCTTTCTCCCATTTAAAATTGGCCTTAATTATAATGTATGCGGTTCTTTTTCTCAAAAATTCAGGTAAATCCAGGAATTTATTTTTATTTCCTGCGTTTATTATTGCCGATTTAATTATCAGTAATTATAATGTTTTATGTGATTTTTCACAGACCAGGCGGAGGGTTTATGAATGGCGCACAATTTAAGGAAGTTCGCTTCCAGAAAGGAAGTATTCCCATAATTGAGGGGCAGAAGGCCGCGGATCAATTCTATATAATCAAAAAGGGCAGGGTTCTTCAGTCTACCTCCACAGTTCCTCTCGCGGAGCAGGAAAGACAGGTGCTTGATACCGGTAATTTTTTCGGCGTAATTTCCTGTATGGCAAGAAGACCACATCTGCATACTATTGAAATTCTTGAGGATACGTTAGCTATTTTTGTTAGAAAAGACCAATTTGAAGTTCTCATTCAAACAAATACCCCGATTGCCCTTAAAATACTTCGCTATTTCAGCCAGAAGGTCCGCCAGTTTGATGCCGTGCTTACTCAGCTTTCTCTTAAATCTTCAGCGGAAGAAGATATGAATAATCTCTTTAATATTGCCGAGTATTATAATTCCCACCAGGGGAAAATTAATCATGCCGCTTATACATATTTACGTTACATCAAGTTTTGTCCTGATGGAAGGAATATAGACGAGGCGAAATCAAAATTCTCAAAAATATATTCGGAAAATAGATTCTACAATAAAGATTGAACCGGAAAAAAAGGAAAATTATTTTTACCAGTATGATCAGGATCAGATTGTTTTTACAGAGCATGAGCCGGGAAATCAGCTGTATATAATACAGGAAGGCGAAGTAAAAATCTCGAAAATAGTGAATAATCAGGAAGTTTTGCTGAACATATTAAAACCGGGTGATATATTCGGAGAAATGGCCATTCTTGAAAACAAGCTCCGTAATGCAACGGCTGTCACATCAACCAGAGTTAAGCTTATGGCAGTCACAAGGGAAAATTTTCCTGCCGTTGTATCACAGCATCCTCAGATTGCCAGCAGAATAATAACTCTCCTCTCAGATAGAATATGGTTTTTGCACCGGCAAATAAACAATACAACAATATCCGATGCCGAAACACGCTTTTACGACGCCCTTTATATACATCTGCTCAAGGCAAGGGTACCTATTGAGGCAAATACGGAATTTCAATTCGATCTTGGTTTTGAAGACCTTCTTAAATTCACGGGTTTGAAAGATGAAAAAGGTTACAACATTCTTAAAAATATACTTGATAACAAAAGGATTTTCGCAGTATCCCAGGGAAAAATAGTCTGCAGAGACGTTCTGCAGATTGAGTCTTTGACAAATAAAATAAAGCGTGATCATGACATTGGAAAGAACAAACTATTGGAATTGGTTAATTGATCAAGAATAATTTTATAAGAAGACTGTATCTATAAAATTGATTTTACGCTCGTTCCAGAGATCGGTAATTCTACAGAAAAGTGTATATGAAAACCTGTCTTTAGAACTGCCTGGAATGGATTTACTGACGGTGAATAAAAAAAACGCTACCATTTTTAATGAATTAAGATAGGAACGAAGTTGTGAGCTGTTTGCTTGAATCCAGTCTCTTATTGCTTCCTGATTATCCATAGTCAGGTTATTTTGATGCAGATAGCTTTCAATTTCTTCATACTGGATGGAACAATCTATTAAAATCGCAGGTTTTCCGCATTTTATAGCAGAATAATAATCCTGAATCTGCTTGAAGGTTTTTTTATTCTTTTCAAGAAAGCAAAAAGAGCGCCTCATTAAGGGCCTCCACTTTTCATTTTCAGATAATCCCGCAGCGGGCTTGTTTATAATATCGGAATAATTTATAGTTTTATTCGTAATTCTATAAAAATTGACATAAATTATAGAAAAATCAAAGAATGTTTTTGGAAAGTTTAAAAAAAAGCGGGGCAGTTGACTGCCCCGCCTGGTTTAAATCTTATTAATGAGGATATTCTGGTTAGATTTGTTTTCTATAAAAAGTTACTGGAAGATAGAGAAATTTAGCTTATAGTCGAGCTGAACCCATATAATCGAATCTTGGTCATTTTACAGCGCCCGGTGCCATAATATAAGAAAAGTAAGGTTTAATCTGGAGATTTGCCGTCGGTTTAAGATTAAAGCCAAGGTAAAGCTGAGAATACTGGACAGCATATTGACCGCCACAGTTTGTCCAACCATCTCCGTCATGCTGGTTAATAATATCGTATCTTACATAAGGTGTTATTGTGTTGTCTAAGAAACCATAGCCTAACATTACAGAAATAACCGATCCATTCCATGAAGCATTTGAAATTGAGTCAACACCTGCAGTTTTATTGGGTACTATCACTGATTGATTGAAGTTCTCGCCTATGTATTGGAAGAGAAAGTCGACAGGTATTTTCAAATCACCGAAAGAAAGATTGTTTGCCGATACAAGGATATCATAAGAAGTTTTGGTGTTTGTTGTTGTTGTGTTTGTTGCAAAACCAGCCTGTTGAGCAACTCCTGTTCCATCTATTCGGTATGTGACTCCGGCAGAAACACCGTTATAAGGCATAACATAACCTGCAACCTGTAAAGCGAGGCTATTAGCATTGCTTACGGCATCATCATTAAGTGCGACACCGTAACCGCTATAACCGCCCCCGTTTAAAACCTCTAAATAGTATTTAAAATAACCGTTAGGATTATCATCCGAAGACAAAATCTTACCGGAGAGCATTAAACCGAAGTCGGCAGAGGAGCTTGGAACAACAGTGAGAGCAGTATTATAAACTGGAGTAATATTAGTCTTACCACTAGAAACAGTAGTACTGTTACTTAAAAATATCTTACCGCCGCCGTAAATGCCGTCTACTTCCGTAGCATCTTTAGCCGGGATAGGATAAGCCCAGTCGGCAATGTTACCGAAATAACTCTTGATAAGACCTGCGGATAAGACAACTTCATTCTTAAGGCCGATAGCCTGTAGAAAAGCATAGTCAATATATGCCAATTTAACCGGGGTGCTCTTCACCAAATCAGCTGTAAACCTGGCTTTAATACCGTTACCGAACCAGTCTTTTCCAAGATCCTCCTGAAGAGTCATGTAAAAACGGGAAATCTGAAACTTACCGCCCAATTCAACAGGGTTGTTGGGGATGTTGGTAGAACTTGTCTGCTTGTAGTCAAACCAAGCCTGGTCCTCCATCTTGATTTCGGAATATGCGGCTACACCGCAGAGTGCACAAACCAATAGCGCGAGAAAAATTCTTTTCATATTTTGTCCTCCTAAATAGTATTCATACTTAATTACCATATAAATGGCGGAAATATTTTAAGGAGAATGAATGAGGAGAAGATAAAGGAAATATTAATTTTTAGTGAATTTTATTTTTAGAAAAATAATTGGCTTTAAGAGGTAAAGAGTTTAAAAAGCTATAATTGTCCAGATAACAAAGAAAAAGTAACCTCCGACAATATTGTTGGCGTAAAATGCCATCACATATTTCATTTTGTTGTCCCGAAAAGGCCTTTATTTTTGAATTCTTTGGTTATTAATCAATCATTTTCTCAAAATAAAATTTATCAAAGCCAATATTGACAATATTTATCAGCCCTATTATATTTATTCTCGTCTTGTTTTTTATTTATACACTTTAATAATTATCAATATAAAGAAAAATTGGATAATTTCTGTTATAATATTGATTATTTAAAATAAAAAAGGCTTAAATATGAAAAGGCTTATTTTTCTTATGATGTTTTTATTATTTTTCGGGTGCCAGAAACTCTCCGATGGTGCTCCTGAAATTAAGAACGGTATGATCGACCTTTCTCAGTGGAATTTTGATAAAAATGGGATTGTTAAATTAACCGGCGAAAAAGGACCTAATTGGGAACCATATATTTACGGGAAAAAGGAAGATACGGCTTTTTTTTATCTTATTATACACCTATCCGAGTTTAAGTCAAATGATACGGCTTCTGCTATTCTTGCTTTTAGAATCCCGGCAATGAATACACCCTACCGTTTGTGGCTGAACGACGCCCTGATATTATCAAATTCCCAGTCAATGAGCAATCAAAGAAGGGGGGAATATTACAACTATTCGCAGATTGTTGATTTTAAGAAAAAGGGTCAGGATTTAAGGCTGGCATTAAAGGTTTTTAATTATCCTTTTATCAAATTGATAAGAGAGCCGATTCTTGTTGGAACTGAAAAACAGATCAGAGACAGCAGGCTCATTAATATGTTTAAAGAGGGATTCTTTCTCGGTATTTTTATTATAATGGGTTTGATAAACATATTATTTTGGATTATTAAAAGGAAGGATATATCGATATTATATCTTGGTATTCTTTCAATATTTCTGTTTTTTGAGAATATCAGCAGTGGGGAAAGCCTTCTTTTCCTGCCCTTTCTCAATTATCATTTGTATTTAAAGGGTCAAATCCTTATTTATTTTCTAAAACTTTTTTTTCTGACCAGTTTCCTGTATTCAACTTTCCCCGCTAAAAAAAATAAGTGGTTAATCTATGCGGTTTTATCCTCTTTGTCAACACTTGCGTTATTTTCTATTATTTTTCCCTGGACTTTATTGAATTATATATTGACAAGCTTCCAATTTTTCTTTTTGGCCATAAATATTTTCTTTATTGTAAGGTCGCTATTTTATATTAAAAAAAACACGGGACTTTCAGTGATCG
Source organism: uncultured Spirochaetota bacterium (assembly GCA_963806975.1). Classification (GTDB taxonomy): domain Bacteria; phylum Spirochaetota; class Brevinematia; order Brevinematales; family JAOACQ01; genus CAWEAK01. The sequence continues at coordinate 141,880 of CAWEAK010000008.1, forward strand.
GCTTAATAAGTCTTCCGTTTCTAACTTTAGCTTTCGCGGTAGACTTTTTTCAATATAGCCTTGTTATTACCAGTATTTCATTACTATCGATTACCAATTATAGTACATTATCTTTTGCTTTTCTTCTTTTTGTTATTGAATACACATATTTTGTTAATTTTATCGACGGTGATACATCTATAAAAGAGAATGAATCTGTGAAACCGAGTGAATTGTTCTTAAGCAAATACGGTATTACTCAGAGAGAAAGCGAGGTAATCGAATTTATAATAAAAAGGTATAGCCATAAGGAAATAGCGGATTCTCTGTTTATATCTTTAAAGACCGTAGAAACTCATATCTATCACATCTACCAGAAAACCGGTACCAAGAACAGGAAAGAGCTTCTGAATCAGATGAATTCTTTTGGAAAATCATGATTTCTTTCGTTATGATTGATAGGAGCCTTTCTCATTAATAAATAAAACCGGGTGATAATCTTCTAATGATTCCAGGTTAAAATCTATATCTTAGAAAATATCAGTGTTTAACACTGATATGATTTGTTAAAAATCAGTAAAAATTCCCGATTTTCTTTCTAATAATATATGTTATTATAAAAGTGTAAGCAACAGAAACAACCAACATACTTCTTTCCCAATTTTCTAATAACTTAGAAACGAAAGACAGCCTTCAAAGCCTTCACAACGCCCCATCATCCTCCATGGGGCGTTTTTTGTGATGAAGATAATAGAAAAACTTCATAGCGTTTACTACCAAAAGATTTTAATGGCTCTGGCATAAGCTGTCTGAATTATGATATTTTCCTGTTTCAGGCTGCAGGATTGTATGAGTAATGCCGAGTTCTTTTAATTCTTCACGTATAATTTCAAAGAGAGATTCTATTTCATCCAGGTCGATTCCTGTTTCAAATACAATATGCGCAGAAAAAAACATTTCCTTTGATGAAGGACGTGAAATATGAATATCATGTATGCTTTTAATTTCTTTATGAGAAAGAATCTTATCTTCAATTTTATCGAGATTTTTAGAAGCTGCATCCATCAAGCTTAGAAAAGTAGTTCTAAATAATTTAACGGATTCTGTTAAAATGAAGATGGAAAACAGGATGGAAAATATTGAATCGAAAATATAGAGCCTTAAAAAGTAAATGGCAAGACCTCCGATTACAACGCCGAGAGAAACAACGGCATCGCTTAGAAGATGAAGATAAACTGCCTTGATATTCAGATTTTCGTGATCGAGGTCTTTTTCTCCTTCTTCACGGCAGACATTTTCAGCCTCTTCCCTGAAATCCTTTAATAAATAAGCGGAAAGGCCGTTTGCTAAAAGGGCTATTCCCGCTACAGCAATCATATAAACGCCATTAACGTCAGAGGGATGAAGCAGTCTCATGATTGATTCAAAGAGCACATAACTCATCGCAAGAACGAGAAATAAAGAATTTATAAACCCCGCCATCATTTCCGAACGGATATAACCGTACGTCATCTTTCTTGAAGCCTTCTTTTCACTGAATAAGATTGCTATAAAAGCAATAATTATTGATAAAACATCCCCGAAGTTGTGCAGAGCATCTGTAATAAGCGCCATTGAATTGGCAAGCGTCCCAAAATATACTTCCGCCGATACGATCGCAGAATTGAGTAGTATAACCAATAATATTTTTGTTTTCTGCATAAAGAATCTCTTTTATTAATAATAAGTAGTTTTAATATATTTTTCAATTTTAGAATTAACATTTCTTTTTTCAATTCTTTCTTCTTTATTTTCATCCGGACTGAGTTGCTTAGAACCTATTTCATTTAGGTCTCTATCGTCTTTCTAAGCGAAGCGAAGAATCTACTATTTCTATGCTTATAAAGGAGGATCTTTATAATGTTCAGGATAACATTATTAATAAAACATCTCTTCCGAAAGAGTTTCTTAATATATGAAAATCAAAATAATAGATTCCAGATTTACAAGACCTGATTATCTGTGTTTTTATTTTCTTCTTTATTGTTATTAATTTCAGTACAATTTTAGATCAACTTGTGATAAAAACCTACTCCAGCTGATTTTTAGATTATTGATTTTTATATTAAGCTCATTTATAATATTAATCTATTGATTATTAATTTTAAACAGTTATAACAGTGTATTATACCGGAGGCAGCATTAAGAATGTCGGATATCGCATTAAAAGTCGAAAATCTTTCAAAAGTTTATAGATTATATGACAATCCTGTGGATAGGTTGAAAGAATCTCTTCATCCGTTCAAAAAGAGCTATCACAGGGATTTTTACGCCCTGAGAGATATAAGCTTTGAAATAAAAAAAGGTGAAACCGTCGGAATCATAGGGAAAAACGGGTCGGGCAAGTCTACTCTTCTTAAAATATTAACTGGGGTCTTAACACCAACCAACGGAAATGTCTATGTCAATGGAAAAGTTTCAGCACTGCTCGAATTGGGGACAGGCTTTAATCCTGAGCTTACCGGTATTGAGAATGTCTATTTCAGCGGCACTATTATGGGTTACAAGAAACAAGAGATGGACGCTAAACTGGATGGTATATTATCTTTTGCCGATATTGGCGAGTTTGTCCACCAGCCTGTAAAGACATATTCAAGCGGTATGTTTGTGAGATTGGCTTTTGCCGTAGCTATAAATGTTGATCCTGAAATCCTTATAGTGGACGAGGCTTTAAGTGTTGGTGATATGAGATTTCAGCAAAAAAGTATCAGAAAAATGAAATCTCTAATGGATAACGCTAAATCAATTCTATTTGTTACACACGATATGGGCACAGTTTTAAATTTTTGCAAAAAAGCAATGTGGTTAACAGACGGTAAAATAAATGATTTCGGTAATCCGGACTTTATCTGTAAAAAATATGTTGCTTATATGACTCTGGATAATATTACTAATGAACCTAGAGTTAAAGATGAAAAAATAATAGTAGTTGATGAGGATATAATATGGGAAAGTACTGATAACTGCGCTTTCTTTGGCGAAGGTGGGGCAAAAATAAAGAGAGTAACTTTATGCAATTCTGAAGAGACAGAGAGTTTAAAGATTTTGAAAGGTGGAGAGAAAGTAAAATTTTTAGCTGAAATTGAAATTTTACGAGACATTCCTACTCCAATATTTGGAATTTTATTGAATGATGAATTAGGGAATCATATAACAGGCATAAATTCATATTTTTCTGGTGATAATTTCAGAGGATTAGTTCAAGGGGAAACAATAATTGTTAATTTTGAATTTGAATTTCCAAAGTTAAAAGCTGGTAATTATTTATTTTCAGTAGCATTAGCAGAAGGGACACAATTAAGTCATATCCAGCATCATTGGGTTCATGATGTATATATAGTTACATTGAATTATTCTGATGTAAATTCTTTAATTACTTGGTATCTAGTGTTAAAAAACACGAAAGTTTCTATAAAGGAAAACTAGGAGGTTATTTTTTTATGTTAAACTTTACAGGTGAGCGTTACATTTCAAGCTTAAATAGTGCTCAGATCAGTTATGAGCATTGGCATCGCTATTTATATGCCAGTCAATATGTACATAATAAAAAAATCCTCGATATTGCGAGTGGCGAAGGCTATGGTTCAAATTATCTTGCCAATTCTGCGAAAGAAGTAGTCGGAGTAGACATCAGTGAAGAAGCTGTCGCATTTGCAAGAACTAATTATAAAAGATCAAATCTTGAATTTCTGATAGGTTCAGTTGATAAAATACCTATTGATAGAAATTATGTTTTTGATGTGATTGTTTCTTTTGAGACAATTGAGCATGTTAATCAGGAGTCGCAAGAAAAATTTTTAAATGAAACCATCAGGCTATTAAAAAAAGATGGATTGTTCATTGTATCAACCCCTAATAAATTAAAATATACTGACAATAATGAAAACTATAAAAATGACTATCATATTAAGGAATTTTACATAGAAGAATTTGAAACTTTTTTAGGAAAATATTTTTCAAATATTGTACTAATTGGACAAAAAGTTGGTATAGGTTCTCATATATGGAATATGAATAGCAAAAAAAATAAAAATATAGATTTTTATTTGAAATATGAAGATAATAAATTTATTCCAGTGGAAGAAACAGAAGACCCCCTATATGTTATCGCAATTTGTTCAAATTCTGATTTAAATATGAAAGATATTTTATATTCAAATTTAATTGATATTTCTGAAATGCTAAAAAAAGAATACGATGTTATGTTACAAGAAAGTCATAATCGATATGTTAATTTACAAGAGCAGTATCTCGGTTCAGTAAATAATTTTGAGTTAGAACATAAAAAACTGATGGAAATGTCGGATTGGGCAGCAACATTAAAAAAGCAGGCGGATGAAGTTTCAGATTGGGCAAAAAAATTAAATCGGGAGGTCGTCGCCAAGGATGAAGAATTAATGAAAATGTCGGATTGGGCAACAACATTAAAGCAGGAGGTGGATGGGAAAAATAGTATCATCAATAATTTAAAAAATCAGATTGACGCCATTTATACTTCAAACATCTGGAGATTCGGTAACAAATTAAAAACGTTGGCGTATAAAACAGGGGTTATATATTTATTAAGGATTTTGATTATAATAAAAAGATATGGAATCAAAGAATTATTTAAAAGAATAAAAAATAAATTTACATATAAATTTGGAATACGAAGATTTATTATTTTAAATAATAAGATATCAATACCTGTTTATATTAAGTCTCAAAGCAAATTTAAAATGACTGAATTGCCTAAAAAAAATGGACAAATTAATTATAATATTGATAGATTTTTGTTTAATGAAGAAAATCAAGAATTAACTTTACGTGGATGGGCTTATATAATCAATAAAAATAAGGTTAAAAGCACAATAAAATTATTATTGGTTTCACATAAACAGAGCTATATTTTTTATACTACACCTGAAAAACGTTCTGATGTCGCACTTTATTTTAACAACAAGAATTTGGACGATTCCGGTTTTAAAATAGAAATAGATTTGAAAGGAATAGAGAAAGGGGAATACAAAGTAGGCATTTTAATTCAAAAATATTCTATTTTTGATCAAATTCTTCAAAAAATAAAAAATGATAAATCGGTTTCAGCAAGATTTTCACCGCTTAAACCCATTCAAAATAATTATAAAAGTTGTTTGTGTTCTTATGAAGAATTCTTATCAAAAAGAAATATGACATTTATGAATACAAGTAATTATGATATCTTGTTTTTTTCTATCATTGATTGGGACACCAGATATCAGCGTCCTCAGCATATAGCCTCCGGATTGGCGGAGATGAACCATAGGGTATTTTATATCAGTGCAACATTAAGGGAGATTGGAACTTATTCGTTTAGAAAAATTAAGGAAAACATATATGAAATTACTTTACCTTATTATAAATTGAACTGGATATATTCTGAGGAGATAAAAAAAGATATTACAAGATTATATGATACAATGGATTCTTTGTTTAACGATTTTTCAATAAAAGAGTCCATTGCTTTTGTTGAATTTCCAATGTGGTATCATATAGTAAAATATATAAAAGAAAAATACGATGTTAAAGTTGTTTTCGATTTATTGGATGAATTTTCAGGTTTTTCAAATGTTCATAAAAATATCAAAAATTATGAAGAAAAAATGATATATTTATCAGATTTATGTATAGTGACTTCAAAGAAGATTTTAAATAATATTAATTCAAAAACTGACAGGTATCAGATAATACCGAACGCTACTGAATTTGAGTATTTTAATAATCTGCCTGTTAGTAAAGATAAATATTTAATGGTTTATGATGATAGATTTTCTGGAAGGTGGCAAATAAACTGGTATGATCAAGATAATTGTTTCATTTCAGCTTCATTTATTGTGTTTCGTATTGATAAAATAAGAAAAAATTATATATCGCCAATCATTCAGGAAGATATTCCTGAAAAAGCTAAAACCGGTATATTGTATTTAGTTAGTAATGATGAGAATCCATTATTATTGCATTCTTTTAAATTACTTGGTTTTAAACCGGGCAATAATATTTCTGAAAAAAATAATAAACCCATTGAGATTTTATCTGAAGAATTTAATACTCCGATTAGTGTGACCGTCAGCAAACCTGAAAAGCGGATTATAAATCACGATTATCAGAAATATCAGATAGAAATAGAATTTGAGATGGGATATGGAAGAAGAGATATTATTAATGTAAAAAAACCGATTATAGGATATTACGGTGCTATTGCGGAATGGTTTGATACTGATATAATTGATTATATTGCAAAAACAAAACCGGAATGGAATATCGTGTTAATTGGACTTACACTGGGTTCGGATACCGATAGATTAAAAGTATATCCAAATGTATTTATGTTAGGCGAAAAACCATATGAAGAATTAACAGAGTATCTATATTGGTTCGATGTTTGTTTAATTCCTTTTAAATTGTGTGATTTAATATTATCAACTAATCCGGTTAAGTTTTTTGAATATCTTAGCTCTGGAAAGCCTGTAGTATCTTCTGATTTACCTGAACTTCGTCCATATCAAGAATTATTTTATATGGCGAAAACAAAAGAGCAGTTCGTTGAAAAGATTGAGATGGCATTAAAAGAGGATGATAAAGAAATTATAGATAGGAGGATTGAATTTGCGCGTAATAATGATTGGGAGCATAGAATAGCAGACATATTAAGTTATATTCAAAACATTTTTCCAAAAGTTAGTATTATAATAATTAGCTATAATAATAAAGAAATAACCGAGATGTGTATTGATAGTATTTTAGAAAAGACCGCTTACCCAAATTATGAGATTATTATTGTCGACAATAATTCCAATCAGGAAACAAAGGAGTTTTTAAGACTCTTTATTGATTAAAAATAAACAAATTAGAATAATTTTTAATGAGGAGAACTATGGTTTTGCAAAAGGTAATAATATAGGAATTTCTCAAGCAAAGGGGGAATATATATTACTCCTTAATAATGACACAATTGTCACAAGAGGATGGATTGGCGGGATGCTTAGACACTTGCGGGTTTCGACGGTTGGGATGGTTGGACCGGTTACAAATAATATTGGAAATGAAGCAATGATAAATGTTACATTTGAGAAGTTCGATAATATAGATTCTTTTGCGGAAGCATATACTATTTCTCATTGGAATGAAACTATGGGGATGACAAGCCTTGCTATGTTTTGTGTAATTATAAAAAAAGAAGTATTGAATAAAATAGGATTGTTGGATGAGAGGTTTGGTTTAGGTTCTTTTGAAGATGATGATTTTGCTTTGCGATTAAGAAATTCTGGATATAAGTTATTATGCCTTGATGATGTATTTATTCATCACTTTGGCAATGCTTCTTTTATGAAATTAGGGGATGGAAAATATTTAGAGATTATGATGAAAAACATGGAATATTATAATCAAAAGTGGAAAACTAAATGGTCTGGTCACCATTTTAGACAAGGTATATTAAAAGAAGTCCCTGGTGAAACTTATGAGTATATTATGCGATTTTATAAAGATTATTTAAAAATTAAAGAAGAAAGGAGAAAGAGACGCTGAAATGAGAGCAAGTATCATTATTGTAACCTACAATCAATTAACGGAAGCCACAATACCCTGTGTTGAAAGCATTTACAAATTTACAGATATAAACGATTTTGAGTTAATAATTGTTGATAATAACTCTGTTGATGGATCTCAACATTATTTAAAATCATTGGCAGATCAATATAAAAATGTTAAAATTCGATTGAATAATGTGAATAAAGGTTTCGGAGGGGGAAATAATGACGGTTTAAGAATAGCATCCGGCAATAATTTAATTTTATTAAACAATGATACATTGGTTACTCCGGATTGGCTCAACAGATTGTTAAAACCAATTGAAACGAACCCGGAAATTGGATTGATAGGGCCAATTTCTAATTATTCCGGCCGTGAATCAAAGATTTTTCTTAAAGATATAAGCGAAAATAATTATATTGAGCTCTCACAGGAATATACAAATAAACAGAAAGGTTCTTATTTTGAAACTAATATGCTCTCTTTTTTTTGTATAGCAATGAGAAGGGATGTTTTTGAAAAAGTTGGCTATTTTGATGAGAATTTTGTTATCGGTATGTTTGAAGATGATGACTATTGTAAAAGGATAAAAGAAGCATGTTATAAACTAATTGTATTAGAAGGCTGCTTTATTTATCATAAAGGGAGTAAGTCATTTAGTAAACTTACAAATGACCAATACAGTGAAGTTTTGAATAAAAATAAAGAATATTACTTTAAAAAACATAATATTATATGGACTTATGGAGAGGTAGCCATTGCTTATTGGGAAAAAATAAAAAATGATATATACACTTATTCTAAGAAATTAAATAATATTGATCCAGATTTGGAAAGGATTCTAGTAAGAATGGATGATTTTAAATTTCTATTGTCTCATATTAATAACATTGAGAAAGATTTAAACAATAAGATAAAATTAGTAGAAGGAACAAGAAAGAAAAAGTCTAATATCAAGGAAATCTTGAAAAAAATAACTTTCATAAATCTTATGTTCAAGGGGTTAAAGTTAATTAGATTATATAGAATAAACGGATTTAGAATCTCTTATTATAAACTAATTGAGAAAATAGCTAAAAAATTAAAGAAAAATTTACAGATAGATACAAACCCTTATAATCATATTAATTTATTAAAAGATATCAAATTGGAGATAATTGACAGAAAATTTAAAGGAGTATCCCATATACCATTTTCTATTGTAACAACAATTAAGAATGAAAGTGAGGGTATAATAAAATATTTAAAAAGTATTGAATCGCAGACTTTAATACCGCAAGAATTGATTATAGTTGACGGAGGTTCAACAGATAATTCAATAGAATTAATAAAAGGATATCAAAATAATTCAAAATTAAATATTAAGTTAATTGAAGGTAATAATTTAAATGTACCTCAAGGAAGAAATGTAGGGATTTTAGAATCAAAAAATGAAATCCTGGTTTTTACGGATGCCGGTAGTTATCTGGAAAACGATTTTTGCTGCAATTTGATATCCTGTTTCGATTTTTACAAAAATGCCGATCTCATCAGCGGAATTACTTATCCCAAACCTAATGTTGCCGGCGATTGGATAGAAAAGAATTATGACAAACACAACTTCAGTATATTTTTACCCTCAGCCAGGGCTATGGCGGTAAAAAAATCAATATGTAAAAAAATCGGCTTGTTCCCCGAGTACCTTATAACCGGGGAAGATACTTATTTTGATATCAAATACAGGCAGAAATCAAAATTATGGGTTATTAACAAAAAAGCCTTTGTTTATTGGGACGGGCCGGTGACACCCGAGGCGTCGGAAAAATTGATTTATAGTTATGGAATAGGGGATGGAGAAAGCGGAATCGGAGATTTTCAATTTTATTCTATTCTAAAAAAATATAAAGAAACAAATCAATTAAATGATGAAAGCATAACAACTCAAAATTTTTTTAAAGGGTATTTAAAAGGAAGAGAAAACCGCTTTAATATTGAAAAAAATGTAAAACATATAAATGATATTGTTTTAATTTTATCCTATACTCCATTTTATTATTCAAAAGGAAGAATGATGGAAACTAAGCTTGCTATTAATTATATAAAGAAAAATTACAAAGTTATTTTTATCAGTTTATCATTGGATTATATGGAAAAGGAAAAAGTTTATTTTGATATTGATTTATCATTATTGGAATTATATCATATTGATGATTTCTATATTGACGATTTAATTGAAAGATATGGTGATTTCTTAAATGATCTGAAAATATTTAAATTGTTTTCACATCAAAGATTTGATGAAATAATTGATAGATTTAACTTAATTATGGATAATAAGAGAAAAAGCAAAATTGTAATAAAAGATACGAGTCCCTATGAAATAGTTGCCGGAGAAATGTTTAATCCATGGCGTATGGGGAATCCGCAATCTCTGTAATCGGTGAAAATTTTATTGAAGGAAGTATTTTGTATATAAATGGCTTACCCTTATCCACGATTTATGGCAGCAAAGAGTGCATAACTGCACTTGTGCCTTATGAATATTATGACAAACCAGGTTTATTGGAAGTGCAGGTAAAACATTTGAATAACAGCAACGAAATTATTGGCATATCTAATTCAATTATTATAAAAGTAAAAAAAAAGAAAGAACCTGTTTTAATAAAGAATAGAAATAATGAATTAATAGATAAATACCAGGCATTAATAGGAGAATTTGCCTGGCATTCTTTAACGGTTGATTCGAGAATTGAAAATGATAGTAAAGATCATTTTAATAGGGTAATGGAAGTTATAAATAAATATAAATTAAATGAATCAAAGCCGATTAAAATACTTGAAGTTGCTGCCTACGCTCATACAACGGGTTATATGCTTCGGAAAGAACTATCTGCCGACGTAACGCTTCTGGATATTTCGGCTTCCACATTAAAATTAGGCCGTCGGATTGCGGCTGTATCAAAAGATGAACAAAAACCGAAATTGGTCGCCGGTGATTTTCACAATCTTCCATTTAAAGATGATACTTTTGATTTCGTATATATTTCAGCGGCTTTGCATCATACTTGGCGTTATCAAATTGTAGGCAGAGAATTGCAAAGAGTCCTTACTCCCGGTGGAATTCTTTATATTATGGGGGAACCATGCTTAAGAGAGGCTTGTTTTTATAAGTTCCGCGCCAACCGGCCGAATTATACTCAGATGGAACAGAAAATGAATGACTTGGGAATACTGAGATTTGCGGCAGAGCAATTTACAGGCAGCCGTCCGGAATATTTATTCGGTATGGTAGAAAACATGCAAATGCCGTTACAATCACTGCATAATCTTTTTAGCGAATCATGCGATATATTGGAAATCACCTTAAACCCTGAATATTGTATGGGAAAACTTGAAAATGACTGGCTGAATGATCAAAAGTCAAACCTTAATGCTTTAAGAGAAAAAATCATCAACGATTTAATATCCCGTTTTCAGGAAGTTTCCCATTCCTATAATACTGTAGAAAGAGGATTGGGATTCAATATTCCCAGTGATTCTGAATTATATGATATGGGAGAGAAAATAGCTCTGAAATTGCATCAGATTGGAAACATTACCGACCAATTTTTATATCGGATGAAGTTGTCGGAATTATTTGGGGCGAATCTTCAAATTATCGCCAGAAAGAGGCTGCAAAATTATATCTCTGAAAATATGGATAATAACATAATATCTTATAAATATCCCATAGTTGATGGGGTTGAGCTGGCATATCCGAAAGTAATAGCAGACTTTCTTATCCAAAATAAGTCCTTAATCCCTGATTTAATTATGAATAATCAAAAAATATTGAAAAAGTTATTCCCTGAAAACGAATGGCTTTTTAAAAAATGGGAAAATGCAGATGAAGCTAATATTGAAAGATTAGATATCTGTATGAAAAACAATAACGGCCATACAATTATACCGGCAAAAGCAGGAAATTATTTAATTATGTTTCGTCTTTATGTGAACTCTAAAAGAGAATTTGGAGGACATTACAGGTTTGTTATAAAAAATGAAGACGAGATAATATATAGTTATTCTGTTTATCAAAGCGAATCATTACTCTTTACGGATATTATTTCTCATACAAGAAATAAGGATTTAATATTGTCTTTCGAAGTCGAATCGATATTTGAAAAAGATAATACTGAAACTGAAAAATATCCTTTTATTATAAGCTATGCCGGGGCTTTTTGTATTCAATAATAAGATTTTAAGGCAGGGAGTACTAATAATGCTAAACAATCGAATTAAATTTCAGTGTAATATTTGTGGAAGCAAGTCAATATTGAATATAAAAGATTTCAGCCGGGAACAGGGGATATGTATCAATTGTGGTTCTTCTGTTCGAATGAGGTCAATTATTCATTTACTTTCTTTGGAATTATTTGGAGAAAGTTTAACTCTTCAAGAATTTCCCTTTAGAAAAGATATTATCGGTATCGGCATGAGTGATAAAGATGAATATGCGGTTCCGTTATCAAAAAAATTGGGTTATATTAATACATATTATCATAAAGAGCCAAGATTGGATATTGCCCATATTGATGAATACAAAGAATTAAAATATGATTTCATAATTTCATCGGATGTTTTTGAGCATGTGGTTCCTCCCATAGAAAACGCTTTTCAAAATGTAATAAAATTATTAAAACCAAACGGTGTATTTATATTCTCAGTTCCGTATACCAAAAAAGGTAAAACAATAGAATGGTTTCCTGATTTATACAACTATGAGATTATTAATATCGACAGTAAATTTAAATTAAAAAATATAACTAAGGATGGCAGGGAGCAGCAATTCGATGATCTTATTTTTCATGGCGGACCCGGGGAAGTCCTTGAAATGAGAGTTTTTTGTGAAAAGGATTTGTTAAATAATTTAAAGAAATCCGGATTTACAAAAATTAAAATAATGAAAAAAAACTATTTAAAGTTTGGTATTAAATGGAATTGTAACTGGTCTTTACCATTAACTGCAAGCAAGATCTGAAATTATGGTAAATATATGATAATATGGGAAAGAAGAAATTTTTAATATTTTGGACAATGGAGTTAGATAAGAGGTTCCTATTGGTTTTTTTTAAAAATTACCAAGGCATGTCAATTATCTAATCATGGTTGGATAAAATGTCAGTTTATTTTATAAAATAAAATCTGTTATAATATAGCATTAATCTTTTGAATAGATCGTAAAACACAATTTATTAGATATTGTATATTTAACTTTATCAAAAATAAATATTTTATAATACCCTGCTTTTGTATAAAGTTGGGAAGGGATGGAAGCAGTAACATTATTAATGTCTAAGAAAGTTGTATTTAATACCGTATTTTCCCACATTACGATACAATTTTCATTAAAATTTTCTCCGTTGAACCATATTGCCGATTCTCCATTCGGTTGTATATTGAATCCTATTTTTTCTGTTGTTGAATAAGGGCCCATCGAGTTTAATGTCAAAGTCATATTTTTATTTATCGGATTTATTGGGTTACATATTTTTTTAGATTTTTTAACATAAGCCCCAAAAAAAGTCTCTGGTTTAAGTATATTATTATCAATATAATAAGTATCCAAATTAATGATAAAATTAAAAATTGATTTATCTATTGGTGAATTCATATCATAATTGTACCCGAACATAGTATCAAAGAATCTTCTTGAAATAGATAAAGCAGGTACAAAAGCAATCTCATTTAAATTTTTTCTTAACGCTGGAATAATTGATTCTGAATTGATACATTCGAATGAATCCATGGAAAGGTCTAAATTTTCATAAACTTCCATATATTTGGGTTGGTCTTTTAATGAATGCATATACTTATATTTTTTTGGTAGAACATTCCATATATTTTGTACTATTTTATACGTTTCCTCCCACATTTTATAACCATTTCTGGTAGGGATATCTACTGTTACAAAAATACCTACATTTGTAAGAGCCTTGTTTATTTCTTTAGCAATATATTCAAGTTCAATAAAATGATGAAGCGATGCATAAGCTATTATTACATCATATCTTTTTTTATCTAAAATAACATTATTTATATCTGTGTTAATTGCGTTAAATTTTATATTTCTTTTTTGAGCCTCCAATGCTACTCGTTTTAAGGCATTATCATTAATATCGATACAGGTTAACTCTATATCGCAATCCTTTGCATATAATATCGGTATTATTGAGTCAAGTTCATATAAAAAGGGGCCAGTGCCCAAACCCAAAATCGATATTTTAGAATTATCCTCAATATATTTTCCAACATAGTGAAATAAACTCTTTACCCCCGTAATTTTTTTAATGCAATCTGAAAAATAATTTTCAACATGCCACCAGACTTCCGGCACGTCATAGTACGGACGTCCTCTATATAATTCTTCATATCGTTTTATTTCAGATTCCAGTTTCTTTTCATATTCAGATTTAGATTCTAAATCTCCTAACATTCCAAAACTCCCATTAGTATAATTAAATTTCTATATTAAATTATTCTACTACGCCAGCTATAAAAATGCAAAAATAATTCGATAATATTTAATGTTTTATATAGCAATAAATGCTAAAAACTCTTGTTTATGTCCAGCATTTCTTATTCCCGTCTATCAGTAAAATCCGGATTATCAATTTGTCAAGATATATCTAGTAATTCGATTCCTTTAATTTCGATTTTTCTTTTTTTGAAAATTTTATTTTTTTCTGCTATAATTTACAGACTTTTTCATTCAATGAATGTTGTTTTGGAGTAAGGATGGCTCCAATCATTTACCTTAGTCCTTTTATGTTAGTATGATTTATTTGGATTTTTTTATGTTATTGAACATTATAGAACTTCCGATATTAAGAGTTTTTCATTTCTTAAATCAATGGCGTATTAGTTCTTACCGTTCCATGTGCAAAGAAAAAAGAAACCTTAAAAAATAACATTGGCATAATTTTATTTTTTATCCATATCAAATTACAATAATACTTATTGAATAAATTAAATATATGACGAGAAAAGAATGAATTATAAATTACGATTAATTATTTTAATTCCTTTAATTTTTATATCATTTTTAATAGTGTTTCGCCTACCCGTTAATAATTCTATTACTTCTCTTTCAATTGAAATGGAATCAGTTGACTTTACTGATAGATTTAAAATATTTTATGATATCGGTAATGGGTATAATGAGAAAGATTCAGATGTTAAAAATATTAATAAAAACAATAAATCTGTTCGGATTGATTTTAAATTACCCGGTGTTAAAATTAAAAACTTAAGAATAGATTTAGGGGATCAGTTAAAATCAATAAAGATTAAATCAATTTCATTAGTTCATGATTTCTATAGGTTTTCTTATAAAATGAGGCTTTTTTCATGGAATGCAGAAAGTATTTTTAAAGATTTTAAACCTATTAACAATATTACTGAGTTTTCTGAATCAGGAAAAATTTTATATATAAAAACCTCGGGTGATAATCCGTGTTTTATTAATAAAAATGACTTTTCAAATATTTATAATAGTCTTGATAAATCTGGAATTTTATTATTAAAGAGCTTAATTATAGCCGTTATTTTATTATTTTCAGTAATATTTTATACTCAAATTAATAAAATAATATCTTTATTTACAAGTTTTATTAATTTTATAAAACGAAAAAACCTTAAAGATAGAATTACAGGCACAAATATTATAATAATATTTATTATGACTGCATTATTTCTTACTATTTTGTATTTTAATATATTTTTTGATATGTTATTTTTGTTTTTATTATTTTTAACAGCGATTTCAATTGGAACTCTTTTTCCGATCAAATTAAAATTTGTTGATAAAATTATAGTCCAATTTACATTAGGCCTGGGGTCATTAGGTTTTTTAGTCTGGATTACAACTTTTTATAACTATCATTATAAGATATTATATTTATTACTTTCATGCGGGATTATTTTTTTCAGATTTAAAGTAATAAAAGAATATATTATTAAAGCAAAGAAATTTGTCCCTATTATTATAAATAAGAACATATTACTATTTATTATTTGTTCTGTCTTTTTATTTTTTTATATTGCGGCAGCATGTCAGCTCGATTTCCCAATACGATGCTTTGGTAAAACATTTAGCTATCCCTTCTAAAATATTAAGTTCCACAAATTGGGATATTAATATACTTGAAGGCGTTTATTTTGGGGATTATGCAATTTTAGGGCATAATGTATTATTTATATTTAATGGCTTTAGGCGGAATAAAGAGTTTAGTCCTGTTTAATACAATGCTATCGTTTTTAACATTATTAATACTTCTACGATTAGCATCAAAGATTTATAAGTCAAATACTTATATTAATTTAATTTCCTTAATCTATCTTACAACACCATTAATTTTTGTTTCTTCAACAATACTTTATGTGGATATAATCCCTGTTTTCTTTGTTTTTTCAGCATTAATATTTTTTAAGTATTCTGATTCAAAAATTGTGGTTAAATATTTGCTGATTATTTCTCTCATGCTGGGTTTTTCTTTTTTTGCCAAACAAACAACTTTTCCTTTTATCATATCTTTTATATTGGTAATTTTATATTTTTTGTTAAAATCATTTGTTTTAAAAGAAACGAAATTATCTTCTCTTTTATTTATTGTTTTTGCGTCGGTTATTTTCTTTTTATTACCTTTTTTCCCATTAATGTTAATAATCTGGTATAAAACAGGAAATCCTGTATTTCCTTTTATGAATGCTATTTTTAAAAGCAAGTATTTTTCAATGGTTAATATGCAGGATTTTTTTGTAGCGGTTAACCATATATTGGGTTTTAATATAAATTCTATTTTTACTATTGTTTTTAATACTCAGAAAAATATAGAAATGCCTAATGGAGCTTTGGGTTACTATCTTCTTTTAATATGCCTGTTTCCACTTATTTTTATATTTAAGAAATCAAGAGAAAATAAATGGTTGCTATTAATGACCTATTGCGTTATTACGGTTTATTTTTTATCAACTTACACGTCATATAATATAAGGTATTTTCTACCAGTTCTCATATTAGCAATTATTCTATCATCTTATGTAATAGTATTTTTATTACGCTTTATAAGAAATAAATTAACTCAGAGGATTTTACTTGCCATAATATTAATAGCATTATGCTTTCCGAATATTATATACATTATTAAGTATTCATATATCAATCAATCAATGTTTATTCCAAATAATAATCTGGCATTAAATGCCAATGAATCCGTCCTTACTGATATAAATGACCATGATGTAAAGCTATTATCAAACAATGATTGTTTCAGGGGTAGTTTTAAAGGCCAATTTTATAGTTTGCTTTGGTATAATGCCTATTTTCTTGAAAAATTAAATAAAAAAGAGATTACGCCTATTGATTTACTATGTTCGTTTGATTATTATTTGTATGATAAATTATTTTCTGAAACCCTCTACTTACCTCCGGGCACATTTTCATATACAAATCCTGATATCAAGAATTATTTAATACTGGAAAAAGAAAGTCCGAGCCATTTATTATTCAGAATAGATAAAAATAAATTAATTAAAACAAATATTATATTTGAAGAAAAGTATGATGTTCCAAGAAAAGTTTCTGTAAATAATTCAATGACGATCACTTTAAATAATAACTTTAGTGGATATATCATTGAAATAGCGGCAGGAAAAAGCGGCGATGGAAGATTTATGAGTGGATGGCAGATTAATTGGTCGGATGTGGACGGCTCTTTTATATCCAATTCATTGATTCCATTTAAGTATGATGGCATGAAAAATAGTTATGTTTCTCCAACAATACTCGAAATTCCCCAAAAAGCTAAGCAAGGTATTTTATATCCAACCAGTAATGATAATAAATTAGTATTGATATATTCTTATAAATTGATAGGAATAAAGAAAATTGAAAATATAGTTGAAAAGGAACTGGAAGAGTATAATAAAAAATGGCCTTACTTATCAAGAAAAGCAGGTTCTTAAAAGATGAAAATATTAATTATTGTGCCAGCATATAATGAATCGGAAAATATCATTAATGTTGTTGAGGGTACTAAAAAATCAGAATATGGATTGGGATATATTAGTTATAAATGACTGCTCAAAGGATGATACAGGCGAGCTTGCTGAAAATACCGGGAAAGCTTTTGTTATCAATCTTCCATATAATCTGGGAATAGGTGGAGGAGTTCAGACTGGTTTTAAATTTGCGAAAAAATATCAATATGATATTGCCGTGCAATTTGACGGTGACGGCCAGCATAAAGCGAATGAAATTAATAAATTGTTAGAACCATTGTTATTTGAAAATGCTGATGTTGTTATTGGTTCAAGATTTTTAAATAATTTAAAAAAATTCAAGTCTACAACAAGCAGAAGATTTGGCATTATGATTTTCGATATTATTAATTCAATCCTTATAGGACAAAGGATAACAGATAATACATCAGGATTCCGGGCTTATAATAAGAAAGCGATATTATTTTTAGCAGAATATTACCCTCAAGATTATCCGGAACCGGAAGCTGTAATTTTATTAGGGAAAAATGGTTTTTTAATTAAAGAAGTGGCGGTTGAAATGCAGGAGAGGCAGGGAGGAAATTCCTCAATAGTCGGGCTTAACTCTTTATATTATATGATTAAGGTATTATTAGCGATTTTTATGACTTCGATAAGACCAAAAATAAATATGAAAGGTTAAATATTATGACTCAGAATGTGAATATGAATATCATACAATATATTGCTATAACAGGTTCATTTTGTTTCTTTTTGTTTATTATTTATTTAGTTAGAAAAAAGGCGATCAGGGAAGAATATTCGCTTTTATGGATTTTATTCAGTATAATATTTATAATATTTTCTTTTTGGAGAAGAGGCCTGGATATTTTATCAAGAACCATAGGAATAGAATCTCCTCCAATAGCTTTCTTATTAATTCTTCTTATGTCTGTATTTATGATTTTATTGCAATTTTCCATTGTTATTTCAAAGTTATCTGCTCAGAATAAGAATCTTATTCAGGAAATCGGGATTTTAAAACTGGAATTAGAAAACTTAAAAAGATTAAAAAAAGGGGGCGGGGTTTGAAAGTTGGAATTATCGGCTTTGGAAAAATGGGCATGTTTCATGGAGCACTTCTTAAAAAATTACCAGGTGTTGAACTGACCTCTATCGCTGATACAACGAAGCTGGTATTAAAAGCCTTTAAATCTGTGATGCCAGACATTAAATATTATGTTTCTTATAAAGAAATGATTAACAAAAATAAACTTGATGCGGTTATTATTACAACACCTTCATTCAATCACGTCCCGATTGCGAGCTATGCCGCAGAGCGTAATATACATTTTTTTGTTGAAAAACCATTAAGTTCAGATTTACATCAAGCTGAAGAATTATACAGGATTGTGAAAAAAAACAATGTAAAATCTATGGTTGGTTTTAGTGCCAGATATCTTTCTCCATTTATGAAAGGATTTGAAATTATTAAGTCAGGCGAACTTGGTAAGATAATATCAGTCAACGCGGAAAACTATTTGTCGGATGTTATGGGCAAAGAAAAAGGATGGCGTTTTAACAAAGCTTTATCAGGCGGCGGAGTTGTTATAGATTATACAGTTCATATAATTGATTTGCTTTTCTGGTATTTCGGGTACGCAAAAGAAATATCTGCTAAAACAAAAAAGATATATTCAGAATCTGTTGAAGATGAAGTAACGGCAACTATAGCTTTTAACAATGATATTAAAGCAAATCTGAGTTCTTCCTGGAGTAATCCGAATTACAGAAAATCATATTTGAAGCTGGAAATAACAGGAGAGAAAGGAACCGTAGTTATAACTGATCAGACAGTTATTATGAAGACGAAAGGCGGAATTGTTATTGATATGGTTTCACCGGATTTGTATCAAGGGTACTATCTTGATATTGGAGGTTCAAATTTTAGTATTCAAATGCAAAAATTCTATAATTATATAGTAAATGATGTTCCTGTCGAAGCGGATATAGAAAGCGGATTGGCTGTTCAGAAGATTATTGATGCAATTTATACTGCATCAGAATCAGGCAGAACGGTAAAGATACAGGCTGGAGTATAATATGATAGAGATTGATAATATAATATTAGGCGACAACCAGTTTTTCGGTGTGAATCATATGTCTCAGGATAAAGGCCGTATAAGTTATGAGAAGTTTAAAGATTTGAATGAAATAAAAAAAACCATTTATTATGCAATGGATAATGGAGTTAAGGGCGTGTTTTTTTCAACTCATCCAGCAATATATCAGATTGCAGATATGTTAAGAACTGATACTTATTTGAAGAATAATCTCTCAATATATGTTAATATTCCATATATAATAAAATATGTCCAGATGCTGAATGAAATGGGTATGGTAAGGACAATTAAAACAATGTTCTCTGGAAATACTGCCTTAAAAAATATTCAATACATTTTTAAAACCGGGTGGAATGTTTTAATCAATGATTATCTTGGCATTGCCAACCGTTTGATAGATATAGAATTAAATCCATTTCATGATTTAAATATAAAAGCGATATTTCTACATAATGGACTTGTAGATCTAGCCTTGGGTTATAATATGACGGTTGTTATAAAAAGCTTTTATAATTATATACAAAAAAGATATAAAGTTATACCGGCATTCGGAACATTAAATTATTCGGAGTTCTGCAATATGCTTAAAAAGGCAGGTATTAATAATGCTCTTGTAATGACATCTGTTAATAAGAAAGGTTTTTTAATGAATCCCGGTCGTGAATCCTGTGAGAAAACGATATTGGAAAATTCAAACATAGTATTAGCTATGGGAACATTAGCGTCAGGCAGTATTAAACCGGATGAAGCTTATGAATATTTAGCTTCTTTAAAAACAATTCAGCATGTTGTTGTTGGTCTATCATCAAAAGAGCATGCTGAAGAAACTTTTAGAGCTATCAGAAAACATTTAAATATTTTATAATGAGGGAAATATGAACAATAATTTTATCAGGCTACTTATTGCAGCCATTCTAGCTTGTTCTTGTAACGCTATTGCAAATACTTTCTGGAAATGGCATTTTATAAAACAGCCGCTTAAAATAAATTCTCTATTTGATGCGTTGCATCTTGCATTGACCCCTAACATTATTGTCGGGATTTTCTTTTATATTGGATCTATGCTTTTATTCTTTTTTATGATTTCAAATTATAAACTATCATTAATAGTGCCTTTAACATCGTTGACCTATATTCTGAATCTTTTTGTGGCATATGGAATATTTCATGAAAAGATCTATTTTCAGAATATAATTGGAACTCTTATAGTTTTAATAGGTATAATAATTTTATCCCAGACACCAGTTGGCTTTACTGAATAAGTTATTGAATGTTATATGAGAGATTAATATGTTAGAAAAAAATGAAAAGATGAATGTTCTTCAGTTTTTAATAGAAAAGATAGGGCACTATTCCATTTTTAAGTTATTTTATTCACAAATTGAAGCAATATTGTTCTGGCTTTTTGGAGGACTACCCGGTATTATTGGTTTTACATTACGATGTCTGTTATATAAAATATTATTCAAAAGATTGAATGGATTTGCCTGGATACAGCCTAATGTACAAATAGTTGAGACAAGGAATCTAAAAGTGGGAAAAATGTTTGGTGTGAATTCCGGGACATACATAAATGCAATAGGTGGTATAACAATAGGAGACTTTGTATTGATAGGTTCGAATGTTACAATTTCAAGCGGAAAACACCCGGTTGAAGGAGCAAATCCACCGGTATATGCTCGTCCTGTTGAACCAAAACCAATCATCATAGAAGACGATGTATGGATTGGCGCTGGAGTAGTTATAATGCCGGGAATTACATTAAGAAAAGGAACCGTAGTCGGAGCGAATTCTGTAGTTACTAAAGACACTGAAGAATATTCGATTGTTGTCGGAGCGCCAGCTAAAAAGATTAGAAGCAGGTTGGAAAACAAATATTAAAAATATAGTATTCTCCCCCTCTCATAAGTCTCATTTCCAGTTCTTCATCTGAATTAAAAATAATCTAAATCACCCAATGTAATATGCAGTTTACCATTTTCAGCTATATTTGAAAATGAAGTATCATTTGCATGAATAAATATTGGTGTTTTATGGGGTAAAAAGCTGTCGGGAATTTTAGTAAACGGGAAGCCTAATATTTTATAACTAGCTTTACTATTTGGATTTAACATTGTAAAAACTATATCTGATTCTGAATTAATTCCTTGATAAATCAAATGCCAGCGAATAGAATTTAAGTCAAATTTTGATAATTCATCACTCAATGAGTAATCCATAATAACAAAAAACACTAAT
Source organism: uncultured Spirochaetota bacterium (assembly GCA_963806975.1). Taxonomy (GTDB): domain Bacteria; phylum Spirochaetota; class Brevinematia; order Brevinematales; family JAOACQ01; genus CAWEAK01. Next base: position 163,806 of record CAWEAK010000008.1, read on the forward strand.
CTTTCAAGATTTATTTTACGAGTAACAATATAACCATGGTATGATTTGTTTTTATAAATATGCAGTATTATAGCTTTCCATAACGGCGCATCTCTAAAACGCCATTGAAGAAATTCATTATTACGGATCATTTCAGGATCAGAATATTCGGAATTATTTTTACAAATTTTATTAAATTCTTCGACACTTGGTTGGGTTTCATTAATGTCAATTTTTGAGAAAATCTTTAAAAGCCTACAAAACACTATAAGAAAAAACCTATATGGAAAATCAAAAATTTTAAATAATGATTTCTTTAAATTGAATATTTTTGAGAGAATACTGCTCAATACCTAGAGGGACACCGTATCCCGATAAAATAACTGGACAATTAAAGTGAAGAAGCTTGCTGTATATCGGTTCAGTATTTTCATTTGAAGTATGTAGAATTAAAGAAAATTCTTTAACCTTTTCAATGGAATTTATCAAATTAATAAAATTAGAAACTGGCCTTCTATAATCCGGATGAACCAGAGCGTCAGTTGCAAAAGCCGCAGGAACATTTTTATTATTTATTATAAATATTCTTGGTTGAAGTATTATACGGCCAACAACCTTATCGTTAGCCATTAGATTAATTGAAACTGACTTACCATCAGGATTATTGTTATATTTCCAATTAATGTGTTCTGAATTAGTAACAGTAGGTAAATCCCCATACTCAACCTTTGATAGTTCTATAAATTCGGCAACACTCGAGTTGTCAAATTTCTTAAATATTATTTTACATTCATTCATGTTAAATAATTATTTACAATCGTAATTAAATTAAAGAATACTTTTTTAATAGATTTAAAATCTTTTCAACAGAATCTGCTAAAGCCATTTCTTTAATACCAGCAATTTTACCATCAAACTCAGCATCCAATTTAGCTAATATTCCAATATGTCCAAGTGAATCCCAACCTTGAAGATCCTTAGATGAACTGCTAGTTGTAACAGATCCTTTCGGTAGTTCTAAAACCTCTTCTATAATTCTACAAACATTTTCTTCATTCATAAATTCTCCTTTTATTTAATTATATGCTATATATATATCTGTATACCATATTATCATTCCAAATTTTTCTGAATAATCAATATACCCTTCTAATTTTAATTTTTCTAATAGTGCTTTGTACTCATACATAGATTGAGGTAAAGGCCATTCATTCCTTGTTAATCTCTTTACTGTTTTAAAATTATCGTTCGCAATATTAACTATTATGCCAACATTAGAAAATGAAATTATCGGAAAAAATAAAATACCGTTTTTGTTAAGATATTTATTTGCTGATTTTAGAACATCAGCTATTAGGTTTGTCCCATTTTTTCCTGAATTACATGATACTCCATTGAACCATGGAGATATTTCAGCAACTTGTTCTGCAACTCCGGAAATATCATCAATGATTACATCAAATTTCTCACTTTCCCAGGGTTCAAATATGGATCCACACTTAGCTACCACTTGGCAATTTAATCTTTTTGCATTTAGAATAAAAGTCTCGACTGCATTTTTTCCAATGTCGGAACCATAGAGGGGCTCTTTTACAAGACCCACTTGGTGAAGTGCCAATCCCGAGACGCCAATACCGCAACCTAAATCCAGGACTTTGGCAGGTTCTTTTAAATGTTTTCTAACTTCTCTTACCAATATATCAGATGTTCCAGTTGGGGTAAAAACGTCTTCAGGTTTTAATAATATTAAATCTCTATCATTATCGATCTTAAAAGTATAAGTTTTATCGCCTTGAAGTATCGCCATAAATTAATCCTTATAGTTTAGCTTAGTTATTTTGAAATTCCGCCGTCAATATTTATTATAGCACCGTTAGTATAGTCTGATTTAATTATATAATCAACCGCATTAAAAATATTTTCGACATTACCAAATTTATTATTTGGAATTTTTTTCTTTATCAACTCTTGAGACTCACCATTAAACGAGTTAATAAGTCCGCCTTGGAAATACCCTAATACAATAATATTCGAGGTTATATTAAATCTTCCATATTCTACCGCTAATACTTTGGTCATACCTACTAAAGCCGCTTTGCTTGCTGAATATGCTATAGTGCCTACAGCACCTTGCTGGCCGACTATTGAAGATAGATTAATTATTCTGCCCCATTTTTCTGTAATCATAATTGGTAATAAAGCTTGAGTTAATAAGAAACTTCCTTTTAGATTTATTTTCATAACTTTATCCCAATTATCTTCTTCAAAGTTAATAGCTAATCCATCTATACTAACAGCAGCAGCATGTATAAAAACTACCTTAGCCATATTGTTTTTCCATTTTTTAACAAATTCTTTAATTTGCCGAGAATCACATAAATCTACTTTTTCATATATTGTTTTTGAATTTGCGTCAATAGAAGGTTTGTTAGAATTATAGATACCTATTATATCTTCTGATTTTGAAAAGCATTGAATTAATTCTTTCCCTATCCAGCCAGATGCACCGGTCAAAATAATCAAAGTTAGATACCCCAATTTTTAATAATACAGGTTCCCCAAGAAAGTCCAACTCCAAATCCAGCAAGCATTATTGTATTTCCATTAGTCAATCTTCCATCTGTGACAGCATCTTTAATAGCGATTGGGATTGAGGCTGAGACTGTATTTCCGATTTTATCTAAGTTGATAAAAACTTTTTTTTCTGGAATATTTAATCTGCGTATAAGGTTTTCAAAAACCAACTTGCTGGCTTGGTGGAAAATAAATAAATCTATGTCATCTAGTTTTAAACCAACCTTTTGAAGTGAAGAATTTACGCTTTGAGGTACAACATTCATTGTGAACATAAAAACTTCGCTTCCCATCATATATAATTTACCAGTTCTTATGAACTTTTCATTATCATCTGGTTTTACAATCAAACTCTCAAAACCGGAACCATCTGTTCCTAAATCGAAACCTACGATTTCTTCATTATTGTCAGATTTTTCCAGCAATGTAACAGCTGCTCCATCGCTAAATATTGGCCTGCAAGTTCTATCATTGCTTAGCTATATATTGTGAATACCTTTCACTGCAGACTATGAGTCCTTTTTTTACCAATCCAGTTTCAATAAGACTTCCAGCCTGCGCAAGCGCATATACAAAACCAGAACAACCTAAATTAATATCAAAGGACATACATTTTCTTTCAAGACCTAATCTATTATGCAATACACATGCTGATGTAGGTAAAGGGAATACGGGGGATTGAGTTACAAAAATCAAAAAGTCAATATCTGCAGGTTCAATAATATTTCCAATTATTTTCTTTGCTGCAATTTCAGCCATGTCTACAGTTGACTGATTTTTAGAAATATATCGATTTTGGATTCCGGTTTTTTTTTCAATATCGTCAATTCTCCAGTCAGGATTATCAAGCAACAGGTTTTTGCCATTTTCAATTTCTACAGGCAAAAAATATTCAATATGTTTAATTCTAACTTTCATCCGGCACTCTTTTTAAAATATAAATTTTCTTATGTGTAAACCACTCTGCCAATCCTTGATTTTTTAAGATAATTTTAAAATTAGATATTATTGAAAAAACCTTTAGAAAAATTTTTATTAATACATGATTAGCAACTAATCTCAATGTTACTAGGATCAAATACTATTCTTCGCCATGACATGGAAATATACTCTTTTATGCCCATTTTTATCTGGACTTAAATTAATAACCTATAAGTATAAAGGATTATAAATCCCAGTGCCTAAAATGTCAATGAAAACGGAATAAAAAATAAAAAGGGGACATTTTAATTTGCCTGATACAATAAAATGAAAGTTTGATTGAAAAAGTATATTTTAATTTGTTTGGCATAATATGCAAATCTTTGAATTTGACAGAAAAGGAAAGAATATTTAAAATAATTGTAATTAAAAATAATTAAATAGATTCTATCTGAGATTTTTAAATCCTATCATTTATAGGTAAAATTTTGATAAAAGATTAATGGTAAAGTTTTTAACAAAAAAAGAGAAAAAATATGGATATTAATAATTATCTTACTTTTGATATTGAAGAATGGTATCATGCAAATTATGGAGATATCAATTTTTCTAAATATGATGATCTTCCGACATCTTTAGAAGATGTTATAAACCGTATAATTGATATTTGCGAAAAATATGCTGTAAAATCAACTTGTTTTGTACTTGGATCTCTAGGTGAAAAAAAGCCAGAAATAGTTAAAAAACTTCACCATGCCGGGACATGAAATAGCTTCACATGGGTATGGACATAAACTGGTCTATTCGATGGCTAGAGATGAATTTAAAAATGATGTATCAAAATCGTGCCATATATTAGAAGATATTACCGGAGAAAAAGTATATGGTTTCCGTGCTCCATCGTGGTCAGTGAAGAAAGAAACACTTTCTTGGTTTTATGATGTTCTTGAAGAAGTTGGATTAAAATATTCTTCCTCTGTTTATCCGGCATATACTTTTTTATATGGAATATCAGGATTTCCGAAAAATGCACATTATCCTGTTATTAATGGGAAAAAGGTAGGTATTTTAGAAATTCCTGTTCCTGTCTTGAATTTGTTTGGGAAAAATATAGGATTTTCCGGCGGTTTTTTCCTTCGTTTTTTCCCAGTCTGGTTTATCAAGGATGCAATTTTTAAAAGAAACAAAGAAAGAAAAAGTGTTTTTTTATATCTTCATCCAAGAGAAATAGATGTAAATCAATCAAGGTTAAATTTATCATTTAGAGAAAAATTAATTCATTATTGGGGGATCAATGGATGCGAAAAGAAATTTGAAAGCTTGGTAAATTATTTTGCATTCAGTTTTATACCCATAAAAAATGAAATTGTTAAATAATATATTTAACATACATTTTGTAACTCATAATAATATTTAACTTAATCTCGGCTTTAATTTGTAGACAGAATTATTAAGTGGTATGATTATTTGAAAATACTCCTTTTTTCATATATTATTTTATGAACTTGGGCAAGGAATCGAAAAATATGGGAAGATTATTAAATATTAGCTTAAATATTAAAGATTTTTTAATTGTATTATCTTTTATAATATTAGCCGTTATAAATGAATTAAATTGGTTTAATAAAATTAATAATTATGATAATTACTTTTTCATTATTACAGTAGCAGTTATCTTTGGCTTTCTTATCGGAATAGCATATATTGTAAATATAAATATCGTTATTCGAAAACTATTTAAAACCAGAGCAGAGTCAATATTCAGAAAGATTTATTTGATTAATTTACCTTTATACCTTTTATGTTTATATCCTTTTAAGATTCATATATTTGGAAATAGTACACTAAACAAGCTTTTGATATTAATCATTCCTTTACTTATAGTTATAATTATTATTTTTATTCTTTTATATACAAATAAAAATAAGATAAAAGAAAAAGAATAACTATGTATATTTTGTTTTACTATTCTCTAAAATCAAAGGTGTTTTTGTTCAGGGTTGTTTTAGCTAAAGAAAAGCTTTCGATAGTAGACTTTATAAATAAGTTTGGATATATATTATGAAATTTATTGAAACGGATTTAAAAGGTGTTTATCTCATTGAATATAAGATATTTGAAGATGAGAGAGGTTTTTTCATAAAGACATTTCATAGTGAAAATTTCAATGATAAAAAATTAGAAATTTTATTCAAGGAAACTTTCTATAGCATATCAAAAAAAAATGTTATAAGAGGTATGCATTTTCAAAATCCTCCGAGTGATCATGCCAAACTTGTGAGTATTGTGAAAGGGAAAATATTAGATATAGTATTAGATTTAAGAAAAGAATCGGAAACTTATGGAAAATTTGAAGTATTTAAGCTATCAGATAAAAAAAAGAATTCTATTTATATTCCAAGCGGCTGTGCACATGGTTTTGCTTCAATGGAAGATGATACGATAGTTTTTTATATGATGTCTTCTGTTTACAGTCCTGAAAATGATTCAGGGATAAGATGGGATAGTTTTGGTTTTGACTGGGAAATTAAAAATCCGATTGTTTCAAAACGAGATAGAAGTTTTGTCAATTTCCGGGATTTCAAATCGCTTTTTTGATGATAGAGGGAAAAATGAAAGTATTGGTAACTGGAGCCAATGGATTTATTGGGAAGTATGTAATTGATGAGCTTTTAAAAATTGATGATATTCAAGTTATTGCTACTTCAATAGAATTAAGTTTAGAAAATAAAAACACAGATAGTAAAAGAATTACTTATATCCAAAAGGATTTCAATAATTATACTGACAACTTTTACGAATATTTTATAAAACCTGATATATTGATTCATCTTGCTTGGGAAGGTCTTCCAAATTATAAGGAATTATTTCATATTGAAAAGAATTTATTCGTAAACTACAAATTTTTAAAAAATATTATTGAAAATGGGATTAAAGATGTCACTATTATAGGAACTTGTTTTGAATATGGTCTTATGGAAGGAAAATTGTCTGAAGAAATGATTACCAAACCAGTAACTTGTTATGGAGTGGCAAAAGATTCACTCAGAAAATTTATAGAACAATTAAATCAAAAAATAGATTTTAGTTTCAAATGGATTCGGCTTTTTTATCCTTATGGTGAAGGACAAAGCGAAAAATCAATATTATCTTTATTAAAAAAAGCTGTTAAAAACGGGGAAAAAAGTTTTAATATGTCGCCAGGTGAACAATTAAGAGATTATTTGAAAGTTGAAACAGTTGCTCAATACATTGTGAAAATAGCTTTACAGAAAGAAATAGCAGGTATTATTAATTGCTGCAGTGGAAATCCGATTTCATTAAGGAAATTTGTTGAGAATTATCTTAAGGAAAATAACTTAAAAATCGAATTAAATTTAGGTTATTATAGTTATTTGGAATATGAACCAATGGCTTTTTGGGGGGATAGAACGAAATTGAACGAGGTATTAAATAAGAAGAATGGATAAAAAAAATGTTATTTTAGGAGCAGGTATCTCAGGAATTGGGGCTGGTTATGCTCTTGGAAAAGAAAGTGCCTCTGTTTTCGAAATCAAGAAATCGCTATGGTGGACTATGCGACAATTTTGAAGTAAATGGCTTTTTGTTTGATTATGCTGTGCATCTTTCTTTTACTGAAAATAAGAGAGTTAGAGAGATATTTGATAGAACACCATATTATACACACAAGCCGATTGCTTATAATTATTATTATAATTATTGGCTTAAGCATCCGATACAGAATAATTTGTTTTGTTTACCGATAGAAGAGAAAATTAAAGCAATAGAAGATTTTGTTAATAAAAAAAATAACAAAAAAATGGCAAAAAATTATGAAGAATGGATATATGAAAAATATGGGACTTACATTGCCAGGAATTTCTTTGAAAGATATACAAAGAAATATTGGACATTGGAACCGAAGAAAATGGAAGTTGATTGGATAAGTAATAGATTATACAGACCGGAATTAAAAGATGTTTTATTTGGATGTTTTACCGAAGAGACTCCAAATACTTATTACGCTATTGAAATGAGGTATCCGGTTATTGGCGGGTATAAATCGTTTATCGAACCTATTGCTAGAGAATGCGATATCATTTTTAATAAACAAGCTGTCTTAATTGATACAAAAACAAACAATGTTGAATTTTCTGATGGTACAAAAGTCAAATATGAAAATTTAATTTCAAGCTTACCTTTACCGGAACTAATTAATATAATTAAAGATGCCCCAAAGAAAATTAAGGAAACCGCCTCAAATTTATTCGCGACTTCGATAATCCTTGCGTCCGTTGCTTTTAATAGAGTTGATGTTCCGAAATCACTCTGGTTTTATATTTATGATGATGAAATTTTACCGTCAAGAGCTTATTCTCCGAGTTTGAAATCGAAAAATAACTCTAAAGAAGGATATAGTTCTTTACAATTCGAGTTGTATTTTTCTAAATTCAAACAGATCAATCCGGATTTATCATTCCTAAATGATCATATTATAAGTATCCTTGATAAAATGAAACTCGCAGCAAAAGATGATATTTTATTTATTGATTTTAAAACTCTAAAATATGCCAATGTTATTTTTAATACTAATTTTTATAAATACAGGGGAATAATCTTGAAATATATAAAAAAATTAGGTATCATCTCCATTGGGAGATTTGGGGAATGGGACTATCTATGGAGCGATCAAAGTTTATTAAGCGGGCTGAATGTTGTTGACAAATTGAAGCATAAAGGTGGTGTAGAATGAAATTAATAAGTATTGTAACACCATGTTTTAATGAAGAGGCAAATGTTAAAGATGCTTATGAAGCTGTCAAAAATGTTTTTAATGAACTTCCGGATTATGAATATGAACATATATTTATTGATAATGCATCAGAGGATAACACACAAGATATTTTAAGGCAAATCGCAGCGAAAGATCAAAATGTTAATGTGATATTTAATATAAAAAATTTTGGTGCGTTGAAATCACCATATTACGGCTTGTTACAAGCTTCAGGGGATGCCGTTATACAATTTGCAGCGGATATGCAGGATCCCCCGGAGAAAATAAGAGAATTAATAAAGTATTGGGAAGATGGATATAAAATAGTTGTAGGTGTAAAACCGAAAAGCGAAGAAAACCCTGTGATGTCCACAGTAAGAAAAGCGTATTATAGTATTATGAAAATAATATCAGTTAACGATCATATAAAGAATTTTACCAGTTATGCTTTATATGATAAAGACTTTATAAATATTTTGAAACAGCTTAACGATCCTTCACCATATATAAGAGGCCTTGTTACAGAATTTGGTTTTAAAATAAAAGAAGTTCAATATATTCAGCCTAAAAGAAAGAAAGGAAAATCTGCGGCGAGTTTTTATGTTCTTTTTGATATTGCTATGCTTGGTTTTGTTAATAATTCGAAGGTTCCATTGAGAATGGCAACCTTTATCGGTATAATAGTCGCTATTATTAGTTTTATAATTGGTGTAATAGGCGTTATATTAAAATTTATTTTTTGGAATATGTATCCTATCGGTATAACGGCAATAATTGCAGGCATTTTCTTTTTTTCATCCGTTCAGTTGTTTTTTATAGGAATTGTAGGAGAATATGTTGGAGCGATATATACTGAGGTTAAAAACAGACCGATTGTTATAGAAAAAGAACGCATAAATTTTATAAAATACAGATAAGGACAAAATATGTCATTAATAGAAAAGATTATACTGGGTACTTTGTTTGTTCTTTTATTAGGGTGTTTCACGATTGCTAAAAGAACAAACTTTATTATGGGGCAAGGGGATAATGCGATTGCTTCGGAAATAGTTCAAAATATTGCTAATAATGGGACTCCTTCTTCACAACTGGCCGCCTCTGTTTTAGAATTTTTGTTTAAATCGGGATTACTTAATAATAAACCGGAAGACTTTGAAAAAGTAAGCTTAAAGGCTACAAAATACCAGAATATAAGTTTTTTTAAATTCCATTTTGTGCCTATTTATTATCTTGTAGCTCCGTTTACTAAGATATTTCCCATTAATCTAGTCCTCGCGGGATCTTATGCCTTTTCATTTCTTGGAATGATATTTATTCTATATTTATTTTTGAGAAAACAAGGCATTTCAATAATCGGATCCGTTTTATTTTGTCTGCTTATTGCATCGCTTCCCGCGTGGAGTATGTCGTTTTGGGGGCAATTATATCCCGACAGATATTTCATGTTTTTGGGTTTTGTCTTTGCTCTGGTGTTGACAGATAAAAAACCTCGGTTTATATGGTTTATTATCATAGCGGCTCTTTGTTTTATGATTGTTGAGAAAATGATAATTATTTGCGCTGCATTTATGATTTCTTATTTAGTTTTATATTGGAAAGAGATCGATAAAAAATTCAGGAAATATATCATTATAACAGCTTTAATCTTTGTTATATCCGCTTTTATCATAATAAAATATTTTCTTAATAATTTCTATTATAGTGCTTTTTTAACTATATCAAGTTTTATAAATTTCCCAGTTTATTTAACAACAGTCCCCGCATTAACCAATTTAATAGTTTTCTTGTTTTTTAATTTTATTTTATTATTAATATTCGGAGCATTTGAATGGCAAGTAATAGTTATATCATTTATTGTTATGATACCAAACATTTTTGGAGATATCGGGGGAGCAGAGAAAACCAACTGGTATACTCATTATCATTCAACATATTTTCCGATTTTAGTTTGGGCGCTTTCTACCGGTTTCGTAAAGTATTACCATAAAATAAAAACACCCTTGGGTTTAAAAATACTTTACAGTGGGATATTTGTTGTAACTATAGTGATATTAGGGATTTGGCCGTTTAGTCTAAGAGATATGAAATTTAATTTCAAGTATTTGGACAATAATACATTAAAACAGGTTTTCGATCTTGATATCGATTATATAAAGGGTAATGGGAATTACGCATATTATAAGAACAATGCTATTATGATGCAAAAAATAATTCCTGATAATTCTATTGTCAGTCTTCCTGAACTACCTGGAAGTACTATGCTTTCATTATGTTACAATAAGAAATTGTATTATTATCCTCTTGGAATTGATGATGCTGATTATGTAGTTTTATCTGTTGGTGATTTGAAAAGAAATCCGCCTTTATATCTTGGGGCTTCTTCTTATACATCAGATATTGGTAAGATAAACGAAATATTATCAAAGCGGTTAAAAGACACCGGTTACGATGTTGAACATCCGAGTTTAATCGGAGGAGGATTTGCGATTATAAAAAGAATTAAATAAGTTAGATAATTTAAAGTACAAAGATTAATATTAACAAAAAAATATTATTAGGGTTTACTAAATAACACATTTTATCAGGATGTCAATCAGGGGGAGTGGGGTTTTTTATTCATTGATTATAGTTTATTTCTATGACTAGAGGAAGTGGATCGAAAATTTTTGTGAATAAGAAAGATAAGTCCAAAGAATTGAGAAGAACCGAAAAAGAAGAATAACTGAATGTTGTCACTAACTGCATATAGGTTAGTATTATATATGCGCTCTATATGAATTTTATAAACAAAATAAAGTTATCAATTTTAATGTAAAAGAAAGTTTACTCACATTCTGGGCAGGTTAGTTTGGATTTTCATAATAATAAGATACGATGCGGCCTTATTTGACTAAAACATGCGGGTTGGATTAAATAAACGTGTTAAAAGTGTAGTTCTTCTTTCAATTTATTAATAAAAGGTTCTGTTTGCTATAAAATATATCTAAAAACTTAAATGAATTAATTGAAAGAATATTTTGGATTTTTATCTCGTTTTTAAGTTATGAGAATATTTGTTATTTTAATTTTATTACAAACAAATTAAGAGGTCTTTAAAATTATGAAGAAGTTTATTAATATTAGCTTTAATTTTAAAGATTTTTTAATTATATTATCTTTTATGATACTAGCCATAACGAATGAGTTGTATTGGTGTAAAAAGATTAATAATAGTGATAATTATTTTTTCATTATTATAATAGCAGTTATCTTTGGCTTTCTTCTTGGCCTAGCATATGCTGCAAATATAAATATTGTTATTAGAAAACTATTTAAAACCAATGCGGATTTAGTATGCAGGAAAATTTATCTAATTAATTTACCTCTATATCTTTTGTGTTTGTACCCTTTTAAAATCCATTTGTTAGGAAATATTTCTTTAAATAAAATTTTAATAATTTTAATTCTTATTTTGATGTTAATTATGATAGTTATGATTTTTATAAATATAAAATGTGGTTTTTATAAATATAAAAAAGGTAATACAAATATTGAAGAATCAAGCACTGAGAATATGATAATTACAAAAAAAGAATATTTTATAAAAAATACTGAAAAAATAGTTGTAATTATTATAGCTACACTCATTGTATTTATTATTTCGTTTGTTAAAATAACAGTAGAGTATGGAGCAGGGGACGCTGCTGTTTATTATCAATTAATAGAAAGTGTTTCAGAAACTGGTAAGCCAGTGAGTGATCTTGGTGATAAAATTCTTGATTTTCTCCATTCCGGTTTACTAACTATAAAAGCAGATAATTATGTTAGTATTCCACTAGGTGAAATAAACAAGCCGGCTAGTAATATGCTTAAAACGCATTCTATTTTTATTATATATCTATTGGCTCCATTTGTAAAAATAATACCAGTTAAAGTTTTATTAACTCTCCTGACCGCAATCAGCTTTACTTTATTAATATTATTATTATATCTATCGCTAAGAAAAAAAAATGTTCCGTTTTTTGGAAGTATTTTATTATGTTTATTAGTTTCCACCCATCCGGCATGGTCTCAATCGATAGCCGGACAATTGTATATAGAAAGATTTTTTATCGGCCTGGGTTTTCTATATTTATTTTTATTAGTAGATGACAATATAAACTGGATAGCTTTATTGGTAACAGGAATTCTTTGCTTATTAATTTCAGAGAGAACAGGTGTAATGATTGGCAGTTTTACAATAGGATATACTTTATTATACTGGAAAAAGTTTAATTATAAAATACGAATTTATTTATTTCTCCTAGGAACTGTGTTAATTGGATATTCCGGAATACTTGTTAAATTCTATATTGAGAATCCATATTATAATTCCAGCTATCTGCCAACATCGATTGAAGATTTAATATCCCGTTTTCAGAGCCAGCGTTTTGTCGGCGGTTTAATAGTTTTTTCACTATTTAACCTCATTATATTGGGAATATTTGGATTGTTCGAATGGGAAATGTTCATTCTTGCATTTATTACGATGCTGCCAAATATAATTGGAAACGTCGGTGGGGGTGAAAAAACCGGATTCTTAACGCATTATCATACCTTATATTTTCCTTTTATTGTACTAGCTGCGGGTTTTGGTTATTCAAATTTAGCAAACAAAATTAAACCTTATATCAGAAAAGCAGTTTTATACCCTTCTACTCTTGCTTTAGCCATTTTAACAGCCGGCATTTATCCTAATATTTTTGATAACATAAGATTCTCAACACAACAGATTAAAGATTATGCAATTATTAAGTATTTTACAATATTTCCACTTTGTATAGACAATGGACCAATAGTTCAACAGAATAAAATTCTAGAAATAATTCAAAAAAAAGTTAAAGAGAATAGTATTGTAACTACTACTGAATATATGATGCCCATATTATATAAAAACAGAACTGTATATTACTACCCAATGGGGTTAGATATAGCAGATTATGCAGTACTTAGTTTTGAAATGGATAGCAATTCTAAAATTATATACACAGGGGCATCCAATTATCTTGGTGAATTAAAAAAAATTAACTCCATTTTGACCAAAAGAATGAGGCAAACCGGTTATGATATGAATAATGTTGAAATAATAGGTAATATTGTAATTATAAAACGTTTAAAAAAAATTTCTCCACTAACTTCAAATAAATAATTTATTTTTTATAATACTTAAGAACGAAGACAAATTTGTTTTAATAGTTGATATTGAAAATCTATTATTTTGTGTACTAATATCTGTTAAAACAAGCAAACTTTATTTTTTTGACTAATAATATTTGGCCTAGTATAATTATTGGTAATAAGTATTATGGTCTCATATCGGATTTATAGAACAATAGTAATGAATAACAGCAAGAACGATATCTGTGAACCATAATCTTGATTTAAAAAAAGAACAATTTTAAATATATTAAAATTGTATTAACCAATAATAATGAGTGCTTTAAGAAAAATAAAATATTTGAAGTGGACTGTTCGGATGTTCTTTAGCCTATCTTTTATTAAACTGTATTACTAATGCTATTGATTTTCTTTATATTAATGATTGAAAAAAAAAGTTATATTTTTGTATTAATTTAATAAAAAAAGGATTGAATATGGATAAAAAGAATATATTTAAGGAAAAGGGTTTTATTAAAGATTTAATTTCTGAATATATTACTTCTGAAGATTCAAGTCAAACAAGGTTAATGCGTGATTTGATGATACGCACTTTTAGACCATATATACATAGAGGAATTGCATTAGAACTCGGTAGTGAAATTGGTTATATGTCTGAGCTTATTGCTTCTTTAGTAGATCACATTGATATTGTTGATGGTTCAGAGGAATTTTTACAGCAAGTAAAAAATAGAAAAATACAAAATGCTAGTTATTATTGTAGTCTATTTGAAGAATTTAATCCTGAATCTATTTATGATTATATATTTGCTTCACACATTCTAGAGCATTTAATTGATGTCCCCGTTGTATTGAACATGATTAAAAAAGGATTGAAACCGAATGGATTTCTTTTTGTCAGTGTACCAAACGCTCGCGCTTTATCAAGACAGCTTGCACGGCATATGGGAATTATTGATGACCTTTACCAGTTAACTCCTAATGATCATAAAGGTGGGCACCGGCGAGTATATGACAATGTTCTATTAATACGAGAACTTGAGAAATCAGGATTTGAAATCATATCCCAGGGTGGAATTTTATTTAAACCCTTCGCTGATTTCCAAATGGATAAACTTATTGATATTGGTATTCTTGGGGAACAACAATGTGAAGGCTTATACAGGCTTGGATTTGAATATCCTGATATGTGCGCTGATATATATGTTATTGCTCAAAAAAATTAAATAATTTTATAATTAGGTAAATCATTATGAATCTTGCCATAATGCAGCCGTATTTTTTTCCTTATATAGGATATTTTCAACTTATAAATGCTGTTGATAAATTAGTTATTTATGATAATATAAAATATACGAAAAAAGGGTGGATTAACAGAAACCGTTATTTACAAAATGGAAAAGATGCTGACTTCACAATTCCGCTTAAGAAAGATTCAGATTATTTGGATGTTAGAGATAGAGTCTTATCAGTTGAATTTAATAAAACAAAGCTTTTAAATAAGATAAAAGAAGCTTACAGAAAAGCTCCATATTTTAAACAGGCATTTTCATTTTTTGAAAGAATATTATTAAATAATGAAACAAATTTATTTAATTACATATTTTTTTCTATTAAAGAAATATGTAAAGAATTAGAAGTTAAAACCAAATTTATAGTTTCATCGGATATTAAAATTGATTATTCCTTAAAGTCTCAGGATAAGGTATTAGCAATTTGTCTAGAATTGAAAACTTCAACATACATAAATCCCATTGGAGGAGTTGAGTTATATGATAAAGAAGTGTTTAAACAAAATAATATTGATCTATTTTTTTTAAAGACAGGCGATATCAAATACAATCAATTTAACCACGATTATGTTCAGAATCTCTCTATTCTAGATGTAATGATGTTTAATTCTATAGAGCAAATAAAGGAATATTTGGAATTATATGCACTTGTCTAATGTTTTTTAGATATAAAAGTTAAAGAGTGAAAAAATGTTAATTATTTTGTTTAAAAATAAAAATGTAATTCTAAACAAGATAGATAATAATTATGTCCATTGAAATTTTTAAGCTTGGAAAATATAATAATATATTTATTAGAGGAAAGATAATAATGTTCAAATGGAAAAAATTGGGAATAGTTTTTAACCCTCTTGATATAAAGAATAAAAGCTGGTTAAAAGAATTTGCTCAAGCTCCTGCAACTTTAATTTTTGATCAATTTGTCCGGGTCTATTTCAGTTGCAGGCCAAATCCTGATGAAAATGGACAGTATGTGAGTTATTCTGCTTTTGTTGATTTAAATAGAAATAATTTATTTGATATTTTGAAAATTTGTAAAGAACCTATATTAAAACTCGGAGATTTGGGAACTTTCGATGAATTTGGAACATATCCTACTTCTGTGATAAGAAACAATAATGATATTCTTGCTTATTACGGAGGCTGGACTAGATGTGAATCAGTGCCTTTTAATGTGGCTATAGGATATGCAATTAGTAATAATAACGGGGAAACTTTCAATAAGCTTGGTAATGGTCCAATTTTATCATATTCACCCGATGAACCTTTCATTTTAAGCGGACCTAAGATTAGAAAATTTAATAACATATGGTTCTTATGGTATATAGCAGGTAGAAAATGGATTTTAGCTAACGGTAAGCCTGAACCGGTTTATAAAATTCGTTTGGCGTTTTCAATGATAGAATCAATTGGAAAAAAATCAATAAAGATATGATTTCCAATGTATTAGGAGAAGATGAAGCACAAGCAAGTCCTGATGTTTTACTCTATAATGGAAAATATCATATGTTTTTTTGTTATAGACAAGCGTCTGATTATAGAAAAAACAAAGTTAGAAGTTATAGAATTGGTTATGCATTTTCTTATGATATCATAAGTTGGACCAGGGATGACTCTCAAGCCGGTATTGATGTTTCTGAGGATGGGTGGGATTCAGAAATGATTGCATACCCTCATGTTTTTGAACTTGACGGTAATATTTATATGTTTTACCTTGGAAATCAAGTTGGGCGATATGGATTTGGTTTGGCTCAACTAGAAGGAAAATTAGAATAATAAAATGGGGTCCTTTTATGAAATGGTTTAAGATTGGTAAGATATTTGATCCCACAAAATATAGGTTATGTAATGATTGTTTTGAATTTGCACAATCTCCTCAAGCATTAGTTTTTGATGATTTTATAAGAATTTATTTTTCAACAAGACAAAAGGATCCAAATAATGGGAAGTACTTAAGTCATATTTCATTTGTAGATATAGATAAATCTTTCAAAAAAATAATAAATATTGCTAAAGATACCGTAATTGAATTAGGTAAATTAGGTTGTTTTGATGAACATGGTATTTTCCCTATGAATGTTTTAAGATTTGAAAATAAAATATATGCATATACTTGCGGTTGGAACAGAAAAGTATCCGTATCGATTGATACTAGTATAGGTTTTGCTATTAGTCATGATAATGGTCTTACATTTAAGAAAATGGGAGATGGACCTATACTTTCATCTTCTTTACATGAACCTTTTTTAGTTGGAGATCCTTTTATTAAAATATTTAATAATACTTTTCATATGTGGTATATATATGGCTCTTCTTGGAAAAGGTTTTCAAATGATTCTCTCCCAGATCGTATTTATAAAATAGGACATGCTATTTCCCAGGATGGAATAAAATGGCATAAAGAAGGTAAACAATTAATCAAAGATAAATACGATGATGAAAGCCAGGCACTTCCTACTATTATATTTTTTAAAAATCAATATCATATGTTTTTTTGTTATAGGCAATCATATGATTTTAGAATGAACAAGAATAGAAGTTATAGAATTGGGTATGCATACTCTGATGATATGATAAATTGGACAAGAAATGATGCAAATGTGGGTATCGATGTCAC
Organism: uncultured Spirochaetota bacterium; assembly: GCA_963806975.1. Taxonomy (GTDB): domain Bacteria; phylum Spirochaetota; class Brevinematia; order Brevinematales; family JAOACQ01; genus CAWEAK01. Next base: position 181,099 of record CAWEAK010000008.1, read on the forward strand.
TGAAGGAAGCTGGGATTCAGATATGTTGTGTTATCCTCACGTTTTTAATTGTGACAATAAGATTTATTTATTATATAATGGTAACGAATTTGGACGCTATGGTTTCGGGTTGGCTCAATTAGAGGATAGATTATGATCCTAACATATAAAATTAAAACCGCTACTGAAGATGTCATTTTGACTCACTTAAAAGAATGTAATTACGATTTCATTCCACCATTAAGTGATAGGGTTGATCTTCAAGAATATTCGAAAAAAATATTTGAAAGATCTGTTACATTTGAAGCATGGGAAAAACAAATTCTTGTGGGATTAATAAGTGGATATTTTAATAATACAATTAAAAAAATTGGATATATTACAAATGTCAGTTTAATGAAGAAATATATGGGACTTGGAATTGCCACCAAATTATTAAGTATGTGTATCAATTATACTATGCAAAATAATTATAAAATAATCCATTTAGAAGTTTCAAAAAATAATAATAGGGCAATTCATTTATATGAAAAATTTGGTTTCCGGATTATTAAAAATTATGAAGATAATATAATAATGAATCTGGAAATAAAGTCCTGCGAAAATATAATCAAACCAAATGATGAATTAAAAGTTTGAAGTGGTCAAGAATATATGTCATAATCAATCGTTTTTATTTAAAGAATTAATTGCGTTAACAATCCAAATCAATATTTAATTTTATGGTTAATGGCAGGAATGAATCATGAAAATATCTTTTACCATACCTGTATATCGTAACGAAGGGGCAATTACAGGCACTTATGAAAAGATCAAATCTGTTTTTGTCAACACTTTAAATGATTGTGAATATGAAATTGTTTTTGTTGATGATGGTTCAGATGACGGCTCATTATTAGAAATATTAGACATCAGAAAAAAAGATCCTTGTGTAAAGGCTATTACATTTACTAGAAATTTCGGTCAAATGTCTGCAATGCTGGCCGGTTTCAAAGAATCAAGTGGTGACGCTACCATTAATATTTCAGCAGATATGCAAGACCCAGTTGAATTAATTCCTCAAATGGTATCTAAATGGAAGGAAGGATCAGAAATAGTTATATGCTATCGTACAGACCGATCGGATAATTTTGCTTCAAAGATATTCTCGTCTTTAGCTTATAAAATGTTAAGGTTATCAATTCCTAGAATACCGTCAGGAGGATTTGATTACGTTTTGATGGACCGAAGAGTCCTTAATCAATTTAATGCTATAGATGTTAGAAACAGATTTTTCCAGGGAGATCTATTATGGACTGGTTATAGAACTTCTTTCATACCATATGTTCGTCTAAAACGTCAAATAGGCAAATCACAATACAACTTTAACAAAAAATTGAAAAATTTTTTGGATGCTTTTCTTGACGCTTCATTTTTATCGATTCGTGTTATTTCATTAATTGGGATAATTACTTCTATTCTTGGTCTTTTATATTCCATAACCATTGTTTATGCCTGGTTTAAAGGAGAAACCCCTTTTGCTGGCTGGGCCCCTATTATGATTGCGATTTTATTTGTAGGTGGATTAATTATGGTTATGCTTGGTGTAATTGGTGAATATATCTGGCGTATATATGATGAAGTCCGGAAGAAACCAAATTATATTATAAGAGACAAATATGTTTAATAAGCAATAAATAATAAAATGAAAACTTTAAGGAAAGAGTTGTGATAAAACCCTTTGAAAAGCCGATTTATATTACTAGACCGATACTCCCAAATTTAAGTGATTTTATGGAGAAATTAAAAGAAGTTTGGGATTCAAAATGGTTGTCTAATAACGGCAAACAGCATGAACTATTGGAAGAAAAAATTAAAATATTATTAAATGTTCCAAATATTTCTCTGTTTAATAATGGAACTATAGCTTTAATAGTTGCGGTTCAAAGTTTAAGGCTAAGCGGCGAAGTTATTACAACGCCTTTTACTTTTCCGGCAACACCGCATGTTTTGACATGGAATAATATAAAGCCCATATTTTGTGATATAGACCCAATAACCATGAATATTGATGCTAGTAAAATTGAAATAAGTATTACACCGCAAACTACCGGAATATTACCGGTTCATGTTTTCGGGACTCCTTGTGATGTGGATAAAATTCAAGATATTGCAGATAAATATGGGCTCAAAGTAATATATGATGCCGCACATGCCTTCCAGACAGAAATTGATGGGAAAGGAATCGGAACATTCGGTGATATTTCTATGTTCAGCTTTCATCCTACAAAACTTTTTCATACAGGTGAAGGCGGGGCACTGACCTATAATGATAAGAATCTGAAATCCCGTATTGAACTGCTAAAAAATTTTGGTATTAAAAGTCAAGATGAGGTTATAATGCCTGGTATTAATGGCAAAATGAATGAGATTCAGGCTTCTTTAGGTTTAATAGTAATGGATTATCTGGAAGAAGAAAGAAACAAACGAAAAAAACTGCTAAACATTTATAAAAAATGTTTAAAGGATATTGAAGGTATATCCTTTTTAGAAGAAAACTCTAGAGTTAAAAAAAGTTATCAATATTTTGTTATAAGGATTAATGAAAAAGTTTTTGGAAAATCCAGAGACTATGTTTATGATAGTTTTAAAAAATATAATGTTTTTTCCAGAAAATATTTTTACCCGCTTTGTAGTGATTATTCCTGTTATAAACATTTACATTCATCTGCAAAGAATAACCTACCTGTTGCAAATCAGATTGTAAAAGAGGTTTTATCGATGCCATTTTATGGAGGTTTATCCGATAATGATGTGGAAAAAATATGCGAAATAATTAAAATTATTAAGAATGAAAAATAAATGGATACATATCACAAATATATTTGAAAATATATGTTTTATACAAATTTTCTAACATAAGGAAAATCTTAAGGAGTAAAAATGGACATAAAAAAAATTATTTCATCGCCACAAGTATATGATACAATACAAACAATCGTCGGAGAAAAATTGTTTAGAAAGTATCTGGTTGAAAAAATATTTAAAATTCAGGATGGTTATAAGATATTAGATATTGCTTGTGGAACCGGAGGATATTGTAAATATCTTTTAAATTATAATATAAAATATTATGGATTTGATGGAAATGCATCGTACATAAATTATGCAAAGATAAAATTTAGAAAAAATAAAAATTTTTTCTTTTATAATGAAATGATAAAAGATTTTAATATGTTAAATGAAATAGAATTTGATTTAATAATTGTTATGGGATTATTACATCATTTATCAGATACCGAAGTTATATATCTATTAAATTTGACAAAAAATTTATTAAAAAAAGGTGGAAGGGTAATTACTTTCGATCAATGTAAATATAAAAATATGAATTACATCGAAGATTTTTTGGTTAAAAATGACAGAGGCAAATATATGAGGGATTTATCTGAATATAAAAGTTTGATCTCTAATATTTATAATGATGTTATTACTCATGAATTAATTAATATTGGTTATTTACCAGTTAGATCAGTTTCGTTTGAATTATATAACCATTAATAAATAGTTGTGATAAAGTTATGATTAAAATAGATAAACTTTTTATAAAACATTTTATTAAATTCGGAATAGTTGGTGCTTTTAATTTCATTTTGACAGCAATCATTTTTTATTTATTACTGAAAGTAATAAGAATAAATTATGTCATTGCATTGTCAATGACATGGATTGTAGGAATCTGTATTACTTATATTATAAATTTCATGTGGGTATTTCTGCCTGAAGAAAAATTAGATTTTCAGCAGAGGTTTTTTAAATACTTGATTGTTTATGCAGTATCTTTTTTTATTAATCTTGCATTATTAACTTTAATAAAAAACATTTCTTCTTTTGATTTATATTGGTCGCAATTTCTATTAATTCCGACTATCGTGATAATTAATTTCCTTGGTATAAGATATTGGGCTTTAAGCAGTCGTCCTCGATAAAATAACGGTCGTTGATAAAGAGCACAGAAAATTGCACAAAATAAACTGATAGTTTAAGGTGTAATCCTCCGAAGAAAAAATAGGAGAGAAAACACTATGAGGAAATCATTTACTAACGAGTTTAAAGCAAAGGTTGCTTTGGAAGCTGTCAGAGAACACAAAACGATTGCTCAGCTTGGTTCTGAATTGGAGGTTCATCCGAATCAGATCGGCCTATGGAAAAGACAATTACTGGAAGGGGAAAAAGATATGAAATCCGTAAGAGCGAGGAAAAAGAATCCCAATATATCAACGCAATCGGTGAACTTCAGATTGAAAACAGTGTCTTAAAAAAAAAGTACAAGGCTATTTATGGGCACGAGCCGAAGTTTTAGAATGTGCAAGTCAGGGGATCACTATTACAGGCCTCTATAGTGGCATTGAAAGGAGTCGTTCCTGGTATTATTACAAACCAGCAGATAAATCTGTCTTTGAGGTAGATAATTTTGAGAAGGTAAGTTTAATCAGGAAAGAATGTCATAAACATCCATTTTATGGGTATAGAAAAATATCCATAGCGTTAATAGGACAAGGGCTTACAAGTAAAATCACGAATCATTTGATAAAAAAGATAGGACTGACAATAGGATGCTTTATATGTTTATTAAAAATATAATAAAAGAAATAAAGTCTAAAAAAATCGTACTAAAATTTGATAAATCTTTAATTATTGGTATTGGTGCCTTGATCATTATAGTTGTGATGTATATTCGTTTATATTTTGGAGTAGATCTTGCGGATGAAGGTTCTTATATAGCTAAAAGTTTTTTTTATATAAAAGGTGGAAAGCCTTTTATTAATGATTGGTCTCCCCAACAAGGAGCGTCTATAATCTTTGCGTCTTTTGTGAAAATATATTTATCGATCATTGGCTCATCAGAAGGCATAGTGCTTTTTGGACGACACATATACTTCCTGATGACGATGCTTGCTTCTTTTGGTATTTGGCGGATATGTCGGTACTATGTAACTTCTATTGCAGCTCTTTTTCCGGCGATGCTTCCAATAGTATTCTATCCGGGTGTGATCCCAAATATCTGTTATAATACTCTTGGAGCGTTTGGCTGGTTGCTAGGTCTAGGGTTTCTTTACTCTTGTTATCTTCCATTCACAAGAAGAAGTTTTAATGCTTTTGCAGGCGCTGTTTTTCTTGTAATCGCCACATATTCATACCCTCCACTGCTAGTCATTTCATTTTTTGTAATTTGTATAACTTTTTTAATACCGCCAAACCCGAAACAAGTGCTAAAAATTGAAAAAAATGTACCCAGGAATCATCGAATTAGTATTTTACTGGGAACGCTTCTCGTTGCTATACCATTGCTTTATATAACTTTTTCTAACGGATTACATCCTCTCCTCACCTATTACGCTTATATAAGTGCGGGTGCGAATGGAATACAAGGCGGTGGGTTTCCTAAAATAATGTATGTTATTAACGCAATGACTAAGAGTTGGAGATATGGTACTTTAGTATTATCTCTTTTAATATTATCTGCACTCACTGGTTTCCCTAAGGCTTGGAGCTGGTTTAGTATTATTATTGGAATCGGTTTATTGTTTCCTGGAATAGTTATGTATAAGCACATTTTAAACAAGGGTAGTTTCATTGATTCAAGCATACTTATAATATGGCTTGGTCTGATTTCCCCAATAATCTTTCTTTTCCGGCCTAACCTGACTAATTTAAATCGCTTGCTATTAATTTGGCCGATATCGGTCCTTGCAGGACTGATTACTGCATGGTCAAGTAGTACCTGGGTTGAAGCAGCGCTGGGCCTTATACCTGCTGCAGTGCTCTCACTTTATTTCGTAGTTTGTACGTGGGATGTTAAGGGAAAACTTGTCCGTTCGGTTCCACTTTTTTTACTCTTGATATGCATAGCTGTTCCTCAATTTCTTTATGTCTATTATGAGCCGGCAATTTTTCAGATACGAACACCTATCAAAAGTGGTCCATATAAAGGTTTGTTCACTGCATGGAAAGCAGAATATATTGCAGATATAACAGAAGATACTGGCTTCTGTGCAACCCGGGAGACGAACTCTTTTTATTATTAACGGAGATATCCCTGGTGCTTATTTAATGACTGATCTAATATCGAGTGGTCCTGATCTTTGGGCGAATTCGGCCTTCTTTCCTGCACCCTTACCTATTCATACTCATATGTTTGAAGAGTATTTTAGTAATAATCTTCCAGACGTAATAATGGTATTCTTCGGTCAAGGTCAGAAAGAGCAACCATTACTTTCATGGTTTATTCAGAAAGGTTACATCGAGAAAATAAATAAAAATGGCCATAAAATTTATGTCAAAAAAGAAGTATAACAGGAGCAATCAAGCCTCAATAAGCTTATAGTAATATCTTTATAGTAAGTTTCACAGATAAAAAAAGTCCTGTTCTATTATACTTTTTATCGCGGCGACCGCTTTTTCTAAACTACAAGAAAGAACAAATTTTTTTCCATACTTTCGTTACAATGAAACCGGACTATTAATCCCAAAAAAGAAACAGGATTATCAAAGTAAAAAAACTCTTTGGTGTTTTTTGTCATTGATGATATTTCCTCTCATCGCAGATGAAATTGTATCTTGTCAAAATACATCTCAGTAATTCCTTTTCAACTCTCATGATATTGTTGAAGGAATATGGCTAGTCTTTTAGAAATATCTCTAATTGAAAGTTTCTAATTTAATAACGTTTCTATTTTAATTTATCTTCATTACTCAAATAATGGTACAACACTTTTCACTTTCTGAACTAATTTTTGGTTTATAATGTGTTGGACTTCGAGTTTGAACCTATGAGGTTTAAAATTTTGCAATAAGGTCTTAAATTATGTTATAATAACAATAATGAGAATTCATAAAGGGATAAGAATTTATGATGCAAGTTACAAACTGTATAAGACTGGAGAAATAATGAAAGAAATAAGCATAATGGTTCCTGCTCTCAATGAAGAAAAGCATTTAGAAAATACGATTAATGATATTTTTTTTTCTGCTGAGCATGCCGGTAATATTAAGTTGGATATAATTATTGTTAATGACGGCAGCATTGACAATACAGCTAAGTTAGCCGATGAACTGCAAAAAAGATATGGTTTTGTAAGAGTCATACATAATGAAAAAAATATCGGCTTAGGCGAAAGCTTTAAAAAAGTAATCAAAATGGATTTATTAAAGAAGTTTTTATTTATTGCCGGTGATAATGACGCCCCAAGAGAATTAATAATTGAGTTGTTTAAAAATATGGATAAAGCCGATCTGGTTTTTACATATTTTATTAACCGCGAAGTCAGGGGCAGGTTCAGGAATTTTGTATCTAATATTGTTCAAACTATATATATGGTTTCTTTTAATATTTTTGTTATGTATGTAAGTGGAATATGTATTTATCCGACAGAATTAATAAAAAAGTTTAAAATCAAATCAAAAAGATTCAGCATACCGGTTGAGTTATCAATAAAATCATTAAGATCGAATTGTACTTATTTTGAGTTTGCCAGTTATATGCAAAGGGGCCATGAAGGCAGCAGCATTTTTAAATTTAAAAATCTTGCCGAAGTAATTTTAACTTATTTTAAATTATTTATAGAAATTAATATTACAAATAAAAATGAATTTAGTGGAAGAGCTGTGCGAAATAAAATAAATTTATATAAATAAAGTAGAAGAATATTGTGTTAAAAATAAAATAGGGTACAAGAATGAAGGATTCGACAATTTCTGATTACCAAAAAAAGATTATAACTGTCATTAATAATATCGATTATAATTCAATTATAATATTATGTAATTCATTGAAACAAGCCTGGGAAAATAATAATCAAGTCTTTATATGCGGAAACGGCGGCAGTGCCGCAAATGCCATACATTTTTCTAACGATTTGATTTATGGTATATCAAAGAACTGCGGGAAAGGTATAAAAGCGCATGCCTTACCGGCTAATCAATCAATACTTACATGCTATGCTAATGATGTATCATTTGATGAAATATTTTCAAAACAGTTGGAAGTTCTTGGAAATCCCGGTGATATATTGATAGTATTATCCGGCAGCGGGAATTCCGGAAACATTGTTGAAGCAATCAAAAAGGCGAAAGAAATGAGTATGAAATCATTCGGGATTTTAGGATATTCAGGTGGTAAAGCATTAAATTTGGTTGATTCGGCGATCCATATTAAATTAAATGATATGGAAATATCGGAGGATTGTCAATTGATTATTTTGCATATGGTAAAAATGTGGTTAATAAACAATGAGAAAATTAACGGGGAAAAATAAATTATGCAAGAAAAGATTATGGTCGTAGGGAGCAATTCTTTTTCCGGGGCGCATTTTGTTAATCATTTATTGGATAATGATATTGAAACCGTTGGGATTAGCCGATCAGCGGAACCAAATCCGGTTTTTTTGCCATACAAAAAAAATAAAAACCTTAATAAATATAAGTTTCATCAATTAGACTTGAATAATGATCTTGATAAAATAATTGATTTGACTAATAATTTTAAACCGGTTTATATTGTTAATTTCGCCGCTCAGGGAATGGTCGCTCAAAGCTGGCTTTATCCCGAACATTGGTTTCAAACTAATACTCTAGCCAATGTAAAATTTCATGATAAATTAAGGAAACTTGGTTTCTTAAAAAGATACATCCATATTTCGACACCGGAAGTTTATGGAAGTTGTGCAGGTCTTATTCCTGAAAACACGAATTATAATCCCAGCACACCTATGCGGTTATCGAGAGCCGCCGCAGATATGAGCCTTATGACATTTTACAATAATTATAAATTCCCGGTTGTCTTTACCCGTGCCGCTAATGTTTTCGGTCCGCATCAGCAATTATACAGAATAATTCCAAGAACCGTTTTGTTTTTTCTAATTGGGAAAAGACTGGAATTACATGGAGGCGGGCATTCGGTAAGATCTTTTATACATATTAAAGATGTTGCGGATGGGACCTTAAAGGCTGCTCAAGATGGTAAACCCGGCAATATATATCATTTATCCACCTCAAGGAATATTTCCATTAGAGAGGTTGTGGAGATGATCGCAGGGCAGTTGAATGTATCATTTGAAGAGAACGTTAGTATAGTTGCGGACCGTCCTGGAAAAGATGCGGCCTATTTATTGGATAATAGCAAGGCAAAAAAAGAATTGGGCTGGTCGGATAAAATAAGTCTTGAACAGGGCATAGAGGAAACAATATCCTGGGTAAAAGATAATCTTGATATTATAAAGAATCAAGAGCTTGATTATATACATAAACCATAAATTGAGAGGAGATAAAATGCATATTTTATTAACCGGCGGGTGTGGATACGTCGGATCAGTTTTGACAAAAACATTGTTGGATATGGGGATGGATGTAACAGTTGTGGACATTATGTGGTTTGGCAATTACTTGCAGGAGCACAAAAACTTAAAGGTTATTAAAGAGGATATAAGAAAAATTGATAATATTTCTATGAATGGTGTTGATACGGTTTTACACCTTGCGAATGTGGCAAATGACCCTTGCGGGGAGCTCAATTCCAAACTTGCATGGGAAGTGAATGCTTTGGCGACTATGGGACTTGTGGAAAAAGCGATTAAAAACAAGGTTAAGCAGTTTATTTACGCGAGTTCGGGCAGTGTTTACGGTGTAAAAGAGGAACCTAAGGTTACTGAAGATTTATCTCTTGTTCCTATATCGGATTATAATAAGACTAAAATGATATCAGAAAGGGTTTTGTTAAGTTATCAGGAAGACATAGTTCTTCAATGTATAAGACCGGCAACCGTTTGCGGGTATTCACCGAGGATGAGACTTGATTTATCGGTGAACATGCTGACAATAATGGCGTTAAAAAAGAAAAAGATAACTGTTTTCGGGGGAAATCAGGTTCGCCCGAATATACACATTAAAGATATGATCAATGTTTATCTGCATTTTTTAAAACTTGGCGGCAAGGCACCCGGTATTTTTAATGCCGGTTTTGAAAATATTTCAATTCTTGACATAGCAAAAAAAATCACAGAATTTATTGATGCCGAAATAGTTGTTACTGAATCAAATGATCCGAGATCCTACAGACTTTGTTCGGACAAATTATTGAATACCGGATTTAAACAGGAATATTATGTAGAAGATGGTGTTAAAGATGTAATAGAAGCTTATGAATCTAAGATTCTTGATGATGAAGACCGTTACTACAATATAAAAACAATGAAAGTAATGAAAGATTTGAATTGAACAGTGGAGATTATATGGGAAAGGAAATTGATTTATTGATAAACTCTCCGAAAACAAAAAGGGATGTGAAAGAAAGAGGAGCAACTAAAACTGGAGCATGATAGAGCCATAGCCAGGCAGTTTGGGAAAGATTTTTTTGACGGTGATAGGAAGCATGGCTATGGGGGATATAACTACAATCCAAGGTTCTGGCAGCCGGTTGTACCCACATTTAAAGATCATTACAGATTAACTCCGAAAAGCTCAATCCTGGATGTTGGATGCGGTAAAGGGTTTATGCTTAATGACTTTTTCGAATTGATTCCCGGGATTAATGTGAGGGGTATTGACATATCAAAATATGCCGTAGAAAACTGCATTGCCGATATGAAACCGAATTTGTCCGTAGCAAATGCGAAAGAATTGCCTTTTGCAAACGAATCGTTTGATCTTGTGATCTCAATAAATACCGTGCATAATCTTGAACTAGACGATTGTGCCAGGTCTTTACAGGAAATCGAAAGGGTAAGTAAAGGGAATAGTTTTATTATGGTTGATGCCTACAGGAATGATGAAGAAAAGGAATTGATGATGGCCTGGAATTTAACCGCTAAAACAATAATGTCAGTTGATGAGTGGATTCTATTTTTTGCAAAAATAGGGTACACAGGTGATTATTTCTGGTTTATTCCTTGATAAGGTAAATAAAATGATAGAATCTAAAGAAATTGCTATTGATATATTGAATAGTATGTATAAAATAAGACTGACCGAGGAAACGATAGCGACTAGGTATAGTGAATGGAAAATGCGTTGTCCCACTCACCTATGTACCGGCCAGGAAGCGATTGCCGCCGTAGCCGGTTCTATATTAAATAAAGACGACTTTGCTATAAGTACTCACAGAGCTCATGGACATTATATCGGAAAGGGTGGGGACTTAAAGAAAATGATAGCTGAAATCTACGGCAAAATCGACGGCTGCTCAAAAGGGAAGGGCGGTTCGATGCATCTGATAGATTTAAATGTGAATTTTATGGGAAGTACAGCCATCGTTGGAGGTACCATTCCGATAGGTGTGGGATTAGGGCTTTCAATTAAGCTGAAAAATACTAATCAGATATAATGTGTATTTTTTGGAGATGGATCTATAGAAGAAGGTGTGTTTTATGAGTCTGTTAATTTCGCTGTCTTACAAAAGCTGCCTGTATTATTTATCTGTGAGAATAACTTATATTCCGTTTATTCTCCTTTAAAGGTCAGGCAGCCTGAAGGAAGAAAGATACATGAAATGGTCGAAGCAATTGGATGTAAAAGCAATGATGGTGATGGCAATAATGCGGATGAGATTTATAGTCTGATGAAATCGGCTGTTGAATTTGTAAGAACGGGCAAGGGCCCTTATTTTTTAGAATTATATACTTACAGATGGAGAGAACATTGTGGGCCTAATTATGATAATGATATCGGGTATAGAACTGAAGAAGAATTTGAATCCTGGAAATTAAAAGACCCGTAAAAATTTATGAGAATTATATTATCAGCAAATCAATAATGGAAACCGCTAAAATGGATAGTTTGAAAAAAGATATTCAAAATGAAATAGATGAAGCCTTTGATTTTGCAGAAAAAAGTAAATTCCCTGAAAGCGATGAATTATATAAAAATATTTATACTGGATTATAAGATATGAGCCGGATTATTAACTTCGCCAAAGCGATAAATGAAGCCTATTTTGAGGCTATGAAAATTGATAAGTCAGTAATAAGCTATGGATTGGGTATAGATGATCCGAAGGGAATATTTGGGACAACATTGGGTTTGAAGGATAAGTTTGGAGCAAACCGGGTTTTTGATATGCCCACATCGGAAAATGCAATGACGGGAGTAGCGATTGGATTGTCTTTAAACGGATTCAGGCCTGTGATGTCTCATCAAAGACTGGATTTTTTTTTACTGGCGATGGACCAGCTTGTAAACAATGCGGCAAAGTGGCACTATATGTTCGGCGGGCAGTCAAGTGTTCCAATCACAATCAGATTGATACTAGGGCAGGGCTGGGGACAGGGGCCGACTCATTCGCAAAATCTACAGTCCTGGTTTGTTCATATTCCAGGACTAAAAGTTGTTATGCCGTCAACTGCAGATGACGCAAAAGGCTTATTATTATCCAGTATATTTGATGATGATCCTGTTATTTTTTTAGAACACAGATGGCTTCATAATCTAGAAGGGAATGTGCCTGAAGGAGATTTTCGTGTGCCGATAGGAAAAGCAAAGCTGCTGAAGTCCGGGGCTGACATAACAATTGTTTCCTATTCTTATATGACAATTGAGGCATTGCATGCAAATGATATTTTATTGAATGAAGGATTTGCCTGCGACATTATTGATTTAAGAAGTCTTAAACCGATAGATTGGGAGACTATTTTAGATTCGCTTAAAAAAACAGGAAAGCTGCTTGTGCTTGATACAGGCAATGAAATGTGTTCAGTTGCAGGTGAAATAATTGCTAAAATAGCGACAGAGCATTTTGACCTTTTAAAATCTGCACCCGGCAGGGTGGCTTTACCTGATATTCCCACCCCGACTTCACCGGCTCTATCAAAATATTATTATAAAAGAGCTGAAGATATTGTTTTAGAAGCCGGGAAAATATTAAATCATAAGTTCGATATTACAAAAATAATGAATAAACGTAGTTTTCCGGATGACGTTCCGGGTGATTGGTTTAAAGGCCCGTTTTGAATTATAACAATCTAAGGTGTAAAAATGGATAATTTAAATTTTAGCGAATATCGTAATATTAAATATAAAAAAAGAACAAAATGTATGATCTGTAATACAGGAATTAATAAACCCTTAATAAACCTTCCGGATTTTCCTATTACCGAAGTTTATTCAGATAAGAAAATAACTGAGAAATTAGGTTATATTGATCAGGAATTTTACTTATGTTATAAATGTGGACATGGTCAGATTGCTAATGTAATAGATCCTAATATTCTTTATGATAATTCCTACAAAACAAGCACTTCAGGAAGTTCATCTGCTAAAGCTGCTGTTGATATATTTACTAGATTTCATAAACAATATAATTGGCAATAGGCATTTAGGAACAATATTTGAAGTCGGATGCAATGATTTATATGCTTTGCAGAAATTAAAAAATAAAGCTGATAAATTATACGGGATCGACCCTATTTTTAAAAACAGGAAAATTGATATAAAAGAAAAAAATATAAAAGTTATTGGTGATTTTATTGAAAATATCGATTTAAAATCTCTTGGTTTAAAAATGGATGTTGTTTTATCAAGCCATACATTGGAGCATATAGATAACCCTAAGGTTATGATTAAGAACCTTATTGATATCAGCAGTAATGATACATTATTATTTTTCCAGTTTCCGGGACTTGAATCATTAGTAAATGATGCTCATTTTGACCAGATATTTCATCAGCATCTAAATTATTTTTCATTGAAATCTGTTTTATATATGCTTGAAGATATCGAAGCTGAATTAATTGATTATAAAGTAAATCCTTATCATTGGGGAGCGTTGATGATAGCGTTTAGGAAAAAAGCATCAAAATCTAACAAAAACGCTGAATTCCTAAAAAGAAGCGCAGAATATTAATGAGGAGTATGTAAAAAAGCAGTATTCCATATTCAAAGACTGTATGGAGCTTACATCAAAGAGGCTCGAAGCTGTAACTGGCGGAAATATTTATGGCTTCGGTGCAGCATTAATGCTACCAGTGTTAAAATATTACATAAAGTCTTTTGATATGATAAAATATATTATTGATGAAGACCTATCAAAGAAAGGTTTATATTACTTGAATGTTCCGATTCAAATAAAAATGTTGGATGAGATTAATAATATACAGGACTCTGTTGCATTGATCACGGCGATAAATTCTATGCAGGCGATCAGAGCAATTTTAAATAAGACTACAAGTTTAAACATTAAAAAAATAATTATTCCATTAAATTTAATATAAGACGGGGGTAATATGGATTTCGGTATTAAAGACAAACTGGCAATTGTAACTGGCGCCAGCAAGAGGGATTGGAGAATCGATAGCAATTAATCTTTCAAAAGAAGGGGCAAAAGTTGCGATTATTGCCAGGAATGAGAAAGACTTAAAAGAAGTTCTTAGAAAATTGTACGGAAAAAGTCATTACATGAAAGTTGCTGATTTAGCTGAAGATGGGGCTCCTCAAAAAGTAATGAATGAAATCTTTGATAAATTTGGAAAACCGGATATACTTGTAAATAATCTTGGGAGTACTCTGGATATCACTGATCCTCTATGTCCTCTTTCAGACTGGAGAAGAGTTTATAGGATGAATTTTGAAATCACAGTAGAAATGAGCAGTATTGTTATCCCTATTATGGAACTGAAAAAATGGGGGAGAATAGTCAATATTTCTTCGACAGCCGCAATGGAAAACAATGGCCCGATAACGTATTGTTCAATGAAAGCAGCTTTAAATGCATATTCAAGAAGTATGGGCAGAGTACTTGCTAAAAAAGGGATTGTAATGTCGGCCTTGATGCCAGGAGCGGTATTTACAAAAGGTGGGTTCTGGGATACTGTTATGAAAGAAAGACCAGAACATGCGGAGAAATATTTGGCAGAAAGATGCCACTAGGCAAATTTGGTGATCCTAATGACATTGGTACGATGGTAGCTGTATTATGTTCAGAACAGGCTAAATATCTGCCAGGGGGCAATATTTCCGGTAGATGGGGGACAAAGCAGGCATTATTTTGCATTAGCCGACTAGTATTTTAAGGAGTTTTTTTAGTAATGAGAAGATTATCAGAAAAGGCCATTAATCTTGAAGGTCAGAGAATGTTTCAGATCCTTGCAAAGACCAAAGATATTGAAAGAGCTGGAAAAGAGGTAATTCATTTTGAGATAGGCGATCCAGATTTCAATACTCCCGTGAATATTATTAAATCTGCATGTACTTCCTTAAGGAAAAATCATACCCATTATACAACATCTTCAGGTTTGCTGGAATATCGTGAGGTCGCTGCAGAAACAACTAGAAAATCTAGAGGCTTTAAACCGACTGTAAATCAGATATTGGTTACTCCTGGAGCAAATGTACAGATTTTTTATGCTGTTGCATGCGCTGTAAATCCCGGAGAAGATGTTATAATTATAGATCCTGCATTTGTTTCTTATAATTCAATAATTAAATTTCTTGGTGTTAATCCAGTTAAGGTTCCACTTTATGAGGAAAACCAATTCAGATTAGACCCTGATGATGTTGAAAAGGCAATAACTAAGAACACAAGGATGATAATAATAAACTCTCCACATAATCCTACTGGGTCAGTTATGACTGAAAATGAGATAAGAAGAATATATGAGATATCTGAAAAATATGATGTTTATCTTGTAAGTGATGAAGTTTATGCAAGAATGATTTATCAGGATGAAGAAACAAAATTTGCTTCACCAAGTAAATATGATGAATGTAAAATTAGAACAATTGTAGTGCACTCGTTCAGCAAATCTTATGCTATGACCGGATGGCGTATCGGTGCTGTAACTGGCCCTGAAGATATTATATCAAAAATGGCTTTACTTCTTGAAACTACAACATCATGCGTTTCACCGTTCATCCAGGAGGCTGCTATGAGCGCCTTGATCGGTAGCCAAAGACCGATTGATGAGATGGTAAATAAATTCAGACAAAGAAGGGACTTAATAGTAGATGGTCTTAATTCTTTACCGGGTATAAAATGCATCAAACCAAAAGGGGCTTTTTATGCATTTCCGAGTATACGCGGGACTGGGTATACTAGCGAAGCAGTTTGCAAATGTTATGCTTGATAAAGCTGGTGTTGCAGTCTGTCCTGGAAATTATTTCGGAGAGCATGGTGAGGGATATGTAAGATTTTGTTACGCAAATACAAGTAAGAATATTGAAAAAGGGATTGAAAAGATAAGAAAAATCTTGCAAAATAGATAAGTTTATATATGCAAGGATCAATTGATTTTATTTAAACTTAAGCAAAATATAAAAATTTAGAATAAAAGGAAGAAGTTGTGAAGTTAACAGATTATATAGCCGAGTTTTTGGTTAATGAAGGTATAACACACACTTTTGGTGTTACAGGTGGAGCAGTAGTACATTTTTTTGATTCTCTTTCAAAAACCCCAAAAATAACTCCAATATTCAACCATCATCGAGCAGGCAGCTGCTTTAGCTGCTGAGGCTTATGCTAGGGTTACTAATAATCTTGGGGTCTGCTTCGTTACTACAGGGCCCGGCGGAACAAACGCTATCACAGGTGTTCTTGCGGCCTGGATGGATTCGATCCCCTGTGTTTTTATCTCCGGCCAAGCAAGGATAGAACATACTTCACGGGGAAAGCCAATAAGGCAGCTTGGAAGCCAGGAATTTGATATAGTATCAATGGTGTCTAGAATTACTAAATACTCAGTTATGGTAGATAATCCGAATAAAATTAAGTATTATCTTCAAAAAGCGGTATATATTGCTAGAAACGGCAGACCCGGGCCTGTATGGCTCGATATTCCCTTAAATTTTCAATGGGCTATGATTGAACCGGACAAACTTGAGAATTTTGTTCCTGAATTAGAAGAAAAAAAGAAATCTGATAATTTTATAGATAAAAAAGTTCAAGAATGTTTCAAACTATTAGCTTTGTCAAAAAGACCTATTATTTTAGCAGGTTATGGTATAAGACTTGCGAATGCTGATAATGAATTTATTAAGTTAGTAAAAATGTTAGATATACCTCTTGTATCAAGCTGGAATGCTAGCGATATTATTCCTAATGATGACAAATTGAATATCGGTCGAATCGGTATGGCTGGTCAAAGGGGAGCAAATCTTGCAATACAGAATAGTGATTTCGTATTAGCATTGGGTTCTCATTTGTGCGGTAATCTTACTGGGACTAATTATGATGCTTTCGCCAGAGAAGCTAAGAAAGTATTAGTAGATATTGATCCGGTTGAAATAGAAAATAGAACAATTCAAGTCGATTTAACTATTGAATGTGATGTAAAATTATTTTTGCAGAAGCTTATTATGGTTGCAAGTAAGATAAATTCGAATAATTTAAGTTTGTGGAGAGAAAAATGCCTAAAATATAAATATTATAATTTAATACCTTTAGAATGGAAAAAGCAGAAGAATTATGTTAATCCTTATGTTTTTGTTGATACTTTATCTGATGAATTGGAAAAAGATGACGTTATTGTAGTTGATGGCGGTGGTACAGCTCTTTATATGTCGTTCCAGGGAACCAAAATAAAAGAGGGGCAGCGACTGGTTGTATCATCTGGTATAGCTGCAATGGGTACAGGTCTTCCAGAGAGTATAGGCGCCTGTTTCGCTAATAGCCGAAAGAGAACAATTTGTATGACTGGCGATGGAAGTTTACAGTTTAACATTCAAGAATTACAAACAATAGTACATCATAAATTACCAATAAAGATATTTGTATTTAATAATAGAGGTTATTTGGCTATTCGTCATACGCAAGCTCAGCTTTTTGGAGAGCAGATTTATTGGATCGAGCGAAAGCGGAGGAGTAAGTTTGCCCGATTATCAAAAAGTAGCAAAAGCATACAATGTTAAATCATTTGTAATAAATAATAATGCAGAATTACGAAAAAAGATTAAAACTGTTTTAAATTCAGTGGGGCCTACTTTATGTGAGATTATGATATCACCTGACCAGGAATTAATACCAAGAATGGGATTTAAGAAAAATCCTGATGGTTCTTCTTCCGGAATACCATTGGAGGATATGGCCCCATTTCTTGATCGTAAGGAGTTTAAGGAAATAATGATTGTAAAAACTTGGGATGAATTTAAAAAGGATAAAAATAAGTGAAAAATATCCCAGAATTTCAATCTTCTCACGCGATTTTATTGTTTTCAGGTAAATATGTTTTGCAGTTGCGTGATGATATTCCGACAATATCTGCTCCAGGTGAATGGTCTTTTTTTGGTGGAATGATAGAAAAGGGAGAAAGTCCTATTGAGGGCATTAAGCGGGAAATTTTTGAAGAGTTGGGGATAAGACCTGAAGAATTTAAAGAGCTTTGGTATGAAGATTATTTTGATACATTTAAGAAAGATATAGTCAGGAACATGGTTTTTTGTTGCAGATGTGACTGATTTATGGAGTGGTCACTTATTAAATGAAGGGAGAGATGTTCAAGCATTTAATTATATAGAATTAGAAACTATTAAAATATCTTCTATAATGCGTAAGGTGCTTGATGATTATCATAAAAGATATATATTGGATGTAAAAAATGGAGGAGGAGATAAAATGGTATATGAACCGCAAGTTCAGATTCAGATTAATGAATATAACAAGAAAAAGGGAGTTACGCTTGGCCCTTATACAAGCTATATATGGAGGAATGACCCTAAGCACCTTCTTTTTTTACTCGCCCGGTATAAATTTTGTTCAAAAATACTGGCTGGTAAGAATAATGTTCTGGAAGTAGGTTGCGGCGATTCATTCGGCACTGCTGTTGTTTTACAGACAGTTAAAAAAGTACATGGAATTGATATAGAACCGCTTATAATTGAGGACAATATTAAAAGATCAGAGTATGGAGACCGTTGCAGTTACGAAGTTTTAGATATAACTACGCGTTCTCCAGCTGCGGTGTTTAATGGCGCATTTGCTTTGGATGTTATTGAACATATACCGGAATCTTATGAAGAACGATTTATAGGCAATATAGCAAAATCTTTGACTCCAGAAGCGATATGCATAATCGGCACCCCCAATATAACTGCCAAACAATACGCTTCTTCAGGAAGCGCGGCTAGCCATATTAATCTTAAGAGTGGAGAAAGCCTCAAACAATTGATGAGTCCTTATTTCGAGAATGTAATTATCTTTTCAATGAATGATGAAATTGCGCATACAGGTTTCTATCCGATGGCTCATTATTTATTAGGGGTCGGAATTGGAACTTTATCATAATCATTTAAAGAGGTAATAACATAACTACAATGAAGTTAATGGGCATATGTCCATATTCCAATTGACCGATGGAGTAAGTTAATTACCAAAAACTATTGCATTATCGGGGGGAATTTTGGGGGCAGCATTTTGATGAATAAAGATTGTATTGTTAGGATGGTTACAATTATCATTCCAGGTTTTGGACCTATGCCGTCAAGCAGTTTAGAGATTTTAAAGTTAACGGATTGATTATTTCTAATACGTTTATTATAATGCTATTGAATAAATTAATCCTTTGCTTATTATTGATAATACTAGCGAGTTATACTTCTCTAATAAAACTTTTGATTCTGTAATCTTTATTAATGAAATATGTTATTTAGAAATAGATAAATACAAAATAGCAATAAAATAAATTTAAATAGTACCTTAACTTTTATGTCAGTTGACGAGTGGAAAAAACTATTTGAAGATATTAACTATAAAGGTGATTATTATTGGTTTATTCCATAATATGAATTAAGTGTTTTATAGGATTACTTAAATGGAAATGAAAGCGGCTGTATTATATGAGCTTCAAAAGCCTCTGGTTATAGAGAATAAAATTGAAATACCGGAATTAAAAAGAGGGCAAGTACTTGTTAAACTTGCTTATGGCGGTGTATGCCGAAGTCAGTTAATGGAAATAAGTGGCGGGAGGGGAGAAGATAAATACCTTCCTCATTTATTGGGCCATGAAGGTTCCGGCGTTGTTACAAAAATAGGCGGTGAGGTAATAAAAGTTAAACCTGGTGATAAAGTAATACTTGGATGGATTAAAGGATCGGGAATTGAAGCCGGGGGAGTCCAGTATAAAAAAGGAAACACTGTGATAAATGCCGGAGCAATTACTACCTTTAATGAATATGCCGTAGTATCTGAGAACAGATGCGTTTTGCTTGATGAAGGTATCCCATTCGATATCGCCGTTTTATTCGGATGTGCAATTCCGACCGGGGCCGGGATGATAATAAATGAAATACAATTAAAGCAGGATGACAGTATTGCAATATTCGGCCTTGGAGGTGTCGGCCTAAGTGCGTTGATGGCGACACGTTTGTTTCAATGTAAAGAAGTCATAGCTGTAGATGTAGATGAAGATAAGCTCAGGCTGGCAAAGGAATTTGGAGCTACTGCAACGATAAACAGCTCAAAAAATAATCCGGTAGAGGAAATAAAAAAAATAACTAATGGTAAGGGTGTCGATTATAGCGTAGACGCTGCCGGGTTGACTGCAACAATAGAACAGGCTTTTCAATCAGTTCGGATAAAAGGAGGCTTATGCATTTTTGCGTCTCATCCTGAAACCGGGAAAAAAATATCTCTGGATTCCCATGACTTAATTAGTGGGAAACAAATTCGAGGTAGCTGGGGTGGTAGTTGTAATCCTGACATAGATATTCCGAAGTTCATGAAATTGTATAAAAATGGGAAATTACCATTAGAGAAATTAGTAAGTAATTATTATAAACTAGATGATATAAATAAAGCGATGAATGATTTGAGAGAAAAAAAAATAATCAGAGCGGTTGTTGAAATCGATAAAAATTTGTAGTCATTTTAATTTTAATTATCAGGTGGAATATGCATCAGGATTCTATAAATATTGTAAAAGAAATCAATGAGAAGTATAAAGAAAAGAAAATAGTATTTGTATGTGGAAATTTTAATATTGTCCATCCCGGGCACTTGCGATTATTAAGGTTTGCTTCGGAATGCGGTGATATTTTGATTGTAGGGGTCTATCCTGACTCGTCCGCCGGGGCGATACTGCCTGAATCATTACGCTTAGAGGGGGTAAGATCAATAAGTTGGGTTAATTATGCTTTTATTTTAAAAGATAAACCCGAAATCTTTATTAGACAGCTAAAGCCTGATTTTGTAGTTAAAGGGAAAGAACATGAAAATCGATTTAATCCTGAGCTTGAAGCAGTTAAATCGTATAACGGGAAGCTTGTTTTTAGTTCCGGTGATGTGACTTTTTCTTCTATTGAGCTTTTGAAAGATGAAATTAAAAATGTTAATCTTTCTACTGTAACAAAACCCCAGGACTTCCCGGCTCGTCATGGCTTTTCAATGAACAATCTGGTTGAAATAATAGGTAAAATGCGTAATCTTACCGTGCTCGTAATTGGCGATACAATAGTTGATGAGTACATTACGTGCGATCCGATCGGAATGTCGCAGGAGGACCCGACAATTGTAGTAACACCCATTTTTAAAGAACAGTTTATAGGTGCGGCAGGAATTGTTTCTGAACATGCAAAAGGTTTGGGGGCGGATGTGCATTTTTTTTCCGTAGTCGGGAAAGATGAAACTTCGGATTATGTTAGAAAGACGATGGAAGACTATGGTGTAAATTTACATCTTTATAAAGATGATAGCAGGCATACAACAAGAAAGCAGCGTTTCCGGGCAGGAAATAAGACATTGCTAAGGGTGAACTACCTGCATCAGCATGGTATCAATAAAGAGATTCAAAAGGAAATCTTAAAAGATATTTCTCAAATAATAAAAGAGATTAATCTTTTGATTTTTTCTGATTTTAATTACGGGTGTCTTCCTCAGAATCTTGTTGATGAAATAATTACGCTTTGTAAAAAAAATGGGGTTTTAACGGTTGCCGATAGCCAGTCTTCTTCACAGATTGGAGATGTATCAAGATATAAAGGGATGTGCTTACTGACTCCTACCGAAAGAGAAGCAAGACTTGCCGTAAGGGATTTTAATTCCGGTCTGGTAGTCCTTGCCGAACAGCTTAGAGAAAAGGCTGACGCTAAAAATATTTTACTAACACTTGGGGCTGAGGGAGTTCTGATTCATGCCTATATCAATTCCAATAATAAATGGCTAACGGATAGACTGCCTGCGT
Source organism: uncultured Spirochaetota bacterium (assembly GCA_963806975.1). Taxonomy (GTDB): domain Bacteria; phylum Spirochaetota; class Brevinematia; order Brevinematales; family JAOACQ01; genus CAWEAK01. Next base: position 203,214 of record CAWEAK010000008.1, read on the forward strand.
TTAATACATCGCCTAAAGACATTTCAGGTGCCGGGGATTCAATGCTGATTGGAGCTGCCATGGCTCTTGCTGTTGGTTCAGATATATGGCAGAGCACATATATAGGCTCGATCTGCGCGGCATGCCAGATCGGCAGAATAGGAAATATTCCTTTAACCCGGGATGAAATTATTAAAGAAATTGAAAGTTAAAATAAGGCATAAAATGGCAATTACAGCAGAAAAAAATGAATTCACTAAAGAAAATATCTTAAGCGTTGAAGAAGCCGCAAATGTAATAGATAATTTAAAAAAAGAAAATAAAAGAGTGGGGTTATGTCATGGTGGGTTTGATATTTTACATCCGGGACATATAAAGCATTTTAACTCAGCAAAAAAATTATGTGACGTTTTATTTGTAAGCATAACGTCTGATTTATTTGTGACGATGAGAAAAGGCGGCGGAAGGCCTGTGTTTCCTGATTATCTTAGGGCATATATGGCAGCGAATATAAGTTCTGTAGATTTTGTCATTATCTCTAATTTTAAATCGGCTGTAGAGGTTCTGAACATCACTAAACCTTCTTATTATATAAAGGGTCCGGATTTTATATATAAAAATACTCCCGGGATTATTTCCGAAAGAGAGGCTGTCAGAAAACTGGGAGGAGAAGTTGTATATACCGAAGATATTAAATTAAGTACCACTGATATTATTAATTATGTGAAAAATAAAATTGATTCTAAAAAATTATTAGTCTGTATAGACAGGGATGGGACATTAATTGAAGAAAGAAATTCCATTGGTAAAAATGACAACTGGGAAAAAGATTTAATTTTAAAGAATAATGTGATAAATGCCCTGATTTATCTTCAGACAAAATATTTAACATCAAAAATAGTTATTTCCAATCAGTCCGGAGTTGCCAAAAGTTACTTTGACTGTAAGCGTGTTGAAGAAATAAATAGTTTCATAAGTAATTTATTGATAGAAAAGGGTATTAAGGTTGATAACTGGCAGTATTGTCCCGATATTGATGAAAAATATGCGGAATTAAATAAGGAAAAATTTCAGATTGATAAAAATTTTGTAAAAGGAAAAACCGGCCGTAAACCTAATACGGATATGGTTTTTAATGGATTAAAACAGATCAAGAAAGATATTAAAGAATATGATAAAATTATTGTTTTTGGAGATAGAGATGATGATATTATTCTATCTGAAAAATCTAGCCGGAGTATTTATTGATTCAAGTTTAAAGTATGATAGTATGATTGAAATTATTGATAATGCTCTTCAAGATAAAGTAAAATAAAGAAATTTTCAGGATTACTTAATGAAAATTCTGATTGTTGGAATATTTATATTCTTGATTTCATTTTTGGCACATGTATTAATATGGAGAAATTCAAATATTAAAAAGACACCCTTAAATATTGCAAAAATATTTATAGGACTTTATATCTTTATATTAATTTTATTAGTATCAGCTTCAATCTTAAAAATAAATCTTTTTTTTGATGATGTTTTTTCTATTATGCATTCTTATGTTTTAGCGGCAGCATTATTTTGTGCTTATTTATTAAGCTATCCCGGGATAGAATCTGATAGCCCTTCAAATATAATATTGTTGAATATTGAAAAATCGGGCAATGCTGGTATGGCTGAAAGTGAATTAAAACAAATTGTAACCGATGATTTGTTGACAAAAGAAAGATTATCCGGGCTTATAAGAGACGGACATGTTATTAATAAGGAAGGATTATATTTTATTACTGAAAAAGGAATTAGATTTTTGAAAATATTTAAAATTATTAAGATAGTTTTTAAAATAGAGGTATTTAAAGGGTAATATTATGCCGGGTACTTTAATAATCACTATATGCTGCTTCATTATTATGGCAATTTTGCATATTGTTTTTAAAAGAACATTTTTAAAAAAATCGCTTGTTATTTCATTTTTTATCGCCTTTTTTATATCAATTATGATTTTTATCTTATTAAATGTGATTTATTTATACTTTAACTATATTGCAATTAATGATTTTGTTCCGATTACAATATGTAATTTAATAATTTTAATTTGTGCTGATTACTGTTATATTAACACAGTAAATATCGTAAATGCCTCAGTAAGGATAAAGATACTTAATGAAATTAGTGAAGCAGGTAAAGGTTTATCTGAGGGACAAATTTTAAAAATTTATAATGCCGATGAGATTTTAAATTCCAGACTCGAAAGACTCGTAAAGAATGGACAACTTATCATTAAAGCAGGCAAATATAAATCTGGGAAACCCGGTCAGATTTTGTTTGCAAAATTTTTCTTATTCTGGCGGCAAGTGATTTTTGGGAAAAAATTATAAATAATATTAAATAAGAGGTGTATTTTGATTAAAAAAATAAAAGCAATTCTAAGAATTGCAGCAGGATTTGTAATCAGCGGAATTCTCCTGTATCTTACTTTTAAAGATATTAAGTTTGATAAAGATTTTTTTGTTAATATTAAATTAGATTATTTCTATTTAATACCGGTGCTTATAAGTATGTTTGTTGTTATGCTTTTTCGTGCTTTAAGACTCAAAATTATATTTTCTCCAATCAAAAAATTAAAATTCAGCCAGACATTATCTTACAATTGTATCGGATATATGTTTATTTTTCTTTTGCCGCTTCGCCTGGGTGAATTGATAATTCCGACTTTAATAAAGAATGATACCGCGCTTTCAGTATCCTCTTCAATCGCCATAATTTTTATAGAACGCATTATTGATTTCATTGTTCTTATATGTATATTATTATTTGTATTTTTGAATATGCTGATGCCTAACTGGTTATTACGATCTGGATTAACGGTTACTATTGGTATAATTGGAATTATTATATTCTTTATCTTTTGTTATTTTAATTCTCCATTAATTAAAAGCTTGATTCAAATGATAATACCTGAGAAATTTAATTTAAGATTGTTAAATATACTAAAAAGGTTCAAACAAAGTTTAACGATAATAAATAATCCTATATTAGTAATTATTTTATTTTTTATTTCATTAATTATATGGTTATCCGCATCGTTTTCTATATATCTGATCTTCAAATTCGTGGGATTTCAACTTTCTTTTTTTGCTGCTGTTACTTTAATGGTTATTAATTCTTTCGGAGTAAGTCTGCCTGCCGGCCCCGCGATGATGGGGAATTTTCAGTATTCATGTATAATTGCCATGTCACTTTTTTCTATTAATAAAAACGATGCTTTTATTTTTGCTAATTTATATTACATTTTAGGAATAGGCTTGACTATCATTTTGGGAGTGTTTTTTTCTTCCATCACTTCCTTTTCAATCAGAGAATATTTATCAAAAAAAGAAACAGCTATGCCATGATTTATGAATACTTAAAAAATGTTTTTACAACTTATTTGTTATTAATGAATTTTTAAACAGACTTTATAGTTCATCCTCCCCTAGAAAGTAATTTGAAATTCTATCAAAATTACATTATAATCATCAGATATATTGCGTATTTATTAAGCTATTGGGGGAACATTTCTCATGCACAAAATCCTTATCGTTTTTGGCACCCGTCCGGAAGCCATCAAAATGGCTCCTGTGGTTAAAGAATTTTTTAAATACCCTGGTTTTTTTAATACAAAGATCTGTGTCACGGCTCAGCATCGCCAGATGCTCGATCAGGTACTTGAAATATTTGAAATCATCCCTGATTATGATCTGAACATAATGAAGAACGGGCAGGATTTGTATGATGTGACTTCAAAAGTTTTATTGAAAATGAAATCTATTCTTCAGGATTTCAAACCGGATATAGTTCTTGTCCATGGCGACACTACGACAAGTTTTGCCGCAAGTCTGGCAAGCTTTTACCAGAAAATTCCGGTAGGTCATGTTGAGGCAGGTTTAAGGACATATAATATTTATTCACCCTGGCCTGAGGAAATCAACAGACAGCTCACCGGAAGAATTACTACATATCACTTCTCACCTACAGAATTAAGCAGAAAGAATTTAATGGGTGAGGGAGTAAAAGAAGAAAATATAATTGTAACAGGAAATACTGTTATCGATGCACTATTTATTATTATGGAAAGGATAAAGAAAAATAAAGATCTTCAACATAATCTTCATAATGAAATATTAAATTATGGCTACAATATCAGTGAGAGAAAAATTATTTTAGTCACCGGGCATAGAAGGGAAAATTTCGGGCAGGGTTTTTTAGATATCTGTGAGGCGTTTAAGACAATAGCCGTAAACAATAAAGATATTGACATTGTCTATCCCGTTCATCTAAATCCCAATGTCAGAAAACCGGTTATGTCTAATTTATCAAATATAAAAAACATTTACTTAATTGATCCTATAGATTACGAACCGTTTGTTTATTTAATAAGTAAATCCCATATTGTTTTGACGGATAGTGGAGGAATCCAGGAAGAAGCCCCAAGTCTGGGCAAGCCTGTTTTGGTAATGAGAGATACAACGGAAAGGCCCGAAGCTGTTGATGCCGGGACAGTAAAGCTGGTGGGAACCGATAAGCAAAAAATTATTAAAGAAACAGATAAGCTTTTAAATGATAGTATTGAATACAAAAAGATGTCTTTGGCTCACAATCCTTATGGTGATGGAAAAGCATGCGGGCGTATAGTGGAGTTTATGATGAGGGTATTTTCATGATGCTTTTTATAGCTTCGTATCCTGACAATGTTACAGACAGAGAAGGTATGATGCGGCGGATCGCCGTTATAGATAAAATCTTTGAGAATGAGGAAAGAGTTTATGTTAAAATAGCTTATGGGAAAATAGATGAGTATACCTTAAAGGGCAAAAATATTTCAGATAAATTAACAATATTTGAATTAAATTTAAACTATGATTTCCATTATAGAAAATTTCGAGATTTAATTTTAAAATCATCTGTTGTGTATGCTCATAGTGTTGATAATGCCCGCTTTTTATTGCCTTATTATCAGACCGGTAAAATAATAACTGACATGCATGGATTATATCCTGAGGAAGAGGCTTTTAATGGCAGGATAAAATCAGCCGAATTTTATAATAATGTAGAAGACGTCGTTTTGCATCAAAGCCTTTGTATAATAAACGTTTCTGAAACTATGGCGATGCACTTTAAAAGTAAATATCCGGATATTAGAACCCCAATGATTACTATTCCAATTTTAGATTCTTCAATGACAAAACAATTCAATAGCTTAATAAGAAACAATGAAAGCAAAGGCAAATGGAATGTTATTTATTCCGGAGGAAACCAGAAATGGCAGAATATTCCCTTAATACTTGACGCCATTTCAAAAACAAAGGATAAATTTCATTTCACAATATTAACCAGAGATATTGATGATTTAACAACTGAATCTCATAACTACCAGATATCGCAGTTTATAGAAATCAAATCGGTTTCAAAAGAGGAAATCAGCGATTATTATAATAACTCGGATTTCGGCTTTGTTCTCAGGGATGATAATATAATAAATAAAGTCGCCTGTCCGACAAAGTTAACGGAATACCTTTCTTTTGGAATTATTCCAATTGTTAAATCGCCGGATATCGGGGATTTCCTGAAGCTGGGATATTCCTATCTGAGTTTGGAAGATTTTATTAACGGCAGCATTCCTTCTTTAGAAGAACTTAAGAAGATGCGAAATAATAATTTTAATATTTTAAAAACCCTTCTTGAAAATGTTGAAAAGTCTGTAAAAGAATTAATTACTATTATCAATGAAATTAGACCTTTTGATACCAATAATGTTTTATTCCTTACACCTGTTGAAATTGTTAGTATTTTTGGCAATAACCAGCTCTACCTTGATCTTGGAACCGGTTTTAATGAAAAGGATTCAATAATTAACAATCAAAATATTTTAGAATTTAATGGAACTGTGGAATTTGATATCAGTGGATTTAACAATATAAAACAGCTACGGTTTGACCCTATTAACGAAAGGTCTGTCTTGAAAATAAATGAAATAAATGTTTTAACAGAGCAAGGAGATATGGTAGAAATATCAAATTATTCTTCAAATGCTGTTTATCATGAAAACAATTTACTCTTCTTCTCGACAAATGATCCCCAAATATTTTTAGATGTAAGTAATATTGGAAACCCCGCAAAGGTATTAATAGGATATGAATTTACAGTTAAAGGAAATGAATCTTTAAATTATATTATTGAAAAGAAAGAGAAGTTAATACTAAAACAAAAAGAGGATATCTGGAATAAAGATAAAGTCATAAAAACACAGGAATTAGAAATACTCAATAAAGAAAGGGTTTTACAGGAAATATACCACTCTAAATTATGGAAGATCTTAACTTTTATAAGAAATATTTATTATTTATTTTTCCCTATTTTTAGCATCAGAAGGAAAGTGTTAGTACAAATAGTAAGATTATTAGTAGTCGATATAATACGGCTTAAAGACAAATCTCCTTATAATATCTGGATTAAAAAAAACGAGCCAAAAATAATTGAGCTTATCCGGCAAAAACAATCAAGATTTAATATAAGTCCAAGAATAAGCATTATTGTCCCGGTATTTAATACGCCAAAAGCATTTTTAATTGATATGATTAAATCCGTATTAAATCAAACCTATAAAAATTGGGAATTATGCATAGCTGACGCAAGTGATAATAAAGATGGGATTAATAAAATATTGAAAGAATTTATGAAAAAAGACAGAAGAATAAAAGTGAAATTTTTAGACCAGAATAATGGCATTGCTGTCAACACAAACGAGGCGATTTCTCTTTCAACGGGAAATTATATATGTCTGTTGGATCATGACGATACTTTAGCCCCTTTTTCTTTGTATGAAATTGTTAAAGTCATAAATGATTTACCTGATACTGATTTTATTTATTCCGATGAGGATAAAATTTCTGAAAATAGTGAAACAAGGTTTTGTCCGCATTTTAAACCTGATTTCAGTCCGGATTTGTTAAAAAGTTATAATTATATATGTCATTTATCTGTTTTTAAGAGAACTTTAGGTGAAAAATTAGGATGGTTCAGGATTGGTTATGACGGCTCGCAGGATTATGATTTAATATTAAGGGCTTCTAAGATAGCAGATAGGATAGTTCACATTCCAAAGATTCTGTATCATTGGAGAGTCAGCGAAAATTCTATGTCGGGAGAAATAAAATTAAAAACTTACGCTTTTGATTCATCTAAACTTGCTTTGAAGGACGATCTTAAAAGGAATAATATTTCGGGAACAGTTCAGGATGGTATGTATTTAGATAGTTACAGAGTTTCATATCATATTGAAAAAAAGCCGGTTGTTTCAATAATAATTCCAAACCATAATCATGCCGATGACCTAAAAAATTGTATTGACTCAATATTATTGAAATCGACCTACAAGAATATTGAAATAATTATAGTTGAAAATAATAGCGATCAGGAATCTGTTTTTGAACTTTATGAACAATATAAAATGTTTAAAAATATTAAAATAATAAATTGGGATAAACCTTTTAATTATTCATCTGTAAATAATTATGCCATTAATTATTCAAGTGGTGAATATATTCTATTATTAAATAATGATACGGTTGTTATATCAGAAAATTGGCTGGAGAATATGATTGAGCATCTACAGAGAAAAGAGGTTGGAGCAGTCGGAGCAAAACTGTATTATCCAGATGATACAATACAGCATGCTGGAATAATCATTGGTATAAGAGGTTTGCCGGTTCATTCTCATCTGAATTTTCAAAAAGATAATTGCGGATATATGGGAAGATTAATGGTAGTCCAGAATTTAAGCGCGGTTACCGCCGCATGTATGATGGTAAAAAAAGAATTGTTTTTAGAAGTCGGCGGATTTGATGAAGATTATACATTAGCTTATGGTGACGTAGATTTTTGCCTTAAAATACGGCAAAAAGGTTACTTAATTGTATGGACCCCTTATACGGAATTATATCATTATGAATCAAAAACAAGGGGTTATGAGGACACACCGGAGAAACAGAAACGATTCCAAAGTGAAATTGCCTTGTTTAAACAAAAATGGTGTGATTGGCTCAAGAAAGGCGATCCATATTATAATCCCAACTTAACATTAAGTAAATCTGATTTTTCATTAAACATTGAAATATAAGGGTAGTTCTAAAAACCCAGCCCCTTGGTGGTCGAGTGTTTGGTGCAGCAGAAAATGGATCGAGATTTAATAAGTCCCTTCGATACAATTTTTGTTAACACAAAAATCACTCAGGGATCGTCAAAGAATAGGCTTTTGGAACTGTAATTTCTCATAGTTGGGATATGAAGAAGGATATTATGCAAACTCATTATGATGAACCCAGGTAGGTTAAATTGAACTCCTATATTCTTGAAGATACAGCAACAGAAATATCTGAACGGACCGTTTGTTAAAGAATTGTTTACTAAAAAGAATTTGGAACTTGCAAGCGCAACAGTGCTTTTTGTGCACAAGAGATAAAAAATTCCAAATATATATCAAATAAGACTATTTTTCATCCAAAGGAAGGTTTTTTTAATACCATCATGAAGTTCGATTTGGGGCTGCCAATCAAGATGCTCTCGAGCCCTTGTAATATCTAAAACATTTACCGGGACATCCAGTTTTCTTGTATCTTTATAAATACGTTGAACAGGCCTGTCAGTGAGTGATTCGATAATTTGCAGTAAATCATTCAAACTATATCCCCGGCTATTTCCAATATTAAATACATGGTAATCTCCATTATATTCCAATGCTTTTAAAAAAGCATTAATAACATCTCCTATATAAATATAATCTCTTATTACACTTCCATTTCCCCAGATTTCAATTATTTCATTTTTTATTGCGCGTTTTAAAAATACTGAAATAACACCCTGGGTGGATGGGCGCTGCCATTCTCCATATGGATTGGAAACACGCAATATGCAATAATCAATCCCATACAGATGATGATACAAATATAAATATTTTTCAATAGCCAATTTGGTAATACCGTAAGAGCAAATGGGATCCAATGAATGAGTTTCTTGGATCGGGATTTTTTTAGGAACACCGTAAACGGTTCCGCCTGAAGAAATAAAAATTACTTTTTTAACCTTGTTTTTAACTGCGGCGTCCAGCATTTTTAATGTTGCAACTACGTTGCTTTCAACATCGTAACTAGGGTTATCGTTAGAATTTTTAGGCAAAGTAGTTGAGATCAAATGGAATATAACTTCGATTCCTTTTGTGGCCTCAATTAAATCATTTTCATTGGAAAAATCACCTTCAATCCACTGAAGATTATAGCTGGCGTTCGCTTTTTCCAATATCGGGGCTAATTCGGAATTAATCTTTAGAAGAGGCCTTTCAAAAACAGTTACTTTATGACAATCTTCTAATAAGGCTCTGGTTAAATGAGAACCGATAAAACCGCCGCCACCCAAAATAAGACAATTCATCAATTCATCTCTTTCCTATTTAAAATTTCTTTATACCAGTATTCAAATTCTGAAACGTATTCCGAAATTGATTTTGGCTTTTTAGAATTATTGGATAACTTTAATAGTAGTTTTCGGTCATTAACTAATCTGAGTATAGACTTAGCTAAACCCCTTATATCACCTTTTTTAAATAGTAAACCATTTACTTCGTGCTCAATGACTTCTGAGATTCCATCCAAATTTGTTCCGATTACCGGGCAGCCTGCCGCCTGAGCAGAATAAATTACCAATGGAGTATTTTCATACCATATTGAAGGAACAACTAAAACATCAAGTTCAGAAAATATTTTTTCTATTTGATCGTTAGGGAAAGTTCCGCAAAATTTAATGCGTTCATCATCTAAACTTAAATTATATAAATATTTGTAATAATCAGGAAAATGATCAGGAGTACCATAAATCTTTAAATCAACTTTAATTCCGGTTCCTAAGGACTTAACAGCTTTAACTAAAAGATGAACTCCTTTGTGTTCTGATATTGTGCCGATAAATCCTATTCTTAAATATTCATTTTTCCCCCTGGAGGGGTCGAATGTCATATTTTTCATATCAATCCCAAATGGTAAATATCGAACCCGTTGTTGTTCAAGCCCATTTCGAATTAACATTTTCTTCATAAAGCGGGTTGGAGTAAAAACCATATTTATATAATTCATCCGTTTCCGGAAAAAGTCAGGACGCTCCGATAGGCCCAGTGCGAGAGGGGCAACACGATATTTAGTAAATATTCCTTTCCTTATGGCGGTAACTAATAAAAAAAGCAGCCAATCGGGTATAAACTGCATCAAAAACTTAATCTTCTTAATCTCGGAAGACCCGGATATATTAACCTTATGCCGTATACAATTAACCGCTTTCTTCTTTGGCCCGGCACATAAAGAATTATCAGGCAATAGCAGCTGGCATAGAGGACAGATCATCCAGAAATCGGTAGCCGAATAGACTACAGGAACTCCGAGTTCCACGCAAACATCGAGCATTGAGGCTGATAAACGGTGTAAATGAAAAATATGAACTATATCGGGCTTCCAGGTTTTCAAAAAATTCCTGAAATAATCGGCAAAAAACAAGTTATTATATTCAAGTTCAGAAATATTTGTTTGCCGACCCATTGGTTCGTAGGTGTGATTAAAACGTTGTACAGAGATCCCTTCGTAAACGTAGCTGTCAAAACGGTCTTTTTCGTTTATACTTTTACTGAAAGTTAACCCAGTAAATATAATAACTTCATACCCGCGCTGTTTTAATTCTTTTGCTGTACTTAAAGTAAGTATTTCTGTACCGCCATAAAAGTCCGGTAAAAATTGATGAACTAATAATAAAATTTTCCTCATAAATGTCCTTTCTATATGCCTGTATTTAATTCGTTATGAATCGCTGTTAAAGCATCATTCTTAGAGTTAGTATTTTTTATAAAACAATATGCGAAATAATTACCGCATAATAAAGCAAAAAATTTAAATACCGCAGATTTAAAATCTTCAATTGTGTTATAATCTAACTTATTATAAAAGGTATTTATGTATTCTAATATGGTAGTTACAATATCTATTATTGAATGACCTAATCCACTCTCACAAAAATTATTTTTACTAATCAAATTCTGCTTTGCGCAGTATTTTTGTAAAAAAGCAGTGAAATCTATATCTGTATATTTACTCTTAAAATCAGGTTTCTCAAAAGACCGATTATCAGTCATAGTTTTGAATTTATCAGTTACATAATCCATAAAATCAGTTACTTCAATAGGGAATCTGATTTTTGAAAAATTACCAGTAATGATCTGATCTATATTATAAAAAGTTAAACAAATATCATTAATTAATGATTCATAATCACAATTTAATACAGTAAAATCGGGCAAAATTTTATCTAAAAATAAAATATCTACATAGCCGCGTTTTAAATAATAAAATGCCGGTCTGTTATGGGAATGAATCACTGCTACTGAGCTGAGGAACGCTAATTTATATCCATCTTTAATCAACCTGATACCGAGATCAAGAATCTTCAGCATAATTGTAACGGAATTTATAGGCCAAAAAGGTTGTTTTTCTTATCAAACATGCCATATCACTAAGCTGTCCGTTTTTCCTCAATGAAACATGATCTGCAATAATTGGCTTAGAAACAATACGATCTCCTCGATTTAATTCCATAAATCGCCAATGATACCAGGAGATAACACGATAGAATAGATCGGCATCATGCCTCATCTCTTCTTTACATGAAACCGCTGTTACTTTATATTTTTTTATAACTGCAAGAAGCTGATAAATCCAGAATTCTGAAGATGGCAAGGCATCTTGTGTTAAAAACAATAAATAATTACCAATGGAATTCTCCGCACCTAAGTTGCGGGCATAAGAATGTGAGAAATCTTTTTCAGGTATTAACAAAACTTTAGCCCCAAATTCTTGCGCAATAAGTAGTGTATTATCAGTACTTCCGGAGTCTACTATAATAATTTCAAGTGTTTTTATACCGATCTGTTGATTTAATATAATCAATAATTTCCGGAATTCATCCCCTGCATTTTTTGTAGGAATAACAATTGAAATTATTGAATCGCTAAGGACCTTCTTAATACGAGCCCCATTAACTCCAAATTGAGGTGCTAAAATAATCTTTTTATTGTAATTAATACCGGTTTTTTCTAATACTTTACTTAAAAACAAACTAAATCCATATAATTTCAAATAAATAATTGCTTTTTTTACAATAATAATGAGTTTTATTAAGGAATTGTCTAATATCTTCAGTTTAAGTGATGATTTGTAAATTTTACTTAATATCAGACCTATTTTAAAGTTACTCATTCTCTATCCAATAATGTTTTGAATTAATTTCTTTACTAACACTAAAAATCAACAAGACTAAAAAGTAAGTCCTATGATTTACATTAAAATCACTAAAGGACCCAGATAATTTAAAAGAATAATAATATACCCAATTATTATAATAAATAAGACGGGTTTTGTCCAGAATACAATTTTGATTTAATAAATATTCCAAAATGATCGGTTTTTTGAAATTGGTCAAAATGCTGAGGGTTTAACAATCGAAATCCGCTTATTTTTCGATCCAATGGAATCATTTATCAAAGCATAATCAACTTTTCTATCTTATTCTCCTCAGCTTTCACTAAAATATTGACTCAAGGTGTAATATGCCCTATTTAGTTAGATTATTTAAATTTCACTGTTAAATCGGAATACACATTCCGCATCTATCCCAAACATCTATAAGCTTCAGGCGATGATATAAGTTTCGCTCAAACTTCAGTATTCCGTACTGTACAAACAATTTTTCCAGCGACATCTATAAACAACCTTCGTATAGTTTGGATAGGCCGTCATTCCGATTGTCGGCGGATCAAAATCCAGAAGAAACGCTGTCAGAAGATTACTCACTATCACAGTCAAATAATAATATGCTACATTCGATATAAACCTCTGGAACGGCAGAGTTTCATTGGCAAACTCTTTCAGACAGCGATTCACCAACTCATCTCTAGCTCGAGACTGGTAAAGATCGACCACCTCTCGAACATCCATCAAACTTTTCCGGTAAACCGTCCCCAGTATAAAAACAGCGGATGATATCCATCTACCAACTTTTAATTTGTATTGATTCCTTCCCGCTGCTACGCATCATCATTATTCAGAACAATTGTGTCAGTGCCCAGGATAATGGTTTCCGGTTTTGTTATCTTGAGCCTCCAAATAAATTGCTTCAATAGAAATTTCTGAAGTTCTTTTAGTTGGGGTTTAAAAATACCAGCCAGAACTGACAGTTTACCCGAGGCTTTTATGTAATTAACCAAAAAAGTCAATCCTCCTTTCCTGAATCTCACTACCTTCATTTTTGCGATTTTTTATTTTTTTCAGCCATAACTTTTTTGACATAAATAAAAATGTCACCTACTATATTTGTCAACTTTATTTAAGTTAAGGGTCCATTGACCTAATCTTAGTTAGGATTTAAATACTTATAATTCTTATGCTTTTTATTCAAAATTTTAAATATCATTCTATTTTAGAAATTTTATCGGGAGACTATTATGCGATTATTCGATAAGGTTAAAAATTATTATAGCATTATTTTTAAAAATAAGATTGAAATTTGGGTTATCACTTTTTCTTTTTTAATCTCTTCTATAATATGTTTGATTATATTCAAGCATTCAAATACCTGGTTATATTCATTCAAAGAAAGGGCAATAGGTATAGCTATTGCTCAAGGAATAGATCCTTCATTAAGAACCATTATATACTATAAATTAATATTTATATTTATTTTTTCTTTTTTTATTAATTTCTTTGTTCTATCCTTAATATACAAATTATTAGAAAGAATAAAAAATAATTTAATATATAGAAAGATTACTTTAATCGTGGAAAAGAAGTTTTTTATAATATCTGGGATTTTTTTATTTTTAGGTATAATTCTTTATAAATTCAATAATCAAAAAGAATATCTTTATTATTCTATTATTATATTATATTTAATATTGTTAGTATTTATCTTTATGGTAATGAAAATATTTTTCTTTTTTTACAATAAAGAATTATATATCATACTTAATAAAAGCTATCGAATATTATTTATCAGCATGATTTTTCCTTTGATATTGATATTTATTAAATGGACATTAATATATGGTGAGTGGTCTTTTTACTTTTCCAGTTATAAATATTTTTTCTATCATTTTATAATCTGGTTTGTTAGTTTTTTCATATATATAACTTTCTTAAAAATTAATCGTTTTAATAGTAAAACAATTAACCGGATAAATGGCATAGTTTTAATGTCTTTTATTCCTTTGTTTTTAATTCCCGCTGCCATACCGATAATTAATGAATCTCAGTTTACACTATCGGGACTTTTTTTTATTTCCCCCAGACAGTTATCTATTATTGTTTTTTCGATATTGTTCGTTGTTTCGATTATTATTCTGTTTTATTTAATAAATTCGGAGAAACAAATATTCAAACAATCCAGATTGATTGCTTATTATTATATTCCTGTGATAGTAATCTCTGTGGTTTTATATAAGTATTTTGGGCATTATATCGGCTTAGGAGGCCTTGACTCTTTACATCAAGGGGAGACTATTACACCAACACAACAGTTATTTCAATTCGGAAAAATTCCTTTTGTCGATATTTGGCCGGCGCATGGCTTGAGAGATTTTATTTTACAGACTTTTTATTCTTTTATCAATGGCTATAGAGGGTTGGAAATGTGGATGTGGGGGTATATTGAGATTGTTTTATGCGTTGTTTTTGTATATTTAGTATTATCCAGATTTTTCCCTCCAATCTTCTCTCTTTTTATGGCACTATTATTTAATAATATAATATTCATTAATTATGCTACTTTTGTTTTATTGATTGCCTTTATGATATATGGGCTTTTAAAAGAGAAAAGTTTAATAAGAATAATATTGTTTTATATTTTTTTGATGTTTATAGCATTATGGAGAGCTGAATTTCTCGCCGAGGTTATTCCGTCTTTTTTAATAGTAGTTTTATTATATAAAATAAATAATAAAGATTTTAATCTAACCAGAGTACTAACCGGTTTCGGGATTGTTTTTTTTCCTGCTATTATTGTTTATTTCTTATTAGCGGCCATTCGTCAGCATTCATTTATTGATATGATGAGTTTGATCATTCAATTTGCTAAAAATGATGCATTGGTCGGTGGATATATATCCATTATTCCGGATAATCCATCGAAGTTTGAGATCTTGAAGATTATATTGCAGTATGTAATATTCCCTTTAGTGTCTTTGAGTCTTATTATTTATTTGTTATTGTTAAAAATGTATAACAAAAAAATTTCATATAAATTTTATATTATAATTTTTTTATCTTTATTTTCACTTATCGCTATGCAAAGAGGGCTAGCCCGGCATTCGTTTATTGAGGTTGGGCTTAATTATTTTCTTTTTGTCTTCTCTTTTATGTTAATACCTTTTATTTTTGAAAGATTTAATAGCAGCATAAAAATGATATTGGGCTTAATAATATTTTTAGGTTTCTTTTCCATTTCACCATATTACTCGACATTTTTACCCTCCAGTAATTTTTTCAAGTTCCGGGACTGGCATAATAAGGAGAGCAGAGTTATTGGTGAAATGCAGTACAATAAAAATATACTCACATTTTTAAACAATAATTTAAATAAGAATCAAACTTTTTATGAGTTCATCAATGCTCCAGCATTATATACTCTTGTTAATAAGGAAGTTCCCAATTTGTTTTTCTTACCTGAATTTTTTTATGCTACCGACCCTGTTCAGCTGGATTATATAAAAAGATTAAAAACATATAATATTGATAATAAAATTCCATATATAATATTTAAAGATAATAAATGGTGGGGTTCTGCAATTGACAATATTCCGTCAGAAGTAAGGAGCTATCGTATCGCGGAATACATATACAAAAACTATGTACCGTTTGTGAATCTCGATAGTTATGATATTTGGATAAAAAAGGGTTTAGACAGAACTATTAAAGGGAGCAGTAGTACCAATATAAAATTAGAATTCAATAGTTTGCCGGATTTAAAAACAAAAAAATTATCAGTTATTGGAAATTCAAAAAATAATTTAGTTTTAAGGTCATATATCAATAATCCACAAATTTTTAACTTTATTAAGTTTAATAACATTCATATAATAATTACTAATAATTATTATTTAAAATTTAATTATAGATCGAATATAAAAGGAAATCTTCAAATATTTTATAATTATAATAATAGAGGTTTTGATGAATCTTATACAAATATCATATCTCTCAATCCTTCAAAAGAATTTAAAACTGCTATTATAAAAATCCCATTCGAAGGTTTAAAAAACATTTTAACAGATATCCGTTTTAATCCTCCGGATAATACTCTTTTAGAAATTAAAAATATAGAACTGATAGAGAGGGCAGGCTTAGACTTAATTGAAAATAATAGTTATCCTCAAAATTTTAATCTTTTAAAACTTCCTTATGTTTGGGGGACTTATGATATTAAGAAAGCAGCCATAAAAACAAAAATAATTCAACAGCTTAACAAATCTGAATTTTTACTGAACCCGAATGAAATCGTAAAATTAAAAATAGATAACGATTTTGATAAAACGAATGGAAATTATCTTCATTTAAGAATAAAGTCAAATAGTAATTCAAAATGTTATATTTCATATGGAGAAGATAATATCTCTTATGTTCAGTTTGATATTATAGGATCGGGCAAGTTTGAGGATTATCTTATTAGAATTAGTTCTCAATATCAATGGATGAATGAAAATATTGAGGCAATCAATCTTAAATCGGATTCTGCAATAGCTATTGAAAAAATATTCATTAGAGCGGGAGATTAAATAGTAGTTTTTTAAAAACCTATAAAACACCAAAAATTTTAAATGCCTGAGAATTTTATTTGAAAATTAATAATATTAGCTTAATATAATGAGGAAATGATGAATCCCAATGAGACGAATGAGATCAAAAAATTAAATATCTTTTCTTTACTCCTATACAATAAGATCATACTATTGTTTCTTATAATTACATTAATTAAATTATGGCTTGTTGCAAGTCAATCAATATCCGCATTTAACAGTCCTCATGATGATGAATGGTATGTGAACCATGCAATTAGTATTTTATCAGATCATTGGATGGGCGATTATAATCAGATGACGCTTATTAAAGGCCCATTCTATTCTATCTGGATTGCTTTCTGTTTTTTACTCAGTATTCCTCTTCTTTTTGCCCAGCATTTACTTTACATTTTTTCCTGTCTTATATTAATCTATGCAATTCGTCCACTTATTCCAAAACTTTCCACTCGCTTTATAATTTATATAATCTTATTGTTTAATCCGATGAATTTTATCGGTAATCCGACAACCCGAATTGTGCGGGATGTTCTTTGTCCGAATCTGGTAATTCTAATCACAGCATGCTCGATAGGTATGATTTTATCAATTGGAGATCGCTTAAGAAATATAATATTTTGGGCATTGGGATTAGGTTTAAGTCTTTCAGCTTTTTGGCTAACCAGAGAAGACGGAATCTGGGTATTGCCTTTAGTGTTTATTTTTATATTTGTAACTATTTTCTTTATTTGGAAAAATCATATATCCAATCCTGTTAAAAGAGTTTTTATATGTATAGCTCCGATTTTTATTTTATTTTTTTCCAATTTTACAATATCTGCTATTAATTGGATTTATTATAAAGATTTTGTTGTTACTGATTTTAATTCTTATAATTATTATGATGCTTATGGAGCATTGTTGCGTGTAAAGCCTAAAGAATGGATACCCCAAAATCCGGTTTCAAGAGAAACAATGAGCCGGATATATGACGTAAGCCCGGCGTTTAGAGAGTTAAAACCTTACTTAGATGTTGCCCCGGGAACAGGCTGGCCGAGTGGAGTCCGGAATTGGGAAGCAGGTGTGGCAGGAGTCTGGCTCAAGAATTATCCGGTAAAAGAAGGTGAATATTATGCATGGTTTATGTGGGCTTTGAGGGATGCTGTTGCTTCAGCAGGATATTATTCTTCTTCTGAAAAAGAGAATAATTATTATAAGAGATTGGCTGCTGAAGTCAATAAGGCATGTGATGCTAAAATCTTGGAAAGTGTTTCCGGAAAACGGGTATCAATGATCCCTCCATGGCGTAATGATTATTTTATACCAATCATTCAAACATTCTCCAGTTCTGTGGAATATGTCATAAAGTTTAAAGATGCTAATGCGATGCCTGGTGTCAGTGATGGTTCTGAAGAGTTATTGGGCCGTTTTCAAAAAGTTTCGGGATCGAGGCTTTCTCTCTCAGGAAAATATTTCAAGTTGAATAAATTTGATTATTTTAAAATCCAAATCTTAAATGCTATTGGGAAAATATATCAGATTTTCACACCAATATTATCAATAATAGCAATTTTGAGTTTCTTGGGTTTATCGATTGAATTTTTAATGAAGCGGAAGGATTTTATCTGGTGGATTATATTCTTTACTTTATTCACGTCAATTATTGCCCGACTTTTGTTATTAAGTATGGTTTCTGTTTTTTCATTTTATACAATCAATGCTTTGTATCTTTTATCAGTTTATCCATTGTTTATATTAATTATAACATTAATTTTTATTAAATCTGTAGTTGAAATAAAAAATATTTTCTCTAAAAAAGAGATTAAAAAAGAATAATTATCTGATCATTTTTTTAATATATTCTATAGTAATGATTTTATTGAAGCTATTAAGAAAACAATTATAGATATGACGGAGCTAAAATATGATAATCTCAAGAGCGCCTGTAAGATTGTCTATGGGGGGCGGCGGGACTGATTTGCCATCCTATTATGAAAAATTCGGTGGATTTTTAATGGCCGCTGCGATTAATAAATATGTTTATATTATGGCTGGAAAGGGATTTAATGAAGCCATAAGGCTTTCTTATTCAAGAACTGAGATTGTGAATAATGTTAATGAAATAGAGCATAAAATATTCAGGGAGGTGTTGCGGGAACTAAAAATTGAACGGCAAATAGAGCTTATTTCATATGCTGATGTACCGGCGAATTGCGGTCTGGGAACATCTTCAACATTTACGGTGGCGCTTTTAAATGCTTTGTATGAATATAAAAGAAATTATATAACCTTGAGCAAGCTTGCTGAAGAAGCATGCAATATCGAAATAAACATCTTAAAAGAGCCTATTGGAAAACAGGATCAATATGCTTCAACCTATGGCGGCTTAAATGCCTATTGGTTTAATAAAGATGGAAGCGTAGTTGTTGAACCTGTCAAAATAAGCGATGGTGATCTAATTGAACTGCAGAATAATATTTTTTTGTTTTATTTAAATAAAGAGCGTTCCGCAGAGTTCGGTTTTAGATATTCAAAATAAGAAAAGTAAGGAAGGAGATAAAGGGACAATAGAAAGGCTTCATAAAATTAAAGAAATTGGATTACTCACTAAAAATATTTTTGAAAATGGTAAAATAGATGAGTTTGGGGAAATACTGCATGAGCATTGGCTAACGAAAAAAGGGCTTTCGAGTAAAGTATCGGATGAGTATATAGACGAAGCATACGATACTGCCAGGAAAAACGGGGCTCTGGGTGGAAAAATTGTTGGAGCCGGGGGCGGTGGTTTCTTATTGGTTTATTGCCCGAATAATAAATCGAAATTAATTTCAGCCATGGCTAAATTGAATTTATCTCCGATGTGGTTTAATTTTGAACCTGATGGAGCAAGAATAGTATTTTTTGGGTAGGGAGTTATAAAATGGAACTAACAGATAATAAGGACTTTTATTCTATTACAACAGTATTATGGGAGGATTCGCATAAATATTCCCCTGCCCCAAGGCACAGGAGAAGATTAATCTTAAAAATGATTAAGAATCTTGATTTCAGTTCGATTATGGATGTAGGATGCGCACAGCCTTTTTTATTAGAATATTTTAATAATAAAGGGAAAAAACTTTATGGTTGCGATATTTCTTCCGGTGTTATAAAGAGAAATAAAGAGTATTTTAAAGAGGCTCAATTTGAAGAATTGGACATTTCTAAAGAAAAGTACAAATCACAAGATTTTTTTGATTTAATAGTATGTTCGGAAGTTTTAGAGCATATTGATGATTGGAAATCTGCTGTTCGAAATTTGTCTGAGATGACAAAAAAATACCTTATTATTACCGTACCCTGTGGGAAGGTTCATAAGATTGATAAAATGATGGGGCATGTTAGACATTTTTCAGATGATAAATTAATTAATGAAATTGAAAAGAATAATTTTAAAATAATTAAAAATAGGAAATGGGGTTTTCCATTTCATACCATATATAAGTATGCAATAAATTTTCTTAATCCTGAGAAAATGTATAATGATTATACCCTCATACAATATAATCATTTTCAGATATTTATATCAAATATAATTTATTTTTTGTTTTTTATTAATGATATATTCTTATCCGGCAGTCAGCTTTTAATACTTGCAGAGAAGAAAGATGCAAAATAATGAAATAGTAAATGGAATAGGTATTTAATTATGAGAGCTCTTATTACAGGCGGTACTGGTTTTTTAGGAAGACTTTTAATACCCAGATTATTACAGGAAGGAATTGACTGTGTTAGTGTTGATCTAAGGGAGAATGAGGTTAAAAGTAAGAATTCACAAATTGAATTTCTTACTGGAGATGCAGGTAATCAAGATTATCTTTTTAATGTGGCTTCTCATTATAAATTTAATGTCATATTTCATCTTGCATCTCAAATCGATTTTGCTGTAAAAAGTCAAAAATCATTATTCGAAAATAATATTAATTCCACCATTGCAGTAGCTGAAGTAGCAAAGCGTTTTGGTATTCCAAAGGTTATTTTTACATCTTCTAATTCAGTATATGTTGGTAACCGCTTAAAACGTCCAATTACAGAATTAGATATTCCAATACCGAGTGATGAATATGGAAAATCCAAAATCGAAAGTGAGAAAATATTAGCCAATTATTCAGATTGGTTTAATTCTGTAAGTATCCGATGTCCCAATATTATTGATGCCGGAAGAATTGGAATGCTATCAATATTTTTTGAGTTTATTGAAGAAGGCAGGAAGTGTTGGGTAATTGGAAAAGGAACTATTAGACATCAATGTATTTATGCACA
This sequence comes from uncultured Spirochaetota bacterium, assembly GCA_963806975.1. Classification (GTDB taxonomy): domain Bacteria; phylum Spirochaetota; class Brevinematia; order Brevinematales; family JAOACQ01; genus CAWEAK01. The sequence goes on from CAWEAK010000008.1 coordinate 224,377, forward strand.
AGATGCCATTGCAGCATTGTTACAAGCCATTAATTACAATAAATCTAATGTTTTTAACATCGGGTCTGATAATGTTCCTACGTTTATAGAAATGTATAGATTTGTTATCGAGCACGCACATAGCCGCTCGAAGGTTATTGGAGTTCCTAAAAATATTTCAATTTTTCTACTTCGTTTTGCGCATAAGTTAGGTATTTCACCGATGGGTGAATACCAATTCAGAATGCTTACCAGCGACTTCATTTTTGATACGACGAAGATCAAAAAGGAATTATTATGGATACCGACATTAACCAATAGTGAAATGTTATGTAAAGCATACGATTACTATATCGAAAATAAAAAAAGATTCTCGATAGAAATCAAAATTCAGCAAATAGCAGCGCTGTAAATATGGGTATATTGCGTTTATTAAAATATCTTTCTTGATAATTATTACAAAAATATTTAAAGGGGATGTTTTAAGAGTGTTTTTTAAAGATAAGTTAGTAAATGGAATAAAAAAAGAATTATTTTCATATTCGTTTGTTTTGTTTATAATAGTTGGTTCATTAACTTTCTTAATAAATTTTTTATCAAGATTCTTTTTTCAACTTTTTTTTTCATACATTATAAGTGTTTTCTATCTGCTATATTGGCAAATATTATTAATTTCTTATTAAATAAATATTATACATTTAAACAATTAACTGGTGATTTAAAGAAACAGATAATAAGATTCATTTTAGCCGCTGTTGTTGGTATAATACTAACTGCTATTATTTCTTATTCAATCGTTTTGTTTTGGGAGTTGTTTAAAATTCATTTTTTGACGAGGGCTCAAATTGAAACTATCGCCCATTTTGTTTCAATATTTTTTTGCTCAACGATTTATGGATACCTGGCGACAAAATATTTCGTATATAATAAAGAAGTCGATGAGATATTTAAAGTTAAGTTAAAATAACAACCAGGATATTCAATTTATAGTCCAAATCATATTACTGAAAATTATTATTTTTTGTTTTTTTTAGGGTAGAAAGATATAATAATCAGCCTTAAAAAATTGATGATTATTTTTGAAAGTCTCTTTTTTAATTCGATTAATTATATAACTATAAACATTTAAAATCAAAACCAAAAATAATGTAAGATTGTTATTCGTGTAAATCTGTTGTTATTGTCATAAAATTAGCTAAGGATGGATTATGAACAAATATTGTTTTAAAAAATACTTTATTACAGGCGGCGCGGGTTTCATTGGCGCGCACCTGACAAATTCTATATTAAGCATGACCGCAGATGCAACCGTTACTGTTTTTGACAATTTCTCTACAGGTCGGCGCTGGGCATTTTACGACTGGCTGAAAAGTCCCCGGTTGAATATTGTTGAATCTGATGCGCGGGATGCGGACAGCCTGGTTAAGAACATAAGCGATCACGATATTGTTTATCATCTGGCGGCCAATTCCGATATAGCAAAAGCCGCGGAAGAACCAGGCATTGATTTTACAAACGGCACAGTAACAATTAATAATGTCTTGGAAGCAATGCGTAAAACCGGTGTAAAACGCATTGTTTTTACATCGGGAAGCGGCGTATATGGCGAAGTTCCTAACTCCAATACCTGAAAATTATGACAAAATGATCCCTATATCAACTTATGGAGCAAGTAAGTTATCCTGTGAGGCTTTTATCAGCGCGTACAGTTATATGTTTGATATACAGGCAACTGTGTTCAGATTTGCCAATGTAGTTGGGCCTTTGCAGACATGGGGTCGCATACGACTTCTAAAACGTTTAACAGGAAATCCTTCAGAGCTTAAAATATTCGGAGATGGAACTCAAAGCAAACCTTATATTCATATTGATGATATATTAAGAGCATTCAGATTAATGGAAGAGAAGAATAAAGATCAATACAGCGTTTTTAACGTAGGCACTACCGATTTCTTAACTGTTCGGGAAATTGCAGACATAGTTTGTTCCTGTATGGGTCTGAAAAATGTTAAATATCTGTTTACAGGTGGTTCGCGCGGCTGGAAGGCTGATGTTCCGGTTTATAGACTTGATTCTCAAAAAATCCGCGGTATGGGTTGGACTCATACAAAAAATTCTTATGAGGCAGTTGAGAGCAGCGTACAATCAATGATATCGGATTTAAAAAACGGTAACGTGCAATTTAACAAAGAGGTTTAACAATATGTTATTAAAAAAAGATATAAAAAAAATATTTCTTACAGGCGGCGCCGGCTTTATTGGCAGCCAAATTGTTGATATTCTAATGTCTCAAGGTTATGAAATTACAGTCTATGATAATTTTTCGAACGGCAGGATGGAGTTTATTGAACAGCATAATAATAATAAAAATTTTCATCTGATAAAAGCAGATATCTTAGATATGGAAACTCTTACAACGGTTGTAAAAGGGCATGATCTTGTCTGGCATTTGGCCGCCAATACTGATATTATCGGATCAGCTAAAAATCCCCGAAGAGATTTGAATGATTGTGTTATCGGCACTTTTAACGTTTGTGAATCAATGCGGCTCAATAATATCAGCGATATTATATTTTCATCAACCGGGGCTGTTTATGGCGATCTCTGTAAAGATGTAGCAACCACCGAATCAGTCGGACCCCTTATGCCTATTTCTACTTATGCGGCAGGGAAAATAAGTTCGGAAGCTTTTATATCAACCTACTGTCATTTATATGGTTTACGTGCCTGGATATATCGGTTTGGGAATGTTATCGGGGCCAGAATGACGCATGGGGTAATCTTTGATTTTATCAACCGGTTGAAAAAGAATCCGGATGAGTTAATGATATATGGTGATGGAACCCAGGAAAAAAATTACTTCCTTGCTGAGGAATGTATTTATGGAATGGCCTTCGGTTATAATAATATTCCCATGACGGAAGATAATCCCTGTGATATTTTTAACTTAGGTACGGATTCTATTTCTAAGGTTATTAATATAGCTCAAATTATAAAAGAAGAGATGAATCTGCCGGACACAAAAATAAAAATCCAGGGGACGAAAGTGGCGTGGCCTGGAGACCAGCCGAAAGTCCATATCAGGATTGATAAAATGCATAGTTATGGATGGAGCGCGAAATTACATTCCGATGATGCCGTGCGCATAGCCTGCCGGCGTGTGCTTGGAAAGGAAAAGGGGTTTATAGAATTATGAAAAGAATCTGTATAATTGGCTTATGGCATCAGGGGATTATAGCTTCTGCCTGTATGGCAAGTTTTGGATATAGTGTTATTGCCGCAGACAAAGATAAGGAGCGGATTAAAAATTTAAATAATGGAAAAGCTCCGATATATGAACCCGGCCTTGACGAACTCTTGCAGAAAGAAATTAAGGATAATAATCTATCTTTTACAACCGATTTAATAAATTCAGTGAAAGGGATCAAAGAAATCTTAATAATGTTTGATACAAAAGTTGATGATAATGATCAGCTTGATCTTACAGATATTTTTGATTCCATAAAGGAAATTGCTCCTGTAATGGAAAATGATTCTATTTTATATATTACTTCACAAATACCTGTTGGTACATGCGACCAGATAAGGGAAATTATCAGGACAATTAATCCGGCGCTTAATTTTGGAATAGGGTACAGTCCGGAAAACTTGAGACTTGGACAGGCTATTGATAGATTTATGCACCCGGCGTTACCGGTTTTTGGATCGAATGAACAGAAGACAATCGATAGAATAAAAGAATTGCTTTCACCGCTTGGAGTTGAGTGGAAAACTGTAATTTAAAAACCGCTGAAATGGTAAAACATGCCTTAAATGCATACATTGGTTTGACAATCTGTTTTGGGAACGAAATAGGGAATATTTGTGATGAGGTAGGGGCTGATGGGCATAAAATCGCCGAAGTCCTCAGGCTTGAGGAACGCATCGGTAAAAAAGCAATATTATACCCGGGATTGGGATTCTCCGGAGGAACATTGGCAAGAGATTTGCAAACTCTGAGAAATATCGGCGATAATATGAATCTGGATACAATATTGCTTGACGGTGCCTTGGAGTCAAATAAAAATCAAAATAAGCTTGTCGTTCGCAGATTAAAATCAATATATGGATCATTAAAGGGATTAGCTATTACTGTTCTGGGTTTAACATATAAGCCGGATACAAGCACTCTTAGAAGATATTTCCTCTATTGAAATAATAAAAGACCTTCATAGTGAAGGAGCTTTAATTGAAGCCATGATCCAAAAGCTGATAGGGCCGAATTAAAACAGTACAATCAATTCAGTTTTTACGAGGGATCTAAATGAAGCGGCGGAAAATTCACAGGTTTTGATAGTTATAACAGCCTGGAAAGAATATAAGCGGATTGATTTTGATTCCATAAAGCGCATTATGAAAGAAAAACCGTTAATATTTGATACGGCTAATATTTGGGAGCCTGTAACGCTAGAAAATAAGGGATTTCGCTATCTCAATATAGGTTCCGGACGCAAAGTCGGAGGTTTAGAATGAAGCGTGTAGCAATAATAGGAGCAGGACTTCAATGCCAGCGGCGTGCATCGGTATTGGTTAAGGATAAAGGCATTAAGTTAGTTGCTATAGCCAGTCTGCATATTGACCATGCTAAAAATGCGGCTGCGCAATATGGATGCGAAGCTTCAGATAAATGGGAGAAAACCATTGAGCGCGATGATATAGATATTGTGATTATTTGTACTCCGCCTTATATACATGCCGAAATAGCTATTAAATCAATGAAGAGTGGAAAGCATGTTTTATGTGAAAAGCCGCTAACCCGCACAATCCAGGAAGCAGAAGAAATGGTTATAGTCGCTAAGGAAACAGGTAAAATTTTGAAATGCGGATTTAATCACAGGCACCATCCCGCGATATGGGAAGCAAAAAAAGTTTGTAATCAGGGAGGGATTGGGAAGCCGCTTTTTGCGCGCTGCCGTTACGGAATTTGCGGGCGGCCCGGATATGAAAAAGAATGGCGTGCTAATCCTGAAATGGCTGCCGGAGGCCAGTTTATAGAGCAGGGTACGCATACAATAGATTTTTCGCTGGTTTTTAGGCGACATAACCGAAACAGCTTGTATGACCGGAATACAGTATTTTAAAGAGCAATCCATGGATGACAACGGTATGGCTATATTTCGGACAGAAAGCGGAGCGCTTGCATCTCTTAGTGCAGAGTTTAACTCAATGGAAAAACACTTTTTCTTTTGAGGTCTTTTGGTGAAGATGGATATATCCTGGTAGACGGTTTGGGTTCAAGCTATGGTACTGAAAAACTAATCGTTGGTAAGCGCGATTTTAATGCGCCATTTAACGATCATTTGACTGAGTTTAGGGGAGGGGAATGTTACATGGCAGGCCGAATGGAAGGAATTTGAAGATGCCATTTCGGGAGATAGAGAGCCCTTGGGAAATGGAATGGATGGATTAGCCGCTATGAAGGCGGCGCTTGCCTGTTATGAATCAGAAAAGCAGAAATGCTATATCCGGTTGAAATAACTTGTTATGAAGTATCTTTTAACAGGGGCAAGCGGATTTATTGGCAGCCATTTAGTAGAATTGCTTTTATCAAAACAAAACGAAGTTTATATAGTCGATATCAATGATAAATTTTTCTTTGAGCATGAAAATCTTAAAATTCTGCATTCGGATATAAATAATACCGATGAAATTTTAAGCTTAATATCTTCCATTCAACCGGATGTTATTTATCATTTAGCCGCACAGAGTTTTCCTAAGATAGCCTGGGAACAGCCGCAATTTACTATGATGACAAATCTTATAGGTACAATAAACTTATTGGAAGCAGTTAGAAAACAAAATAAGCTAATAAAGCTTATCGCAGCCGGGTCGAGCGCCGAATATGCCCAGATTCGGGCGGCTCTCCTATCAAGGAAAGTGATCAGCTAAAGCCGCCCAATCTTTATGGCGTCAGTAAGTTGGCCATGAGTGAAACTATCAGATTATATACAGAAAGATATGGTTTTGATGCGGTTATCATCCGGCCTTTTTTTATAATAGGCTCGAGAAAAACTGGCGATTTTTGTTCGGATATTGCAAGATCGATAGTAGAAATCGAAAAGGGGAAAAAACAATATTTATCTGTAGGAAATTTAAAAATAATAAGGGATTTCCTCGATGTGAGAGATGCTGTAGAGGCGATGCTGCTTCTTGTTGAAAAAGGACAGAAAGGACAAGCCTATAATATTTGCTCGGGGAATGGTTATATCTTGCAGGACATCCTGAATAAATATAAATATTTTTCAGCAGTAAAAGTCATAGAAAAATTGGACCCATCTTTAATTAGGCCTGGAGATGAGATGATCAGGGTTGGAAATCCTGAAAAATTAAAAAAGCTTGGTTGGCTTCCGAAATATAAAATTGAAGATACTTTAAAGAATATATTAGACTACTGGCGAAATAATTGAGCGTAATTCTCCGCTAAACGGAAAGGATGTTATTATGGGTAATATAAATAAAAAATTTGTATCAATAGTTATCCCCGCATTAAATGAGGAGATTACTATCAGTGAATTTGTATCATGGTGCCAAGAAGGTTTGAAATCAGCCGCTGTAGAAGGGGAAATATTAATTATAGATAGTTCGACAGATAAAACCAGTGAAATTGCTGAATCTAAAGGAGATAGGGTGCTTAAATTCCCAAAAAGAGGATTGGGGCAGGCTTATATTGATGCATTGCCTTTTATTAAGGGAAATTATATTATAATGGGCGATTGTGACTTAACTTATGATTTTAGGGAAATCAGACCCTTTATAGAAAAATTAGATCAGGGCTATGAGTTTGTTATGGGCTCAAGGTTTAAAGGATATATAGAGCCCGGGGCAATGCCAAAGACGCATCAATATTTTGGGACTCCTTTAACTACTTTTGTTTTAAATATTATTTATGGATCAAAATTCAGTGATATCCATTGCGGCATGAGAGCGATGACCCTGGAGGCTTTGAACAGAATTAATCTTGAATCAAGCTCGTGGGAATACGCGTCTGAAATGGTAATAAAATCAGTTAAACTTGACTTAAAATCAACTGAGGTTCCCATAAGGTTTTATAAGGATAGGGAAGGGAGACTAAGCAATCTGAAACGCTCCGGCAGGATGTCATCCTGGTATGCGGGATGGCTCAATCTCAAGGTAATGTTATTATATTCCCCGGAATTCTTTTTTATTCATACCGGGTCTTCTATCGTTTATAACAGGTTTATTACTTGTAATTTTTTCAGATTCTTACCATCCCTTTAAATTGGGAGTTATAACGCTTTCCATTCACAGCTTATTATTAGGATTAACGCTTACGGTTATCGGGTTTTCTGCTTTAAATATGTCTTTTATATCAAAATTGATTTATGATTTTTATCCTAAAAAAACTGAAATGATAAAAAAAACGATGACTTATAATAAAGGTATTATAGCAAGTTCAATATTAATGATTTCAGGGTTTATTTTATTGATTGTGTTTTTAGAAGATTATATTAGGAGTGGCTTTACACTAAAAGAAATGTCAAAATCAGCTTTAATAGGGTTACTATTTTTTATTACCGGATTTCAGGTATTTACTTTCAACCTCATCATAAATATGATAGTAAATAAAAATGAAGCTAATAAAAGAAAAGAAGTTAATAAAAATGGATTAGAGAGGAGATGATTATTGAAAGATGTAATAATCTACGGGGGGAGCCGCGGTATAGGGAAAAGCATGGCTGTTTCTTTTTATAAAAAAGGTTATAATGTTACTGCTGTTTCGAGGAACATAAAAAAATTAATTGAAATGCAAAGGGATTTTCCGGATTTGAATATTACCGCAGCTGATGTCTGTAGTATTGAAGAAGTCAGGTTTGCTTTTTCTGGACATAAAAAAAGATTTGGGGTTATTCCATTTGCTGTAGTTGTTACTGCCGGAATCCAGGGGGCTTTGGGCCCTGTATGGGAATTGACCCAGGAAGAATTTGAATCGGCTATAAAGGCGAACTTAATCGGCAGTTTTAATACAGCTAAAGTCGCAGTTGAAAATATGATTGAGGAAAAATCCGGTGGTTCAATAATAGTATTTTCGGGCGGGGGCTCTTGTTATGCCAGGCTTTATTTCTCTGCATATGGGGTTTCAAAAACCGGGGTTCTAAGGCTTGTCGAAAATTTTTCCGATGAACTGATTTTAAAAGGACACTCGAATATTATAATAAACGCTATAGCCCCGGGGGCTGTAAAAACAGATATGACCGAAGAAATACTGAAATCAAAAGAGCTTGCCGGTGAGAAAGCTTACAATGAAGCGTTAGAAATTTCAAGAACCGGTGGAACTGATCCGAAAGAAATATTTAAACTGATAGAGTTTTTATCAATTCCGGAAATGAATAAAGGTATTTCCGGAAGACTGATTCATTATAAGGATAATTATATGGATTTTGCCAATAACCATAACAAAAATGAATTTTTCGAAGCAGGAAAATTAAGAAGAATAAATATTCCGGAATAGCACTTAATAAGGAAGTTTTTAAAAATGAATATAGCGATAGTGGGATGCGGCCTGATTGGGGAAAAAAGGGCAAGAGCATTAGGTGAAAATCATAATCTTTTGATTGTATCAGATAAAAATATTGATCGGGCAAAGTATGTAGGAAAGATAAATAATCAAAATGCTTCGGTAACAAAAAACTGGAAGGCAGCCGTTGAATGCAGTGAAGTCGATATTGTTATAGTTTCAACGTTCAATGATTTATTGACCCCTATCGGAGAATATGCCTTAGAATGTGGAAAACATATTCTTATTGAAAAACCCGGCGCAAGGAGCTTTTCAGAAATAGATCCATTTTATCAAATGAGTTTGCTATCAGATAAAAAGGTAAAAGTTGGATTTAATCTAAGATATCATCCAACTGTAATAAAAGCGAAAAATATTATTGATACCGGTGAAATCGGCGATATAATGTTTATTCGAGGAAGATTAGGACATGGAGGAAGGATAGACTATGATAAAGAATGGCGTGCAAATCCTGAAATTTCCGGGGGTGGAGAGTTAATAGACCAGGGCGTTCACTTGATAGATTTATCAAGATATTTTATGGGAGATTTTGAAAAAATTGACGGATTCACAGTTAATTATTTCTGGGATATGAAGGTTGATGATAACAGTTTTATATCGCTTCGCAAAAAAGACAATAAAGCAGCATGGCTTCAGGTAAGCTGTACTGAATGGAAAAATTTGTTCAGCCTGGAAATCTATGCCCGGTATGGCAAACTCCAGATAGACGGCCTTGGAGGAAGCTATGGTGTTGAAAGGCTCTCTTATTATAGAATGCTTCCCGAAATGGGGCCTCCTGAAACAACTATCTGGGAATATCCCGGTGAGGATAAATCATGGAAACTTGAGTTTGCTGATTTTATAGAATGTATTGAACAAAATAAATCCCTAAACGGCGGGTTAAATGATGCAAAAGAAGCTTTGAAAATCGTGGATAAAATTTATGGAAGATTATAAGGGATACTACAAAATATTTAATATATAAAAAATAAAATGAATTGAGAGGAGTTTCTATGCTTTTTGAAAAAATACCCGCATTATTATACTATATAAAAAAAAATATAAATATTAAAAAAAATAGTGTTATTATTTTATTATTAATAATAATTATAAGTATTTTTTCAATCAATAATTTTATTAAATATTCTTATGAGTGGGGATATGACGCCAATAGTCATATGTCAATGATCCAATATATAGATAGCAATAATAATCTTCCAGCAGAAGGGTACGCTGCATCCAATCCTCCTTTATATTATATATTTGCAGCTTTTATATTCAAAATTTCAAAAAGCATGAAAATTGTTCAATTGTTTTCTTTAATCCTTTATTTTATAATATGTTTTTTGCTTTATAAATTAGTTACTATTTTTTCAAAAAACACATTTTTAAATTTATCTATTATCGCTTTATTTTCAGCTTTACCACCGGCGTTGAATTTTGCATATATGATTTTAGATTATAGTCTTGGGAATTTCTTATCTATGCTGACTCTTTTTGTAATATTTATCTTTGTAATTAGAAAAAAGATGGATTTTAAATCAGTAGTAGTTTTATCGATATTAGTATCCCTTGGAATTTTAACTACTTTAACGAATTTAGCCGTTTTTTTGACTACATTAGTAATTCTTATTTTTTTCCCAAATGTTAAATATACAAAAAAAATAGTACAAATATCGGTTTTTATATTTCTAACAACTTTGATAATAATGCCATATTATTTATATAAATCAAATAAATATGGAGATTTTTTTAGTGCACCGAATAAAGCTCAAACAAAAAAGGTAATAACAGAAGTATATCCGTTAGAATTTTATTATAAGTTTAATCTTAAGGATTTTGATAAACCTTATGCTACAAATAATGTTTATGATGGCCTTTGGATTATTTTACATCAGACATTATATAGCGATTATTGGAATTATTTAGTCAGTGAAAAATGTAGTTTTAATACATTAGATAAGGAAGGTTTAATTGGTACTTTTCCCCATTATATTGATGGAAGTAAAATAATAAAGTTCAAAATACTAAATTATTTGGGGATTCCGATTTCCCTTCTATTTATATTCATAATAATACAAAGTCTGTATAAGTTTATACGACTTTTCTTAAAAAAAGACAATGAATATATTGTATATCTTCTTATTACTTCATCAGTGGCTGCTTTTTATTTTCAATTCTTTTCTTATCTTATTAAATATCCGGTTTATGTTAATATAAGTGCCGGCTACATAATTCCTGCTATTTTTATACTTTTAGTAAATATTTCCAAGGATATTAAAAATATAAAATTTGCAAATATAATTTCTTGTTATTTCATTTTTTTTACAATAATGCTTTATATTACATTTTTTATTACATAAATAGGTTATTTTGGAGAAGTGATACATCAAAAAATAATGCAAGGAGAAGAAAATCATGATTAGTGTTGTTATGATTACAATGAATGAAGAGAAAGCTATTAAAACTGTAGTTCTTGATATAAAGAAATATGTACCTAAAGCAGAAATATTAATTGTAGATTCAAGTAAAGATAAAACCGCAGAAATAGCTGAATCGCTAGGTGGAAAAGTAATAAAGCAATATCCTCCTGAAGGTTACGGTCCTGCCATGGACTTGGCTTTAAGATCGGCTTCAGGCGATATTATTGTTACAATGGATTGCGATAATACTTACCCGGCCAATATGATTCCTGAATTTGCAAATCTAATTTTACAAGATGGGTTTGATATTGTTGATGGATCAAGGTTAAAAAAGAAACCAAAAAATATGCCTTTAATTAATTATTTAGCGAATGCAGGATTTGCTTTTTTTGCCTCTATTCTTTTTTTTAAACATATAACTGATCTTCATAGTGGAATGAGGGCATATAGGAAATCTTTAATAGAACAATTAAAATATAATCCAAAAGGGGCTGCGTCTCCGGTTGAATTATTATTACAGCCATTAAAAATGGGTTTTAAGTTAAAAGTTGTATATATTGATTACAAAGAAAGAATAGGCGTTTCAACAATGAAACCTTTACAAAGTGCCTGGTGGACATTGAAGAGAATTCTAACAGTTCGATTTACAAAATAAGAAATTAAGGTTTTTTATGATGAAATATGGAATACTTGGTGGTGGATTAAGCGCCGTAACTTTAAGTTATTATTTAAATTATGATAATGAAATTTTAGAAAAAGAAAAAAAAATTGGTGGGCTTTGTCGGACTTTTGAAAAAGATGGTTTTCAATATGATATTGGAGGGCATATTCTTTTTTCAAAAGATTCAAAGTTAATGGATGTTGTTAAAAGTTTTTTAGGGGAAAATATTAATTATTGCAAACGTAACAATAAAATTATATATAAAAATAGATTTATGAAATATCCATTTGAAAATGATTTATATAAACTTGATAAAAATGATTTATATGACTGTTTAATCGGCTTTTTGAAAAACGATTATAATATACCAAATAATTATGAAGAATGGATTTATTATACTTTTGGGTATGGTATTGCTGATAAATATCTTATACCATATAATAAAAAGATTTGGAAAGAAAAATTAAGCAGCATGTCTCTTGAATGGGTTGAAAGAATTCCTCGGCCGCCTTTGGAAGATATTATAAAGTCAGCGATAGGAATTGAAACAGAAGGGTATACACACCAATTGCATTTTATATATCCTAAATACGGTGGAATCGAAGGCTTAGTTAATGCGATTGCTAAAGACAATAAAAATATCATTACCGATTATGAAATTAATAGTATAATTAAGAAAAATAATCAATGGATGGTCTCTAATGGGGCTGAAAATAAATATTATGATAAACTTGTGTCAACAATTCCAATTAATGAATTATTAAAGTTTTTGAATGATGTCCCGGAAAAAGTTTTAAAATGCGCTAACCAGCTTAGACATAATATGGTAAGAGTTGTAATGGTAGGTATAAATAATGATTCTTTGTTGGACAAAAGCGCAATATATATTCCTCAAAGTGATGTTATTTTTCACAGAATATGTTATATGGGGTATTTTAGTAAAAATACGATTCCTTCTGGGGCATCTTCCCTAATTGCAGAAGTAACAACGCATAGAAATAATGAATTGTACAATATTTCTGATGATGTTTTAACTGAAATTGTTGTTAATGATATTAATAAATTAGATATAGCAGATAAGAACAGTGTTATTGTAACTGATATACAGAATTTAGAATATGGATATGTTGTTTATGACGTGAAATATTCAAACAATTTAATGATAATAAAAGATTATCTATACTCGATTGGTATTATTTTATTGGGCAGATTTGCAGAATTTGAATACATTAATATGGATGAAGTAATAAAAAGAAGCATTAATTTGGCGAATAAAATAAATAATGTAAAGGAAATTTAATAATGATTATAAAAAAGATAAAAGAGATTGTTAAATTATTTTTTTCGATTCAATTTTTGAAGTTTTTGTTTAGTGGAAGCATATCTGCGGTTTTGAATTTTTTTAGTGCTCTTTTATTTCGGATGTTTTTTGATAAAATTGTATATTATTATTCAATAAGTATTGCATTTGGTTTCACTTTAGGCACTATTTCAAGCTTTATTTTAAACAAATATTTTACTTTTAAGGCATTTGAAGAAAAAAGTTATATTCAATTATTAAAATTTATTTTTTCGGCTTTATTAGGAATATTGATTGCAACAATAATAGCTTCTATTTTGAATATGACTTTAAGAAGATTAAACAATGATATTAATAAAAAGATAGTTGAAACAATATCTCATATAATAACAATTGGAGTTATGACAATATATAATTTCTTGTTTATGAAATTATTTGCTTTTAAAAAAATAGAATTTAGAAAGGAAGTAATATAATAATATGGGAGTTTTTACTCTTGCACTGCTTGCAGGCGGTCTTGCAACTCGTCTCCGACCCATTACTCAAGAAATTCCTAAAGCAATGATTGATATCAATGGGAAGCCGTTTATTGTACGTCAGCTTGAGCTTTTAAATAAAAATGGGATAAAAGAAGTAATTATCTGCGCGGGTTACCTTGGCGAACAGATCAGGGATTACATTAAGGATGGCTCCGGCTCCGGAATGAAGGTTGAATATTCTTTTGATGGAGATAAACTTCTAGGTACGGGAGGTGCTATAAAAAAAGCCTTACCGCTATTAAATGATGTTTTTTTTGTTATGTATGGGGATTCTTATCTTGATGTTGATTTCAGGGAAATTGCTAGTTATTTTTTAAGAAGTAATAAAAAGGCGCTGATGACAGTATTGAAAAATAACGGGCAATGGGACAAAAGTAACGTTGTTTTCAAAAACGGCCGGATTATTAATTATGATAAAAAATATTTTGTTCCTGAAATGAATTATATTGATTACGGGCTTGGAATAATGAGAAAGAGTGTTTTTAATGATATTAAAGATAATGAGGTTGTGGATCTTGCCGATATTTACAAATATCTGGTTAATGAAGATCAATTAGTTGGCTACGAAGTAAAAGAAAGGTTTTATGAGATTGGTTCATTTAAAGGAATTGAGGAAACCAGGGAATATCTTTTAAAAAAAATAATAACAGGAGATTTCAATGGGAATCAATGATTATATCGATTCGTATTTTAAGGGTGTTATAAAAATAGCCGAAACTATCGACAAAAAATCAATGGAAAAAGCAATTAATGTTATCCTAGAGACGAAAAGTAAAAATGGAAGGCTTTTTATTCTCGGAGTCGGAGGAAGCGCCGGGAATGCAAGCCATGCCGTAAACGATTTCAGAAAGCTGGTTGGAATCGAGTGCTATGCTCCGACCGACAATGTTTCAGAGCTTACAGCCCGTATTAACGATGACGGCTGGGACACGGTTTTTGCAAATTGGCTGAAGGGAAGCAGGCTTAATTCGAACGACGGAGTACTTGTGATTTCTGTAGGCGGAGGCAACGAAGAGAAAAATATCAGCGTTAATTTAGTAATGGCAGTAAAATATGCTAAAGAAACCGGCGCCAAAGTTATCGGGCTGGTAGGCCGTGACGGCGGTTTTACAGCGAAGGTCGCGGATGCGGCAGTTATAATTCCAATAATAAACAATGATATGATTACACCTTTAACGGAAGCTTTTCATGCCGTTGTATGGCACATGTTTGTTTCGCATCCGGCATTAAAAGCCAATGAGGCAAAATGGGAGTCGACTAAGTAGATGAATAAAGCTCTTTTTCTCGATAGGGACGGGGTAATAAACAAACCGATTTTTAATATAGTTAACGGAGAATATGAACCGCCTCACAGAGTTGAGGATTTAATGTTGTATCCCTGGACTTTAGATAGTTTAAAACTGGCGCTTGAGAACGGTTTCTTTTTATTCCTGGTTTCGAACCAGCCCGATTATGCAAAGGGGAAATGCAGTCTTGAAGATCTGGTAACCGTTCACAAAAGGCTGGACGAGGTGTTTAAGGAAAATCGTATAATATTTAAAGAATATTATTATTGTTACCACCATCCCGCGGGTATAATTGCCGGATATTCGGGAGAATGTGAATGCAGAAAGCCTAAGCCATATTTTCTTAAAAAAGCTGAAAAGGAATATGGAATCGATATGAAAGAATCATGGATGATCGGTGACAGGGAAACGGATATTATCTTCGGAAAAAATGGCGGTGTAAAAACAATCCTTGTGAGGAGCGAAGAAAATGTTGGGTATTATGGCGATCAAAAAACCATTTCAGATTTTAAAGTTGACAATTTGATGGATGCAGTCAGGCTGATAATAAATTATAAAATTTCTTAGGAGAGAGTTATGTTCAAAATAACAGATTTGAAAATCAAGATTTTTGCAGATGGCGCTAATATTGGCGACATGCTCAAAATTTATAAGGAAGGCTGGATCAGCGGTTTTACAACCAACCCGACGCTTATGAAACAAGCCGGAATAAAGGATTACGAGGCTTTCGCCAGGGAGGTATTATCCAAAATAAAAGACCTGCCGATTTCTTTCGAGGTTTTTTCCGACGATTTTGAATCTATGGAAAAAGAGGCAAAGAAGATTGCCAGCTGGGGGAAAAACGTTTACGTTAAAATACCTATTACAAACACGAAGGGCGAATCTTCAATACCTTTAATTAAAAAATTGTCTGATAATGGTTTATCTTTGAATATAACAGCGATTATGCCTCTTGAACAGGTTGAAGGCGTTGTAAATGCGTTTAATCCGAAGATTAAAAATATTGTTTCGGTTTTTGCCGGAAGAATAGCGGATACTGGGCGTGATCCGATTCCTATTATGAAAAAAGCGGTTGAAATATGCAAAAAAAATTCGAATGCTGAAGTTTTATGGGCCAGTCCGAGAGAGCTTTTAAATATATTTCAGGCAGAAGAGGTTGGATGTCATATTATTACCGTATTGCCGGATATTTTAAAAAAGCTGCCTTCAGCCGGAAAAGATTTAAAAGAATTTTCACTTGATACAGTAAAAATGTTTTATAATGATGCGCAGTCGGCAGGTTATAAAATTTAATCAATATGCAAAACTTACTTATTATCGGCGCCGGCGATGCCGGAAAAATGGTCGTTCAGGAAATACTCGAGAATGAAAAAATATATAAAAAATACCATCTTATCGGAATTCTTGACGATGACATCGGCAAAAAAAATGTTCTTGGTTTTCCTGTTCTCGGGAAAATCGACAGCGCGAGTTTAATTGTTAATAATAACAAGATAGATGAAGTTATTATCGCCATACCTTCCGCAGACAGACAGGTTATAAACAGGATTATCACATCATTATCCGGGACTTCGGTTAAAACAAAGATTGTCCCAGGTATCTTCGAGATAATTGAAGGCAAAGTTACTTTTAATCAAATACGGAATATTGAACCGACAGATTTGCTCGGAAGGGAAGAAGTCGGTTTTAATATTGACAGCCTTGTACAATATTATAACAATAAAACAGTCTTTGTAACGGGAGCCGGCGGCTCGATAGGCTCGGAGATATTTATCCAGCTTCTCGAACTTCCCGTTAAAAAAATTGTAGCTTACGGGCATGGTGAAAATTCAATTCACTCATTAATCAGGAAGGTTTCAAATGACAATAGATTTTCTTATGTCATTGGAGATATCAGGGATGATAAAAAGATGCTTTTTGAAATGCAGCGTTTTAAGCCCGATATTGTTTTTCATGCCGCGGCGCATAAGCATGTCCCTTTAATGGAAGATTACCCTGATGAATCTGTAAAAAACAATATTATCGGGACTTATAATTGCGCTATTTGTTCTATTCAGGCCAGGGTTGGTAAATTTATGCTGATCTCGACCGATAAGGCTGTAAACCCGACTTCGATAATGGGCGCGACAAAAAGGATTGCCGAAAGAATTATATTGTCGCTTGGAGCCGCCCAGGAAAAGACAAAATTTGCCTTAACCCGCTTCGGCAATGTACTTGGGTCAAGGGGAAGCGTAATTCATGTATTTACTGATCAGATAGCAGCCGGAGGACCTATAACGGTTACTCATCCTGAAATAGAGCGTTATTTTATGTCTATAAGGGAAGCTGCCAGGCTTGTTATAAAATCCGCATCAATTGATGACGGCAGGATTTTTGTGCTGGATATGGGTAAGCCGATTAAAATTATAGACCTGGCAAAAGAACTTATTCGCTTATACGGTTATAATGAAGATGAAATTCCTGTGATATTTACAGGTCTGAGAAAGGGCGAGAAGATGTACGAGGAAATCTTAACAGATAATGAAAAACTCTCAAAGACAGATTTTGAAAAGCTTTTTATTTCTCATGAATCAGAGGATATTTTAAATAAAGAAACGCTCAATAGAATAATCGAAGAATTTAAAGCCGCCGCCGAGTCCTGTCGAATAATAGAAATAAAGGAACTGATAAAAAAATATGTTCCTGAATTTAATAACTGTGGGTCTTAATAATGATTCAAAGAACCATCCCATTTTCCCCTCCAGATATAACTCAGGCTGAGATTGACGAGGTTGTCGATACGTTAAAATCAGGCTGGATTACAACTGGCCCGAAGACAAAGCTTTTCGAGAAAGAATTGGCAGATTACTGCGGGGTTGAAAGAGCGGTTTGTTTAAGTTCCGCTACGGCAGGTCTTGAACTGATTCTACGGATGCTGGAAATAGGCCCCGGGGATGAAGTGATAACAACTCCTTATACCTTTGCAGCGACCGCTAATGTAATTCTTCATTGCGGAGCTAAGCCTGTTTTTGTAGATTTAAAAGAAGGGGAATTTAATATATCTCCTGAAAACATTGAAAAAGCTATAACTTCTAAAACAAAGGCAGTCATTCCGGTTGATTTTGGGGGCTGGCCATGCGATTATGATGAAATTAATCAGGTTTTAATAAACAAAAGAAAGAAATTTCATCCGAAGAAAAATACGCTTCAGGCGCATTTCAACAGACCTGTTTTAATAGTTGACGCCGCGCATTCATTCGGCTCGGTTTATAATGAAAAAAGAATCGGCAATGCCGCAGATTTTACGGTTTTTTCATTTCATGCTGTGAAAAACCTTACAACGGCGGAGGGCGGCGCAGCAGCTTTCAACTCTTTTACCGGGTTGACATCAGATGAAATATATGGAAGACTCCAGCTTCTTTCCCTTCATGGTCAGAGCAAGGATGCCCTGAGTAAAATGAATGCGGGCAGCTGGCGGTATTCAATCGAACTTCCCGGTTATAAATATAATATGACGGATATTACCGCCGCTATAGGGCTTGCTCAGCTGAGGCGTTATGAAAATGAAATCATCCCAAGAAGGAAAACAATTTACGAAATATACAAAAAAGCCTTTAAGGATGAAGCCGGCTGCATTCTTCCACCTTTTGAAGGTAAAAATAAAAGAGGAAACTATCATCTTTTTCCGCTCAGGATTAAAAATATAAATGAAGAAAAACGGTCTGAAATAATCAGGATAATGGCTGAAATAGGAATCGCGTTGAATGTCCATTTTATTCCGGTGGTTATGCATCCTGCTTATACTAAACTTGGTTATCATATAAAAGATTATCCGAATACACTCAAAATGTATGAGAATGAAATAAGCCTCCCGTTGTATTCAAAACTTTCCGAAGAAGATGCTGATTATTTATGTATAGAATTGAAGAAGGTTTTATCTAAACTTAAGCCTTGAGAAGGCCTTGACATAATTGCATTAAAATCTTAAAATTAAAGTTGAAATTTGAATTCGTTCAATAATTGGGTTATGGATAATTTTTTTAATAAAATACGGAATAAAAACCTGAAAAACGGGCTGTATTATTCCATAATTGACGGGATACTATGGGCTATTATGTTCGGCTTTTCGGAAAATTACATTGTGCCATTCGCGCTTTTATTCGGAGCGTCGGTTTTTCAGATCGGGCTTATGCAGGGTTTATACCAGCTTGGGATCGGCATTTCTCAACTATTAGGCGCTAAGTTTATTACAAGATTTAAAAAGAGAAAGACGTTGAGTATTAATGCCAGCAGAATCCATGCTTTTTCCTGGTTTTTTATGGTATTAATAGGCATTTTTATCAAAGAGCCCTGGGCTATTATTGTTGTATTTTTCATCGGGATTTCCGCCACAAGCTTTGGCGGACCGGGCTGGCTTTCCTGGATGAATGACCTTGTTCCACAAAAACTGAGAGGAAAATTCTGGGGGTTTCGTAATACCGTTCTCGGTGCTGTTCAGTTTGCATCCATCTCAATTGCCGGACTAAGCCTTTATTTTGCCAAAAAAGCCGGTCATGAGCTGACGGCTTTTCTAGTTCTCTTCACACTTGCATTCATTTCAAGGGTTTCCAATTTTTTTCCTCTCAGCAAACAGTATGAACCAGAGCTTAAACTACCTACCCGGGAAAAGGAATTCCATTTTAAAATATTCCTGACAAAACTTTTTTCTACGAATTTTGGGAGATTTACCGTTTTCATAATATTAATATCATTTGCCGCAAATCTCGTGGGGCCTTTTATTTCTGTTTTTATAATTCAATCGCTCGGATTTAACTATATTCAATTCACGGTTATTTTGATGACGGCCAGTATATTTTCATTTGTTTTTATGACATACTGGGGTCCTTTGTCCGACAAATATGGAAATTACCGCATATTATACATAACTGCGATATCGATGCCCTTACTTGCACTGGGCTGGGCCTTTATCAAGAATTTTTATTTATTAATACTTCTCCAAACATTCAGCGGCTTTCTTTGGGCAGGTTTTAACCTTGCAACAACAAATTTCATTTTTGATGCCGTCCGCAGGGAAAATGTTACTAAAATAATGGCCTATTTCAATACATTGAATACAACCTTTGCATTTCTTGGCGCTTTCGCGGGGGGGATATTGGCAGAAATGCTTCAAAAAGCTCATATTACCTTCTGGGTTTTTAACCACTTCACCATTGTATTTATTATCTCCTTTGTACTCCGTGTTATTATATTAATTGTTTTCTTAAAAAATTTTAATGAGGTCCGCCCGGTGGAAAAGTCTCCCGCATTCCATTATTTTTATATTTATAAACCTACAAATGATTTTTTAAACATATTTCAGGGATTTATTCAGAAAGTTATCAAATAATTGCCTCAAATCAAAAATAAACAATCGTAAAAAACTTGCCGGTTTCATTTCTTTTTAATATATTTTAATATGATATAATACTGATTTGCTTTGAATGCAATTTGGTATAAATATCATCGCTTAGATATCAAATTTAGAATGCAATTTGTTATTAGGCGTTTTTGATATTAATGCTGCGGTGAAAGGAGGATTTTATGAATAAGTTTACAGTACCTGATTTACCATATAATTTCAATGCTCTTGAGCCTTATATTGATGCGAAAACCATGGAAATCCACCATGACAAGCATCATGTGGCTTATGTGAGCAAATTGAATACTGCTCTGGACAAGTATCCATCACTATACGGAGAAGCTATTGAAAATCTGCTGATGAACCTGCCAAGTGTTCCTGAGGATATTAGGAATGAAGTCCGGAACAATGGCGGAGGGCATTTCAACCACTCTCTTTTCTGGAAAATTCTGGGAGGGGAAATCGGAAGTTCCCCCGGGCTGGATTTCTCCGAGATTCTGGCTACAAGCTTCGGTTCTATGGAAAGTTTTCAAAAACAATTTGAGGATGCCGCAGTTAAGCGTTTCGGTTCAGGCTGGGCCTGGCTGTCTCTGAACGCTTTCGGAAAGCTCGTTGTTCATTCAACGCCAAATCAGGACAGTCCGCTTATGGAAGACCTATTTCCCATTATCGGACTGGATGTCTGGGAACATGCATACTACCTGAATTATCAAAACCGTAGGAGCGACTATATAAGCGCTTTCTGGAAAATAATCAACTGGAAACAGGCTGAAATAAATTACCGCAAAGCTCTCAAAGACAGGGAGGCTTGTTTCTTGCCTGAAAGGTTGAAAAAAGCGGCTTGATGAGGTAATGGGTTTTTCCCGCACTTTATATAGACATTCCGTAAATCATGTTTACAACGGCGACAAGAGTGTCATACAAAAGAGCTACTGATAATGCAGACAGGACGTAAAAACAAGCAGTTTGGAAATATTCTCTATAAAGAGGCCTTAGATTTTGAAATGCGGCTCCGAAGCTTGCACAAATAATCAGAACAAATATTAGTGAAATATAATAAGCTATTTTATTGAATACTATATTTCCAAGATGAAAAAAGTTGATTTTTGAATCATAAACATAGTCATTATACATAAATATATCTATTAAGCCAGCTATTTTAGCAGTGGATTCCGAACTCAAAGCATATATTCCATTAGCATCATAAACAATGGGGATTTTTTTTATTCCTGTGATCTTCTGTGTTTTTGAAAATATCCCGCCTCTGTATTCATAATACACAGGATTAACCGCATAAAGATTCCCTTCTGATATTTTTCCATACTCTGCTGCAACAATATAATCCAGCTGGTTTTTGCTGTTGTAAGCGATCAGGCGGAAACCCTCAATGTAATAGCTGCCGCTGCCATTGTACATTTTTTGAAAGTAAGCATAGGACTTACCCATTGAAAAGGCAATGTCATTTTTTACAGGCAAATATTTTAAGTTATTGAATTCTGCCATAGAAAACTTTACCCCGGTTACATCGGTAAACTTTACTTTCATATTTAAATTTTTTTCTTTAAGCATAGCCTGATGGCTTATAAATTCATATAATTTCGGTACAGCCAATTCCTGAAAGGCAAATACGCCACCCATTATTATAAATATAAACATGATAACAAAAAAACCAAGCGTTGTGTTTGAAACAGGATTCTGTATATCCGATTTACTTCTAAAAACAAGCGGCCAGAGAATACACAAGCCTGTAATGACCGGTATATAATTGAGTAGATCAAGCGATGTATAATATAAAATCCAGATACCATCCATTTTTTCAATTTTAACATGAAATACGGCTGAGATTATTATTATAAATATACTTAACAGGATGAAATAACCAAAAAAAGAGTTGAATTTCCTCATATAAAACCTCATAAACTGCTGAAGGTTACCGATTCCCGGTCCTTTTTAACATTAGATCCCTGAGTTCCAGAAGTCCATAGCCGATTAAGGCTGAAAATAATCCAATAAATAAACCTGGAATAATTACCTTGAAAAACCCGTTCTTTATTCCAAACTTAATCAGGGTAATAAGGCTTAAAAAATATGGAAAGCATAGAAACATCAAAATAACAGTTATTAAAAGCGTTGAATAGGTAAGGATAATAAGCTGTTTTTCATTTATAAAACCTGATATTCCAGAAATAATTGTAAAATATCCGGTGCATAGAAATAGAATCGCTATAATTGAGGCTAAAATACCATCGGAGGCAAATGTTGTATAAAATATTTCCCTCAGTTTTTTTAGATAGGAAATATAATTCTGAAAAAGAAAATGAGTGATGCCGGTCTCTTTTAACTGTAAAACCGGTTCTTTACGGGGTATCGAGAAACTTGAATTTTGTTTAAAAAAACTATTATCACCGATATATTGATAAGCCGATAGTCTGACTTCATTATCCTTAATCTGCCAGTCATTGATAAGATATGCATTTTTATAGAAAAGAATTCCCCTTTTTTCTCCCTTATTTCCGCCCTTTTCAAAATAAATCTTGTAATCTCCTACGGTATTTACAATTCCATCTCTTACCTCAGGCTTAAAATAGAGCTGAGACGGGTCTGAAAGTATAAGAAAATCGAAATTAACAAGGAAAAATATAAGAAGGACAATCGTATTGAAAGCAGAAATTATGGGGATCATTCTAATTGTAAACATTTTATCTGTTCCTATAAAACTGAAGTAAAAACCGCTGGCGATAATAGTTATAAAAGGGAATGAATAAACCAGGAACAGTGCATAGTTTTTTAAAGCCTCGATTAAAATGCTGCTTTCTCCTTTAAACTTCAGAAATATTAAAATATTGAATAGATACAATAATAGACCAGCAGCAAAAAACAAGACTGTTTTTAGAAATGTAAAAAAGTATTTTCTTAATGACAATAAATAAACCAAAAAAAAGCCTCCATTAAAAAAGTAATACAGCTATATATCGGATAGTTGTTAAGATAAAATTTAATAAAAAGCTTAAAAAAAGAAAATTCTCTATTTTCTTTTATTATCTTATAAATATTTTTTAATTTATCGAAAAGGAAATATTGACAGATAATGCTCGAAAATAATCTCAATATAACTGATAGGTAAATTGATTAACCTGAATTACTCAATTTATTCTTATATTATTCTGTATATATCCATTGACAAATATATATATATATATTAGAATAATCATAGCTCTGTTTTTTTGAATATATTGACCGCTTACAAACATTTTTTGGAAGTAATAATGGAAAATAAGGAAAAAGCCCTTACAATTAAAGATGTTGCTGAGTTCCTCAATATTTCTACTCAGATGGTTTATATTCTTGTGAAAAGCGGAAAGTTAAAGGCATTTAAAATAGGAAGCGCTACCAGAATACTATATTCAGACTTAATTAATTTTATAAAAGAACAAAAAAAGGTATTTACAAACCCAATTCATGAGTTATTTGATGACGAAGATACTTTTCTAA
This sequence comes from uncultured Spirochaetota bacterium, assembly GCA_963806975.1. GTDB lineage: Bacteria > Spirochaetota > Brevinematia > Brevinematales > JAOACQ01 > CAWEAK01. The sequence goes on from CAWEAK010000008.1 coordinate 247,988, forward strand.
GCATTAAAAACCTTAATCTGCAAAAAGAAGATTTTTTTCTTAAAAACATAAGCCTTTCATTACCGAAAGCCAAGACCCTTGCTCTTTATGGAACTATCGGTTCAGGGAAAACACTTTTGCTTCATGCAGTTGCCGGACTTGAGGATATTGATTCGGGTGAAATATCCCTTGGAATTGAAAGAATTGATAATCTTATGCATAACAAAAGGAAGATAGGATATGTTTTTCTGGATAATACTTTTTTTCCACATCAAAAAAAAGGAAAAAACATAGAGAAAGCCTCAAACAATGAAGAAAAAATAAGCGCTCAGGAAGAGATATCGGATATACTTAAAGAAATGAATATCGATCCTGTTCATCTTGATCTGCATCCATCAAAATTATCTGAAAGCATCAAACAGTTGATTGCCATAGGCAAAGAAAAAAGCAATGACTTTGATTTACTTCTTCTTGACGAACCGCTTAAACAATTGGATCAAAAGCTTCATGGGGAAATGCTTATAATAATGAAAAAAATAATAAGAGATCTTGGAAAAACAATTATCATAAGTTTTGCGAATCTTAATGACGCACTATCAATCAGCGATTATATTGCAGTTATGTCTGAAGGCTGTATTCTGCAGACAGGCAGGACTCAGGATGTCTATAATAAACCATCCAGCGCGGCAGTAATGGATATACTATCTCATCTGGGGATTAATAAGATAAAAATTGAAGTTAAATATGGGGAGACTATCCCCTTTGGCCTTCCGGTTGAAATCCAGGACGGTTTTTACAATATGTGTTTCAGGCTCGAAGAAATTGAAATTTCGGATCGAGGTATCCCGGTTGAAATAGTCGAATCCAGATTTTATGATGGGAGCAGGCAGTTATCAACTTGCAGGGTAGATGATGGCCTGGAAATCAGGCTGCTTTTACCGATAAATACAGAGAAGAATATTTTATTTTTACCTAAAAAGCCGTTTTTTTTCTCATATATTGAGGATAAAGAAGAGATACTTGAACCTGTTTTGGGATAGTTTAGTTTTTGTAAAAAAAAGAAAGGAGGATATATTTATGGCAGAAGTATCATTTAGGAATGTGATGAAGGTTTACGAAGGCGGAGTCACAGCTGTTGAGGATTTCAATCTTCAAATCAAAGACAAAGAGTTTGTTGTGCTTGTAGGACCTTCGGGCTGCGGCAAATCCACTACACTTAGAATGCTTGCCGGCCTTGAAGAAATCACACAAGGGGAAATCTCCATCGATAATGTTGTTGTGAACAATTTACCGCCGAAGGACAGGGATATTGCAATGGTATTCCAGAACTATGCTCTCTATCCTCATATGACAGTAGAGCAGAATATGGCATTCGGCTTAAGGCTCCGGAACTATCCGAGAGAAGAGATCAACAAAAGGGTAGCGGAAACTGCGGCAATCCTCGATATTACAGCCCTGCTGAAGAGAAAACCAAAAGCTCTTTCCGGCGGACAAAGACAGAGGGTTGCTATAGGAAGAGTAATAGTAAGAAAACCCAAAGTATTTCTCTTCGATGAACCCCTATCCAACCTTGACGCAAAATTAAGGGTTCAAATGAGAGCAGAGCTGATAAAGATTCATTCAAAGCTTAAAGTTACATCGGTTTATGTAACTCATGACCAGATGGAAGCTATGACGATGGGCGACAAAATTGTTGTAATGAATAACCGGCTCATTCAGCAGATAGGCACACCTATGGAAGTATACAACAAGCCGGGTAATAAATTTGTGGCTGGTTTTATAGGAAGCCCGCCTATGAATTTCTTCAATGGAAAAGTTATTGAAAAGACCGGCGCTATCTGGATTGATTTTAAGGACTTCCAGTTGAAAATGCCTTCTGAGTTTACTGATAAGTTAAAACCATACACAGGCAAAGATGTCACCTTTGGTATCAGACCTGAAGATATTTATGATAAAAAAATCTATCAGGGACAGATTGACGGCAACAACTTCCTTGCTAATGTTGAGATTGTTGAACATCTTGGCGCTGAAGTATTAGTTCACTTTGCAACAAACACCTTTTTCTTCGTTGCTAAATACGATCCATCGGTAATACTCAACATCGGCGATACAAATAAAGAAGTAATATTCAATCTTAAGAATTCCCATGTGTTTGATTCGGCAACAGAAATGACTATTGTATAAGCCTCATCCCCCGTCCCCTTCTCCACAATTGGAGAAGGGGGAAGAGTCGATAAATAAGTATTTTAAAATCCCAAATAAGATCGGTAAACCCCTCTCCGTGAGTGGGAGAGGGGTGGCCGACAGGCCGGGGTGAGGTTATTGCTTTGCGGGAAATATAAAATCTTTAAAGGTCCTTTTTCCAAGGATATCGTTTTCTTCGGCAATCAGACTTGCCCAGGGTATTTTTCTTCGATTTGTATCCGGATTAGCCTCCAGGTAATCATATTTAAGAAGCCTCAGCTTTAAGCCTGCATTAACCCATAGGGCTATTGTACTTAATCCTGGTAAAATAAAACCGAGAAAAGTTGATAGCAATAATATTACGATCATGCCTATGGCAATGAAAATAGTAAATCCGAGATTATCAAAGAAAATAATGAAACACTTTTTCAGTATTTTGGTTGGCTGTTTATTGAGCCTTCCGAAAACCGGATAATAGTAAATAAGAGAGAGAAAGAATATAACCGATATCCAGAATATAATAGAAACTCCGGCAAGGCCGACAATATTACCTATTTTTAGATAAAATGGAATTGATACAAAGATTATCATTAAATAAAAAGCCAATATTACAGATAAAAATAAACTGGCTGCAAAGGTTTCTTTAAAAAATCCGAAAAAATCCCTGAAATCCGGAAGATTATAATCCGAAATTTCTAATGTAAACCTTGCAATAACACCATTATAGCAGATCATACCAATAAATGCTATGCCTAATATCGAATAGAATAATACAATCTGGGATCTTGCTAAGTTTAATAAAAATAAAAAAAAACAAATAAGAATTAAAAGTCCTATATTCAGAAGTATTAAACGAAGCATATTATCCCACATATCAAAGAATGTTTTCTTAAACATTAATGTAAACATAATTCCTCCAGCTATATTTATTTTAGTCAATATGTGAATAATTGTCAAAATCGCCCCGGAAAAAAACCTGAATAAAATTCAATTTGCTTTGTTTAATAAGCTATGCTTGAGGAAAGTCATAACTTGTCCGAAAATAGAAGAGGCTGATAAAACTTGATTTCGAGGCTTATTAAAAATGGCTGAAAAGGGGCTGATTTTTCTAATATTATTATTTATCTCATATTCCTTTATATATCCGGTTGTCTACAATGTCCAAAAGAGCGATACCCTATGGAGCATTTCAAAACATTTTGATATAAAACCAGGTATTATAACAAAAATCAATGACATTCCCGATAACAGGATTAAAGAAGGGCAAAATCTTAATATTCCTGAAAAGATTATTACTTATACGGTAAAGCATGGTGATAACCTGACTCAGATAGCAAGAGAAAAGGATTCAAGAATTGAATTTATAGTCCGGCTTAATAATCTGGAAAATAAAAAGATTTATCCTGGTATGGTTATTAAAATTCCAGTAATCAAAAACGGATTATCCAGTGATGAACAGGCAGGCACTAAGTTGATTAAAAAACCCATTAACAAATCTTCTCAAAGCGAAGATAAAAAAAATGATGAAAAAGGTATTATAAATTATAAAGTGCAGAAAGGAGATTCTCTATCCTCCATCTCCAGAAAATTCAATGTCAACAATCATTCGATAATGGAGTGGAATCATAAAAATAATGATTCGGTCAATATAGGGGAAAAGCTAAAAATTTTAGCCGGAAATAATGATTTTCAAAAAGAAAGAAGAAAATGATGTAAAACATAATAAAACTCCAATAAAAATAGACATGGAAGCAGGTTATAGTTTTCCCGTAAGCAGGGATTTGATAAATTATATTAATACGACAAGCAGAGGTGTAAATATCTTTCTTGAAAAACAGACTGTAATCCGAAGTATCAACAATGGTACCGTGGAATATACCGGAAAAATGAACGGGTACAATAATGTTGTGATCGTGAAATATGGTGAAGAACAAAGAGCCGTTTACGGATTTCTTCATCAAATAGATGTTCTTCAGGGAAGTATAGTAAGCAATAAACAGATTATTGGGGATGTGAAACGGACATCTTTTTTAGGTCAGATTGAGCTCTATTTTGAAATGCGAAAAGGCAAAGAAACAATTGATATTCTTCAGCTTTTCCCATTTTTAAGAAATGAGGCTTATCTGGCAAAAAATAATAAGTCTTCGGCATAACTACAACCATACAGGTTGATCCGGGCAGAGATTTCCGCCTTTTGGAAGCCACTAAGCAAGCCCTGATTATTATATCAATATTAGAATTGACAATAATTTGGTAAATATTTATAATTTTTTAAGAACAATAAAAAAATGTTCGGGAGGTCATATTTTGAAATACATAGTCGTTATCCAGGATGTTTTGGAAGACAGTATTAAAAGTATTGTTTTTAATAATCCGGAAATAAATTTTATTTTAACGCCATTAAAAAATATTTCTGATGATATTGCTAAAGTGACAAACCCGAATAGAGAGAATCTTTTAATTGTGATAAACAAAAGTTTAGCAGATGATGAACTGTTAAAAAACTTAAAAAGTATGATAAAAGATAAAATAAATGTTATCAATCCTCATTTTTTATTTATCACAAAACAGGAATATTCCTTTGAAGAGCAGAACAAGATTATTACAGAGCAGAATTTCTATTATTATTTACCCCCTAAAATGAAAAAAATAAGGTTAAACAGTTTCTTATTAATAGTTTTTCAATACATGCAGAATTTTGAAAGATTAAACAGATATATTATTCAGTCATTTGAAAATATTGTGGATTCCGAATTAATAAATAAACAAAAAAAAGAAATTGAAAATCTTTATATTAAGCTCGAGGAAATCAGCAGGATTGATATGTTGGCCAATGTATTAAACAGACGGGCATTATTTGAGGAAATGGAAAAAGAAAGAATAAGGACTATCAGGAATATTTGGCGTCTGGATCAGGTGGATAAACTACCGGCTGATCCTGTCTCAAAAAAAATTAAGATGGAAATAAAAGAAATATCAGGTGAACCCTTTGGAGAATTTTTAGACCATTATGGAAGGTTTGCATGTATGATGATCGACATAGATCATTTTAAGATGATAAACGATACCTATGGGCACTTAATAGGTGACGAGGTAATCAAGAGTCTGGGGGATTTATTCAAATCACCTGAAGTTTTTAGAGACAATGATATCATTGGAAGGTACGGAGGCGAGGAATTTGTGGTGATATTACCTGAGACAAACGCCGATCAGGCAAAAATTCCGGCCGAAAGGTTAAGGAATAAGATCAATAAAGTTGATTTTAAGGATAATGAAGGGAATAAATTCAGGATTACAATCAGCATTGGAATAACTGAATTTATTTTAACGGATAAAACATGCGAAGGTGTAATAAGCAGAGCCGATAAGGCCCTTTATTATTCAAAAGAAAATGGCAGGAATAAAGTGACGGTATACAGTGAGATACCTGTAAAGTAAATGCATTGATTGATCGTTATTTTATGAAATATTCCCGTTAGAATTCTTTCGAGTTCAATCCGATTATTTCCTTGAATTTCTTTAAAAAATAATAGTGATCGTCATATCCGGCTTAATCATTTTTTCTTAAAACCAAATATGCCAATCTCAAACCCGGAGCAAGTTTCAATGTAATGGCTGTTGCCGTCGAATAAAAACACTTTACCCGGATGGTGGAAATTTTAGCCTTTCATTTGACAAATGTTCATGTCATAACTATTTTTAAATTAATAAGTAATATTAAAAAAGGAGGTAATTTTGTATGAAAATAGCTTTGATCGGGGCAACGGGATATGTGGGTGGTTTCGTATTAACAGAGGCCTTAAACCGGGAACATCAGGTGACCGGTATAACCAGGCATCCTGAAAAGCTCCCGGAGAATAAAAATCTAACAGCTAAAAAGGGCGATGTTTTGAATGAAAAAGAAGTCGCCGGATTGGTTGAAGGTCATGACGCTGTTATCAGCGCTTACAATCCGGGCTGGGGTAATCCAGAAATCTTTAGTCTTTATCTTAAAGGAACAGATGCAATTATCAAGGGTGTAAAGGCATCCGGCGTAAAACGTCTGCTGGTTGTCGGGGGCGCCGGGAGTCTTGAGGCTTCACCGGGTTCTCAACTTGTCGATTCGCCGGAATTTCCGAAAGAATTTAAAGACGGCGCTCTTGCGGCGAGAGATGCCCTAAATATTTTAAAAAAGATTGATTTTCTGGATTGGACATTTATAAGTCCATCCGTTAACCTCCAGCCTGGAGAACGGACAGGTAAATTCCGTCTGGGAACCGACCAATTGCTGACGGATTCCAAAGGTGAAAGCAGGATTTCGGTTCAGGACCTTGCTGTTGCGATATTGGATGAAATTGAAAAGCCGAGGTTTATTCGAAAAAGGTTTACAGTGGGATATTGACAAGTGTGAACTAACTCCCTGCCCCTCTGGCCGGAGGCCGGGGTGAGTTTAGATACAGCATTATGCTGCTTATTTGATAATCTTAGACATTGTATTTATAATTTTTCCATTGGGATTTAGACCGGAGGAATTATTATGAAACTTTTGAATAAAAGCATTTTATATATATTGCCAATTTTGCTTCTTGTTTGCACGGCTTTTGGGGAGAAATCTACTGATAACGGCGATTTTGGCGATTCGAATGCAGTCAAAGGCGGAGAATTGAATTTATATAGTTCTGAATTTCCGAAATCCTTTAATCTTTTTGTAAATAATGCCGTGGACGCCGCCGATGTTTTCAACCTTGTATACGATACACTGCTTGATCTGAATCCCAATACTCTTGAATTCAGGCCTTTGATAGCCGCCTCCTGGAGCATTTCTCCAGACAAAAGGGTATTTACATTTAAGATTGATCCACGTGCAAAATGGTCGGACGGAAAGCCAATTACTGCGCAGGATGTCAAATTTACTTACGACGTTATTATGAATACGAACAATCTTACATCCGTTATGAGGATTTTTCTGTCGCGCTTTGAAGAGCCCGTTTTAATAGATGATTTAACAATTAAAATTACAGCCAGAACAGTTCACTTTAAAAATTTTAATAATTTAGTCACATTAATAAATATTTTGCCAAAACACCTTTATGAGGGTAAGGATTTTAACAAAAGTTTCAACATGGATCTCCCCGGTGCAAGCGGTCCCTATAGTCTCTCCGAAGTTAAAGATGGGCGATATTATATTTTAACGAGGAGAAAGGACTATTGGGCACAGGTTTTACCATACAGACGTTATTTATTCAATTTTGATAAGATTAAGTATAAAATTATCCGTGATGAAAATGTAGCTTTTGAGGCATTCAAAAAAGGAGACTTTGATGTTTTTTCACAAATCACGCCGAAGCGCTGGGTTACTGAAACCGATTCGGAAAAGTTTAAGAAAAACTGGATTATTAAACAAAAAATATATAATCATCATCCAAGGGGAATCCGCGGAATCGCTTTAAATATGAGAAAACCATTGTTTCAGGATATACGGGTACGGAAAGCCCTTTTTATGCTTCTTGACCGTAAAACCATTATTGAAAAATTGATGTTTAACTTTTATCAGCCTCTTTCTTCCTACTGGCCATCTCTGAGCGCTTCAAAGCCGTATAATGAACCCCTCACTTATGACCCTGTGAAGGCAAAACTCTTACTTCAGCAGGCAGGGTTTAATAAGCTTGACAAAAATGGGTATCTTTTAAATCAAAAAGGCGAAAGGCTTGAGTTTTCTGTTCTCTCTATTATGGATGAAAATGTTGAAAAATACCTTACAGTATTTGTTGAGTCCTGCAAAGCTGTGGGAGTTAAAGTAAATCTCGACCTTACATCCTGGGCTACTCTTATTAAAAAGATGGATGAATATAATTTCGATACCGTAACTATAGGCTGGACGGCTGATTTATTTGAAGACCCCGAGCAGCTCTGGCATTCAAGGCACAAAGATGAGATCGGCGGGAGTAACCTCCCGGGATATAAAAATGAAAAGGTAGACGCCCTGATCGATTCACTTCCTCCGATGTTTAATGCAACCGAGAGAAACGATGTAATAAAAGAGATTGACAGACTTATTTACAATGACGTGCCTTATATCCTTTTCTGGTGGGTAGATTATTACGCTGTTTTTTATAAAAACGCTTTCGGTATGCCGAAAACGTTTGTTCCAAAATATGGTTCCGATAATTTTAATATTGAAAATGGAATTATTTATTACTGGTGGTATGATCCGGTTAAGGTAAAAAGGCTTCAGGAAGCCTATAAAAATAATACTCCGCTTCCACCAGAAACTGAGAATGTTTACTATGACAAATTAACCGGGAAATAGTATGCGCTTTTATTTACTTAAAAGGCTTTTATTAATCATACCAACTCTTCTGGGCATAACTATCGCCTGTTTTTTAATTATGCAGACGGTGCCGGGAGGACCTGTGGAGCAGGCTCTTCAGAAAATAAAACAGGCTCAGCAGAAATCAGGCCTGGGCAGCGGTGGTATGCAGGTAAATATGACGCAGGATGAGCTTGAAAATATCAAGAGGTATTACGGCTTTGACAAACCTGTATTGGTGCGGTATTTTCTGTGGCTTGGAAAGCTTGTCAGGCTTGACTTCGGCACATCATATAATTATGAAAAACCTGTTTTAGAGGTTATTATCAGCCGCGTTCCTGTTTCTCTCACATTCGGGGTTACAAGCCTTTTTTTCACATACCTGATCTGTATCCCACTCGGAATAAAAAAGGCCCTTTCTCACGGATTGATTTTTGACCATATCTCAAGCATTCTTGTTTTTATCGGCTATTCCATACCGTCTTTTGTGTTAGGCGTTGTACTTATTGTTTTTTTCGGGGGAGGAAGTTTTTTTAATGTCTTTCCTGTAAGCGGTATGGTTTCCGATAACTTTGAGGAGCTTTCATTTTTTGGAAAAATCGCCGATTATGCGGCGCATATGTTTTTACCTGTTCTATGCTATACAATCGGAAGTTTTGCGACGCTTACCCTTTTAATGAAAAACTCCATGATGGAGCAGTTGAATCAGGATTATATGCGGACAGCTCTCGCAAAGGGTTTATCCTATCGGCAGGCGGTACTCAGGCATGCACTGAGGAATTCCCTTATCCCAATAGCGACGAATATCGGAATGATAATAGGAGTTATCCTTTCCGGTTCGATTCTCATTGAAACGATATTTACAATAGACGGAATGGGTCTTTTAAGCTATGAGTCTATTGTCAACCGCGACTATCCCGTCGCGCTGGGGCTTATTGTCATATCGAGCCTGCTCGTTCTTGTGGGGAGGATTATTTCCGATATATGTCTTGTGCTTGTCGACCCCAGAATCCGGTTTGAATAGGGAGGAGGAAATGGCGATTTCTCCGGTAACAAGAAAAAGACTTCAAAAGTTCAGTAAGATGAAACGCGCATCCGTATCTTTCTGGATTCTGCTTGTTCTTTTTATTATTTCACTGTTTTCCGATTTTATTGCCAATGATAAACCTGTACTGATAAAATATAAAGGAAAGATATTTTTCCCGGTTATCTTTTTTTATTCCGGCGATAACTTCGGTCTTAAGCCGACTGATGTTCCGGACTACAAAATAATGAATAAAAGCGATGATTTTTCTAAAAAAAGCAGAAATTTTATGATTTTTCCGCTTATTCCTTACGGTTATAACGAATCGCTTCTTGAGCTGCCAGGTAATCCCCCGACACCGCCAACATGGAAGAACCTCCTTGGAACCGACGACAGGGGAAGAGATATACTTACCCGTCTTCTTTACGGCTTCCGCATTAGCTTCAGCTTTGCCCTGCTCATAACCTTTGCCAGTATGGCTCTCGGTACTATCATCGGTGCAATTCAGGGATATATCGGGGGGGTATTTGATCTTTCAATGCAGAGGCTGATCGAGATTATTTCGGCCCTGCCTTTTCTATACATTATTATTATAATCGGAAGTTCACTGGGGACAAGCTTCTGGGTTCTTCTTTTACTTTTTACGATCTTTAACTGGATAGATATTTCCTACTATATACGGTCGGATTTTTATAAACTGCGTGATGCGCCGTTTGTAGAGGCTTCTCGGGCGATAGGCGTGACGGATACAAAAATCATGTTCCGCCATATTTTACCCAATGCCCTTACGCCGATTATAACTTTTCTTCCCTTTGACCTTATCGGCGCCGTATTTTCGCTTTCCGCCCTGGATTTTCTCGGTTTCGGCCTGCCGGCTCCGACACCGAGTATCGGTGAGCTGCTCCGCCAGGGAATGAGCAACATCAATTCCTACTGGCTTTCTCTTTATCCGGCAATATTTTTGTTTTTGATACTTCTGCTGATCGCTTTTGTGGGTGAAGGCGTGCGTGATGCATTTGACCCAAAGGAATATTACAGAATGGAATAGGATTTTGCGTATAGGTAAGTCTAATACTCACCGCAGAGGCGCGGAGTTCGCAAAGGCCGTTTTTCATTGTTTCCTTTGCGTCTTTGCGGTGAATAAATTTTCGTAGGATTTTTGTTGGTCTTAATAAAATTGCAAATAAAAAGGATTCGTTTATGGGAAAAAACATATTGGAAATAAAAAATCTCACCGTAGAGTTTAAGATTGACAATGATGTTTTCAGGGCTGTCGATGATGTTTCTCTTGAAATATGCCGATCAGAGGTTCTCGGGCTTGTCGGGGAATCGGGCTGCGGTAAAACAACCACGGCTTTATCCATATTAAAACTCATTCCTTCGCCGCCCGGAAAAATATCAGGAGGAGGGATTTTCTGGAAAGAAAGAAACCTCTTTGAACTCCCCGTTGAGATGATGCGTAGAGTCCGCGGAAAAGAAATAAGCATGATATTTCAGGAACCGCTCTCCAGTTTCAATCCCGTACAGAAAATAGGCAAGCAGGTGGAAGAAGCCCTTCTTATTCATGAAAATATTGATAAAAAAAACGTTAAGGAAAAAGTCCTGGAAATGCTTTCACATGTCGGTCTGAAAAACCCTGAAAGGATTTTTGAGTCCTATCCTCACGAGCTGTCCGGTGGAATGCGCCAGAGAGCTATGATCGCCATAGCCCTAATCTGCAGACCGGAGCTTCTAATTGCAGATGAGCCCACGACCGCTCTGGACGTAACCATCCAGGCTCAGATTTTAGGCCTGCTCAAAGACCTGCAGAGTGAAATAAAAATGTCCGTACTTCTAATTACTCATAATCTCGGTATTGTCGCACAGGTAGCTGATACCGTAGCCGTGATGTATGCAGGAAAATTAATAGAAAAATCTCCCGTCATCGATTTATTTGAGAACCCGCTTCATCCATATACTCAAAGCCTTCTGAAATCAGTCCCGAATCCGGAACGCGGCGGGAAACTTTACTCCATTCCCGGGTCAATACCCAGCCTCCTTGACCTTCCGCCGGGCTGTACTTTTCATCCCCGCTGTGACAGAGCTATGGATATCTGCAGAAAACAATTCCCCGATACAAAAGAAATCAAGCCTGACCACAGCACGGCATGCTGGCTGTACTAGGAGGAAAAATGCAGAGCCTTGTTGAAGTAAAAAATTTGAAGAAATATTTTCCGGTACGCGCTGGTCTTTTGGGTCGTCCTGAAAAATGGGTAAGCGCTGTTGACGATATAAGTTTTTCAATATTACCCGGCGAAACATTCGGGCTTGTCGGGGAATCCGGCTGCGGGAAAACAACCGCCGCGCGGTGTATTCTGAGATTAATAAAGGCATCCGGGGGAGAGGTTTTTTTTGAGGGGTGGGATGTCTTCCGGCTTAAGCCTGGTGAAATGCGCCGCCTCAGGCAGAAGATGCAGGTTGTCTTTCAGGACCCTTATTCCTCACTCAATCCGCGCCGGGTTATTCTCGATATTGTAGGCGAAGGGCTTAAGGAACATAAACTGGTTTCCGGAAAAGAGGAACTGCTTGAAAGAGTGAGCTCTCTACTTGAAAGGGTGGGGCTTTCTTCCGAAATTCTCTACCGATATCCCCATGAATTTTCAGGGGGACAGAGGCAGAGGATTGCCATTGCCCGGGCCATATCCCTTTCACCATCTTTTATAGTCTGCGACGAGCCTGTCTCATCCCTCGATGTCTCAATCCAGGCACAGATTATTAATCTACTGGCTGAACTTCAGAAGGAATTAAATATTGCTTATCTCTTTATCGCGCATGACCTTGCGCTTGTCAAACATATTTCACACCGGATAGCGGTAATGTATCTCGGGCAGATTGTAGAAGTGGCTGCTCCAGACGAGCTGTTTAAAAATCCGCTTCATCCTTATACCCTAAAACTTTTATCATCAATTCCCCTGCCCAATCCCAGAAAAAAGCAAAAAAGAATAGTCCTGAGCGATGAAATCAACAAGGTAGCGGAATTCACTAAAGGATGCGTATTTGCCGACCGCTGTCCTGACGCGGAAAAAGAGTGCTTTGAAGGTGAAATTACAGATATGTATATCAATAAAGATCATATGGTTAAATGCTTATTGAAAAAATAAAACCGGCAGGTTTTTCCAGGTTTGTTATACTGAGTTTCCTTATAAGTATTGTCTCAGTATAAGATGTGTCTCAAATTTTCATTTCCCATGTAATTTCCAGATCACAATAACCCTTATCTTCTTCTATTAAAGTTAAATATTTAGTTTGAATATTTTTCGCCCCCGATAATTCCAGAGCTTTTTTGTAAAATCCAATAATACTATATCCTATAAGTCTGTGCTGTTTTTCAAAACCGATATATTTAATTAATACCTTATTTGATCCCTCCATTTCTTTTTCAATAGAAACGGCATTGAAATAACCCTTATGCATAACTGAAACACAATTATCAATAACAAATTCAGGATATCCGAATTTAACAAAAGACTTATAAATTCCATTTAATTGTTTATCAAGTAATTCTTCCGATCTAATTTCTAAAATCTTTTCATTCCCTTCTGAGGTTAATTTTATATCCAATTCAAGAAAATTAATAAAGGAATCTAAAGAGTACCATTCTGTTGCTAATATCATATTATCAAAAGTTTTTTTTGATTGCACATCTAATTGGCTAATAATATCATTAAAAACCTGATCTCCACTTCTTTTCTTAACAGCATTGAAAGTATCGGAGACAACAGACCCCTTTATTTCAACCATAAGCAAGTACCTCGAATTTATTTGTAATAAATATAAATTAAAACGGTAGCTTATTGTTTAACTTTAACCTATTTTATAAAAAAAGGATATTAGAAAATTATATTTGTTATTAATTAAATAGTCAAGAACCGTGAGTGATTTTGCTGTTTGACAAGCTTTGTGTTTTTCACTTTTCCAGTATGCATTTGACATCGGTGGAGAGTCTAATATCCTTCTGATAGCGGTCAATCAGCAGGAGCTGATCTAAAAAAGTTTTCAAAAATGGAAACTTATTAATAATATCTTCATTTATCCTATAACAAACGAATTGTGCCTGTTTATAGGAATCTATCAAATCGGCATTTTTGAGCTTGTTTAAATGACGGGAAACATTGGATTGATTCATATTTAAAACCTTTTCGATTTCGCAGACGCAGAGCTTTTTAGTGTTCAGCAGGTTTAAAATCCGAATCCGGTTTTCATCAGCAACTGCTTTTAATATCTTAATTAATTCTTTTTCCATAAATTAACTCCGGGAAAATCATTCTTTATATTAGTATAAAATATGGAATGATAATTCACAAATTGAATTGCAATCAATTATTTCCCGGCTATCACAAGCATTTCAAAATCTTCCGTTGTCAATTTATCGTTTCTGCTGAAAGCTCCAAGTTTAGCTCCGTAAATATCTGTATTTTTAAAACCTAGCGATTTTAGAAGCCAGGTTATTTCTGACGGGACATAGTATCTTTCATTGCACAATAGTTCTTTTTTATTCCCAAAATCGTCCTCTGAATATGTCGTACTGTAAATTCGGAATGTCATTAAATCAAATGAATTATTATCAAAAATTGCATTTCCATCTTCTTTATTCGATTCGAGAAAATCTTTGACTGAATGAAATAAGGGGAATAAGCCGTTCAATGTTGTAAAAATAAGTTTTCCATCCTTTTTTAATGTTGCCCAGGCGTTTTTAAGTATTTCAAAGTTCATCTCATCGGTTTCCATTAACGGAAAAGCACCCTCGCAGAGCATAATCGCAAGGTCGAATTCATTTAAAAATGGGAGTTTTCTTGCATCATGCTTCTGAAAGTCAATATTAAGATTCAGCGCCAAAGCCTTTTCCTGTGCTCTTTTCAATAATGATTCTGACAGATCAATTCCTGTAAGATTATATCCCCTTTTTGCCAGCTCAATCGAATGCCTTCCGGTTCCGCATCCGATATCCAGTATTTTCTTTTTTTTATCATGATCGATTTCTTTTTCTATGAAATCGCACTCTCCGATAGTTCCCTGCGTAAAATTCTCGTTATCATATTTTTTCCCATAGTCCTCAAATAATGATTCATACCACTGTTTCATTTTGATTACTCCTTATTTTTCAAAGTGTTCCTATCAATACATTTATAGTATAACATACTTATTTCCTCTCTTAAAATAGTTTTTTTATTACAAAACTTATTTATATTTGAAAAATTGGATAATGCAAACTATTATGATAAAATTACAATGATATGAAAACTGTGCTTTGGTAATTAATAAAAATTTCTTTTATAGGAGTTAAAAGTATGGAAATTTCTCTCAAAGGAAAATCGGCTGTCATCACCGGTGTAAGCAGCGGAATAGGCAGAGCTGCAGCTCTAAGGCTTGCAAAAGAGGGTGTTAAACTGATATTGACATCAAGAAGGGAAAAGGAAGTATCGGAACTTTCCAGAGAAACAAATGGAATTCCGGTTATCGGGGATATCACAAACTCGGAAATGCCCGCAAAATTGCTGGAATCGGCTTTATCAAATTACGGAAGATGCGATATTGTAGTTAACGGCGCTGGTAATATCGAGGTTGGGGAAATTGAAAATATTAACATTGATAAAGTTGCCGGAATGGTACGGGTAAATGTGGAATCTGCTTACAGGGTAATTTATACATTTTTAAAGCATTTTAAATCCGTAAATAACGGGTATATGATTAATATTTCCAGCGTTATGGGCACTAAAGTCAGAGCAACTGCCGGGGCATACAGCGGCACAAAGTATGCTATCGAAGCGCTTTCGGAAGCTCTCAGGCTGGAACTTGCGGGAACAAACGTGAGGATTTCATGCATTGAACCCGGGCTTGTTTTAACTGAACTTCATAAGGACTGGAAGGTGCACCCAACCGTAAGTATGAATATTCAGCATCCCTTAAAGCCGGAGGATATTGCCGAGCAGATCGTATATGTTTTAAAACAGCCTGAATATATTAGGATTCCGCGAATAATGATTCTGCCAAGCGACCATGTTATATAAAATGTCCTATTTGGCGATTTTCTTTCCATAAGTGTTAATTTTGAAAATTATCAAAAATCCAACAAAAGCAAGAATTATCCCGCTTATGAATAGAACCCAGTTGTAGTGTTCCGGAAATTGATACACAGGCTGTCCGAAAGGGGAGTGAAGCAGAAAAGAAGCCAGCCAGAATAATAAAGCCGCGGTTAATAAAAAAACCACAGGCCAGCCTATTGATAATGTGCCATTTTTATTATGGATATAATAAATTAAGAGCGCACCACCGATGCCTATAACAGATATGGCTATGGGCGCGATTACCGGTGAAAACCATGGAACCGGGATAAGGAATAAAACATCCCAGCTAAGGAGCGAACCCGGCCATCCTTCAAAAAGGAAAAGCGCGATGTAATAAACAATGTCCCAGATTGCAAATATAAACACAAAATTAACCAGTTTGATTATATATGGCCCGGAAGCGATCATTGCTACCGCTATCAGGACGATAAGGGTCGCAAATTCACGGCCGGATTCAATCAGCAGGGTATGTAAGTCAATATTTTGCAAAGTATTTGTAAAACCGTGGGGATAATAAATAATCCGCAGGTAATGCACTGCAGCCCCTTCAATATAACCGAAAGCAATGGCTAAGACTGCAAGAATCCATAATATGTTTAATGCTTTTTTCATGATTTCATATTATAGTATTGATAATAACTTTAAGCAATAGACAGAGGCAGCCTTTATGGTATAAAGGGGGGCAAAATGCTCATTACTTTTCTTTGTCTACAGCGACAAAGAAAAGTAATCAAAAGAAAACGCCGCCCCGCTAGTACTCCGGAAGCTTGAGTTGCGTCGGCTCAAAACGGCTGCAAGTGGAACTCAAGGCTTTTTACACAGCTTTTATCAAACATAAGCTTTTTCTTTATTAACGACTAATATAATAAAAGGTAAAAAAGCCTTTCAAACAACCGCTTGCTTACCGCCGTTTTTTGCCGGCAACTCTACGCTTCCTTCATAATGCGGGGTCAGGAAACTAAAAAGTAACCTTGCTAACTAAGTTGGCGCAAGAAAGAATTAAAGCCGCCCTCCGCGGTTTCCATGCAAAGACATATTTTTAATCAGAGGTGCATTATCCATTTTTAGTTACAGCTATTTTTTTCTAAAAGCCGCCTTACAGTCCCTCCGTGATTTTGCTGAAAAATAATATAAAAAAACGACCGTCTTCTCCGGATTTTTAAATATTTTAAATTTTTACCTAAGACTTAGAACAACATTGTCTTATGTCATTGTTTACCTCTTTTTTCCGGGTTATTTGAGCATTATACCATCTTTGTTCCTCTATTAAGCCAATGCTCCTTCAGATATTGGCAACTTTTGTTGTAATGACAATAGTTTCTTTATATATCTCTTAAAATTTACCGCTGCCCCTGTCATTAAATACTGGAATTGTCTGCCCTCAGTGCCTTTATATTTTATTTTCCTGAGTCCATGAAATCTTACCGATTCGCTAATGGTACCTTCTACCTGAGCCCGGACACTCATTTCACTTTTAAATTCAACGGTTTTTTGCTCATCCCTCCTTTTTCTAAAATATCCATAACCTTTTCCGACTACTAAAACACGTTTCTTTTGTTTGCCGGTTACGCAATCTTTAAAGAAAGAACATGCCATGCATTCATTTTTCGGGAATATTATACTATGATTACTGCCACCATTTTTAATATGTTTTTCGCTTTTAATTCCTTTCGGACAAATAGCTGTCAGGGTATCCATATCGATCTTAAAATCTTCCAGTTTAAATCCTTCGGGTTTTAATGAAGTATCTTTCTGCACATATCCCATCAATCTTTCTCCACGTTCTTCAAATTCCATGATCGCCGTTCTACTTATATAATTTGTGTCTGCGTATGTCTTATCAGGCTTCAAACCCCTCTCATCATTCATCTCTTTCAGTTTAGGAAGAATTTTATTATCATTCTCATTCGCGGCCTGTTGTATCATACCGACTATAAAATTGACTTCCCCTTTCTCCGCGGTTTCAACAACATGGCACTTTTCTCCTACCCAGCTGGTTTTACCCTTCTTGCCCAGTTTCAATGTCGGATCGTCAGGCGTGAAAATCGTTTGCTTCGGGGTTACTATTTCTTCTACTTCAATGAATTCTTTATCTCCAACTTCCTTTATCCGGATGATCACATTCTCAGAGAAAATAGTTTCCATAATCACTAATTGCTTCAATTCTTTAAGGCTTTCTGCCGGATTATCCTGAATGATCCTTTTTATCCTGAAACCGTCTTCGACAATCTCGGCCTGCCTGTCTCCGCGTTTTTCTTTTGATAATCCGAAGGAGCTGAAATCTTTACTGTAACGTTCCTGTATATCATCCGGAATAATTTTGTTATAATATTCAGGGTCAGCTTTTCCTATTTCTATAACAACCCATTTTACCGCTCTATACAAAAGATCGGTAGTGGATATTCTATTCAAATGTTTGACAACGTGAGTGGCATCAATCCTTTGCTTGGCATGGTCTCTAATGAAACCCTTTTTCTTAATTTGATTTAATAGAGTGTCAAATATGATGCACATTTTATCATTTTCTATCAGTCTTTTCCTGAATACACAAAGTGTGCTGGCTTCAAAGATATCCTTAGCGGCAACTTCAAGATGCAGGGCAATTTTCCAGTCAAGTCTTGTGTTAACGGCTTTTACCGTTTCATCGTCGGACAGTGATTCTTTCCATTGAAGTAATGTTACCATAGCAAGGAATGAAGGTGATCTACCATTTCTTCCAACGTCTGAATAACAATCTTCAAAAGATTCGTCATTAAATATTGGGAAAAGCTCTTTACTGAACATTTGCATTGGATCGGAAGGTTTCAGAAAATCTTTCATTACTATATGTGCTGAATATAGACTTTCTTCCTTTTCTTTTGGTAAAGACATATACCGCCTCATTTGTAAATTATTATTAATATTATAACACTTATCTTTATAAATGTCGATAACTATCCTCTTCATTTTTCAGCAAAATCATCCGTGGCTGGGTGTTGTTAATTGATTAATTAAAGATTTATTTTTATAATGAATAATAGGTGAATTTTATGCATTTATTTAAAAATAACACTTCTGCAAATATGATTCATGATCATACCCTTAAAACATTAAATTCTTTTGAAGATAACAAATTTGATCTTATCATCACTTCACCTCCATATAATTTAGGTAAGGAATATGAAAATAAAGAAACCATTGAGAAATATTTATCAACTCAGGAAATAGTAATAAAAGAATTAATTAGGGTTTTATCAAATTGTGGTAGTATATGCTGGGAAGTTGGAAATTATATCAATAATTCAGAAGTATATCCTTTAGATATTTATTATTATAACATTTTTAAAAAATATGGACTTCAACTTAGAAATAGAATTATATGGCATTTTGGCCATGGTTTACATGCGACAAATAGACTATCTGGAAGATATGAAACAATTCTATGGTTTACTAAATCTAATGAATATATTTTTAATCTTGATGATATTAGGATTCCTTCAAAATACCCTGGAAAACGGCATTATAAAGGTCCAAATAAAGGCAAGCCATCAGGCAATCCATTAGGAAAAAATCCATCTGATATTTGGGAAATCATTAAAGAAGACTGGGAAAATGAAATTTGGGATATTCCAAATGTTAAATCAAACCATCCTGAAAAAACAGAACATCCTTGCCAGTTTCCAGTTGAATTAGTAGAAAGATGTGTTTTAGCATTTACTAATCTAAATAGCTGGGTTTTAGACCCTTATTCAGGTGTTGGTTCTTCCGTAATAGCTGCAATTAAAAATGACAGGAATGCTATTGGTATAGAAAAAGAACTTAAGTATATTAATATTGCAAATCAAAGAATAAATAAATATTATGATAATAGCCTTAAATTAAGGGCAATCGGAACACCAATACATAAACCTTCAAAAAATGATAAAGTATCAAAAATACCAGAAGAATGGCTAGAATTAGAGGTTGCGAAATGAAAATAACACAAAAATATTCTCATTTGAATGGAGAAGAATATTTAATTGTTCATCATAAAGACATTTATGATGAAATTTTAGATATCATTAACTTAATAGATGCAAATAAATTTAAAACAAAAGTTAGCGAAGAAAAAACAATGAAAGGTGAAGTGCTTTATAGTCCTGATGAATTAAACAAAGAATTTAAAAGAATATTTTATAAGCAGGATTGGAAAGAAAGTCGTTATCAATACTATATTACTTTGGATAGAAAATTAATGGAACAAAGTTTGTCGCTAGAATTATCAAAGCAGAAAGAATTTTTAGAAAATAATGGAGTTAATCCTATTTATTCATATAAACAAACAGATTTTGTTAAAGAAGGGATTGCCGTTGAGGTTCAATTTGGTAAATATTCATTTGTTGCTTATGATTTGTTTGTGAAACATATGTTATTTTTTTCAGGCGGACTAATCGATTTAGGAATTGAAATATTACCAACTAAAGTCATGCAATCCCAAATGTCATCTGGTGTTGCTTATTTTGAGGGTGAAGTTTACAATGTAATGAGGCATGGTCGGAATAATCCACCAGTACCATTATTAATTCTGGGAATTGAAGAATAAAATTTGCGCCATCCGTGGCGCATTTTTTTTGTACTAAGCAAGGCACGGCGCACAACGGCCATGTAGAAAAAGCCAATTTTTGATACTGGTCTTTCCTCACCAAACAGCCTGCTTTTTTTACAGACTATTTGGCATCCCTTTTATATGAAACCGGGCTGAATATACCGGCAAAACTGCTTTTCATCTATTATTATGTCATTGTATCTCTCCATATTTGTTTATTTTCCCAATGTTATGAACAGTATTATATAACACCCACTGAATATTAACCTTCTCTTTTCCCCTCAGAGTAAACCTGTCCATACCTTTGCATGCCCTGATATTTCCAAATACCGGTTCAACAATTGCCATTCTCTTTGCATATAGTTTTCTCCCTTCCTCTGTGTCAATGAACTTTTTCATTTCATCCGAGTAATGTCTGTTGTCCGCATTTAAAGGTTTCTGCAGGGTACGGTACTTTGTTGTCTCTTTTTTCAGGCATTCTTTTCGGAATGGACAATCACGGCAGGCTGACAATCTGCAAATATATTTCGCGTAAGTAATATGATTCACAGTGTGATTATACCTGAACCGGAGTTCCTCTCCTTTCTTGCATATATATACATTCCTTTCCGGGTCATATTGAAATTCATCAATCGTATATTGTCCTTTCTTCTCTGGCTTGTGCCTGTCAGCCGTTTCAAACCGCGTATCACGCTTCCTGAAATTTGTGTCCGGTATAACCGCTTTTATTCCGCTTTGGGCAAGGTATTTCAAATTACTTTCACTGAAATAATTGGTGTCGGTGGTGATTATTTTATTCTTTAAGTCTTTACCTAAAACAACTTTTGTTTTCCTTACCATCCCCTTTAGAAATTCCCCCTCCGAACCGCTACCGAAGGCTTCAGGGTAAACTACAACCTGATGCTTGGAATCTACTACTGATAAACCGTTATATCCCTGTATAACACCATGCGATGATTTTATCTTAGCACTTTCATTGTCAGTAATATTTGACTGCTTTTCTCCGTGACGGGATTTATCTTTAGGCTTTTCACTTTCCAGAAACTTTTCTATCTTTTCCGCTTTCTTTAAAATCTTCTCGATCCGGGCCAGATCCTTTTCCTTATCTTTCTCAGGATAACCGCCATCCTGATCACGCTTTTCATGTTCATCAAGCATTTCCTTAACCAGATTCTCAATCTTCTCTTTTTTCTTCTTCAAATCTTTAAATGTTCCGCTCCATTCCTTCGCGGCGTTTGAAGATAACTTACACCCGTCAATGGCAAACATATCCCCGCCGATGAGATTCAGTTCACCGCAAACCATCAAAACGTTCAGAAAAATCGGATATATTTCATTCTTCATAGAAGATACAAAATCAGCGATTGATGTAAAATGCGGTATTGTATTGGCTGAGAGAGCCTTTACGATTATATTCGTTTTGCATAAATACTCGATCTCGCGCGAGGTGAAGATTCCCCGGGAATAGCTGTAGAGTATTATTTTCAGCATAATGTGGGGATTATATGCAGGGGCGCCGGTAATATCGTTCTTATATTTATTTTCAAATACTTTGATATCAATCTTGTTGTCTATAAGTAAACTCAATGTATATTCGAATGATCCCGGAATAATCTGCTCATCGAAAGATACTGGGATCAATTCCATCTGGTCATAATTTACTTTCTTATATTTTGCCATAATTGCTTTAACCTCTTGATTTTATTTATAATATAGTTTAAAGTATAACCAGTATTATG
This sequence comes from uncultured Spirochaetota bacterium, assembly GCA_963806975.1. Taxonomy (GTDB): domain Bacteria; phylum Spirochaetota; class Brevinematia; order Brevinematales; family JAOACQ01; genus CAWEAK01. The sequence continues at coordinate 269,871 of CAWEAK010000008.1, forward strand.
TACATGAATAACAGGCTTTTTCTACAGGCTCAACACGGCATAGCTGTTGCGCTCCTCGCCCTCCGCGATGCTACGGGCTGCGGTGCTCAGGTTCGCCTTGCGGTGGGTAGGGCGGAGGAGAAGACGCAGGGCTCACCACATTTGCTCGCTAAGAAAACGCAAGTGTTTTCTAAAGCTCGCAAACGTCAGCTATGCCAATCGTTGTACGCAATTGTGTGGCAGCTTTTGTTTTTCAATTTTAAACTTATAAAAATTATTATTGATTTAATTTTCGCTCATACTTATAATTAATCTATGGAGGTATTCATGGATACAATTACAAAAGAAAAATCAGATTTAATTGAAATAATAAAAGATTTTCCAGAAAACAAGCTTATTGAATTATTAGATTTTGCTCAATTTTTAAAACTAAAGAAACAAGTTGAAAATCCAGTAAATCTATCATCATTTCATAATAAAATAATTAAAGAAGATAAAAATCTATTAACTAGATTAGCTAAATGATTAGAATTGAAGAAGTTATCAGTATACAAGAAAAACTAATCGAAAACTTTGGTGGAATTAAAGGTTTAAGAGATTTGGGTTTACTTGATTCTGCTTTAAATCGTCCTTTTATGACATTTGAGCAAAATGATCTTTACGATTCAATTTTTGAAAAAGCCAGTATTTTACTACTTGGAATAATACAAAATCATCCATTTCTTGATGGGAATAAAAGAATTGGGTATTTTGTATTTAGGGCTTTTTTATTATCACAAGGATACGATTTAAAAGCAAATGAAGATGAAAAATATGATTTTGTAATCAAAATTGCTAAAGGGGATTTTTC
>CAWEAK010000009.1:0-69156 GCA_963806975.1 uncultured Spirochaetota bacterium
CTGAGATTAATCCTTTGTTGTATCATAAACCCTATTATTTAGTCGGTGAAAAAAAGGATGAAAAGGGTTATATTCTTCTCAGGGAAATTTTGAAAAAAACAAATAAGGTGGGAATCGCCCAGGGTTGTGATCAGTAAAAGACAGTATTTATCAGCCATTATGCCCCTGGAAAACGCTCTTGTCATGGAACTATTTTGTTCAATAATGAACTGAAAGAGCTAAAGAATTTGAATTCCCGGGTGAAGTTCAGGCGAAATCCACGATCAGTGAAAGTGAAATGAATATCGCGGAAAAACTGATAGAGATGATGAGCGGCGGCTGGGAACCTGAAAAATATAAGGATTATACTGAAAACCTCTATCAGGTAATCGACAAAAAAATAAAACAGCCGAAAGCCGTCGTTCAGGCGGGTAAAGTGAGAGTAGTTTCCGAATATACGAACTTATGGATATTTTAAAAAAAGCATCGAGCAAAAGGAAAAGATAGTTCATATGCCGGTGAAAAACGGAAAAACTCATAAAAAGACTGCCTGAGAGAGGGTAAAGACATTCCTCTTTCCACTTATAGAAAAAAAAGAAGTTTTTCAAAAACAGTTAAACCAAGAGGAAGTATTGAAGAGAGAAATTAACAGACGGTTTGTTATACATGGACCTGCTGCCCGGAGACTTCATTATGATTTGAGCTGAAATCGACAGGGTTGTGAAAAGCTGGGCCGTCCCCAAAGGCCCGAGCCTGGTCCCTCTTGAGAAAAGGCTTACGGTGAACGTTCAAGACCACCCGGTTGAATACCTTGATTTTGAGGGCAATATCCCCGGCGGGGAATATCGAGCCGGTGATGTGATCATCTGGGATAATGGAAAATGGATGGAGCTTGCGGATAATCCGGCAGGCATATGAAAGCGGGAAAATAAAGTTTATCCTGTGGGGGAAAAAGCTCAAGGGCTTATGGACTCTTGTGAGGATGAGAGATGGAAAAAACTGGCTTCTGTTTAAAGACTCGGATGAGTACAGCTCCGATGAGGATATACTAGTAAAACAACCGGGAAGCGTAATCTCCCAGGCAATGATTCCTGAAACGGAAGTGCTGCTTCCGGCAAAAAGGAAGACCAAAGCGCGTTCCAATTCTAAAAAAAGATTACCCGATCCTTCTCTTTTGCTTAACGCCGTTAAGGCTTCATGCCTGAAAGCTTGAAACCGCAGCTCGCGTCGCATCTTGAAAAACCGCCAAGAGGGGAGTCCTGGATTTACGAAATAAAATATGACGGCTACCGCATTTTGACCTTTATCGATCATGGAAAGGTAAGGCTTTTCACACGAAACGGATATGACTGGACAGATAAATTTCAAAAGCTTGCCGATATTATCCGGGAGCTTCCGGTAGAAAGCGGCATTATTGACGGAGAGCTAACGGTCACCGATGAGAGGGGGATAAGCAATTTCCAGATGCTTCAAAACGCGATCAGCGACGGGAAACTGGATAATTTTCAATATTTTGCAGTCGATATCCCTTATTATAACAGATACAGCCTGAAACAAACACCCTTAATCGAAAGGAAAAAAGTCCTCAAACAGATTCTGGAAAATTTTGACAGCGGGGCTGTCATTTACAGCGAATACCTGAATGGGAATACAGGGGAAGTGCTGAAAAGCGCATGCCGGCTTGGCCTTGAAGGCATTATGGCCAAGGAAGCGGCCAGCACTTATGAGGAAAAACGGACAAGAAGCTGGGTTAAAGTTAAATGCGTCAAACAGCAGGAATTTGTAATAGGCGGGTATACCGAACCCGGAGGAAGCCGGGAGAAATTCGGAGCGCTTCTCCTTGGTTATTATAAAGGCAAAAAATTTATATATTGTGGAAGAGTAGGGACAGGCTTCGATGATAAAACATTGAATTTTATCTATCAAAAGCTCATACCTCTTGAGATTTTAAAATCTCCATTTTCTAACTTGAAAAGCGTTGAAGGCGCTTCCTAGGTCAAACCCGAACTGATAACCGAGGTTGCTTTTATGAACTGGACGGAGGATTCATTACTAAGGCAGGCCTCGTTCCTGGGATTGCGGGAGGATAAAAAGCCTGAAGAAATCGTTCTTGAAAAGCCTGAAGCTGCTGGCGATATGCAGCACATACCTAAGAAAGCTTATGCCCCGGCTATAGCCGGAATAACAATTACCCATCCTGAAAAGGTTTTGTTTAAAGAACAGGGTATTACAAAATTTGACCTGGCAGCTTATTATGAAAAAATCTCGGATTGGATGCTTCCCCATATCGCAGGCCGGCCGCTGGTACTTGTCCGCTGTCCGGGAAATATTAACAAGTGTTTTTTTCAAAAACATCCTGTGGAATCTATACCGGAATCAATTAAAGAAATCCAGCTTCAAAAGAAGGATTCAATCAAGTCGTATATTTATATCGATGATGTAAAATCCCTTATGGCGCTGGTTCAATACGACGTAATCGAGTTTCATATTTCGGATATTGCGGCAGAGCATCCCGATAAACCTGACCGCATGGTTTTTGACCTTGACCCCGGTCCCGTGTCGAACCGGAAGCCGTTATTGCCGCGGCCTTAAATTTAAAGGAGCTCCTTCTTCAGTATGAACTTGAAAGTTTTGTAAAAACTACCGGAGGAAAAGGGCTCCACCTGGTTGTCCCGATAATGCGTTCAGCAGGAATTAATGAGGTAAAAGACATTTCTCATACCCTGGCTAAAAAATTAATCGAAAAATGGCCTTCTTTATTGACTGATGTGATGTCGAAAGACAAGCGGAAGGGCAAAATTTTTATTGACTTTTTCAGAAATACTCCCGGCGCTTCATGGGCAGCTCCTTATACCGTAAGGGCAAGGCCGAATGCGCCTGTTTCAATGCCTGTTCATTGGGAAGAGCTGACCGGAGAATTAAAATTCGATCAATTTACCCTGCTTAATATAGACGAAAGGTTAAAAACTATCAAAAAAATCCATGGCAGGACATTTTTGTAGTACGGCAGAAAATACCGAAGGGCTTAATAAAAAGCCTCAAAGAATAGATGCACGATGGGCGCGGAGTAGCCTTTATGGCATAAAGGGAGCATTGCTATGCGGCAATGATCAGACGCTTTCTTCCTTTCTTTCTGTTTTGGCCAGAAAGAAAGGAAGCGAAAGAAAGAGCCACCCTTCGCAAGTTTTTATATCGCAGCCTTGGAGTACTCCGGGTATTATCCGGTTTATTAATATAGAACTCTTTTATTTTAATGCCTTCTCACCAAAATGTCCTATTTTGATTCGACGGCAACGGACATCCTGTCCTTACCGCATTATATCAATCTCATTATTCCTGTCGGATAATACGTTTTTCATTATACCAGACTGGCAAAAACAAGGAGATACGTTGAAAACTTGCTCCGGGTTTGGGAACGGGTTTGATTTTTTGGAGGAGTGATTTACCGACTCTTGCTAAAAAGATTTGGCGTAAAAAGGCTTCTTCGGTCACTGAGCGGTGCAGTGAGCCTGTCGAACTGTAGCGGCTTGTTTATGGTCACTTCGATATGGGCTAACGCCCTACTCAGTCACCGAAGCTTTTCTTTTAAGATTTAGCAAGACGCGTATCGAAGTGACCGGATAATTGATTTTTTTATTAATGAAAAGCTGTTTTAGTTTTACAAACTTGACTTGTTTAGCTGTGTGCATTATGATTTTTCCGGCACGAGACATAATTTTTATGGCATTTTTCTGCGGTAACGCGTATACATGGGCGATAGCGAAGGCTGTCGCCTTTTTGTGTGGAATTATATTAGAAAGGAGCTATTTTTTATACCATATATGTATATTGTTGAATGCTCGGATCAAACATATTATACGGGAAGTACTTGGCATCTTGAAAAGCGGATTAAGGAGCATAATTCTGGTATTTCGGAATTCTCCCAATAACCGTGGAGCAAATTATACCAGAAAGAGACTTCCGGTTAAGTTGGTTTATTTTGAGGAATATGATCGTATTGAAGACGCCTTTAAGCAAGAAAAACAAGTGCAAAATTGGGGACATGTAAAGATAAAAGCATTGATAGAAGGTAATAAACTTATATTATCTGAATCAGCAAAAAAAATATTTGAAAGGCCTTCTTCGCTCCCCGAGTGATCGCGATAGCGATTGTATACTTCGATAAACTCAGCACTAGTCGAGGGGAGTGTTGAAACTGTCACCTCGATACTTCGACTGGGCTCAGTACAAGTACAATTTTTACAATGCAAAAATCACTCGGTGACCGGAGGATGGAAGGCGAAGGCTATCGCCTTTTTTATGTACGGGAGTAGAAAGTGAGACTATATATTGGGTTTAATAGTTTATGATTTAAAGAGGTAATTATGGATATATTATTAAAGTTTTATTTAGTTAAAAAGGGGAAAAAAGAAAACAAATTCTTATTCTGGTCTTGTGTTCTGAATACAAACTTGGATGATGTGGATGTCGACTTTCTCAATAAAAATAATAATATAAAAATAGATGGGTTTGATAAATATTTTATTAATATTACTTATTCAATATATGAGAATTTTGATAAACTGATTGAAGAAAACAAAGAAAAATATCATAAAGAATACTTAATTGAACGTCCTGAATATTTTTTACCGAATGATAAAACTTACCAGAAAGGCTCACCTTATAAGCAGGCAAGTTGTTTAGTTAAAACATATTATCAAAACCCAGATAATTTTATTGCTGAATTAAAGAAATTTTTAGGGGAAGATTTCTCTGATTATAAAAGTAATTTACTGATGAGAAAAATAATAAAAGTAATTAAAAAAACTATTGGAATTAATATTTTTGATAACGGATCAATCCCCGGAAGTTTATCAATATATAAAAAACTTCCATCATTTTCTATGAAATACGACTTACGAACAGATCACAAGCGATGCATTTCATTAATCCAGTTGGAAGATAAAGATTATGATAACGCTTTAATTGAAATAGAAATCACAGATAATGAAAAGATATTATTTAGTAAAATTTATAAATATTCAAAAAAAGACTATCCATTGCCAGATGAGAAAGAACTGGAAAGTATTTCTCAATTCCATATTACATTGTATGAAAAACAAAATTTTGAATACAAAAAAATATATGAAGAAAGATTTAACTTAATTCGTAGAGTGCAAATGTCTTTCGGTATTAACGGGGGAGATTTATAATGAGCCCTGAAAATTGCACAATATAAGCTGATAGTTTAAGGTGTAATCCTCCGAATAACAAAAAAGGAGAAGAAACACTATGAGGAAATCATTTACTAACGAGTTTAAAGCAAAGGTTGCTTTGGAAGCTGTCAGAGAACACAAAACGATTGCTCAGCTTGGTTCTGAATTTGAGGTTCATCCGAATCAGATCGGCCTATGGAAAAGACAATTACTGGAAGGAGTTGCTGAAATATTTGATCGGCCTAATAAAAAAGGTGATGAAATCCGTAAGAACGAGGAAAAAGAATCCCAATATATCAACGCAATCGGTGAACTTCAGATTGAAAACAGTGTCTTAAAAAAAAAGTACAAGGCAATTTATGGACACGAGCCGAAGTTTTAGAATGTGCAAGGCAGGGGATCACTATTACAGACCTCTGTAGTGGCATTGAAAGGAGCCGTTCCTGGTATTATTACAAACCAGCAGATAAATCCGTCCTTGAGGAGGATGATTTTGAGAAGGTAGGTTTAATCAGGAAAGAATATCATAAACATCCATTTTATGGGTATAGAAAAATATCCATAGCGTTAATAGGACAGGGTCTTACAAGTAAAATCACAAGGCGTTTGATGAAAAAAATAGGACTGACGGCGATATATCCCAGGATGAGGACAAGTATACCGAATATTGCGCACCAGAAATATCCATACCTTTTGAAATGTAAAAGATTATTGGCTCCTAACCATGCCTGGGCGACAGACATAACCTATGTCAAGCTGAATGGTTCTTATGTTTATCTGGCAGCGATTGTAGATATATACAGCCGCAAAGTATTGTCCTGGAGACTATCAAATACAATGGAGGCCCATTTCTGCGTAGATGTTCTGGAAGAAGCCTTGAGGAAGTATGGCATTCCCGCCATCTTTAATTCCGATCAGGGAAGCCAGTTTACATCAGAGAAGTTTATAGACGTTTTAAAGAGTAAGAATATACAGATCAGTATGGACGGGAAAGGTAGGGCCCTGGATAATATATTCGTTGAAAGACTCTGGAGATCGTTGAAGTATGAGGAGATTTATCTAAACAGTTACTCTGATATGACAGAATTACAGGAGGCGATAGACAACTATTTTAATTTCTTCAATACAGAAAGATTTCATCAGTCCCTGGAGTACTCAACTCCTGATGAAATATACTATGATGCATTTGCAATACAAAAGACTGCCTGAGATTGACCAGGAGGACACCTTAATTCTCAAAGATTATTGTTCTTGACAAAGGGCGCAGTTTAATTCTAAGATTGTTAAAACCCGGTTTATACATAATCAAAATGAAGAAAAAATAAGAATTTCTTCCCATCCTCAGCTTATGAATGTGGGTGAGGATGAAAACTGGATCGATTGGGAAATTGAATTAAATGAATTCATATTAGGTAAAAATAAAGAATCTCTGGAATCAAAATTCTTTGATAGGTCCAAAAAAGAAAGAAAAGAATTTTTAAATTGGGTTAGATTAAAAGTCCGTGAAAGTAAAAAAGTAACTATTATTGACCCTTATTTTGATGAAGCCGGAGCCGAAGATTTCTTTTCATGCATTGAAACCAATCCGGAAATTATTATTATAACAACCGACCCAAAGAACAGACCAAAATTAAGAACCGTGAAGAAAAATATCACAAAAGAAGAATTAACAAAAAGAATATATAATTATTTTGGTAAGGTTAAATTATATTTTGCGAAGGCAGAAAAATTCCATGACAGATATTTTATTCTGGAAGGGGAAAGAAATAGCTTCTTCTACAATATGTCGAACTCTTGGAATAGTACAGTGAATCATTACAGTTTATTAGTTCAGGAAGTTCCTCAGGAATCGGCGCTTCAAATATCGGAGGAAATAAATGAATTCCGTAATAATACAAAAGAGGAGCCCCTTCCTGTTAAAGAAAAGGAATTAACAACTGAAAGAAAAAAATACGATCAAGATTATATTGATAAAATTAAAGAAGAATTAATAAACAACAGTGAAATTAATAGTAAAGATTTTATAGAAAAACTGAAAGTAATATATTACTGTAAGGGTGAAAATCAAATTAAATACGATGACCAAATTTTTACTAGAATAATAGAGTTATTTAATAGTTTTAATATTGAAAAACAAAATGAAATTATAAGAAGTGTGATTTCAGAATTATTAGAGAAACAAAAGGAAGAATTTGTTGCAAATAAAAAATTCATAATTGAGGAACCAATTGGTTCTTATGACACTCCTGAAAAATGCATGCCGAGAATAAATCATAATATGAGATTTGCTTCTCATTACAATTATGAACTTAGATTGAATTATTCATTATCAAAAATTTTAGAAATATTGTTTTCTATAAAACCGAATGAAGTAATTTTATTCTTAAAAGAATTAGAAAAAGATATATGCGTTGTTTATATAGATTTCGGAAGAGAAAAAAAAGAACCATTTCACTATTATGTGTCTGAATTAATCGTTTCAATGTATTTATATGAATCATATTTTTTTCATAAAGGCAAAACAACTGAAAGAATAGAGTTTGCAAATAAAATGAAAGACATTTACCCAAAAATGTTCATCGCAAAAAGCATGTTTCTGGAAAACCTTACCAGTCCTTTTCATGATATTATTAAAAATATTTCAAATATAAAAATGGCTCCTAATGAAAAATTTGTTTTAGTAACTGATTTCTTATTAGATGTTAAGAGAAATAAGAATAATAAAGAATATAATAAAATATTTGAGGAAGAGGTTATTGAATATATCAATAAGATTTATGATGAGCAATACAAAATTAAATTTGCCTATCGAACATACGTTGAAACTTACGAAATAGATTTTGATGGCCTAGAAAAGTATGTCGAATATTTAGAAAAAAAAGAACAGTCTGAAACTTCAAAGAGAATAAAAAATTTGCTTCTTTTCAAATCATTGGAAACAAATAAAAATTTAATGGAAAAAGTAATTAAACTGTTGGATTCAGATAAGGAACAATTTATTGAATTAATTATAAAGGATACGATCAAGGATCATCAGCAAAGACCCTATTCTGATATTGTTATGGAAAAATATAAGAATGGTGTTTATATCTTTGCAAGTATATATTACGAAAGATTAAAAGAAAAAAGCAGTCTGGATAATACAGTAGATTTTCTAAATCAACTGGATACCAATAAAAACCTGATTTTTAATCTGGATTATTATCCTGAAAGAATTGGTTTATTTTATTATAATATTTTATTTATTCTGAATATTATTTATTTTGTTAAAGATAGAGAAAACAAAAGTATAAAAAAAATCATGGGTTATCTAGAATGGTATTTGCCAGCCTGTCTAAGCACCAATGCGGATGATTTCTATGGCCTGGCTATTCAAGTCATTGATATTTATACCTACTTATTGAAGGATGATGAAAAGAATTCATTACTTAGGAAAGTGTTCAGCACAAGAAGCAAAATTCTTATAATGTCCTCTATTGAAAAACAGAAATCTGATTTCATTGAAGAATATAAAAGATATTTTGATGATAAATACCAGATTCAAAAAAATGATAATGCGAAAAGTATTATCATTCTTTTAAATGTGTTTATAAGCCTTTGTATAAGATGCGGTATGGAAATAAATAAAGTATTGAAAAATGATATAATTGAATTTCTGGAATATATTAAATCGCGGTTTGAGAAAGAAATTAATCAAAAAATTTTAGAAATAATGATAACCGGATTAGCTTATGCTAAAATGCAATCAGATGAAAACAAAAATGCTTTTAATTATGCAATGAAAGGTAATTATCTCCCTTATGCCGCTTTGAGCATTCAAGGAGAGACAAATGAAAAATAGCGTTTTTGAATTCATACAATCAGGTTTAGAGGCTTTTTCTGATAACGGTGGAATTTATGATAGAAAAATGAAATCAATCTGTAAAGATTTAAATAAGTCATTGAATAAAGTAAATACAGAAGATTATGAAAATTATATAAGGGGCAAAGAGGTATTTAAGAAAATTAAAGATAATATAAGTACTTTGTTCAATTTGGTTAAACCTTATTTATATGTTAATCTAGATAAAGTTATAGATGAACTTCAACGCTGCCAACGTAATAATGATATTATTGAAAAAGACTATAGAGATCATTACTTACATAGTATTCAATGTTTTTTATTATCTATAACTTTATTATCAATTGAGCATATAAAAAATACATGTAATCTTGATATCAAAAAAGTAATATACATATTATTTACAATTACTATGTATCATGATATTGGCTATCTCTACAAGATTAAAGACGTTAAAGAAAATAATTTAAACAAATCTATGCGAGATATATTGAGAAGTAAAGACAAGTTAATTATAGGACCTCTAATTAATGATTTACTTTGCTTAAATGAAAAATTGAAAACTGATAGAGAACATATCGAATATAGAGCTGAAAACATTGTAATTGATACAATTTGGGAAGAAACGCCAAACAATGATGATCTAGAATCATTAAAAGAAATTACTGGTAATGTCTTTAAAATTGAAGAAAATAAAGATAAACATTCTTTCTTGAGCGCAGTTTTTTTATCAAGAATAATGAGAACTAAGCAAGAATTATCAAGGAATGGGAATAACATAAAAGAGACTATAAGAGGCATAATAAATACTTCAATTATAACTGATGAAAATGAAATAAATTTAGAAAATGATTTTAAAATAGTAATATTATCTATATTATTTCACGGGTATGGATTTAAGCCTCCAATAAATTTTTCTAATTATTTTTTATCAACTTACTTAATAATGATAGACGAACTTCAAAATTATGGAAGAATTTATAGCGATATTCCAGAAAAAATAAAGAAAGAAGATTTTGAAGATAGAATTTTAAGATTAATAGATGATGAAAAAGTTAAAAATCATATTTTATCTTATTATGATTTAAAAGGAAATGATGAGTATTTTTTAAAAAATAATATTTTTAAAGAAGATAGAGATAGATTACAATTAAAACAAATTATTGATTCTGTTCAATTTCATAAACCTATCAATCCACAATATGTCGGATTTCTATGGGATGACGCCAGGAAAAAGCTTAAATTAGAGGTTGATGAGGCATATTTGGGGTCAATAACAAACGAAAATTTGAAAAAGGAATATCAAAAGCACTCGAATGATAGCGTTCACAAAAAGTTGAAAGATAAAATAAAAGAAGAAGATTTGGAATTTCTTATGGTTTAAATGGGATAGCAACAAGAAAAAACTTGAGTTAAAGTTGATAAGAAATATTTAAGATCAATAAAAAGCGAAAACTTAAAAGCTGAATATAAAAAACATTCAAATAAAAGCCTTTGTGAAAAGTTGAAGGGTAAAATGAAGGGAGAAGATTTGGAGTTTCTTAGAATTTAATACTCGAACTGAATAGTGATGGTATTCACCTGAAAGTTTGTCAAGGATTCCCCCATGTCCGACTGTGAAGTAAAAACAGTCCGTGACGTAATATATATACAATATGCGAAGACTCATTACCTGAAGATGTCATTGAATACTGCGAAGGAGTGAAGGAATAAGCCAAAGGAGTCATAGAATTAGCTGAAGGAACGGCTGAAGAAGGTGAAGGAACCGTTAAATGATTCGAAGGAATCGTTGAAGGAGATGAAGGAGTCATAGAAAGAGGCGAAGGAATTATAGAATCCCGGAAGGGATGAAAGAATTATCTGAAGGAATTTATAAATTATTTCTATCTCGTTCCTTTCTCTTCGGATTTTCAGCAGTAGTAGGTGGCAACAACAATCGGAACAGCCGGCCAAGTAATTATTAAAAAATGAAGTATGATATTTATATGCTTTATAATGAACTATTTTATTATTTTTATCCCGGCTGTTCTTTTTTTACAAAGCTTATTAATATATTAAGCGAGTTTTCACATTATCGGCGTTTTCTTCCTGCTTTGCTAAACCGGTAAGGAGGCCGGTGTTGAGGGCAAATTGTTGCTTTTACTTTTGAGTCCATCACCTTTCCGGTTAAGCCCTATTGCGATGGTAACTTACCCGGAAAGATGATCGACGATTCTTTCTCCCGCCGACAGGATGTAAGTTTTGCCCGATTTAAAAAACGCCGATAATGTGAAAACGAGCATTGTTTTAATAAGCAACGCGCCCCATCGGGCGCCCTTTCCGGCCCGGATATATTGAACTCTAAAAGTTCGCCGGGCGGCACAATATTTCATATTGCAGGCTTTACGGTTAGTCTGACACTATTAAGAAAAGAGGTATAAAATGGATAACGAAATAAAAATACTGTTAAGAAAACCAAAGTTTCCCGTTTTGCTGAAAGATGGGAAAAACATTTTTGCTTTTAAGGTATTAAGTAAACTATGTAAAAAATTAATTGAATATAATCAATTGGATGATGGCGAATTAATTATAATTGATTCGGCTCTGGAAGAGTTTTGGTTTATGAATAAGGAACAAAAAAAAATATTGGCACCGGGGTTTTTCTTGAATAAAATAACAAAAAAAGACATCGTTAGTTTATATAATCAAACAGGCGCTGGAATTAAGAATCCATATCAGAAAAATTTATCGAATGTAAAAATCGTTGAGCTGATGAAAGAAATATGTGATTTATTGACTGCAAAGAAGTAGTCCTGCCTTATCAGCGTGCAACTTGTACTGAGCCTGTAGAAGCATTGGTGTAAAATGAATAAAGTTGTATATTGGATAGAAATGCCGTATAATAGGTCAATAAAGTTGTGTAATGGATTTAATCTACCGATCCTCTATAAAAGCCAATCATAAGCTAATAAAGCTTCATACCTGGAGGTACATAATATGTCGATGATTGTAAATACAAAGCCGGAATTCCAAAAAATAAGTAAAATTGATGTAATCAAGGCTTTAAATGACCCTGATGAAAACAATCTCATAACCAGAGAAGTTGAGAGGCTGATAAAAGAATATGCTGTCAAATTTCAAGAAAATGTTCAAAGAATTGGAAGTATTTCAGAAATTATTCTTAAAATTAAACCTATCTGGCCGATTGAGAACGTGGCGATGATGATGGCTCCAAAGGCAATTTAAGAAGGGTAGCAAAATATAGTAAACCGGTAGCGGTCGATAGAATCCTGTGAATTCAATAATCAACATTTTTATCTTGGAACACAAATACCTGAAACAATGGGATAGAAAATAATCATTCATTATACAACTTCTTTTTCAATCATCAATTGGGGTTTAAGAAAAATCAAAAAGGAGTCTCCCATGCCCGACCGTGAAGTAAAAACCGTCCGGGATGTAATTTATTTCCAGTATGCGAAGCTCATTGCCCGGAGCAGTTTCGGCTGTAAGAATGGTGATGAAGCGAAGAAGAAAGACTATGGTTTCATTAAGTTAAAATTCAGGGAATTGCAAAGCGGGGCTATCAACTGGTCTGATATACTCCGGGAGGACAAACAGTTCGCGGAATCGGAAAAGAAATGCGTATATTGCGGATCGGAGGAAAATCTTCAATGGGAGCACATTGTTCCAAAATCCTTAAAAATAAAATCTGAATGCGGAAATTGCGGTGTGATACAGCATATCCACAATCAGGTATGGGCTTGTAAAGAATGCAATATGTCAAAGAAAACAATGGGGTTGTATTCTTTTTATTTTAAGAAAAACCCCGATAACCCGAAATATTTCGATTATATACCATCCCTTCTTGAAAAAAAATACCTTAAAACAATATACCAGTGCCATAAATGCTCAGAAACTCTGGAAAAAACCGATCTCGACGGCGATGGAGAAATGACAGTTCTTGATATAGACTGGATATTAAGCCGGCATAATAGAAAACCCTACCCCTCCCCTCGTAGCAGGAGCGCCATCTTTGTTATTAATATACCGCTTTCTTTCCCCGGGGGTTTTAGCCGCCCGGAGCGGCGTCCGGCCGAAATTGTTGCTCTTTCTAATGAGGGAGGTATGTTTTTGACAGGTGTTACCAAACAACAAACGAACAGCCGGCCAGAATATAAAACATAAAGAAGTTCGAAATTATTATATATTATGATGAAAGTTCAGGTATTTTTCTTCCGGCTGTTCTTTTTTACAAGGCTTTCGTAACGGCGGTAGAAGTTATATTCAACAATAGTAAAATAATTCAGTGGAGTCAAATGTTCTTTTTGAGAGCGACTTGGAGGAGCGTCCCGCCGATCTGTCCGAAACAGGATGTGAGTTAAAGGCGGGCTCAAAAAGCACAGTTTGACGGAACTATTTTATTAAAAACTATCTTAAAATTTGTTTTTTCTTTCTGCCGCCGTTACGACAGCGACCCGCCCCATCGGGCGGAATCTGCTGATTTCTTGACAGCTCCTTACTTTGTGCTTTATATTCTATAGACCGGTTATTTAAAAATAAATTTCGCCGGTGGAGGCAAAAATGTTTTTGGGTTCTATAAATTGGCTGGCTATGATTGCCTGCCTTGTGTTTAACATTGTAAGCGGCGCTCTCTGGTACGGGCCAAAGACTTTTTTCCCGGTCTGGTGGAAAGGAATAGGAAAGAGTGAAAAGGATATACCTAATGGAAAGCCCCTGACCTGGGTGATTATGATTCTTGCCGGGATCATACAGATTATTTTTGTTTACTGGATAATCAAAATGACGGCAAGCACGAACGCTGTTGCCGGCATTTTAACTGGCTTTTTCCTGTGGCTGGGATTTGTTGCATCTACAAGCATTGTGACAAAACTGTTCCCCGGCAGAATGAAAATTTGGGTTATTGAATCAGGACACCATTTGATTAACTTTATTGTTTTCGGTGCAATCCTTGGGGCCTGGCATTAAAAAAACTACAGAAAAAATCGACTGTATATATCTGATATACAAAGCTTGATATTCGCAAAAGCATTTTAAAAAGGAAACTTTTTTTTTGCATATTTTAAGATCTTTTAATAAAATATCCTGTGTTTATAATTTCATTTTGTACATAATATATTGGGAGGTATTTATGAGTGTTGAATGGATTGAACACAAAGGGAAGAAGATTCTATATATAAAATATTCCGGGCTTTCTCCGGATGATATGATAGCTTTGATTCACGAATCTTCAAAAATAATTCAGGAATCAACGTCACAGGAAATACTGACATTAACTGACATGAATGATTGTTTTGTCAATGCAAGGTTTATGGAAGAATCCCAAAAAGTGGGAGCTATCACGCTTCCTTTAACAAAAAAAGCTGCCATTCTTGGCATTACCAACTTAAAGAAGATACTTTTAAAAGGGTATAATACATTCGTTCCCAAACCGAGAGTCCCATTTGATAATATTGAAGAAGCTAAAGACTGGCTTGTAAAATAGAGTTGTAATTTTTAAGCCTTTCGGGTTGGTATAACAAGAGCGCCTGAAGCAATTGAATAAAATCAGTGGTGATATTATTATGAAAAAAATCGTCGTTTATAAGTCAATATCGGGATTTACAAAGAAATACGCCGGATGGATAGCTCAAGAATTGCAGTCAGATATTTTTAATATAAAAGATACAAACATAAAAAAGCTTCAGGATTATGACCTGATAGTATTCGGCGGAAGTCTGCATGCTGCCGGGATTAGCGGGATCGGTATGATTAAAAATAATCTGAAAAAGCTATCCGGTAAAAAAATTGTGGTCTTTGCAACAGGGGCATCGCCGCTGAGGGAAAATATGCTTTCTGAGGTTCTTGATCATAACTTTTCAAAGGAAGATCAGGAAAAGATACGATTCTATTATTTCCGGGGAGGTTTTGATTTTAACAAACTAAACCTTACAAATAAAATCTTAATGATTCTGTTCAAATGGATAATCAAATCTAAAAAGGAAAAAACTGACGACGAAAATGAAATGTTATCGGCATATTCAAAACCGCTGGATTTTACGAAGAAGGATTACATTAAAGAATTGATAGAATACGCTAATTCGTTTGAGTAAAATGAAACTAAAAAAATATCATCTGTTACTTATCTTGCGCATAGCTTTACGAATAGCTCTCATCGCGATTTCGATGTCTTCATTATTATGAACTGAGGATACAAACCAGCAGGCGGAATAAGAACTATTGATAAGAATACCGAGCTCAAGCAGTGTATCCCTGAAAACTCCAAATTTACTGTTGTCTGCACCAAAAAGCTGGCGATAATTGGTGATTTTTTCCCGATCCGTAAAGATGACCTGGAACATAGGCCCCACTCCCTGTACAATACATTTCACATGATTATCTTCAGCTTCTCTCCGGATTGCCTCAATTATTGCATTTCCAGAACCATACATCCGGCTGTAAAAATTATTTTCCGAAGCAAGACGAAGAGTTTCCAGGGCAGAAACTGAACAAATTGGATTTCCGTTATATGTTCCGCCATGCTTAACCGTATTCTTCGCAATTGGCTCCATAAACTCTCTTTTTCCCGCAAATGCGCTGATAGGCATTCCTCCGCCAATAGCCTTGCTGAACACGGCAATATCGCAGTCAATTCCAAAATACTCCTGGGCGCCTCCGGGCGCAAGGCGGAAACCAGTCACTATTTCGTCGAAGATAAGAATAATTCCGCGCCGTGAGCATTCCTCCCTCAGCAATTCAAGATAACCCGGTATAGGCATAATGCACGCATTATTCGCTACAAGCGGTTCGGCTATTACTGCCGCGATAAGGCCGTCATACCGGTTTAAAATTTTCTTTAAAATCAAGGGCTCATTCCAGGGACAAACAATCACATCTTTTACAACGCCCGCAGGAATCCCCTTAGAATGAGGCACGCTCTCAGGCTCATTAAATTTTCCGGCTTTTTCGAGCGCCGGCCTGTTGCTGACGGCCAGAAGATCGGCCCGACCATGATAATGACCTTCAAATTTTAAAATTTTATCCCTGCCGGAATATCCCCTTGCGGCCCTCACAGCTCCGGCGATTGCCTCAGAACCTGAGTTTGCAAAACGCACAAGCCCGGCACAGGGAACCATGCGGCATATCTGTTCCGCAAGCTCTACCTCTATAATGTTGCATGTTCCGAACATTGTGCCCCGTTTCATCTGTGATTTCAAAGCATGCATTACTCTTGGGTGGTTGTGCCCGGCGACAAGGCTGCCGTAACTGAGAAGAAAATCTACAAATTCATTGCCGTCGATATCCATGACCCTGCTGCCCCTGCCTTTTGTAATGTATAAAGGAGTGGAATCTCCTTCAGGCATTCTGGCAGAACTGCTGACGCCGCCCGCAAGTACCTTCTTCGCACGTTCGAACCATGATTTTGAATGTTTGAAAGAAATTTCAGGCCTGGTCTCTTCTTTTAATTTTGATGAGTTTATCATTTTTTGTTCCTTAATTAAATCCCTCATAGTTGGAATTTTCTATCCATTTCAGTGCTGTCTGGGCAAGCAATTCCGCGCATAACTCCACGCTTGAAAACTCTATAAATTCATTGGGAGAATGTGCCTGCTCTATACTCCCTGCTCCCCATACGATTGTCGGAGTGCCGTTTAACCGAGCTCTTACACCGGCTTCGCATCCCGAATTGAAAGCCGACCAGCCGTTCCAGGTAATCTCAGTTGAAAAATCCCTGCAAACCGATTCCGCAATACGGCATAGATCGCTGGCCGAAGAGGTTTTATGGCCGTAATAATTTTCACTGAATTTAATTTCGATATCCTCACCCGGCAGCAGAGAAACTAACTCGTCAATAAATACCTGCCGCCAGTGAACAAGATCGTCATCGGGAAGCAGTTCAAAATATCCCTCGCATTTACAAATATCAGCACACATTCCCTGCCACAGGCCGCCGTTTATTTTATCAACTGTTACCGGCCTGGCGATGGGATAAGGGCGGAAAAGGATATCTGAATTTTTGTCATTCCAGCGGTTTTCAAGTTCATCCAGAGAATCGAGCACTTTTCTGGCTGAACGGATTGCGTCCTTTCCCTTCCATTTCAAGGTTCCATGGATTGCCTTTCCCCGAACCGTAACCTTGAACCTCAAGCCCCCGCGCGACGCGCATCGCGGATAATTCTCCGTTGGTTCCAGTACTATGGACGCGTCGGCTATGTACCCGCGCTTTATACTTCCAAGTGTTCCCAACCCTACACAATCCTCTTCACCGGGAATCAGCTCAAGCATAAGATCGCCGCCGACGCCATCGGGAAACAGTTTCCCGACGACATTCATCGCCCACAACGCAGAAATAAGCGGTCCCTTAGCATCGCAGGCTCCGCGGCCATATACCCTGCCATTCGTAAAATTTCCGGAAAAAGGCCCGCAGTCCCAATCTTTTATTTCACCGGCCGAAACGGTATCGGCATGGGCATTAAACATAAGACTTTTTCCCTTGCCTTTTCCAGGCAGGCTGACTACCAGCGAAGGCCTTCCAAAAAAAGGAATATGCTTGGGGGTTGAAATGAAAAAATCATAATAATCTGCCAGACCTGTCTCAAAAAGGTCTGTTTTAAAACCGTAATCCTCTGCCCATTGCTGGATAAACCGGACAAATCCTTCCTCATTTCCGCTGACGCTCGGAATCCTGATTGAGTTCTGTAAAAATTCAAGCATTTCCAGTCTCAGTGAAATAATTTTATTATGTATAATATCCTTTTCCACAATCTTTTATTTCCCCATTATTAAAATTAAACAAGCGCTTTAACAAACGTGCCGCTTGACCCGGGTTTAATTTCCCTTAGCGCTGAAAATCTTCTGTTATAATACCTCTACGCTCTACGTTGAGGATAGTTTATTCAATTAAAGGTTATTTCACTCAATACGAAACTCCCGGCAATTAAACTTAGTATAAGGATTAAAATCTGAATATCGGTATAGAAATTCACTCTTTTGTAGTTTGCAAAACGGCCTATAATAAAAGGTATAAAAATAAATACCGAAAGAAACAGACCATACAAGCGGTATCTGGTAGAGAATGAAACCAGGTCAAAAACAATTATGGAAACAAAATAAAATATAAATAAAAAGGCCAGGTATACCGAGTAATTTGATGCGGCGAGATAATTTTTTTCTTCCCTGAATATAAAAAGTTTTCCAATAATAAAACTTAAAACCAGAAGAAGGTTAAGAATTATAATAGATGCCAGGGAATAAGTTATAACTTTCATATCACCGTCTCATAATGTTTTTTCCGAAATCCGGTTTAAAAATTCCGCAGACTTTTTAAAAACAAATTCCTTATCATTGTCTATGATTACCATATGGTAACTGTTTTTAAGAATGACTAGCTTCTTTCACCGCCGAAGAGACATTTTTATAAACAAACTCTGCGCTTTTAATGCCGCTCAGGTCATCATGGTCTGAATGAAACACTAAAATCGGCGCCGTAACCTTTTTCATATTTACCCTTGTATGCCTTGATAATAAAAGAAGCTCGTATATACAGCTCATTGGAAAATTATCGGTACCCCCCATATTTTTCTTCTGCAGAGAGCTAATTTTCTTTCTTAAAGCTTCATTTTTAATACCATAGGGTTCGCTTTCAGGAAAAGAATAGTAATATCTGAGAATTGTATATAATCCCAGAGGCATAAGAAAGTTATACCATGGCATAGTCCAGCCGTTGAGATATAAAGTTGTAGAAATAGATATAATGCCCGGAACATTATGATATTCCTGCGCTATAGCCAGGGCTAAAACAGCTCCCAGGCAGTGTCCTATAATATAAACTTTATCGTAAGATTTATTCAGTCTTAAATAATCCTCAATGGAAAAATTATACCAGTCCTGCCATTTTACCTGCTTTATATTCCGGAAATTATCTCCATGCCCCGGTAAACAGGGGCAGTATACGTCAAAACCTTCATGATATAAACTCTTCCCTAATTTTTTCATTTCTGAGGGGTTTCCGGTCATACCATGTAAAATCAATGCGGCTCTTTTACAACCTTCTTTTTTAAATTCAAAATCCAGAGAACTCATTTGTTTTCCCCATAAATGATCAATGATTTATTTTAACAAACGTGAAAAATAGGAATGAATATCTTTAAAATTATTAAATCCAATATATTGCACCTGATTTTCAGTACAATAACCGGCAAGATAGTTTTTAGCGAATATGATATCCGCTTTCGTGCAGGAGCAGGTATCGGATACCCCGTCACCGATATAAAAGGCTTTTTTCAAATTTTTATATTTTTCTATAATGCTGCATTTACAAACTCCCGAATTCTTTCTGCATGAATGATTATAAAAAGGGAAAGAGGGAATCAATTTTCCATTTTTTAAAATAAGTTTATTCGAGAAGACTTTAATATTATTTAAAGAATATTTTCCTAGGACTGAGCTTATAAAAAAATCAAGGCCGTCGCTGATAATGTAAAATTCAATTTTTTGATCATTGATAAACCTCAGGAAATCAATAAAACATTCATCAATTTCAATATCATTAATGAAATTTCCAAATTCTTCCTCGGATAAAGGCTCGACAAGTTCCATTTGCTTTACCATACATTCTTTTGAGCCAATTTTTCCTTTTATACATAAATCTTCTATTTCTTTCCATTTTTTATCCGCAAATAAATCAAGAAACCGGTATATTGTATCTTCCTTAGTTATTGTCCCGTCAAAATCGCAAAAGATTACATTCTCTTTCATAGCTTTAACCTTATTGAGCCGTGATTAAAAATACCGATTGGAGTTTATCATTCCAGCCGGAAATATTGTACAGTTTCTCAGGGAAAAATTCAATAATAACATTGAATATTACCGGGTGATTTCAAAGAGTTAATAATGGAACAGATTGTTCCGCATTCGGCCGCATCTTCCCTCTTTGATTAAGATGCTGCAAAGACATTTATCCAGAGGGTTTTTCTTGTCAAAAAAATGATTTATTTGTTTTAAGATATTTCCGGCAACTTGCTATATTAGAAGAGTATAACTATAATTAAAGATATTAGTTAATTAGGGTTTGCTGAAAAACGCGAGTTCAACTCTACGCACAGGCAAAGCTGCTTTTTCTCCAAAAAAATATCTGGATAAAAATTTGGCGCAAAAGAAGCCGAAGCTTCTTTTCGATGTTTAACAAAAAGAAATTCACAGCTATCACCGATTCACTCGTGTTTGTAAGCTTTGTCATTATCAGGCTTAAACCGTATTTCCTTTTCCCGGTACCAAATTCTCCTTCCACCGCGTTCCGGATCGATATATCTTTCCGTTCCTGAGCTTTTACTTTTTCCCTTTCCTTCAGGTCAATCTTCGGCCTTCCCAATGGCGGCCCGCTTAATCTGATTCCTTTTCCCCTGCAATATTTCTGATTTGCCCTTGTCCGGTATATCTTATCCACTATAACCGCTTTTGGATAATATCCAAACCGTTTCCGGTATTTTTCCACCTGTTCCTGCAATATCGTTCCTTCGTTGAAGTTTTCCCAACTGATTTTATCTGTAAACGCATATCCATTCACCAGACTGATTGATACTTTCGCTCCAAACTCCACTTTGGCTCCAGCTTTACCTCTCACTATCGGCCTGACATGCGGCTGTGATATGCTCACTATTCTTCCTGAAATACTGTGTTTTCCCGTTTCAAACATCTCTTTCTGCTGTTCGTAAAGTCTTTTGATGATAATCAACCTTGCGTATTGTGTTACCGACAATTCCGTAGGATGTATCTTTTCCAGATATCTTAGGTCTCGGCTTACATAATTCAACTGTTTCCGTAGCGCTTGCCTCAGCTTCTGCTCGCTTAATTTCTTGTTCTTTGCTGCCAATAAATAATCTTTCCGGGCCTTTCGGGGATATGTCCTTGGTTTGACTGGCCAAAATTTCCCCTTTGCATAACCTTCGTCAATCATCTGTTCCAGTTTCATCCGCGCGTCATTCAATAAATTCAAGTCTGTCGGAAACTTGATGTCTGCGGGGACACAGGTCGCGTCCATCAACAGCTTCCCTTTGTTTTTCGGTTCATGGTCATCATCATCGTCGTTGCCTTTTTTCTTTTTCTTTTTTTCTTTCTTTTCAGCAAACAGGGCATTATTCACTTCTTCCAGCATTTCAGGTTTTACTCGTTTCCTAAAATATACCATCATTGTAGAATCAAACGGCTGCTTTCCCTGATATTCATTCAAGCCAATGAAATATTGATAATACGGGTTTTCAATAATCTGCGCTACGGTCTCCTCATCGGTAAAGCCAAACCGCTGCTGGATGATTAACGCTCCAACCGCCATCCTTACTTTCTTTGCACCTCGCCCGATGGCTTTGAATTGACTCGCATATTTTTCTTCAAGTATATCCCAGGGTATCAAATCCGCCATTTTTATCCATCGGTTGCCGGTATTCATCTTACCGCCAAATGGCTGATAAAAGTTTACGAACTTACATTCTTCCTTATTTTCTCTGTCGTACATTTTTCACCTCAAAATGCAAGGTTTTTATTGGCTTTCCCACTTTTTCCTTGCATTATTTTAAGGTAAAATCTAAAATATTTCATTATATTTCAACCAATTGGGAGTTTTTCAGCAAACCCTAATTCCACTTTTTAAGATGCCCGGGGATATCTATTTTCAAAAGGGGAACTTCACAATCTATTTTCCTATAGTCTCTTGTATTATTTTAAGTATTGTGCTGAGTTTTATAATCAATCTAATCTTTAGATTTCTCGGCAGGAAATAAAAAAACGCTTCTAAAGGGTTTTCCTTTAGAAGCGTTCGGATTATGACCTCTGATTTAAACTCGGCTTTTTGTATAGCAATCCCTGCAGTAAACAGGTCTGTCGTTGCTTGGCTTAAATGGAACCTGAGTCGGCTGTCCGCATGAGGAACAGATTACATCATACATCTGTCTCTCCTGTCTGCCAAATCCACGGCTGTTTGATTTCTTAGCCTTACGGCAGTCCGGGCACCTCACCGGGTCATTCTGGAATCCTTTCTCAGCGTAAAACTCCTGTTCTGAAACGCTGAAAACAAAGTCTTTACCGCAATCGCGGCATGTCAGGGTTTTGTCTTGGAACATACTTGTTTCTCCTCTGTATTTGCTTGTCATTATAGAAAAAAGGTATGATTTATTCATCTTCCGGCGGTAAAAACCACAGAAATCAAAACAACCCGCTTTCCACTATAACTCCCAAGCATTGTTGATTATACGTTAAATTTAAAAAAATGTAAACAATTTTTTAGCTTATTTGTGAAATAATTATAAACTTTTTTCAATTTTTTCCAATAACTTGTCAATTATTGTCAAATCTATAGTCTTTGTTAACTCCAG
Source organism: uncultured Spirochaetota bacterium (assembly GCA_963806975.1). GTDB lineage: Bacteria > Spirochaetota > Brevinematia > Brevinematales > JAOACQ01 > CAWEAK01. The sequence continues at coordinate 22,362 of CAWEAK010000009.1, forward strand.
ATAATCTTTCTCTTTACGCATGGATTTTTCTATAGCTTCAATCAAAACCGATTCTTCATCATTTAACGAAATACCGAGGTCCTTTAATCCGGCAGAAGCCCTGTCCTGAAGAAACTCCCTCTTTTGATATAAATAAATATCGCGTATTACCTGTGTTAAAATCTCCGCCGCTAAATCCGCCTTTTTTTGCTTTATAAGAAGCCTTGAAAATTCTATTGAAAATCGGATGGATTCCTGAAGATTACTTAAAACCGTTTCCGGGAATTGCCCATTCATAATAATTTTTCTACCTCTTCCCTGTCGCTGAAATGAATTTTTGTTTTACCTAAAATCTGGTAATCTTCATGTCCTTTTCCGGCTATGATTACAACATCGTCCTTTCCGGCAAGAGAAAGGGTTAAACTAATGGCTTTTGCCCGGTTTTCTTCAATAAAATAATTCTTGTTCCCTGATTCCCTTAATCCAGCCTCGATTTCTTTAATAATCAAAAAGGGGTCCTCGGTCCTTGGGTTATCCGAAGTAATAATTATAGTATCGGAAAGTTTTCCGGCAATCTTACCCATAATCGGCCTTTTTATTTTATCTCTGTCCCCGCCGCAGCCAAAAACAGTAATAATCCTGCCTTTTTCTTTTATTATTTCTCTAACTGTAAAAAGAAGCTTTTCCAGTGCATCGGGTTTATGCGCATAATCAATTATAACAGAGAATCCTTTATTTGTTGGGACGTTTTCCATCCTGCCCTTAATTTGGATATTTTGTAAATACTCCTTAAAGTCTCTTAATTTTAGACCAAACTCCATTAAAATCGCCGATGCAAGAGTGAAATTGTATACATTTGTAATTCCCATCATACTTATATTTATTTTATTTTTAACAAGCATACCCCTTAACCAGGGCAGGCTTCTTGACTTAGGATTAATTCCTCGAAGTTCTGCGGATACTTTGTTTAGTTGAAAGGCCGATCCTTCAGAATTCAGCTTAATAACTCTCGAATAATAATCGCTGTTTTTGTCCTTAATCGAAAAGGTTTTAAATTTTATTTCAGGAAATTGCCTTGAATAATCTTCTATTTTGTTAAAACGATCAATCTCCCGGTTAACAATTATTATCTTTCCGGGTTTTATGCTTTTGTTTAAAAGATCGAAAATCTTTAATTTGGCAAGAAGGTACTCTTCCATGGTTTTATGAAAGTCAAGATGATCCTGTGAAAAACTTGTAAAAGCCGCTATATCAAAGTTCAAACCAGCCACCCTTCCAAGGGCAAGAGAATGAGAGGAAACCTCCATTATGAGGTATTCCACACCTTTTTCAACCATTTGAGCCATTAACCGGTTTAGAAAAAGAATATCGGGAGTTGTATTAGTCGCAGGGATGACCTCATCATTAATCCTGTATTCGATAGTTCCTATAAGGCCTGTGTTTTTCCCGAGCTTCCGCAGAACTGTATAGACTATGAATGCGGTAGTGGTTTTACCGCTTGTGCCTGTAATGCCGCCAAGTTTCATTTTTGACGAGGGATCATCAAAAAAAATCCCGGAAATATTTGAAAGCGCCGCAGTAATATCATCAACGGAAACAAAAAAAGCGTCCGGATATTTGCCCTTAAACTCATCGGATCTCTTTCTATCTATGACAAAAAGCGGCAGCCGTTATTATAGGCTGAATTAATATAAGGATGCGCGTCCTCTACATAACCGGATGCTGCTATAAAGAGAGATTCATTATCCACCTTTCTTGAATCGTTCTCAATCGAGCGGATTTCAATGCCGGAATATTTTTCGTCTTGAAGGTTAGCTATGCCTTTTAATATGGCTTTCAATTTCATTAATAAATTCCAATATTAGTGAGTCTAAATTCCCCTCCTATTTTAGGAGGGGAGTTAAAAGGTTATGTAAAGTCTTTATTTCCTTTTCATATCCTCATAAAGCCTGTCAGCCTGAAGCATAAATGTTTCGAGCCGGGCCTGAATGATCTGTGAAAACGGGTTACCGTCGCACTCAATGCTCAGGAAAGGCAATATATCCGTGTTATCTTTTAAATTTGTCAGATCCACCGGACTACCGGCGTTCTTTTCCGCAATTTCCTTCCCCTCAACGGTCATTTCAACAGTGGCAACAGCCTCCGTCATTCTTGAATTCATACAGCCGAAAGGCCCAACATTAATAACGCCGCAGTATTTGTCGACAAGATGGTAAAGCGATGAACCGGAGGATAATCCCGGCTCCCCGGTAAGAGTAAGCGGAAAGAAATGAGTCGAATGCTCCATATACCTTCGGATATGGATCAACTCGGGCTCATACAGCCCGGTTCTTGACATAATTTTCTTAACCCTTTTCTCATGATAATCCTGAATAAAGTTTGAAACAAGAGCCTCAATTTTACCAATAAAGTTTGTCTTCATTTCATACATCTTGATATCGCGCAGGAAATCCGTATATCTTACCCACTCGGATACAGGTGCGTCAAGCATCACGAAACCATTTTCGGCAAGCCTTTCAGGAATTCCCATAAGGCAGAAATGGTCTCGTCTTACAAATATCTCCCCGACAACACCGACATATTTTGCCTCTTTTATCGGCCGGATAAGTTTAATCATAGAAAGGTCATTAACAGAATTCTTCAACTGTTTATAAAAAGGCATCTTGTTGCTTCCGTTGAAAGTACCGAGTATTTTTCTGATTTCGTTCTCAAAGACTTCCATACCGCTTTCTTTATCAACAGCCATAGCTTTTACGGCAGATCTGATATCATCGAGAACGTCAAATATATACATAGCCTTTGCCATATTCAGCCTGAAGGGTATCCCCAGTCCGGCATAGCCGTTGTCGTTTGATAAAATCAGCAAGGCAACGTCCCTCAATTTGAGTTTCTCAACTATCGCTTTAATTAGAATCTCATATTGTCCTACACGGCAGCATCCTCCGGCTCCTACCATAAAAATTATAAGCTTCTCGGAAGCGTCATTTCTGTGTTTTAAATATTTTAATATCTCTCCGATAATGTTGATAATTGGGAGGCACTCCTTGCTTGTCGTAACTGAACGCCCAAGGTCAAGGGCTTCCCTGTCGCAGACAGGCAGAGCCTCGGCATTCCAGCCAAGGCCCCTGAAGAACCGCCGCTGAGCTTCTGGCAAACAGATCTCCCATTGATGGAATGATGGCTTTAACCCTTTTATCTTTGTAAGAGAATTTTTCACCATTAGAGTCGATATAAACCGTATTGCCGAGAGAATCAATTTCCGTCTTCGCCATAGTAAAATCGGAAGCTGATATCATGAATTTTATCCTTTATCTTTAAGTAATTTTTGACAACGTCCATAAAGGCCTCAATCCTTGTATTGACGCCTGCATCTGCGGTATGGGTATCAACCTCAATCGTCAGGGAGGGCTTTGTCTGCATCAAATCGCGGAAATGCGGAACCATCATAGAATCAATAGCACAGAGAAAGTTGGTAAGGTAACATCCGAAAAGCTGGGGATGGCGCTTTACAATCCTTGCAGCTTTTATTATTCTCTGACCCATTTCCCAGTATGTATCCCTGAAATTTTCCTCATTTTCATACAAAAGAAAATCGTAGGGAATAATCTCAATACCGCGGGAAGCAAACTTAAAAGGTACTCCCTTGTTTGTCTCTTCGGCAAAGGCATTGTAGGAATGACCAAACAGAACAACGGCTATTTTATCAGGGTCCTTTTCAAGGTTTTCGAGGATTCTTCTCCCTTCTTCCTTCATAGCATGGAAAAATTCCATCTGCTTTTCAAAGGCAACTTTGTGGGCTTTTTTCCCCTGTTCCCTTGTAAAACCCATATCCATTGCTATTTTAATAAATGTATTTTCCTCGGCGTCAAAACCCCGCATAAAATTTAAAGCCGGAGTTATCATTTTCGGTCCGTCTTTCTTTCCGCGGAGAAATGTTGCCTGCTGGTAAAAAGCCTCTCCCTGGACGAACATACAGACTGCCTGGTATTCCTTTCTGTATTCCTCCTGCTCGGAAACATGCATTTCCATTATCTGCGGCATAAAGATATAGTCCGGTTTCTTGTCAAGTAAATCCTCGAACATTCCCAGCGCAACCTGTGCAGACAAACAGAAACTCGACATACCCTTGTCTATTCCGGTTTGATGGGCTTTATCCGGCATAATTACTTTGCAGCCAAGCTCATTAAAAAAGTTGAAAAACATCGGATAGAGAGTATTCACCTGAAAAGAGCGATTTAATCCAACAACAAGCGTGCCCTTTAACCAGGGCAAGCTGCTTGATCCGGATTGTTTAATTTTTGGATTTATTGCCGTGAATGTGTTAAACAGAAGCTCCCTTCTCTTTACCGACATGATTAAAATCGGCGACATTGTAGCTTAAACGGTGAAGCTGGTTATAATATTTATTGCATGCCCCTCCGAAGGGGAATTTCTTGCCGTTAATATGGATCATGCTGATTTCACATCGTCTGTCGCAGTTTTCAGCCGCTCCCTGGCAGATAAATGATTTACCGTAAGATACTTCTCTGTCCGCAAGTTCTTTTATATTAAATTCCTTTTTCTGTAATAAGCCTATATCAAGCATATTCTTGATTTCGAGAGCTACGCCGTAAGCTCCCATAAGTCCGGGTTCAGGCGGTACTATAATATTTTTCCCGGTTAATGCGGCCATTGCTACCGGCACAGCCCTGTTGTAACATACACCGCCCTGCATAAAGATTTTATTCCCGACCTGGCGCGAACCTTTTACACGGTTCACATAATTTATACAGATGGAGTAAACAAGCCCGGCGACTATATTTTCCCTGGTTATACCCTCCTGAAAGGCAGTATTGATATCGGAAGAGATAAACGCGGCGCACTGGTCGGAAAAGTTCGGCGGATTTTTTGCCGATAGCGCAATACCGGCAATGTCTTCCATCTTTATGCCGAGGGTTTCATAAGCCGATTCCTCGAGAAAACTTCCTGTTCCTGCCGAGCAGGCCTCGTTCATAGCATAATCCGAAGCTACGGAATTGGTCAGGTATGTATACTTGGCGTCCTGTCCACCTATCTCAAAAATCGTATCGACAGCCGGGTCAAAATAGGCGGCCGCCCTTGCATGGGCTATGATTTCGTTTATTATTCCATCGGTGTCAGCATGAAGTCCTGCAATATATCTTCCGCTTCCTGTTACTCCGAGAGCGGTAATTTTAACCTTTGTATCCTTAAGCTGATCAAAAAGCGATTGGTAGCATTGTCTTGACGCTTCAATCGGATTTCCATTTGTTCTTAAATATTTTGAATAGAGAATCTTATTATCTTTAATTCTAAAAAGAACTGCTTTTGTTGTTGTCGAACCGACATCCAGCCCTACTATACATTCGTCATTTTCCAGGGCTTTTTCGAATGGCATATCTTTAAAATCAACCATGCCCGATGTAGTTAGTAAGCGGTTTTAAAAAATCGAAAGAAGATTTTATCGATTTAAAATAATTACCCTTTTCAATGGTTACACTCTGTTTTTCTTTTAAAGCCCATATTGCGGCGCCAAGAGCCTCAAAATATGGGGCTTCCTTTGGAACAACCACCTCTTCAAAGCTTTCCCTCAAGAAATCTATCACAACATCATTTTGTGCGGTTCCTCCGACAATCAAAACCCTTTTTGCGCAAATCCTTACGAGTAGCTCCTCGATCTTTTTCGCTATCATCCTCTGCGAGTCCCGCCGTTACATCGGCGATACTTTCCCCTTTATTAAGAGCATGCGTACAGTCGGATTTGCAAAAAACCGAGCACCTTCCCGATAGCTGGTGGGGGTTTTCGGATGTCCGTGCAAGCTCCACGGCCTGTTTAATATTTACATTCATTCTCCGTATCTGCTGGAGAAAGAACTCGCCTGTACCTGAAGCGCATTTATTCCCGGAGCTGATCCGTGAAATCCTGCCCTTCCTGTCAATTTCATAAACGATAAAGGATTCCCCGCCGGCTGAAACGACGGCGTCATACTTCTTTCCATCTTTGTTTAAGTATTGATAGGCTATTTCCGTTGCTTCCGGCTCAATGATAGAGGGAATATTGGTAATTTCCCTGAATTTCCTGCCTGTTATGGCTATGAATTGACCGTTTAAAGAAATTTTGTCTAAATTTTTGGAAAAAACACCTTTTGGATCACCGCTATGCTCTTCCACTTTAATATTTTTAATCCGGATTTCTCCGTTAATATTCTGCAGCTCAACTAGAGAAAATGTCGACGCCCCCAGACAGATACCTAATGCTGTCTCTACCTTCTTTTCCATGCCATTATTCATTAATTAAAAAACCTCCTTAGTTTTACAGCCTTATGGCTGTTCCCCCTCCTGTATTAAAACTCTCACTTTAACTCTAAATTATAAAGTAAAATTAAATTATTATCAATAATAGATAATGATATTGTGAAATAATTTTGCAGGATATGAATGATTATCATTTTATAAAGAGATACAAAGTTTGGTGAGTTTGTTTTAGATTTTGCCTTCTTTTTGACTAAAAGCCAACTATCAGATAGAATATCTCCGATTACTATTTATTGGAGGAATAAATTGAATAAATCGAAAAATCCCGGCAAGACTCCTATACCTGTGAGTGCTGAAGCTTCGACCGGAAATATTAAGGAATTCCTATTTAAAACAAACAAAATAGAAAGGATATTAACAATAATCGCAGTAATCTTTTTTATTCTTACTACTATTAATGATAAGAACAAACTTCTAATGGTTGCTTTTTTTGCTTTTGGAACAATAATAATATTATACTATATAATCTGGTTCCGGAAAAAACCGCCTTATGTAAAAATATCCGGAGAGGATATCACCATCAGCCGGGGTATTTTTTTTAAGACTGAAACTATTCATAAGAGCATGATTAAGGAAGTTAAATCCAGCGATACTTCAATAGAGATAAATCTTATGACAAGCAGGATAAAGATTTATAAATTGCTTTTATCAGAGAATGATGCTGCGGAAATAACCCCCTTGATTTCTATAAAAAAATAATACTTTGTTAACTATTACATCCGGAGTTCAGCCTTAAATTTCGTTTTCAGCTTCTCTATCAGCCTGTCCATAACCTCATTAACTTCCTGATCGGTAAGAGTTCTGTCAATACATTGAAATGTAATTGAAAAAGTCAGGCTTTTTTTATTCCCAGCGATTTGATTTCCCATGAATAAATCGACAAACTCAACATCTTTAATCCATCCATTACTTTTTTCAATTTCAAACATTATTTCCCTGCCGAAAACGGATTTGTCCACAACAATTGAAATGTCTCTTTTTGTCGGAGGGAATTTGCTTACCAGCTTTATTTCTAACGGGGTATTCAAAATCCCGGATTGATATTCTGTTTCAAATTCAGCTATATAAGCCGGATACTTAAGGTCAAGCCTGTCAGTTATATCGGGAATTACTTCGCCGATAAAACCAATGATTTTCCTATTAATAACTATATTCGCCGAGTTAACAGGATGAAGAAAAGGTAAAACGCATTTTTGAAAATCAACATCCCTGCCGCCGATTTTCTTTAAAACATATTCCATCATTCCCGAAGCCGAATAAAAATTGTACCCTTTTCCATATAATATAAAACCGATTTTTTGTATTTCCTTATATTTTTTATTTTCTTTAATATGAGCGCTGCCGGCTTCCCGGGCCTGCCCCGGTAATGGCTTGGATTTGGTAAAGACATTACCGATTTCAAAAAAACGGACATTATCGCGGTACGCGTTTTTTACATTGTATTCCACCGTTCCAAGAAGTCCATAATACAGGTGATTTCTCAACACCGAAGCATCCTGAGATAAAGGGTTTTGAAGCCTTATTATATAGTCATCCATAGCCATGAATTTTTTCAGTTCATCTTCATTTGTAAAACTGAAATTAAATGCCTCCGTATAGCCCTGCTCGGTAAAAATCCTGCGTAAACTATCCTTTATCTCCTTTTTAGGCTTAAGGCTTTCAACATCTACAGCCGGCTTAAAATCGTTCTGCGGGATATTGTTGTATCCATAGATTCTTGCTATTTCCTCAACAATGTCTACCATTTTTGAAACGTCGGAACGGAATGTAGGAACCTTCACCTCCAGGGCATCCTCGCGTTTGGCTACTATAGAGAATTTCAATCTTTTAAGAATGGATTCAATTTCCTTCGTAGAAAAATCAATTCCGATTTTTGAGGAAATTATGTCGGCTTTAACATTAATAATCTTGTCCTTAAAGATATTCACATATTCATCCCTGATTTTTGAAATCTGAGGTGTGCATGTCATAAGGATTATTTCCGTAGCCTTCTCCAGAGCCGATGTGGTAATTCCCCAATCTGCCGTCCTTTCAAACCTGTATGACGACTCGGTTTTCAAACCCGTTATTTTTGATGTGCTCCGTATCGATATCGGATCGAAATAGGCGCTTTCAAGAAGAATATCTGTTGTCGAATCAAGTATTTCGCTGTTTTCCCCACCCATTATTCCAGCCAGAGCAACAGCCCTTTTTTCGTCGGATATTACAAGCATTTCACTTTTTAAACTATGACTCTGACCATCTAAGGTTTTAAATGATTCATCGCTGCCGGAACTTCTGACAATGATTTTCTTTCCCTCCAGACGGTTTAAATCAAAGGCATGCATCGGATGGCCGTATTCAAGAAGAACAAAATTTGTAGCATCAACAATATTATTAATAGGCCGTATACCGCATAATTCAAGCTTTCTCTTTAGCCAGTCTGGGGATTCTTTTACATCGATATTTCTAAGTATTCTTGCCGAATAACGGGGACAGAGATTTTTTTCAAGAATTTGAACATCGGGTATCTCGTCAATTGTTTCAGGAATAACCGGCTTCGGAATAGAAAGCTCTTTATCCAGCATAGCCGCTACTTCCCTGGCAATCCCTATCACGGAAAGGCAGTCTGAACGGTTTGCCGTTAATTCTATGTTAAACAGGAAATCTTCTTCAGTATACTTTTCAAATAATGACTTTGCAGTTTTTTCATTCCTACCAAGGATCCATATATCCTGACTTTTTTCTTCCAGATTGAGGTGTTCTTTCGCCAGTATCATACCCTCTGATTTTTCTTTCCTGATTTCCACTTCTTTAACTTCAATGCCGCATGGAAGGATTGTTCCGGCAGTTGAAAAAACTATAAAATCCCCTTTTTCAAGGTTTTTGCTGTTTGATATTGCTTTATAATGACTATGATTTCCCGTTACTGTTAATATCTTCAGGTTTTCGGCATCCGGATGTTTTTCAAGCGATGTTACTTTCGCAATAAATATCTTTTCATAATGCTCTTTTGAAATACCCACTTTCTTTATTGAGGCAACCTCCGGCCCGATCGACGTAAGTTTTTTTGCAAGATCATCTGCGGAGATATCTATTTTCACAAACTCCTTTAACCAGTTATAAGTCACTAACATCTAAATCCTCCTGAAACGGTAAAAAACTATCCGGTAAACTGTTCCAGCAAACGCATATCGTTTTCATAGAATTGCCGTATATCCTTTATACCGAACAGGGTCTTGGCTACTCTTTCAATACCAAGCCCGAATGCGAAACCGGAATAAATCTCAGAATCAATATCGCAGTTTTCGAGAACTACCGGATTTACCATCCCGCAGCCCATAAGTTCAAGCCAACCTGTATGTTTACAGACTCCGCAGCCTTTACCCTCGCAAACATGGCATGTTACGGCCAATTCCGCCGAAGGTTCGGTAAAAGGAAAGAAATCCGGCCTCAGCCTTATATTTGTATGTTCTCCGAACATCATTTTAGCCCATAGAAGTAAAGTTCCCTTAAGGTCGGCAAAAGAAATCCCTTTGTCAACAACAAGCCCCTCCATTTGATGAAAAGTATGAAGGTGAGTGGCATCAATAGCATCCCTCCTGAAACACCTTCCCGGTACAATAATTGCTATCGGGGGTTTTTTCACTTTCATTGTTCTTATCTGGACAGGAGAAGTGTGTGTCCTGAGGAGTTTATGCTCGTCAATAAAAAAAGAATCATGATCGTCTCTTGCCGGGTGATAGGGGGGTATATTAAGGGCATCAAAGTTGTAATATTCTTCTTCAAGTTCGGGTCCGTCAACAACTGAATAACCCATACTCTTGAATATATTCACCATTTTCTCCGTTACAAGCGTCAGCGGGTGATTGTACCCGATCTTAGGAACCGTTCCTGTAACTGAAATATCAGCCACACCGCTCTTTAATTTTGCTTCCTTAAGTGAATTATCTATAGTCACAGCAGCATTTTCTATTAATACAGTTATTTCATCCTTAATTTCATTGGCTGCCTTACCTACTTCTTTTCTTAAGTCTTCGCTCATACTGCCAAGTTTTCCAAGAATATCCTTAAGAAGCCCCTTTTTGCCGAGGTACTTTATGCGTATTTCTTCAAGAGCCCTGGAATCTGCAACTTTTTTTAAATCGCTTTTTGCATCTTCCAGTATCCTGAAAAGCTCTTCATTCATATAGACTCCTGTTTTTTCTAATCCTGAATTATTCGTTGTATTCACCGCTGTAGCTCACAGCCATTTGAAGCAAGTCCTCTTCTTTTTTGCGGAATAAGTGTGCGTTGAGCCCGGCCTTAATTGCACCGTCATAATCTACGGTTTTTAAATCTCCGATAAATATTGTATTGTTCTTCTCTACGCACAATTTTTTTACTGCAATCTCAAATATAATAGGATCAGGCTTAAGAAAGCCTGCTTCATCGGAAAATATTAAACTGTCAAAATAACCCAAAACATTAAGTTGTTTTAATAAAATCCTTAGGATATACCCCGGTGTTTTCCCGGTATTTGATATCAGTCCTATTTTTTTATTTCTTTCTTTCAGCAGTTTAAGAGCTTTATCGGCGTTCTTCATTAACTTCGGTGAAATCTGAAGAATTGAATCGACATAACAGTCATAAACTTTTTTAAATACAATAATATCTGTTATTTTTAACAGGTTGAGAAAATATTCCACCTGCTGGAAGGGAATGAATGGAAATCCCGTCCTTTGCTGAAAATCAGCCATATAATGATTCATCTCACCATATTTTTTCTGAAGAAGATTAAACTTGACCGGGTAAAGAGATTTTTCAAGAATTGTATAAATATTGTCAAGGCGGTATTTTTCTCTTTCAGCAATACCATTTTCATCATCTATTATAGTGTCATAAAGATCGAACAAAATACAATCATAATTCTGCATATTTTATTTGGGCCTCCCCTATACAGGACATCCTTATTCGGAAACAGCAACGGTTGATATTGAGGATACTTCATCGTCTTCCACGATATCTATCAGCTTAAGAAGATTTGATTCAATTTTATCAACGGTAAATGAAATCCTTCTCCCATTTTTTGTTGTTATAATTATTGTATCATCCGCATCACAGAGTGTAAAGTTAGCAAGACTTCTATTTTTACCCATTGCAGCGAGTTTATATCCCTTGCCGCCGCGATTCACGAGTTCTGAGAAATCCGACGGTTTTACTTTTCTTCCCCTGCCGTCCTTTGTAATAAATACGATATATTTATTTTCATCTGCTATTTCCATGCCGAGAACCTCTTCAATGGAAGAAGAAACCGATGTGGCTTTCTCCCCGCCGACTCCTCTGTTGTGAACAGTGAATAGGTTCTCATCGAATCTGAAACCCTTAGCATTCTTTTTCACAAGAAAGAGCTTCTTTGTCCCGTCTGTTATAACAGCGCTCACAACGGCGTCTCCCTCTTTCAGTTTTACGCTGTTTACACCTGTACGATTGATGTTTTCAAAGCTGGAAAGAGCTATTCTTGCACCCTTTCCCCTCTTTGTTATAAATAGAATATAATGACTGCTGCTGAACTCAGAAACAGCAAGAACAGCCGTGATAGATTCCCCTCTGTGCTCTATTTCCCTTAACCTGTCTATGTTGCGGATGTGAGAACGGGTAATCTTTCCATCCATATCACCCTTAATTTCATAAGCTTTAAGAGAATATATCCTTCCTGAATCGGTTACAAAGAGGATAGAATCCTTTAAGTAGCCGGTTATTGTAACAAAGATATAATCATCGTTTTCAAGCCTGGCGATATCAGTTACATCTCCTTTCCTGCCCCTTGTGCCGCGGGAGCTTGTCCTGAGAGAGTTGTCAATTTCACGGATTATAAAGCCTTTTTTTGAAACTGTCAGCAGGATCGGATCGTTGCTTATCAGCTCTTCAGTCTCAATCTTTTCAGTCACGATCTCTTCAAGTTTTGTTTTTCTTTCATCGCCGATTACCGCAACCATTTCAGAAAGCTCATTTTTTATTATTTCATCCCTTTTCTTAGCGCTGGCAAGAATTTCCTTTAATTCCTTAATCAGCTTTTCAAGAGAAAGCTTTTCCTCTTTCAGCTTGTTTGTTTCAAGGCTTGTAAGTTTCTGCAGTTTCATATCAAGTATGGCATCAGCCTGAATCTCGCTAAGCCTGAACTTTCTAATAAGATTTTCTCTCGCAGTGGAAGTATCACTTGAGGTCTTAATAGTATGAACTATCTCATCAATATTATCCAGGGCTATAAGCAGACCTTCAACTATATGAATCCTGGTAAGGGCCTTGTCCAGATCAAACTGAGTCCTTTTTATAATAACATCCCTTCTGTGCTCAACATAATTATGGATAAGGTCCTTTAATGTAAGCACACGAGGATGATTTTTCACAAGCCCTGTCATATTGACTTTAAGTCTTATCTTAAGGGATGTCTGGCTGTAAAGGGTCGTCTTTATGGCTTCCACATTAGCGTCTCGGAAAAGCTCCACGACAATTCTTATTCCCTCTTTCCCGGACTCGTCACGAACTTCCTTTATACCACGCAATATTATATTATACTTATTTTCATTGTTAAGATAGAGAGTTGTTATTTCTTCCACAAGTTTAGATTTTATAACTCTGTATGGTATTTCATTAATAATAATATCTTTATGCCCGCCCTTTTCTTCTATCGTAATTTTTCCGGCAAGCTCAATAGAGCCATAGCCCTTTTCGTAGACCTCCCTTAAAGAAGATGCATCCGTCAAAATTCCGTATGTCGGAAAATCCGGCCCCTTAATATACTTCATTAAGCCTTCAATAGTAACAGCGGGGTTATCAATATATTCTGATATGGCGCTTGCGACTTCCTTGAAATTATGAGGAGGAATATCGGTAGCAAGTCCTACAGCTATACCCGAAGTTCCATTACAGATAAGGTTTGGAAATTTTCCCGGAAGTACGGAAGGCTCCGTTAATGAATCATCGAAGTTCGGCCTGAAATCCACTGTATTTTTATCAATATCGGAAAGCATGTATTCGGCTACCCTTGAAAGCTTTGCCTCGGTGTAACGCATAGCCGCAGGCGGATCGTCGTCTATCGAGCCGAAATTTCCCTGCCCTATTACAAAAGGATAGCGCATATGAAAGTCTTGCGCCATTTTAACCGTAGCCATGTATATCGACATATCGCCGTGGGGGTGATACTTTCCCATTACCTCTCCGACGATTCTTGCGCTTTTTTTTGTCTGTTTGTCATGCCACAGGGAAAGTTCGGACATTGAATATAGAATTCTCCTCTGTACGGGCTTGAACCCATCTCTGACGTCCGGGATAGCTCTCTGGGTAATAACACTGTATGCATAATTCAGATAAGAAGTCTTCATTTCATCTTCAAAATATGAATCAATAAGCTGGGATGTGTCAAAAATATCCGCTTTTGCCATTTATCAATTGCTCCTTAATAATATGTCTAAAAACAACGCATAATATTATATATGAATTATTCCACCCTGTAAAGTTAGGGGGCTAAGCTCCTTAAATAAATCCCATCCTTTTTAATATCGATCAGCCCTTCTTTGTAAAGCATACCTGCCGCTCTTTTAAAGCTCTTTTTGCTCATATTAAGTCTATTTTTAATTTCCTCAGGAGAGCTTTCATCATTTAAAGGTATAAATCCATTATTTTCTTTAAGGTTTTTTATAATTTTAAGCTTGCCCTCTTTCAACTCGTCAAGTCCAGTCTTCCTGAGCGTTACATCAATCTTCCCATCTTCTCGTATGGTTTTGATATATCCCGGAAGACTTTCGCCAATGGAAATCTTCTGATAAATATCGTTTTCATAGATAATACCGGAATATTTTTGATTAATTATGGTTTTGTATCCAAGATCGGTACTGCCGTGGACTAAAAGGTTCACTTTATCCCCTTCTTTTAGACTGTCCTGCATATCAGGACTGATAATTTTTATAAGGTGTTTTTCAATTCTGGCGGTTGCAACAAGCCTTTCTGTTATCCTGTCAAGATAGAGCATCACTACATATCTCTTTCCTTTCTGGATGTCTTTCGGCTGTTCGCTGTAAGGCAGAAGCAGCTCATTCTCAATTCCCCAATCGAGAAAAGCCCCGTATTTATTTATATCCTTTACTTCGAGAAATGCGAATTCGTTTAAAAGGATTTTTGGTTTTAATGTTGTGGCTATTGGCCTGTTTTCCGAATCTTTATAAATAAAAACCTTTAATATATCGCCTATTTTCAATCCGGCCGGCAGATATTTTTTCGGTAGAAGAATTTCGCTGTCCCCTGCATCAAGATATACTCCGAATGATAATTCCTTAACAACCCTGAGATTGTGATATTTACCTATTTCAACCATAATTTAACTCCGTATATTATTAAACAGTTCAACCCATTTCCCGGGTGCGATTTCTTCGGGTCTTGAATTCAGATTGATATTTATTTTTTCAAGTTTTTCCGGACTAAACCCGGCTCCTTTAAGATTATTCAGAAGGGTTTTTCTTTTTGAACGGAAGGCCAGTCTCAAAAAGGCGTTGAACTCGCTTTGTTGAAGGTTTAATGATTTCTTTTTAATTAAAATTACCGCTGAATCTATTGATGGAATGGGGAAAAAACTATTTTTGCCGGTATCAAACAAAACCTTAATATTCAGATAATTCTGCGAAAGAATTGACAAAACCCCGTATTCCTCATTTCCCGGCAACGCTGTCATCCTTTCCACAAATTCCTTTTGAAGCATTACTATTCCTGTTTTGAATTTTTTTACATCGATAAACCTTTTTACAGCCTCACCGGAAATTGAATAGGGAAGGTTGGAGACAAAAAGGAGCTCATCCTCCGGTATTTCATCAAAGTTAAATTTAAGAAAATCCCTGTTAATTAGTATTAAATTGGGCAGATTTATAAGGCTTTTTAAAAGATTGTAAATACCCTTATCAATTTCGAGGGAATATATTTTATACTTCTCGGCTATCGGAAGAGTCAGGCTTCCAAGCCCGCTCCCCACTTCAAAAACAGGCGTCATATATGAGGTTTTTGAAAATTGATCCTCCTCGATTGAAATAGCCGAGACTATCTTTTCGGCAATATTCCTGTCGATAAGATAGTTCTGCCCCCGGCTTTTTGACAGATGCAGACTGTTTTTTTTTAATAAAGTCTGAACTAAAACAGGAGAATATGGGTTGTATTCCATAACCAAATACTCCATAATTTGCAAAAATAATTAAAATCATTATAAACATTCAAATGCTCATTAATACTTACATTGAATGCAACTTGATATTGGTATAAGTATACTCAACAAATGATATATATGTCAATCTTCAGTTCAGCTTTCCGGCCATTGATAAATTTTTCAATTGATTATTTCCGGTATTTTAAATCAAGTGGTATAATTATAAAGCCTGCTTTTAACCTCCTGCATAAAAAAGTTATTGACAACGGAGTTTTATATGGATAAAACAAATAAAATATGCCCGTTAAATGGTCTAATAAACTGCGATCCGCTTTCCCAAAACGCAAATGAAACTGCCAATCAGAATTGTTCATTTTTTATTTCGGATGTATTTGCCGCCAGATGCCTTTATATTGAAGGACTGAAAGCTATTCCGGCGATAGCTGAAAATATTAAAAAAATCAAAATTCAAAGTTAAGCAGATTTTTTATGAACTGCAGAGTTGAATGCGGCGCCTGCTGTGCTGCCCCTTCCATATCATCTCCACTCCCGGGAATGCCGGAAGGCAAGCCTGCCGGAGTTCTCTGTGTTAATTTATCAGCAAATTATTCCTGCAAGGTTTATATAAACAGGCCTAAGGTGTGCAAGGATTTTACGCCTTCGGTTGAATACTGCGGCGGAAACAGGGAAGAAGCACTAATGATTCTTGAAAAAATGGAAAAAATGACCGGAGTAATTTGATGAAGGATATTCTTACAGTCTGTATTGAAGCGGCAAAAAAAGCCGGCTCTTTCCTTAATGAAAATTTCGGTTTAACAATTCGAAGAATAGAGACAAAACCAGACAGCAGCCTGGCTACAAACCTTGATAAAGAAGCGGAAAGAATAATTATATCCGAGATAAAAAAAGAATTTCCATCGCATGGAATAATCGGGGAAGAAGGCGGAACAGAGGGAATTGAAAATGATACAATATGGATAATTGATCCGCTTGATGGAACCCACAATTATATAAGAGGAATAAATCTCTACGGTGTGTCCATAGGCGTGGCTTTCCGGGGGGTTTTTACCGCCGGCGCCGTTTATATACCCTCTACCGGAGAGCTTTATTATGCGGAAAAAGGCAACGGAGCCTATAAAAATGGCGATAAAATAAATGTTTCTACAAGAAAGAACCTTAAGGATTGTACTATAGTCTTTGATTCGGACCTCTATAACGAAACCGATTTGAAACTAAAAAACCTCGGGAAAATATCCGGGAATGTTTTTAACATCAGGATGTTAGGCTCATCGGCGAGACAGCTCACATATCTTGCCGAGGGAAAAATTGACGCTATCATTGAGTTCGGCGATAAACCCTGGGACTTTGCCGGAAGCGTCAGCATTATAGAAGAAGCCGGCGGGAAAATAACGGCGCTTGACGGAGGCATCCTCACATACCGCCATAACGGCTTTATCGCTTCCAACGGATTTGTACACAGAGAAATCGATGATTTGCTCAGGGAATTACCTTAATGCCTAAAAGGCTTTTATAATAATTTACAGGAGATAATTATATGGTAAAAAAATGAAATGGGATGGAATAGGACCAAGATTGGTGTTGACCATATTTCCTTATTTAATTTTAGTCATTGTTATAATGGTATTTTATCCCGATTTTTTAAAAAATGGGACTTTATACCACAGATAACTGCAAATATATTTTCCATAATATGGGGAACAATAGGTTTATTGTTTTATATCATAACGGCTTTGACTTTTTTCTCGGAGTTTAAAAAAGGAAAATTAATCACCAAAAGTACCTTCGCTTTATCAAGAAATCCGATATACGGAAGCTTTATACTATTTTTCCTTCCAGCGCTGGGAGTTTACTTACGTTCCTGGCTTTTATTTTCGACAGTTGTACCACTTTATATAAACTTCAAAGTATTGATTAAAGAAGAGTATCTGTTACTTGAAGAAAATTTTGGAAAAGAATTTTTAGATTATAAAGCAGGGGTAAATGAGCTAATTCCCCTTCCAAAATGGAAGAAATCAAAATGAATCGTTCGATTTTGATAAGTATTTGACTAACATAACATTTATTTTTATAATATCTGGGTTTTTAGTTATTAAAGGTTTTAGTCGATAAAAAAAAGTATTATGATTAAATATTAAAATAGCAGTTCATTAAAGTTAATATTTTTTCGGCTGAGAGGAGGACTTTTTTTATGGCCGTACAAGATCTATATAAATATGATATCGGTAAATGGAAAAATGAAAATACTCTGATGGTGCGTTTGGAAGACAAAAGAGAATTCCAGATAAAGCAGCTTGCACGGGTTGCTGATAATCATATTCTTTTCAATACCCATGGTATGTATTATAAAGAATTTCCCAGCGATTACTCAAAGGTCAGGGCCTACACATCTTATATTATTCAGTATGCTCCCGATCTCTATAAAGAAATAAATCTTCTTGAGCAGCAGATCAGTGAAATTGTTAAGAATGGCGTTGAACACGGAAATAAAATGAATCCTTCCAAGAAAATTAAAATATGGTTTGACTTTAACAAGAGGGCTAAGGTAATAGTTGAAGACGAGGGAGAAGGAATAAAAGTAATGGAAGATTGGAATAAATTTTCATTAAACAGGACAATATGTCTGGTAAAACAGGATTTTGATCATTTCTCAGATTATATTGCCTGGCTTGGACCGGATTCCAATGAAATGGATGGTGGAAACGCCATGTTTGCAGCTTTGGAATTCTGGAACGGCGGTTTTTTATACAACCAGAAGGGAAATAAATGTGTGGCTATAAGATATTTCCCGGATAGTATTGAATATAAGAACTATATTTAATAAGCCGGGTATAGTATATATAAAAACCTATTTCAAAATGACAGACAAGTTCATTCTATCTGAAGCTTTGTAAAGAATAACCTGTTAACAAATCATCCTATTGGAATAGGTTCTGTATCCTGCTTCACTTCAAAACCTATTAGAACAATGTCATCTGTAGCAGGTGCGTCTCCACGGTAGTTTTCAATGCCCTGCAGAATAGAATCCAGCGTTGCGCTGAGAGTTTCTCTGTTTGATTCCAGAATCAATTGTGAAAGGCTTTCTATACCGAAAATATCCCTTCCGGAATTCATTGTTTCCTGAAGCCCATCGGTGTATAGAAACATCCTGTCGCCTTTATTTAATATAATGGTTTTTTCACTATATTGAATTTTTTCCATTATACCAAGGATTGTTCCTCTGGCATCCACAATTTCTATAGTTTTTGATTCAGCACGATAAACGATTGGCTGCGGATGGCCGCCGACAGATAAAGTAAAAGTTACTCCTGGATTCTTGCTGAAATTAAAATAACCATAAATCGCCGTAAGGAAGTTAGTTGTCATATTATTCAACAGGTCAAGATTCAATGTCCTGAAATATTCTTTCGGATTGCGGCCGAAATCACGGCATGCCCTGTCCGTAAAGGCTTTGACTAAAGCCAGAAAAAGAGCGGCCGATACGCCATGTCCTGTAACATCTCCCAGAAAAACTCCCATACCGCCTTCGCGTAAAGTTGTAAAGGAAAAATAATCCCCGCCGACTGATTCCAGAGGAAGATAACGATAATCGATTTCCAGATTTTTTAAATTGGGAATTTCTTTTGGAAGAAGCGCCTTTTGTATCAATTGAGCGTTTTTAAGATCAAGTTCTATAAGATCATTGCGCCAGCGGAGCATTGTTTCGCTGAGAAGCAGGGCTTCGTCAGATTTCTTTTTCTCCGTTGTATCTTCTTTAACAGCGATAAAATTAGTTATTTCTCCATTGTTGTCCTTAATCGGGGAGATTGAACATAACTCCCAGTAAGCATCTCCGTTTTTCTTTCTGTTTAAAAACTCCCCATGCCATTCTTTTCCTTTATTTATAGTATTCCACATATCATTGTAAGTTTCTACCGGCGTTTCTCCGGAATTCAGTATGCCCGGGCTGCTGCCTATGGCTTCAAGGAGTTTATAACCTGTAAGCCGTGTAAATTTGGAATTAACGTATTCTATTCTGCCTTTTAAATCCGTTATCAATAAAGCCGATGGGTTCTGATCTATAAACCGGGATAATCTCCTTATTTGTTCATCATTCTCTTTGATTTTGTTTTCAAGAAACTTTAATTCACAGTACTTTCCGATTTCTTTGATAAGTTTATCTGATTTAATTGGTTTTAGCAGATAAGAATCTATGCCTAAATCTATGGATTTTGTGAAATATGATTTGTCTTTCCGGGATGTAAGTGCCAATATCTTCGCTTTCCAATCCGATAATTTTATTTTTTCAGCAAAATTCTGCCCTTCTGTGTTCAGAATTGTAATATCAATAATAACTATATCAGGCTTGAATTTATTAAACAATTCAAGCCCGGAATTAATATTATCTGCGGAATATACTTTCTCTACACTATTTTTTATTATTTCAGCAATCTCTTCCCTGCGTGAAGAATTTTTTTCAACTATCAGAAGTGTTGTAGACAAAGACGGATTGCCTGCCTGCTGTATATCTATCAGAAAATTATCCTTTAGATTTTTATCTGATGATTCCATAATAGTCATCTCCAGCCGGTCAAACCGGGCCGGTCAAACCGGCTTCATTAAACAATTTATGCTAAGTTTAGTTTTTATTATATCAATAATCTTATTCGTTTTAAAACATCTTCAAGCAGGTTCTTATCGGAAGACTCACCTATAACTCTTATTACGGGTTCAGTATTGGAAGCACGTATATGCACCCAGACCGGAATGCCATTTTCATCCCAGTCAAAGCGTATTCCATCAAGCTCATTTATTATGGAATTACTTAATTCTTTTTTCAAATTCTTGAATAATTCCTCAAAATCTCCTTTAAAGTCATATTTTTCTTTCACCATTATAAATGCAGGAAATGCAGCTAAGATTTCAGAAAGTTTTTTACCGGTTTCAGCCATTAATTCCAGGATGAGAGCCATTCCAACAAGACTATCCCTTGCCATATTAATCCTGGGGTAAATCACACCGCCGTTTCCCTCGCCTCCGATCAGCGCCTTATGAATTTCTATTCCTTCAACAACATTTGCCTCTCCGACCTTTGTACGGTAGCACCTGCAGCCATGTCTTTTTGCGATTTCCTCGGAAAGCATGGAAGTTGAAAGATTTATTACAATATCACCCTTCGTTTTAGACAGAACATTTTCTACAGCTAAGGCAAGCGTGTATTCCTCGCTTAAAACTCTCCTGGTTTCATCAATCACAACAAGCCTGTCCGCGTCCGGGTCCTGGGCAAAGCCTATATTAGCCTTGTTTTCGCGAATAATATTCTCAAGATGTTTCAAATTTACCGGTGTCGGCTCAGCTCCTCTCTCGAATCTTCCCGTCATCTCTCCATTCACAACTACAACATGGCAGCCGAGTCTTTCAAGAAGATTCCGGCCTATCAGACTTCCCGCGCTGTTAACCGGATCCAGAACAACCTTAAAACTCTTCTTTTGAATTGCAGAAACATTTATGTTTTTGATGATTTCATCAATATGAAGTCCGGCAACGCTGTCTTCTTTCAGATTGGAACCGATTTGATTATAAGATGCTTCCTTAATATAATCTGTGAGGTAAGATTTTATCTCCTCCACATCAGCTTCCCCTGTAAAAGTGCCGTTTTTTTTCACAAATTTCAACGCGTTCCATTCTACAGGATTATGCGAGGCGGTTATAATAAGGCCTCCATCAAGGCCGAGTTTTCTGATGCCGAATAAAACAGTCGGAGTCGGGACTATACCACAGTCGAGCACATCTATTCCCATAGCATTGAGAATTGAGGCGGTATAACCCGATATCAGGCTTCCTGTAGGCCTGGCGTCCCGCCCCATTAGAATCTTTTTCCCGCCTCTTTTTAAGATATATTTCCCGAAAGCCTGGGTATAATCCTTTAAACTTTCCAATGTCAATGAATCTGCCCAAATTCCCCTGATTCCGGAAACACTTACCTTTAATTCCGACATGAAATCTCCTAACTCACCCCCCAGCCCACTCTCTTTTCTCAAAAGAGGGGGGTGGAAGATTTTTTTTAATTCATAATCTTTTATCTTAATTATCCCCATTCTCTTTTCTTTCCCCTTTCTTTTTCAAAGAGAGGGGGTCGGCGGTGAGTTAAAATGCCTTTAATTCATCAAGAAGTACGGAAATAATTTTTTCTTTCGGGATTTTTTTTACAATTTTGCCGTTTTTAAAAAGAACAGCGCCTTTTTTCCCAACTGCAATCCCAAGGTCAGCCTCACATGCCTCACCCGGGCCGTTCACCACGCAGCCCATTACGGCTATTTTTATATATTTCTTTATACTTTTTGTTTTCTCATTAATTTCATTGACAACAAGCTCAACATCAAACTCTTTCCTAGCACAGGTAGGGCAGGATATGATTTCCACTCCCTCCTTCCTTAAGCCGAGGGAACGGAGGATGATTTTTGCCGCTTCAACTTCTTTCACAACATCCCCGGTAACTGAAACCCTTATTGTATCGCCTATTCCGTCGAGAAGAAGGCTTCCAATCCCAATAGAGCTTTTTACCAGCGCCTGCTCATAAGCGCCGGCTTCAGTTACTCCCAGATGAAGAGGATAATCTCTTAATTTAGAAAAAAGCCTGTAAGCCTGCACCATAGTCCTGACATCGGAAGATTTTAATGAGACCTTGATATCGGAAAAATCAAGATCTTCAAGAATTTGAATATGTCCGAGAGCTGAATCCACAAGGGCTTCTGCAGTAGGATGAGGAAACTTAGCTTTATCTATTGATCCGCTGTTGGCGCCTATTCTGATAGGAAGATGCTTCTCCTTACAAGCTCTGACAAGGGTTTTCACATTATCGATATTTCTCAAATTTCCAGGATTAATGCGCAGGGCGTCAATACCGGAATCTATTGAAATCAGGGCAAGCCTGTAGTCAAAGTGAATATCGGCTACAAGCGGAAGCGAGGTTTCCTTTTTAATTTCACGGATTGCTTTTGCCGATTTCTCATCGGGAATACCGAGACGAACGATATCACAACCGGCTTCTTCAAGGCGCTTGAGTTCATCAACAGTAGATTTTATGTCTATTGTAGGAGTTGCCGCCATTGATTGAATTGAGATTGGAGCATCACCCCCAACCGGTATTTTACCGATGTGGATTTGACGTGATTTATGTTTGCTTATCAAATTTATTAAATCATTCATACTGCATAGCTTCGGACAACTTGAATCTGCCCTCATATAGGGCCTTTCCGATAATAATTCCTTTCAAACCCATCGATTCATAATCCTTCAGCCGCCGGATATCATCAAGGGAAGAAATCCCTCCTGAAATGATTACTGGAATATCCGTCACCGTTAACATTGTTTCAATGGCATCATAATTCGGGCCCTCAAGTGTTCCATCCCTTAATATATCGGTATAAATAACCTCTTCAACCCCGAACTCCTCAAGCTCTTTTATTATATCGACAGCCCTTTTGTCAGTCGTTTCCTTCCAGCCGTTCTTTACAACGAATCCATCAGCCGCGTCGATTGCTATTATTACCCCATGGGGATCATTTTTGCAGAGATTTTTGATAAATTTTTTATTATCAATCGCCGCTGTTCCTATAATAATCTTGTGGACTCCCCTGTTTTTTAAGGCTCTGATGATCCTGTTATCACGGATTCCGCCGCCGACTTCAACCTCTATGGCAACTTCTTCAACAATCCTCTGAATAATATCAAGGTTCTTTGTCTTTCCCTCAAAAGCCCCGTCAAGATCTATCAGGTGAAGCCTCTTTGCCCCCTCTCTTTCCCAGAACTTCGCTTGAAAAACCGGCTCATTTGAATATACCGTCTCGAATTCCGGGTTTCCCCGGAGCAACCTTACGCATTTTTTATCTTTTATATCTATCGCTGGAATTATTAACATTTCACTTACTCCTTTAATAAAAAATTCTCTATGATTTTCAATCCGTTTTTATGGCTCTTCTCCGGATGGAACTGTACCGCAGTGACATTACCTTTCATTACGGCAGAAACGTACTCAATTCCATATTCCGTTGTCGCGGCTATTATACTTTTATCTTTCGGCAGGGGATAATACGAATGATCAAAATAAAAATAAGCATTATCCGGTAAATTGTCAAATAACCTATCTTTTTTAATAAGTTTTGCCTGGTTCCAGCCTATCTGTGGGATCGGCAGTGCACTTTCAAAACGTACAACGTCCCCTTTGAAATAGCCAAGGCCCTCAAAAACCCCGTTTTCATAACTTCTTTCAAAGAGAAGCTGAAGCCCGAGGCACATCCCGAGAAATGGTTTCCCGGAATTTAAAGAATCAAGGATTGGGTTGATTAAATGAAATTTATCAAGATTCTTAATTGTATCCTCAAACGCGCTTACGCCTGGCAGGACAATCTTATCGGCCGATTCAACCTCCGAAGGATTTGATGTTATCCGGACATCAACAGTGCCCATTTTTTTAAAGGCATTAAAAACGCTTGCCAGATTTCCCATTCCATAATCAATAATTGCTATCATAACAAATCCTCAAGCTTGCTGTTTGAACCGAACAGGCTGTTAGCCCCTATGATAAAAACCATGGCGCTGAAATGCCCGGGTTAAGCCTGGATGTAGTCCTTCGTAGAGGGAATACTATCCTTGATTCTTTCATCAATCTCAATAGCCATTCTAAGCGCCCTTGCGAAAGCCTTGCAGGAAGCCTCTAAAATATGATGAAGGTTTTCTCCGCTCTTTACGGTAATATGAATCGTAAAACCCATTGAGGCAAATCCCTTTAAAAAAACATCCCCAAGCTCAAAGTTAAAATTACCGATTTCACCCTTAAATTGATTGAGGTTTGAAGTACAGTATGGCCTTCCGCTTATATCTATCACAGCTTCGGCAAGCGCCTCATCGAGAGGAACCGAGGCATAACCGAAGCGTCTTATTCCCTTTTTATCGGCAAGCAGGTCAAGCAAACCCTTGCCCAGAGTAATCCCTACATCTTCCACAAGATGATGAAAATCGATATTTATGTCGCCGCTTGCATCAACCGTCATATCTATTAAACTATGCATGGATATTGTCTCAAGCATGTGATTAAAAAAACCTATGCCTGTATTAATATCATATAAACCTTTTCCATCCAGATTGAGCTTGATTCCAATATGAGTTTCCCTTGTTTTCCTTGAAAATTCACCCTTCCTATCCATTTCCATCTCCTTAAAAATAAAAATACCACTTTACTATTGTAGCTTTTATTTTAAGTACCTGTCAATAGCTCAACCTTTCTTTTTGCATAAATTTCATTATAATAAATAATAAGATTAAATCCATAAAAGCTGCTACGGCCATCATTACAACCAGGAAAAATTCAATAGAAAAAGATTTGAGAATAAAATAATAAATAATGGTTAAAGCAGCGAGAAATACCCAGATTAATATCTTGATGGAATTGATGTTTTTTGCGATGGAAAAATTAATAAAATTCTGCATTATTCCAAGCGGCAGATTTGCAGCAATATAAAGAGGAAGCAGTGCTGATATTTCTTTATAATTATTTCGAAACACAATATATGTAATCCAATCCCCGAAAAAGAGTGTAGTAATACTCGCGCAGAGAAAAACAATAACAGTAAGCCATAAACCGGCCCAGAGTGTTTTTCCGCGATGTTTTAAGCTGTATGAAAAAACAACATTTGCCACAACCAGCGATAGTGATATAAGATTTTTACCGAAAAGGGAACAGGCCGATAGATATCCGCTCTCATTTCTACTTCTCACAAACTGAACCATTGTCAGGTCAAGGTAGATGATAATTCCGAAGGGTATTAATACGGAACAGGCCTTAATAAATTCTCTGATTATTTTTGTATTTATTTTCCAGTTTTTAATATTGATATTATGAATTATAAATTTTAATTTTTTTTCTACCATTATAAAAATTGCTGTTATTCCGCTGATAATGGATGCCCCAATCGCACCCTTTATTTTGAAGCCTACGAGAATAAAAATAATACCTATCAAAGCCCTTGCTATTCCTTCAACTCCGATATTAAGTCCATAAACAAAGAAATTCATTTTTCCCTGATATGCACCCCTGTAACCCGCAGTAATAAGCCAGATTACTACGACTCCCCCGCCAATCATAACCTGAAGCAAATTTCTTAGATGAGTGACTTTTATAATCAAAGGAGCGGCTAATGTAATAAGAAGAAAAAGAGAAATAGCTAAAATCATAAGAGTAGGAGTAACTTCTTTCTTGGCATCATCAAGATTTACAGATTCCTCGGAGGTATATTTAGCCACTGAAAGCTGAATTGAATTGTTCGGCTGTGAAAATATCATGAGGAAGGAAAAAAAGGTACAAAAAATCCCAAAATTTTCGGCTCCCAGAAACCTCCATGCAAATGCATTGAAAATAAAATTCGATAACATCAATATTCCAAATCCGGCCATGCTGTAAATTGTATTTTTTGTAAAACCACTTTTAATTAAATTCACTATTTAGCCCCTGATAAAATAGCCATTATTTTAAAGCGAAAGCTCATAAAACTCAAGGAACTATAACCCCGCCAGAGAGAATGATTGCATCATATCCTTTGGTAAGGTTTTTTAGGTACAATACTGCTTATAGCATCATAAATCCTCATTGTAGCTGAAGATTTATTCAGGGTGTAGAAATGAAGGCCTGGTATATTATTGTCAAGCAAATCCTCGCATTGTTTGACAGCGTATTCCACACCGGTATTAATAACTCCTGTACTATCGCCGTCTAATCTCTCAAGCTTTTCAGTAAGGCTGCTCGGAATTGTCGCACTGCAAAGAAGAGCAAATTTTTGGATCTGTTTGAAATTTGTGATAGGCATAATCCCTGGGATAACCGGGATATTGATTTGATATTTAGAGCATCTATCCAGTAATTCATAATAATACCTATTCTCAAAAAAAAGCTGGGTAATTGCAAAATCCAGTCCCGCATCTGCTTTCATTTTAAAATATTTCATTTCCCACTCCCAGTTTGGAGACTCCGGGTGCCTTTCAGGGAAAGCCGCTCCGCCTATCGAAAAATTATTTTCATGGTTTTCT
Source organism: uncultured Spirochaetota bacterium (assembly GCA_963806975.1). Taxonomy (GTDB): domain Bacteria; phylum Spirochaetota; class Brevinematia; order Brevinematales; family JAOACQ01; genus CAWEAK01. The sequence continues at coordinate 48,880 of CAWEAK010000009.1, forward strand.
CTGATTAACCGGATAAGATTTACCGCATGTGGAAGTTCTCCTTCATCCGGATTTATTAAACTCCCAGCCGGGCTGTCTCCCCTCAGGGCAAGGATATTCTCAATTTCATTACTGCGGTAGGATTCCAGAATAGTCATGGCTTCAGTTTTCGTATGCCCAATACAGGCAATATGCGCCATAACATTCAGCCTTTCTTCCCCGGCTATGCGGGTTACTATTTTGTGGGTTTTTTCTCTTGTACCGCCGCCCGCGCCATAAGTAACCGATACAAAAGCCGGTTTTATATCCTCAAGGTTTTTGAGGTTAATAAATAATTCCCTCTCTCCCTCCTCGGTTTTCGGTGGAAAGAACTCGAAAGATATGCTGAACTGTTTATTAAGTAATTCTCCTATTTTCATTCAAATCTCCTGCTTATTTCCTTTATCCCGTATCCCGACTTTTATCAATTCTCCGGCTATGCTGATTTCGTAATCACCATAATCAATACCCTTTACCAGAGCTTCGATAGTATCCGATTTTTTTGAATAAAAAGGTATCTTTTCATTCATTTTTCTGACTTCGATAGAGTTTCCTTTCAGCTTCTGGCTCTCAACCGAAATCCAGAATGAATCTTTACCTGCCGGAATAACCTTTACAATCGCCGGTATAAAATCAACTTTAAACTCAACCATCATGCGATTTTCGGTTTTTCTCCTGGTCTCCGCCAGGCCTTCGATTTTATAGCTCCCGGAATTTGAAAGAATTCTATCAAAAATTCCATCTTTCAGGATAACTGATATAAAGGCGCTTTTTCTGACAGGTACGGCTTCCATTCCGGAGACAGCGGCATTTATTCTATTGAGCTCCATTATTTCCTTCAGGCATTCTCCGCATTCCAGAAGATGTTTTTCAATAGCTTCTCTATCCTTAAGGTTTCCCTCAATATATTTAAGCATCTGGATTTCACTCCATTTACCGCAGCCAAACATTTTAAATCTCCTATTTTTTTAACCTGTTATACCAAGTTGCATGCAAAGTAAGTATTAACTAACATTTGAATGCAAGTCAGTATTATATTTTAAAACCTCAAACTTGAGTTTTTTCTCTGCTATGGAAAGTCTGTTTTTTGCCTGAATCCTATCCTTAAACAATCTGATAAATTCCTGAAAAATATTCCTGCCGGGAATTTCCAGTTCTCTTAAACACTTGAATTTTGCCGAGTCATATCTTGCAATCTTATATAAAAGCTCGCTTTTTTCTTTATAAGATATTTCATTATTTTCCTTTGATTTTTTATATAGTTCGTACTTTAAATTTCGGAGGGTTTCATTTATTTTTCCAATCTTGGAAGAAATTTCACGAATTCTTTTTATTTCCTGATAATGTGCGGTTATAAGACAGCCCTGAACGGCAAGAATCTCATAAAGAGGAAGATGGAAGATTTCAACGGCTTTTTTAATTTCATCACTGCTTAAAATCTCCGGCATATAATAGAATTTTATCAGCAGCCTGTCCCTTTCTTCAATCATACTAAGTCCGGCTTTTAACCCTTCAAACCCCTTTTCTTCATTTTCGAATACATTTAAAACTATTTCGTTTTCAAAATCTTCAAGTTTTAACTCAGTGGAAGCTTCTTTTCTCTGATAAAAAAGATAATTTAAAAAATTATTCTTCAGGACATAGTTAAACCATGTCTTAAACAACAAATCTTCACCCATAGGAAAATTTTTAATTATGGCATCCATCCTGTCTAAAAAATAAAGATAAAATTCCGAACATAAATCAAGCCCCTTGCGATAAGCCATTCTTGGAAAATTATAGACATAAAGCTCTACTTCCCTCCTGAATTCATCAAGAAATTTGTTTTTATTTTCAGAACTACAAGAAAGATAAAGCCCTATGATGGTTTTAATTTTTTTATCGTTTAAATCCATGAAGGCTCCTAATCAAAATCTGCGCGACAGCGCAGGGCCATAAACAATTTTAACCCAATTTTAATTTTTATACAAAAATCTGGCTGAACCTGAGGAGCGCACGCAGTTTGCGGGCAATTAGATATTTCATTTAGCTCCTGCAATTTTTAGATATATCTGCGAAGTTACTCTTATTTGCATCCAGTGAGGCTGTCCAGTCGGATTTGGTCTTTACATTAACATCGGCCTTAGCATCGATCAGCCGCTTTACAGGTTCACCTAAAAAGCCAGCCTGACTGGTGTGCTTGACAGACCAACTAATGAAATTTGATAACAATGCTCTTTCCTCCGGTACTGGAACTGCCATTCCCATTAGATCTTGAATTACCGGCATTACCGCCGGAAGAACCGCTTCCGCTGTTTGTTACAGAGCAAGAAGCAAGCACCGTCAATACAAAAAATCCTGATACAACAAATAATCGAATGACCAGAAGATATATTTTCATAGCTTTCTCCTTTCTAACTCGTAAAATACTTTTTATCCTGATTAACCTTCTAACGGCAAATAGATGGATAGAAACTATTGAAAATAATCCTGATAAATTATTTTATTTAGCTCCCGCATTTTTTAAAAGCTCTGCTATGTCAGCAAAGTTATTCTTATTTGCTTCCATTAAAGCCGTCCAGTCAGATTTGGTCTTTGCATTAAGGTCTGCTCTGGCATCTATAAGGCACTTAATTATTTCAGTCTTACCGCTGGTAACGGCATACATTAAAGGCGTCCGGCCGCTGCTTTTATCCTTTATATTAATATCAGCTTTTGCATTAATCAGGAGTCTGCTGATTTCAGTATTACCATGTAAAACCGCCCACATTAAAGCCGTCCAGCCGCTGGTATTATCTTTTGCGTTAACATCAGCTTTTGCGTCAATTAAGAGTTTACTGATTTCAGTATTATCATGTAAAGCTGCCAGCAATAAAGCCGTCCAGCCAGAATCAATTTTCGCATTGATATCGGCGCCGGCTTCAATCAGAAGTTTTGCGACCTCTGTATGACCAGCTGCGGAAGCCCACATTAATGCTGTCCAGCCATTTTTATTCTTTTCATTAACATCTCCGCCGCTTTTTATATAGCTTATAATAGCGTTTGTATCGCCTGTTATTGCCGCTTCATGAAGATCAGAGCTAAACATACAAAGCGGAATTAGAAATAACACCATAAGCACCAATGATCTTAATACCAGTCTTTTCATAAATCCTCCAAATTGAAATCGTATTTTTAGTCAAATTCTTTAAGCAAGTTTAAAGTAGTCTTTAGCTATCAGCAGATAGCCGCCAATCGCTAAAGGCTAACGGCTATCCTTCGTTCTATTCTATTGTGCAATCTTATAAATAATATTATTATATGAATCCACTGCAAAAATATTATCAGATGAATCGATCACAACACCAGTTAAATAATTAAATAAATTAGCAACAAGAGTTGTTACATTTCCTGAAGTATCGATTTTCCGGATTTTATTATTGTAATTATCTGCTACATAAATATTACCAGAAGAATCGACTGCTACACCATATGGCTGATTAAACGAAGCGGAAGTTCCATTGCTATCGGTGCTCCCTTTAGAACCGGAACCAGCGAGAGTTGTAATATTACCTGATTTATCAATCTTACAGATTTTATTATTCCCTGTATCTGCTACATAAACATTACCAGATGAATCCACTGCAACACCATGTGGGTTATTAAAGCCGGCAAAAGTGGAGACTGTACCCGATTTATCAATCTTGCAGATTTTATTATTCCCTGTATCTGCTACATAAACATTACCGGATAAATCCACTGCTATTCCGTATGGATAATCGAATGTTGTAGAACTAGCGATAGTTGTAATATTTCCTGATATATTTATTTCCCGGATTTGACTATTATAAGTATTAGCAACATATAAATTACCGGAAGAATCAATTGCCACACCACATGGGTGATTGAAATCTCCGCTGGTACTAGAACCAGCAAGAGTTGAAACATTTCCTGAAGTATCAATCTTCCGGATTTTATTATTTTCAGTATCAGCAACGTATACATTACCGGAAGAATCAATTGCCACACCACATGGAAAACAAAATGAAGCATTGGTTCTAAAACCATCGGTGCTGCCGGTGGAACCTGAACCGGCAAAAGTGGTTACAAGCGCTCTTGTATAAGAATTAGTACAATAAACCTGTGAAGAAAGAATATTTGTTACATAATAGGATTTGGTAGTTGAACCAATAGACATACTGCCATGAATTAATCTATTTGTAACGCTCTGTACAGATACTATTTGTGCAAGATTGGTTGCAACCCAGTTAGATATATAGAGTCGAATATTTGTATTGGTCGTGTTGTACGCTGAAAAGATAGTATTGGTACTTAATATATTTGTCGTATTGGAAACTATATAAGATACCTTATAATAGTCAGATTCGTTTCCGTTATAGGTAAGAGCCAGCTTATCACTGCTTATAGAAGCTTGATAAGCAACCGTTTTAATAGATGTGGAACCATTAACAGTCTGGGAGGTTATTGTTAAAGTATTGCCTTTGAACGAATAAGTCCCTGTAATAGTATAACCTGTTGAACTATAGCCATAGCAGTAAAAACTATTATCATTATTAAAGGTATTATCTTCCCACTGGCTGCTCCATGATCCATACCATTCTCCTATTATTGAGCCTCCACTACCCCCGCCTCCACCACCTCCAGAATTATTCCCCGAAGATTGATTTGAAGGCTGTACAGAGCAGGAAGCCAGGACTGTTAGGGTCAAAAACCCTGACAAAACTAATAATCGAATATCTAAAAGAGACTTCTTCATGATTTCATCTTCCTACCTTAGAACCTCTCCCAAGGTACTCCTCTTTTTGTAGTATTAGAAAGTTTCTCAATTTTTTATCATGATATAAATTGTTCAAAAAAATATGGGGATATTATAATAATTTTTATTATTCTGTCAATATGAAAAGCGGTATATTTTAAATAATAGATTAAATTATTTTAATCTGTATTTTATTATAATATAATAGCTGTATTTTTGTCATCACCGTTCAGGGTGAGAAAAATATCACCCTCAGGGGTGAGATGATAGGCTTAATTATTGAAATATTAATGAGATAGAATATTATTTTTTGCTAAAAAAATAATTAATAAAAATCTAAAAATGATAATTTGCCGCAGAGACACTGAAACACAAAGAGTGCTTATAGGCAGTTCTAAAAACCCAAACTTTGATGGTCCCTGAGTGATTTTTTACGTTAGCAAAAATTGTAGCGAAGGGACGTATTGTATTGTCGGTTCGATACATTTTCGGCTGTACCGAAAATACTCAATGACCGTTGGACTTGGTTTTTAGAACTGCCCTTACTTTTTATATTGTTATACCGTTTTTCTTTGAAGAACATACATTATAATAGGAAAACGGTATATTCCAAATACCTATTAAAAAGTGCTATCGCACATTATTTAAAGTAATTTGATATTACAATTAAATTCAGATTTTTTGAAATATTATTCCTTGAAATGGTATTTCCTTGAAATAAACCTGCTTTAAAATTAAAATAGTTGCAAAGGAGACAAGCCCCTTTCTTCCTTTCTTTTTCCATCCCGCGGAAAAAGAAAGGAAGCGAAAGAAAAAGGCGGCCCTTCGCTATTTCCATTATAACCAAGCGATGGTTAAGCGTTTTATTAGTAAACATAATATTTGAGTAATAACTGCCTTACAGTTGAGTCCATCCTTGATTTTGCTGAAAAATGAAGAGGATAGTTATCGACATTTATAAAGATAAGTGTTATAATATTAATAATAATTTACAAATGAGGCGGTATATGTCTTTACCAAAAGAAAAGGAAGAAAGTCTATATTCAGCACATATAGTAATGAAAGATTTTCTGAAACCTTCCGATCCAATGCAAATGTTCAGTAAAGAGCTTTTCCCAATATTTAATGACGAATCTTTTGAAGATTGTTATTCAGACGTTGGAAGAAATGGTAGATCACCTTCATTCCTTGCTATGGTAACATTACTTCAATGGAAAGAATCACTGTCCGACGATGAAACGGTAAAAGCCGTTAACACAAGACTTGACTGGAAAATTGCCCTGCATCTTGAAGTTGCCGCTAAGGATATCTTTGAAGCCAGCACACTTTGTGTATTCAGGAAAAGACTGATAGAAAATGATAAAATGTGCATCATATTTGACACTCTATTAAATCAAATTAAGAAAAAGGGTTTCATTAGAGACCATGCCAAGCAAAGGATTGATGCCACTCACGTTGTCAAACATTTGAATAGAATATCCACTACCGATCTTCTGTATAGAGCGGTAAAATGGGTTGTTATAGAAATAGGAAAAGCTGACCCTGAATATTATAACAAAATTATTCCGGATGATATACAGGAACGTTACAGTAAAGATTTCAGCTCCTTCGGATTATCAAAAGAAAAACGCGGAGACAGGCAGGCCGAGATTGTCGAAGACGGTTTCAGGATAAAAAGGATCATTCAGGATAATCCGGCAGAAAGCCTTAAAGAATTGAAGCAATTAGTGATTATGGAAACTATTTTCTCTGAGAATGTGATCATCCGGATAAAGGAAGTTGGAGATAAAGAATTCATTGAAGTAGAAGAAATAGTAACCCCGAAGCAAACGATTTTCACGCCTGACGATCCGACATTGAAACTGGGCAAGAAGGGTAAAACCAGCTGGGTAGGAGAAAAGTGCCATGTTGTTGAAACCGCGGAGAAAGGGGAAGTCAATTTTATAGTCGGTATGATACAACAGGCCGCGAATGAGAATGATAATAAAATTCTTCCTAAACTGAAAGAGATGAATGATGAGAGGGGTTTGAAGCCTGATAAGACATACGCAGACACAAATTATATAAGTAGAACGGCGATCATGGAATTCGAAGAACGTGGAGAAAGATTGATGGGATATGTGCAGAAAGATACTTCAGCAAAACCTGAAGGATTTAAACTGGAAGATTTTAAGATCGATATGGATACCCTGACAGCTATTTGTCCGAAAGGAATTAAAAGCGAAAAACATATTAAAAATGGTGGCAGTAATCATAGTATAATATTCCCGAAAAATGAATGCATGGCATGTTCTTTCTTTAAAGATTGCGTAACCGGCAAACAAAAGAAACGTGTTTTAGTAGTCGGAAAAGGTTATGGATATTTTAGAAAAAGGAGGGATGAGCAAAAAACCGTTAAATTTAAAAGTGAAATGAGTGTCCGGGCTCAGGTAGAAGGTACCATTAGCGAATCGTTAAGATTTCATGGACTCAGGAAAATAAAATATAAAGGCACTGAGGGCAGACAATTCCAGTATTTAATGATAGGGGCAGCGGTAAATTTTAAGAATATAAAGAAACTATTGTCATTACAACAAAAGTTGCCAATATCTGAAGGAGCATTGGCTTAATAGAGGAACAAAAATGGTATAATGCTCAAATAACCCGGAAAAAAGAGGTAAACAATGACACCTGATAAAGTTGTTCTAAGTCTTAGGTAAAAATTTAAAATATTTAAAAATCCGGAGAAGACGGTCGTTTTTTTATATTATTTTTCAGCAAAATCGTCCTTGGGCTCAATCCTGTATAAAGAATTTATATTAAATAGAGGGGATAACAAGCTGTTTATTACTTTTTGAAACTGCAAAGCGAGCCTAAGCTCCATGGGTAATAGCTTCGGGAGTATCTCGCCGATATATCCGAAGCAAGTCTATGATTAAGGCGTGCTCAAAAAGATTATTTCATCGGAATGGTCTATTATGTGAATAACCCTCACCGTAGCGCGGAATATGACAGGGAGGATAATTATGAATATTGTTGATATTATTTCTGAAAATAATTCCGGGAGAGATTTCATTCCGAAGGAATTCCTTCCGCCCGGTAAAGACGAATATTATATTCGTAACGAACAGATTTCAAAGCCGGAAAATTATTGGCGGGATTTAAACCCTGATGAAATTGAAACTCTCATACAAAATAGAAATGTTTGTGATAACTGGAATAATGTCCTTGTTGCTGATAAATTTGAACCGGATAGGATTTTAAATAATGAGTTCTCAGGGCTTGTTAGAATCGGCAGGCTTGAAAACAAAATTCTGGAATATCATGATCTGCAGCTTCCAGCAGGGATAACAAACAGCAGGATTATTTCCTGCGATATCGGCGATAATTCGGCTATTCACAATGTTAGATACCTGGCGCATTATATAATAGGAAAAGGCAGCATTTTATTCAATATTGATGAAATGCATACAACAAATCATTCCAAATTCGGTAATGGAATTATAAAAGAAGGCGAGGAGGAAAAGTATCGTGTCTGGATCGATGTAATGAACGAGGCAGGCGGAAGAGGTATTCTGCCTTTTGACGGGATGATACCGGCAGACGCCTATATCTGGGCAAAATACCGCGATGACAGGGAATTATTGAATAAACTAAAGGAAATAACCCAGTCTGGCTTTGACTCACGGCGGGGTTGTTACGGTATGGCTGGAGATTACAGTGTGATTAAAAGCTGCAGGATTATCAAGGATGTTAAGATCGGGAATTGTTGTTACATTAAAGGTGCAAACAAACTCAAAAATTTGACTATAAACTCAACAGAGGATGAACCCACGCAGATCGGGGAAGGAGTAGAGCTTGTAAACGGCATTATAGGCCGGGGATGCCGCATTTTTTATGGATGTAAGGCAGTCAGATTCATCATCTGCAATAATTCCACCTTGAAATACGGCGCCAGGTTAATTCATACCGTCCTTGGGGAAAACTCAACCGTTTCATGCTGTGAGATACTTAATAATCTTATTTTCCCTTTGCACGAACAGCATCACAACAATTCATTCCTTATATCCGCGGTTTTAATGGGGCAGAGCAACCTGGCTGCGGGAGCGACAATAGGGTCAAACCACAACAGCCGTTCAAATGACGGGGAAATAGAGGCCGGACGGGGTTTCTGGCCGGGGCTTTGCGCCACATTAAAGCATAGCTCAAAATTTGCCTCTTTCACTCTTATCCAGAAGGGAAATTATCAATCTGAGCTTAATATTCCTCTGCCTTTCAGCCTTGTTTCCGACGATCAGACTGACGGCCGGTTATTGGTAATGCCCGCGTACTGGTGGATGTACAATATGTACGCCCTTGCGAGAAACTCATGGAAATTCAGGGAACGAGACGCCCGTATAATAAAAACTCAGAATATAGAATTTGACTTTCTGGCACCCGATACTGTGGAAGAGATATTTCAGGCGATTTCATTACTTGAAATCTGGACAGCTAAAGCATATTTAAAAAAACATAAAAAAGCAGAGTTATCTACTCCTGATTTAATAAATTTAGGAAAAAAATTATTATCAGAAGCCGAAGATAAGACTGCCGATCTGGAAGTCCTCGGAGAAAATATGGAATACTCAGGGAGAAATGTTATAATCTTAAAGACCCGGCAGGCATATCAGTCCTACAGACAGATGCTTCACTATTACGCAATTAAAAACCTCATAAATTATATGGAAACCGATCAATCGGCAAATCTGGAGACCATGAATAAAGTATTGAAAGTAGAGAGGGTGAAAAAGTGGGTAAATGCCGGAGGTCAGCTTATACCGGAGAATCAATTGAATGAGCTCTTTTCTGGAATAAAGAAGGCAAAATTCAAATCCTGGGATGAAATACATTCGGTTTATTTTGAACTCTGGAAAAATTATCCGCTTGAGAAACAGCGCCATGCATATAACGTCCTTCTTGACCTCTATGAAACAAGTGAACTTTCCGGGGATTTATGGAATTTTGCTCTGGATAAGGCGGTTGAAATTCAGGAAATAATCTTGGACAATGTCTATAAAAGCAGGAAGAAGGATTTTGATAATTCCTTCAAACAGGCAACCTTCAAAAATGCTAGAGAAATGGAAGCGGTAATCAGTAAAATCGAAGAGAATAGTTTTATTAAGGAGATGCAGATTCAAACCGCGGCTTTCAAAAAATCTATTAAAAGAATAAGGAAGAGATAATAATTTATAAACCTGAACAGAGCTATTCATAAGAATTTAAATGCCGGCTGCCGCATCAAACTTCTATCCATAACATAAGCTAACCCCTGATAGGATAAAATCCCTATTGTAATCTTTTAAAATAATAGGTATAATTTGGTTAAAACATTCTTCGATATAGATTACTCGAATTTTTTATATGGAGATATTATATGAAAGCTAAGATCACTTTTTATATCGGACTTATAGTAGCTTTGATTAGTATAGTTCAATTCGTCTTGTCATTTTCATGGTACTGTTTGATTGGCTTGTTGATTGGTGTATTTTTCATCATATTTGGATGGAAAATAGGATGGACTAAATACCGTAATTTAACTGTAATAATTGGACATATTGCTGTTGTGATTGGTTGTTTAGTAATTGCCTATGCTGTTTATCAAATTCCTTCATTGAAGACTTATCCCACATTAATAGGAGTACTGGATATGCCATTGTTTTGGGGTTTATTTACATTATGGGGTGGAAACTGTATGATAACTCATGGATATTGTTCTTGTGCAATAAATATGAACCAATTGAATAATAAAGAAAAAAAATAAATAAAAAAAATCAGGAAAAGCAATGGAGAAATTAATATTTACTATTGACTTTTTTAAAAGTAAAAGATAAACTCTTGTTAAGATTTTTAAGGAGGACTTTATGTCTAAAATCACTATTTTCGACAATGAAGATGCCGCTTTATGGTTTCATCCCGAAACTAAAGTTGTCCATCACCAGATAAAACGTTATGTTTATGGTGAAGGTTTGAGAAAAGTATTAAATGAAGGATATGAACAATTAAAAAAGAATAGTGCGAAAAAATGGTTATCAGATGACAGGGCTAATAATGCTCTAGGCTCTGAGGATTCGGCATGGGCTCAGAATGACTGGTTTCCCCGTGTTTTAAGTGCCGGTTGGAAATATTGGGCAATTGTTCTACCGGAGAAAATAATTGGACAGATGAATATGAAAACATTTATTAACCAATATGCCCTGGCTGGAATTACCGTGCAGGTATTTTCTGATCCCAATCAGGCATTGAATTGGCTTGAAGCTTTATAAAAACAATTAGTCATCCGTGATTTTGCTTTTTATATCGACTTTCGACCGGGCCAGCCTTTAAAAACGGCTCTAACGTTGCAGTACTCAACCTACACTATACTCCGGTTTCCGTTCCTCAGGCTTGCCTGGTGAGTAGCAGGCCGGGTGAGAAAGACAGCCGTTCGAAATGCATTAAGTCTGTCGAAATTTGTCGGCAAGCCGGACGATAAGCCTCACAGGTATCATATAACTACACTGTGATATAACATTAAAACACTCAACTTTTTCATTAGGAGATGGATTGGAAGATTTAAAACTTATTATTGATTATAAAAATAACAATAACTATCGTTATAGTTTTAATGAACTGGCAAAAAATACATTCGGGATTAATTTTGAAAAATGGTATAACTTGGGTTTTTGGAATGATAATTACATATGCTATTCCTACTTTGCAAATAATTCAATTATTTCAAATGTTTCTGCAAGTCTAATAGATTTAGTCATAAACAATCAAAATTATAAAGCTATATTAATCGGGACAGTAATGACTCACCTAGATTTTCGGAATCAAGGTTTATCACTTGAATATTTTTACAAATGATATTTATTATTTTCCAGAAGAAGAGGTTATTTTAATTTATAAAATTGAAGGAGATATTATAAATATCTATGATATAATTAGTAAAAAAGATGTTCAAAAAGATGATATATTAAAAATATTTACAACTTATCAGATTAAAAATATTGTGTTTTATTTTACTCCAGAATATAAAAATATAAATTATAATATAAAAGAATTTGAGGCAAATGATATTCTATTTATCAAAACCAGATTAGACTTAATGCCAGACAGATTTAAATATCCGATTACAGCACAAGCATAAAATCATATACCGAAGTTGGGTGAAAATTAGCAAGATTTAATTTTAAAGGAAAATAGATGTTTAATACTATTATATTTGATTTTGATTTTACGTTAGCCGATTCTTCAAAAGGCACATATAAATGTATAAATTATGCATTAAAAAGACTGGATTATCCTGTTGTGTCTATAAAAGAAACAAATAAAACAATAGGATTATCACTAGAAAACACATTTGAAAAATTAACTGGTAAAAGGGAGTTAGAAGTAAAAAATCAATTTAAACAATTATTCATTGAATGTGCGGATAGACAAATGGCAAAAAACACTTTTATTTACAAGACTGTACCAAAGACTATAAAAATAATAAAAGAAAATAATATTAAAACAGGAATTGTTTCAACAAAATTTCGATATAGAATTAATGATATCCTAGACAGATACAAAATTAAAGAATATTTTGATTTGGTAATTGGCGGGGAGGATGTAACAAATAATAAACCTGACCCGGAAGGAATAAATAAATTTATCAGTGTGCTGGAATTAAAAAAAGATGATTGTGTTTTAATCGGTGATAGCTTAATAGATGCAGAAACTGCAAAAAATGCTGAAATATCATTCATTCCAATTTTAACTGGAACAACAACAAAAGAAGATTTCAAAAGTTATAATTCTTTGTTATGTTTAGATGAATTTTCTGATATTATTAAATATAATATCTGGGATCGAAATTATGGAACTTAAAACATGATAATTTACACCTATAATATTTCCTAGGAGACAATCTTTTATGACTAAAAATCTTGATGTAATCAAAAAAGTTTATGCGGATTTTAAGGATAGGGTTGAATCGGCGAGATTAATGACAGGAAGACCGTTAACCCTTACAGAAAAAATACTATACTCTCATCTCGTTGACATACCGGATAGGCCATTGGAAAGAGGCCGGGATTATGCGGATTTATACCCGGACAGGGCGGCAATGCAGGATGCCACAGCCCAGATGGCGCTGCTCCAGTTTATGCAGGCCGGAAGAAAAACGTCTGCCGTACCAGCAACGGTTCACTGCGATCACCTGATTGAGGCTGAAATTGGTGCACAACCGGACTTGAACAGGGCTTTAAAAGATAATAAAGAGGTTTATGATTTTCTATCAAGTATTTCTCTTAAATATGGCATAGACTGCTGGAAGCCGGGGGCCGGAATAATACATCAGGTAGTTCTTGAAAACTACGCCTTTCCCGGCGGATTGATGATAGGTTCTGATTCACATACACCCAACGCCGGAGGCCTTGGAATGATAGGTATCGGTGTCGGCGGGGCTGATGCGGTGGATGTCATGGCCGGCCTTCCGTGGGAACTTAAGTGGCCGAAAATTATAGGCGTTAAGCTTACAGGAAAACTGAATGCCTGGGCCAGCGCAAAAGACATTATCTTAAAACTGCTGGGCATTCTTACAGTTAAAGGCGGGACAGGGAGTATTGTCGAATACTTCGGAGAAGGGACTTCGTCCCTTTCGTGCACTGGAAAGGCTACTATCTGCAATATGGGCGCTGAACTCGGAGCTACATCATCAGTTTTCCCATACGATGAAAAAATGACAGCTTATTTAAAAGCAACAGGCAGAAATGACGCCGCTGATCTTATAAATGTTGCGCTTCAGGCTGATAAAGATATTACAATAAATCCGAAAGATTACTATGATAGAGTTATAGAAATAAATCTAAGCGAGTTGGAGCCTTATTTAAACGGCCCTTTCACTCCGGATCTGGCCACGCCTATTTCAAAGATGAAAGAACTTATTAAAGAAAAAGGATATCCCGATAAAATCAGCGCATGCCTCATCGGGAGCTGTACAAACTCAAGCTATGAAGATATCGATAGAGCAGCGAGCCTGGCCAAGCAGGCCCTTTCAAAGGGGCTGAAACCTAAAACGGTTTTATACTTGAGCCCCGGTTCCGAGATGGTTCGCTCGACGATTGAGAAAGACGGCCAACTCACAGTATTGAAAAAACTGGGTGTTAAAATTCTGGCAAACGCCTGCGGGCCCTGTATAGGTATGTGGAAGAGAACGGACATAACAATGGGGGAACAAAACACAATAATTACATCATTTAACAGAAATTTTGCCAAAAGAGCCGATGGAAACCCGAACACTTTCGCATTTGTGGCGGGTCCTGAGACGGTAATAGCGCTTACCTTCGGTGGAAGCCTCTCATTTAACCCTATGACAGACAGCCTAATAAACGCTGATGGCCGTAATGTCAGGCTTGACCCTCCATCGGGAAAGGAACTCCCTGAAAATTTTATTGAACCTTCCGTACAGGGGATTGTTGAAAAAACCGGTAATACCGGGGAAAATGAAGTTATAATCTCGCCGGACAGTGAAAGACTTCAGCTATTGAGACCTTTTGAAGCATGGGATGGAAATGATATTGAAAATGCTATAGTTCTTATAAAAATTAAGGGAAAATGCACAACCGACCACATTTCGATGGCGGGCGAATGGCTGAAATACAGAGGGCACCTGGATAATATTTCAAATAATCTTCTTCTTGGAGCATTAAATGCTTTTACGGGCGATACCGGCAGAACAAAAAACGCTTTTACAGAAGAGATTAATTCAATCCCTCAAGCAGCACGTGACTATAAATCCCGAAATATAGGATGGATAATAATAGGTGATGAAAACTACGGAGAGGGTTCAAGCCGTGAGCACGCTGCTATGGAGCCGCGTTATTTAGGAGGAAAAGCGGTCATCGTAAAAAGTTTTGCCCGTATTCATGAGACAAACCTGAAAAAGCAGGGAATTCTGGCGCTTACATTCGCGAATCCTTTCGATTATGAAAAAATAAAAGAGGACGATAAAATCAGTATTAAAGGACTAATATCCTTTCAGCCGGATAAGTCACTGAAAATGATAGTACATCATAAGAGCGGTTCCGATGAAGAAGTTGTATTGAATCATACATATAATAAAAGCCAGTTTGAGTGGTTTAAAGCTGGAAGTGCATTAAATTTAATTGCGAAATCTAATCGTTAGTTTTAGATAAAGCATCCAATAAATCTGTTGTACCTTCTTTAAACTCTTTTAATTCAACATAAATGCTTATGGTTTTAAAACCTATTACGTCGAATGCCGGTATTATAAGGCTTATCGGCGTTCTGAATTCATCTTTTAATATACTGAAATGCATTCCGACGCCACCTATTTCTTCCAGATTAATGGACTCAAGTTCTTTATCATGGTATCTTATTTTTTTATAGGAGGGTTTGAATTTAGCGTTTTTAATAGTTGTACCATAGAGATAATCTATTTCAACATTTTCATTATCCTTGATGAGAGCATCATAATCAACACCCCTCATGCAGGCTATCAATGTAAAATAATTCCTTAATATTCCTTTGTATTCGAGTGTTTTTTTTTCATAGTTAAAATATTTTTGAAAGCAGTCTGTTTTGTGTTCATCCGGATAGAAATTAAATTTGATATTGTCATGCCAGGAGCCTTCGTTAATCCAGCGCTCATAGTAGATGGGAACATAGCCGTCGGGAATGACATAGGATACTTCCCTGTCATCCACTTTGTAAAGAGATGATATAAAAGGAGTTGTTGTGAGACGCCCTTTCCCGACAATTACTTTTTGTCCATTATAATTTGTAACATCCTCTATTGTAATCTCTTGATCACCTATATAAACACCAAGAACACTGACCGATAAAACCAGTTTCTCCCCGGCTTTAAAAGGATAATTAGGAAGGAATTTCATTTCAGAAAATAAAATCCCGGAAAGTATTAAACAAAACAGACATATTATTAATATTTTCATCTTATTTTTTCTTTAAATTGATCATTTCATTCCTTGCCATATCCTCAACCGCTTCATAAGCTGCATTTATTTTATCCTTATCCACCAATTCCTTTCTCATCATATCTTCTACCGTTTCGTGAGCGCTGTTGATCTTATCCCTGTCTATAATCTCTTTTCTCATCAATTCCTCAACAATTTCATGAGCCTTATTAATCATATCCATGTCTTTAAGCTCGAGACGCATCATCTCTTCAATAACTTCATAAGCCTTATTGATCTTATTCTCCTCAATCAGTTCATTTCTGTTAAGTTCCTCAACGATCTCATGTGCATTTATTATCTTATCCTTATCAAGCAGCTCTCTTCTTGCAAGCTCCTCAACTATTTCATGTGCCTCGTTTATCCTATCCCTTTCGATTAATTCTTTTCTAACAAACTCTTCAATAATCTCATGTGCATTGTTTATTCCATCTTTTTCAATAAGCTCTTTTCTGAAAAGCTCGGCAACTACCTCGTGGGCTTTATTAATCCTGTCCATCATCATAAGTTCCTGTCTGGAAATTTCTTCCACTTTTTGATAAGCCTGGATAATCTGATCGTCTGAAAGCCTCTCCTTCCTGCAATATTCCTGTACCGTTTCATAAGCCTTGATTATCGAAAAGAGCTCTATCATTTTTTTTCTTTTGACCTCATCGATAATTTCATAGGCGCTTAAGATTCTATTGTCGGATATTCTTTCCTGTCTATGTAATTCCTCAATGCTTTCATAAGCTTCGAGAAGTTCCAAAAGGTCTCTTACGGTTAATTTTGTTTTTTTCCCGGCTTTTTTTGTATAAAAATCTTTATTCGACCGAATAACCCTATCCCTGTCCAATAATTCACCGCGTGATATATCCTGTGCGATTTCAAAAGCCCTATTGATTTTATCTTTCTCAAGAAGCTCCTGCCTCGCCAATTCTTTTACGATCTCAAGCGCGACAATCTCTTTATTGGCGTCTTTCAATTCCTGAGAAGCAAGCTCAAATGTACTTTCATAGGCTTTTATGGTTTTGTCTTTCTGAATAAGCTCCTGCCTGGATAATTCTTCAGCGGATTCAAATGCTGATATGGCTTTATTTTTTTCTAACTGTTCTTTCCTGGCCAAATCCTGAACAATATCCTGAGCCTCAAGCAGCTTTTCTCTTTCTATCTGCTCCTTTCTTGCCATCTCTTCCGTGATTTCATGAGCATCTAAAAGCCTGTCTCTATCAATCAATTCCTGCTTTGTTAACAGAGATACTCTTTCGTACATTTCAATAATCGTGTTGGATTCTTTCAGGTCTTTTAAAAGATTTTTATTCTCCTCTTTTAACCTGTCCAATTCTTTTTTATATTCTTTATTACCCGACGGCATTTTTACCTCCAAGAAAAATCGAAACAATCGACTTGAAAGTCATTCATATTTATTATACACCATTTTTTAATTAAAGCAACAAAATATTTAATTCGATTAGCCGGTCAGTCTTAACAAACTACTGACTAACCGATTAATTAGTATATAAACATAGCATCGCCGTAGCTTAAAAAACGGTATTTTCCGTTGACTGCATGTGAATATGATTTCTTAACCAATTCCATACCTCCAAATGAAAAAGTCAGAAGCAGAAGAGTGGATTTTGGCATGTGAAAATTGGTGATAATAGCGTCAATTGCCTTAAATTTAAAAGTATCTTTAATAAAAAGTCTTGTCGTACCCTTAAACTCCTTCCAGTCCGTAAAGCTTTCATATTGTCCTGCCATTGTCTCCAGCGCCCTGACTGTTGTCGTCCCGACAGCTATTATTCTCTTTTTATTTTTTTTAGTATTTTTTAATATTTCTACCGTTTCTGCCGGCACCTCAATATTTTCGCCATGGATTTGAAACTCATCTATTTTTTCCGTGTCAATCGGTTTAAAAGTCCCGGCGCTGACATGAAGGGTTATATTTGCCGAATTGATCCCTTTATCCGTTAATTTTTGAATAAGTTCCCCGGTAAAATGAAGAGAGGCGGTCGGAGCGGCAACGGAGCCGTAATGCTTTGCAAGCACGCTCTGGTACCATTCTTCATCTTCAGCCCTGTATTCGGGAAGAAATAGACTCTTTCTCTTTTTTAAAATATACGGCGGAAGCGGGACCCTGCCGATTTTATTAATATCCTCAAAATCCATAGGATTATTAAATTCCATAATCCTAAGGTCATTTTCTCTATCTAATATGACCGCTTTTATCCCCTCAAAATCAATTTCTGTCGCCGGGGGAATTTTCTTTGAGTTTTTAACCATTGCTTTCCAGCGCCGGTTGTTTATTTTTTCAACAAGCAGCAGCTCAATCCGCCTTTCTGGAAATATTCCCTTTGTTATGCCGAAAAGCCTTGCCTTGAAAACTTTTGTGTTGTTAAAAACAATGCAGTCGCCCGCATTAAAATAATCGATAATATCGGAAAAGATGCCGTCTTTTATAGTCTTATCATTTTTTGATATAATCAGGAGACGGGATTCTCCTCTTTTTGAAACCGGCCTCTCTGCGATCAACTCCTGAGGAAGATTGTAATTTATATCATCAATCGTAAGCATTTAAATTTCATCCGAAATAAATCTTTTATAAATTTTCTTAAAATCACCAAGGAGGAAAGATTCCTCATGGCCCGGGTAGACAGCTGTGTCATCGGGGTAAGCAATTATTTTCAGAATTGAGTTTCTCATTTTATCAAAACTGCTTCCGGGAAAATCAGTTCTGCCGATGGTATCTTTAAAAATAAAATCACCGGAAAAAAGGACTTTTTCTTCTTTATTATATAGAGCAATACTACCCATTGTGTGTCCCGGTACAAAAATAATCTGAAAAGAAATCCCATTTAATGATATTTTAAAATTTTCATCATCAATAACAATATCGCCCGGTTCTGAAGTAACAGGGCCGGCAATGTAAACAGATAGATTTTTTGCTGAATCTGTAAGCATTCCGGCATCTTCCTTATGAATTATTATTTTAGATTTTTTATATTCTTTAACCGCATTGTTACCGCCGATATGATCGAAATGACCATGAGTATTGACGATATATTTTACATCAAGATTTTCAATGGACTTTGTAAGTAAGGGTGAATCAACAGGGTCTATGACCAAAGTTTCTCGTCCGACGTTAGGTGAATCGGATTTGCCTCCGGAAACAATTAAATATGTATTGACACCATAGGGCCCCAATTCAAGCCTGATAATTTCCATCTTAAACTCTTCTTTAGATATTCAAAAATTTTAGCATATAGTATCAAAAGTTTCAATGTAACGGCTTATTACATTTTTTGGTAAAAAAGGAAGTAAAAGCTTTGCCTTTATGACATAAAGGATCAAAATGCTTCCCTACCTTCTTTCTGAGCGATCAGAAAGAAGGTATGCGAAGAAAGAATCGCCCACCGCAAGTTTTTATATTCCGCCTTGGAACCACTCCGTGTATTATCCAGATTGTTGATAAGCGAATACTTTTATTTAAATGCCGTCTCACCAAAACATCCTGTTTTGATTCGACGGCAACGGGCATCCTGATTTTGCTGAAAAATAATATAAAAAAACGACCGTCTTCTCCGGATTTTTAAATATTTTAAATTTTTACCTAAGACTTAGAACAACTTTGTCTTATGTCATTGTTTACTTCTTTTTTCCGGGTTATTTGAGCATTATACCATCTTTGTTCCTCTATTAAGCCAACGCCGCTTCAGATATTGGTAACTTTTGTTGTAATGACAATAGTTTCTTTATATATCTCTTAAAATTTACCGCTGCCCCTGTCATTAAATACTGGAATTGTCTGCCCTCAGTGCCTTTATATTTTATTTTCCTGAGTCCATGAAATCTTACCGATTCGCTAATGGTACCTTCTACCTGAGCCCGGACACTCATTTCACTTTTAAATTCAGCGGTTTTTTGCTCATCCCTCCTTTTTCTAAAATATCCATAACCTTTTCCGACTACTAAAACACGTTTCTTTTGTTTGCCGGTTACGCAATCTTTAAAGAAAGAACATGCCATGCATTCATTTTTCGGGAATATTATACTATGATTACTGCCACCATTTTTAATATGTTTTTCGCTTTTAATTCCTTTCGGACAAATAGCTGTCAGGGTATCCATATCGATCTTAAAATCTTCCAGTTTAAATCCTTCAGGTTTTGCTGAAGTATCTTTCTGCACATATCCCATCAATCTTTCTCCACGTTCTTCGAATTCCATGATCGCCGTTCTACTTATATAATTTGTGTCTGCGTATGTCTTATCAGGCTTCAAACCCATCTCATCATTCATCTCTTTCAGTTTAGGAAGAATTTTATTATCATTCTCATTCGCGGCCTGTTGTATCATACCGACTATAAAATTGACTTCTCCTTTCTCCGCGGTTTCAACAACATGGCACTTTTCTCCTACCCAGCTGGTTTTACCCTTCTTGCCCAGTTTCAATGTCGGATCGTCAGGCGTGAAAATCGTTTGCTTCGGGGTTACTATTTCTTCTACTTCAATGAATTCTTTATCTCTAACTTCCTTTATCCGGATGATTATAATGAGCCCAAAAAATTG
>CAWEAK010000010.1:0-152008 GCA_963806975.1 uncultured Spirochaetota bacterium
TGCTGTCGAAGCATCGCTGTTGACAAAGAAAAGTTGCAAAGCGTTTGATTTCAGCTCTGCAAAGCCCATTATTGGCTCAAGCGGCTTGTTAGTCTATAAAATCCATAAGCTCCTTAACGCGCTTCGGATTGCGGAGTTTCCTAAGGGCCTTTGCCTCAATCTGACGGATTCTTTCCCGTGTTACCTGAAAGAGATAGCCGACTTCTTCCAGTGTATGGGAGTAGCCGTCTTCAAGACCGAAGCGCATCCTCAAGACCTTCTGTTCCCTAAGCGGAAGCTGGTCGATAATCTCTCCCAGTTTTTCTCTCAGCATGTTGTTCATTGTTGAATTGAGTGGGCTTGCTGCTTTTATATCCTCGATAAAGTCGCCAAG
The DNA here is from genome assembly GCA_963806975.1 of uncultured Spirochaetota bacterium. GTDB lineage: Bacteria > Spirochaetota > Brevinematia > Brevinematales > JAOACQ01 > CAWEAK01. Next base: position 374 of record CAWEAK010000010.1, read on the forward strand.
GGCTGAATCCTCATCCCTTCCTACCGGAGTTTCGAGGGAAACGGGGTCATTGGCAACACTCTTTATATTTTTTACCTTGGAGATTCCCCAACCTACGCGGGTGGAAATCTCTTCGACAGATGGAAGCCTTCCAAGGTCCTGTGTAAGGTCCATCTCAGCCTTTTTAACCTTATTAATCTGCTCAATCATATGTATTGGAACGCGTATAGTCCTTGATTGTTCGGAAATAGAGCGTGTTATGGCCTGGCGTATCCACCATGTTGCGTAAGTTGAAAATTTATAGCCCTTCCTGTATTCAAATTTTTCCACAGCGCGGATCAGTCCGATATTTCCCTCCTGAATCAAATCGAATAAGTGAACGCCGCGATTGATGTACCTCTTGCCTATGCTTACAACAAGCCTGAGGTTTGCCTGAACCAGCTCTTTTTTTCTTTCCTCAACTATCAGCTTCCCTTCATGGATTTCATTTGCCCAGTGAACTAGTTCATTCGTTGAAGCCTTGTAATAATTTTCAATCCTGTTTAATCTATCCTCTTTCTCTTTTATGGTCTGTATCAGGATTTTGAGAGATTCATTTTCAGGATTCTTTGTATAGAGACGGTAAATTTCAGTAATAGGCCTGCAGTTCAGCCCCTCTACCTTCCTGAAATATTCCTGAATCTTTTCAAGCTCCTCGGCGACATGTGTAAGCTTTTCGGCGGCGTTTAGAAGAATTCTCTGATTGATATCGATGGTCTTTATATCATCGACAAACTTTCTTCTTATTGCGCGTATTTCTTCCTTTAATGATGAGCGTTTTGCCTCGGACTTTATTTCTGCCCATTCCTTATCAATTCTTTCTATTTCATTGTAAAATTCTTTTAAATATCCGGCAACCCTTGAAATAACCTTCATCCTTTCCTTTCTTTCTTTCACAGTTATATTGTAAATCTTGGGAAGATTAAAAAAGTTATAAAGTTTTCCTTTACCTTTCAGAATATCTTCAATTATTTCATTAATCTCCGGAACAAGAAAACCGGCGTCATAGACGGAACTGTTAATTTTTAATTGTCCTACTTCAATTTTTTTGGCTATCTCAATTTCCTGTGCCTGGGCCAGCAATGGTATTTTGCCTATTTTCTTTAAATATATACGCAGCGGGTTGTCTGACTGTTCATCTTCGCTTTCTATCATAATAGAATCTATATCATCGAAAGCATCTTCTATATACTCGTCAAACTCTTCAAGAAAGGCATCGGCGATGTTAACCTCATTTTCATCCAAAAGGCGGAGAACATTATCGATTCCCTCAGGCGATGAAATTACGGCCTCAGGCAACCTGTCAAGAATTTCATCATAAGTCAGCATACCCTTTTCTTTACCGTATTTGATTAATTTATTAACATCCTCATTTTCCAATAAATCATCGTACATCTATTTAAACCTCCTATTTTTTCTATCAAATTTAACAAATTTATTCGATTTCAACAAAACTTTTAAATATCTCCTCGGTTTGAATGGCCTCATTCTTCAATCCGCTTAAAAGCTCCTGAAGGCGTTTGACCTCGGCTAAATTCGAGCTGTTTTCCTGACTTTCTATAAGAGCTGAATTCTTTGACATCTCTCTATTAATATATAAAAGTTTCACCTTATAGGCAAGTTGTTTTAATAGCAACTCCGAGTCCTCTTCTTTCTGGGCATACTCCGCTGTATTATTAATTATGTCAGTATTATCAATCATTGATACCAGTTCTCTTGTATTCTTTTCCGGGTTTTGTAGAATAGTTATAAATATTTTTCTTGCTTCCTCATTCTGAAGCATTTCTTCATTAATCAACCCTTTTACCTCCAATATAGTTCCGGGATGTAAAAGGAGAAGGCTTATAAGGCCTGTTTCCACTCTGTTAATACTGCCGGAATCCTTCGATGTCTTAATCAGGCTGCCAAGGTTTCTGTCCTTTTTTAAAAAACTGCCGTATTCCGCAAGTAATATTCTCATATCTTCTTTCATAAAACCGGCTATTTTTTTAATGCAGCCTTCCCTGATTATCGAACTCTTAACTCTTGCCAGATATGGAAACAAAGACATAAGAAATTTTACTTTTTCTGAACCAACATCCATCCTGTTTGCGAAAAACCATATCTTAAAATCCATAGGCTCTTTTTTATTTTCCGATATATATTCTAATAATCCTTCCCCGCCTTTTTCCATAACAAAATCATAGGGGTCTTTTTTTTCAGGAAGTATAACAACCCATTGAATCAAATCGCTGTTCACAGTTATATCCAGAGCCCGGTTTGCGGCATCAATACCTGCCTTATCCCCGTCGAAAATAAAAATTACCGTATCACATAATCTTTTTACAATTAAAAGCTGAGATTCAGTTAAGGCTGTTCCAAGAGGAGCTACGACATTTTTTATTCCATTTTGATAGAGAGCTATCACATCCATATAGCCTTCAACTAAAATGGCTTCCTTTTTTTTAGCCGCCTCATCCCTGGCAAAATTCAGCGAAAAAAGCATATTCCCTTTATGAAATACTGGATTTTCAGCGGTATTTAAATACTTGGCGGTTTTTTTATCGTCTTTAAGAATCCTTCCTCCAAAACCCACAGTATTACCATCTTTATCAAGTATTGGAAATATGATTCTTTCCCTGAATCTGTCATATAAGCCATTACTGCCTTTTGAAATCAGGCCGGCCTTTAATATATCATTATCTTTATAGCCCTTCCCGTTTAGATAATCCTTCAAGCTATTCCAGCCCTTTCCACCATAGCCAAGCCTGTAATCCTTAACCGTCTCAGGTTTTATATTCCTCCCTTTTAAATAATTTCTCGCTTCTCCCGCCTCGCTGTTTGACCAGAGATAATTGTGGAAATAAAGCATCGCTTCTCTATTAATGTCCAGAAGAACATTCTTCTCCTTCTCGGAAAAGAATTCTTTTTCATCTGAAAACTGGCTCAAATCAATGCCTGCCATTTTAGCCAATTCCTGAAGCGTTTCCAGGAATGAAAGTTTCTGGTAATCCATCAAGAACTTTATTGTATTACCGGATGCCCCGCAGCCGAAGCAATGGTAAAGTCCCTTTTCCTCACTGATGGAAAAAGACGGTGTTTTTTCCTGGTGAAATGGGCATAATGCAAGGTAGTTTTTACCGTTTTTTTTTATTTCTATATATTTCCCAATAATTTCAACTACAGAAACTCTATTTAAAATTTCATCTATAATATTTTGCGGTATCACCAAAAACAACCCTTTCTAAAATTTAGCATTAAACAAAAAAACTTCTTTGATCAGGTATAATCCCAAGACCCGGAGGTTTGTGCATTGAAATTTATGATGAAAAAAATGAAATATTCCTTTTCAATAATATAATATACAGATTAATCGGCAAAATTCCTACTATTTCTTGAGAAATATTTTCAATCGTGCCCCTTCACAGGGCAAGCAGCTTGACCCTAGTGATGCGGTAATACCTGAGTGATTTGCCATCAGGAAAATTGTATCGAAGGGAACTCTGACTTTTTGCAAACATCAGTATCATAAATCGATTAAATCAATATTTACTCCATCTTTCACTATAAACCTTTTTATAACTGTTGGATTTAATCTAACGGCGCCCCTTACATCACAACCGGTAAGTCCGGCAATAATGTCCTGAATCCTTGCGCCGCCCTCTTTTTGCAGATATGTTATATAAAGCTGTTTCTCAATAAAATCAAGTGTTTTTATAAACTCATTCAGGTCGATAACCTTTTCCGATTTTGGGGTTATCTTTTTGAAGCTCTTACTTCCATTCAAATTTTCAAGAATCTGTACTTTTGAGGATGGATTATCCATTTTAAACCTTATAAATTGATCCTTTGATATTCTGCTAAGTTTTGAATGCGGCAGCTTAAATATCTTTGCTTTTAATATTACAACTCCTTCCGGAAGTGTTTTATTAATGGTCATTTTGAACTTCAAAGGACTGACCATTTTAGAAAATTCCACCTCTGCCGACTCATATTCGCTTGAAAAGCCTGTCGGAAGCGCCCATCCGGACTCTATTCGGATATGCGGATTAAAGCCTTTTGTAAAACTTACAGGCAGGTTTGCACGGATAAGTGCCCTTGATAAAAGCTCATCAAAATCAACCGGGCTTAAGAATTTAAAGCTTCCGTTTTTTGTGTGAATAAAACGCATTACAAAATCAGGCTTTTCCTCAATCAGAATATTATTTAGAAATTTTTTATCAATTATGATCTTTTCTTTTTTTTGAGAGGCAAGTACGGGCTTGATATTTTGAAAATCGCAATTTCCACAGGAATTGTAGCATATTTCCCGGCAGTCTTTTGTGAGACTGAGTTCGGAAGATTTTTTTTTCTCGTTTAATATGAATTCCCCGTTTACTCCCGAATCTATGATATCCCATGGAAATTCAATTCCCAAACTTTTTTCCTGAAGGTAAAAACCGGGGTCGATCCCGGTCTCCTGGAATGCCTCTTTCCAAAAGTCAAGGCGGACCTTATCATTCCAGCCGTCAAAGCGCGCACCTTTCCTGAAAGCCTTTTCAATAACACTCGAAAGTTTCCTGTCGCCCCTTGAAAAAATGCCCTCAAGCCAGCTCTGATAGGAATTATTATAGCGGATATTGACATTCCTGTGTTTTTTTAAAAGCCGGATCAGTCTGTAGAATTCTTCCATTCCCTTATCCGGAGCTATTTGACCTTCCCATTGAAACGGAGTATGGGCTTTTGGGATAAATACAGCAACGCTTACCGTGATAGAAATTCCTTTTATTCCAAAAGCGATTCTTTCGATTAACCCGGCTATCCCCTCAATTTCATCCTGGATTTCTCCCGAAGGAATAACACAGCCCGGCAGACCTATCATAAAATATAATTTAATACTCTTCCAGCCCAGGTCTCTGGCTATCCGGATTACATTCAACAATTCCTCTTCCTTAACACCCTTATTGATGGAATCACGGATTTCCTGGGTTCCTCCTTCCACAGCAAAAGTAAGGCCGCTTTTCCTTATCTCCTTTACTTTTTGAGCAAGTTCAAGAGTAAAAGTATCAAGCCTTAAGCTTGGAAGAGAAAAAGATACCCCATGCCTAGTAAAATTGCAGATCAAGCGCTTGAATTAAAGATTTTAAATCGGAATAGTCGCTTATGCTTAAAGAAATAAGGGAAAACTCCCTGTAACCGGTTTGCTTTACTGCTTCCCTCGCTATCTTTAAAACCCCGGATACATGTCTTTCCCGCACCGGACGGTAAGTAATGCCGGCCTGGCAGAACCGGCAGCCTCTTGTGCAGCCCCTGCTTACCTCAACTACAGCCCTGTCCTGAACTGCCTGGATATTCGGAAGGATTTGTTTTGTTACGAATTCTACCCGGTTTAAATCGGCTATAAGCGCACGTTTTACCCTTCTTCCTACAGGAATTGTGTAACCGTTTTTCTCAATCTCATTATAAAGAGATGGAACATATACACCGTCAAGATCGGATAAATCCTCCAGAATTTCAGTTCTGGATTTTTTAACCTTCTTCCCCATACGGATTGTTTCAACCATTCTGACAATGACGGATTCACCGTCGCCGGTACAAACAGCGTCAAGGAAATGGGCTATGGGCTCCAGGTTGTATGACACAGGCCCGCCTGCGATAATGATAGGATAATCCATAGTTCTGTCTTTTGAGTAGAGAGGTATATCTGATATGTCCAGAATATTGAGAAAATTAGTAAAAAGCAATTCGTACTGGAAACTGAAGCCAAGAATGTCAAAGCCTCGCAGCGGTCTTTTTGTTTCAAGGGAATAGAGAGGCAGATTACGGCTGCGTAAGGCCTCCTCCATGTCAAACCACGGCGCATAGGCAGTTTCACAAACAATGTCCTTTTTTTTGTTGAGAATATCGTAAAGAATTTTAAGGCCTATGTTGGAAATCCCGATTTCATAAAGGTCGGGATATATCAGTGCGATTGTAGTCCTGTTTTTGTGGTCTTTCAAAATGGAATTAAATTCACCCCCGATATAACGGGCAGGCTTTTCAACGAAGGGAAGAATCTCTTTTTCAATAATTTCCCACATTCTTTAACCTCATAATTTACAGCGGATAATTATAAAGGATATGAATAAAAAAAGGTAACAATTCAATCAACTTAATTCATTTTCTAATATAAAAAACGTTATATGTCGATTTATAAATATTAAATAGGTGTAAAATTTTATTCAAATGAGTTATTAAACAGCCCATATCTATTTTTAAACTGGACATATAACTTAATATTTATTATTATTATGTGGGAATTATACAAAAATAAAAATAGGAGAATTGATTTGTTTCAAAGAAAAAAATACGCTTTGGTTCTTGCCGGAGGCGGTGCAAAAGGGGCTTATCAAATCGGAGCCTGGAAGGCATTAATAGAATTGAAGATTGAATTTGAGGCAATAATCGGCACATCAGTAGGCGCTGTAAACGGCGCGCTGATAGCCCAGAGGGAATACCTGAAAGCCCTTGAAATATGGGAAAATATCAGTATTGATAAAATCATTGAAATACCGGAAGGTCTTGTTCAGGACAGAAAATTTCAGATAAACAAAATGAATATTGCCTATCTAAAGCAATTACGCAATGAGTTTGTTGAACATGGGGGTTTGAACACAGAACCGTTTAAAAAATTAATTAAATCTTTCTTAAATGAGGAAAAAATAAGGAAAACAGGTATTGATTTCGGTATTGTCACGTACCAGCTCAGCGGCATGAAACCTTATGAACTGTTTCTGGAAGATATACCCGGGGGAAACCTGCATGATTATTTACTGGCCAGCGCAACCCTTCCGGGTTTTAAAGCGACTATTATCAGGGGAAAGCAGTTTATTGACGGGGGTGTTTATGACAATATTCCCTTTACTGTGGCAAAAGAAAGGGGTTACAAAAAAATAATTGTTATAGATGTTTCAGGGCTTGGTGTAAATAAAAGACCTGATATTGCAGGGACGGAAACTATTTATATAAAAAATTCCATCGACATGGGCAGTATCCTGGATTTCTCCAAGGATTTTATACATAATTATATGCAGCTCGGTTACCTTGATACTCTAAAAGTATTTGAAAAAGTTAAGGGTATTCATTACTTTTATAATCTTGATAAAAAAATAATTGAGAAGCTGGAGAAATTGATTTATTCCGAGACGGTTTTTAAAGAGTATTCCAGATTTCTGGGGAAAAAAGAGATAATTTTTTCAAGGGAATTTATACATGCGACAATTCAGGAAAACCTGCCGTCAGATATGCAGAATTATATTTATACATCTGTCAGTCTTACCGAATGTGCTGCTCTCACTTTAAGCATTGAGAGGATTTACTTTTACAAGTTCGATGAATTTTTAAATGCGATCTGGAAGAAATATAAGGAATCCGGCGATCAGATATTACGCTCCAAACAGATGGATTTCTGGGGATTTTTTGATAAATTGATGGGTAAGAATGAATATGACTCAATCGCACCCGCGCAGATATTTTTTGTTATACTGAAATACTATTTTGATACAAGTAATTGAATGAGCATTGATATCCCTGTTGCAGTTATAGGAGGAGGAGCGTCTGGTCTGATGGCCGCTGTTTCTGCTGCTTATCAAGGATCAAAGCCTGTTATTTTTGAAAAAAACGATCGGGTTGGGAAAAAAATACTGATAACCGGAAACGGCAGGTGTAATCTGACAAATGTTTCCGTCTCTGAAGAAAATTACCATGGAAAAAACCCCGGCTTTGCAATGGGAATTATAACTCAATTTGATATGAAAAAAACCCTTACATTTTTTGAAAAGATGGGGCTTGAGTTTTTAACCGATGAAGAGGGCAGAATTTTTCCGGCAAGCATACAAGCCTCAAGCGTTCTGGACTGCTTGAGATTTGAACTGGATAGATTGGGAGTTCAAATAAAGATTAAGGCAGATATTGTATCAGTTAAAAATGAAGCGCCCATTTTTACAATTCAAACTAAAGATGGTTCTGTTTTTAGGGTGAAATCGATTGTTCTTGCTAGCGGGGGTAAAGCCTCTCCCGGCACAGGAAGCGATGGAAGCGGACTAATTATGGCTGAAATGCTTGGGCACCGCATAATAAAGCCCTTACCTGCTTTAAACCAGCTAAGGCTGGATGGAACGCTTTATAAATCCATGGAAGGAATGAAATGGGACTGCGAGGGCGGGCTTCTTTTAAATGGTGAAAATATTCAGACAGTTAAAGGAGATATTCTTTTTACAAACTACGGAATATCGGGCCTTGCCGTTTTAAAATTAAGCCGGAATGCAGTACAGGGTTTAAACGAAAAAAAGAATGTGGAGCTTGAAATCAATTTCTTCCCCAAACTTTCTTTTGAAGAAGTACTTAAAATTATAGAAAAAAGAATCTCAAACCAGCCTGATAGAACACTGGAAAATTTCTTTACAGGCTGGCTTAATAAAAGAATAGGCCAGACCCTTATTAAATCTCTTAATTTTAAATTTGACAGGGTTTCTTCATCTCTCTCCGGAGAAAACATAAAACGGATTGCAGAAGCATTGCTGTGTTTCAAATTTGTTGTCGCCGGCGAAACCGGCTGGCAGAATGCTCAGGTGACGGCAGGCGGTGTTGATACATCGGAGGTAAACGAAGTAACTCTGGAATCGAAATTATATAAGGGGTTGTATTTTGCCGGGGAAATCCTTGATATAGATGGGGATTCAGGAGGCTACAACCTTCAGTGGGCATGGTCTTCCGGGTTTGTTGCGGGAAAAAACGCGGCTTATTAACAATGTGCTCCTTCGTTCACTCGGGACAAGCCGTTTTGACCCAATGAGGCTAAAGGAAATTTTATGGACATAAACAGATTTATCGATCACACAATATTAAAACCAGAAGCCGGACTTAAGGATATCGAAAGGATATGCAATGAGGCAATAGAATATAACTTTTTTGCCGTTTGTGTAAATCCATGCCAGGCAAAAGATGCCAGAGGTTTCCTTAAAGGCAGCATTGTAAAACTGGCTGCGACTGTCGGATTTCCGCTCGGAGCTAATACTTCTAAAATTAAGCTGTTGGAAACACAAAAAGCGCTCTCGGATGGTTCGGATGAGATCGATATGGTAATTAATATAGGAAAACTAAAAGACGGTGAACTTAAATATGTTGCTGATGAAATTAAAGATTTAAAAAAGGCATGCGCTGATAAAATATTAAAAGTTATTGTGGAGACATGCCTTCTTACGGAAAATGAAAAAGAATCTGTTTGCAGGATTGTTATGGACAGCGGGGCGGATTTTATCAAAACGTCGACCGGTTTTAGTTCATCCGGCGCAAAAGCAAAGGATGTAAAATTATTTAAGAGAATAGCCGGAGATAAAATCAAAATCAAAGCGAGCGGAGGAATAAGCGATTATCCTACTGCAATGATGATGATTGAGGCAGGTGCTTCCCGGCTCGGAATATCAAGATCCATAGCTATTATTGAAGGTTCGGAAAAATAAAGCGCTATATCCGGAGAGTTTTATGGAAGTAAAAAAATTCTTTAAAAACGATATCCTTTTTACCGAGGGCTCGCCCGGTAATGATATGTATTTTATTACATCAGGCAGGGTAAGAGTTTATAAAGTAATGAATGGAGAAAAGGTAGAACTTGCAGTTTTAGAAAAAGGAGATTTTATTGGTGAAATGAACCTTTTCTTAGATGAGGCCCGCTCCGCTATGGTAGAGGCTATCGAAGATACCGAAGTCCAGATTTTCAGTAAAAAAACGATTCTTGAAGAGATTCAAAAAAATCCTCAATTTGCGTACGGAATGATCGCTATGCTTGTAAATAGAATTAAAAACCTCCACAGTATTATATCGAGTTTTCAAGGGATCAAAAAGAGTTATGAAATTATGTATAATAAAAAGTAGTTTTAAGAATTGTCTATGAATTTTGTTATAGCTTTAACCGGTGGAATCATTACATTTATCTCCCCATGTGTCCTGCCATTGATACCGATTTATATTGCTTATGTCTCAGGAACATCAATCCAGGCAATTAAAGGTGAAACTCCACCGCTTGGATCGAAAAGCCCACTTGTTAAAAAACCATTCATTGCAATATTTATAAACTCCATTTTTTTTGTCATTGGTTTTGCTGTGATATTTTCAAGCCTGGCCGCTTTGTTTTATATCTTTGTCCAGTCCCTCGGCAATTACAAAATCTGGTTTAACAGGATTTCCGGGATTATTTTGATTATTTTCGGGTTACAGATGATGGGCATTATAAACCTGAAATTTTTAAATTACGAGTTCCGTGTCCAGCCTAAAACAAAAAAGGCTTCTTTTCTATCATCATTTATAATGGGCGCCGCATTCGGAGCCGGATGGACCCCCTGTATCGGCCCTATTTTAAGCGGAATACTCTTTACATCGGCTTCAAGCCATAATTCACTGACAGCAATACTACTTCTGCTCACATATTCACTCGGACTTGGCATACCATTTATACTTACAGGGCTTCTTACAGGCAGGCTAATCTCCTTATTTGATGTCCTGAAAAAGCATTCCAGAGCCATCGAGATATTCAGCGGTTTGTTTCTAGCTTTTCTCGGAGTGGTTTTATTTTTCGACCTGATGGGAGTCATATCCGGATTTTTTTCTGGATTGCTTCCAATGACCGGAGATATAGAAAATAAAATTGTAAAATAATGGGGGGCTACCCCCTGTTTGAACTCCCATTTGTAAAATGAGGTATTTATAGCAAAGTAAAAACCACTTATGGAATATTTAGAAAAAAAAGCATTAGCAATTTTAAGGTCCAGCGATTATGAACATTTAAATCTCTTTTATCTGAAAAATTACATTTTAATTCTGGAACTTATTATCGAAAAACAGAAAATATTCAAATAAGAGATGAATACGAATGCATTAGTAAAATAGCACAGTCAAATATGGTTAAACTAACCATAAACGGGCAATTAGTTCAACCCGTAGGCTCAACAAAGTTCACTACTGATAATTAGGGCTTAATGAATAACGCGCAAAGTATTGAAATATAATGATATATTCTATATTTTACCTTAAAATAATGCAAGGAAAAAGGGGAAAAGTATAAAAACTCTTGCATTTAGAGGTGAAAAATGTATGACAAAGAAAACAAAGAAGAATTGAAATTCGTAAATTTTTATCAGCCGTTTTGCGGAAAGACGGATCCGAACAACCGATGGATCAAAATGGCGGATATTATTTCCTGGGATGATTCATCAAAAATGTCGGATAGGAAGCGTGAAGAATTGAAGGTGATTAGAAAACTCTATGAACAGCGAAAAGAGATGTTTGAAAAGGGAACACACAGTATTTCCGGAAGGATAGTAAGCATATCCAAACCACATATCAAGCTGAAGGCCCAGGAAAAAAGGGATGTTTCAGTAAGAAATGCGGTAGAAGGAGAATTTGGGGTTGGCAAAAGGAAATATGGGTTAAGTCTAATAATGATAAAGCTTCCAAATACAAGCGAAACTGTAATATCGTTAAATTTCTTTTTATTAAATCTGGAAAAGAAGCTTCGGCTTTGCGCCAAATTTTCTTAAGGTTATTTTCTAAATTTTTGACTGTCCCAGCCCGTGCGTAATTTATAAGATTAGTTTTTCAGAAAGCCCTAATTAAAACCAGTACTTAAATCAAACGCAAAGCAATTTGATTTAAGTGAGCGTAACGGTTGCGAATATATCACGATTATTTGCCGGGAGTCGTATATAAAGAGATGTATGAAAAGCCAGGCCGAAACCGTTATATTTAAAAATAATAAGAGGTATATATGATTAAGAACAGAACATTCAGTGCGATTAGAGTTATGGTAACAACTATTGGAATTATTTGCGGCATTGCTGGTATAGAGCATAGTTTTTTTGAAATTTTGCAAGGCAATGTGGCCGCTGAAATTCATCTTATTAATGGAAAACCGATGATTTATGCTATCGGTGAAACAAATCGTTTCTGGCAATATGGCTATGAATATGCATATACTGTAATTCCAAATTATTTAATAACAGGCATTATTGCAATGCTATTTAGTGTAGCTGTTATAATTTGTTCAGCATTTTTTATTGAAAAGAAATTTGGCTGGCTTATCTTTTTAATTCTTTCAGTTATGCAGTATTTAACTGGCGGCGGGGCCGCACAAATTGGACTCGTTGTAGTTCTAGGTATCATTGCTATTGGAATAAATAAACCATTAAAATTATGGCAAAAGATAATACCGGTTAGTGTGAGGAAAATAATAGCAAAACCCTGGTTAATTCTATTAATATTATTCTCGATGGTATTTATTCAATCAATTATTACGGCAATATTTGGTTTTCTCTATGGCGTGCAAGACCAATTTATTATTATGAATTCATTATGGTATATGCTATATTTAATGATAGGATTATTTGTATTAACCGTCATTTCTGCGTTTTCTTATGACAGTAATCGAAATATAGAGACAAAATAAATAATTGTGGTTGACTTGTTTCGGCTTTGCCATCGTAAAACAACAGCTATAAAGCTGCGGTGCGTGCTGGTAAAATGGTGAGGGATGCGCGCAACGCAAAGCCAGATTGGGCGCAATTGCCTGCCCTGAGCGGCAGCGGATGGGATGCGCCATGAAATTTACTCAAGTTATTTAATACCAGTACTTAAATCAAATGTGAAACATTTGATTTAAGTGAGTGGCAATGATTGCTCAGAGGGCCTTGGGATGGCTTCATATATCACATTTATTTACCGGAATGTATGAAGGAGTCATATATAAAGAGTTGTGAGAAATTTTCGCCAGATTTATTGTAATAAGGTTGACATTTATATATAAATGAATGTATATAATTAATAAAGAATAACATTTATTCATAAGAGGTTGAAAATGCCAAGAACAATTTGACGGAACTATTTTAGTAAAAATTATTTTAAAAATGTTTTTTCTTTCTGCCACCGATACGACAGTGACCCACCCATCGGACGGAACTTTATAAAGCGGCCTGGTCCTTCGACCCCGCTCAGGAACCAGGCCGCGAAGGCTGCACTTTCGTTTTTTACTCATGAGTCTGTATCCGAAGTGGCGGTTTTTCCCTTCGACACTGAGCGAAGTCGAAGTGCTCAGGACAAGCTTTTTAACCTCTTGTGATTACGAAAACCTACTACAGTTGCCGAAGTCGAGGCACTGATCGTTTTAGAAAGAGAGTAAGAAAGTGTTTATCCTTTTTCTTCAAAAAATATAAAGACTTCGCTCCTTTATGCGCAAAGTATTTATAGCCTTTCCCAATACCAAAAATTTATTTATTTTGATTATTTCTTTAGTATTATAATAAAATAATATAAAATATTAATTAGAAAAAGCGGGGATAATTATGATTAAGAAATTATATCGTATAATTTTTTTAATTGTCGTAATATCTTTATCATCCTGCTCAAAAGAACCGGCTCCTTCCTCGAAAAATGAAGGAAATGCAGCCGGACAATTGGTTAAAGTTGCCTCCATAAAACAAAATACTTACCTGAAGAACAACTGGAAATATATTTTTGATGATAATAAGGATTATTCTGAAGCTCAATTCGACGATTCCTCATGGCTTTCCTTGAACTTGCCTAAGGCGGGATTCCCATTTGAACTGAAAAAAAGCGAGTATTGCTGGCTGAGAACAAAATTTATAGTTTCAAAAATAATCGAGGGGCAATCTCTTGGTCTATATATAGGAAAGCTTCCGGATGCCTGTGAAATTTATTTTAACGGTTCGATAATTGAGACATCCGGGGCAATGCCCCCCGAAAGTTTTTTCAGCGCTCCCAATATAGCAAGAAGCGCAATCATTCCAGCCGGTCTGATTAACTACGAAGGCACAAATGCGCTTTCGATACGAGTCTATATGATGAGAAAGTCTGGATCTTTCCCGGCTCCATTTATAACTGATAAGGCGGATATGAAAAGAAGGTATCTTTCCGATTTCGTTCTGAATTCAGTTATAAGTATGATTGCAAGTATTTTATCTGTTTTCCTCTGTTTATATTTTGCACTTTTATACATAAGAGAACCACAGAACAGGTTTAATCTGCATATTTCTATGGGTTTTCCTCTTCTGGCGATCTATTTTTCGACAATATATCTTGAGACATTTCCTGTTCAATATCTTCTGTTGGTAAAGATTCAATCGGCATCACTTTACATAGGATTGACATTATTTATGTTTTATTTTCAGGGATTTTACGGCATTCATAACAAAAAGAACATTAAGGTTGTTCTGCTTTCAATCTCTTTAATTTGCGCCTTTATTCTATTTCTTTCTCCCGATCTTCCATCCTTTGAGTTTATAAATAGTGTAATTTTTAATCTTGGCCTTATTGTGCCGATCCTTTTTTATATCCTGATTATCTCAATCATAGCTATAAGGAGAGGAAACAAATATGCAAGTTTATTATTTGCGGGTATTGTGCTTGTTATTATAGCGGGGGTAAGGGATATACTATACGCCTCCCTTGCCCTTCAGCCAAGATTCTGGCTTACATCCTCCGGGTTAGACGCTTTTATCCTTTCAATATTCTTTTCCTCTGCAAACTCTTCGGTAGATATTCATAAGGAATCGGAAGAAAAATCTAAAAAGCTCGAGTCACAGACCGGGATTTTAAAGAATATTTTCCAGAATATAAAAGAAATTGGTGAAAAGGTTTCTGAGACCGGAAAGCAGCTTGACAGCGGTATTACAAACGCGACTTCGGCAGTAGAACAAATGGTTTATTCAAATAAGAAAATCATAGATAATGTAAAGAGCGAAGTGAACACCGTAGAAAAAACAGCGAGGTTATCAGACATATTCTGGAATCATTCAATAATATTGTTAATGAAGTGAATAAACAGGCGGATTTTGTTGAGGAAAGCTCGATAGTAATCACAGAAATCGTCAAATCAATATCTTCAGTTTATCAGATAACAGAACAGGTTAAAACCATCGGCGACGGCCTTTCTCTTGAAGCGGCGGAAGGTACAAAAATGGTGGCCGAATCTTCCGTCGCTATTCACGATATAGCGAAGTCATCAAATAACGTTAAGGATATTGTAAACGGTATTAAGGAAATATCTGAAAATACCAATATTCTTGCAATGAACGCGGCTATTCAGTCGGCTCATGCCGGGGAATATGGACGCGGTTTCGCTGTCGTAGCCGATGAAGTGAGAAGCCTGTCTGAAAATTCTGCCGGAAGAGCGGCGGAAATTAACAATCAGATTGATTCCATGATTAATAAGATTTCAAACGGAGTACAACTCTTTGACAGGGTAAAAGACGGTCTTGAAAAAATTCTTGACGGCATCAAAAAGACTACAAAAATGATTATCGATATATCGGATATGTCTCAGAAGCAATATTCGGGCACAAATCAGGTTATATCATCGATGAATGCCCTTGTTAAGGCAACTGAAAGCCTTAAAAACCAGACTCAGAAGCAGATGGAGGATAGTGAGAAAATACGGGCTTCATTAAATGAATTGAAAGAAGTCGCTATTCATATTGAAAGTTCAACTTATGAACAGAGCGTTAGCGGGGATGAAATAGCGGACATGATTGAAAAGATAAAGCATATTTCAACTGAAAACAGGGTAATTCTGGAAAAGCTTGACGGCTTGATCAAGATATCGGAAAAAGATTTCGGGCTGTAAAAATGTCTTGACTTTTAAAATAGTTAGATATAATATTGATTAGAGAGAATAATTTTGGAGATTAAATGCATCAAAGCGTAACTGAGGAAATAATAAGGCTTAAAAAGGAAAGGGATGCTGTAATATTAGCTCACAACTACCAGATTCCGGAAATACAGGATGTTGCCGATTATGTGGGTGATTCACTTGGTCTGGCCCAAAAAGCCTCGGCAATAAAAAACAAGAGAATAATTCTATGCGGTGTATATTTTATGGCAGAAACAGCGGCTGTCTTAAACCCGGAAAAGGAAGTGTTTATTCCGGATAGCAGTGCAGGCTGCCCCCTGGCGGATTTTGTCTCTCCGGAAATGTTGAAAAAGTGGAGGGAAGAATACCCTGATCATACATTTGTAGCTTATGTCAATACAAGCGCCGAAGTAAAGGCCCTGTCGGATGTTTGCTGCACATCGGCCAATGCTGAGAGGATAGTAAGAAGGATAAAAAATAATAAAATCGTTTTTCTTCCCGATAAAAACCTTGGTTCTTATGTAAGGAGCCGTGTTCCTGAAAAGGAGATTATACTTTGGCCAGGGTACTGCGTTGTACATGAAAACGCAGATTCTTGAGTCAATTCTAATGGCAAAAGATAAGTATCCGGATGCGCTAGTGATGGCGCATCCCGAATGCCGGAGTGAAATCAGGGATTTATCGGACAGTATTTTAAGCACGGGACAGATGTTTGAGTTTGTTAAAAATTATCCTGAAGCCATGACTTTTATAGTTGTGACTGAATGGGGAATAATCCATGCCCTTAAAAAAGACTTTTCCAGATAAGATTTTTATTGAGCCTTTTAAGCGCATGGAATGTTTTAATATGAAAAAGATTACGCTTGACAAGCTTTTAATAAGTCTTCAGGAAGATAAATTCAGGGTAATAGTTGAAGAAAAAATTGCAATAAAAGCAAGGGCGGCAATTGAGAAAATGCTTGATGAAACAATTAAAATTTAAATTTAGTAAATAGATAATGGGAGGATATTATGGCATTCAGTGTCACAATGGATGGAGCTATGAAGGGAATTAAATTTGCAACAAAAGAAGAAGCAATAGAGGCTATGTGGGAGTTTTATAAAAATAAAATGCAGAGAGCGGATTTTGAAAAATTTATTCAAGAACATATTCAGGAAGCGTAATAGATTTGAAAGTATTAATCGTTAGTGATGTGGTAAATAGCAAACTTTACAGCGAATACGTAAAAGTATTAGCAAAAGATATAGAGTTGATAATATCCTGCGGGGATTTACCGGCATATTATTTGAACTACCTTGTGACAAGCCTGAGCAGGCCCCTTCTGTATATTTGCGGAAATCATGACCATTATGACAACTGGAATATAAATTCTTTAAAAATCTTAGGAATTCAAAAGTTTTATTTTGATGAAATTGAATATTTGAACAGTACGAGCAATTTCGGCGGGAAAAACATTGATAATAAAATAGAAAAGGTAAATAATTTGATATTTTCTGGGCTTGAGGGATCAAAAGTCTATAATTATGGAGAACATCAATACTCGGAAAATCAAATGAAGGAAAAAATAGCGCTTCTTTCCCCCAGGCTTTTTTTTAATAGGCTTTCGGAAGGGCGTTTTCTTGATGTGCTCATTACCCATGCCTCGCCCTGGAAAATTCATGACAAGGATGATCCTGCGCATCAGGGTTTTAAGTCTTTTTTATCTTTTATCAAATTTTTTCACCCTAAATATCTTCTCCATGGGCATGTTCATATTTATGATTCGCGTGAAAGCAGGGTAGCGGATTACTACGGCACTAAAGTCATAAATTGCTATGATTATCAAATAATTGATTTATAGTTTTTAAGGTTCATTGTTATGAATAAATTATATAATAAATCCAAAAGCAGACAGGATTTTGACAAAGCCAGAAATAAGGCTTTTATTAGAGATTTCATAAATAAGATCTTGAATAAAAACAATGATTTATTCCAGTTTGATGAAGTTAAATACCTTTTATCTCCCTACGGCATGGTTCATAGAGGTTTTCAGACGATTCCGATCAACAGAATAGTAGGAAGCGAAGGGAGATACCAGGATTTTGACAGGGATTTTCTGCCGGTAACCGATAGCCTTCGTTCAAGATGGGAAAATATTAGTCTTGCGAACCTGCGTAATATAGAGCTTCCTCCAATATCTGCTTATAAAATAAATGACTTTTATTTTGTAAGGGATGGAAATCACAGGGTTTCTGTCGCAAAAGAGCTGGGGCAGGAGTTCATTGATGCAGAAGTAGTCGAACTGTTTACTAAAATAAAACTGGAAGAGATAAGCGAGAAGGGACTTCTGCTTGCTGAAAGCCAGAAATATTTTCTTGATAAAACTGGGTTTGATGAAATTATCCCGGGAGCGTCAATTAAATTGACAAACCCGTGGGGTTATTATAGGCTTATTGAGCATATTAAGAATTATCAATATTTTCTTGGGCTTTCCGAAAAGAGAAATATCTCCTGGGAAGAGGCAGTAAAAAAATGGTATAATGAACTTTATTTAAAGTTAATTCGTCTGATAAAAAAGAGAAAAATATTAACAAAATTTCCTGAAAGGGAAGCGGGAGACCTGTATATTTGGGTTATGGATCACTGGCATTTTTTAAAAGAGAAATATGGAAATATTCCGATTGAAAATGCGCTTGATGATTATTCATTGAGGTTTGGGAAGGGTAAAACGGCGCTCTTCTTTTATAATTTGAAAAACAGGGTGAAAAGCTGGTTGCTGAAAAGATAGAAAGGGGATCATTTTAATATGAACTCAATAAATAATGTTTTGCTTGTAGCCAATATTACAAAAAAGAATGTGAAATCAATAATCGGTCCGATTCAAAGTGAACTTCAAAAAAAAGGAATTCAGTATTCCTTAAATCAGCCTTCATATTTTAAATTGAACAATAAAGATCTTCTTACGGATTTTGACGGAAATTATAAACATAAAAATTATGATCTTATAATAGCAGTCGGCGGAGACGGGACTTTCCTCTACGCAGCAAGGACTTTTATTGATCTGGGCATTCCCATAATGGGAATAAATGCCGGAAGGATGGGCTTTCTTATGGAGGTAAATCCCGATGAGTTTCATGAATCCCTTGATAAAATCAGCCGGAATGAAGTTGACCTGATAAAAAGGATGCTGCTCTGCCTTTCGCTGAAAAGGGCAGGGAAAATAATTTACAAATTTACCTTCTTAAACGATGCAGTTGTTTCGAAAGGGGTTCTTTCAAGAATGGTTGAGATTTCTCTTTCCCTCGAAAAGAAAGAGATTTCAAAATACCGTGCGGACGGCCTTATAGTTTCAACACCAACAGGTTCTACGGCTTACAATCTGGCCGCCGGAGGGCCTATCCTGACCCCGGATATGGAAGCCATGATTATAACACCAATCTGCCCTCATATTTTAGGAGTAAGACCGATAGTTACGGATTCAAAAAAGGAGCTTGAAATCACTATGATTTCAGGAGAGGAAGATACAACTTTGACAGTGGACGGTCAGGAAAACTTCTATCTCTGCAGGGGAGATATAATTAAAATTAAAAAACATATAGGGTATATAAGCATATTTGATTATGGAGAAAAGCAGTTCTTCAGCGTTTTACGTGAAAAGCTTGGCTGGCATTTGTAATGGTATTGTCTAAATATTATTGAAACGAACACGTGTCAGTCATTCCGATTCTAACCCCTGATTTATTCTTATGAGGAATCTCCATTAAATAAATCGGTCGGTTTGAGGAGATTCCTCATAAGAATAACGAGAAGAAATAATCGGAATGACACGAGAGCAGCAAGTTTCAGTTAATTTTATACAATAGTATAGATATAAGTTTTCGATTAGAAAAGTTTAAACAAAGCATACAAACAGTTTGAGAGGTTTTAATGATAGAGCGTCTTTCTATCAAAAATTACGCGATTATTGATGCTCTTGAGATTGAATTCGGCAGGGGATTTTCTGTTTTTACCGGAGAGACGGGGGCCGGTAAATCCATAATTGTCGGAGCTCTCGGACTTGCCATAGGAGATAAGGGCGATGTTTCAATAATCCGGACAGGGGAAGAGAAAGCAGTAATAGAAGCTGAATTTTCCCTGAAGGAAAAGACTGTCCTTCAAAGATTGCGTGAATTTCAGATCGAAGAGGCGGATTCGCTTATAATAAGACGGGAGATAGCCCAGAATGGCAAAAGCAGGATTTTTATCAATGGAATGCAGGAGCCTCTTTCAAAGCTTGAGGAACTTGGAGAATGGCTTGTCGATATCCATGGCCAGCATGACCACCAGCTTCTTCTTAACCAGAAAATTCACATTGATATCCTGGACAGTTACGGCAATCATGATTCCGAGATTGAAGTTGTCTCAAGTCTTTATGGTAAGTTAATGAAAAAAATGGAGGACATACGGGAGCTTGAACTGGATGAGAAAAAGCTACAAGAGGAAAAAATATTCTGGGAAACCGGAGCGCAGGACATAGAAAAAGCAAAACTGCAGGAAGGAGAAGAAGAAGAATTGTCAGATTCCCTGAAAAGAATGGAAAATGCCGAAAAAATAAGTCTTTCATTTACAGACGCTTACATCCTTCTCTATGAAGATGAACTTTCGGTATCAAGCAGGCTATCAAGGGCTGTTTCTTCAATTAAGGATTTATCGGTTTATGATAAGAGATATGGGGAACTTAGGGAAATTCTGGAGGATTCGTCTGCAAAGATCAGCGAGGCCATCGGCTTGATTGCAGATTACCGTGATGAGCTGGACTTTGACCAGAAGACCATGGAAGAAACCATAGATAGACTGGAACTCATCAAAGACCTTAAACGTAAATACAAAATGAATTCCATTGAGGAGCTGGTTTTGTACGGCAGCGAGTGCAGGGAAAAGCTTTTACGTTTTGAGAACAGGGCGGAAGAGCTTGCAAAGTCAATAAAGGAAAGAGAGGAAATTAAAGCCGAACTTGTAGAAAAGGTGCTGCAGCTTTCAAGGAAAAGACAGGAGACTGCGAAGGAACTCTCACTGAAGGTAAAAAAAGAACTTTCATTTCTCGGTATGGAAAAAGCTGATTTTATAGTGGATATAAAGTATGTTAAAGAAGAAAACAGCCCGGTTATTATAAATAATATTCCAATAAGGATTTCAGCAAGCGGTATCGACAGAGTTGAATTTTTGATTTCGAGTAATCCCGGGGAAGAACCAAAACCGTTAAAGAAAGTAGCCTCCGGAGGAGAAATATCAAGAGTAATGCTCTCTTTAAAATCCATATTATCAGAAAGTGATTCGATAGAGACCCTTATTTTCGATGAAATTGATGTTGGGATAGGGGGGCTTACAGCGAATAATGTTGCGGTTAAAATGAAAGAAATTTCAAAAAACAGACAGACTGTTGTTATAACTCATCTTCCGCAGATAGCCGGTCAGGCTGAATCTCATTATTACATTTCAAAATATGTAAAAGAAGGAAAAACATTTACTTCAGTGGAAAAAATCGAGGGTAAACAAAGGGTTGATGAAATTGCAAGAATGCTGGGAGGAGAAACGGAAACAGCTTTGGCGCATGCCAGGGAAATGCTTGGAATTGCAAAATAATGCTTTTAATAACCTTGCTTTTTTATAATTACTTTATTAAAATTAATAAAAGTACGTTTTTATAATTTTCTAAGTATGTTTTTTGATTACGAACTTAAGTAAAATAATGCAATACCGATAATTAGCATAGTAACTTAAGTTATTTTCAAATTTAGCGGTTCGCTTGGTAATATTCAAAATAAATTATTATTTTTTACCAATGTTTATTTTGGTCAAGCGGTACGCTTGTTCAGGAGATATGCATGGCTGATGAACCCAGTGATATCCAGGTGAGTCGGAGGAACAACCGCAGGAGGCGGCGCCGTCTGCGGGAGGGTTTTCAATCGGTAAATTGATTGAATGGCTTTTATCAAACATGATACCGGTTATTATAGCTGTAGTTCTTTCCACTATAATAATGTTTATTGTTGTCAGGACGAGCATTTCGAAAAAGAGTGAAGAGGTTTATAAAACAGTACAGCTTGCGCCCAAACCGGCTCCTCTTACGATTTTCCCGCTGGATAATTTCAGGGTAAACACCGCCGATATTGATGAACCCCATTATGTTGTAATCAAACTAAGCCTGGGATATAACGAAAATAATAAAAAACTTGCGGCTGAACTGCCGGCAAGGACTCAGCAAATCAGAGATATCATTCTGCAGATACTTAATTCAAAAGAAAAACAGGATATCGATGAGGAAATTGAGAAAGAAAGATTGAAGGATGAAATTAAAAAGGCTATTAACAATGTTCTAACGAGCGGAGAAATTGAAGATATTTATTATGATGAATTTGTAATTTCATAAGGGAGCATTTCCGTATGACAGAAATCCTTTCTCAGGATGAGATAGATGCATTGTTGACAGCAGTTTCGAGCGGCAAGAGTGTACCTGCAGAAGCGCCAAGGCCTGCAGGAGGCGGCAGCCGTCCTACCGGGGCTGCTCCGAAAAGAGAAAAGAAAAGGCTGAAGGTTTATGATTTCAGAAGGCCGGATAAATTCTCAAAGGATCAGATCCGAACTCTCCAGATGATGCATGAAACATTCGGGTGTTTGACTACTACTTCTCTCTCAGCACAGCTTAGAACCCTGGTGCATGTTTCATGTAGTTTCTGTTGACCAGCTTACTTATGATGAATTTGCACGTTCAATTCCCTCACCGACAACCCTGGGGATTATTAATATGGACCCTCTGAAAGGAAGTTCGGTTGTAGAGCTTGATCCAAGTATCACATTTGCAATAATCGACAGATTATTCGGCGGTAAAGGTGAATCGCTTAAGACAAACAGGGAATTGACTGATATTGAGCTGTCCGTAATTGAGGGAATCATTGTAAGGCTGCTTGGAAACTTAAGGGAGTCTTGGGCAAATGTAATTGACCTAAGGCCGAGGCTGGGTAATATTGAAACCAACCCCCAATTCGCGCAGATTGTCCCGCCTAACAGTATGGTGGTTTTAACCACTTTTGATACAAAAGTCGGCGATGTTGAAGGTATGATGAACTTTTGCATCCCTTATATGACAATCGAACCCATAATATCAAAATTATCAGCACAATTCTGGTATTCAAGCGTCAGAAAGGGCACCTCCTCGGAAAACTTAAACTTGATTAAGGAGCAGATTTCCGATGTGCCTATAGATATTATTGTCAAGCTCAGTGAAACGGAGCTTAATTTTAATGAAATCGCCGCTATCCGCGAAGGAGATGTGATAAGGCTGAAAGACTCAACAAAAACCGATGTCGATGTGATAATTGGGGACGGCGTGAAGTTTAAGGGAAGGCCTGGTGTAATAGGTAAACGGAGAGCCATTCAGGTGAAAGAAGTACTCTCGACAGTAACCGAAGATATGCTTCAGGATATATTGATGGGCGGAGAAAGCTGAACTTAGTCGCTAGCCGCCTGTCACTAGCCGATAGCCAATAGATGAATTTACTAAAAACTGAATTTATAATATTTAAATCCTATTTCCGTTTAAAAAACTGTTTTTTTTCCGATAATTTTAAATACATCCATCGGCACTTTGGCAACCTATGTAAAGGCTCCGCTCAGGATGACAATATTGTTTTACTAGCGACTGACAACCAGAGACCAGCGACTAAATAACAGGAGGATATTATGAGTGACGGAACTCTTTCACAAGATGAGATAGATGCTTTATTGCAGGGTACTGATGAATTAATGACGGAAGGTATTGGAAATGCTCAGGCCGGAGGCTTTGAAGGCGGTAAGAGTATGTCTGGAGAATCGCTTCCGGAGAGTGATAAAGCAAATATAGGCGAGCTTCTCCGCGAAATCGGCCAGGTACAGGCAGCGGCATTATCCACGCTTACCGGTGTTTCATTCACCTTCGGCTCCCCTTTTATTGATTCAGGCCAGCTCGAGAATCTAAAAAAGGATATAAAGGGAAAAATCATCCAGGCTAAGGTAAATCTTACGGGAGGTATAAACGGAGAATTGGTTTATGTTGTGCCTGAAAAAGGGGTTTTAACCATAACCAACATCCTGATCGGACAGGAAGATAATACAGAGGTAACAGACCTTATCAAGAATACCTTTGGGGAAGTAATAACGCAGACGACAGGTTCATTGATCAGCATTTTAACTGAAAAGCTGAATAAGCAAGTATCTCCCGGTGTACCTGCGCTGGATTTTTTGAATGACACTTCATCGGTTACGGTATCAGGAGGGCAGGTTGTCGTAAGATTAAACTATATTTTTAATATTCAGGATAAAGGCAGCGCAAAGTTTTATGTGTATTTACCTCTTGCACTGGCAAGAAGTATTTCGAATTCTTACTCAATGACTAAGATAAGCTCTTCTACTCAGTTCGGCGGAGGTCAGCAGGCTCAAACCGCGGGTGTGCCTGTAAGATCAGTCGGTTTTGAACCTCTCCAGGTCGGCGTCGCTTCGGAGGCAATGGGAAATATAGCGTTGCTTCTCGATGTACCGATGCGGGTAACCGTAGAACTTGGCAGGACCAAGATGACAATTAAGGAAATACTTGGGCTTGGTGAAGGTTCCATCATTGAACTTGATAAGCTCGCGGGTGAACCAGTGGACATTTTAGTGAACGATAAATTAATCGCTCAGGGTGAAGTTGTTGTAATAGATGAAAACTTCGCTGTGCGTGTAACCAAGATAGTAAGCCCTATGGAAAGGATATTTGAAAACCAGGGTGATGCAAGATTTTAACAAGTGTGCCGCTTGACCCGGTTTAATTCGTTGCGTCTCAATGCAATTACTTTTCCAGATACTTTATCCTCTTTTTTCTTCAAACCTGTTTAATCCTCTGAATAGCATGTAGGTTTATAGCTTCTCAATGTTCAAATATCTTTTTATCTTTTACAGAGTGAATATGTATTGCAGTAACGCGGTTCATTTCGCCTGTCGGACTCATTCCTGCTAATGGTATCTTTGGAGTACCCTTTGCAGACCAGCGTGTTACGACTTTTTCCCCTTCTGAAAATTGATCTTCTATTGCTTTTAGTGAGTTCTTTATTAATATGCAAATTAGTATTAATACTTCCAGCCCAGTATTCCAAGGCAAATGATATTGATAATTATCGGTACAGAGTAAATACCGCATACAGCGATTGCTTTATTCTTAATTGTCTTCAATCTCAGTATAAGGATAACAGCTACATAAAAGTGAAAATAGCCGATCAAAAAGATCAGCCAGATTCCGCCGAAAGAAAGATTCCAGAATGGATAAGCCCATACGAGAAGACCGCCGATATTGAGAAAACATTCAATAAAAACGCAGAATACGGAATAGCCGATTGCCCAGAACCACTGGCCGGGCAAGCCCAATATTTTTTCCTTTTTATTTTCAGAGCAGGAATAATAAAAAATAATTCCTGAAACGGCAAACATAAACATTATTTCAATATTCCATCCTACAAAAGTCCGCAGCGCGGTTTCTCCCGGTGTTGTCCAGAATGCCGAATAATTTGTAAAGTGAAGAATCAGGCCGTTCCATGTTTCATTAAAAAAATCCATACCGAAAATAGTTAAACCTGCGAAAATCGCATCCCAGTTGCCTGATTTTTTGGCTTTTTTCATTTCCTTAACATAAATATAAAAAACAAAAGCCAGAAGCGGGATTACATACCATTTCAGTGTATGAAGGTCTCTCAAACCGTTTAACGCCATTCTTGAAGCTTCCGTCATATGTGCCTCCTTTTCGCAATATTCTTTAATGGCTTAATCACAAGCTGCTTGATCCAAACGATAAATAAACCTATTGAACTGTGCACCTATCTTTTATATTTTATTTATTATTAACTTTTCCATCTTTCTCCAGTTCGTCAATTTGCTTTTGTGCTTCTTCAACAAATATTCCCAGATAGATGCATTTTTTGAATGATTCTATCGCGTCATGGTACATTTCTTTCTTTATATAAGCCAGACCAAGATTGTTATAAACAACCCCAAGATTGTTATAAACCTCATCAAAATCCGGCTGGTATTTTATTGCTAAAAGATATTCACTAGTAGCGTCGTTAATTTTTCCTTGCTTCTCATAAACCAGAGCAAGATTAGCATGAGCCGCAGCTAAATCCGGTTTGAATTTTATAGCCTTTAGAAATTCATCGATTGCTTCGTCAATTTTTCCTTTGTTTGCATAAGCCAGACCAAGATTAGAATATGCCTTAGCATAATCCGGTTTGTATTTTATAGCCTCTAGGTTTTGTTCGATAGCTTTATCAAATTCTTTTATTACAATATAAGTATAACCAAGATTATAATAAACCTTAGCTAAATTTTGTTTGTATTTTTTTGCTTGTACGAATTCATCGATAGCCTTTTTAAATTGTTCTTTTACAATATAAGCACAACCAAGATTGTTATGCGCATCGGCTAAATACGGTTTGTGATTTATAGCTGATAAGAATTCTTTGATAGCTTTGTCGATTTGTTCTTTATTTTTGTAAGCAACACCGCGATTATAATGAGCATCAGCGATATCAAAATGACTTGTGTTTATTAAAATAAAAGCACCTGGTTCAAAAAAGTTGATTTCCGGATCAATTTCGAAAATTCTCTGAAATAATTGTGTTTTTTTCTCGTACCCTGATGGAAAGAAACCATTTATTACCTGGGCTTCTCTTTATGATATCTCCATCGACAATATAATACTTACCATTGAAAAGCCATTTCAAGCAGCCGGATTTCTTCAAATACCGTATTACAGTTCCAATTGAGAAAGCCACTTTACCTACAGAGATGGAAATATCATCTGAATGCTGGTTCGGTGCAAATATGGGAGAAGACATTTCTTCCTTTAGTGAATAGCTACTAAGTTTTTCTTTTTCGAATTTTCCAACTGGATTTGTAATTTTATTAATCTCGTCGATAATATGCCATGCGAAAACTTGACCAGTATAGCCCTCATTCTCTTTCAAGAAAGCATCAGGGACGGAAAACGAGTTGATAATAACTGAGTTTCCAGCCATTTCTGCGGATAAAAGATAGTAGGATATAATTATAACTAAAAGAATAAAAGATATAAGTATTTCTCCCAACGATAATAAAAGGATAAGGAAAAAAAGGAATGAAATAAAGAGAATCCCTATTAATGTGCTTAAGATTAAAGTTAATAATTTCTGATTTTTATTTGGACTGATTCTGAGTAAAAGCATCAATATGATAAGGATAATAAAAGAAATGAAAATAAGGACATTGTTTATAATGGCCTTTATTAATAAGTCTTTCACTTTGATGCTTAAAAAAGAAATAAAGTCATTTGTCAGGTACTGATTATTGACTGTCTGAGTTAGAATATTACTTGATATTAATGAATTTGACGTTGACTGGACTTGTTTGGAAACGAATATCGCAGAATTGCTGGAACTTGATAATAGGATATTATTTGTTATACCTTTTGCTGATAAAAAGGAATGAAGGAGAAAAAAAGAAAAAAAGCTTGAAAGAACTATGTTTTTAAATTTCATAGTATTTCCTCATTAATATTAAGAATTATAATCAACGGTAGGTTAAAACGCAATAAAAAAAGAAAAAATTCCAGGGCATGGTTTTATTGGATTTTTAATTAGGGTTTGCTGAAAAACGCGAGTTCAACTCTACGCACAGGCAAAGCTGCTTTTTCTCCAAAAAAATATCTGGATAAAAATTTGGCGCAAAAGAAGCCGAAGCTTCTTTTCGATGTTTAACAAAAAGAAATTCACAGCTATCACCGATTCACTCGTGTTTGTAAGCTTTGTCATTATCAGGCTTAAACCGTATTTCCTTTTCCCGGTACCAAATTCTCCTTCCACCGCGTTCCGGATCGATATATCTTTCCGTTCCTGAGCTTTTACTTTTTCCCTTTCCTTCAGGTCAATCTTCGGCCTTCCCAATGGCGGCCCGCTTAATCTGATTCCTTTTCCCCTGCAATATTTCTGATTTGCCCTTGTCCGGTATATCTTATCCACTATAACCGCTTTTGGATAATATCCAAACCGTTTCCGGTATTTTTCCACCTGTTCCTGCAATATCGTTCCTTCGTTGAAGTTTTCCCAACTGATTTTATCTGTAAACGCATATCCATTCACCAGACTGATTGATACTTTCGCTCCAAACTCCACTTTGGCTCCAGCTTTACCTCTCACTATCGGCCTGACATGCGGCTGTGATATGCTCACTATTCTTCCTGAAATACTGTGTTTTCCCGTTTCAAACATCTCTTTCTGCTGTTCGTAAAGTCTTTTGATGATAATCAACCTTGCGTATTGTGTTACCGACAATTCCGTAGGATGTATCTTTTCCAGATATCTTAGGTCTCGGCTTACATAATTCAACTGTTTCCGTAGCGCTTGCCTCAGCTTCTGCTCGCTTAATTTCTTGTTCTTTGCTGCCAATAAATAATCTTTCCGGGCCTTTCGGGGATATGTCCTTGGTTTGACTGGCCAAAATTTCCCCTTTGCATAACCTTCGTCAATCATCTGTTCCAGTTTCATCCGCGCGTCATTCAATAAATTCAAGTCTGTCGGAAACTTGATGTCTGCGGGGACACAGGTCGCGTCCATCAACAGCTTCCCTTTGTTTTTCGGTTCATGGTCATCATCATCGTCGTTGCCTTTTTTCTTTTTCTTTTTTTCTTTCTTTTCAGCAAACAGGGCATTATTCACTTCTTCCAGCATTTCAGGTTTTACTCGTTTCCTAAAATATACCATCATTGTAGAATCAAACGGCTGCTTTCCCTGATATTCATTCAAGCCAATGAAATATTGATAATACGGGTTTTCAATAATCTGCGCTACGGTCTCCTCATCGGTAAAGCCAAACCGCTGCTGGATGATTAACGCTCCAACCGCCATCCTTACTTTCTTTGCACCTCGCCCGATGGCTTTGAATTGACTCGCATATTTTTCTTCAAGTATATCCCAGGGTATCAAATCCGCCATTTTTATCCATCGGTTGCCGGTATTCATCTTACCGCCAAATGGCTGATAAAAGTTTACGAACTTACATTCTTCCTTATTTTCTCTGTCGTACATTTTTCACCTCAAAATGCAAGGTTTTTATTGGCTTTCCCACTTTTTCCTTGCATTATTTTAAGGTAAAATCTAAAATATTTCATTATATTTCAACCAATTGGGAGTTTTTCAGCAAACCCTAAGTAATAAATGGGTTATATTATGCCTACAATTTCCATATTTTTTGGTATTATAATTCGGATGTACGTTGGGAAAAAAGAACATAATCCGCCTCATTTTCATGCTTATTATCAAAATTATAAGGGAATTTTTAATATTGATCCTCTTAAATAACCGGAGGTAAATATATATTATAGTATAATACAGGTTAAACTTTTGCCAGATTATCAATTACTATTAACTTTTGAAAATGGTGAAAAAAGACTTTTTGATATGCATGAGTATATTAATAAGGGAGTTTTTAGTGAATTAAGTGATGAACGGCTTTTTAAAACAGTGCATATAAGTTTTGACACAATCGAGTGGGAAAATGGAGCCGATTTAGACCCGGAAATACTCTATCAGGATAGCAAGACAACTCAGGCCATTGCCTAGCATTGGCTAAACTTTGCCACAGATTGGCGAACTGTGTAACCCCTCGTGCTCTGTCTCGAGGTTGAGATCATTAAAGTGACCGCCGTCGGAAAGGTAATACAGGAAAAAAAGATTATGCAGATATTAGTGGATGCTGATGCAAATCCTAAAATGATACAGGAAACCCTTTACAGGGCTGCTGACCGGTTAAAATTAAAGCTTTACCTGGTTACAAATCTGCCGTTAAAAAAACCTAATTCCCCTAATATTTTTCTCATTTCCGTCAACAAGGACCCTGATGCTGCTGACAATAAAATCGTTGAATTGACACGGCATGGGGACCTGATTATTACTTCAGATATTCCACTCGCAGACCGGGTAATAGAGAAAGGGGGTATAGTTATTACGCCCAGAGGAGAACTCTTAACAAAAGATAATATAAAACAGAAACTCTCTCTGCGTGATCTTTTATACGAATTAAGGAACAGTGAAGTTCAGACCGGCGGCCCGCCTTCTTTCAAACCGAGGGATGGTCATGCGTTCGCAAACCGGCTGGACAGCTTTCTTAATTCATGGAAAGTATCAGAGTAATACTATTGAAGTTGAGAAGGGTTTTTTAAGTTAATACGAGATAAACTTAGAAAAAAATAGTCACAATAATTTGTGAAAAGGATAAATAGGTTTTGCTGAAAAATGCATAATTTATTAAATATAAATATATTAGATAATATATTTACATCAAAAAGCGCAAGGATTTTTTTAAAAATTATTAAAATCTTTGCACTTTGACTATTCTTTTTTGCCGCAGAGGCACTGAGACTCGGAGTTCACTAGTTTTTTATGTATTATCCATTATAGAATTATCTCAGTGTCTTTGTGTCTCCGTGGCAAAATATTGAGAAATTTGAGTTTTTCAGTAAGCCCTAAATAGATTAAGATATTGACAGAATCGTTTATTTTACTATAATTAATAAGCGGATGATTTTATTTTTTTCCTGAGAAGATAATAGGAGGAAAACAAAATGACTTCTAAAATAAACGATCCTCTTCTAAAACTTCAATTTGCCGACAAAAATGATTTTAGAAATGAACTTCAACGGCGGGTTGATGAATACTTTCAAAAATCCGGGCGGTCTTCGAGGGACAGCCTGTTGATGTATTTTAAAACATTTGTAATACTTATATTTTTCGCAGGCATATATACTTTATTGGTATTCTTTGCGGCGAATGCATGGCAGGCTATTGTACTCTCCATACTGCTTGGTTTTGCGACGGCGGGAATCGGTTTTAATATACAGCATGACGGCGGACATAATGCTTATTCAAAGTACAAATGGATAAACAAGATCATGGCGATGATACTGGACATAATAGGCGCCAGCTCCTATTACTGGAAATGGAAGCATGTCGTTTTTCATCACCGTTATGTCAACATCACGGGATATGACCCGGATGTCGATCTTGGGGGATACGGCCGAATATCGCCGCATAAAAAGCATCGGGCCGTTTTTCGATGGCAGCATATATATATCTGGTTTCTATATGGCATATTAGTGTTGAAGTGGCACCTTTTCGATGATTTCAAAGCGTTAATAGCGGGCAGAGTTGCCGATCATCCTGTACCAAGGCCTCGGGGATGGGAATTATTGATATTTATCGCGGGAAAAATCATATTTGTCACACTGGCATTCGGTATTCCTTTAGCATTACACCCGATTTTGCCTGTAATATTTTGTTATGTTCTTACAGCTTTTGAAATCGGCTTACTATTAAGCTTGATTTTTCAATTGCCGCACTGTGTTGAAGAATCCGAGTATCCGTTACCGCGTCCCGATACCGGACGCATGGAAAATCCCTGGGCCGTTCATCAGGCAAATGTTACACTGGATTTTGAAAGGAATAATATAATACTAACCTGGCTCCTGGGGGGCTGAATTATCACAAGGAGCATCATCTTTTTCCTTTGATCTGTCATGTAAATTACCCTGCGATTTCCCATATTGTACAGGAGACATGCCGCGACTTCGGGGTAGAGTATAAGGAGCATGCGACTTTCTGGTCAGCCCTTGTTTCTCACTATAGATGGGTACGGCGGATGGGCCAGCCGGATGACGTTTCAACATCCTGAACTCTTGCCCCGGAAAGCCGGACTATAAAATAGCTCTGGAAATTATTATGAACAATGAACTTTTAAAGAAGATAAAAATAATGGCGGATTCCCCGGATTGGAAAATAAAAGAAGAAGCCGCCAATGAAATCAAAAAGATCAATGATAAAAACTTTACAGAATACCTGCCTGTCTGGGAGGACTGGGTAAAGGACAAAAATCCCAATATCAGGCGGGCTGTGGAAGTTGGCTTGCTCAGGCTTAAAAAAGAACACTCGCAGGATGCCTTAAAACTACTTGAAGTTTTGATTTACGACACCGATCCCTATGTCAAGAAAAATTGCGGACCCTTTGCACTATCTTACATCGGTTACAGAAGCCCTGAGTTAACCTTTCAAAAGCTTAATAATTGGATTAAAATAGACGATAAAAATGTCCGGTGGAATATAGCAATGAGCCTTGGAGTCAGGTTCGGACAATATAATGTCAAAGAGGCGCTGATAATATTGAAAATATTAGCCGCTGACAGCGACAAATTTGTCCGGAGATACGCGGCTTCCTCGCTGGTTAAACTGCTTCGAAGGCATAAGGAGCTTAAAAACGAAGTCTTGTCCTGGGACAATGCCGAAGAATGCCGGAGAATCATAAAGAAGTATATTTAACAAACGTGCCGTTTAACTCGGTCTGTTTTGTGCTATGGCTTATATTTCCATAGATCGTTAAGATAACCATTATTTCCACTACTGCCATATCCAGTACCACCGAAAAGACATAGATTTCCTGAGGAATCTACCCAACTTACTACCCCACTTCTTGCTCCAGGTTTATTATTGTAAGCTGGTGTTCCTTTAGTGCCATAAACACCTGTTTGATTTATAATATTATCGCCCGAAACCCATGTCCAGCTATTTCCATCAAACTTCCATAGATCATTAAGGAGACCCCCACCTCCGAAAAGCCAAAGGTTTCCAGAAACGTCAATCCATATAACTGAATCTGATTTAGCTCCTGGCTTGTTTCCTGAAGCTGTTATTCCTTTAGTACCATAAACTCCAATTTGATTTGTAGTATCATCTCCTGAAATCCAAATCCAATTATTTCCATCAAACTTCCACAAATCATTGATCCCACCAAATTTATCCATAAAATCATATCCTAGACCACCAAAAAGCCAGAAATAACCTGAAGAACTCTTACAGCAAGC
Source organism: uncultured Spirochaetota bacterium (assembly GCA_963806975.1). Taxonomy (GTDB): domain Bacteria; phylum Spirochaetota; class Brevinematia; order Brevinematales; family JAOACQ01; genus CAWEAK01. Next base: position 32,933 of record CAWEAK010000010.1, read on the forward strand.
GGAATTTTGTCGTGGTCCAGGTTTATTACCTAAATCTGCAAACCCTTTTGTTCCGTAAACTCCAGCCTGATCTTTAATATCATCCCCTGAAACCCATGTCCAATTACTTCCATTAAACTTCCAAAGGTCATTTAAATACCCCAAATTTCCTGCATAGTCATATCCATCACCTCCGAAGAGCCAGAAATTTCCTGATGAGTCTTTCCAGCAAACAGAATATGCTCTCGCTCCAGGTTTATTACCTGAATCTGCAAACCCTTTTGTTCCATAAACTCCGACTTGACTTGCTATATTATCTCCAGCAACCCAAGTCCAATAGCTTCCATCGAACTTCCAAAGATCATTCAATGCACCCGCAGTCCCATTAATATCATATCCAAAACCCCAAATAACCAAAGATTACCATTATTGTCAATCCAGATCACAGAGTTACCTCTTGCCCCCAAATGGAAGCCGCTATACCCTTAGTCCCGTAAACTCCTGCCCGATTTACATTACTATCCCCTGAAATCCATACCCAGTAATTTGAGGTTGGAATTGGAGCAGCCGAAGAACTTGATGATGAACTTTTCGTAGATGAACTGGATGAAGGTGGGAGAGATGAAGAACCGCCGCCGTTGCCGCTTCCTGAGGGAGCATTGCTGCAACTCTGATAGAAAAAAGCAAACAAAAATATGAAAGACAAAAGAAAAGTATTTTTTTTCATAAAATCACTCCTATTGCTAAAAGATTAAAACTTGTTCAACAAATTAATATAAACCATCCCTGTGGTTGGGAAAGATTATATAATAGAAGAGTTTGGTTGTCAATAGGTCTTTTGTCATATTTTTTTAAAGATTTTTTAAATCGATATAGGGGATTATCCACTATTACCATGACAGATTATTGTCAATACTGCTTTGTTGCTAAAATTACGATATATTACTAAAATATCTTTGAAATGAATTCCTGAAAAAATCCGTTAAATCCGCATAAATCCATAAAATCCGCGAGATGTTGGGATGATAAGTTTTGACCTGTTGCTGCAACGCGATATTTATTATATATTGGAGAAAAATTATTTTAATAATTTCAATTTCTATCATTATAGCTTTAATAATACTCATATTATTGTCATTATTAAGTGGGAAAGAAAAATATAAATCTGAAAATATTGATTTGAAAAGGGGAAAAGAGGTAAGCATTCTATGCCCGGTCTGTTCTTCAATAGTTAATAAAGGGGAAAAGATACGAACCACGGCATATTCGCATGGTAAAGAAAAGATAACGTTTATTTACGGATGCCCGGTTTGTTATCCTCATAATAATAACATAAAGAGAATTTGTCCGGTATGTAAAAAAGAACTCGGTAAAGATGGATATTTAATCGGAAGAATGTGGGAAGAAAAAAATAAAAAGCATCTACATATATCAGGATGTACATTGTGTAAACCAAATTTATTCTATTAACAAGAGTCCCTCCTTCATTATACTCAACAAATAAACTTGCTCCTTTCTAAGGAAGAAAAATCTAATTTCTCACGAATAAACCGCATAATTTGAGATAATTTAATCTTTTTTCTTGAAAAAATATTTCTAAATGATTAGTATTTACTAAATGAAAAAAAACGGGAGGTAACTTATGGCTGTTAAAAACTATCAATATGTGATTGCAGGCGGGGGTCTTGCTGGAGTTTCGGCAATCGAGGGGATCAGGGAAATTGATAAGTCAGGTTCTATCTTGCTGATAGGCATTGAAAAGGATATGCCTTATGACAGGCCTCCCCTATCTAAAAAGTTGTGGTTCGGCAAAAAAAAGGTGGAAGAAATCTTTCTTCATGATCAGGATTTTTACAAGAGCAGCCATGTTGATCTTGCCCTGGGGACAACCGTAACCGAAGTTAGGACTAAAAAAAAGCTGGTATTATTAGATAATGGGGATGAGATCGAATACAAAAAATTACTCCTGGCAACGGGGGGAATGCCGCGTAAACTGGAGATTCAGGGTGGAAATTTACCAGAAATATCTTATTACCGCACTCTTGAAGATTATAAAAACATAAGAAGTCTTGCAGAACCGGGAAAGAAAGCTGTGGTTATAGGAGGCGGATTTATTGGGTCGGAAATTTCTGCGGCGTTAAACATCAGCAAAATAGAAGTTACGATGATTTTTCCTGAAGATTATCTTGTTCAAAGGATTTTTCCTGATGGTCTGGGTAATGCCGTTCAAAAAGTATATCTGGAACGGGGAATCAGGGTTTTACATAAGGATATTCCGGTTTCGATAGAAAAAACAGGGACTCAGTTTGTTACAAAAACCAGGAATGGGCAGGAAATAAAATCGGATATTGTCATTGCGGGCATTGGAATTATTCCGGAGACAGGCCTTGCCGGAAAAGCAGGGCTTAAAATCGATAATGGAATCGTGGTTGATGAATACCTGCGGTCATCGGATCAGGATATTTTTTCCGCCGGCGACAATACAAATTTTGTTTCAATCGCGCTTGGGAAAAGAATGCGCCTTGAACATTGGGACAATTCCATACAGCAGGGCAAATCGGCCGGAAGAAATATGGCCGGTGCGAATGTGAAATTCGATTATATACCATACTTTTTCTCAGATTTATTTGAATTCGGATATGAAGCAGCCGGAGATATTGATTCACGTCATCAAACTTATGCCGATTGGAAAAAAGAAAATGATACCGGAGTTATTTATTATTTAAACGATGAGAGGGTTAAAGGCATTATGCTCTGCAATGTCTGGGATAAGATAGATATAGCGAGAGATTTAATCAGAAAACAAAAAAAGATTAAATTAGAAGAATTGAAAGGCGCCATTCCTTTTTAGTTAGCTAAGAACGAAAATATGATTCACCGCTAAGAAGCAAAGACCGCAAAGGGAAGACTTTAATTTTTTCTTTGCTTGCTCTGCGCCTCTGCGGTGAGAAATATTGTATTGTATTAAAAAATCTATATTTATTTTTAGCAGGAGATTCGGTGAAAGATAAACTTAAGGGTAAGACAGCGCTGGTAACCGGAGCAGCGAAAAGAATTGGACGTGCGATATGTCTGGAACTTGCTTCCGAAGGAGTTAACGTTGTTGTTCATTACAGGGAATCAAAAGAAGAGGCGGAAGCTCTGTTAAAAGAACTGGAAAGTTATAACGTAAAAGTATGGCTTCTTCAGGCTGATTTTGAAAAAGCTGACGAATATGAAAAATTGATAGATTTTGCTTTTGAGAAAACCGGAGGACTGGATTTTCTGATTAACAGCGCCTCGATTTTTCCATCAAGCACCGTTCAGAATATTAATTGGGATGATTTTATAAGGAATATCCGGGTAAATTCATGGGTGCCATTTTATCTCAGCCGTTCCTTTGCTCAAAAAGCTCAAAAAGGTGCGATCATTAATCTTATGGACGCAAAGATGCATGAATTTGACTTGAAACATGTAGCTTATCTTATCAGTAAGCAGATTCTTGAGTCCTTTACATGTATGACAGCCCTGGAATTCGCCCCAAACATCAGGGTTAACGGAATAGCGCCGGGTTTGATCCTGCCGCCGCCCGGTAAGAATGAATCGCATCTGGATCTGCTTTCAGATAATCTTCCTTTAAAAAGTCATGGGGATGTCCGCAATATTACCGATAGTGTAATTTTTTTACTAAAAAACGATTTCATAACCGGAGAAATAATTTACATAGACGGAGGTGGTCATTTGAGGGAGAGTCAGAATGGATAAAATACTGATTAAAGACCTTTTAGTGAGATGCATTATTGGAATTAATGACGATGAAAGGCATGATAAACAGGACGTGATAATTAATATTGCAATATCTGCAGATCTGAAAAAAGCCGGATTAACCGACCTTTTTGAAGATACGGTGGATTACCGGGCGATAAAAAAAAGAATATACTGTATGGCTGACTCCTCTCAATTTTACCTGATAGAGGCATTGGCCGAAAGCATAGCCGGTATCTGCCTTGAATATAACGGAGTTATGGCTGTTCAGGTTCTTGTGGAAAAGCCGTCGGCTCTTCGTTTTGCACGGAGCGTCGGAGTTGAAATTTACAGGGAAAAGGCCTGAAAATATGCCATCGGCTTATATCAGTGTCGGTTCAAATATCAGTCCTGAAAAGAATGTGAAGAAAGCAATAATATTGTTATCCAAAAATGTTTTTATAAAAGGTATATCTACTTTTTATAAGACTTTGCCTTTTGACCGCCCGGGGCAGCCTATTTTTTATAATGGAGTCATACAAATAGAAACCGAAGCCTCTCCGCAAAACTTAAAATATACATTACTGAGAGATATCGAAAACAAACTTTACCGGAGAAGGACCTCTGATAAATCGGCGCCAAGGACAATAGACCTGGATATTCTAATTTATGAGAGGGAAGTGATTCACGATAATGACTTGGACATCCCCGACCCGGATATCCTTGCAAGGCCTTTTTTAGCGCTTCCTTTATGCGAGTTGAATCCCGGATTGATATTGCCTGAATGGAACCGCTCAATCATTGAAATTGCAGAAAGTTTAGATTGTAATGAAATGAAACCCTTGACAAAATTTACTGAAATATTAAAGAGGAGCATAAAAAATGGATATCAAAAAAGTGGAAAGATTGACAAAAGAGCTTTTAATTGAAATCGGTGAAGACCCGGATAGGGACGGGTTGATAAATACGCCTCACAGGTTTGCCGAATCACTGAAGTTTTTGACATCGGGGTATAATATGGACATAAATGAGGTTATCAATAAAGCTATTTTTTCACAGGAAACAAATAATATGATAATAGTAAGGGATATAGAGGTTTACAGTCTATGTGAACACCATATGCTTCCATTCTATGGACGCTGCCATATAGGTTACATAGCCGATGGGAAGGTATTTGGCGCAAGTAAGCTGGCGAGGATTGTCAATATGTATTCCCGGAGGCTTCAAATCCAGGAGAGACTGACAGATCAGATCGCTCACGCCATTAAGGATAATATTGATGCTTTAGGCGTCGGAGTCGTTATCGAAGCGAGGCATCTCTGTATGATGATGAGAGGTGTTGAAAAGCAGAATTTCGAACATGATTACGTCTTCTGTACTCGGAGCGTTTAGAAAGTCCCATACGACCAGAAGTGAATTTTTATCGTTAATTTATCAAAACGTCAAATGGTAATATCTGGGGCAAGCAGCTTGAGCTGAGAATGATGAAGAAGCTTGTTAAAGTTTTAATTCTTTTATTTCGTTTCCGTAGGAAAATAGTTTCGGCTTGATTCCGATAATTTTCAAAAAATATTGATACAATATGGTTATTGCTGTATAGACTGTCAGCGGAAAATGCATAAGACAGGCCGGAATGCCTTTTTTTACAGCATAAAACAAAGATTCCCATAGCGGTAAAACAAAAGTGAGCGCATAGGGGATAAATAAATACTTCTTCAACCGGAAGTAAAGGGGCTGAAAATCTTCACGGTTTGAAAATCCTGTGCCGGGCATTGACCTGTAATGTATATTTACCATGATTTTCCAGCGTATCTTTCTGAAGAACACTTCAAATCTATCGGCTGAATAATGTATAATACTGTCATTTTTCATAACGGCCATATTACCGGTTTTCTGAGTTATTAAATAAAACACCCTCGGTATGATAATTGGATCATTTATTTTTTCTCCCGCAATTTGCTTTAAGAAATCAATATCCAGAGTCTGGCCGGCACTAATATCTATCAACGGCAATACATCGTTTTTATTAAGAGTAAAAATTATATACTGATCAGTATCACGTGATATTCTGTATCGGTGCGAAAGGTTTTTATGAAAATAGCGGCTGTCATTCGATATACCGTACATAAAAAATGAAAATGGATCTGAAAAATTATTAATGTAATCATTTATCACAGAATAAGCAGGAGGTTTTTTATAACCGCCTGTTAATATAAATTTTACTTCCGGGTTTTGTAAAAATAAATCCAGACGGTTTTCAATGGCTGAAGAATTTTCTAAAACCTCATCGGAATCTATAAAAAGGACATATTTCCCTTTGGAGCTTAATATTCCTATGTGCTTGGCATATTCCTGTTCAACTTTTGGATTATTCAGAACAGTGCATCCGAATTCCTTAGCTATGACAATAGTGTTATCCGTAGACCCGCCGTCGATTACCAGGATTTCAATCATCTCATGTTTGTAATTTTGCTTTCGTATCGAATCTAATGAAAGCCGGATTGTTTTTTCGGAATTAAAAGTAGGCATTACGATTGTGATATCCGGTCTTTGATCCATAAACCCCTCTCTACGTTTTAAGCTACTAATATATTAATCTTTTCTTTACAAATCGGCAAAAAAGGATTATTGTATTCTGGTATTATACTGAGTTGCAATCAAAACAATATGTATAAAGAACTCAGTGAGTATTCAAATGTTTGTTAACACTCACTTTGAATACAACCTGGTATTATATATTTCCCGGGAGGTACTTATGATAAAAAGGTTTTTAATACCAATAATGGCTGTTATTGCTTTGTTTTTTCTTATCGGGGCGAAAAAAGATTTACCGTTACTGGATAAAAATAATATTACAGGAGAAATTCTCTGGAACAGGATTACAAAAGAAGATAATTTCAGGATTTATGCCTATTGGCCGGATCATAAGGGAATGAGGCCCGGAAAGGCGCCTCATGGCCCTTACCATAAAATATTTATTAACGACATAATTCAAAATGCTTTGCCAATTTCAAATAAAATTATTCCCAACGGGGGAATAGTAGTAAGAGAATCCTATGATTTAGATCAGGCATTCGATAATATTTCTGTAATGATTAAAGTAAAAGGCTATGATCCGGAGAATAATGACTGGTTCTGGGCCCAGTACGGAAGCGATGGAAAATTGATTTCCTCAGGAAAAATAATGGAATGTATCAGCTGCCATAAGGCTTTTAAAAATAACGACTACCTTATAATTCATAAACTTGATAAATAGCGTTTCAATTCTCGATTTATTGTAGTCTTTCGGAGATGGTAAGGTCTTTGTCAGCGGCCATCACCCCGAAGCGCCTAAATCCCGTGTAGCGTTTTTTGAATGAATGATTATTTCTTTTTAACGGGAATCTGGATTTCAGTTAGAAACTCATTTAAATCCTTTTCTTCAGAATCGCTTCTCAACCATATTTCCCTCAGAGGTCCGGCTATTCGATAGCCATCCCTGGATAACCGGCTGCTTAAATCGTCATATGCTGACTGAAGACCCTGATATGATCCTTTATAAATAACACTTGCCATTTCATTCATGCCTTCAAGCGTTTTAAATCGGACACGTTCTGAACCGGAAGCCATCTCAAAGACGGGAATAGCTACCTCAATATCGAGGTTCAGACCGTTATTCCCATGGTAAACCGTAAACCCCGGACCGTTCGTTCGGATTTTATTCTTAATTAAAAATTCCGTTAATTCATTCCAGAGTTTTTCCTGCTGTCCGCTAGATGATAAATAATCCCTGATCGATACGACTTTTAAGGCATCAATTCTTTTTATCAAAAATGAATCCTTTGATAAATCCTCCCCGTAAATCTTATTTGCTTCTATTCCGGCCAGGAGCTTTTCTATCCGTTTGATTATCGGGTCGATATAAGGCTTTGTCTTGTCATTATAATAATACGGATTGCTGCATTTGTTGCATTCAATAATTGAGTACCTGATTAATTGCGGTAAATATAAGGTAAATTGTTTTGAAATATCTCCTGATGTATTCTCATTCATATCGAACATCTTCACCGGTGTTTCAGGAGAAAAATCAAAATCCTTAATACTGAAATATTTCATTCCCCGGCTTCGCGAAGTATTAAAATATACAACTGAATTCCGCACATCTATAACAAAAGCCCATTTATTTGTACCCCTCCACATTTTTTTAAGAATATCGAAGCCATATTCCACAACCGGTTTTGAAGGATCGGACCGATAATTTTTCAGTATATATGCCCCATGGGGCAAACCTCGAATCCGTTCCTCCTATCGGGTTATCGATGTTTCTGGTTCCTCCGAAACCTTTATACATTCTCAGGAGATCCATTTCGTAAGGATACCTGCTGTTGCATAATAGTGGTATGGGCATAGATAAGCCTTTGAATAACCACGGTTTTCCGTTTATAAATTCTATACAGGCAAAATTTCCATCCTTATCAGATACAAAAAAATGATTAGGCCCTCCTTCGGGTGCTATTTCAGGTAGATGCTCAATAACCTCTTCCACGCTTCCGTAATTATCCAATTGATATTGCATTCATTGCCCCATTACCATATGAGGTATGGAATTGCCTGTCGGATATCTTGTCTCATCAAGTTCCATATGAGCAATAAACAATCCCACTTCGTTTATACCGTCATTTACCCCGATCTCTATGGTTCCGTCATTAAAAGTAACCGAGCCGTATTTTGATACCCAGCCGATGCCAGGAGCCCCTTCTCTTTTACCTTTTTCATAATTTATCGTATCATTGGTTTTTGCGATACCCCTCTTATTGATAAATATATGGCCGGGAACATAATCGCTTGTGAAATCGAGGTTATGGCCCACTATTAATGAATCGCTGTTTTTTAACATAAAGGTCGAACATCCAAAATTGTAGGTTGAGATGAGAAATAAAATCAAAGTTATAAAGAATGATTTTGAAATACACATTTTAATTCCTTAACAATTGAGATTTTTTGAAGATAAATATTTTATTTGCCGACCCAATATAGTCAATAAATAAATTCTTATTGCTGTTTAAAAGTATTATAAAGATGAAATTTTATTTTTGCCGGATTTCCGGCGGCTACAGAAAACGAGCTGTCGAAATACTAAAATCTTACAAAATGCCCAAGCCAGAATATAAATGAGATTGTTATAATATGTAAAATCCACCAACCGGGTTTGAATAATAATATTCTTTTCATTTTCAATCTCCTATTTCCATAAAATATGGCCCAAAGAATAAACAACGCCGAGAGCGATCAAATGAACACCCCAGTAACCCATGTCAGGAAATCTGAAAAACCGGCCCTTATGCCTTTTTGTGTCGAGATTATTCACGCTTGTCAATTCCAGGTCAAAAATCAGCTTGCCGATGAAAAAGGCTGTCCACAATATGAAAATATCCGATAATAACGTCCCTGAAAAAAATGTTACCAAATTTAACTGTTTTGGCCATCTGCTGAGAGAAAAATGCATCATATTGATAGTACCGATAATCGTAATCATTCCATTGATTAAATATGCAAAAGAAATAAATGGTTTAAAATAGAACATCACCGGAATGATAATAGTACTTATTATCCCGGCTATAAACGGAACATAATTAACAATGCCGGTATCCAAGGGGTGGGTTCTGTAGTGAAGTAAAAATCCTCCGAATGAAATCAGAATTAAGCTTATGACCAGGATATTTTTAAGGTGCCTTTTTTGAGTCATATCTATCCTCCATTTCTGATTTCTTTTTGAATAATTTTCTGCATCTTTAACAAAAGTACCGTATCCTTTTCGTCATGATACGGCTTGATATCAAGATCAGGTGGAATCCTTTTCAGATTCTCATGACCTGCGCTTTTAATATGTTTCTGCATAAAACGGTCGTAAACCCGCAATGAAAGCCCGGAAGCCCTGACCGCCGCTTCCTCTGCCCGCAGTGCAATCTGATGAGCATGCTGGTAGACAAGACCGAGTTCAGCCAGGAGTGATTTTTCAACGGATTCATGAAGGATAAGAAAAGGATCGACGTCATACCTTTTATCATTTGTTTCAAGATACTTCGGCAGATGCCTGTCAATATACACTGTTTTACCGTCCCTGCTGTAGCCGGCAAGATATGGGATATCCCATGATCTGTCAAGTTTTACTTTTTTTAATATTCTTTTTACAGCCTCGCTGAGCATCTTTTCAGAAACAAGAGTATCATCCCTTCCTATCCGCCTCTTTTTTTTCGGTTTTTCTCCGGATTTTGACGGCTCTACCATCTCATTTCTCCTTAATTTATATTATGTCTTGTCATTCTGAAATTGAGAAAGGCTTTCGCTCAATGTCAACGCAAGTTTCGTATTTTCCGAAACAATTTCGGTAATCGAAACCACAGATTGACTTATATCCTGGCTTAAAGCAGACTCTTTTGATACCTCCTCAAGAGTTTCATCGGTAATTTTCTTGATATCACTGACTTTTTTAACAATTTGATTTGAAAAATCTCTTTCCTGGTGAATATTATCCTGAATACTTATTGTTTTTTTAACAATCTCCCCTACATTATCCCGGATAATTCCTGCCGATTCCGACTGTAGACCGGCCGCTTCTGAAATAAACTGCACTTGATTTTCCACACTCTTGATGCTCTGCAGAATATTCAGAATTAGCCTTCCGGTTTCTTCGGAAAGAAAAACCCCTGTTTTTATTTTCTCTTTAATATTATCAATAATCTTACGTATTTCCAAAGCTTTCTGAGTTGAATTTTTAGCGAGATTCCTGACCTCAAGGGCGATAATGCCGAATCCCTTACCCGCAATCCCTGAGTTAGCGGCCTCAATAGCCGCATTGACGGAAAGAATGTTTGTTTTTTCAGCAATCTCAGTAATCAGATTTACCATATTTACAATTTCTTTCGAGTCTTCCTCAATTTGCCGGACTGCGGCAACCATTTTCTGAACGGTTTCTGAACCGCCCATAGCATTTTCTGCAAGTGTCTTTGATTCGGCTCTCGTGCTGATTGTCGATTGATTAATCTGATGAATATTGGTTACGAGCTGAGAAATTTTTTCGGAAACGACTGAAATTCTTGAAGATTGATCGGTTACCTCATTATCAATCCTCCCAAAAGATGTATCGATTTTGCTAAGCTGATTTACAGAATCGGTTATATATTCCGCCTGAACGGCAGAACTTTTAGATATATTAGTCAACAGTGAAAAAAAACTTTCCAGACGGATTTTAAAAACTTCTATTGATTCCTGCAGAGAGCTTGTACTTTTATCATTCGCATTGATAGTCTGCTGAATATTACTTATAAAAACCTTACGAAGGCTTTCATTTTTTTCGGCAAGCTTAGCCTGCTTTAAAATCAGCTTTTTATTGTTTTCAGCAATAAAACCTGTCGAAAAACCAATTATATTAAACATAATTACATTAAGAACAATATCATCCAGATCAAAGTAAACCGTTGCCGTTTTTCCCGAAAGAAGATGGCCTGTGAAAACAGGAAGCGGCTGGCCGAAAAAACGAATAATATCGCCGGCATTAAGAATTATTACCAATAAATAACAAAGTGATGCCAAAACCCCGGAATATAAGGATATGGCCAGCGAATATCTCAGCCCCGATAAAATAACAAAGAGTATGAATACGGACATAATCCCTGTAGTAATTGATAGGGATGGAGTTTCAACGCACATTACAAAATCGACAACTGCAAGTATCAGAATATCATGTGTGATCATTAAACAACTGAGAAGGAGAGAGTATTTATTTTTAAACAAAAAATAAAGTGATAGGGCAGTCGCTATTACCGAACTGATAATGGCAATATACTGGACTATGCCGGCCCGGTGATAATTTTCAGCAGGAATTCCCTCCGCCTGAGGATTAAAGCTGATAATTATTACAAAAATAATAAAAAGTACCATCAGCCCAATACGAATATATGCGACTTGCTTTTCAGCCTTTATCCTTGACTCATAAATTATGTCTACATCTTCATGAGGCATAAACCCCCCTTATGAAGAATATTTATCAAGCCCGAATGATTTTATCTCATTTTTAAAATTAATACAATATTTTAGAATTGAATAGAACCACTTGAAATGATATGTTTATGAAGTAAAAAATTAAGAATTTAAAAAATCCACGGATTGTTCAATGTCATCGAATATTTTCACAAGATTAATTAAAGAACACAATTTAAGAATCTGAATAATATTATCACTGGGTTTGACAATACAGACCCTGGTATTATTAAGAATGGCATATTTTACGGATTTGGCAATCATTCCAAGACCCAGCGAATCAATCCAGGTCACTGAACCCATATCATAGACTATCTTGAAACAATTCTTATTTATCTGCTCTTTTAAAAAAATACTTAAATCATCAATATTAGAAAATGTTAATTCCCCAAAAGGTGTTACAATATTTACATCATCAATCTTATTAAAATCAATTTTTTTCATTTTCACACCTCTTTATTTATCTTATTTTCAAAAATCTCTTTTTTGTAATCAAAATCCTTACTCCAGTGCGTAAAATACGACAGACCGAATATTACAGGAGCTTTTTTATATAACAGCTCCCAGATTTCCGTAACCAGATCCCTGATTTCCCACTGCGCATGCTTGCTGACACGTAAATCAATTATATGAAGCCATTCCCTGAAATTTGCGGTCATAGCAAGTGAGGTGTGGGCCGCGTTCGGCATCAGAAATCTTGCATCTTCCTTATGGATTCCAAGATCAACCAGAAGAGTATATGCCTCCTGAATTCTCATCATGGCTTCCTGATAAATCTCAATAGCCTCGGGATTATTTTTAATTTCCGGCGGGATTGTATATCCAAAACTATCCTTGCGGTAGTACCTCTGCGACCTCTGGGAGAAGCTGGCAAGTCTCTGCCTGACAAGCTGGTGAGAGCAGGTCCTTGAGATTTCATCTATATAAAATGTGGCATAGGCATGCTCAAAAACCGATAAATGACCATTCTTCAAATTATTGGCGAGCAGTTGAACATACGATCCCGGTTCTATTCTATTATGAGAATTATAACAGAATCCTCGCACAGTATTCGACATGCTCTTCGGGGTTTTCAGTTATGGATACGAGTTTGACAATCATTCTCTTTGCCTCATTATTATTTTAATAAGGAAATATTTTTTTTACAATCTTTTATGGTAACCTGGACAATAACATTGTTAAGGGCATACCCCTTAACAATCCTACCAAAGGGTATGATACCCTTTGGAATCCACATTATTAGTACTAGAAATAAATTACAAAGCCAATATTGCTGGCTTCGGAATTTATATCTTAACCCATATATTGAGTGTCCAGAGGAATACATTCCTCTGGTGGGGTATTAGGGGCAAAGCCCCTAAATCATTTTTATCACGATAGATCGTTTATGACTTGCTTTCCCGTTACTTTGACAATATTTTTTATTTTCCTTATCATATTACCGGAGGATTTAGTGAAGTTCAAGGAATATTGCCCGATTATTGAAAAAAAACTATATAATAATTATCTAACATTAAAAATAAAAACAGAAAACATAGCAAAGTATTCAAAGGCCGGACAATTTATAAATATCCGGGTAAGCGAGACTCTTCATCCTCTTTTAAGAAGGCCATTCAGTATCGCGGACATTGAGGACGGCATTATTACTATCATCATTTTAATAAAAGGTATAGGCACACAAATCCTATTAAATAAACAGATTGGAGATAAACTTAATGTAATCGGCCCTCTTGGGAATTGTTTCATATTAAACGATAAAAAAGCTATCTTTGCGGCCGGCGGGATTGGAATCGCCCCCTTCTTATTTCTTTCAAGAATAAAATTAGGGGCAACTCTTATTTTGGGTGTAAAAAGTAAGGATTTCCTGCCAGATTTGAATGATTTTTCAAACCGGTGTGAAATAAAAACCTCCAGTGAGGATGGAAGTGTGGGACAGAAAGGTACTGTTATTGACCTTATTGTTCAGTATGATCTGACAAAATACGCTGTTTATGCCTGCGGTCCCAATCCTATGCTGAGGGCTTTAAGCAAGGTTTTATTTTCCTGCCGGGATGCTGACGCATATTATTCTGTGGAAACAGTCTTCGGATGCGGATTCGGTGCGTGCCGGGGCTGTGCTGTCGAAACTCCGGGAGGAGAGTATAAACTTGCCTGTGTTGACGGTCCCATTTTTAAATGGAATGAGGTGCTTTTGTGAACTGGAAAAATTTATATATTGCAGGCCTTCTTTTATCTCTTTCTCCTTTCAACATCGTTGTTAAAAATTATACTTTCCCTTATTCCATTTTTGGTTATGGAATGATTCTTCTTTCATTTTTATATCAGAAGGTTAGTAAAAAAGAAGCCGCCCTGATTATAAATCTAATTTTCATTATTTTATCAGTTTTTTTTAACTCATTTTTTTTGCTTGCTATCCTTCAAGCTCTTTTCTTTCTGGGTACGGCTGTTATTTACTTTATCGAAAGCAGTAACACTATAGTTTTTGTTATTTCATTTTTTGTAGTTGGAGCCTCCGGTTTTATTATACCGGTTTTAATTGCCGCTTCTATGGGTTTAACTACTTTAAAAGTAATAACGGATATTCTTAATATATCTTATTATATATTCTTTATAACTTTAACAGCACTTTTTGTTTTGAGTTACAAGGAAACTCTTTGACTCATATCATATCTTTCAATTCTTGCCATTTAATGCTTGCAAGCCTAAATAGCTATTTTTTCAGGGGAGTTTATGTTTAAAAAGGTCAGCCCGGGAATGGTTCTTTTCATCACGACACTGGCGTCTTTTTTTTCCACTTTCGCCATCTCGTCTGTCAATGTAGCTCTTCCGGCTATTGGCCGGGATTTTTCTATCAACGCAGTATCGCTAAACTGGGTAGTCAGTGCATATCTGCTTACAATGGCGGTTTTTCTCATTCCTATGGGCAGAGCGGCTGATATATTCGGTAGAAAAAGAATTTTTGTTATCGGAATATTGATTTTTATGATCGCCGGCGTAATGTCGGCTTTTTCAAAATCTTCGGAAATGCTCATATTTTCAAGAGCCTTACAGGGTATAGGCAGCGCAATGCTAAACAGCACATCGACGGCTATAATAACCGCGGTTTATCCCGGCAATAAACGCGGGCGGGCGCTCGGCATTAATGTGAGCGCAACTTATATCGGACTTTCGGCCGGCCCTTTTCTTGGAGGTATTTTGACATACTATCTTGGCTGGCGAAGTATTTTCTGGATTGGCATACTTTTCGGTATAATAGTCCTGCCGCTTATCTTTTTAAAGCTTCATGGCGAGTGGCGGGAAACAGGAGAAGAAAAAATCGATATTGCGGGATCTTTAATATATGCAGCATCACTTGGATTATTAATGCTCGGATTTTCAAGGCTTCCGGAATTTTCAGGCTTTATTTTTGCATTTGCCGGAATCGCAGGTATAACTGCTTTTATAATTATGGAGAACAAGGTAAAAACCCCCATATTTAATGTTTCACTGCTCCTTAATAACCGCGCCTTCGCCTTTTCAAATCTCGCGGCTATGATAAATTACAGTGCGACTTATTCGGGCAGCTTTTTTTTAAGCCTCTACCTCCAATCTGTAAAGGGATATTCGGCACAGGCTGCGGGTTTAATTATGGTTACTCAGCCTCTTATTCAGGCTCTTTTGTCGCCGGTTGCCGGACATCTTTCAGACCGTATCGAACCTCGAATTCTTTCTTCCATCGGGATGTCGGTCACTGTCCTTGGATTGGGAGCACTTGTCTTTCTTAAGGCGGATACTTCAGTATCTTTTGTTGTGCTTGCTTTATTATTTTTAGGTTTGGGCTTTGCGCTTTTCTCATCACCCAATACCAATGCGGTTATGAGTTCCATTAAAAAGAAGCATCTCGGTTTTGCATCGGCTACACTCAGCACAATGCGTTCTGTCGGCCAGATGGCCAGTATGGCATGCGCTCTTTTATTAACATCGCTGTTTATGGGACATGCCGCATTATCCCCTGAAAATGCGGGGCTTTTTCTCATAGCTATGAAAACCGGTTTTATATTTTTTTCGATTTTATGCTTTGCCGGAGTTTTTGCTTCACTTGCCCGGGGAAATGTGAGGCGGTCTGAAGGTTGACCTTCTTGAAAAATCCATTTGATTACCTCCGCTTGATATTATTTACATCTATGTCTTTTTTCTTTATAATAAATTACTTCGAAAAAACCGGAGGTAAACAATGAAAATTATAATGCCGATTGCCGGAAGAGGAACACGTCTGAGGCCGCATACTCATGCTACTCCCAAATCCCTTATTCGGGTAGCCGGGAAACCCATTATCAGCTATATTATAGACCAGATTCAGGGAATAAAGTTCAGTGAAATCATATTTATAATAGGTCATCTCGGGGATCAGATCAAAGATTACCTTGCCGATACCTACAACTTTCCGATGAAATTTGTCCGCCAGACAGAGTACCGTGGTTTGGGGCATGCAATTGACCATGCAAAAGAATTATTTGATAAAGATGAATCAATTCTTATTCTTCTTGGGGATATTATTTTTACCGCCGATATTTCATCTATGATTGAATCCGATGAAAACATGATAGGAATTATGAAGGTGGATAACCCGAAAAAATTCGGGATTGTTATGATTGATAAAGAAAATTACGTTACAAATATGATGGAAAAACCCGACGTGCCTCCTACAAACATGGCCATCTCAGGCGTTTATTTTTTCAAGAGTGCCTTCAAACTCTTTGACGCTATTAAATTTATTATTGCTGAAAAGATAAAGACGCGTAATGAATATCAGCTGACCGACGCAATGAAAAGGATGATGTACCAGGGGGAGAGGTTTAAAATTTTTAATGTGCCGGAATGGTATGACTGCGGGGAAAAAAGCACACTTCTTGAGACAAACAAGATTATGCTGGAAAGGTATGCCACCAATGATGAAATAACTGGAAGCATAATAATTCCACCGGTTTTTATAGGAAATAATACAACTATTGAGAATTCCATTATTGGACCAAATGTTTCAATTACCGAAGGATCGACAGTGAAAAATGCGATCGTAAAAAATTCAATTCTTGGTATAGAAACAACTGTCGAAAATACTATTTTAGATAGTTCCCTTATAGGGGATAATTCTTATCTCTCCGAAGCTCCCAGGGAATTTAACATTGGGCCTGATTCCGAAATAATATTCACAAAGTAAGGTGATTAAATGAATAAGAAGGTCCTGTCAATAGCCGGCTCTGATCCATCAGGGGGAGCCGGAATACAGGCGGATATTAAAACCTTTACATCTCTCGGGGTTTATGGCGGCGCTGTTATTACCTGCCTGACGGTTCAAAATACACTAAGCGTAAGCGATGTTTTTTTCTTAAAGGGAGAATTTGTTAAGAGAGAAATTTCAGCCGTTTTAAAAGATATTGACATTTCATTTATTAAAATAGGTATGCTTGGTAATTCGGATATAGCTCAGGCTGTCGGAGAAACATTGGAGGGTTATTTTATAGTCTGCGACCCTGTTATGATATCCAAGAGCGGTTATCCTCTGATGGAAGAATCATCAATGAAAGCCGTTGAAAGATTCGTCATCTGTAAGTCATCAATCCTCACGCCTAATTACCACGAATTAATGAAATTGACAAAAAATAAATTAAAGAATCCTATAGAGGCCGGAAAAACGCTGCTGAAAAAATATGAAAACCTGCAGGCCATTCTGGTTAAGGGTGGGCATATTGACGAGTCAGGAGAAATTATAACTGACACATTAATCTTTAAGGAAAAGGGGCGCATTGAAAAAGCCGAATATTCACACAGGCGTTTTTTTACAAAAAATACGCATGGCACGGGCTGTACTCTGTCTTCGGCAATAACCGCTTTTCTCGCAAGAAATAACAATATGGTTAAATCCGTAGAAATGGCGATTAATTATGTAAATAGTTTAATAGAAATGGCAGCTAAAAACACAATAGGAAAGGGAAACGGGGCGCTTTTACACCATCTAAATTTAGGAGTATTTTAATGACCCAGATAGAATCCGCGAAAAAGGGGAATATAACCCCCGAAATGAAATATATATCACAGAAAGAGGATGTGTCAATTGGAGAGTTAATTGAAGATATCTCTCTCGGGAAAGTGGTTATACTTAAAAATTCTTTTCATAATATTAAACCTGTGGGCGTCGGTAAGGGGCTTTCCACAAAAATAAACGCAAATATAGGAACGTCGCCCGAAAGAATGATTCTTAAAGAAGAGATAGAAAAGCTTGAGGTTTCGGAGAAATACGGCGCCGATACTGTTATGGATTTGAGTATCGGCTCGATTTTAAATACTGTACGTAAAAAGGTTATTGAAAAATCATCCGTACCGGTCGGGACTGTTCCGATCTATCAGGCAGGTTTTGAACTCTCAAAGAAGAAAAAAAATATTCAGGAATTAACCATTGAGGATTTTCTCAAAGTAATTGAAGAACAGGGTAAAGAGGGAGTTGATTTCATAACGATACATTCCGGCATTACACAAAAATCCTGGGAATATATTAAAAAGAAAACACGACTTCTGGATGTTGTGAGCCGCGGAGGCTCCATGATCTGCCTCTGGATGGAATACAATCAGGCCGAAAATCCGCTATTTACTTATTTCGATAAAATACTTGAAATAGCTTACCGTTATGATATGACGATAAGTCTTGGCGACGGCATGCGGCCCGGCGCTACCGCCGATGCATCCGACGCCGCTCAGATTGAGGAGCTTATTACCCTTGGAGAATTGGGACGCCGTGCGCGTGAAGCAAATGTTCAGGTGATGATCGAGGGGCCCGGGCATGTGCCGCTTGACCAGATCTGCTCCAATATTCAAATGGAGAAAACTCTTTGCGACGGAGCGCCTTTTTATATACTCGGGCCGCTTGTCACGGACATTGCGGCGGGATACGATCATATTGCAGGCGCTATCGGAGGTGCCCTTGCCGCTTCGGCGGGAGCTGACTTTCTCTGTTATGTAACACCGGCGGAACATCTTTCTCTTCCTACTGTGGAAGACGTCTGCGACGGCGTTATCGCCTCAAAAATAGCCGCTCATGCCGCCGATATGGTTAAATATGGACAAAAATACAGAAAGATCGATAATGAAATGTCCCGAGCAAGAAAGAAACTCGATTGGGAAACAATGTGTAAATTATCTGTAAATCCCGACCATGCGATGAAGAAAAGATCAGCAAGCGGGAAGACGGATAAGGAATACTGCACTATGTGCGGTGAGTTTTGCAGCGTCAAGGCCTTAAACAGCCTTGAAGAGATTATTGCCAAAAGGAAATGATTATGTTCAATCCTTTTAATTTCATTAACAAAAAAGTCGGGCTTGTTCTGGGAAGCGGCGGAGCTAAGGGGATTTCTCACATCGCGGTTATTGAATATATTAATGAACTCGGAATACCAATAGATATGATTGCCGGGGCAAGTATCAGCGCTCTAGTCGGCGCTTTATACTGTACGGGAAGCCTTCAGAACTTTAAAAAAGACCTCCTCTCTATGGACAGGAAAACATATCTGGATTTCTTTGACCCGATCTTTCCTGTATCGGGCCTTTTAGGTTCAGACTCCATAATCAAATTTATCCAAAAATATATCCCTGAAAATCTTAAATTTGAAGATTTGAAAATCCCTCTTAATATTGTAGCCACAGACTATCAAACAGGGAAACCAATAGTATTCAGTTCCGGTAATATTGTTCAGGCCATAAGGGCAAGCATTTCCATTCCCGGCATATTCACTCCAGTGCCTTATGGAGATACGTTCTTGATTGACGGCGGAGTGGCAAATCCTTTGCCGATAGACGTGACTAAGTCTATGGGGGCCGGATTGATTGTGGCTGTCAATCTTCATCCATCTGTAAAACCAAAGATAATGAATAATGAAAAAATAAAGTCTCTTAAGAAACAGGCACCGAAGCCCGAAAAAAATGATGAGAAGCAATCCTATGTGGGTTTAATTCTTGAAAAGGCTAAAAACATAGCTCAATTCGGCAAAAACACATGGCTTAAATACCTGAGCAGTTATATGAATAATGAAAAAGTGCAGGACAGGAAAAAGCTTCCGAATATTTTTGATATTATATTCCAGTCGATTGATATAATGGGGTATACAACAACGGCAATGATGCTGAAATACGACCCTCCGGCGGTATTAATTGAACCCAATCTGCTGGATTTTAAGTCTATGGATTTTTCCCGCGGTATTGAAGCCCTTAATGAAGGCAGAAATGCCTGCGATCTTGTAAAAAATCAGCTGAATAAACTGCCCCGAAACAAGAAACGGAGTATTGTTTGAGACAGAAGTTTTTATTATTCTTATTTGTATTATTTTTTTATAGTTATGTAAACTCCGAAGTAAACGGAGAAAATCTCTTCTATTTCGAAGGTAGTGCAGGCGGCAAAAGAATCAATCGGTTTAAATAATATTCCGTCTTTAAAAGGTAAAACCTTTACCTGTGATTGTATCGGTTTTGTCAGGTACGTATATCTAAGGGCGGGACTGGATTTACAGAAGGCTTATGGGAATGGGAGGGGAGGTGTCAGTTCTCTATATGACGGACTTGCCGGTCGGGGCCTAATTTATACCAACCGGATTCCATCTCCGGGCGATCTCATTTTTTTTGACAATACCTATGATGTGAATAAAAACGGGAAGTGGGACGATCCTTTAAGCCATATAGCCATCGTTGAAACTGTAGGTAAATATAACACCATATATTATATTGATTTCTCTAACAATCAGGTTAGAGAAGAGAGGCTGAATCTCATTTATCCTAATACCCATGCCTTTAAACAGAAAGACGGAGGGCTTTTCATAATCAATTCTTTCTTAAGACGCGACAGGGGAGAAGGCCTTGGACGGAAAGATTATGTATCTTCCTCATTCTTCCGCGCTTTCGCACATATTAATGTTAAACACCGATAAGGCTTAATTCTTTATTTTTATTACCGGTTATGATATCATAATATAAATTAAACTTATTTGAGAATAAAGGATCGGGTTATTTTATGAAATCTGCAATAACCGTTACAATATTAATAATTTTTTTGAATAAAATATATTCATTTGATTTCATGAATGTTTCTGAAATAAAACAGGGAATGAAAGGTTATGGACTTACGGTATTTAAGGGCTGGGAACCTGAACGTTTTGATGTCGAAATAATTGATGTTGTGAGGAATTTTCAGCCGAAAAGCGATATAATCCTTGCCTAGACTGAAGGGAAATGGTTTGGAAAACAGCGGGGTTATAGCCGGTATGAGCGGGAGCCCTGTATATATTGACGGAAGATTAATAGGCGCCGTAGCTTTTACCTGGCCTTATGCAAAGGAGCCTCTTTGTGGAATAACTCCGATAGAACAGATGATCCGCGAAAAGCAGAATATAGATGTTAATAATGGAAATTCTGTATCGGCCAGAGATGATCAGTTAAAGAGTATAAACACGCCTTTATTCATCAATGGTTTTTCGGGTGAGACAAGAGAATATATAAAGAAAATTTTTGAAAATAATATTGAAGGCGCTTCCTATATGGTTATGAACGGCGGTGGAGGAGGTAATGAGATTTCTCCTGGTTCCGGTTTGAAGGCCGGGGATGCTGTAGCTATTAACCTTATGGAGGGTGATTATAGTGCCCAGGGTATTGGTACGGTTACTTATGTCTCAAACAATGATGTTTATATTTTTGGCCATCCAATGGATCTCGCTGGAAATACAGCCCTGCCGATTTCAAAATCGTATATCTACTCGGTCATTCCTTCAATGGAAATTTCATTTAAAATGGGCTCTTCTTCAAAACCGATTGGAGCTATAGTTTATGATGGGAAAAACGGAGTTTATTGCCAGCTTCAAAAGACGGCATCAATGATACCTGTGGATTTAAAAATCATTAACAATCAAACTGAGTATAATTATACTTTCAATGCCGTTGACAACCGGAATTATTTTCCAGCGCTTACTTCCGGCGCCATTTCATCTTCAATCCTGAATCATACCGGAAATCTGGATGATAAAAGAATAAATATGAATTTAATAATAAATTTGGAATACCAGAATAAAGATTATAAGGTCATTAACAAATTCAATTATGCCTTTAATCCGAGCTATTTTAATCTTTACGGCCTGCTTTCCGATCTAAACCAGTATTTTAGTGTTTTTTATCAGAATAATATAGGTAATATAAAGATTAAAGATATTCATATTGATATCTCCATAGAAAAAGGAATCAAGTATTATACTCTTGAAGGATTTAGCGTTGATAAAACTATCTATAAACCCGGTGAAACAGTGCA
Organism: uncultured Spirochaetota bacterium; assembly: GCA_963806975.1. Classification (GTDB taxonomy): domain Bacteria; phylum Spirochaetota; class Brevinematia; order Brevinematales; family JAOACQ01; genus CAWEAK01. Next base: position 54,969 of record CAWEAK010000010.1, read on the forward strand.
GTGCAAATTATTATTAAAAGAATATTTGGGGAATTATACAACAAAAACAATCGGTATCAGTATACCTTATGACTGTAAAAACGGACAATATGCTCTTATAGCGGGAAGCGAAATGTCATTTTACGCCGAATTAATAAAGACATTTCCAAAATACTTTTCAATTAATAATATGGATGACTTAATTAAGATTGCGAACTTTAAAGAGGATTCTTCTCTTTTAACCATCGGGCTTATTCTGGGCCGTCAGGGTTTAATTTTTAATGATTTAAAAATGGAGAGATTTCCTGAGGCTTATATGAATTATTTTTTACAATCATCAGATAAGTCAAATCAATTGTTCTCGCCTGATCTTGTAATGGGGAATAAAAGCCTGGATGAGGCTGTTTTCGGCAGTATGAAGGCAGTTATCACTGTTATGGAAAAACAAACACAGGCATTGGAGTAAGTTATGTCTAATAATAATACTCAGACAGACAGGTTTTGGACGATACCGAATATATTATCTATTTTGAGGATATTTTTGATCCTTCCTATTGTAAACCTGTTGAAGACAAATACACCGGAATCAAATTTTTACGCATTTATATTTATTGCTTTAGCCTATTTTACAGATTTTTTAGACGGTTATCTGGCCAGGGTTTTGAACTGTACAAGCAAGGTTGGACAGATTCTTGATCCTATCGGCGATAAACTGCTTGCTATTACTGTCGCGGCTGTTCTGTATATAGGTAAGAAGATGCCCTTTTACTTATTGATCCTTATTTTCGTTCGGGATCTTATCATATCTCTTGGCGCCATTTATGCAATGAATTCCAAAAAAATGATAATGCTTCCACTGTTAAGCGGTAAAATAACTACCTTTTTTCTTGGGGTTGTGCTTGGATTCTATCCCCTGAAATATTCATTTATAATGAACTACCAGCCATGGGGAACAATCATATCAAAGATTGTCTGTTATGGGACTTATCTGGTATCCGGGCTTTTGATTTTATCCGGGATATTGTACACGGCAAATTATTTCAGAAGTTTTTTGAATCAAAGAAGATCGAATTTGAGTTAACGGGAGAATTCGTATGAAGTTTGTCACATTTTTGATTGACGGAATGGCGGATTTTCCGATTGATGAATTGGGAAATAAAACTCCTCTGGAAGTTGCTGAAACGCCTTTGATGGATGAATTCGCAAAGAAAGCCGTTTTCGGTACATTCATAACCCTGCCGGATGGTTTTCCAACCTCTTCCGATGCGGCGAATATGTCTGTTCTCGGCTGGAACCTGGAAAAATGTTATACGGGAAGGGGTGCGGTTGAAAGCTATGGGATGGGAATTCCTCTGGACGATGATACAATAGCCTTCAGAATGAATCTCATTACCGTAAAAGATGGAATTCTTGAGGATTATTCAGCAGGACATATTCAGGAAGAAGAAGCTGAATTACTTATCGATTTTCTTCAGGCTAAACTCGGCAGCGATAAAATAATTTTCAAAAAAGGTGTCAGCTACCGGAATTTATTATACCTTAAAGGAAAGGAGTTTTCTCCGGATATATATTATAAAAAACCCGACTCTTCCCAGGGAAAAGAATGGGAGGATATACTTCCCTGTGCAAAAAATAAAGAAGCCGGGAAAACGGCAGACTTATTAATTGATCTGATATATAAATCAAAAGAGCTTGAAAATCATCCGGTCAATATTAAAAGAATTAAAGAAGGAAAAAATCCCGCTAACCTGATATGGCCATGGTCGGGTGGAAAAAAACCGGTAATGCCTTCTTTCTTTGAGATGTATAAAAAGAACGGGGCTGTGATATCCGCGGTTGATGTTATCCTTGGCGTCGGAAGGCTTGGGAATATGGAGGTTGTCCGCCCGCAGGGAGCGACGGGCTTTATTGATACAAATTATGAAAACAAGGCCAAAGCCGGTGTTGAGCTTTTAAAAAGAAATGATTTTATCTATATTCATATCGAGGCAGCCGATGAATGCTCTCATCTCGGGGATTTGAAGAATAAAATCAGGGTTATTGAAGACTGCGACAGGCGTCTGATAAGGGTTTTTTTAGATGAATACGAAAAATCGATCAAAGAACCGCTCAGGATCTTAATCCTGCCTGACCATCCCGTCCCGATTAAACTCAGGAAACACACACGCGATCCTGTGCCTTTTATGATTTCCGGCGATGAAATAGTTCCGGATAAAAATATCCAGAAATACAATGAAAAAACCTGCCGGAAAGGAAAGTACAAAGACCTTAAGGGAAGAGAGTTGATGGACTTGCTATTCTCCGAAAAAATAGGATAATACCTCACCCACGTCCAATAGGCCGAGGTGAAGTTTTTGAGGTCAATATGATTTATAAAGAATTTCTTAATATTGCCGTAAAAGCCGCTTTAAAAGGCGGCGAAATAGTAAAAAAGGGGTTCTATAATAAAAAAAAGATTGAGTATAAGGGTTTTGCAAATCCTGTAACGGAATATGACAGAGAATCCGAAAAGGTAATAGTTGATATAATATTAAAAAAATTTCCCCTTCATTCGATACTTGCGGAAGAGAATCTTTCCAGCCAGGGAAAGGAAGAGATAAAATGGCTTGTAGACCCGCTTGACGGCACTGTTAATTTTACGCACCAGATACCTTTTGTTTGCGTTTCAATCGGCGTGGAAGCCGAAGGAAAGATAGTTGCTGGTGTTATTTACAACCCCATACTTGGTGAGCTTTATTCGGCTGTTAAAGAGGAAGGGGCTTACTTTAATAAAAAGAGAATCTATGTTTCAAAGATATCGGATAAGGGAAAAGCTTTGCTTGTAACTGGTTTCCCTTATGTTAGAACCGGAAGACTTGAAGCGCTTTTAGAGCCGCTGCGGGAAATCATTCCCAATTATTCAGGTTTCAGAAGGCTTGGTTCCGCTGCTCTTGATATGTCATACCTGGCTCGCGGGAGTTTTGAATGCTTCTATGAGGAAAATTTAAATCCATGGGATACAGCGGCAGGAAAGATTATAATTGAAGAAGCAGGCGGAAGGATTACTGATTATTACGGAAATGATTTCGATATTTATGGCAAAACTATTTTAGCAACAAACGGTTTATTTCATAATGATATGCTTTCCATTTTAAAAAATGTTAAAAAACCCATTTAAATATATCTAAATTGATATATCTATTCCGATCATTAATACTCTTAAGAATTGAAGAAAGAAGTAAAATATGCTATATTAGTCGGGTTTTTCTCTGTAAAAAGTAAAAATGCAGAGTACAAAGTGAGTTCAGGTGAATACTTTATATTTTGCGATATTATGGCACGAACATTGCAACAGACTAGATTAACCTGAATTGGCATAATACCAATTAATACTGAGTTGCAATCAAGACAATACTAATAAGGAACTAAGTAAGCATACAAATGTTCGTTAACACTCACTTTGAATTCAGCTTTGTATAAGGATTTATAAATGACTGGAATCGGGATTAAGATCGGTGAAATCATCAAGGTGATACTTGCAGTCCTGGGGATTATAAGCGCCTACCCTGATGTTACTATAGATAATATCTTTGTATATAAGGACTTTCAGAATTCCAGATTAATAAAAACCCAATTCCACTCTTACAATCTAATAAATCCTTCAATCCGAGATATAATTGAAAGCGGTATTGATGTAAATATTATATATCAGATAAAAACTTCAATTAAGCACAAAATCGTTTATATAGGTTCTTCGATTCAAAGGGTTTCTTTTCATGGGGAAGGCTTTTCTGTAAACCATAAAGGAAATTATAATTTCGATCTTTTAACTAACGCCATATCCGTGAATGAAATGGTAATATTAACAAACGAAAGTAATCAAACAAGCTATCCTATTCAGACGGATATTGAAATTCTAATAAACTGCGACGCAACTCCTGAGATCGTTAACCTATGGGGAAATAAGCCGAAAATCACCCTTACCTACAGCCTGGGAGCAAGTCATGAAGATTAGATTTATAATAATATATATACTTGCAATGCTTTTAATATTATTTTCTTCTATGGTAACAACTTATACTACAATCAGGGAGTCTCAGAATTCTTATGAAAAAGAACTTGGTGTAATAAAAGAATCCATTTCGGACAGCGCCGAGTTTCAAAAAAAAATTGGTTTATATAAAGCCTTTTCTGAAAAACAGGCAATCGAAACAACAAGAAGAGTAATTGTGGTTTTCTTTCTGGAGCTTTTAATAATGTCGATTCTCTACCTCTTTTTTATATACGGAGTTACAAGGCCAATCAATAAACTGTCCGCTTCGGTAAAATCCTTTTATTTCGATAAAAATGAAAAAGAGCTTCTGATTGAAGAAGCGGGGACGGAAGAGGTCAGGGTTTTGGTAAGGGCCTTTAATGAAATGATTGTAAAGTTAAAGAATTATGAGAGGATTCTTGGGGATATCCAGAAATACAGAGGCTGGAAAGAAATTTCCAGGATTATTGTCCATGAGATAAATAATATTATATCTCCTGTTCAAACTTATGTGGAGTTTATAATTGATAAGATAGAAGAAAAGGAGAAAGTGTCGTTTATACTAGCAAAATTAAACGATATGAAATCAGTTCTTCAAAAGTTCAGGGAGATATCTCACCTTCCCGACGCTAATCTCGAGAATCAGAATGTTGTGCCGGTTCTTAAAGAGATTTGTAAAGAATTTAAAAATGTTTTTTTTTCTTCGGAAGAGGTAAATAATATTGATATCAAAATTGATACAATCCTTTTTAAAGAAACAATAAGAAACCTCATAAAAAACGCAGTCGAATCCGGGGATAATGTTAATGTGAAAGTTGAAGTGATGGAAGAAAATGATAAAAAGATCATATCAATTAAAGACAATGGAAAGGGAATGAGCAGGGAGACTTTAGCCAAGGTCTTCGATCCGGGTTTTTCCACGAAAAAGGGAAATATCGGCATTGGCCTTTCAATAGTTAAAAGCCTGGCGCAGGAACAGAATGCCCGGATTGAAGTTGAAAGTAAAGTAAATATCGGGACCTGTTTTAAAATAGTTTTTTAAAGGAAGGAAAGTGAAATGAAGATTTTGATTGTGGATGACAACGAAGATGTAATAACCAGTTTGAGGGGAGTTTTTGGGGAATATGAAGTCCTTGGCGCTGACTGTATTAAAAAGGCAAGGGGTATTCTTGAAACAGAGGGCGATAATATAGATATTGCCATAATCGATATCAAGCTTGGGGAAGAAGATGGAATCGAACTGCTGAATCATATCAAAAGCAAAATGCCATCTATAGAATGCATTATGATCTCAGGATATTCAAGCGTGGAAAAGGCAGTTCTCTCGATCAAACTCGGGGCTTTTGATTTTGTTGAAAAGCCGATCTCTTATCAAAAAATGAAGGTTGTGATCAACAATGCCCTTGAACACAAGCGCTTTTCAAACCTCTTAAGAAAAGAGCTTGAGAAATACCGCCTTATTGGAAGCTCACCGGCCGTTAAAAAAATGAATGAAATGATTGAAAAAGCCTCTCAGACAGATTTCCCGGTTATCATTACTGGCGAGAGCGGTGTTGGAAAAGAGCATATTGCAAATCTGATTCATCTGAAAAGCAAGCGCGGAAAAAATGAGATTATAAAACTCAACTGCGCCGCTATTCCTGAGAATCTTTTCGAAAGCGAGCTTTTCGGTTTTCAAAAGGGTGCTTTTACAGGAGCTAATACCACAAAAAAGGGCAAGATTGAAATGGCGAATGAAGGAACCCTTTTTCTTGATGAGATAGGCGAACTGCCGCTATCTCAGCAGGCAAAACTGCTCCGGGTGCTTGAAGACCGGGAGGTTACAAAGCTCGGAGGGGAATTAAAAACAAAGGTTGATTTCAGACTTATAAGCGCCACAAACAGCAATTTGAAAGAATCAGTTGAAAAAGGTAAATTCAGGGAGGATTTTTATTATAGAATCGGCGTTTTGATTATTGATATTCCGCCGCTTCGGGAAAGAAAAGATGATATCCCGGTGCTGGCCAATCACTTTTTCAGACAGGCATGCATAGAAAACGGCGGAGTTTTAAAGTCCATATCCGATGAGGCTATGAGTATTATTACATCCCTGCCTTTAAAGGGTAATATCCGGGAATTGAAAAATCTTATGCAGAGACTTTTTGCTTTTTCAGAGGGGGTTGAGATAAAGATCACTGATGTAAAGAAGATCGTAAGCAACAATCGCAGTGAAGAAAGCGATTCAATCTTTGTAAAAACCATGCCTTACGGAGAGGCGAAAAGGCTTCTTGAAAGGAAATACATAGAAGCCCAGCTCAAGCTTAATGACAACAATATATCTCATACAGCCATAAGCCTTGGGATTCTTCCCAACAACCTTGTAAGGAAGATGAAGGAACTGGAAATGAACTCATAGTCCTCTTAGGACAGTCCTCATAGGACAGTCTTCAGGGGCAAAGCCCCTTCTTGACTATTTAATAAAATTAACATATTATTTAATCTGATTTTCAAGCTAAGTTCGTAGTAGCTTAATTAGCTTGATTTGTTGTTTTTTCAAATCACATCGGTTAAGTAGCTTGTCCTGAATGTAACGAAGGGGCACGCTTATGAGGAGGATTGATTGGTAGTATATGGAAGGAATTCTGTGGAAGAAGCATTGAATGACAGTATTGATTTAAGTTCCGTGACGGTTGAAAAGGGTAAAGAGGAAAAATATTTAAATTTAATACGAAGGCTCAGGGAGAAAGGAATAAATGTAAAATATGCGCAGACTGTTTTTTTGAACAAAGCCGCCCAGACTCTAAAACATCAGGGAATAATAGCAGAATTAATCCTGCCATCAAATATTATTGAAAGTGAAACCGAGTTTGAAGGCTGGGATGGAATGCAGTCGGTGATAGCTTTAGACGGCATTACAGACACAGGAAATCTGGGGGCCGTAGTCCGATCAGCCTTATTGATGAAGTTTGATGCCGTCGTGCTTCCGAATGACAACAGCGCCAGAATAACCCCCCAAACTATCAAAGCTTCGGCCGGGGCTGTTTATAAAGAGAAAGTGGTTTATATAAACAGCCTGAACCAGTTTATTGATGAGATAAAAAAACAGGGGTTTTTTGTTTATGGCCTGGCCGGTGAAGCAGAGACTTTAATTACTGAAATTGATTTCAAGGGAAAAGTCTGCCTTGTTCTGGGTTCGGAACGAAAGGGGATACGGAAATCCGTAAAGCATAAGTGTGATGCTCTTATTAAAATACCGACTACCCGGAAAATTGACAGCTTTAACGCATCTGTCGCCGCAGCTATCGCTATGTGGGAAGTGTACCGCAGCAATTATTGAGTAAGATATTTACGAGAACGATGAATTAAACAGGCGGCGCGTACCGATATAAATTGAAAAAAATACCGGGAAACTGAAAACGTTAACACTCACTTTGAATGCAACCTGGTAAAAACTTCAATATATTTTTTCATTCTTTCGTAATGGGAACCCTTCCAGTATATCTTGCCGCAGGAAGTACAACTCCAGAATTCATTGTAAAATTTAAGGGTTTTCGGTTTGAGATTTTGAATTATATCTTTCTTATCGACTTCGATCAAAATACCGTTGCAGACAAGGCATCTTTGAAATGGTTTTATTAAATTCCTCAGGTCAAAACGCAGTATAACTTCCCTTAACTGTTCCTGTAAAAACTGAGAACGTATCCAGTAGCCATGGGTTACCTTTTTATTCTTCAGCATTTCCACATCACGGCTTAAGATAATCCTTTTTTCCCGAATGGCTATTTCAATAATTTCTGGATCAATATAGTCATTATGGTAAAATGTATCGAAACCGAAGAGTCTGAGATATTTTGCCAGTTTCCCCAGGTGCACATCCAGAATGAATTTTACCGCTCGTAGCGGCTTTTCCCTTAAATGTGTAAGGTTTGTAATATCAAGACTCTCAAAAACAGGATAAACCGATACTCTGTCTCCATCCTTAAGTATGTATGAAAAATCCACCGAAGCTCCGTTTACAAGAATTAAATCAACTTCAACATGAGGAACGCCTATCGCTTCTATCGCATCCTTAACGGACGGACTTATGCTAAACTCGTATGAAAATTCTTCTTTTTTCTTTTCAGCCGGCAGAAAATCGTTTAATTCCTCATAAAACCTGAAATAGGCCTTATTGTTTTCCATAAATATATTATCCCGGATCGGGAATGAAATATCAAGAAAAGGAACTTATATCCGTTCCTATAATTGGGGATTCCAAAGGGTATCATACCCTTTGGCCTAAAGCTTAGCTATTAATAACAGGTTTTTTCTTGATTTACAAAATTTATTAGCTTATAATACCTTCTGTTTTTCAGTAACTAAAAAGGAGAAGTGCCCATGAATATATGCGTATTCTGTTCGTCCAGTAAGGTTTCACAGGCATTCTTTAAATCTGCAGAGGAGCTTGGGAAATTAATCGGAGATAGGAAGGATACCCTTGTTTACGGCGGGACAAAAACCGGCCTTATGGGCGTTATAGCTGATTCCGTTAAGCAGAATGGAGGCAGGGTAATTGGTGTTATACCTGCAGCATTGAAAGAAAAAGGGCTGGGTTATGAAAATGCAGATTCGCTGTTAGAAACAGAAAATATGCGGGAAAGAAAGGCTTTAATGGGTGAAAATGCTGAGGCCTTTATAGCGCTTCCCGGGGGGTTCGGAACACTTGAAGAGATTCTTGAGGTAATCACCCTGAAGCAGCTTGGGTTTCATAATAAACCGGTAATATTTATAAATACTGACAATTTCTATAAATATTTGATTGAACAATTTAATCAAATTTTCAGAGAGAATTTCTCCAAGCCTGAATTCAGGGATCTCTATTATATTGCCGGAAACCCGACAGAAGCTCTTGAATATATCGATCGTTATACACCAAAAACATTTCCCTGGAAATTATAAAATATCCTCATACTCTCTTTTTCGTTTCTTCTCCAAGAAGCCTTATAACAGAAATAGTGTCAGGACTTGACATCTTGCCTGTGAGCTTGATGCGCAGAACCTGCATAAGCTCTCCAAATTTAACCGAATGGTTTTGTGAGATAAGCCGTATTTTCTCCTCAAGACCCTCTGTTTTATCAAAATTACTGATTGAAATGATATGATTTCTTAACTCTTTATAAGCGCTTTCAATATCTTTATTTTCCAATAATTGTGATAAAATTTCTCCGGCTTTTTCTTCGATAGCATAATCCGGCATAGAATAGAGAACTATTTCTTCATAAAGATTTTTAAGAAGGCTATGCCTTCCTTTTAAAATCTCAACAGCCTTTAAAATCCATTCCTTATCAAGCATTTTTCCTTTTTTTTCAAGGCCTGCTTCTTGAAGGAATTCCTCAAAATGATAATACAATTTTTCTATATCTATTATTTTGATATGTTTTCCATTAACCCATATCATTTTTTCCTCATCATAAACCGCATTTGATTTATTGAGTTTGTCAATATCAAAATATTCAATCAATTGCTCAACGGTTAAAACCTCATCGTTACCATGAGACCAACCGAGCCTGGCAATGCAGTTCAGCAAAGCCTCCGGCAAAATGCCTAAAGAGCGGTAATACTCAATATTAATAGAACCCTTCCTTTTTGACAGAGGGCTTTTATCCTTATCCATTACAAGAGGAAGGTGAGCAAACACCGGGAAGGGAAAACCAAGGATTTCATAAAGTATTAATTGTTTAAAGGTATTCGTAATGTGGTCTTCTCCGCGAATGATATGAGTGATTTGCATAAGAGCATCGTCTATTACGACTGCTAAATTATAGGTCGGGGTCCTATCGCTTTTAAATATGACAAAGTCATCCAATTCTTTTGTATTTACTGTAATTTTCCCTTTAACGCTGTCCTTAAAGGAAATATATCTCTCTTCGCCGATATTGAGGCGTACAACGCAATCCTTCTGAGGTTTTATATCCTTGTCCCTACAGAAGCCGTCATACTTTATTGCCTCTTCAGTAATTCCTTTCAAGCGGTATCTTGCCGCTATTTCTTCCCTGCCGCATGAACAGTAATATGCTTTACCTTCTGAAAGAAGCTTCTCAATATAATTATTGTAAATATCAAACCTTTCGCTCTGCTTATAAAGCTCGTCGTAATTCATGCCAAGCCACTTCATATCCTTAAGAATGGATACTGTATATTTCTCATCGGAACGCTTTAAATCGGTGTCTTCAATCCTTAAGACAAATTTTCCGCCTGTATGTCTTGCATAAAGCCAGTTGAAGACCGCAGTGCGCGTACTTCCAAGATGCAGCTTGCCTGTGGGCGAAGGGGCAAAACGTACCCTGAACATAGATGCTCCTTAACAAGCGTGACCCTTCGTTACGCTCAGGACACGCTGCTTGACCCTGTTTAATTATCCGATTAAATTTTTATTTTTTGATAATATTTACAGAATTAGTACCTTGAAAAGTTCTAACTATAATATTATGAACAGTAGGTACTAATTGAGTAATCCATATTAATAATCCTACTATACCAAGAATTAAAGTTGCAACAATGGATGCCCAGACGGAACTTCCAAAACTCGATGTTTTTTTTGCAGGGCATTTTTTTGCTAATTCATTTAATTCTTTTTGATCTTTTTTTAATTGTTTTTCTTTCCGATGAAGTTCTTTAAAAAAATCATCATACAAAAATGCTTGCCATGATTCAAAAAGCTGAAGAGCTTGTGCTTTATATGAAGAAATTGTTGATGGAGTGCATTGGTGTTCTTGGAAACCTTTTAAATTTTCTTCATTAGGACTAATACCATTGTTTTTTTCCTTAAATTGCTTAATAAACTCAATTTTACTATTTTTATAAAAACAATAAGCAATCATACCAACAATATTTTCTTCAGATTTCACAAGATTGTAAAACATGAATGACTTTTCTTCTGTTTCTGTTAATCCCTCTGCGTATGGGTGTCTTTGTACTTTACTTTTTGACATAGAATTTCATAGATTTATGGCCTGATAATAATTTTTTCCTCAATTCAGGATTTATCCTCGTTCCCACAAAATCAATCATTCTATTCTTTTCTTCATTTGATAACTTGCTTAATCTTTGACTAAATACCTCCATTTTATCAACAGTAAGTTTCCCAATATATCTTTCTTGTAATGCTAATAATTTCTTAATTTCATATCTACCCATATCATCCTCCAATGAATCTTTATTGAAAAATAAAACAATAATTATTATTCGGAATACTTTCTAATTAGATAAGATTTATAAAAAATACTTCTTTCTCTGTAAACTTTTTTAAAAATAAATATCTTTAAAAATGCTTTATAATACCTAATTCTAATACGATTAGGTTTAATTGTCAAGGACACGATGTCATAATTATATCATTTTAATATCAAGCGTTTTTAAAATAAAAAACAACAAAATTTATGATATTTGATTTACTATTTTTTTAACCAATGACTATTATATTTAAATATAATAGTCATTGGTTAATAATCAAAACTTCCTTGAATAGAAAATCTCAATCAATAATATCGATTATTCTGCCGGTACCCTCTTCTGTCGGCGCTCTTTTATATTCCTGCGCCTCGGCCTGCTGATCCGGTGAAGCCTTTTTCTTCCTGCCATTTTCACCACCCCGACGTTTTTTGGATTCGGGATTGATCTTTGTGAAATCCTGATCATATTGCTCAAGGTTTTTCACAGTTTCATTGGCCTGATTGCTCTGCTGGTGGATTTTCTCATAACCATCAACAAATACTGCTTGTGATGTGTTGGATTGACGCGCTATATTTTCAGAATGTTCAGATGCTTTGGAGAATAAAACCTGTAAATCAACCGGTAATACACTCATAGTTATCCTTCTTATACCAAGTTGCATTCAAAGTGAATTTATCGAACATTTGAATGCTTACTTGGTATTATACTGAGTTCTTAATTAGATTGTCTTGATTGCAACTCAGTACTAAAAATAAGAGCAGGCCTGTAAGCCGGGTCCTGTCCGTTTCCCCCTTTATAAAACCGAAGTTAATTTGGTTATATAAAGGGGGAAACACCGAAAAACATCTCTCTTGTCCGCTTCTTACAAAGCAAATCCAGCGGTTTACCCGCGCCTTTCCCTGTTAATCGGAGAAGCTGTAAAGCGACAGCATCAGGCGCCTATTTAACCTTGCATCATGGGGGGTTTACCATGCCGACCTCATTATTGAGACCGCGGTGGTCTCTTACACCGCCTTTTCACCATCGCCTTCCTGTCCCATTTATTATAACGGTAAAAAATGGGACGGGCGCAGCAGTATTTTTTCTGTGGCACTTTCCGTATTTATCCCGGTTTTTAACCGGCCCATTGCTTTATGATGCCCGGACTTTCCTCCCCCCACCACTTTGAAGTAGAAAAGTTTCTCAAAATGTTAGAAACTTTTTAAATGAAAGATTTTTACTGCTGCAAAAAGTCTGCTACTCCAAAGTGGTGGGGGGCGTTTTTCCAGCCTGCTCATAATATTTACTATTGTGAAACTATTCTATCAATTTGTCAATTAATAAATCGGTCATAGGCCATTAAAAATAAACTAAATATAAGATTTTTTCCTTTCTTTCCTGAATTCACTTGTTAAAACCTTAAAACCAGTTCAACCCCACCGAAAGGTCCCGAAAAGCTGATCGGCAAATTGTAATTTACCGTAGTGCTTCCTGAGCCGGTGCTGTATTCCAGGTAGCTTGAGGTCGGGGTATACAGTACGTATCCTCCGGTTATCCTCAATTTCGTGTGCTGATTAAACTGATAATTGAATGTCAGCTTCGGCTTTATACCGAAATTGTAATCGTATAAATTTACATCGACATTATCGTAAAAAGTAGTTCCATTAATCGAAATTTTACCTCTGTTGCCTAATGACCCAAGATACTTTTGAAATCCAACGACAGAAAGGTCTGCTCCGGTCGTCAGGCTCAACCTGCCGAAGTAAAATTCATAAGCTCCGCCTATTTCACCGTAATACGCCAGGGGATTATTAAAGAGAAAGCCTCCGCTTATTTCAAATAATCCGGCGTAACCGATTTCATACTCCAGGTTAAGCCCGAGTGAAAATACATAAGACGAAGAAGAAAACCCCTGGGTGTTTGTAAATGTAGTGTTTGAATTTATTGAATTAGTAATTTGAATACTTCCTGGGACTGACATAGGCATCATTCCCGCGAAAATATTAAACCTTGCTCCCACCATAGGCATTTCAACAACTTGGTCTCCCACCTGCGGAGTTCCAAAAATAGGTGTCGCGACCGAATATTGATCACCTATTTCTTTTACTCTCAAAAGACCTGTATTTATTCTTTCATTAAATTTATTCAGCATTGTAACATTCTTCTGAATTGCAAACTCGTAACCTGGTTTTACACCGAGATTACCACCCAGTTCAATATATACTCCGTTGGGATTTACATCAAGAACTCCGGATTTAATCTTAAACTCTTCCACATTTCTCAGGAAAAATCCCAATCCTGAAATGGCGCTGTTAACCCCTTTCTGATAAGCGTCAATTACGCTATCCCTTGATTTCTCCTCGCTGGATGCATTGTATGTATCAAGCAGATTGCCTTCAGCTGTTATTATTTTTACGGATATATTAACCTGTGTTTTGTATTCTTTAACAAGCCGGATTACTATCCTATCATCCCTCTTTTCCTGTATTTCTATCAAATACTCTTCCGAATGGTAGCCTGTTATTGAAGGAATAAATATAAAGAATGCATTGGCCAGTTTTTCCATTTCTGCAGCGGGTATTACCGCAACACCAAGGTCGGCATCCACATATTGTGGATTTGTAAGAACTGCTTCCTTTTTTAATTCCCTGATCTTTTGAATAAACTGTTCGGATGAATTATAATCCAGGCGGTATTGATATCCTATCACCTGAAATCTTTTCATCCCGCTTAAAAGCCCTATTAAATTATCGTCAAAGTACATATATGCAGATTCCGGTATATTGTAAGCGGAATAAACAGGAAATACTGCTATTTCTTTCTTTTTTGAAACCTCAGCGGCTTTTGCCGGCCCATTATCAACAGCCAAAAGCCCGGTAGGTATAAAACCGTTTGATATAATCAATGCGAACAATACCGCACCTGCTAAATTCTTCACAAGCTCCCTCCAACATAATAACATTTAAGAAATATCAAGAATAAATGATATTTTTTATTACAGATTATTTTAATTTATTCGATTATATCATAATAAAAAATCTAATCCTATACTTTATAACATAATTTCTTATTAAATTCAAGATTTGAAATTTAAGATTTAAAGACATTAGTTTAACTTATCTTATTGAGATAAAGCCATTTTATTATTGTTTTAATAATAAGTTCGATAATTAGAACATATATTTGAAAATATTTTCATTTCTTTTTTATTTTTAACAAATTTGAGTGTATATTATATATATGTTTCGGGGGAAAGTATGAGGATATTTTTATTAATCGTTTCGTTTCTTATTATGGCCGGTCTTTTTATTAAAATAGATAGGGCAGATAGGGAATTGATTTCAAAAACCGGATACGGCATGGGAGCTCTACAATCAGCTCAGTCGGTAAAGAAGGCTCAGGTTGTTATTGACAGCTGGAAAGGAGAGCTTAAGGAAGCGGTAAAACAGACGCTTTTTTTAGACTTTGGATTTATGATCTTCGGATATGGGTTTTTTATGGTAAGTATCGGGTTTGTATTAAAGTCAATGACTTTAAGTATGGCTCCTTTATTAGCTGTTATATTTGATTTTCTTGAGAATGTTTTACAGCTGGAGGCAATATCCATGTTAAATTATACATTAATTCCTATAGCAAGCATATTTTCCGCATTTAAATTTGCATTTATGATTCTTTTTGCAATAGTTCTTTGCTATGTTTTATTTGCAAAGTTTATAATGAAAAGAATGCAGCATATTTAATGACCTCTTCATTTTAATTAGCTATGAAGATGCGCCTTCTGCTTCATACCTGCTGCGCTCCATGTTTATCTCAGTGCCTGAATGTTCTATCAGGGTTGGATAGCTGGCAAAAAGCCCTTCAAAATAAGCCTGATTTTGAAATCGGTATATATTATGACAACCCGAATATTTATCCTGCCGGTGAGTTTACAAAAAGAAAATCTGAAGTTGAAAAGCTGATTACTCTTATAAAGACGGATTTATTTCCAATATTAATGCCGCCGGATTCTTCGGAGGAGATGAGAAAGGAATGGCAGAAGTCTGCCGACCCTTACCGGGATGAACCAGAGAAAGGGAAAAGGTGCGCTTTCTGTTATGAATTCCGTTTGTCCGAAACTTTCAGGAAAGCTCAGGAATTGAACTATGATTGTGTTGCAACCACTCTGACACTCAGCCCCTTCAAAGATACCGAAAAAATCAATGACATCGGCGCAAAACTTTCAAAAAATTTTGGACCTGATTATATCGAATCAGATTTTAAGAAAAACAACGGCTTTAAAAAATCGATAGAACTCTGCAGAAAATACCAAATATACAGCCAGAATTACTGCGGCTGTATTTATTCCATTCAAAAACAAGAGAACCCTTGAGTTATGAGATAATTAATAGAAACAAAAACAATCGTTGATATATTTTAAGTCTTTAGTTAAAATAATCCTTTAAATTAGCCCTTAAAAATATATGGAGCGCATGTTATGAAAAATAAATATTCAAAATGGATGGTTTTTGGTCTTTTTCTTTTCCTCTCATTTTTATTCTTTTTCAAAGGATTTACAGGGTATTCTATTCAGGGGACAGACGGTACTCTTGGTTTCGTAAAAGGTATTGCGGAGCAGGCAAAATACAACGCCAATATGTGGTCTGAAGAATCCTGGCTTGGGATGAAAACAAGCACTCCGTTAAGTCTTTATATCTTTATTTTAAAAATATTTGGCGCCGAAATGGCTGAAACTCTGACCTTCTTTGCCGCTGTGTTGTTATCCCTTATCTTCAGCTTTTTATTCCTTAAAAAGAATAAACTTTCAGATATGGCTTCGGTATTCGGAGCGGCTGCATATTCTTTTACCCCGCCTTTTTTAAGCCTGATATATTCAGGCCATATTCTGGTTATCGATATGATGCCTTATCCGCCGGTAATATTTTATTTTCTATCGGTTATGTTTGACAGGGAAGAAAAAAAGCCTGCAATATATCTATCTGTAATATTAGCCGGTGTTGCCTGGGGAATAATGATGAGCGACGATATCCAGCGCGGTATATACATATCGATTATTGCGGCATTTTTTATCCTTTTTAAAATAGCTCAGAACCATGAGATTAATTTTAAAAATCTTTTTGAAAGATTGAAAGAAAAGAAAGTATTACTTGATTTCGGCAAGATTGTTTTTATAGGTATTCTATTATTTTTATCATTTTTTAACGGGCTTAACGGCTGGCTTGGCGCCCTGAAGGGAAGAGAGGCCCAGACTCAGAATCTTCAATCCGTCGAAGAGGCCTCTGAGACAAAATGGAAGCTATCCACGATGTGGTCGTTTCATCCGGCGGAACTAATCGATGGCTTCGCCTTCGGTTATCATGGAAAAATAACTGGCGAACCGGAAGCCCCATATTGGGGATATAAAGAATTCTGCGGAAACAGCGAAGCCATGGGTTTTTTTGTTATGTTTTTCGCCCTGCTCGGCATATTTGCTTTTTATAAAAGAAGCGGTATTGCAAGGTTCTTTTTCTGGACAGGGGCCGCCGCTCTGCTTCTTTCTTTCGGCAGGTTCCTGCCGGGCACTCCGTTTTACTGGCTTTTTTACAACTTACCGCTGATGAAGAATTTCAGGGCGCCGGCAAAATTTGTCTCCATAGCTGTTTTTGCTTTTTCTATTCTGGCGGCTTTTGGCTTTGAGTTTTTATTTAATATTCCCAAAGGCGATGAGAAAAGACATGAAAAAATAGTATTAAACACTCTCAAAGTTACGGGAATATTTTTGGGAATAGAAGTAATATGGCTCTTTTTTATAACAATAGCTTCCCCGGGTCTTTCATACAGCATTGGACAGAGAATTCAAAACCAGGCTTTCGGAAGCATCGCCGTTAACAACATTGTTCTGGCTCTTCTCAGGATGATCATATTTACCATATTTACATTGGGGCTTCTATTCGCATCGCTTAAATTAAGGGAAAAGCCTATGGCTGCTAAAATATTTGCGGGTTTGTTTATCCTTTTATCAATTTTTGATCTCTGGAGTATTAACTGGTATTATCTGAATAAATCTTATATTAAGCCAAAAGAATCTTACAACCAGGATGGGGTTGTATCTTTTCTCACAAGTGAATACAAAAAAGAGACATTCCGGGTCGGCACATCTCTTATGTTTCCGGCGAACGGGCAGGCCATGTCTTACCCTGTCACTTCTCTAAAAGGTTATTATTTAACTTATATCTTCCCATACTATGGCATCCAGCCGATGGATATTACGGCTACTTCCTCTGTCATACCGGAATATAACAATTTCTTTTTAAGACCGATAGGAGGGGCTATAGTAAAGCCTATTCAAACGCTTTCCGACCTACTCGACATCAATATCCGTTTATTAAGCCTTGCAAATGTAAAATATTTGATAATCGATGGCCCTGCCGGAGATACAAACATTTTACTGACCAATATTCTAAAGGGATACGATGGAAAGGATCATTACATCTTTTACATTCCCGGTTACCTGCCAAGGCTGGGTTTTTATGAGAATTATATCGCGGTCAAGAATAATGATGATGCCCTGAGATATATAAGCGACAGGACAATAGATATAAATAATCTTGTCGTTATCAATGCTCTTACAAATGAGAAACTTGTCTCAAGTAATAAAGTTATGCCTCTTAAAATAGACGGCTATAAAGAATGGGATATAAAATCATCGATTGATACTCAGGTCGACGGCATGGTTTTATTGACAACAAAATATGAGCCGGAATGGAAGGCCTATGTTGATGGGAAGAGCGTTTCCGTTTATCAGGCGAACTACCTTGAAATGGGCATTTTTGTCAGTAAGGGAAGCCATTCTATAGAATTTAAATACGAGCCTGATAATAAGCCTCTATTTCTATCGCTTGGAGCAATATTTTTGGGTTTGATCGCCCTGGCAGCCTTTTTACTTTACTCATTGCTAGGCAAAAAAAAGATCGAAACTGAAAAACTTTAGCCGCACGACGGTGCTTAATGCCGGAAATACATCCCTGTCTAGCTGTTAGCTATTAGCGATTCTCCCTTTCCAGAGGCTAACAGCTAAAGGCTAATTACTAATTGCTATTTTTCTTCCTTCAAATAATAATCAAACACCCACCCTTTGATCGTCTCCCCCGCCTTGTTGGTTACCTGGGTATCAATATACGCCCAATAGTTAATATCTCCACTTCCTATCATTGAGTCATTTCCTAGGTCTAAATATTTAATCTTTGTGCCTTTATCCAGCACTATTAGTACAGTATTATCATTATAATCATTAGTTATTGTATTAGTACTCATATATTTCCATACACTTACTGTTTCAGTAGTAATCCAATCATTGTTTGTAATGCTATTCCTCTTTGCTATGTATTTTTTTTCATAAGCCATTACTTCTTCTCTAATAACAGAATAAATAATATTGCTAAGATTAGGATAATATATAATGTAAGTATTTGTTATGTCATTAGTACTAAAAAAAGAACTACTTTCCATATTTGTAATGGTTATCAGCAAATCTTTTCTAAGAATTTTATTATGAACAAAGTCGTTTCTAACAACTAGATTATAATAATGAAACTTTTTACGTGTAAACACCGATTAAGATTTTCCTAAAAACACCGAAAATATTTTCCGCTTTTCACCGAAAGAATTCTTAACAATTTAAAAGTTAAGAGAGAAAAAAAGGCAGCCGATCCAATCTGTTGAAGCAAAAACAGAAAGGAGGCTGCCAGCAAAATGGTTTTAAAGGAGAAGCGGATGAACGAAGCAAAAATCTTAAAGCGGGAACATTTCACCCAGAAACAGATCGCCGATGCACTTGGAGTAACAGACCGAAGTATAAGGAACTATTTAAAACTTCCTGATAATTACCGGGGATCTGTTAAAAGAAAAAGCAAGCTTGATCATTTTAAATCAGTGATCGATTCCATGCTTAATGATCGTCAGGACTATTCAGCAATTTTAATCTTCGAGAAAATTAAATCAATCGGCTATACTGGTCAAATATCAATTCTAAGGGATTATGTTGCTGAAGTACAGAAGAAATTATCAACGGAAGCGGTAATAAGGTTTGAGACCATTCCAGGCAAACAGGCTCAGGTCGACTGGAAAGAATATGGCAGACTATATGTTGACGGCAGAATCCAGAAACTTTACGCCTTTGTAATGACGTTAGGGTACAGCAGGAAACCTTTTGTCTGTTATACCCTCTCAATGAAGCAGAGTGTCTTGCATGAATGCCACAGGATGGCATTTGAACACTTTGGCGGCGTTCCTGAAGAAATATTGTACGACAACATGAAAACCGCATGGGTTTATGATACTGAAAAGGGGTTTGTACCCAATCAAAAACTGCTTGTCTTTGCCAATCACTACGGATTTATCCTCAGACGCTGCAGGATAAAAAGGCCGAAAACAAAGGGTAAAGTTGAACGAATGATAAGATACCTTAAAACTAACTTCTGGCCGAGGGTGTGTAAAGACGAATTGTCTCTGGATTACCTGAATGAAAAAGTAATCGAATGGCTTAAGTATGTTGATGAAAAAGAAATGAGGGAGTTCAGGGAAAACAGGAATACACGTTTTGAAAGAGAGAGAGGTTATCTCGGCATGCTCCCTGCATCACCCTATGATTGCAGGGAGATATTGGAGGTTAAAGTAAACAATGAATCATTTATTCATATTGATTCCAATCGTTATAGTGTTCCACCTGAATATATCCAGACAAGCCTGACAGCTAAAATCGATAGATTTAAAAACGAGGCTGAAATATTTGCTGGTAATAAGTCAATCCGTAAGATTAAAATTGAAAGAGAGGGAGAAGGGAAGAAAATATGGTTTTTTGAGGATAAAAAAGACCTCTATGAGCTCTGGAAAAAGCAGCAGACAAGGGAGAACACGAAGATGCTGCTAAAGAAGCCCCTACAGGAAGCCGTACAGGATGTTGAAATCAGGAAACCGTCGTTTTATGACAGTTTGACGGGGGTTGCCTGATGGAAAAGCAAATTGTAATGGATAAAATGGAAAAACTTGGGTTGTCATTTATGTCAGCGGGCCTGGAAAGCTTTTTAATGGAACAGGGACGTGCCGATAAAACGCTTCTCACCTCAATATTGGATTTAATGGAACTTGAGTATATACCCAGAATGGACAGGATGGCTAAAACAAGATTAAAGGTATCTGGAATCCCTGAAAAGAAAAGGCTGGAGGATTTTGATCTGTCATGGATTAAAGGGGGGATTACACAGGCAAAATTCAATGAATTGTCCTCATTGTCTTTTATCGAACGTAAAGAGAATGTAATATTGCTTGGTCCCAGCGGTATAGGTAAAACTCATATTTTAATGGCACTCGGGTATAAAGCATGCATGAACGGTTACACTGCTTACTATATGAGTTGCACTAATATACTTGAAACTCTTCAAAGGGCAAAGAAATTAAACCGCCTAAAGAAAAAGCTTTCCTGGTTTACCAAACCCCATGTATTGCTGATTGACGAAGTCGGATATGAAAACCTGGGGCCTGAAGAAGCGACATTACTTTTTCAATTAATAAATGTCAGATACGAAAAAGGTTCGGTTGTTATCACGTCGAACAAAACTTTCGGGGAATGGGGTGAGATGATGAATGACAACGCAAAAGCTACGGCAACTTTAGACCGTTTGCTTCATCATGCTCATATCATTTCCCTGAAAGGTGATTCTTATCGTATGAAAGATAAAATGAAATTGGGGGTGGAAATTTGATTTGATTTTTTTAACAATTGGTTTTAGACTTTAACAAAAGCGGAAAACCAAATCGGTGAAAACCGGAAAATTTAAATCGGTGTTAACATTACGAAGTAAATAACCAAAATAACCATAAAATGCACTTTGACACCACTCTTTAACATTTTCTTCTGTATCGTTTAAAAATGATTTAAGATTACTGACTGAATATTCGAATATTAGTTTATTTTCTTTTAATTGATACTTAATATAATTCTCATTAGTTCTTGTTTCATTCATTAGTCTATTTGAATATTTAGATTCCATTGCAACTAGTTGATTATAAAAATTTTTACCATCAATAATTTCTGATATAGCCCGGATTAATGTCATATGTTACATATATATTGTCTTTACGCCCTATGTAATATATTGAGTTTATTTGAAACCTAAAGCTATTATTAGAGAAAATATTTTCAGCCAGATCATTAATAATTTGTTCATTATTATAATAATAACTATTATGTTCAATCAAACTAGAAATATCTTGTATTATCTCTTTATTTATAGCATCATGAAATGATTTTTCACTAAAAGGCAGAAACACTCTATCATTTTTTTTTGAAGTTAAAATAAAGCCTTTTTCATTTGGAATCAATTGATTAGTCATAATTATAGCATCAATATCTTTAGGAATAATCCTATTAGCATATCCTTGAATGATAAGAAAAACCATTAAAATGAAATAGGTTATTATCATTATTTTCATGTATGTAACTCCTATCTTCGGTTTTTGTCAAGGGAGTTGTCGCTTTTATTTTACGCAGCGATCAAAGATTCCTTGTTAGCCTTGCTTGGATTTAAAAATACCGATTCTACCCATTTCCATTTTTTACATTTTCCTGCCCATCTTTCAGGATGCCTGCTTTTTGCCGCTTCATAAGTTTCCGCTCTCGTCAGTGAAGATGTTTATTGTTATACCAATCTACAAAATTTTGCATCCATGTTTTTGCTGCTTCCATTGTCTCGAAATATCCAGGGTATTTTACATTATATTTCAATGTCTTAAACAATGATTCTGAGTAAGGATTATCATTACTTACACTTGGCCTTGAAAACGACGGCATAACCTGTAGCCTCTGCAAGGTCGATAGCATCGTTGCTCCTTTCATAGGAGAACCGTTGTCAGAATGTAAATACAAGCCTTTTAAATCGATGGTTTCTCCAATATCGGCCATCATCCTTGCGGCATGTTCAGAGCTTTCCTCCTCGTGTATTTTCCAGCCGACTATCTTACGGCTCCAGACGTCCTCAATCATATAGAGATAAAAGTACTTACCTTTGATACGACTGGATATATATGTGATATCCCAGCTCCATACCTGGTTAGACCCTGTTGCTTCTAATACTCTTGGCGCTTTCCTTGCCGTTTTGGGCTTGGTTTCGTATCTATGGTGAAGCATATCATTATCCTTTAAAACACGGTAAAAAGATGGTTCTGAAGCTATATAGCGACCTTCCTCTGCCAACAGTGGTACTATTTCATTCGGTGTCATATCTCTAAATCTCTCATTACAGCAGCAAGAGATGATTTCCTCCCTTTCTTCTGCCGACAGGGCATTCTTAGGCTTAGTTATCCGTTTTTTTCTCCTGTCCCCTTCCTGGTTTTTATCCCAGCTCTGTATAGTCCTGATGTCAAAGCCTGATTCTTCACAAGCCCTACCTTTATTGGAACCTGATGTAACAGCCTCATTAATCAAACTGCATATACTGCTTCTTAAATCAATAGGGGTTAATCTTCCTCTATCCCTAATAAATCGCTTAGTTTTTTTTTAAGCACAAGCAGAGCTGTTACCTCAGCCAGAGCTTTATCTTTACGGTTTATTTCCTTTTCTAATTCTATAATTTTCTCTTTCAACCCCTTATTTTCCTCTCTGTATGTGTTATTAGATAGCACTGTTAAACACTCCTTTTTCCAAAGGTCAATATGAGTTGTCTGTAAGCCATTTTTCCTCAGCCACTGTCCTAACTCCTCCCCCGATTGATTGGCAGTGTCTAACACCGCCTGATATTTATCAGATAGTTTCCAACCTCTGGGGCTTCGTTCCTTGTATCCTTTGGATACATCATTCTGAATCATTTTTCTCCAATTGTAAAGGGTTTGATCTCTCACTCCTATTTCCTGACTCAATTCTGCTACTGTTTTCCCGCCAGGCATACACATTTTTTGGACAATAGCTTTCCTGAATTCCTCCGAATAAATTTGACTATTCATTTTTTATCCCCTAATATTTTAGGCGACAACTAAACTGCGCCCTTTGTCAAGAACAATAATCTTTGAGAATTAAGGTGTCCTCCTGGTCAATCTCAGGCAGTCTTTTGTATTGCAAATGCATCATAGTATATTTCATCAGGAGTTGAGTACTCCAGGGACTGATGAAATCTTTCTGTATTGAAGAAATTAAAATAGTTGTCTATCGCCTCCTGTAATTCTGTCATATCAGAGTAACTGTTTAGATAAATCTCCTCATACTTCAACGATCTCCAGAGTCTTTCAACGAATATATTATCCAGGGCCCTACCTTTCCCGTCCATACTGATCTGTATATTCTTACTCTTTAAAACGTCTATAAACTTCTCTGATGTAAACTGGCTTCCCTGATCGGAATTAAAGATGGCGGGAATGCCATACTTCCTCAAGGCTTCTTCCAAAACATCTACGCAGAAATGGGCCTCCATTGTATTTGATAGTCTCCAGGACAATACTTTGCGGCTGTATATATCTACAATCGCTGCCAGATCATAAGAACCATTCAGCTTGACATAGGTTATGTCTGTCGCCCAGGCATGGTTAGGAGCCAATAATCTTTTACATTTCAAAAGGTATGGATATTTCTGGTGCGCAATATTCGGTATACTTGTCCTCATCCTGGGATATATCGCCGTCAGTCCTATTTTTTTCATCAAACGCCTTGTGATTTTACTTGTAAGACCCTGTCCTATTAACGCTATGGATATTTTTCTATACCCATAAAATGGATGTTTATGATATTCTTTCCTGATTAAACCTACCTTCTCAAAATCATCCTCCTCAAGGACGGATTTATCTGCTGGTTTGTAATAATACCAGGAACGGCTCCTTTCAATGCCACTACAGAGGTCTGTAATAGTGATCCCCTGCCTTGCACATTCTAAAACTTCGGCTCGTGTCCATAAATTGCCTTGTACTTTTTTTTTAAGACACTGTTTTCAATCTGAAGTTCACCGATTGCGTTGATATATTGGGATTCTTTTTCCTCGTTCTTACGGATTTCATCACCTTTTTTATTAGGCCGATCAAATATTTCAGCAACTCCTTCCAGTAATTGTCTTTTCCATAGGCCGATCTGATTCGGATGAACCTCAAATTCAGAACCAAGCTGAGCAATCGTTTTGTGTTCTCTGACAGCTTCCAAAGCAACCTTTGCTTTAAACTCGTTAGTAAATGATTTCCTCATAGTGTTTCTTCTCCTTTTTTGTTATTCGGAGGATTACACCTTAAACTATCAGCTTATATTGTGCAATTTTCAGGGCTCATTATAAACTATCCTAACACACGGGGCTTACTATATCCAGATTTATATCGTATTTATTAGATATATATGCTGGTAAATTATCTTTTTTCATTACATTAATAAAGTGTTGATAATTATTATCCGGCATATTTCCAAGTTGATGTTCTAATAGAATCTTTATTGGTTCCATATTATTTAATTTTGTGTAATTATTTACCATAGAGTTATAAATCTTATATTCGGTCTTAAATGAATTCATCTCATGGTCATAAACAACCTGTTGGGATTCTTTACTTCCAAACTTATATTCGCTTTCATA
Source organism: uncultured Spirochaetota bacterium (assembly GCA_963806975.1). GTDB lineage: Bacteria > Spirochaetota > Brevinematia > Brevinematales > JAOACQ01 > CAWEAK01. The sequence goes on from CAWEAK010000010.1 coordinate 79,701, forward strand.
ATCAAAATAACCACTGGCTCCGTTTTGATGATAAGCAAATTTAAAATGAGCAATCTCATGACCTAATGTTAGTGCATCAAATAAAAGATCATCTTTTCCCATTGATATCCACATTTTTCTTCCACCAAGACTTGAAGCACCTGAATATCCAGAATTTGGATCAAAATAATATTTTTCTAAATCTTCTTTACTTACTGAATTAATATTTTTTATATCTATTTTTGTAGAATCATTTTTATTCATTTCATCCAGAAAATCAACTAATTCTTCCCATCTGGTGTCTTACTTAATTCAGCTTTTATTTCTTCAAGAGTATATGTCTTTGCCTCACTTTCACCTACCAATTTTTTCCCAGATTTTGCTAATAAATACCCACCCGAATTATTATCTTCATTATTTACATTCCCTGCTTCTGAAATGGGGGTTTCCTTTTTTATCTCTCAGCTTTCATTGGCCCTTTGAGGGTCTCCCTTATTGTAAGCCTTTAGTGATGGATTGAGCCAGACCCTGGTAATTACTGCCGACATAAACGACGTTATTGTAGACAGCCACAATCCTTACGAGCTGGGGAATACTTGAGCTTTCAGATTCAACAAAAATCGGTACAACATTGATAGGTAGTAATTTTATATTTCCAGATTGAGATATGGGTGTTCTCATCCTTGCTCCCACCCCCTCATAATGCGATAAATTATAGACAAATTGTAGATTGAATCCTTATTTATAATGTCTTTTCATATTCTTCTACCGGTACACTCATCAAAGATGCCGGTTTCTTCTTATCTGAGTAGATTTCAAAAAAATCCTTTTCAATTTTTTCTAAAACTTCACCTTTAAAATATCGTTCCCCGCAATATTCACAAACTTCACATGGCACATTTTCAACAACCATTATCTTTCCATCGTGTTTGTAAATATATTCGACTTTTGATTCTTTCAGATTCTTGTTCCCGCAAAAATTACAAATTTCCATATTTCATTTACCTCTTTCATAAATATTCTTGAATTTCGGAGGAGACGGTACATAGACAGTTATCAAGACCAGCCAGCCATCTCTTTCTCCGCATAATCCATGAACAGGGATTCCGCTATCAGAAAAACCCGCTACAAGAATACAAGAACCCCTTCCGGTGTCTTCATATCCTTCAATAACCCTGCCATTAATAATAGCGTTCTTTACGTCCGTTACCGTTAGATTATCATCGGTTCTTTCGGTATCCGCATGATTGGAAAAATAATATTCTTTCTTTATCAATCTTTCCTTAATCCAATCGATTGTTATATCCATGCGGAAACCTCTAATATATTTTAGATTTCTTTTAGTTTTTAAACAAATTTTAGATTACCCTTTTCCTGAAAAATTTGGGGTTATCTCTCAACTTTCATTGGCCCTTTGAGGGTCTCCCTTATTGTAAGCCTTTTGCGATGGCTTGAGCCAGATCATGGTAATTACTGCCGACATATACGGCGTTATTGTAGACAGCCACAATCCTTACGAGCTGGGGAATGCTTGAGCTTTCAGATTCAAGAAAAATCGGTACAATATAGAGTATGTCGTCATTGATGGGGAGAAATTTGACATTTCCCCTGAATATTTTCGAGCCTTTCTGGCTCCAGAGAGTAAAAAGACCTGACAATCTATCGTCCTGATTGATCTTTGATTCTACCTGCATAGGGCCGAGTGAGCTTGAAATATTCTCAACATATTGTATGTTTAAATTCAAACCATCATCATAATAGGCCAATGCCCAGCTTGCAAGATTCTCCCTGCCCCTCGGGTTGAAGGGCTGAACCGCCGAGAAATGCGGCTTGCAGTTCGTAATTTCTCCGGTTTTGTTTGTCTCAAAAAGGGCGATCATATAATAGGGCTCAAAATTCGTGGTTTTATCCCCATAAATCTGTTTGGGTATCTCCCAGACATCATCGCCGTTATAAAAGCTATCCTCATTGTCGACATGATACCTGCATAAAACGTCCGATTGTATCTTCAACAGGGCGTATGGATACCGGAAATGCTCTTTAAATTCCGCGGGTATTTCCTTCTTGAAAAATCCCGGGAACAAGTAATTGTATGTCTCAACTATAGGGTCTGTATCATCGACAATGTAATAAAATGTATCCCCTGAATAAGCGTTGATGACAACCTTAACGGAATTGCGGATATAATTCAGCCTGCCGAATGGCGTATTATACATTTCCGACAATGGAAATCTCGCTGAAACCGTATAAGCGTCAAGAATCCAGTAGAGTTTGCCTTCAATTATGGTAATATAAGGATCGCTGTCGTATTCAAGGTATGGGAATATTTTTTTTACTCTTTCCAGTATTCCCCGGTTATAAATAATCCTCGAATCTTTTTTTATATACTGGCTTAGAAGAATATTTTTTTCTTTCATAACCGAGCTGTAGAGAAGCTTTTTCAGGATATTGTCAAGCTTTACACCCCTGTCCATCTTATATCGCGTGGTTATGCGGTTTGTCGAAGCTGTATATTCGAATTCATCCGCAGTGCTGTTAACAATAATATAATTACTCGTATTTTCTCCGAAATATATTTGCGGTTCATCAACGGTTAAATTTGAAAAAGAGGCCTTCTGATCAAGATTGCCTACCCAGAAAACTGGATTACCCTCCTTATCTGCTATATGAGTTGGGGAAGCAGCCACACCATAACCATGGGTATAGCGGAGATGAATATTGTCCCAATTCATAGCATCAGATGGGAGACTGTTAATATTGAGCTCTCTCGCGGCTATTGAAACCTGCATCAGGGATTCCTGTGTTGAGTAATCCTGAATTACAGAACCCGGTATAAAAAGATGGTTGCCGGAAATACCGACACGATAAACATCATTATCAACATCGTTGAAATTAAAGTATGTCTTGATGGTTTGTACCTGTTCAATAACTCTTTTATAAGGATCGCTGTCCCATATGCGGAGCGTGCTTAGTATTTCAGTAAACCTGTCATCCAATTTGTCGTATCTTGGGTAATACACCGGAGACATGTTTAAACTGAATGCCTTTCTTGTAGCTTCAATCCTGTATTTAACAAATCTTTTTTGAGCCATAAGTTCATTGGGTTTTACATAAATTGTATTGAGAAGATATGGATAAAGACCGGTTAATCCGAAATAAAGTAAAACAAGAAGCCCTCCGTATAATATCAGGCTTAATATCCCCAATCCTTTTTTAGATTTAAACAGCCAGATCATGGCGACTAAAATAATAAAGATCATCCATAATACAGCCCCGTAAAAAAAACCGAAATAGGCCGTAAAATCAATCCCCAATCTCGGGTTCGGCTGAGAAATCATGATTTCCATAACTCTGGAAAAATAGTAAGAAAGGCCGGCAATTACCGCAATAATGTAAAGGAAAACCGTTGTAAATTGGAAATATAATTTCCCTTCACGTATTCCTGCTTTTTTTCCTTCTTTATGAAGAATTAAATTTAATATAAACAGAATCCAGAAGTAAGTCAGAAGCATGAAAAGAACAACCTGAAACAAAGGCAGTCTAAACATATAATTGTATGCATCCAGGCTGAAAAGCGGGTCTTTATAACCTGCTATCCCTTCCGGCTTGATTAAAAGCAGCCGCCAGTTGATGAACCCCAGTATTCCATATACGATTGCTAAAAGCCATATTATAAGGCTTAAAACAGGATTTCTTTTAATTCCTCTTACAAAATAAAACCAGATATAAGAAAATAATAAAAAGAATATAAAAGGCAGAATAAAAGACGCGGCTTTCAGTCTGATGATATTATAAAATACATTAAGATATTCAACGCTTTTCAGCCACAGCAAATCAGATATTGAGGATGAAAGGAATGAATATCCGACTATTAAGACGGCTAAGATTAATACTACCAGTGTAATAAAAAATATGATTATTTTTTTCATGTTATACCCTTCCTTCTAACCGCTTTTTCTTATAAGAAAGCTCAAAAGATTAATTTCATTTTCCATAAATCCCAGGGCCATCAATTCCTGCTTTGTTCTGCCCTCATTCAATAATTTTTTTAACTGTTCGCTTCTTGACAGTTCCACGGCCGGTTCGGGAACATTTTCCTTTTTTTCATTTTCCTTATGAATCAAATCTGATTTAGACTCGTTTTCTAATGTCTCAATTTTATTTTTCCGGATAAGTGTTTTCTTTTCATTGTCCGGATGATCCATAGAGGATTTCTTTTCAACAATTTTTTCTATAATAAACGGTTTATTTGCTCTTCCTATTTTTTCATCCAGCTGCTCCATTTTGTTATTTGCTTTTTTCAGCATCTCCTGAAGCTCAGAAATTTTACTTTCAATCAATTCTATATTCCTGGCTGCAGCGCTATTGAACTCGGTTATAAGACTATGAATCTCTTTTCTTGTGTCTTCAATGATTATATTTCCCTTAATACCCTTTATTTTGTTATTAGTTATAAAGTAAAGGAATAAACCGACACCGAATATAACAAGGGAAATAAAAACATCCATAAAACTCCAGCCTTTTTAATGTTAATATCATAAATTTAGTTTGATCAAAAATCAAGGATTGTCTATCATAGATTGGCTGAAATTAGTGGTTTTCTTGATTTAATATAAATACCTATTAAAATATATGAGTCATTAAAAATTGACCATTGACTGGTTGAATTTTATATATAAACATATTCTATCATTTTCTAAGCGAGGAAAATACCGATGAAACATATTTTTTTAAAGTTCCCATCAGGCCGGACTTTTTTAGCAGTAAATAGTATTGAAAAAGTTAGAAATTTAAAAAGGACTTATATTCTTTTTTTTGATGAAGCGGTTTTAAAAAAGAACTTTGAGATTGATGTAATGGCAATAAAAAAGTGCTGTGAATGTTTTTTTTCATCTCCAACAAAGTTTGGTATAAGAAATATAACAAAAAAAGCAGGAAATTTTAATTTATTCTTATGCACAAAACAAAGTTTAAAGGATTTTTTCATCAAAGAGATATTTCCAATACTTAAAGAAAACAACCAGAATGAATATCAGGAAGATTATATTATACTTTCTGAGGAACCGGCCGCAAAAAATCCGGTTATAGAAATAAAGGAGGATATTTGTCCTGTCTTCTATAACTTTGTTTTGAATGAACTTCTTCCAGTTTCTTATTCTCCATTTTCCTATCATGTATTTGATTTTGCACAGAATGAACCTAAAAAGGAAATACTATCTCTCGGTAATGAATCTGATTTTACAATAGCCTATCTTGATAATGATTCCATAACTGTTTCACCGAATTTTGGAGAACTTGAAAGCCTTTATGAAATCGATGCGATGGATGTTATGGTAAATTCCATTATTGGGCATATGCAGTTAAAAAATATTACTATTGTCAAGGACTATAATACATATTCAATGATTTCTGATTATACAAGCCGGTTTTCAAAAGTAAAGAATGTCAGCCATATTTATTCTCATGCTGCCAATGTCATGCTGGATAATGATTTTTCAAAAGATAAGGGTATAAGTATAATATATGATAGTATAAGTTACGGCCTCAATGATCAGATACAGGGAAGCAAGATAATTTACGGCTGCATTGGAAATTTTAAAGTGGCCGGAGGCTGGAAACCGATTCCTCTGCCCGGCGGAGACATAGCAAATATAGAACCCTGGAGAATTGCGCTGGCTGTTATTAAAGAAGCGATGAAGGTTGACATAGGTAAGATAGATATACCTCTGATCAAAAAACTTAAGTCTAATACAGATTACAATTTTATCTTCAACGCAATCAATCAAAAGGATATCAGTTATACTCTTTCTTCAAGCATGCATCATATCATCGCGGCTTTAGGCGAGATTTTGAGTTTTGAGGAATCGACTTATGAATTCGAATTCTTTGAGAATAAGCTCGACAAATCCTGCATTTATGTTCAGGCCTCAACTTATTATCCAATATCCATTATAGCGGAAGAAGATCTATTCTATCTGGATTCTTATGATCTGTTCAGGCAGATTATTTCTGATATACTTGATGGGCTTAATTCCGAACAATTAATATGCAAAGTTGTTGCCAGTATAACTATTGCAACATGCGCCCTTATAGAAAAAATTTCTCAAAAATATAATGAAAAAAAGGTGTTTTTATCCGGTGAATTCTTCAAGCACCCTCATTTTTTAACCCTTCTCTACGATGAACTTTTAAAAAAAGGATTTAAGGTATATGTTCCGAAAATTATTCCGCTGGATGACAGCGGAGTATCTGTCGGCCAGCTCATCTATCATTATTATGAAAAACGATAGCTTTTACAGAAGGAGAGAGAGTTTTTCTATTTCTTTTGGGCTATCGATCGTTTTGGAAATAATTCTTGTGTCATCTCTTCTTAGGTCTGCCGGTATTGGATTTCGCAGAGGGTTTCCCTGAAAGTTTTTCAGTATTATAATTTCCGGCCTCATGGTATATTCGCTCTCTTTATTTTTAATATAACCAACCTCGCCTGTATTTAAAAGCACAAAGGCGCCGACCGGATAAAAGGAACCCAGGTTATACATTTTAGACATTTCATTAATGAACCGTTGTGAAATATAAGGATTAAAATGTACAAGAGTATATCTCATAATGTATATTAGGGCATCGTTTACCGAGTATGGTTTTTTATAAGGTCTTTCGGTTGTCAGCGCGTCGTAAACATCGCAAACGGCAATGATGCTGGCAAAATTTCCGATTGCATTATCTTTAAGTTTTAGCGGGTAACCGGAGCCATCCCATCTTTCATGATGAAAGAGGATCATTTTTTTTTCATAGGAACTGATGGATCTGTCGTCTTTAATTAAATTAAAACCAAGGACAGGATGGCTTTTTATAATCTGATACTCCGATGGTGTAAGCAGGGTTTTTTTGTTTACTATTTCCGAAGAAATTTTTATTTTCCCGATATCATGCAGAAAACCACCGAAACCTGCCTGTTCTGAAAAAAGATTGTTAAAACCGATCTTTTTTGTTAAAAACATCGAAAGGATTCCTACATTTATGGAATGAAAATAGGTATATGCATCAAATTCTCTTAAAACCATAAGATTCAGGAAGCCCGTCATATGCCCCTGCATTTCTAAAAAAATTTTATTAATAGCAACCCTGGCCAGATTTGTATCCGGCTGCCTGCCTTCATTGATCTGCTGTGCCATTTCTCCAATGGCATACTTGGCAAAATCCAGTGTGTCTGTGATAAACATCGGATCTTTATTAGTCAAAGCCTTGAATTTAGGCGGGGTATAATAGACCTTTTCAATACCTTTTATTTTTATTTTACTTAAAAACTCATCGGAAATGGGCATTCTCGCAGGCCATAACATATTACCCGCGCTATCATATATTATTCCAGATAATAGAGTTCCAACTTTCAGGAATGCTACTTCCACCTCTTCCATTTTTTCTATTTCAATCATAACAGCCCCCGCTTTTTTCCTACTTTAACCCCTTAAGATTTTTATTAATTTTTTCCAATTCCCCTTTTAAAAAGTTAAGTTTTTCTTTTTCTTTTTCGACTATTTCCTTCGGAGCCTTTTCTACAAAGCTTTTATTTTTCAGTTTACCCGTAACTGCCCCAATGCTCGATTCAAGCCTATCGCTTTCCTTGATAAGCCTTTCTCTTTCTTTTTCAATGTCAATAATTCCCTCAAGCGGAATAAAAACTTCAAAACCTTTTCCGGCGCCGGAAACATCGGAATCCTCCTTTTTATAATACCTCAAAATCTCAAGCTTTTCAATCTTGGCAAGTTTTATCAATACTTCAGTTTCACTCTGTAAAAAAGCAATTTTTTCTTCGTCTTCTAAAACAAGAATTGCTTTAACCGATACTCCAGGCTGTATCTTATTCTCCCCCCTGATATTCCTTACTGTATAAACTATATTCTGAAGCAGGCCAGCGTTTTCTTCTTCTTTTTCAAAGATAAACCCGCTGTCGCTGACAGGAAAAGCCGCCAGAACTATAGTATCTTCGTGACTGGGAAGGCTCAGATATATTTTTTCAGTAATAAAAGGCATAAAGGGATGAAAGAGCTTCAGGCTTCCCTCTAGAATATGAAGTAAGACAGCCGCTTTAGCTTCTTTAACTTCAGAACTACCCCTGTAAAGACCCACTTTGGATATTTCAATAAACCAGTCGCAGAATTCACTCCAGATAAAATCGTACAAACTTATTGTCGCGTCGTTAAAACGAAATTCTTCTATTTCTATTCTGACTTTTGAAATAGTTTTATTATATCTTGACAATATCCATCTATCGTTATTATCAAGTTCTACATCATTTATGGCCTTTATGGAAATATTATTCAAATTTTGAAATATAAATTTTGATGCATTCCAGATTTTATTTGCAAAGTTTCTGCCAAGTTCACATTTTTCATTGCTGTAGAGAATATCGTTACCAAGCGGGGATAGTCTTGTAACTGTATAACGGAGAGCATCGGCTCCATACTCCCTGATTACATCAAGAGGGTCTGGAGAATTTCCGAGGGACTTAGACATCTTTCTGCCCATACTGTCGCGAATGATGCCTGTAAAATAAACCTTTCCGAATGGAATATCATTTAAGAATTCCATACCGGCAATGATCATTCTGGCTACCCAGAAAAAAATTATATCCGGAGCGGTTACGAGGGTATTGGTAGGATAATAATATTTTAAATCTCCGTCAATCTCCGGCCATTTATGGACTGCAAAGGGCCATAACCAAGAGGAAGCCCAAGTATCAAGAACATCCTGATCCTGCTCTATCTTTTCACTGCCGCACTGGCTGCATATTTTCGGGGATTCTTCATAAGCGTCATAATATCCGCAATCCCTGCAGTAATAAACCGGTATTCTGTGCCCCCACCAAAGCTGCCTTGAGATACACCAGTCTTTAATATTCTCAAGCCAGTGAAAATAAGTCTTTACCCATCTTTCAGGATAAAAGGAAATTCTGCCTGATTTTACTGTCTCAATAGCAGGTTTTACAAGGTTTTCCATTTTCATAAACCACTGATCTGAAAGATAGGGCTCTATCGGTACATGCCCTCTTTCGCTATAGCCGACCTTGTGTGTATAATTCTCAATTTTTACCAGAAGCTTCAATTCTTTCATTTTTTCAATTACGGACTCCCTTGCCTCAAATCTGTCCAATCCGCGGTATTCTTCAGGCACATTATTATTCAGGGTCGCATCCTCGTTTAAAATATTAATTATTTCAAGATTATATTTATTTCCAATAATATAGTCGTTCGGGTCATGGGCCGGTGTAATTTTAACAACGCCTGTTCCAAATTCCATATCCACATATTCGTCAGCTATTATGGGAATCTCCTTATCAACAATCGGTAAAACAGCCTTCTTCCCCACATATTTTTTATAGCGTTTGTCTTTTGGATTTACTGCGACAGCAGTATCTCCAAGCATAGTTTCCGGCCGTGTCGTGGCAATTGTCAAAAACTCGGAAGAACCCTTGACCGGGTAATTAAAATAATAAAGCTTCCCGTCTATTTCCTGGTAATATACCTCTTCATCTGAGATTGCGGATTTTGATACAGGGCACCAGTTAACAAGACGGTATCCCTTGTAAATAAAGCCTTTTTTATATAAATCAACAAAACCATGTATAACGGCTTTATAGTAACCGTCATCCATGGTAAAACGCTCCCTGTCCCAGTCGCAGCTCGCGCCAAGTTTTTTTAACTGTTGTATTATGATTCCACCGTATTTCTCAGTCCATTCCCAGCAATACTCAAGATATTTCTCCCGTCCTATTTCAAACTTATTAATACCATTATCAGCAAGATATTTCACAACTTTGGCTTCCGTTGCTATAGAAGCATGATCTGTACCTGGTATCCAGCAGGCTTCAAAACCGTTCATTCTCTGATAACGGATCAATATATCCTGTATTGTATTATTTAAGACATGTCCCATGGTTAGAATACCGGTGACATTCGGCGGGGGTATAACTATCGTATAAGCCTTTTTTTCAGGATTTATATTGCTTTTAAAAAATCCCTTATTCATCCAAAATTTGTAAATCTCATCTTCAAAATCAGACGGATTATAAGCATTCGGTAGCTCAGGCATAATTATTTGCTCCTAAAAGATTAATAAAAAACTCCTCTTAATTGTAATGGATTAATCAGTCATTGTCAAAAATCGAAATGCTTATAATTCCGTTACTTATATCCCAAAGTGAGCGATTTTATGAACAAACACAAAATTAAGGTGAGTGAAAGACTGGAATTTCAAAAATTTCAATCGTACGTTGAAAATCTTGTCTGAAAACGATCCGTTTCTCTTAAATCCTCCCCAAATTCCAGAAAAATAATCACTTTGGGCGCAGTAAACCCTATTGTTTTATAATTTTCCTGATTTTCAAAGCTATAATAGGTACACACAGAGTGCATATATTCCATATTTCCGGCAATTTCAACCGTTCATACACTCCCCACTCAAATTTCAGAATAATTTTCCTTGCCGTAAGGACTATTTTTCCAGCTATATCAATAAACAACCTTCTTACTGTATTGGGATAAGCTGTCATTGGTATCACAGGCGATAATACATCCTCCTGAAATGCCCTCAACAAATTACTGGCTATCACTTCCAGATAATAATATGCACCGTTAGATTCAAACCGCTTGAACGGGAGTGCCTCTTCCGAAAACTCCTTCATACTCCTGTTTACCAATTCATCCTTTGCTCTTGCCTGATAAAGACTGACTATTTCCTTTCCATCCAGGTACTTCTCCATTACTTTATACTTTTCCAGTAACATCCCAACCTGTAAATTCGTATAGACCAGTGTTTCCGGCCTGTCAAACTCAAGATGTAACTCTCCGTTGATGTCCGCCTGTTTATAATAAATTGCCCGATATACCTTATTCCAACTTTCCCGTTTATCTGTAAAATCCAAATAATCATATGCCGTGTTATTTTTTTCAAAACCTGCCCATTTCGAAGGGGGTTCTTTCATGATCACCATTTTTACACAGTCCATCAGTCTTCCGCCGCAGATAAAAAAGACTTTCTGTTCATCCATCTCCTGGAAATACTTCTCATCATAGAATCCCGTATCCGATAGAACCAAGATTGGTTTCTCTTTGTCATATTCTTTACGGATTGTTCGTATCGTTTTCCGCAACGCTTGAAAGAAATCGTTGTTATGGTTCGGATGATCTTTGCCTTCATGAAAAACCATATTAACTATAAAGCTTCCCCAATAAATGAAAAGCGGATGATATCCCTTAACCAATTTGTATGTTATATTGACACCTTCCCTCGTCTTAGCGTCATTATTATCCAAAACCATCGTGTCCGCTCCGAGGATAATGACCTCCGGTTTCGCAATATAAAGTCTTAGCAGTACCTCTTGGAGACTGTTCAACATTTTTGTTGTCACAGCACTGAAAAACCTCTTCATTATATGGGAAGAAACCATGTCAAACTGAGAAGTTTCAATTATTCTCTGATATCCTTGATCGTCTTTCAACTCGTCAAAGCGGGTCATCGTTTGCTTGGAACCATCAATAGCGTTATAAATTAGCTGGGCTAATATTTTTTCGATTTCCTTCCCTTTACGGCTTTTTCTTACACCCTGGAATGCTTGTGCTATCAGCGGTAATACTCTTATCTTCTTAATGAATTTTACTATAAAGGCTAAGCCGCCACGCCCTGTCAATGTATCTTTAGTAATTCCGATCTCTTGAATTTCATTTTTCTGATTTTTGCGATTTTTATTTTTTTCAGCCATAATTTACCAGCTTTTTCACCCAATGGGTGTTATTTCGGGGTAAGGACGGCTCCAACCATTTCCTTACCCCATTTTATTTTAGCATGGTTTTCAACTTTTTTACTATAAAAAATCGCTCAGTTTGGGTATATCTTTAAAATTTGAGTTTTGATAATTTCTATAATCTCTTTTTTTTTCTGTAAAATAAGTTATTATAGTAGGGTAATGTCAATTTTTATGAAAAAGGTGAGATTTTAGGAAAGGAATTCCCCTCCTTGATAAGGAGGGGACAGGGGTGGTAGAAATCATTCATAATAAAAAAGAATTAATACAGAGTTTCAATCAAAAAAATATTAACAAGGAACTCAGTATAAGCATTTAAAAGTTCGTTAACACTCACTTTTAATGCAACTTGTTATTAAGGATAATTTATGAATTTTCAGGAAGAAATTACTTATATCAATAATTATCTGCAGAATATTGTCAAAAGCGAAAGTCCCTTTTCGGAAAAACTCTTTAATGCGATGAGTTACAGTCTTTCTGCCGGTGGAAAAAGGCTTCGCCCTCTTCTTACTATTTATTCTTATAAACTTTTCCGTAACGATATTGAAAGAATAATACCTATAGCCTGCGCGATTGAAATGATTCACACATATTCACTTATTCATGACGATCTTCCTGCTATGGATAACGATGATTTCAGGAGGGGCAAGCCCTCGAACCATAAGGCTTTCGGGGAAGACATAGCTATTCTTGCCGGAGACGGGCTTCTAACGCTTGCCTTTGAAGTGATTTGTAATGCCATGCAGTATTTCAGTTTACCTCTTGGCATATTATCCCTTGTTTCCCGATGCAGCGGCCCCTATGGAATGGTGGGAGGCCAGACTGCCGACATAAGAGCCGGAGAATTTAGGGTTTCAAGAGAATTAATCGATTTTATCCAATTGCATAAAACTACCGATTTGATAAAAGCAAGCGTTCTCTCTGGAGCTATTGGCGGCGGCGCCGATGATAAGGATTTGGGATATCTTGAAATTTATGCAAAAAATATCGGGTTATCATTTCAAATTATAGACGATATACTTGATGAAAAAAGCAGTATAGAAAAACTTGGTAAATCCGCCGGAAAGGATAAAAAACAGGATAAATTAACAAGCATATCATTTTACGGAATTGAAGAATCTGAGAGAATAGCGGATAAATTGATTCGGGAAGCTGTTGATATTATAGAAAATTTTAAAAGCCGTTATCCAGATTGTTCGGAAGGCGCGGATGCTCTAATTGAAATAGCCAGATTCGTAAACAAACGGGAATATTAATAATATTTCAGTCAATATAGTCATATTTAATTTTGGAATGGAAAATTTTGATAAAGCATCCTTGAGGCATCAAAGTCAGAAAAACAAAATAGAATTTTCTAGCGTAAATGCAGTAGATTTACGAGGAATTACGCATAGGTCAAGCGGCACGCTTGTTAAAAATAATTATATCGGTATTGGGAAAAATTTTAACATATTAATACTTTACTTAAAAATATATTTGATGTAATATATAATACTAAGAATAGCTCCATTTAAACTAGGGGGTTATTATGGAATTCTCAAAAAAGTATGACATATCTATGCTTTATGTAGAAGACGATGATGAGACAAGGGAAGGGATTGCCGAAGCCCTTAACATGAGGGTAAGGGAACTTGACCTGGCCAGGGACGGTATGGAAGGCTTAACATTATATAAAAAAAAGAAGCATGATATTGTAATGACCGATATAAAAATGCCGGTTATGAATGGCCTTGATATGTCCAGAGAAATAAAAAAAATTAATAAAAAAGTCCCCATTATTATTACTACTGCATATAATGATTCCGAACTTCTTATAGAATGTATTGATATTGGAGTGAATCAATTTATTATGAAGCCTATCATTATTCCAAAGCTTGTAAATGCCATTGAAAAATGTATAAAATTAATGAACCAATGAGAAAAGATTTAAATTTGAGGTAATTTGATGGAAGACCTCATTTTATACGCCGCATTAAGCTGGAATGATGTTATCGGTCCGAAAAAATATATCAAAATCAAAGAACGTTTTAATGATTTGAAAGTTTTTTTTCAGCTCTCAATCAGAGATCAAATGGATTTTCTTGGTATAAAAAACAACGAAGCAGAAAAAAAATTTAGCGATATGCTTCCGGAAGGCGAAAGGATTTTTGAAACATGCAGAAAAAAATCCATATCTATGATTTCTATAGAAAGCTCATCCTATCCTCAAAGGTTGAGAGAAATTCCTGATCCTCCTTTTCTGTTGTATCAAATCGGAATTATTAATCATTCCATAAAACTGGCCGCTATCGTAGGCACAAGGCATACCTCTCCTGAAGCAGCGGCTATTAATGAATACTTCTCTATGGAACTTGTCAGTTATGGCATCGGAATTGTAAGCGGTCTGGCAAAAGGGCATGATGCCATTGCACAGAAGACAGTAGTCGATAATGACGGTTATACAATCGCTGTTCTGGGCTGCGGAATTGATGTGATCTACCCAAAGGAATCAAAGGAGTTATACCGCTTAATTTTAAAGAAAGGCGCTATTCTTTCGGAATATCCGCCAGGGACACTTCCTTTAAGGCAGTATTTTCCAATTAGGAATAGAATTATCAGCGGATTATCGGACGCGGTTCTTGTTGTGCAGGCTCCTGAAAAATCCGGGGCTCTTATCACTGCAAAGTATGCTGAAATACAGGGAAAGGAACTCTTTGTTATTCCCGGTTCCCCTTCGGATAAAAGAAACTCAGGTTCTAACCTGCTTATACAAAATGGGGCAAAGGTTGCCCTCACACCGGATGATATTGCCTTTGAACTGCTCGGAAAAAAGGCTGAAAAATCGAAAAGAATAAATAAAAGAAATAACCCCATTAGCCGTGAGGAAGAATTCCTTCTGGACAGAATATCCACAGAAACCTACATTGATGACATAGCCGAATTAACGAACATCCCATTGCCGCGTTTAAATCATATGCTGACAGGGCTTGAAATACGCGGTCTAGTTATTCAGTACCCCGGAAGATATTATGTCAGAAGCTCTGAATAATCATTTATTCGCTTTGAATTCCGCAATCTTTATGCCCAGTTCCTCAAGCTGTTTTGATGTAACTTCTGAAGGAGTTTCACTCATCATATCAGTGCCCTTCTGAGTCTTGGGAAAGGCTATAACGTCCCTGATATTGGAAAGCCCCTGAAACTCCATTACCATCCTGTCCAGGCCGAAAGCAAGTCCCCCATGCGGGGGCGCTCCGTAACTCAAAGCTTCCAGAAGGTAGCCGAATTTCGCCATAGCGTCTTCTTCTGTTAATTTTATTATATTAAAGATTTTTTTCTGTACATCCCTGTTATGAATACGAATTGAACCTCCGCCGAGTTCGATGCCGTTGAGAACAAGGTCGTATGCATCCGAACGGACTTTGCCTGGGTCGGTTTCGAGAAGATCAATATCATCCACTTTCGGTGCCGTAAACATATGATGGACTGCATCCCATCTGTTTTCCTCTGTATTCCATTCAAATAGGGGAAAGTCAACAATCCAGACAAACTCGAGCTTATTTTTATCCCTCAAGCCGAAACGGTCTCCGATATTCAATCGCAGGTTTGAAATAGAATCGTAGACGACCTTTTTGTTAACATCGCCAATGAATAATAATGTATAATCTTCCTTCGCCTCCGTTCTTTCAATTAACTGTTTCTGAATTTCATCTGAAAAATATTTTACTATATTCGACTCAAGCTTTCCATCTTTTACACGCATCCATGCCATTCCCTTTGATCCGTACTTTCCGACAAAAGCGATAAGATCGTCCAGGTCTTTCCGTGATAATCGGCTTCCCTCAGGCACGGGAAGGCATTTTATCATACCTCCGTTCTTCGCAACATTTGTAAAAACTGAAAAACCGCTGTCTTTAACAATATCCGTCACATCGGCAATCTCCATCCCAAAGCGCAGATCAGGCCGGTCTATTGCATATTTATCAATAGCGTCTTTATATGTCATCCTTTTTATGGGAAGATTAATTTTAGTTCCGTAATTTTCCTCAAGAACTTTTGCGATCATTTTTTCCATCAAACTAATGATATCGTCTTCCGTAATGAATGACATTTCTATATCAATCTGGGTGAATTCAAGCTGCCGGTCAGCCCTTAAATCCTCATCCCGGAAGCATTTGGCGATCTGGTAGTATTTATCTACACCCCCGACCATCAGAAGCTGTTTATCTATCTGCGGAGACTGCGGTAGAGCGTAAAATTTTCCATTCGACAGCCTTGAAGGAACAAGGAAATCCCTGGCTCCTTCTGGTGTGGACTTATTCAATAGCGGTGTTTCAACCTCAAGAAAGCCGTTTTCATCCAGATAACGTCTTACAGTATTTGTTATTTTATGGCGAATATAAAGATTGTTAAACATTTCCGGCCTTCTGAAGTCAAGAAAGCGGTATTTAAGCCGGACTTCCTCATTGATATCATCCTGGTCAATCTGGAAGGGCGGGGTTTTTGACTTGTTGAGAATTTCCACAGTGTTGATTTTTACCTCAAACCTGCCGGTAGGAATTTTGGGATTTATATTTTCCTGTGTCCGGAGAAGAACAGTTCCCGTAGCCGAAATAACATCCTCACTCCTCAATTTTTTTGCTGTCTCATGGGCTGCAGGGTTTGCCTGCGGGTCAAACACAAGCTGGATAATGCCCGTTCTATCGCGCACATCAAGAAAGGTTAAATCTCCATGATCGCGGTAATTCTGAACCCAGCCGTTTATGACAACCCTTTTTCCGACAAGTTCATCTTTATTCACTTCTCCGCAGTAAAATGTCCTCTGCAGATTCTTCGTAAACATAATTCCTCCAGAAATTTAATCCGTATATTCTATAGAAGAATTGAAAATCTTTCAAGGATTAATTCCCAGATAAAACATCCCTCAAGAATAACCGATCAATTTTTAAGAAAAAGTAAAAATACTAAAAATCTCATCCATTTTAAAATTTTACCGAAAATCAAGAAGAAATCTTTAAGATTTTATTTATAATACCAAATTACTTTAAATAATGTGCGATAGCACTTTTTATAGTATTTGGTATATACCGTTTTCCTAATTATAATGTATATTCTTCAAAGAAAAACGGTATAACTAATATCTTAACAATCCGAGGAGGAAAAAATGTCAGATCCGGATTACATCGATTTATTTCCTAACAATAATCAAAAGGGGACAGATATGGTTGATGAGGAATTTAATATGGACGAGGAAATATTCAATCCAGGAAGAAGTAAAATAAACGACTATAAACATACAAGCAAAACAATACAAAGGGGAAATTCAATGCAGGGCGCTGCTTCGATGAATGAACGTAACCAACAGGCGTCTTACGGTGAAAAACCGAAAAGGTTTATAAACTTAAGTGATGAAAAGATTGTCTGGGCTGGAGCCATCTTTGTATTTTTCGGCGTTTTTGTCTTTTTAGTGGGATACTGGCTCGGAAAATCCACCTTAAAAGATATCACTTTTGGTAACAAGCAATACCAGCAGAAAATTGAGGAAAGGCTTGATCAGAAAAAACTTGAAAATAATCTGGCAGTGAATGGAACGACTCTAACGGAACCTGTTAAAAATGGTGATGAAAGCTCTGTTCCAGCCGTTGAGAACAAACAATCAGGAAGTGCGATAGCGAGTCCTTTGAACGTTACAAATCTTCCAAAGGAAAATGTTCTTACTGTGCCTTCAATTCATCCGGTAAAACCTGAAAATAAAAATGTTAAGCTTCAAAATCAAAATGCAAAAAATACCCCGACAAAAAATCAAGCTCAATCAAAGCAGGAAGATAATTATATTATCCAGGTATCAGCTCATACAAGTATGGAGAAAGCGCGTTCTGTTGAAGACAACTTAAGAAAAAGCGGATTCCAATCTTATCTCGTTGAAGCTTCTGTAAATGGAGTAACATATTACAGAGTGAGAGTAGGGAAATTCTCTGGAAAAGATGAGGCTCAAGCTGCTCTAAAAAAGATCAAGGGCTTTCCAATCGGAAAAGACAGTCTTATCCTAAACCTAAATTAGGTTATCACCGGAAAAAATTCAATATAAAAATAAAAGCCGCCCCTTGAGAGCGGCTTTATCATCATTATGGGCGTTATAGGGATCGAACCTATGACCCCCTGCTTGTAAGGCAGGTGCTCTAAACCAGCTGAGCTAAACGCCCGGTTTATTTCATTTATAACCGGCAGATATTTTATATTTTTTTGTAATATCAGTCAAATTTATTGCTGCATTATTTAACACACCTTATCTAGCCGGCAGAATCAGTATAGGATGTGCCTTTAATATTTTATTTTGATAGCAAAGCGTCGATGTATTATAATGGAGATTAGCGCAGAGTGTTTGCCTGAGCTTTCCCTCGTCAAGGCTCGGGACTTCGGGGGCGGTTGGTGAGCTTCCAGACTGTGTGAAAACTCAGCAGATATGTTATAATATTGGTAGACATAAAGCGGAGTAAAGCAATGGGACACATAGAAGGAGAATCGAGAGATCAGATAGTTCTGTTTAATGAAACATTGGATAATATTGTAGAGATATGTGAACATCCGTTTGGATCGATAAAAAGGAATATGGGGTATAGTTATTTTTTAATGAAGGGTAAGGATAACGTCCTGACAGAATCATGTCTGGCGGGATTCGTACATAATTTTATAAGAGTATTCAATATACTGGGTACAAAGAAGCTTATGGAACTGGTTTGCGGATAAAAAATGATATATATGGAGGTTTTGTTCCGATTTCAGAAAAGAAAAAAGTTTTATATCGGAAGAATGCGTAATAAATGAAATTTAGGATAAAATCGGCCGATTTTACCAGGCTACTATGCTGAGTTTTCACACAGTCTGTTGCCGAACCATAAACCCGGGTCAAGCAGCATGCTTGTTAAAATGGGGCAACGAAGGAAGTTAATATTGATGAATTACCTGTTTCATCAATTCCCAGTTCGGCTCTAATCGAAAAACTATCGAGATAAACACGTAAACCTCCCCCATATACATAGTGGGGCTTGCCGAAATCTGAAAAGCTATCCCTGGCTTCACCAACATCAAATAATGCAAGAGCTTCAAGTTGCATATCTAAAATAAAAAAGGGAATGACATCCCAGAAATCCCATCTGAGTTCAGTATGTACATCATAACAGTCGTCTCCTATCATTCCGCTGAACTGTGATAAAGTCCTTAAACCGTTAATGGTTCTGAGAGAAAACTTGGCATAATCCGGCACATCAAGCGAAGTATAACCTGCATGAACTTTTTCTGCCAGAACAAAGTTTTTACTTAATTGCTGGTATAAATTGATCATGCCTTCTCCCTGAAAGGCATTGTACGGGTAAACATAATTACCGTTAAAAGCTATATCTATACCATGATATATAGATGGAAACCCTGCTCTTCTGTCATACTCGAGCTTTAAACCTTCTTTATAAAAGGCCAAAGAATTTGTACCGTTTGTCAAATCAAGCCATGAATTCCTTGACTCCATGCTTATATATAAATCAGGAAATATGATATATCCAAGGGAAATATCACCGGCATTCCTTATCAGCATATTTGTTATATATGTATTTGAGATGTAAGAGAAATAATAATTCTCCTCAGTACCCATAGCGACAGAAAAGAAAAAAGGTGAATTGTTGAACATCCTGTCTTCAATTATTACCTTTCTTCGTATGGGACCGATCTCAAAACCGACTACTTTACCCTTTCCCCATAAGTCATATTTTGATACACCCAGATATAGGTTACCGGCCGTGAAGGTATATGAAGATTTTTCTTTTAAGCTTATATTAATATAAGCCTCATTGCTCACGATGGTATTACTTGCCACGACATCTTTATACCATCCTGTCCTCTCAAGACGTTCCTGAAATCTTAATAATGCGAAATTTAATTCAGAGATAGTCCAGTTTTTATTCGTTTCATTCTCATACTCATAAAAATAATGAAGTACAGTTTCCTTTTGTGATCTTTCAAGATCAGGAATATCAATTTCTTTGATTGTAATTGAAAAGCTCATAGAATAGATAAAAGACAGCAAGATAAAAAACAGTAATTTTTTCATCTCTACTCCCGGAGCTCGATAGATCAGATTTTTCGTGTGAAAAAAACAAATGCCGAGAGCGGGACTCGAACCCGCACAGGCTTTAAAACCCGAGGGATTTTAAGTCCCTTGTGTCTACCAGTTCCACCATCTCGGCATTATTAATAAGGGGATGGTCGGAATCGAACCGACTCATAGCGGTTTTGCAGACCGCAGCCTTCCCACTTGGCTACATCCCCAACGGATAACCAACTATTATAAAAGGGCTGGTAAGCCCTGTCAATTTTCCGAATACGAACAAATGTTTGCCAGACACAATGTATTGGAAATCAAAAAATTTCCAATTTTCTATTCAATATTTTTTTTCCTTTTTCCTCTGGCTGATTGATTTTGATCTGGTTTAACCTGTTCTGATTGAATTTGTCCGGTTTGAAATTGCTTGGCTTTAAGTTGATCGGGAGCTAATTGCTGATACCATTCTGTAAAAATCTTATCAAAATAAGCTGGATCTTTAAGCATTTCAACTGTAACACTGTACTTCCCCGTGATATTCATATAATTTAATGAGGAAGCCCCTTTTAAAAGAAGCTTCAGAGCGTCGGAAACCTGGATACCGTTTTCCCGGGCATAATTTTCTACATAATTTTGAGCTCCATCATCCAATACGAGTTGAATATTATACTCCCTATTGAATCTTTCGGTAAAATCCACGAATGGGGAACGTTCAAGTATCTTAAGCAAAACATCCTTCGGCGTACGGCATAATTCTTCAGTTGCAACCAGTTCTTTGAAATTCGAACCCGGAAGTTCATACTGGAAATCCGTAAAAATATTTTCCCAGACGCTTACAAGGGCTCTTGCTCCTGTCTTTTTGTTTTCCGCAAGCCCAGCAACATACTCTATTGCCGCATCTTCAAATTTTAAGTCAATACCGAACGCCTTAAATTCGGCAATATACTGATGTATTATTGAATCCTCGGTGTCTCTCATAATACGAATAAGGTCATTTTTTGATAGAAGGTTTACATAACTTCGGATTGGAATCCTTCCGACCAGCTCAGGTATAAGTCCGAACCGGATATAATCATCAACATCGGCTTCTTTATAAAAATTAAGCATAGCTTTTACTCTGTCGATAGAATCATCGGTGCTGAATCCCATTACAGTAAAGCTTCCATCATCGCGTACTCTTCCGGCCTGATGTTTTAATCTCTCTTTAACAATATTTTCAAGGTCGTCATGAGTTCTCTGGAAAGAGCCGCCCACGATGAAAAGTATTTTTTCAGTGCTGATTGTATTTTCTTGTTTTTTTCCTGCACCGCCTCTCTGCATGTCTCATAAAATCCTGAATCTGAGAAGAGGGCGACATGGGATTGTCAATCGAAACAAACTTTCTTTCAATAAGCTTCAGTACCGCACGCTGAAACCCCTCCCGGGATATGTCATAACCGACTAATTGCCCGTCTTTCGCCTTTTTATCCATTTCATCAATAAATATAATGCCGCCGTTTTTATTTACAAATTCGGCTTTTTCGGTACGAGAGCCCCCCGGAGCCATGTCTAAAAGCTCGCGGATCATATCATCGGCGCTTTTGCCGACATAACCAGCCTCAGTATAGTCCGTCGCGTCAATTATTAGAGTCGGTACTTCAAGAAGGTCGCCCAGAACTTCCACACTATAAGTTTTACCGCTTCCTGAAGGGCCTGCTATTATAGTATTTTTCTTTCTAAACCGTTTTACATTATTTTCCTGAGGATTTTCATCCAGATAACGCAAAATAGCAAAATGAAAAGCTGCGGCAATGGAAAGTCTTTTTTTGTATTCTTCCTGGCCGATAACATATCTGTCAAGGTGTTCCTTAATTTGACGAGGTGTATATACCGCTATATTCCGTTCAGGAGAGTTTGACTTCTTTTTTGGTCCTAATTGCTTTAAAAGCTCATCCTGAAAAGCATTGGTCGATGCCTCCTGAGCATCAAGATAAGCCTTTACAGCCTCATTCTCAGAACTGCTGTATTCTGACATAATCCTGTCTATTTCTTCTTTAGGTACTGAAACTTTCATTACAATATCCTTCCTTTTTACTATTTATCACTAAAAATATATATATATCTTTAAAAATTATCAAGTCAGGTTAAATATTTTTATTTTTTTTGAATTTTGATTTTTTAAGAATTGTACCTGACATTAAACTTGAAGTAAAAACGGTAAAAAAACCATGTTTTTCTTGCTTTAATTTATAATACATGTAAATAATATATGATACTGAATTTAAATAAAAATATTTAATTAAGAACTCATTATAAGCATTTAAAAGCTCATTAAAACTAATTTTGAATATAACTTGGTATAGGGAGTACAATAAAATGTTAGAACAAATCAAATCTTCTTATTTTGAGTCACTAAAAGTTTTGGAAACTTTCTGTTCAGATGAAGTTAATTTCAATAAGACTTTTGAAATCACAAAATTAATAGCAGATACGTTTAAAAACAACAATAAATTAATGATAGCCGGAAACGGTGGAAGCGCCTGCGATGCAATGCATTTCGCGGAAGAGTTTACCGGTAAGTTCAGAAAGGATAGAAAGCCTTTACCTGTTATTGCTTTTACAGATCCGGCAAATATTACCGCTGTAGGAAATGATTTTGGTTTTGATGAAATATTTACAAGAAATATTGATGCTTATGGGCAAAAAGGCGATATTTTTATTGGTATCACAACAAGCGGAAATTCTACAAACATTTTAAAAGCAGTTGAAAAGAGCAGGAGTCTTGGAATAAAAACAATCGGATTATTGGGTCGGGATGGCGGAAATTTAAAAGGTAAATGTGATTTTGAATTTATAATTCCCGGAAATACTTCTGATAAAGTTCAGGAAGTTCATATGATAATCTTGCATATAATCATTGAAGGAACCGAGAGAATATTATTTCCTGACAATTATGTTTGAGGGAACTTAATGCAATATTGTATGCAGCCTGCTTATTTCCCGTGAAGATTTTATATAACCATAGAGACACATACGAAGGTTGTTAATATTGGTGTCATAGTTAGCTGATTATATTCGAAAAAATATTTATAAAGTATTTTTAAATAAGTTTTAAAAACTCAATAAAAGTCACCCTGAGCTTGACGAATGGGTGACAAGTTTTGAGGTAATTGTAACCATACTTCGTCAAGCCGCCGTGGTGAGCTTAAACGAACCATAAGTATGACGATATCAGTAAAAAATGAGTTTTTAGAACTGTCCATAAGATATTATTAACTACTTGATATAAATAAAAATGACTAATATTTAAACTCTTTGCCCCTGTTGTAAAATTTGAATTTTCATTCCATTAAATATAAAGAAAGGAGCTTAATATGAAATTGAAGAATTCAATAACAGATATAAAAGGTATTCTTGTAGGACAGGCTCAAAATGAAGAGGCTTTAACCGGCTGTACGGTTATATTATGTGAAGGTGGCGCCGTTGGGGGCGTTGATGAGCGCGGGGGCGCTCCAGGCACGAGGGAAACAGACGCGCTTCACCCGATGCATCTGGTTGACAGGGTACATGCAGTACTTTTATCAGGCGGATCGGCTTTCGGTCTGGATGCCGCCTCCGGTGTTGTGAAGTATCTTGAAGAGAAGGGAGTTGGTTTTGATGCCGGGGTGGCTCGAGTACCTATCGTACCGGCGGCGATCCTTTTTGACCTGAATATCGGGCGGGCGGATATCCGGCCAGATGCAGAAATGGCTTACCTGGCCTGTAAAGAAGCTTCATCCGGACTTCCCAAGCCGGGCAATTTCGGCGCCGGATGCGGAGCTACTATTGGTAAAATTTTAGGTATCAGGCAGGCTATGAAATCCGGCATAGGCACGGCAAGTATGGAAATCGGCTCAGGAGTCGTTGTCGGAGCCATTGCCGCTGTTAACGCCTTCGGAGATGTTATCGATCCCACAAATGGAAAAATTATCGCAGGTGCGCGGACAATAAAAAAAGGCCCGATTCAGATTGGAACATCGGATTACTTTGCCGATACTCTTGAAATTATGAAAAATATGATAGGACGTACAATATTAGGTTTTGCTTCAAGACAAAATACAGTTATCGGTGTTGTAGCTTCTAATGCAAGGTTAAATAAAGAGCAGACAAATAAGGTTGCCCAGATGGCTCAGGATGGATTGGCAAGAACCATCCGCCCTGCTCATACAATGCTTGACGGTGATACTATTTTTGCCTTATCCACTGGTAAACGTTATGCCGATGTCAATATAGTTGGAGCTTTTGCGGCTGAAGTTTTCGCTCAGGCAATATTAAATGCTGTAAAATCAGCCGAAAGTATCGGAAATATTCCATCACAAAACAGCCTTTAATTCTTAATGTTACAAAGTGACCATCTTGTTAAAAAGAACCGATTACATTAGCAGCCATATAAATTCCGAAAAGAGCCATAAAAATACCGCAGAGCATCAGTACTATTGAATACACTCTTTTATTCAGCCACTTTTTACCTATAAAAGCCATCGCTGAAACAGGAACATACCATGTGAAGTCAGCAGCTTCATGACCTGTATAAAAAGCAGCGAGGCTTGACGGATTACTCAGTGAAACCTGATATTGAGACATAAAAGCAGTACCGATAGAAGCCCACCAAAACCACCAGAATGGATTACTCATTGAAATAATTATTCCGCCGAAGAAAGGGTTGTTTAAACCGGATGATTCTTTATTATTTCCGTTTTCTGTTATATATGAATTATTGTCTAAAAAATCCATATCAATCTTCCCAGTCAGGACATCTTTTATAAGAGAAATGCCGAGATAGAAAAGAAAACCGCTGCCAAGAATGCTTACCAATTTAATTAATAGAGTATTTCTGAATGTGAATGACAAACCAAAGAAAAGAAGCAAAACAATAACAAATTCCAATAAAGCATGGCCGCAAATAACAACAGCTCCAGTTAAATATCCGGTTTTGTTATCTTTTATCGAATGTGTGATTGTATATACCAAAACAGGACCAGGGGATAACGCACCCGATAACGCGGCGACAAAAGATAGAGAAAAAATAAGCCAAAAATGCCCGATATTTTCCATAGGGAAATATTATAGATTTATATTGAATTTTCCGCCAGATAAAATCTGCACATAAAATTTGATAGATTTCATACAATAGACTTTTGCAAAAAACTTATTATTAAAGTATAATATTTCTCAGATTTTGTACTTATAGTTATTGTTGCCGTTAGTAAATTTTAAGGAGTCAAGGATGCATTCTTTTTACAAAGTAACTTTGATTATATTATTAAGCTTCTGCTTTTTTTCATTTTTGCTTGGCGAGGATGAGGAAAGCCAGGTCTTAAGAAATGCAGTTGCAATTGATCCCTTTGTTATTGGTTCAAGTGGAGCAGCTTTAGGAATTGGCGTTTCATACGAATACGGTATTGCCGATCAGTTTTCAATCATAGCTACAGTTAATTACTCATTATTCGGCAGTGATACAAACGGTAATATTTCTAATATTTCAGTAATCGGTTATGGCATCAGGGGAAGGTTATATACTTATGGAGCCGCTGTTGAAGGCGCCTTTATAGGCTTAGGGGCGGCATACGAACAGGTAACATTTAATCTTTATGATGGAACATCCAACCCCGCAACATGGATATTAATACCAGTAGAATTAGGATATAAATTTATATTTTATAATTTTATGAATGTTTATGCAGAGCCCTGTATCGGTTATGATTTCTTTATACCCATAAACGGATATAATGTCAACAAGGGCGGCGGTTATGGTATTCTGGATCTTCGTTTGGGTGTTGCTTTTTAAACGGTTATAAATAAGGAGATGGTATGATAAATAGACCGGTGAAATAAAAGCTCTCATGTTGAAATAATATTATAATAATATGAGAGTAGATAGGTTGTAGGTTGGATAAAAACATAGGGCTTTGACCCTGAAAAGGAGATTAATTTTAAACCTATGACCGAAACGTCACCGTAGGGCATAGACCCTGGATAGGAGAATGGTGTTTACCGGTAATAAATCTACTCTAAATAAACGGAGGCAAAATATGGAAAGGTTTGTTGGAGTGGATTTACACAGTAACAGTTTTACGGTTTGTTACTTAACGCCGGAAACAGATGAGAAAAAGTTTGAAACATTCAAGTTGAAGTGCCTGGCGGATTTTGCTATGAATCTTAACAAAGAAGATATGGTGGTTGTTGAAACAACAACAAACACTCGTTACTTTAAAAAGAAAGTGGAAGAATATGTAAAGAGTGTAGCTGTAATTAACCCTTACAAATTTAAGGTGATCAGCGAATCGGTAAAAAAGACTGATAAAAACGATGCGGAAACCATAGCCTATTATGCTAGTAAAGGCATTATCCCGGAGGTCAGGATGAAAGAAGAAAATATATCAGAGATTGAAAGTCTGGCCCACACAAGGGACAAGTTTGTTCAACTTCGTACTGCGCTCAAAAACAAAGTGCATAATATTTTGAGGATGAACGGGATTGAAACTGACAAGGAATTTCTATCAAGTGAGAAAGGATTCAGCAAAGCTCTTGGTTATAAGATTAGCGATACATCAGAACTTGAAATTAAAGTTTGTATAGACCAGATAAAGTACCTGACAAGCAGCATTGAAGAGATCGATAATAAATTGAAAGAAAAAGGGAAAGGATTGAAAGGTTTTGAAAATATAACAAGCATAAAGGGAATTGGTGAAAAGAGCGGAACAATATTATTGAGCGTGATTGGCGATATTAATGACTTTGATTCCCGTAAAAATCTTGATGCTTTTTTCGGTATAGTTCCAAGAGTCAGTGACTCAAATGAGACAGTAATGCATGGAAGAATAACAAAACAGGGAAGCAAGATCGGCAGAACAACCCTTGTACAATGCACATTAATCGCAATACGTTATTCTGATTATTTACGTGCATTTTATTTGAGAATGAAAACTAAGAAAGGTTCCGGTAAGGCAATTATCGCAACAGCCAGAAAATTATTAGGAATAATTTACGACACATTAAAAAATAACTGGGTTTTTGAAGATTTTACCCAATTTAAACTGAAACAAATATAAAAAAATATTTTTGAGTAGATATATTGACATTTATCATAGGAGAATATTATGGGGCTTACTGAGCTGTTAGCTGAATCCATAACTAAACTTATAAATAGTGGAGGATACTTAAGCGTTTCTATAATGATGATGATGGAAAGCATGGTCTTGCCGGTTCCAAGCGAAGCTGTGATGCCGTTTGCGGGTTTTCTGGTAGCTGAAAATACATTTTCTTTCTGGCTGGTTGTTTTTTACAGCACTATTGGAAGCATTATCGGGTCTCTGATATCATACGCAGCCGGTTACTACGGCGGCAAGCCCTTTGTGGCAAGATACGGCAAATACGTTTTTCTCAATTCTCATCATCTCGAATCCACAGAGAAATATTTTAATAAATATGGGGAAGCGACCGTTTTTATATGCCGCTTTATTCCGGTTATCAGGCATCTTATCTCAATTCCAGCCGGTATAGGCAGAATGAACATTATCCGGTTTTCGGTTTTAACCATAATCGGAGCGGGTTTTTGGAATGCTTTCCTCTGTTATATTGGAAAAGTTTTGAGAAATAATTGGGCTGTGGTAATGAAATACAGCAGGATTATAGATATATTGGTAATCCTTGTTATAGCCGGCGGTATAGGTTACCTGATTTCACGGCAATTCAAAAAAAGCATATAATAAACTTCCACTTCAGCCGCCCTTTGTCTGAATCCTCTTTGTCAGTATAAATTCTTTTATTTTATCTTTTAATAAATCGATATGAAGATTTTCTTTAACCGATAAAAAGACGGCATCCGGAAACCTAAATCGGATGTTTAACACTTCCGCCTCAGAGAGCTTATCAATCTTGTTAAAACATAAGATGTAAGGTATATTACCTGAACACAATTCATTTAAAGTTTCTTCAACAACATTCTTTTTCACAAGAAAATCGTGTGATGAGATATCCAGGGTATGGATAAGAAGATCTGATTGGATTGTTTCTTCAAGAGTGGATTTAAAGCTCTCAATCAAGCCATGAGGAATATCCCGGATAAACCCAACCGTATCTGTAATGACAGCCCTTACAGGAAAACCCCCTTCATAGCCGAGCCATAATTTTCTTGTAGTAGTATCCAAAGTCGCAAAGAGTTTATCTTCCGCCGGAATATTCGTCTTAGTAAGCCTGTTTAAGAGAGATGTTTTACCGGAATTAGTGTAGCCTACAATGGCGATCCTGAATTCTCTTTTAATTCTATTTTTTCTCTGTATGCTTCTTTCATGTTCAATTTGATTCATTCTCTTTTTTATTAAAAAAAGCCTTCTTTGTATTAGCCTTCTATCCAGTTCAACCTGCTTTTCCCCGGGGCCTCTTGTGCCGATACCTCCGCCGAGTCTTGACATTAAAATTCCCTTCCCCGTAATTCTGGGAAGCTGGTAATTTAATTGTGCCAGTTCAACCTGAAGTTTTGCGGTTTTTGTCCTGGCATGCAAAACAAAAATATCAAAAATTAACTCTGTCCTTGTTATTACCTTTATTTTTAGCCCTTTTTCAAGATTTCTAATCTGGGCCGCTGTTAAATCATGATTAAAAATTATAAGATTTATATCCTTTTTAGATATGTAAAGATTTTTAATCTGATCAACCTTGCCTTTTCCTATATAATACTTTGTATCTATATCTCTTCTCTGCTGAATAACCTTTTCAGAAACAATTGCCCCCGCTGTACTAGCAAGTTCGCCAAGTTCATCAAGGGACTGTACAACGCAATCCAGAATATCTCCTGGAAATTTAACGCCTACTAATATAGCCTTTTCTTTTATCATTTGCTTTATACTCTTAAAAGCTCAACTGTTTCTTTAACTGAAGTCATGACTTCATAGCTTTTATCAACATAATTCTGGAATTTTATATTCTTCAGCCCCCCGATAAAACGAATATTTTTGATATGAACCGGCGGTTTAGCATCAATATCAAAATGTATTTTATCTATAATATCGGAAATATTTTTAAAAAGCCCGTAAAACTCTTCAAAAAGATCTCTGGCTTTATTATTAACAGACATTATATTCCTTTCTAATGATTTCTTCAATTCTCCGCGGTTTTCCTCTTTTCTTGATAAAAGGTCTATAATTTTTTTGCCTTCTATTCCCTCGGGATTCATTTCAAATAAAAATTCCTTGAATTTTTCTTCAAATTTCTCCATCCGATAAAAGGCATCGGATACATTTTTTTTAAAAAATTTTTCTGTAAAAACACCGCTCATAGAGACGATATTTAATACATTTTTTACCATTTCATCGTAATAAAGGTTTAAAAAAGTATTAGCCATTCCTATATGATAGCAATATATAAAATCAAGAAAGCCATCATTCTCTATCTTCTCTGAAAAATCGGCATTATAAATTCCTGCCCATTTAATAGTATTAAATACCTTTTTAATAGTATTTTCTATTTGCTTTTGCTTTTTTTCCTTTATAGTATTATTAATTATATTTTTTATCCTTTTCTCAAAAGCCTCACAGTAATTTTTATAAAGGTCGTATTTTGTATGAATAAAAACAGGGGAATAAACAGGGTCTCTCCTGATTATTTGTAGTAGGCAGGTAATACTGTTATTGTAAAGTAATTCTTTTAATGAATCCAATAATAGTGCTAATTCATTATCAAAATTATTGATTCCCGGTAAAATTGAATTATCAATTCCGGTTATTTCCTGATTGAGGAGAACATAGCTCTTAGATGATACAGAGAGGATTTTTGAAACGAATTCGAGATTTTTAAATAAATAAAAATTATCCAGAGAGAGATCGATCTGCAGTATAGCTTCCTCAAGACTTGCGAGATATGGCGAAACTGCTTCTCCAACAATATCTATAAAACTTGGGATTTCACTTGGAGTGAATTGAGGGTCGAATTTTTTAAAGATTTGATCAAAATCGTAATCAATCAGGTTTTTAAAATAAATAATATTTGTATAGTAACTATTTATCAGACCAAGAGATGCTTTATCGATCGAGTGAAGATAATCCTTCACTTTCTGATTCACAGCCTCAATAGCGGCATTAAAATTATCAAAATCATTGAATACTTTAATAATTCCCTGCTGTGAAAACCTGTTATCCACATAATTTGAATCAATACCGGCAAGTCCTTCAAACAGAATTTCAATACCTGTCTTATTCATTTGCTCAGAGTTATTCCAGAGTTCGCTATTACTTACAGAATCAGCATATAACTGCTTAATGCAGAACAATTTTAAATAAATATCATGAATACTATATGCAAAATATTTTGTAATATTTTTTGTTTTTATGTTGAAAATTGGTGGTTTGAGTCTGGATGCATATCTTTCAATCTGCGAGATGGCTTTATTTATTTTATAAGTTTGCAGGTTCTCAATTCCCAGAAATGTTAAAATTGCTATCAATATTTTTTCAAAAATATTTATCTCAACATTAATATCCTTTTTTTCATGGTTTCTGATCTGTTTCTCTTCGGGAACTTCATCTTTAACTACGGTATTTTCTTCCACTGACTTTTTAATTATCACATTCTTCAGCTTGTTTTTTTCTTCATCATCCAATAAAAGTGACTTTGAGTCAAAAACATTTTCCTCAAAGAGTCCTTTCTTTTTTGCTTCATCAACATGATTCTTATCGTATGGCATGCACAAACCTCAATAAATTTTGAGCTGATCACAAAATCAACAATTACTAATCATTTTATAATTAATTCAATTTTGCAAACAACGAACTCTCTACCTGAAAGTGGTTTGGGGATATAATTTATTGATTTGCCGATGGAAATACCGGATTATTGCTCATATTATCAGGCTCACCAGGAGATAATTCATTAAAAATCCTATAATGAGAAACTTCAGCGCTATCCTTTTTTACAAACCTCAGATTCTCCAGATTAAACTTTTTCTGATGATGATTTTCGTCCGATATATATATTTCCCTCTTTAAAACATTAATAGAAACCACGGTAAAGTTTTTAACACCTTCATGGACTATTGCGCCGATATCAGGATATTTTTCTCTTTCTTCCGAGTAAAAATCTATCTCATAAGCCAAACAACACATAAGCCTTCCACAGGAACCGGTTAATTTGCTTGAATTAACAACAAAACCCTGATCCTTTGCCATTTTTAAATAGATAGAATTTATATGGCAATTTGATTTCAAACAGCAGTTCAATATGCCGCAAACTCCATAACCGCCGAGGATTTTTGCCGCATCCCTTACTCCGATCTGACGCATTTCTATTCTTGTTTTAAAGATACTTGCCAGCCTTTTTACGAGCTGGCGGAAATCAATCCTGTTGTCAGCTGTAAAATTGAAGATAATCTTTTTTCTTTGATATAAGAAATGAACATTTATTAATTTCATTTCAAGACCCAGATCTTTTATCTCTTTTTTAGCGGATTCAAAGGCTTTTATTTCTTCCGGCCTGAAACTCTGCCAATGAATAAGCTCATCCTGGGTGGCCTCTTTTATTATTTTAAAATTCTCAAGCTGAAGATTCTCAACATCAAGAGGAATATGCTCATTTTTATTTTCCAGAATAGATGTATCATCAATTTCAATATCATCTATATCGGCATCATTTGCATGCTCAATCACAGGTTTTTTTATTTGGAACTTTTCCGATGGTATCTCTTTTATTCCCGAAGAGGCCAGCCCTATATCCTCTCCAAACTTCGTGTTTACAATATACCATTTTCCTGTCACCACTTCTATTTCCGGTGAAACAATATATGGAAGAATCATATTGTCAAAAAACGTCTTAATATATGCAGCTTTATATATCATAAAGAATTAATCTCCTAAAATATCATTTACTTCCTTTATTTGCTCTAATAAAGTAGTAAGATTATACGGTAAATATTGAAATTGTCAAGACTTCTTAAGGATTAATTTTATATAGAATCGAGCGATAATGTAAAAAAAATTCTTTTCATATTTGAATATTTGATTTTGAGGAATATTTTATAAAAGCATTTTATAATTAAATCACAGATTTTAAGGATTATTTCCACTAGTATCAGGGAGTTCTAATGACTGCTTCATTAATCAAGATTTTCAAGCTTCTTCAAAATGAATACGGACTCCAGAATTGGTGGCCGATTGTTTATGGTAATGCCTGTCTGTATCTTGAAGAGTTCACAAAGAGGGAAAGAAGCGATGAGGAAAAATTTGAGATCGCTGTTGGGGCTATCCTGACCCAGAACACAAGCTGGTCCAATGTTGTAAAGGTTTTAATCCGTCTTAAAGAATCAAACCTTCTTAATATTAAGGCATTAAAAGGGTTTGAGGTTTCAGCAATAGCAAATATTATAAAACCTTCAGGATATTACAACCAAAAAGCAAAAAAGATTAAAGCCTTAATTCAATTTTTAATGGAACCACAAAATAGTTTGAATAAATTGAAAGACTATTCCATACTTGAGGCAAGGCGTCGCTTGTTATCGGTCTGGGGAATCGGCGAAGAGACTGCCGATTCCATTCTGCTGTACGCTTATCATAAGCCGGTTTTTGTTGTTGACGCTTACACAAAGAGAATATTTTCAAGGATTGGCAGTTTCAATGAAGGCTCTTCGTATGGCGAGATTCAAGCTGTATTTCACAGGAGACTGCCGGAAGATGAGATTGTATTTCAGGAATATCATGCGTTAATAGTGCGCCTGGGAAAGGAGATATGCAGGAAGGAGCCCCTCTGCAGCCGATGCTGTCTGGAAAATATCTGCGGATTTGCAAAACAAATGACAGCTAACGCACATATACGCACGTAGTTACGCACAGGTTAGAAACATTTTTTTAACAACTTTCCGTGAATTGCGAGGGATTTAATGTTTATGAAAAAGCTATTATGGAATTCTTGTATTATTCAACTTATTATAAATATTATAATCGTTAATAAAGGTTTAACATTTTCTTTTGATACTCAGGGAATAATCGAATCCATAATTTATCCTCCGGTAAATAAAAATAACATTGAAGCCGCAAGGAATATCAGTCTGACCCTGAGTGCATACAAATACTATTGTTTAAGCTGTGGAATTGATCCATCAGACACCTTTGAAAAACAGATTAAAGAAGGGAAGACGAAAATAAACCTGAATGGGCTTGGACTAACATTTAAAGATATTGAACCTATCGCATACTCCCTGGCAGGAAACAAAACGGTAAACTATTTAAACCTAAGCGACAATTATCTTGGGAATCCCGGGGCTGTCTTCATATCCGGAATTTTAAAAGAAAATCTCACAATAAAAACCATTGATCTTAAACGCTGTTATACCGGAGACGCGGGTATTAAAGCCCTTGGGGAAAATATAAGCAATTCGGACCGAAAAATAAATCTGGACTTCCCGGGCGAAAAAGAAGGCAATTTAATTATCTACTTGGACGCATGCTATAAATACAGCTATAATCCGGAAAAAAGAATCATTAATTATTTCCGGGTTGATTCGAAAACTATGAGATTGCCATACATAAACGATATACAACCGGTTTTTAATGCAGAAAATAATCTCACCGATACAAATGATGAAAAGAAGAACGATATTACAAACGACCTGATTGTATTTTCCGATGTTTTAAAATATTCGGGCACTTTAAAAACTATTCTTATTCTTGATAATCTTCCCGATATAAAGGAAACAAGGGATTTTTTTTCAGTACTTAAAGAAAGATTAAGCGTAACCAATCTTGTTATTAAAAACAATGCCTTTACTCAAAGCAATGCCGAAGCCCTTTTTGAGGCCCTTCAAAATAATCAATGCATTACTTCACTTACTATTGACTCATGCGGATTGGACGATAATGAAATGAAAGCTTTGACTATTATGCTTAACACAAACCAGACAATTGAAAACTTTAGCTTTGTAAACAACCTTGTCACACCCGAATCTTCCCTGAATTTAATAAAAACATTGTATTATAATAATAATTCCATAAAATATCTTGAATTGAAAGGCCTTGTAATTAATGATGAGAAATATCTTACACTTTTAAAGAAAAAATTTCCCGAAAGGGAAGCATCCCATATAAACTAAAGTTTTCTGTTTTTAGGCCACCGAAGTATTTATGTCAATTACTGATTAATTTGCCGTCTCGCTGTCCAATGCTTTCATCTGACTTTCGCCGTACCTCGTGCCGGCAACTTCAGCGGCGGGTATGGCCTGTTCCAGGCGATTTATATCGTCCGCAGTTAGCTTGACCTTTAATGTTCCAAGCGTCTCGCTGAGCTGTTTTCTTTTGCGGGCACCCAGTGCGGGCACAATAAACTTTCCCTTTGCCAGGACCCATGCAATTGCCAGCTGTGAAGGCGTTGCGCGCATGTCCCCGGCGATTTGCTCCAACTTTTCAACCAGTTTCCGGTTTTTAGCCATGTTTTCGCCCATAAACCTCGGTATGTTCACCCTGATGTCTCCTTTGACTTTCATGGAAGAGCCGCTCAAAAGCCCGCGGGAAAGCACGGCGTAAGCTGTTACACCTACCCCGAGTTCCTGAAGCACAGGAAAAATTTTTGCTTCAGGCCCGCGGCTGACCATGGAATACTCTATCTGCAGGTCACAGATGGGATGCACTGACTGCGCCCTGCGGATTGTTTCCGGACCGACCTCGGACAAACCTATGTAACGCACGTATCCTGCCTTTACCATCTCTGCGATGGCACCGACCGTGTCCTCTATAGGCACCTGAGCGTCAAGTCTGGCCGGCCGGTATATGTCAATATGGTCAACGCCAAGCCTTGTAAGGGTATATGCGAGGAAGGTTTTGACTGCAGCCGGCCTGGCGTCGTTTCCATAAGCTTTGCCGTCGGGAGAGCGCAATGCCCCGAATTTTACAGAAAGCAGGGCTTTTTCCCTGCGGCCTTTCAGCGCCCGGCCGATAAGCATTTCGTTGTGTCCCATGCCGTAAAAATCACCTGTATCAATGAGGTTTATTCCTTCATCAAGAGCCTTGTGAATAGTGGCGATGCTTTCGGTTTCATCAGCAGGGCCATAAGCCCAGGACATACCCATACACCCAAGGGCTATTGGAAAAACCAAAGGACCGTTTATACCCAGCTGCCTGAATTCTGTTTTGTTTTTTTGAAACATAATCTGCCTCCTTTTTTTCGTATTATATCAAACGGTCTGTTAAAGACTCCACAAATGAAAAAGCAGGGATTGATAACATAAACACCATGATAAATATAAACCGCATTTTTATAGAAAATTCCTCCTTGTGATTTGCAAATCACTACTAGTATTAATGATCTGCAATATAAAAGCTAAATTTGCATAAGTAGGTAATGTTGATGAAATATACCATACTTTCTTTTCAAACACAAAATTTCATTTGGGGAATATGGGCTTATCTCTTAAGCGTGAAATCATTTGTCCTGAGAGATATTGAGTTATAATAAAAAAAATGTTAGAATATTATGATTTTGTCTATTAATATGTAAGATGCCGATTATGGTACCCGGTATTAAAATGCATCTTTTTTAAGTAATTTCAGATTATTATAATAAGGGAAGTTTTCGAATAAACATAAGGAGCCGTTAATAATGCGGTGCAAACTCTGTGGAAGCACCTTAATTAAGGATAAATTTACTATAAAGAAATTTAATCCGAATTTTGATATTTTCGAGTGCACGGAATGCGGTTTTCAATTCAGGGATATAAACGATAGTGAAGCTTTTCAGTATTATAACGAGGACTATTATAAGGGTAAAGCCGAATATTCATACATTGATGAGAGAAAAAATGAGGAAGCCTGCCGGATCGTCTGGAAAGAGAGGATAAGGAAATTAAAAAAATGGGATAAAAGTATTGAAAATTCTGTTAAAAATTATCTTGATACAGGTTGTTCATTCGGAGGATTGATGCAGGTCGCACAGGAAGCCGGTTATGATTCTTATGGAATTGAAATTTCAAATTATGCCGGGTCCTATGCTGAAAAACGCTTTGGAAAGAATAAAATATTTATCGGGAATTGTGAATCAATCAATCTGCCCATAAATTATTTTTCCATTGTAACAATGATTGAAGTTATAGAACATTTAAATCACCCTGAAACCGCTTTAAAAAACATTTTTCAGTCTATGAGAAAGGGAGGCGTCCTTCTGGTTCAGACAGCAGACATGGCAGGTTTACAGGCTCTTGTCAATAAAGAAAACTATCATTACTATTTACCTGGACATCTATCGTACTTTACGAGACTTAATCTTAAACAATTGTTAGAGAAAACAGGTTTTTCAAAGATAAAATTCATTGGAGGAGTTGAGTTTGGCATAATTCCGAAATTGCTAAAATCCAGAAATGGATTTAAAATATGGATGGATTATTTCCAGTGGATAAGAATAATTTTTTATCATTATTTAAGCAAGGTTAATTTTTTTGGATTTCATTTAACGAGTTCGATGGTAATGGCCGCCTGGAAATAGGAGATTATGTTATGGAAGGTTTTAAGAGAGGCTTAGGCTATTTATATATATCTCTCTTGATTCATAGTTATTTTATTATGCTTTTTTTTGTTACTGTTGATAAAAACCTGCTGGATATTTTACTTCATCCGAAAAATTATCAGGCTGTAACAGAGGATTCAAAAAAGAAGGATGAAAAGGTTATAGAGAATATTATTGTTGAAACTATTACTTCCTCAAAGGAAATCCCGAAAGAAGGCAAGATATCCGATAAAGCCAATGTAAACAGCGGTAAAAAGGGTGATGAAAATTTATATAATTATTTTAATGAAAACCCTGTAAGCACAAGTTTAATGAAAAAATCGGGGGCAAAACCGGAACAAGCTAAAGACACAAAATCTGAAGGCATACAGATAGAAAAAACCCAAACAGATACGGGCGCTTCTCAGACAGAGATAACCAATGAAAGCCCTAATCTTGTGGGAGATTATCATACATCCTATTTTGATCCCAATAAACAGTCGGATGTGGTTATGGATACAATGGGAGACCTGTCGCTTGCAACAATTCCGACAGCTTATGCCTCATATTTTTTAAGTATGCAGAAGATAATAGGTGAAAAATGGCAGACTTTCTTTCCTGTTTTTCAATATTATCAGGGAATAATAAAGAGTGGAGACGTGGTAGTTCACTTCAAGATAGTATCTCGATGGTAATGTTAAAGATGCAAAAATCACTAAATCCTATGGATACAGCGTTATCGACCAATCATGCCTCAATTCGATTATTTATTCTCAAAATTTCGGTCCCCTTCCGGAAGAGTTGAAAAAGTTGAGGGAAATTTCTATTGATTTTAAATTCATTTATGTTTCCAGAAAGTGATACTAATTAAACATTCAAATGACGTTGACACTCACTTTAAATTCGACTTGATATAACTTTTAAGTATTTGTAATATGCCAAGTCAAGATATAAATATCATTCAGTCGATATATTAAGCTACACTGTAATAAGCAGTGATGTGGTTTACAGAAACCGGAATTTGCTAAAGAATTAGGAGAAAGAAATGATAATCCGGGAGTTGAAAGATAAAAAACTCTCATTAACAAATAAGGGGGAGCTTTCACTATTTTTTGTGGGCGTAGGCAGCGCATTTGCAAGGAAACACTATCAAAACAACCTTTTAATTATAAAGGGCAAAGACCATCTGCTGATAGACTGCGGTACAAGATGTTCGCAGGCATTATTTGATTTAGGGTTAAAATTTACCGATATTGATAATTTTTTAATTACGCATTCTCATGCCGATCATATAGGCGGTCTTGAGGAAGCCTCTTTAGTCAACAGATATTTTGCAAAAAAAAAGGCCACTATGATAATTACAGGAACTTATCAAAATATTCTCTGGGATATGTCCCTCAAGGGAGGCAGTTCCTTCAGCGAAGAGAAAGATGGAGCCTTTCTTTCACTTGCGGACTTTTGGAATATAAAACGTCCGAGATGGCTTTTAAACTATCCGAGGGAAACCTTTGAAACTGAAGTCGGGAGTATTAATATTAAAATGTTTCGCACTAAACATGTCCCTGAGAAATCCGAAAGCTGGGAAAAATCTTTCTGGAGCTGCGGCATTATCATTGATGACAGGATTATGTTCACAAGCGACACAAGGTTTGACGCTGATTTAATCGAGTCCTACGATAAAATATTCCATTTTGAAAAGATTTTTCATGACTGCCAGTTTTTCACAGGCGGAGTCCATGCCTCGCTGGAAGAGCTTAAGGAATTACCCGCTGAAATAAAATCCAGGATGCACCTTACTCATTATGGAGATAATTGGGAAGACTTTGAAGAAAAGATTTCCGAATATGGTTTTGCAGGTCTTGGACAACAATGGGTTTTTTATGTATTTAACAAAAGTAAAGCTTGATCCTGATTGAATGGGTATATGGGCAGTTCTAAAAACTGCTATTTTCTTTACCGGTCATTGCGAACGAAAGTGTGGCAACGGTTCGACACAGCTCACCGCAAGTCTGCCTATTTCCTCAACAACAAGATATTTAGACTTGTCCCGAGCGATAGTCGAGGGATTGTTTCGTCGCAAGCTCCTCGCAATGACTTAAATAAGGCAGTTTTTAGAACTGCACATTTACTAATCGTATAGCTTTAAAGGCATCGCAATATAAGTATAATTATCATCGCCTATCACTTGAAACATCAAGGGACTGCTTTGAGAATTGATAACAAACTCAATCTTTTTTCCATTAACAACCTTTAAGTAATCGGTAAGGGATTTGTAATTAAAAGCCATGGATATGGCCGAACCCTTATATTCCACTTCCAATTGTTCCTTAGCAAGTCCATAAATCGGATGGGAAGTTGATATTGTCATTTTATTGCCGTCAATCTCAACCTTTGTCTTACCGGAATCGGGATCACTCATAACAGAAACAACTTCAAGCGCCTCCAGAAAGTCAGCGCTATTCATTGTTACAATATTTACCTTTTCCACAGGTATTACGTCTTTATAATTGGGGAATTTGCCGTCAACGAGGTTTGAAAACATATAAACATTTCCAATTTTGAAAAAAGCCTGATTGTTGTGTATTGAGAATAAAACATCACCCGTTGATAGGATATTCTGTACAGTTTTAAAAATCCGCTCCGGAATAATAATCCCGAGTTCTACCTCTCCCTTTTTCTCCTCATACTCCCTTGTAATAACTGATAGTCTTTTACCGTCGCTGGCTACAAAAGAAAGAAAGCCCTCAACGGCTTCCTCGCAATAAGTGCCTGTAAAGGCAGGCTTGGAAGAATCAATTGAAGCCGAGAATTCAGTCGATTTAATCTGTTCCAGCAGTGTTTCCTGGGCTATTTTCAAATAACTATTCCAATTGAACTCATTAAATATAGGATAAGCATCTCCGGAAACTCCGTTAAGATTAAACACGGGATTCTCAAGACTCTCGGGATGAATAATAATTTCATGCTCGCTGTCTTCTTTATTTTTGAAAACTATTCTTTCACTGGGAATCTTCCTTATCGCTTCGAGCAGCTTCTTTGACAATAGTGAAATTTTCCCCGGTTTTTCAACAACCCCTCTCGACTCAACTTTTACGCCGTTTTCCCCATTATAAGAGAGTATGATTATTGTTCCATCCTCCATCGCTTCAATGTATAAATTCAAAAGCATTGCCAGAGGTGATTTTATATTGATTATGGAATCGGCGATGCTTAAATTGTGTATAAACTCATCCTTATTAACTATGAATTTCATTTTGAACTCCTATAATTTATTGCAGCCCGATTTGAACGATATTTATAAAAATCAACCACTTGGATTATAAATATTTTTTTTAAATTTATCAAGTTATGGATTTGCGTTATAAAAATTCCTTAATTTTGAAGTGATTATTACGGCTGCAAACCGAATGGTTTTTTAATATTGGATTTCATGTCCATCCTTCCAGAATTTTCCGGTTTTATCAAAGGGAAGTACCGCTAAAGCCAGCACGCCTTTAGCGGAATCTGCCGGAAATCCGGGAGCATTTTTACCGCCCATATCCGTTTTAACCCAGCCGGGGTCGAAGCTGTTTACAGCAATTTTTCCATTCAGTTCATTTGATATTATCATTGTAAAACCGTTCAAAGCCCACTTGCTTATCCGGTAGCTTGCAATATCATAAGCCTGAAGACCTTCAAATGAGCCGGCGCCGGAACTCACATTGATAATCCGCGGTTCGGTTTCTTTCAAAAGAAAAGGAACCATCGCCCTTACCAGATGGTATGGTGCGTATAGATTTACCTGAACTGTATTTTCCAGGTCGCCCTCTTTTTCTTCCAGAAAACCGCCATAAGCAAGCTGTACTCCGGCATTATTAATCAGAATATCAAGAGAACCCCACTTTTTTTGTACTTCTGTAACAATAGATTTTTCAAAGCCTGGCTTTGCAAGATCGGCTTCAACGGCAGTAATGTCTCCATATTGCTTCAAATCCTTAACTGCTGTTTCAAGACGCTTACCGTCTCGGCCGCTCCCAATAATCTGTGCCCCCTCTTTCAGAAAAAGTTTTGCCGTCTCATATCCTATGCCTCGGGAAACTCCTGTTATGATAATTTTTCTACCATTTAATAGATTCGGCATAATCTACTCCTTAAAATACCGGCTAATTTTTGTATTTGTTACTATTCTATCCGGCCGGATTATTTTTGTCAAAAGAACGCATTGCAATTTTCTTCAAATATAACTATAATAGTCGCAGAATCAGCATGGATAGTGATTAAATATTATAATGAAATATTTTCAGCAATTAATTTTAAATCATCAATCCATGCATAATAAGCAAATTCATTTTTGTTAATATCGACTTCCCAAGCTAAAAAAGATGGTGTTTTTAAATTGGAAAAGTTATAAAATTGTACTAATGCCTTTACATAATTCATAGTTTCCCAATTTTTGTGGTGACAAGCATTACGGACAATCTGTAAATGTTTGGGACCACTCAGTGGTAAACCAAATCCACTAAGTAGAACTGACTTATTAATTGGATTTAATACTTTTATTATATCAATAATTTTTCCCATATCTCCCCAAGTTGGTTCTTCGCTTAAATAATTTAATTTCTTTGCTGGCTTAATATTTTGATTTCGACAAACTTGTTTTGCCTCATAACCAATTCGTTGCCAGCAATTATCACCAATTCTTTTCCTATAAATTATTCCATTTCTCCCAACTGAACCACGACAAGATTCCATAACTATAGAATTTACAATATAGACACCATTGTTGCCAGGTGTCTGATAATAAACCTTCAGTTTTATATTTTAAGTCACTATAGGATAATTTGGGTTTATTTTTTAGAATATTATCAGCAATTAGTTCTAGTAAGTATAATTTTGAGATATAATTCTTATAAATATTCTTATAATATTTCATCGCCTCTTAAAGCCTTGTATATAAATTTTGCCCTTATACTTCTTTGATTAGCATTAGTTGTTGTACTTAAGCAGGCATTTACATAATCAGCATATTTCCCTTTAATATCTTGTAGTTCGTGAGCCTCTGCTAATTTATTCAAAATATCTAAACATTTTTGTTTATCTATATAAAATTTATCAAGTGTCTTAAATCCAATAGATTTATCACCATCAGGTATTCCATATTTTGCATGAATCAAAGCTGTAAAAAGAGAATAAAATGTATAGGATTTAAAAATAAATGTGTTTTTTAAATCTTTAAAGTCGTTAACAATAACATTAAAGAATGAAGAGAATAATGTTTTCCATTTATTTATATTTTCAAATTTCTCGTCATATTTTTTATAAATATTATCTAATTTAGGAGATGATTTGCTTGTTATTCCTGAATCAAGAACTAAAGCAAATTCAGTAAAGAGTTCAGCATCATACATTCTAATTATTTGTTTGTCAGTTAATATATTATAATTCTTAAGGATAGAGGTGTATCGATCGGATAGATCAGTTACAAACCACTTGAATTCCCCTTGATATTTAGAATGTCTTTTTTCTGCATCATTTAATGGTGCAGTATATGCATTAATTCTTCTGAACATTTCAAGTAGCTCAGTTTTAGAAGCTGATAAAATGACATCCGTTGAAACACTATACATTAAAAATTCATTCTGCTTGTCTTCTGGAAGATCGGAATATTTATAACCAGAGTAATTTTTTGAAGAAGGGCCTAGTTTTAATTTATTTAACGCAAATTCTTTAATAGCATGTAATCTTTGTTGTCCATCAACAATTTCTTTAATTGGTTTTCTAGTTTGTTTATCTAAATTCTGATAAAAATAAATCTTTGGAAATGTGAATCCTTCTAAAATTGTATCAATAAAATAAGATTGTGCATATAGCGGCCATACTCCAGAACTTCTTTGGTAAGATAAATTAACAATGATTTCTTTACGTTCTTGCATTGCCTAGAACTTCTGATATTGTGTAATTTGAAGAAATTATTTTCATATGGCCCTCCATAATATTTATTCTTTTATCCGCAAAGGATAGTGGTTGTTATATTGTTCCAGCCTGGTTTTAACACAACTCTATGTATTCGAACTTTAATCCATATCTTAACGAACCCACTCCAAACTGTCAAGACTGATTATAAAATAAAGATTTTCTCTAAATTATAAAGACCCATTTCCAAACCCGGAGTAAGTTTTCACTATATTACCTCGTTT
The DNA here is from genome assembly GCA_963806975.1 of uncultured Spirochaetota bacterium. Taxonomy (GTDB): domain Bacteria; phylum Spirochaetota; class Brevinematia; order Brevinematales; family JAOACQ01; genus CAWEAK01. Next base: position 122,197 of record CAWEAK010000010.1, read on the forward strand.
TTAACAGTAATGTGTAATGAAAAGTGTATTATCAGACAGGGATAATGAAATTGGTTTTTAGAGGTGAGGACAGGAAGTCCGTTGCCATCGAATCAAAACAGTAAGTTTTGGTGAGATGGCATTTAATGAATAGCGTTTTTTTAACAACATACCGGATAATACCCGGTTTTGCACCAAGGCACAATATTAAAACTTGCGGAGGGCGGCTTTTCTTTTCGCTTCCTTTTCTTTTTGCCGCAAAAAAGAAAAGGAAGAAAGCCTTTGCTCCCTTTATGCCATAAAGGTATGTCTGAAAGCCATGCTATTGCTTTATTCCTGCTCTTGCGTCATCGCAGGGCTCATCTTCATTAAAAGGTCTTGCAATCTCTGCAGAAAACGCGTATGTACAGGCATCTACAGGAATTTGTTCCATCGGTTTTCCGCAGCATTCCGGGATATTGCCATCGTTTGATGTTGCTATACTCCCGCATTCTTTACAGCTATATTTCTTTTCTTCCATAAAGACCCTCCTTGTTTAAAATTTATTATACAATCATTTCTAATAATACTTATAAAAAGCATTTTTGTCAATACCATTTCTTGCAACCGATCAGCTATCGCTGGGGGTAGGCAATATACTCATTCTTCAGGGTTTAGAGTCTCCAATTATTGGAAAAACATTTTAAAAAAAGCTATACTCTTTGTAGCTAATGATACCCCCGTTTTACAGGAGTGGATATGCCAAAATTTGCAGGTAATCTGAAAATGCTTGAGCATTATACAGAACTTTTGGATTATGATCTTTCAATATGTTCTCTGGGTGAACGAGCTTTCGATTCAACACCGAAATTTCGATCGATAAATAAAGAAAATGAAAACCATTTTGTTCCTGAAGATGAAAGGATCCTTGCTATGATAGATAAGACTATTGTCGATAAATTTGTAGAAAATAATATCCCGATCCCATCATTTGAAAAAGCCGGAGAGAGAAAGAAATTATACTTTGAGCCTGGATTTACGGTTTCCGCGATTGTGACCTGCGGAGGCTTATGTCCGGGTTTGAATTCCGTAATACGCGGTATTGTAACGATGAATTATTACCGCTACAATAACCAGATAAATTATGGGATTAAATACGGCTACGCCGGGTTTATCAAGGATTACGGATATGATGTTCAGCTGTTGACGCCTGATACGGTAGATGGTATCCAAACCCTAGGTGGGACAATTTTGGGTTCTTCCAGGGAGAACAGGATATCACTAAAATTGTGGACAGGCTAAGTGGAGCTCAATGTCAAGGTTCTCTACACTATCGGAGGGGATGGAACCCTGCGGGGAGCTCTTTCAATCTGCAGGGAAATTGAAAAGCGCGGACTGAAAATAGCAGTCGTCGGTATTCCCAAAACAATTGATAATGATATTAATTATATCGATAAATCATTCGGTATGGAAACAGCTTTTTCAGAGGCATGCAAATCCATATACTCTGCTCATACCGAAGCCAAAGCCTCAGTTAACGGTATCGGTATAGTAAACCTGATGGGTAGAGAATCCGGATTTATCGCGGCAAACGCTACTCTGGCAACCAATGAGGTTAATTTCTGCCTTATTCCTGAAATGGATTTTGACCTTGACGGAGAGAACGGTTTACTTCAGAATCTGGAAAACAGGCTGAAGAGGAGAAACATGCCGTTATCGTAGTGGCAGAGGGTGCCGGCCAGAAATATGTCACAGACACCAAAAATGTTAAACATGATGCTTCTGGCAATGTTAAACTTGGGAATATCGGACAATATCTAAAAAACAGAATTCAGGAATATCTGGAAAAAAAGAAAATCCCGGGTTCTTTAAAATACTTAGACCCAAGCTACAGCATACGGAGCAGGGAGCCTACCCCAAACGATTCAATCTTCTGCTATCAGCTTGCAGAGATGGCTGTTTATGCCGGAATGTCCGGAAGAACCAAACTTGTTGTCGGCTATTTCAACGGCCAGTTCACTCATATCCCTATGGAATTGGCAACCAGCGAAAGGAAGAAAATCGATCTTGACAGCCAGCTCTGGCATTCGGTCCTGGAATCCACAGGTCAGCCCATGTCTCTGAAGAATGCCTGATTCAGGAACTATGTTTTTCTGAAAGTGAAAATCTTGTTGCCTAAAAAGCCGCAGATTGTGTATATTACCATAGCCAGAATCTGGGATATATCACCGGATATTTTGAGAATTTCCTTGAAAATGACTAAAAAAACTGCCTGAATAATATAGCAGACAATGAAAATCAGGATAAAGAATAAAGCCTCTCTCCTGAAATCACCTTTGCTTTTAAAAGTCCAGAGTTTATTAAATATGAAGCTGTTTGTAAACCCAAAAATATAACCGATCCAGTTCGCAAGAAGATAATAAAAATGGAATACTTTTGTTAATATAAAAATCACGGCTAATGTTACAAGCGTATTGAGAACGCCGACAAGTCCGAACTTAACAGACTCCTTAACAAAGCTGAGTAATTTTTCTTTATTTAGCATTTTTACCTATCGGGTTTGTTGTTTAAATCATTATCATTCCCAAACCCGAATCTTTCCCGGATGAAATAGAGCGGCCTCCGCTTTGTTTCATTATAAATCCTGCCTATATATTCTCCTATGATCCCAATAGTCAGAAGCTGTATCCCGCCGAGAAAGAGTATTACCGTGATCAGCGATGCGTACCCCTGGACGGGATCTCCGAAAAGGATCCTTTTTATTATGACAAATGCGGCATAACTAAAAGAAAAGACAGAAATTATCACTCCAAAAAAGCTCGCAAATTGTAAAGGAATATGACTGAAGGATGTCACCCCTTCAAGAGCAAGCCCCATCAATTTTTTATAGCCCCATTTTGTTTTTCCGGCATTTCTGGGATATCTGTCATAAAGGACCTCTGATTGTTTCAAACCCGACCCATGAAAATAAACCCTTAATGAACCTGTGGTATTCCCTCATTTTTTTTAGAGCGTCAACAGCCTTCCTGTCAATAAGACGGAAGTCCCCGACATTTTTAGGAATATCAAAATTTGTAAGATTACTGATCAATTTATAAAACAAACCGGCAGTAGCTTTTTTTAAAAACGATTCTCCTTTTCTGTTTAATCTCCTTGCATTTACAACTTCAAAACCTTCTTTCCATTTTTCTACTAACTTCAGAATAATCTCTGGCGGGTCCTGAAGATCAGCGTCTATTGGAATAACAGCCTTCCCGGAAGCGAAGTCAATCCCTGCTGTCAGCGCTATTTCTTTACCGAAATTTCTCGACAGGTCTATTATTTTAATCCTGCCGTTTTTTCATGCAATTGTATAAGCCGGGCAAAAGTATCGTCCTTACTCCCGTCGTTAATACAGACGATTTCAAAGCTCTCTCCAATATTTTCCATCACATTAATAATTCTCTCATAGAACTTATCGATATTTTCGGCTTCATTGTACATCGGCACCACAATGGAAAATACGCAGTCTGGAGTATTATCGTTATTACTCATTGAAAGCTCCGGATTGATAGTCAGGAAAAGGTTAAAACCGGTTGTAAAAAAAGTCAAATACTGAAATAAGGTTTGAATGCTTAACAATTTTCAGATTTTTGCCGATATTTTTACAACAAGCCGCTTGACCCGGTTTTCAATCGCAGTAAGTCGACATTTTATTTCGGAGGTTTAAAATGAGAAAAAGCCTCTGTTCTTGCTTTATTCTTTATGCTTTTGCTCTGTTTATTACGCCTATTCTCAATTCCCAAAATATCTCTTATGAGTTGTGTCCTGGTATGGAGATGATTTTGATGGAAAAGACCGCAAACGGTGAAATTTATGATCCGGGTCAATACACCGCATCTCATCGTATCTTCCGTTTCGGAACGGAAATCGAAGTTGAAAATCTTGAAAACGGTAATAAGGTTAGAAGTCAGGATAAATGACAGGGGCGATTTCCCAACAACAGGATTCTTATATATCGAAAAAGGCGGCGGACGACCTTGGCATCTTAAAGAAAGGGACTGTTTACGCAAAGGTTACAATTATTAAAATCGGGGATAATAAAGTAACTTCTGATTTAACAGTGGGAAACAATTCTAAAGATAATGCTTCAAATTTACAAACAAACCAGATCATCCCTGTTGTCCAGCCCTCAACAGTAACGCAGACGGCTTCTTCTAACAAGGATAAAGCCGGCACAACGGATTTATTTGTTACAAATACAATTACATTAACAAATTTCATACCTGTGGTGATAACAAATATAATTACCATACCCCCTTATGAAGATAAGGTAGTTGAAAAGGATATATCGGACAACAGCAATGTATCTTTAAAAGCCGGTGATATACCGAATGACGATGAATTCGTAATGAATGAACCTATGGATAACAATCCGGCTAAACCGGCAAATATAAAAGAGAGGGAGGTTTCCTTGAATGATGAAATAACTCCGGAAACGCTCCTTACCAATAACACTGATGTTATAAAGAAGGAAAAAGGTTCGCTGAAAGAAGAAACATTATCCCAGAAAAATAAGGATACCGGACATTATGCTGTTCAAGTCGGCGCTTTTAGCAGCGAAGAATCAGCGTTGAAACTTTATGATCTATTAAAGAAAAACGGTTTTGATGTTTTTACTACGGATTCCATGGATAAAAAATAAGAAATGGATTAAAGTAAGAGTCGGTTACTACAATTCTATAAACAAGGCAAAAGAGGCCCAGAATAAACTTAAAAAACTAAAATTACAGGGTCTTGTAATAGGTTTCAATACCTGAATTTAAAAGCGGCATTTAATGATGCCGCTTTTTTTATGAAATCCTCAATCTTAAAACTTGATACTTTTTCAGACAGGCGTTAAATTATAGCCTCAGAGGGAATAATGAGAATTTTCATATTTTATTGTATAGCAATAAGTTGTATGATGAATTCCGGGTTTCTGTTTTGCAATAATCTTTTGCCTCAAAGGGAAGAAAATCTAAGTGAGTTTGAGAGCCGGTATCCGGACTTCAGTATACGTATAATGCCAGGTTTGATTACCGTCAATGAATTATATATGAGAATCAATTATGTAGATTCAAATAATAATATAATTAAAGATAAAGACATGAGGATTTCAAGTGACCCTTTATCGTTAACCGCAGAAGTCCTTTTCCGTTACAGTCAGTTCAATGCAAATGCTTCCTTCTCCGGAAACTACAGTATCCAGAACAATAACAATTCTTCAAGCTTCTGCTTTAACGGAGGAGCTGGCCTTGGATTTTTCGGCAGTCTCTCTATTATCAGCGTCGAAGGTTATTTTATGAACTGGTCTTATAAATCAACAAATGAGATTGTAATGAGCGATTTACCGGGAACAACAAATTCAAGTATTATTGTTCCAATGCCGGACGTTTTGTATCAGGCGGCATGGGCCGGGCTGTCAATGCGTTTTAATATCTCGCAGAATTATTATTTACTTTTAAAAAGCGGATTTTCCATTTTTATGGAGCAGATTGGCATTAGACTTAAAAAATCCGGATTATATCCTGCCTTCCGGTTTTAATTTCAACGGATCGGATGGTCCGCCGTATATGAGTGTTATCTTCGGCTTCAGCGTTTTTAAAAAATGGCATTTTAACGTTAATTATTCATATTTATCCAGCGCTTTTACATCTGATTTTAACAATTCTTCAAAACAGAGCCCTGTAGAACTCAAAAAGGGTTCGGGAATTTATTTAATGGATTTAAAAATAGACCAGATTCGTTTAGGCATTGGACTGGAATATGATTTTTAACAAGAGGAAAATATTATGGAAGAACTGATCGATCGTTTTTTATCCTATATCAGGTATGAAAGAGGGTATTCAAAAAATACTATTGAATCTTATAAAAATGATTTTATTGAGTTTTTAACCTTTTTATCCGGGGAAAATATATTTTTGATAGAAGATATAAATTACAAAGTTCTTTACCGCTATCTGTCGGAACTTGGTTCTAAAGGGTTTAAAGCCTCCACAATTGAGAGAAAGACGGCGTCAATAAAATCATTTTTTAAGTTTCTTGTGAAAAATCAGATAATAAAAAAGAATCCTGCCGTATTGATTTCTTCACCGAAAAAAGAAAAAAGGCTTCCAAATATACTTGAAAAGGATGAGATACTATCCTTGATTTCTATCTGTTCCGGAAAAAGATGCCCTTAGTATTAGAAATAAGGCTATGATACTCCTTCTTTATTCGAGCGGGATACGTATATCGGAACTAACCGGGCTTAATACAAAAAATGTGGATTTTAAAGAAGGAATACTCAATATTACGGGTAAGGGTAATAAACAGAGGATTGTACCGATGGGAGAAAAGGCACGTATGATTATATTAAAATACCTTACCTACAGAAAAGAACTTCTTAATCCAATCGAGAATAAGGAGACATTGTTTTTGACGAAAAGTGGAAAAAGAATACAGGACAGGATGGTGCGCTATATTATAAACCGGTATATTGATGAGCTTTCAATTCAGAAGCATGTCTCGCCTCATACTTTAAGGCATACCTTTGCAACACATCTTCTCCAAAATGGGGCAAATATCAGGGTAATTCAGGAAATATTAGGCCATTCAAGCCTTTCCACAACACAGGTTTATACTCACCTTACAATTGATAAACTTAAGGAAAGTTACAATAGATTTCATCCGCATGCTTAGGATTACTGGTCTTTACCGGAAAAGAAATTATTGAAAATAAATATCAAAATACTATTGACAAATGTAAACATCCGCTTGTATAATAAAACGCTATATAGCGTTTTATCTCTAAGAAACCTAAAATAATAGGAAAATAGTTATATAAAAAAAGAAAATATTTTAATATAGGAGGCATTATGTTGAGGAAGTTATGTTTAGTAGTTTCAGTTATTGCGCTCGTATTATCGGGTGTCATGATTGCTTCTGCAAAGGTAACATTGACTTACAGCTTGTGGGATGACAACGAGAGGCCTGCAATGGAAGCATCGATTAAAGAATTCATGAAGCAAAACCCCGATATCGATGTGAATATCGAACTGAATGGCTGGGCGGATTATTGGACAAAAATTACTACCGGTGTCGCTGCAGGAACAGTACCGGATGTATTCTGGGGGCATCTTGCATTTTTTTCCGGTCTGGTAACTAAAGGTGCATTGATGGATCTGACTCCTTTGATTAAAAAAGATAATGTTGATTTAAGTCAATATTATCCTCAGCTTGTTCAAAACTGGAGTTATGAAGGAAAACAGTACGGCGTTCCCAAGGATTGGGATACCATAGCTGTTTTCTACAACAAGGATATCTTTGATAAAGCCGGTGTACCTTATCCTACCGATAAAATGTCCTGGAACCCTAAAGATGGCGGAGATTTCGTGAAAATACTGCAGAAACTGACGATTGATGCGAATGGTAAACACCCTTCACAGCAAGGATTTAACAAAGACAAAATTGTGCAGTTTGGAATGATTGGAATAGCCGGAGGAAGAGATCAGGAAGGATGGATGAACTTTGTCTGGATGAACGGTGGAACCGGAGTTCTGGACAAATCTTATGGTCATAAGTTCGTTTTGGATGAGCCTAAAGCGGTTGAGACACTGCAGTTTTGGTCTGACCTGGCTAACAAATATTATGTGGCTCCAGGACCCAGCAGCAGTGTGGAAGGCGCTAATAATCCATGGGAAATGTTTAAAGCTGGTAAAGTTGGACTTATTGTTGCAGGTTCATGGATGCTTGCCGATGCGCGTGCAAATCTGAAATTTAAATGGGACATTGCTTTGCTTCCCAAGGGGCCTGCCGGACGGGTAAGCTGTTTCAACGGTCTGGCTCATGTGATTTACTCGAAAACCAAATACCCTAATGAAGCATGGAAACTTGCTAAGTGGATGGATAGCTATGAATCACAGAAAATTGTTTCTTCTTATGGAACGGTTTTCCCTGCTATTCCTAAATTGATGCCTGTTTATTTGTCAAGTACTAAAGAAAAAGGCCCGGTTCATGTGAAATACTTTATTGATGAAACGGCAAAAACAGGTCTTTGGCCGATGCATGTCAATTGGTCTCAGATTTCGGATATTATTTATCGTGAATTGGATGTTGTATTCTCCGGTTCAGAGACAGCTCAGGAAGGTTTAAACAAAATTAAAACACAGGTTGAACCACTATTAAAGTAAGATAGTAATTATCAACCGGCGGGTAAATGGGGACCATTATTCCCGCCGGTTCTAATATTACAGGAGACTGAAGATGGCTGGCGAAATCGGACAGATAAATAAAGCAATTTACCATAAAAGCTTTATTGAAAAATTTAAAAAAAATTTTGATGAGTGGCTTGCGGCTTATGGTATGATTTTACCGAATTTTTTAGGTTTTTTTATTTTTATGCTTGTGCCTATAATCGCGACTTTTTATATTGGTTTTACGAACTGGGATTTAGTAAATATACCCAAATGGATAGGATTAGAAAACTATAAAAATATATTCAGGGATCCTATTTTTTGGGTATCTTTGCAGGAGACCTTATTATTTACTCTGGTAAATGTTCCTATACAGAGTTTTTTAGCGCTTTTAGTAGCCTTGCTAATGAATCAAAAATTAAAAGGGTTGAATATTTTCAGGACTCTTTTTATCATCCCCTGGGTTTGTATGTCCGTAGCAGTAGGATTGACATGGACATGGCTGATGAATACCGATTTTGGATTGCTAAATCATATTTTATTGTCTTTTGGTTTAAACCGGGTAAAGTGGCTTACTGACCAGCATCTGGCTTTATTCTCGATTGTAGCTGTAAATGTCTGGCAGTATTTGGGCTGGCATATTATTCTTCTCCTGGCTGCATTACAGATGGTTCCCAGGGAATTATATGAAGCCGCCCTGGTAGACGGCGCCAATGTCTGGACTCGTTTCTGGAAAATTACTATGCCTGTAATCAGTCCAATATTTTTCTATGATTTGGTAGTCAATATGATCCTGACTTTGCAAATTTTCGATCTGCCTTTTGTTCTAACAAACGGCGGACCGGGAAATGCAAGCCGGGTTTATAACCTTTACCTATATCAAAAAGGGTTTCAATTCCTTCAAATGGGATATGCCAGTGCTTTAGGCGGAATATTATTTTTTATAATCATCATCTTCGCATTTATTGCTTTCCGTTTTGTCGGTTCGCGTATTAATTATGATTCATAATAGGAATAATTCTGGAGGATTAGCATTGTGAATAAGAGTATTTTCTTTTCCCGGGTTAAATTAGCTCTAATATATTTATGTATTATATTAGTGATTTATTTTTATCTATATCCTATATTTTGGGAATTATCTACATCTTTAAAAGAACCTTCTGAAGTTTTTTCAGGATATAATCTTATTCCCAAGAAAATAAGTCTTGAAAGCTATATTTTGGCCTGGACAAGATTTAATATTAATATATATTTAGTAAATACCATATTGGTTTCAGGATTCATTACATTAGGTACAATTTTATCCTGTTCTCTTTCTGGTTTCGCTTTCAGCCAGCTCAAATTCCCCGGCAGGAATTTTCTATTTTTTCTTTATTTATCTACTATGATGATTCCGGCATCCATTACCCTGATCCCGACTTACTTTATTATCCTGAAATTGAATTGGATGGATACCTATATGGCTTTGATCGTTCCATTTGCATTTGGGAATGCGTTCGGTACGTTTTTGCTCAGGCAGTTTTATATGATGCTGCCTAAAGAATTGATGGAATCCGCAAAAATGGATGGCGCTTCTTATTGGGAGATCTGGAGGCATATCATGTTTCCTCTGAGCTTCCCTGCAATAGCAACTTTGTCGGCTATGACATTGGTTTCACAATGGAACAGCTTTATTTGGCCGCTGGTGGTAACTCATTCAAAGGATATCAAGGTGTTATCTGTCGGTCTTTCGGATTTCCGCTTATTGCGTAGTATTCAGTGGAATTCTTTAATGGCTACGGTAATGCTGGCTAGCATCCTGATGATTGTTATATTGCTGCTTGCGCAGAAATATTTTATTAAAGGAATCCAGTTCTCCGGTATAAACCGTTAACAAACTCACCCTTCGTTACAATCAAGCTGCCTGATCAGCTTGACGCATGTATTACTCCGGGATAGTTTATTTTAGAAGGAGTTTTTATTATGGCTAAAATCACTTTTATCGGGGCGGGGAGTACTATTTTTGCAAAAAATATCCTTGGGGACTGCTTTCTAACAACAGCTTTAAAAAATTCGGAAATCGTATTGTACGACATAGACCCGAAAAAACTCAAAGAATCCCAGAATCTGCTTGAAAATATCAACAAAAACAACGGGGAGCCGATGCGGGTCATATCTAATCCGGATAGAAAAAAAGCATTTGACGGCGCTGACTATGTGATCAATGCAATTCAGGTTGGAGGATACAGGCCTTCAACCGTAATCGATTTTGAAATCCCTAAAAAACACGGCCTCCGTCAAACCATCGGCGATACATTGGGAATTGGGGGAATTTTCCGCGCACTTCGGACTATTCCGGTTTTGCTTGAAATAGCAAGGGATATGGAAGAGGTCTGTCCGGATGCATGGTTTCTGAATTATTCCAATCCAATGGCTATCCTCACCGGGACTATGCTTAAAGCTACGGCAATAAAAACTGTGGGATTATGTCATAGTGTTCAGAAATGCGTTCCTGATTTGATGCGTATGCTTGGAATGGAAACTCACAATATTCAGTGGAAAATAGCAGGGATCAACCATCAGGCATGGCTTCTTGAAATAAACGATAATGGAAAGAATCTTTATCCGGAAATCAAGAGGAGGGCTTTTTCTTTACCAGGGCCGCACAACGATATGGTTCGCATTGAGATAATGAAGCAGTTTGGTTACTATCCAACAGAGTCAAGCGAGCATAATGCGGAATACCTGCCTTATTTTATCAAGAAAAACTATCCTGAGCTGATTGAACGTTTCAATATTCCGCTTGATGAATATCCAAGGCGCTGTGAAAAGCAGATTGAGGAATGGAAAATGATGCGTAATGAGCTGGCAAATAATAAAAACATTATCCACAATCGTTCGCATGAATATGGAGCATCCATTCTGGAAGCTATGGAAACGGATGTTCCTTTCCGGTATCCATGGAAATGTGGCTAATACCGGCATCATTACAAATCTTCCGGAAGAATCGGTTGTGGAAGTGCCGTGCATGGTTGACAGAAACGGCGTAACTCCCTGCTATGTCGGTAACCTGCCGGAGCAGTTGGCGGCTTTGAACAGGACAAATATTAACGTCCAGTTATTAACTATTGAAGCGGCTTTAACCGGGAAGAAGGATTATATCTATATGGCAGCTATGCTTGATCCGCATACCTCTGCCGAATTGTCAATTGACGATATCCGTTCGCTTTGCGATGAACTGATTAAGGAACATAGTAGATATATGCCTGAATTCGGTTCCCTTTGACTTAAAAACCGGATTATAATATCTTGAAGATTTACTAAAATTGGGCTTTATTATGAATCACCGGTTTAAATGTTATTTTATTGTTATGGAGTAAAAAATGCCAAGAGATAAAAGCTCCATGAAATATTTCCAGGTGAAAAACCTTATAAAAGAAAAGATTCTTGCCAATGAATTTGAGGAAAAGCTTCCAGGTGAGAGGATTCTCGCCGGTATGTTTAATGTTTCATATATGACTATCAGGCATGCGATTCATGAGCTGGCTTAATGACGGATTTCTGTATAAAAAACCGGATAAGGGTGTTTTTATCAGAAAACCTGGAGAAATAAAAGTAAAAACCTACAATTTCGGGCTTTATCTTCCACTTAAATTGATTCCCGACGGTATTCATGACCGCTATTATTCATTGATTTTCAAATATCTGGAAATTGAATCAAATAAAAAAGGGTATAATTTGATCCTATTTACCAGAACTGAAGATATCTACCCCTTCAGTTCTCTTCAAAAGGTGGACGGGCTTGTGGTCAGCTATACCTGGACCGAAGAAATGGAAAAAGACATAAAAACCATCAATCAATATACACCGGTGGTTTTAATAGACAACTATATTTCAGATAAGTCAATCCCGGCTGTATTGATCAATAATTACAGAGAAACATATAAAACAATTGAATATCTTATTAAGCTGAATCATAAAAATATCGGATATGTAGCCGGTTCCCAGGAGTCCCCGGTGGGAAGGGATAAGCTAAAGGCTTATAAAGATGCGATGAAAGATAATGGATTGGCGAAAGAAGGCTCACTCGTATATCCTGGAAATTACCGTTACAAATCCGGTTATGACAGCATTCAGTATTTTGTTGGGCTTCCGTCTTTTCCTACGGCGATAGTTTGCGCAAACGATACCATGGCGCTCGGGCTGATCGATGGGTTAAAGGAAAAGGGCCACCGCATTCCTGAAGATGTTAGCGTCATAGGCTTTGATGACATTACTGAGGCATCGGAATTATCCAAACCGCTGACGACTATACATCCATACCTCGATAAAATGGCTGAGAAATGTGTGGAGATACTCCTGATGAAAATCCGGAAAGAAGAAATTGAATCGAATGAATTCTTCATCAGGTCTAAACTCATAATCCGCAAATCTTTGAAAAGATATGATTCGTTACTTAATGGCGCCGTATAAGCTGCAATCAAAAAAATACAAATAAGGAACTCATATTGGTCAAGGAGAGAAAAATGATTTAAAATAAGTCCTGAGAAAAACCTGTTAAAAACGTAAATTGAAATGAATTTTATGATAAAGCGGTGAATATGGTAAAAAAATATTCTTTTTTAAAATCAATAATAAAACTTTCCCGCTTCTATCTCTCACTTGCAATTGCTTTCTCTGCCCTTGCAGGATTTATTTTTTTCAGTCATTCATTAAACCTGAAAGCTCTATTTGCTTTTTTGGGAGTCCTGTTTTTTTCGGGCACAGCTTCGGCATTAAATCAATACCAGGAAAAGCGTCCGGACGCCATGATGGATAGAACGAAAGACCGGCCTTTACCTTCAAAGCGGCTTCAGCCAAATCAGGCGCTGATAATAACTATCATTCTTGGAATAACGGGATTCTTTTTAATGTTTTTAGGCACTTCACCAATTGCTGCCATTTTGGGATGTTTCAATCTATTATGGTATAGCGCCGTTTATACACCATTAAAGAAAAGGACCCGCTATGCTGTTTTTGCGGGTGCGCTGACAGGGGCTCTTCCACCAATAATGGGATGGGTGGCAGCAGGCGGTTATATTTTCAGCCCGGCGATCCTTTTAGTAGCTCTGTTTATGTATTTATGGCAAATCCCACACTTTTTGATATTTCTGCTTAAGTATGGAAAGGAATACGAAGAGGCGGGTTTTCATTCTTTTTCTTCAGTAAAAGAAGATCATTTAAAACAAATTATATTTATCTTTTTGTTAGCCGCCTCGGCAAGTTCTCTTTTGTTTCCATTCTTTAATTTAGTCTCTAATTATACTTCAGTTATCATATTAATTGTAATTAATATTTTAATAATCTTTTATTTTTATTTGAGTCTGTTTCTAAAAAAAAGCTCTATCAATTTTAGTTTTATATTCCATTCTTTATATATATATCAATTCCTTATAACAATACTATTAGTAGTAGAAGCTCTTATTTAGCGTTTATTAGTAAAAAGACAGCGGATCGTCAATCAAAACTACGAGGTAAAAAAAGCTACTGAATCGTAATTTCCTTAGTCGTATCGCCTTTTAAGCTGCAAGCGGCATAAGCTTTTACGATATCCCCGCTCTTGACAAGAATCTTGTATACTACAACTTCAGATTCGGGGCTTTCCTGACTATCGAAAACCTGCGATATGACTTTGCTGTCATTAATAAATATATTAACTTCCTTAATAAAATGGTTTTCAGGATACGATGTGATGTTATGCGTAATATCCAGAGTTATTAATTTGGTATCCGGGTCATAAACCATTTTGTCGATTGAAGGCGGATGTCCATACATAATACCGGCAGCAAATATAAAGATCAACGAAAATAACCATTTTTTCATTTTCTCCTCCTAGAAATATATTTTTAATAATAATATAATTTTATTAAAAAGTAAATTTCTGTAAATATTTTTTTTTATGATTGCCTGATACATACAAAATGTATATATTTAATTAACGGCTTCTCTCTCTGAGGGACTGCGTTAAAGGTGGTATATTATGGCGATAAAAATATTAAACCCGGAATTATTTCAGGGTAATCTTTCAAAAAAGAATTATTTTGAAGGATGGTATTTCAAGCATGTATCAAAGGATTTATCACAGGTTTACTCATTCATTCCCGGAGTTTCTCTATCAAAAACAGACCCGCATGCCTTTATCCAGGTTTTTGACGGGATTACTGGTAAAACCGATTATATAAGGTATGATCTGGATGAATTCATTACAAATCCTGAAAAACTAGATGTCAAAATAGGCTCTTCGGAATTTTCCATCAATGGAATCAAATTGAATATTAACAGCATTGGAATGAGCATTATAGGAGAAATTGATTTTAAGGATATGGTCAATTATCCTAAAACATTTCTATCCCCGGGTATCATGGGGTTGTATTCTTTTGTACCTTTTATGGAATGTAAACATGGTGTTGTTTCAATCAGTCATAATTTGTATGGAATTTTAAATATTAATAACAAGAAATTCGATTTTACCGGAGGAAAGGGATATATAGAAAAAGATTGGGGAAGTTCATTTCCGAAATCCTGGATTTGGACACAATGCAATACTTTTTCAAAAAGCGACGCATCTCTGCATATTTCGATAGCAAATATTCCATGGCTTGGGAGCTACTTTGTGGGTTTTATATCTTTTCTCTATATAAATGGAAATTTTCATCTTTTTTCTACCTATAACCGCTCTAAAATAAAAAAAGTAAACTATGATGGAAATATCCTCAGCATAACCCTGGAAAACGACAGACATATAATGGATGTAAAAATAATAAAAAGCAAATCATCGGATCTCATCGCTCCGGTTCAGGGCAGTATGACTCGAAGAATAAAGGAAAGTATAGATTCTGAAGTCATTGTCAAATTATATGATAAAGCAAATAATTTGATTTTCGAAGATAACGGCAAAAGAGCCGGGCTGGAAATTATAGATTCAATTTTCGAAGATCTGGCAAAAGTTTCATGAGCTTTTTTCTGATATTATTAAATAAGAATTACCCGTATTTGTTTCGTTTGTTTCATACCTGATTTTTTTAAATTTGGCTTTTTCTAATCCCTTAATAACATCATCTTTTGTGTATTTATTAAATATTTCATTGCGTGTGAATACAATTTTATCAAGTCTCTCAGGGCTTGACATATATAAATAAAAAATCCCTTTTTCTTTCAATAAATTATAAATTTTATTGAAATAAATATTCAATTCATTCCAGAAATATAAAACGTTTATACTTAGTATTCTGTTAAAATCATTTTCCATATTGTAGTCTAACAAATCTCCGCAGGATAAAAAGACCCGTTTATCATTAATATAATATTGATTCCTTTTTTTTGCCTTTAAAATCATTACCTTTGATAAATCAATTCCGTAAATTTTGGTATTTTTATTTTTTTCGGCTAAAACATTAATGCCAAGACCTGTGCCGAAACCGACTTCCAATAATTTGTCATTATCGGCGGTATCAATAAAAGGAATCACCCAATTATATGTTTTCTCATTCTTTCTCTCCATTCTTCCCGATATTATTTCCCCTAACAATCCTTCAGGCCGCCGATATTGTCTTGCAATAAATTTAAGCATTTAATTCCTCTTGTACAATCAATTGAATTTATATATGGTCAGCTGCTTGTAAATTTCTCCGGGGTTCAATGTCGTAGCAGGAAAATCGGGTTTATTCGGTGAATCGGGAAAATGCTGGGCTTCAAGGCAGAAGCCGCTGTGTTTTTTATAAGCCTTACCTCCCTTTCCTTTTAAGCTTCCGTCAAAAAAATTACCCGAGTAGAACTGCAGACCAGGTTCCGTCGTATAGACTTCCATAGACCTGCCGGTCGTAGGTTCGAAAACATAGGCTGCGAGGGAAAGTTCTTTACCCCTCTTATTCAAAACAAAATTGTGATCGTATCCTCCGTTTGTTTCTTTAATCCTCGACCCGATTTTTTGAGGTTCGGTAAAGTCAAATGGACTTCCAAAAACTTTCTTTATTTCACCGTTCGGAATCAACCCCTTGCCGATTTCTGTATAATGGTTTGCCCTGATCATTAGTTCATGGTTTAATATATTCCCCGAACCGGAAGCGGAGAGGTTAAAAAAGCTATGATTGGTAAGGTTAACAATTGTCGGCTTATCCGTCTCAGCTTCATAGGATATAGATAACTCATTCTGGTATGACAGGCTATATGTTATCGTTACTTTAAGATTTCCGGGATATCCTTCTTCACCGTCCTTAGATAAATAGGTAAGCCTGACACTATCTCCGGTTTTATCCGCTACAATTTCAGCATCCCAGATTACCCTGTTGAAACCCTTTATACCTCCGTGAAGATGGTTTTCACCGTCATTTATCGACAGATTGTATTCCTTCCCGTCAAGTTTAAACCTTCCCCCTGCAATCCTGTTGGCATATCTGCCTATAATAGCGCCAAAGTATTGATTTATTATGGAATAATCTGAAAGCTCATCAAAACCCTGTACAATATCGGTAATTTCACCATGTCTGTCGGGCACCAATATTGAAGTTATAATTCCCCCATAATTTATTATCTGTACCGTAACCCTGCTTTTATTCCTTAGAGTAAATAAATACACTTCTTTTCCATCTTGATCCCTGCCGTATAAGTCTTTTATTATTTCCATAAACCTCATCCTCCGGCTTCATTGAACAAAATTTCTCTCAGGCTATGTCCATCTCATTAAAAACTTCGGCCTCAAATTTATAAACATCAGCCCCATTCTTCCAGCAGGCATTTTCCAAACCGGCCTTTTGACAGGTGTGATTCATAAATTCTTCCCTGTTCCATCCGTATTCCGTTGCTACCTGAGGAAGCAGCAGCCCGCGGTGAAAACCCCTTTCCATAATGAGTCCATCCCGTCCGACCTGGATCTCGGAAAAATCTTTAACCTTTTCAATCGGATAAAGTATTGAAATTTCTACACTCACAAATTTATATTCATCCTTCTGAAGTGGATGAAACCTTGGGTCATGAAAAGCCGCCTCTATGGCCATTTCTTTAACGGCTTCGCGGATAGGTTTAAACCCTTCAACATAACCGATGCATCCCCTCAAATTTCCATCAATAGTCAATGTTACAAAAAGGCCGAATTGTTTTGAAAATATTATGTCTTCCAGAGAAGGATAAGGTGTGGAATTCCTGCCGTAGAGCTTTTCTCCTATAACGGCATGAACTGTTTTTAAAAGAGCGGCCTTCTGCTCCATATTCAATCTTATTTTTTCCATAATTGCCTCTTATCTTATCTTGAGGGTAGCAAGAGCGGCTAAAGCGCAAAGAGCGGAAATTATCCAGAAGCGGATCACAACCTGATTTTCTTTCCAGCCCCTTTTTTCAAAATGATGGTGAATCGGAGCCATTAAAAAAAAACGCTTCCCTTCACCGAATTTTCTTTTTGTATATTTAAAATATCCTGTCTGGATAACTACGGATAATGTCTCCAGTACAAACATTCCGCCGGCAATTACTAAAAGAAGTTCCTGTTTTAATATAATGGCAATAAAGGCGATCGTTCCACCCATAGGAAGAGAACCTGTATCCCCCATAAAAATTTCGGCAGGATGAACATTGTACCATAAAAATGCGGCAAACCCGCCTATCATTGAAGAAACAATTACCGCGAGCTCGCCTGTTCCGTTAATAAAAGGAAATTTTAAGTATTGAGCTGTTATTGAATTACCTATAACATAAGCAATGATTCCAAAGGGAATATATAAAAGAATACCCATACCCGAAGCAAGCCCGTCAAGCCCGTCCGAGAAATTGGTGGCATTGGAAAAGATTGTCATCGTTAACATAAAAAAGAGATAGGCAAGAAAAGGAGGCCAGACAAAAATGGGTTTATCAACAAAAGGAATATAAAATGACCAGAATATATGAGGGCGTGCAGGGTTTAAATAAAGAAGAGTTATTAAAATTAGAGATACGGCAAACTGCAATATCAATTTCAAATTTGCTTCGATCCCTTTGGAATTACTAAACCTGATTTTAAGATAATCGTCCATCAACCCTATCAAAGCAAAGAGAAGAATGGACAGGCTTGTAATAAAAACATAATAATTAAAAATAACCCACAAAACAATTGACGCTAGCGCGGATACAATAATAAATATTCCGCCCATTGTCGGAGTTCCGGATTTTGCCAGATGTGATTCCGGTCCGTCTTTTCTGATCGATTGTCTGATGCCGAAAGTCTTAAATTTATTTATGAAATATGGGGCAATGATTACACCGATTAAAAAAGCGGTGATAAAAGCGGCCAGAGAACGAAAGGTAATATAACGCAGCAGATTAAAAAGGATCAATTTTGATTTTAATGAAAAGAATAAAAAATAAAGACATGAAATATACTCCTTTACTCTGGAAAAGGTACCAGGGGAATGCACTGAGCTGTCGAATGCTGATATCACATCCTTTGGCAGGTTTTTTAGACCTTCTTCAATATCAGATAGATTCACTCTTCACTTTGGTTAAATTATAGCAGAAAAGAAAAAAAAAGGAAACGAAATGCGTAAAAAGAGGGGGACAGAGTACCCTTTATTTGTCCGGTTCGTATGTGACTCTATAAATAGCACCGGCTTTGTCGTCTGAGATATATAAAGCGCCGTCAGGCCCGATTTCAACATCCGCAGGCCTTCCCCAGGCAGTATTTCCCTCAAACCAGCCGCTTGCGAAGACTTCATAACTGACCGCATGCTTACCTGCCGGATCGAGACGGACGAGAGTAACGCGGTAACCTATCGGAACACTCCTGTTCCATGAACCATGCTCCGCTATAAAAATTTGATTTTTGTACTCTTTGGGGAATTGATTTCCAGTGTAAAAACGCATTCCCAGAGATGCGACATGAGGGCCCAATTCCATTTCCGGAGGCGTAAACTTAAAATTATCCGGAATACGATTTTTAAACTCCGGATCATAAATATTTTTACCGTGTACATAAGGGTAACCGAAAAACATTCCCTTTTCAGGGGCATTGTTTAACTCGTCGGGCGGAAGATTATCGCCCATATAATCCCTCCCGTTATCGGTAAACCAGAGCTCTTTTGTAACAGGACGCCAGTCAAAACCCACGCTGTTTCTTATTCCGCTTGCATATATTTCAAAGTTTTTTCCCTCAGGATTCATTCTCGTTATGGTTCCATGCGGGATTTCCGGAAGGCAGATATTGCATGGAGCACCGATCGGGACATATAGTAATCCATCCGGTCCGAAACGGATAAATTTCCAGCCATGCCAGGTTTCTCGTGGTAAGGTATCATTCACAACTACAGGTTTTGGAGGATTGTCAAGATGATTATCGATATCTTCAAAGCGAAGAATCTTACTTACAGCCGAAACATACAGATCACCCTTATAATATGCAACACCAACAGGCATTTGAAGACCGCTTGCAATTACAACTATTTTATCGGCCTTGTGAGTTTTACTGCTACCTATCAAAGCATAAACTTTTCCTTCCCCCATTGAGCCAACATACAAAATGCCTGATTGAGAAAAAGCCATCTCCCGGGCATTGTTAACATGGTCGGCATAAACGCTGATTTTAAAACCGGGCGGCAGTTTGATTTTATTTACCGGCAGTGAACTTTCAGGCCATAGATAAAGGCAGATGCAGAGAAATAAAAAAATAATAATGATTTGTCTTGTCATTTTATGCCTCCTGCGATTATATTTTATAGTTATACAAGGTTACATTAAAGCGATTGTTGATGAAAATCCGAATGCTTAATATTATTTTGATTTTAACTCAGTATTATATATACTAATTCTGCGAATTATAGTCAAGCCGGTGAAACCGGATTTATTTTTGCAATATTTTTAAAGCCGGATAAAATATCTTGAAAATAGCAGAATTAACTGGAGTTTTTATTACCGGAGGGTACATGAATGAAATTTTCATTTGCTCAAAATAAAGACAGGGTGAAACGCGGGGATATAAAAACACTTCATAGCGCCGAGGATGTTCTTTCCGGAACGAGTAAAAAAAGAGGCATTTTTGCATTGCTGCCGTTTATTGGACCGGCTTTTATAGCGAGCATCGCCTATATGGATCCAGGTAATTTCGCGACAAACATACAGGGCGGCGCGGAGTTTGGATATACATTACTATGGGTGGTTGTCGCGAGTAATTTAATGGCAATGCTGATTCAGGTATTGTCCGCAAAACTCGGAATAGCAACAGGATTAAACCTTGCCGAGCATTGCCGTAAAGAATTCCAGCCTGTCGTAGTATACGGCATGTGGATTTTAATGGAAATTGTAGCAATTGCAACCGATCTTGCCGAATTTCTCGGCGCCGCGGTCGGTTTTTATCTTTTATTCGGAATACCTTTATTGATGGCAGGAATTCTGACTGCGATAATTACTTTTCTTATTCTCGGCCTGGAAAGTTACGGTTTCCGACCATTGGAAGCGGTTATCACATCTATGGTGGGCATTATTGCTTTATGCTACATACTTGAAGTCTTTATCAGTCCTCCTGCATGGAATGAAGTGTTGTTTCATTCCGTCGTACCGCAATTCAAAGGAAAAGAAAGCGTTTTACTTGCTGTTGGTATACTCGGGGCAACCGTTATGCCTCATGTGATTTTTCTTCACTCTTCTCTAACCCAGGGAAGAATTGTAACCAGTGATCCGGCTCAATTAAAGAAGCTGTTTAAATTTGAGGTTTTAGATGTAACAATCGCCCTCGGATTGGCCGGTTTAATAAACGCAGCTATGCTTATGGTAGCGGCTTCCACTTTTTTTAACAGGGGATTAACCAAGATAAGCGGCCTTGAAGAGGCTTATAAAACATTAATTCCTCTTTTAGGCCCGGCCGCCGGTATAGTTTTCGCAATCTCATTATTGGTTTCTGGACTTTCTTCATCTTCCGTTGGCACTATGTCGGGACAGGTTATCATGCAGGGTTTTTTAAAAAGGCATATACCTATCTGGATCAGAAGAATTATCACAATCATACCGGCATTAATTGTAATTTTAATAGGCGCCGATCCGACGCGGACGCTTGTAATCAGCCAGGTTGTATTAAGCTTTGGGCTGCCGTTTGCCGTTATTCCCCTGGTACTTTTCACAAGCAAAAAAAGAATTATGGGCGCCCTTGTAAACCGTACCTTAACAACAATTATAGCAGTCATTATGGCCTCTTTTATAATAGTGTTGAATTTATTTTTGATTTATCAAACTTTTTTAGGGGGTTAAAAAAATGTTTAAACATATTATGGTTCCATTAGACGGCTCAAGTTTTGCCGAAGCCGCTATACCTGCCGCAGCTTATCTCGCGCAGAAATTTGAAGCTAAAATTACATTAATTCATGTAATGGACATGATGCCCCTGAAAAAATTCATGGCGAATATCATCTTCGGAATAAGCTGGAAGCGGCCGCCTATCTCGATAGAATCGCTTCTGTTTATATTCAAAAAGGTTTTAAAATTGAATGCCATATTCATGAAGGTGAAAAAAGCGAAGTCGTTAATGTAATTGCGAAGCACTATGAGGAATTGACTACAGATCTGATCGTAATGACGACTCATGGCTGGGGCGGCTTCAGCGAGATATTTTTCGGAAATAAAGCGCAGCAGATAATCAATCGATTGACCATGCCCGTATTATTTATTCCCCCGAAACCGAAATGGGAAGCGGAACAATTTATGCTGAAAAGGATTCTGGTCCCGCTTGACGGCACGAAAGAGCATGAAACGGGATTGTCTTCGGCCATTGATGTGGCTTTTCATTGCCAGGCGGAATTATATCTGATGCTGGTTATTCCGACACAGCAAACTCTTTCCGCCAAGAATTCGCCGGGCAGGATTTTCATGCCCTCAACGATTAACGAAGTGCTGAACTTTTTTAAAACAGACGCTGATAAATATTTATCGGATAGAATTAAACAAATTGAAAAAAATAATATCATTGTAAGTGGGGAAGTTGCCCGCGGCGATCCCGCGATTGTTATTTCAAACATTGCAGGCAAAAATGATTTCGATCTCGTTGTTGTCGGGACGCATGGGAAAGCAGGATTAAGCGCATTATGGGCGGGTAGCATCGCGGCGAAAATTACCGGGAAAACCCGGAGCGCGATATTATTTATCCCAATAGGGAAATAAGGCTTTCAAAAAGCGGTTTTTCCCTTTGACGAAAGGGATACCAATGCTTCTTACTTTCTTTCTGTACAAACAGAAAGAAAGTAAGCAAAGAAAGAATTGCCCTCCGCAAGTTTTTAAATTGCCGCTTTGGAGCAACTCTGGGTATTATCCAGCATGTTGATAAAAGATTACTTTTTAATTAAATGCCGTCTCACCAAAACATCCTGTTTTGATTCGACGGCTACGGACATCCTGTCCTCACCTCATTAAACCAATTTTATATTGCTTGTCGGATAATACGATTTTTCTTTATACTTCACTGGCAAAAAGGACGAGATATAGTGAAAACTTGCTACGGGTTTGGGAACGGGCTTGGTTTAAGCTGCAAACCAAATAAAATCGAGAGCAAGGACGCTCTTGAAATCAACCCTATAATCATAAAAGTCGCCGAACATCTGTTCGGCGAGCGACACCATGTGCACAGTTCTTGACTATTTGATTAATCACAAATATAATTCTTGAAAAATAAGGAGAAAAAAGTGGAGCATATTTTGTGGTGCATTGGACATGAATTAATTATTGATGATATTGTTAATGCAGAGAATAGTTATTTATATGATTCTTCCGGAAAGAAATATATTGATCTGGAATCCGGCATGTGGTGTACTTCGGTCGGGCACAGTAATCCAAGAATCATTGAGGTGATAAAGGACCAGGCTGCTAAAATTACTCATACCGGTTACTGTTATGCAAATCCTGTTATTGAAGAGACTGCAAAAGAAGTTTTAAGCATATTGGGTTTTACCGGTGGGAAATGTGTTTTTCTTAGCTCGGGAAGTGAAGCTGTTGAATTTGGAGTACAGGCAGCTCAAAAATTATTAGAAAAGCCGTTAATTCTGACATTTACCGATTCATACTTTGGGGCTTACGGATCGGCTAATAAAAAAATTGAGAATGAATGGATTAGTTTTGATTGGATAAAAAATTGCCTGGTATGTCCCAATTCTGAATTATGTGATCTGAATTGCGGGCAATTAAAGCAGATACCATTTGATAAAATAGGCGCTTTTTTATTTGAACCGGGCAGTTCTTCGGGTTTAGTCCGGTTCCCGCCAAAAAGATTGATCCGGAATATTTGTCAAATGATAAAAAGTAACAATGGCCTGTTGATAATTAATGAAATCACAACCGGTATTGGCCGTACGGGAGAATGGTTTGGCTATCAGCACTATGATATTCATCCTGATATTGTAGCAATTGGAAAGGGCATCGGTAATGGTTATCCGGTCAGTATCACAGCAATTACCAATAATATAGCTAATATGTTAGAGACAAAATCCTTTAAATACTCCCAATCCCATCTAAATAATCCGCTTGGCGCATCTGTCGCAAAAGAAGTCATACAAATAATAAAGGAAGATAACCTGATAAAAAGATGTAAAAAAATTGGGATTGAATTTATCAATAAATTGAATGAATTAAAAAAAAGAAATGATTTAATAAAAGAAATTCGCGGCAGAGGATTGATGATTGCAGTAGAAATAAATGATGATAAAAACAATTCCCTGACAGCTTTTATCTATAGCGAATTAATAAAAAGAGGTTTTATTATTGCCAGACGGCCAAACTTAAATGTCTTTAGAATTGATCCGGCTTTAACCGTATCAGAAAATGATATCAATGATTTTTTATATAACTTTGAGAAGGTTCTACAAAAATGTTCAAAATAGCTGTTCAATAAATAAATTGTTTCAAGGATAAATTACCCGGAGGTAAAATAGTTATGGCTACAATTCAAAACAATAGGAATAATACTATCGGTTTACAAAGATTTTATAAATCCGTCAGCATAGTATCGGCAATTATGTTTGTTTTACTTTTCCTGTCAATCATTAGCACGCTTTTATCGATTCTAAAACCAAATCTTATCAATAACTGGCTTACAATTTTTGATGATAACTGGATAATACTTTTTTTAAAACTGAATTTCGGTATAGTTCAGAGAGATTTGTTATCGTCTTTACATTGGATAGACTTCGTGATTATGATACTTTTCGGTTTTATATCAATAGCCTTTTTCTATAACCTGAGAAACAAGAACCTTATCCGGACAATATTTTCCATCTGGGCTGTCATTTCACCTTTTTTTGGAATTATTCTATTATACATAACTCATACCGGCGGCCGTACAGGATTATTAACGGCAGGGCTGATATTTTCAGTTTTGATGTTTTTTAGTAATAAATCCGGTAAATTAACATCAATTATCGGATTTTCATCCTTTTTTATTCTTTTAATGGCTTGTGATTTATTTTCTCAACTTTTCTTATCAAACATTACTGGCATATTTATTATTATAGGTTATATTCTTTTGATGATATGGTTCTTTCTTGTTTCCAATGAATATAACCGGCTTAGTAAGGAATCATAATATTTTTCGCAGTAGCATACCGTACCAGATATAGTCCTCGTCATTTGTAAATGTATGCTTTCCGGCTTCACGAGCAGATTGAAAATAACCGGCCATACTTGTGAAGCGGTTGAGGTTGACCTGTACAAACTTGTCAATGTCAGTCGCCTTCAAGCGGTCTTTATCATCCAGGGCAACCAATTGATTGCACTCGCCGCCAGCCTTTAACCGGATTGTATTGAAGAGCAGCCATATTGCGAAGGTTTTTTCAAATAGATACTGCTGCTCAGGGAAGAAATTGAACCAGAAAATCGAATCCTTCGTGAAGTCATGTGTTTCACCGGGGTTCCAGTGGTTCGGCGATGGCTTAACCGGAAAGCTTAAAGGGTATGCAGACGACTGCGGTTCAACATGATAAACACCGGTCATAGCCAGGCCGGGCGTTTCCTTTAGCCGGTTAAAAGCCTTATTAATGATATCTTCATTGCCTATTGCATAATACACAAAACACTGCTGCCCCGCGGGAATTTTCGTTTCCCAATAGCCCATGCGTTTATCCAGGACGCTTTGAAATTTGCGGCCGGCTATCAAACGGGCAACAGGATTAACTGTATCATTGAAAATCTTTACTACTTCCGGGATAGCGAGGCGCTGGAAAACCGAATAGCCTGGCGGCATATTGGAGAGTTTCTTCGGTTCCAGACCGAATTCGACCGCTACTAAAATTTTCTGTGTGTAATCAAAATTACGTTCCATAATAATACCTCCTTTCAGTTTATTAACTCTATATCATATTAAAAATTATATATTCAAATTATATTAGTCAATTTATTTTTGACTATTTGATTAAACAGAAATATAATTCTTGAAAAAAAAAGCCGGGACAGCTTATCAATAAAGGGGAATTTATGATTATTTGTAAAACTGAAAATCGATTGTTTTTTTCATTGTATATCCCACTGCTTTTTTATACCAATAGATATTTAAATATATATAAAAAAATTAAAAAAATTGATGATATATTTAAAACTGATGTAAAATATCTGGCTAATATCAGAGATAAATTATACAGTAATTTAGAATTATTTGATTATTTTCAGGAAGACAATCCAAATTGTTACAATGAAATAGGAAAAGAAATTTTAAACAACTGGAAATCAAAATATATTAAAGATAACTTTATTATTTTCAGGCATCTAAAAAAGTATTCCATATTCATTCAGGTAAAAAATTTTAAACTTTATGGGGTTTATAGCCTCACCGATGAATTGAATGATAAATTTCCATCAAAATGTCTGCCAATTATTGTTGAAACAGTAATTTTGCCGTTCAAAGATAAAATAATTTATGATGGCTTAATATCATTAAGCAGGGTAACTATAGGAAGAAATCTATTTCAGGATATCAATGAAGAATATAAAAAGAAAAAAGAAAACGAAGGGATTTTTGAAAAAATATAGAGGTATGATTTCCTAACAACCAGGGTATTCTTTTGGAGAAAAGAATACAAAAGCTATTCTTTTTCTTTCTTTGCGAAAAGAAAGAAAAAGAACCAAAAAGAAAGAATCGCCCGCAGCGGTTTCCATAGCGTAGATATACTTTGTTTTAAAATTGCATTATCCATTTTTTAATTATAGCCATCTTATTCTAATAGCCGCCTTACAGTCCATCCCTGATTTTGCTGAAAAATAATATAAAAAAACGACCGTCTTCTCCGGATTTTTAAATATTTTAAATTTTTACCTAAGACTTAGAACAACTTTATCAGGTGTCATTGTTTACTTCTTTTTTCCGGGTTATTTGAGCATTATACCATTTTTGTTCCTCTATTAAGCCAATGCTCCTTCAGATATTGGCAACTTTTGTTGTAATGACAATAGTTTCTTTATATATCTCTTAAAATTTACCGCTGCCCCTGTCATTAAATACTGGAATTGTCTGCCCTCAGTGCCTTTATATTTTATTTTCCTGAGTCCATGAAATCTTACCGATTCGCTAATGGTACCTTCTACCTGAGCCCGGACACTCATTTCACTCTTAAATTCAGCGGTTTTTTGCTCATCCCTCCTTTTTCTAAAATATCCATAACCTTTTCCGACTACTAAAACACGTTTCTTTTGTTTGCCGGTTACGCAATCTTTAAAGAAAGAACAAACCATGCATTCATTTTTCGGGAATATTATACTATGATTACTGCCACCATTTTTAATATGTTTTTCGCTTTTAATTCCTTTCGGACAAATAGCTGTCAGGGTATCCATATCGATCTTAAAATCTTCCAGTTTAAATCCTTCAGGTTTTGCTGAAGTATCTTTCTGCACATATCCCATCAATCTTTCTCCACGTTCTTCGAATTCCATGATCGCCGTTCTACTTATATAATTTGTGTCTGCGTATGTCTTATCAGGCTTCAAACCCCTCTCATCATTCATCTCTTTCAGTTTAGGAAGAATTTTATTATCATTCTCATTCGCGGCCTGTTGTATCATACCGACTATAAAATTGACTTCCCCTTTCTCCGCGGTTTCAACAACATGGCACTTTTCTCCTACCCAGCTGGTTTTACCCTTCTTGCCCAGTTTCAATGTCGGATCGTCAGGCGTGAAAATCGTTTGCTTCGGGGTTACTATTTCTTCTACTTCAATGAATTCTTTATCTCCAACTTCCTTTATCCGGATGATCACATTCTCAGAGAAAATAGTTTCCATAATCACTAATTGCTTCAATTCTTTAAGGCTTTCTGCCGGATTATCCTGAATGATCCTTTTTATCCTGAAACCGTCTTCGACAATCTCGGCCTGCCTGTCTCCGCGTTTTTCTTTTGATAATCCGAAGGAGCTGAAATCTTTACTGTAACGTTCCTGTATATCATCCGGAATAATTTTGTTATAATATTCAGGGTCAGCTTTTCCTATTTCTATAACAACCCATTTTACCGCTCTATACAAAAGATCGGTAGTGGATATTCTATTCAAATGTTTGACAACGTGAGTGGCATCAATCCTTTGCTTGGCATGGTCTCTAATGAAACCCTTTTTCTTAATTTGATTTAATAGAGTGTCAAATATGATGCACATTTTATCATTTTCTATCAGTCTTTTCCTGAATACACAAAGTGTGCTGGCTTCAAAGATATCCTTAGCGGCAACTTCAAGATGCAGGGCAATTTTCCAGTCAAGTCTTGTGTTAACGGCTTTTACCGTTTCATCGTCGGACAGTGATTCTTTCCATTGAAGTAATGTTACCATAGCAAGGAATGAAGGTGATCTACCATTTCTTCCAACGTCTGAATAACAATCTTCAAAAGATTCGTCATTAAATATTGGGAAAAGCTCTTTACTGAACATTTGCATTGGATCGGAAGGTTTCAGAAAATCTTTCATTACTATATGTGCTGAATATAGACTTTCTTCCTTTTCTTTTGGTAAA
Organism: uncultured Spirochaetota bacterium; assembly: GCA_963806975.1. Taxonomy (GTDB): domain Bacteria; phylum Spirochaetota; class Brevinematia; order Brevinematales; family JAOACQ01; genus CAWEAK01. The sequence goes on from CAWEAK010000010.1 coordinate 150,292, forward strand.
GACATATACCGCCTCATTTGTAAATTATTATTAATATTATACCACTTATCTTTATAAATGTCGATAACTATCCTCTTCATTTTTCAGCAAAATCATCCCTGGCTGGGTGTTGTTAATTGATTAATTAAAGATTTATTTTTATAATGAATAATAGGTGAATTTTATGCATTTATTTAAAAATAACACTTCTGCAAATATGATTCATGATCATACCCTTAAAACATTAAATTCTTTTGAAGATAACAAATTTGATCTTATCATCACTTCACCTCCATATAATTTAGGTAAGGAATATGAAAATAAAGAAACCATTGAGAAATATTTATCAACTCAGGAAATAGTAATAAAAGAATTAATTAGGGTTTTATCAAATTGTGGTAGTATATGCTGGGAAGTTGGAAATTATATCAATAATTCAGAAGTATATCCTTTAGATATTTATTATTATAACATTTTTAAAAAATATGGACTTCAACTTAGAAATAGAATTATATGGCATTTTGGCCATGGGTTGACATGTGACAAATAGACTATCTGGAAGATATGAAACAATTCTATGGTTTACTAAATCTAATGAATATATTTTTAATCTTGATGATATTAGGATTCCTTCAAAATACCCTGGAAAACGGCATTATAAAGGTCCAAATAAAGGCAAGCCATCAGGCAATCCATTAGGAAAAAATCCATCTGATATTTGGGAAATCATTAAAGAAGACTGGGAAAATGAAATTTGGGATATTCCAAATGTTAAATCAAACCATCCTGAAAAAACAGAACATCCTTGCCAGTTTCCAGTTGAATTAGTAGAAAGATGTGTTTTAGCATTTACTAATCTAAATAGCTGGGTTTTAGACCCTTATTCAGGTGTTGGTTCTTCCGTAATAGCTGCAATTAAAAATGACAGGAATGCTATTGGTATAGAAAAAGAACTTAAGTATATTAATATTGCAAATCAAAGAATAAATAAATATTATGATAATAGCCTTAAATTAAGGGCAATCGGAACACCAATACATAAACCTTCAAAAAATGATAAAGTATCAAAAATACCAGAAGAATGGCTAGAATTAGAGGTTGCGAAATGAAAATAACACAAAAATATTCTCATTTGAATGGAGAAGAATATTTAATTGTTCATCATAAAGACATTTATGATGAAATTTTAGATATCATTAACTTAATAGATGCAAATAAATTTAAAACAAAAGTTAGCGAAGAAAAAACAATGAAAGGTGAAGTGCTTTATAGTCCTGATGAATTAAACAAAGAATTTAAAAGAATATTTTATAAGCAGGATTGGAAAGAAAGTCGTTATCAATACTATATTACTTTGGATAGAAAATTAATGGAACAAAGTTTGTCGCTAGAATGATCAAAGCAGAAAGAATTTTTAGAAAATAATGGAGTTAATCCTATTTATTCATATAAACAAAAGATATTTTTGTTAAAGAAGGGATTGCCGTTGAGGTTCAATTTGGTAAATATTCATTTGTTGCTTATGATTTGTTTGTGAAACATATGTTATTTTTTTCAGGCGGACTAATCGATTTAGGAATTGAAATATTACCAACTAAAGTCATGCAATCCCAAATGTCATCTGGTGTTGCTTATTTTGAGGGTGAAGTTTACAATGTAATGAGGCATGGTCCGGAGAATCCACCAGTACCATTATTAATTCTGGGAATTGAAGAATAAAATTTGCGCCATCCGTGGC
>CAWEAK010000011.1:0-60224 GCA_963806975.1 uncultured Spirochaetota bacterium
ATTTGGCAAGAAAGAAGGTAAGCGAAGAAAGAGCCACCCTCTGCAAGTTTTTATATTGCCGCCTTGGAGAAACTCCGGGTATTATCCAGCATATTAATAAAAGAACGCTTTTGGTAAAATGCCGTCTCAACAAAACATCTTGTTTTGATTCGACGGCAACGGGCATCCTGTCCTTAAATCATCAATCAAATTTTATTGTTCCTGTCGGATAATACATTTTCATTACACCCAGCTGGTAAAAACGAGGAGATAAAGTTGAAAACTTGCTCCGGGTTTGGGAACCGGTCTTGTTAATTTAAAGAGAAAATAGTTATTTTACAATCGGTCTAGGCAGATAAATTTTTAAAGGAAATATAAAATATGGAAAATATCATTTTTATAGGTATGCCAGGGGCTGGGACAATTTTTTTAACACTACCTCCTTGTTCCTTCCAGCCGATATTTTCTCAAATGGCAAGACACGCTCTGAATTATTACACTTATCTTCGTTTCCTTCCCCTCGGGTTTTAGCCGCTCGGAGCGGCGCCCGGCCGAAATTGTTGCGTTTCTTGTGAGGGGGGTATGTTTTTGACGGGGGTACCCATTTATGGGCCGGAAAAAACATACCATCCGATTTTGCTGCCGAAGACAGGAAGTCAAGTTTGAGGCCGGAAAACTCGAGGGGGTGATTCTTTCTTTGGTTACTTTCTTTCTGATCATTCAGAAAGAAAGTAATAAGGCCTTTGTACCCTTTATGCCAAAAAGGAAGCCGCCGAATGTAAGTTCGACGGTCAACAAGATGTTGTGCAGGTATTGACACTTTGAAGCTGTTTCGTTATGATATGGATTAAAGTTAGAAAATAATATGCTGAATGAAAACACATGGTTTTTCGTCCGTATACAGGCTTGAAAGAAGGGGGTAAAAGATGATAAATTCCCAACAAAAAACTATCCTTCTTGTTGAAGATGAGGTCTTAATAGCCGAAAATGAAAAAAGTAATCTTGAAAATTTCGGTTACAGGGTAATAACAGCCTATACCGGAGAAAAAGCTATTGATATATTCAGAAATAATGATTCAATTGACCTTATTCTTATGGATGTTGATCTCGGCAAGGGAATTGACGGTACGGAATCCGCTAAAATAATTATGAATGAAAGAGAAATCCCTCTTGTTTTTCTTTCAAACCATATTGAACCGGAAATAGTTGAGAAGACAGAAAAGATCACTTCTTATGGTTATGTTGTAAAGAATTCTGGAGAAACTGTTTTAGATGCTTCAATCAAAATGGCTTTTAAGCTTTTTGATAAGCATAGAATGCTTTTAGAAAGTGAAGACCGATACCGTTCTCTTTTTGAAAAGAACAATTCGATAATGCTTCTAATTGATCCGGGTTCGGCTGATATTATCGATGCGAATGAATCCGCATGTAAATATTACGGCTGGAGTAATGAAGAAATCACGAAAAAAAAGATAAGTGAAATAAATACTTTACCTGAATCTTTAGTCATTAAAGAAATGAAAAAAGCTGAAATGGAAAGTTCAAAGTATTTTAATTTTAAACATGTTCTGGCAAATGGTGATATTCGTGATGTGGAAGTCTATAGCGGACCTATTATCGTTTCCGGTAAGAGATTATTGTACTCGATTATATATGATGTTACCGATCGTAAGCGGGCGGAAGAAGAACTCAGCCAAAGCCGGGAGCGTTACAGATTGCTTCATGAATATGCTCCAATAGGTATCATGCTTGCAAACAAGTCGGGGAAAATCCTTGAGGTGAATTCCGAGGTCCTTAAAATTCTGGGTTCACCATCTGTTGAGGCGTTTAAGGGAATAAATCTTCTAACATTGCCATTACTCATTAAAGCTGGTATATCCGCTGCCTTCAAGCGTTGTGTCGAAACAGGCCAGATAGTCTTTGGCGAATATCAGTACACAACCAGTTGGGGAAAATCCATTTATATTCAATTACACTTTGTTCCTATTTTCGATGATCAAAATCAGGTTTATCTGGTGCATAATATTGTCGAGGATATTACAGAACAAAAACTGATAGAAAAAGAATTATTAATCAGTGAGGAAAAATTCCGCGGTATTTTTGAGAATTCCGCTCAGGGAATATTTCAGTCAACTCCTGAAGGGCGTTTAATGAATGTTAACACTTCACTGGCAGAAATGCTGGGTTATGAATCGGTTGAAAATATTTTAAGCAGTATTCATGATATTGGAACACAGATATATGCTGTCCCCGAAGACCGTGATATAATCAGAGAATTGCTGAACAAAAACGGTTCAGTCAGGAATTTTGAGGTTCAATGCCGGAATAAAAACGGAGGTTTGTTATGGATTTTACTAAATATCAGAAAAGTGCAGGATGAAAGCGGCCGGATTTTATATCTTGAAGGATCTGGCATGAATATCACTGAGCGGAAGCAGGCGGAAGAAGCACTGCGGGCTAGCGAAGAGAAATATCATAATCTATACCGTTATACCAATCTGGGTATCTTCCATTCTAACTTTGATGACAGATTTATTGACGTAAATCCTGCTCTTGCCAAACTATTGGGGTATGATTCTCCGGAAGAAGCCGTTAAATGCATAACCAGCATCAGCAGGCAGATATATGCCAAACAATCAAGGAGGGATGAAATCGGCGATACCATCCTGAAAGAAGGCGGTCAGATCAGTGTGGAAAACCACTATCGCCGAAAAGACGGAAGTCTTTGGTACGGGATGCTTAATCTTCGGATAGTTAATGACCAACAAGGCAAGGCAAGTTATTATGAAGGTTTTGTCGAAGACATAACAGAGCGCAAGAGGGCGGAGGAAGAGCTGCGCGAGAGTGAGGAGGTTTTTCAAAGGCTTTCTGGACATCACCCTATGCATTTATAATTGCAAATATGGATGATGGAAAGATTTTAGAGGTCAACGATGCTTTCTCAACCATTTCAGGGTATTCCCGGGAAGAAGCCCTCGACAGCTCGACATTCCATTTAAAACTATGGGTTCACGAAGAAGACCGGCAGCTTATGGTAGCAGCTCTAAAAAATGGTCAGGCCTTTATTAATCAGGAGATAATGCTGCGATCAAAGAACGGTAACATCCTAACAGTCCTCTTCTCAGCGCAGTCAATCCAGTTAAGTCATAGAACCTGCATTATATCCAGCGTTGAAGATTTTACCAAAAGAAAGCAGGCGGAAGAAGCCTTGCGGAATCTAAACCGGTTGTATTCTTTATTGAGCGGTATTAATCAAATAATTATCCGTTGTCATAATCAACAGGAGTTGTTTCAATCCGTTTGCGAAGCGGTAGTTGAGAGAGGCGGATTCAGAATGGCATGGATAGGCAAGATAAATACTGTTACTAATAGAGTGGATGTGGCCGCATCACAGGGGTTTTCAGAAGATTACCTTAAAAATATAAACATCGATCTTAACAATGAAGAAACAAGCGGTGGCCCAACAGGCAGGGCTGTTAAATCAGGAGTTCATGTGATCTGTAATAATATTCTTAACGATGAAAGCATGAACCATGGCATGATGCCGCGAAAAAAAACGGTTACCGGTCATCAGCCTATTTTCCGCTTCTGGTGAATGGAAATATTTGGGGAAATTTAAATATCTACGCCGGTGAAATTAGTTTTTTTGATGATGAAGAAGTTAAATTACTTGATGAACTTGCCGGGGATATAGGTTTCGCAATTGAGATAGGGCAGAATGAGATTAAACGCCTTCAGGCTGAAGAAGAAATAAAGCGTCAATTACAGGAAAAAGAACTTATTATAAAAGAAGTACACCACCGCATAAAAAATAATATAGCTTCCATCGGGAGCCTTTTCTCAATGCAGTTAAGATCAATTTCAAATCCTGAGGTTATATCAGCGTTGAAGGATGTTATTTCCCGTGTAAACAGTATGAAACTGCTCTATGATAAGTTAATGCTTGCTGAAAATTATAAAATTATTCCGGTGAAAAATTATGTCGAAAGCCTTGTCGGTGCAATATTAGAGCTTTTCCCAAACAGTAAAAATATCAAAATAGATAATAAAATTGAGGACTTTCATCTTGATTCAAAACATCTGTTTTATCTCGGGATTTTTATAAATGAACTGATTACTAATATTTTAAAATATGCCTTCGTCAATAGAGAACATGGTTTAATAAATATTACCCTGATAAATGCCGGCAATCATATAACACTTACAATACAGGATAACGGTATAGGATTTCCGGAGGAATTTGACATCAATGAATCGAAAGGATTCGGCATAATGCTTGTAAAAATGCTAAACGAACAGCTTGAAGGAACTTTTACAATGGAAAATATTAACGGCACTAAGAGCGTTCTGGAATTTGATATTTAACAATAATATTTTTATTTCAGCATTTCCAGTATTTTTTGAAGCCTTTTTAGAGTTCTTTCTTTTCCTATCACGGGAAGTAAAAAATAGATTTCAGGGCCCTGCGGTCTGCCTGTTAAAGCAGCGCGAATGGGAATAAAGAAGTTTTTCCCTTTTATTCCGGTTTCCTTGATGATTTTTCCCGCCAGTTCGCCGAAAACTTCCTCATTTATTGCCCTTGTTTCAAGCGATACAGCCTCCCTGAATTTTTGAATAACAGTCTCAGCCTCGGGCTTTTGAAGATATTTCATAGCTTCAGCATCAATATCATAATCGTCAGTTAAAAAATAGCCTATATGATTTTTTATCTCCGAGAGATGAGAGCAGTATCCCTTCGTCAGCCCGATAACCCCTTTTAAAAATCTTATATTGTCTTCGGATTTGTAGTAATCATCTTTCAATATCTCTGTTTCTTTAATAAAGGGCAGCGCAAGTTCAAAAATCCTATCGCTGCTCTCATTAATAATGTAATGTTTGGCAATCCAATCAAGTTTATTTATATCAAAAACAGCCGGGCTTGGTGAAAGCCTGTCGATATCAAATAGCCTTATGAGTTCATCCCTTGATAGAATTTCCCTGCCGTCAGGGCTTGACCAGCCGAGAAGGGAAAGGTAATTCGCAAGGGCGTCAGGAAGATAACCGAGGGAGCGGAATTCATCCACGCTCGCGGCACCATGGCGTTTAGACAGTTTCTGCCTGTCTGTACCCAGGACCAATGCCATATGGGCGAATTCCGGAACATTAAAGCCATGCGCTTTGTAAATCATTAACTGCCGCACGGTATTGGAGAGATGCTCATCCGCTCTGAGGACATGAGTTATCTGCATTTCTGCGTCATCTATCACCACAGCGTAATTATAAACCGATATTCCGTTTGCGCGAATAATAACAAAATCCCCGACCATTCCTTTCGGAAAGTTTACTTCTCCTTTTACACTGTCGGTAAATTTAAAGTCTTCATCAAAAACCGCAAACCGTATGACAGGTTTACGTCCTTCGGATTCAAAGCGCTTTTTCTCACTTTCAGTAATATGTTTGCAATGCCCGTCATAATAAGGCGGCTTTCCCTCAGCAGTCTGCTTTGCCTTTCTTTCTTCAATTTCCTCAGGAGTACAATAACAATGATAAGCCCGGCCGTCTTTCAGCAGTTTTTCGCTGTATTCCTTATAGATTTCAAGCCTTTCGCTTTGAAAGTAGCTGCCTGCCGGCCCCCCTGTCTGCGGACCTTCGTCCCAGTCAAGCCCGAGCCATTTTAAATCTTCCATAAGCTTTTCAGTATAATCTGAATGAGAGCGCTCCATGTCGGTGTCTTCTATTCTTAATACAAACTTTCCGTTCATATGCTTCGCGTAAAGATATGAAAAAAGGGCTGTCCTAACATTTCCGACATGAAGCTTGCCGGTTGGGGAAGGTGCAAAACGAGTTCTAACCATTGATAATCTCCTTCCCATTATTTTAGGTTAGTTTCGGAGATATTTCAAGGAATCACGGATGCCGGTTATTTCATTTATATTCAAAGTTCAAACTATAAAATGGTGTACTAATCGTATTTCTTATTCAAAACGGAATCTGCTTTCAGATAGAGATGTTTCCTGGAGACAGTTAAATCTCCGTCCTGGAAAAGATCATTTTTAAGCGGCGGGTTTAATAAGTTTTCCCCATCCGAATGGTAGTTGAACGGAATCCCGGAGGCAAATAATACCGTGGGAGCAAAGTCCAGAAAGGTTACGGCAAGGCTGGTCTCCCGGTAGACCCTGTGGTCTGGAGTCAGAATCCATAAGGATACAAAATCATAATCCCGGGCGTTTTCCACAAATTGAGATTTCTGGTAACCCGAAATATACTCGACAGGGCAATGATCGCCATAGATCATCACAAAGGTATTTGTTAAAATTTTCATTTCCGTTAATTGGTGAATAAAATCGGAAATAACTTTGTCATCGTATGCAATGGAAAGAAAATAGTTTCTGGTTTTTGTATCCTGGATATCATCATAAACTTTATTGGTATAATAATGAAGAACATTATCATAAGGATTATGACTCGTCATGGTGATAATATGATAAAAGAAAGGCTGTTTCTGATGACTGATAGTTTTAAGAACATAGTTAAAAACATCCTTGTCCGGCGCACCCCAGCCTGATTCTTTCAATTTCATCGTGAACATGTCGTAAAATTTACTGAAGCCCATTTTGCTGAAAGCAATTATCCGGTTCCAGAACATGCCTGTGTTGCCATGAAAGGCGGCGGTAAAGTAACCATTACGGTCTAATGGCCTCACAAAGGCATTGGAAAAATCATAGGCATCGAGTTTCAGCGCCGTGAAATTATTTAAAGGGAGCACGCTGTTCAATACGGTAAATTCCGTGTCGGCAGTGCCGCCCCCGCGATGAAAAGACTGAACATAGGGATAAAAAATAGAATTTGTGGATAGAGAAAGCAGAAAGCCGGTAACCGGCTTGCCATGATGGAGCATCTTGAGTGCACCGCCATCCATAGATTCTACCTGGATAAGGATCACATTATACCTTTTCCGGCTGCCTTCGCTTGAAATAAGTTTATCACTTGGCGTCAGTTTTTTCAGATATTTTTCTTCCACTACGGCAGTGGAAGAAAATAAACCCTTAACCTGGTGGAATAAAAGTCCATACTCATAGATATATTTAGTATTACCAGCATAAGATACTTCAAAATGTCCGGACCGGTAAATATAGGAAACGGCTAAAACAATTGTAAGGATTCCATAAATTGAAGCTTTGAAAATACCCGGAATCTTTCGAATGGATTCCATATCACCTTTCCGAAAGAAAATAATACCGGCGAAAGGCATATCCAGTGGTAGAAATAAAAGTCTTTTATCCGCCCAATTTACTGCATTATTCTGCAGTAGATTAATCGATTGTCCTAGAAGTGACTCGGATAGACGGAAATTTAAATAATGACTGAAATCATAAAAGTAAATCAAATTAGCAATCAAATAAAGCATTTGCAGAGAGTAAAAGAACAGAAAAAGAAACCGGGAACCGGTAAAAGCGATGGAAACAAATATCAGTGAAACCCAGGCCAGGGTTGTAACCGAATGGAATAGAAGATTTTTCCAGCTTGCCAGATGGAATACCATGATGTCATAAAATAAGACTGATTTAAAGGTATTCAACAAAATAAATATGATAAAAAAGGAGATAAAGAAAAATGTGCCCTTCGATTGCTTAAAAGTAAATTTTAATTTTCTCATTAAAAAACCATTTCTAAAGAAATTCGATAGACTTAGCTATAAGTTCAACCGAATTCAAAAAGATGCACATTAACTGATAATAAGTTAATGTGCCTATCTATTTAATTCATTAAAAGTTGAAGATAATTTTATTAAATACAATATCTTATTCTTCATTAATAAATTATTTCGTTGCGAACTTTGCGGCTTTGCGTGAAATGTTCAATGCAGAGGCGCAGAGCCCGCAAAGAAGCTGAGTTAAATTGATAGGTATTTAAAGTTATTTTACATTAAAAACATATTCAGGACAAGAAATTTTGTCAAAAATAAATTTTCTCTACAAAAGACAGCATCGGGTGATTACAAATTAAAAAGGTCATTTCATGAACAGGTTCAGGATCAGTTCTCTGAATCTGTCCATCCGGCATCCTGTGCCATCTGGAGGAAGTTCCATAAGCTTGCCCTCCAGACAGCCAGATCATGACCTGCATCCATTATGAGCCACCAGCTATTCTTTATTCCATGTGAATCGCAGAAGTTGTGCACGTGAAGTCCGTTCCATAACAGATTGTCATTTATACCATAGGAATGAAACAGCAATTTCAAATTCCCGGCTTTGATCCCTCCATCAGGAAAAAGCTGTGAATCGTTATAGGTGTTCGGCGCCGCAGAAAATGAACCTATATAGGCGAATAGATCAAGATGAGTCAATCCGATGTTATACGCCAGCCCTCCTCCCATTGAAAGTCCGGCAAGCGCCCTGTGGTCTCGGTCGGTATAAACAGAATAATGAGATTCGATGTAAGGTATCAATTTGGATAGAAAATCCGGGTCCAGTTTTCGTATGACTTTATCGCATCGGGATAGTTTATGTTTTTCATATCGGTGATCCCTATATTGTTTTTCGGCATCACGATAATAAACGACGGTTTGATTTTCCCCGCGGCAATGAGATTATCCGCTATCCAGTTGGCATTACCGCCTCCGCTTCCGCCGGCCTGACCTATGGTCCAGTCGTTTTCACTGCCGCCCATGCCGTGCAATAAATACAGAACGCAGTATTTTTTGTCCGTTGAATAATCCGGCGGGGTATAGACTTTCACAGTTCCCTGATTGCCTGCCACAGTTGACGGATAAATAATTGTAGCACTGACCATACCATGCGGGATTCCGTTAATTTCAGACTCAAATCCTGGAGGCGGCATGGCCGGGAGCGTTTGAGCATCCAGGTAAGCCGTAACCGTAAAAAAAATCACGAGTAAGAAAATGGTTCTTTTAATTTTTATACAGAGTCCTTTTTTTATCCGCATTTTTCACCTCTTATTTGTCTGGAAATAATTAAGGGCACTTCTAATAACCTTCGTGGAGGAAGAGCCAATTAGGCGATTATAATAAATTACAATACGATTTGTTAGCGTAAAGGGCGATAATAGAGTGTTTTTAGAACCGCCCATAATATAGAATGCACCTTAGCTTCTTTATTTTTAAATACACTTTTCGTGTAACCGGCTTAAATCCGGAATAAAACCTGGGAAAAGACTTTGATTTGATGCTATATTAAATTCTTGATATAACCACTATTTTACGGTTAATAAAATCATTCAATGTGATCCAATTGCCGTCACGTGACATAAAAACCGAAGCGAACCGCTTTTCCGCTTCAGGAGGAAGATTTTCTTCCATCCATGTCGCTCCGCCGTCCGAAGTTTGAAGAATAACCCATACCCTTTCCGGTTTCAGTGATAAAAAAGAGATGGTTCCATGGTTTTCATCCTGAAAACGGATCGCGGCAGACCGGAGACAAGAATTTCATATCTATTTTTATTTCATGCTTTTTAAGATCTACTGATATCGTTTTCCAGTTTTGGCAGCCATCGATGGAATTATAAATAACACCATCCTTAGTAAGAACATAAAGGCTGTCCTTTTTCAGAAGATGAATAGCTTCGATTTCTTTTATTTCATCGGGCAGTTTTATTTCCGTCCAGCTATTTCCACCATCGTAGGTAAGGGCAAGTTTTCCCGGGGAAGCGATAGCTCCGTTTAAAGTGTCGATGAAGCTTATAAAACGGCATTGGTTCGGTTCCGAAAGCCCGAAATCGGCAACTCTGGTCCATGTTTTTCCACCGTCCCGGCTGACCCGACATGCCCACCGTTTCCGCAATGGTAAGCGTTATTCTTATCCAGGATCTCAAGTCCAAAGCGGCAGTATGAATTATTGACGGCTTTAGGCCAGTCCGCGCCTCCGGTTCAGGGTATAATGCACCTCACCGTCGAAGCCAGCAGTAATGCCGGAATCGGCGTCAATAAAACCCGCAATGTTCACGGCATGGGTATAATTCATCGCCTTTACTATTTTCCACTCAACAGCGGATAGAAAACCATTTAAGGCAAACAACAGAAATATAATAATAAATAACTCTTCAATTTTCCTCCTTCTTAATTTAATTGCCAATAAAAATTACAATAATAAATGTTACCTTCCGATTTTCCTTTCATAGGGCTTACATACAAAATCACTAGAAAAACTATAATGAGCGGTAGGAAATAATGCAAAAAAAGACGGAAAAACGACAAAAAATTCATTGCCCTGTTTTATCAAGCGGCAAGCGAAGTATTATTCCTGCTGTCAACCGGAATTCTTAAAATGAATTGCGATATTATCCGTACGGAATTATCTTGAATATCTTGACGGTGGTTATGAAGGAATTCTAAACGATAAATGGAATAAGTTTATTCCTTTACCTCTTCCTTTTTTTTGATTACAAATTGGAAATCGAAATGCCAAGAAGTCGAATCTTTTCTATGCCGGCATCGGTTTTTTTTAAAAGACTTTCCACGTTCTCAAAAACTTCTCTTGATCGAACGAAAACTTTCTAGATGTCAATGCTCCGGGTGATCTGCTTAAAATCATAATATTTTATTTTTAATGTTATGGTTTTTCCCTCTTCGCCGTATTCGCGAAGGAGCTTTTCAACCTCGAAAGTCAGTTCTTGCAATATGCTTTTGATCTGATCCATATTTATGATATCGCTGCTTAGAGTAATTTCGCGGCCTATCGATTGTCTTTCACGGTATGGCTCAACGGGAGAATTGTCAATACCCCTGGCAAGATAGTAAAACCAATTTCCGCTCTTTCCAAAAAGAATAGTTAATTCTTCGACGGTCTTTTTCTTTAAATCCGACCCGGTTTTTATTCCAAGCGAAAACATAGCCTTTTCAGTGACCTTTCCGACTCCGTAAAAACTTCCTATCGGAAGTTTTTCTATAAACTCCCCGGCCTGTTCAGGAGTCACAACGGTAAGGCCGTTCGGTTTTTTAAAACCCGAAGCGACTTTCGCCAGGAATTTGTTGTATGAAACACCGGCAGATGCCGTTAAATGGGTTTTAAGAAATATCTTTTTCTTTATTTCCCTTGCTATCTTAACAGCGTAAGGCATACCGAACTTATTTTCAGTCACGTCAAGATAGGCTTCGTCGAGTGACATCGGTTCTACAAGGTCGGTGTATTCATGGAATATTTCGTTTATTTCATTTGAAGCCTTGACATAAAGATCGAAATGCGGTGGAACAAGAATTGCATCCGGGCATAAACGGATAGCGCTCGATGTAGCCATTGCCGAATGAATACCAAATTTTCGCGCTTCATAAGAACATGTGGCGACGACTCCTCTTTCCTGGGGAGAGCCTCCTACGATAATCGGTTTTCCCCTGAGTTCCGGATGCTCCCTCTGTTCCACGGCGGCATAAAAAGCGTCCATATCGACGTGTATGATTTTACGAATATTCATAATACAATATTATAACTCAATCAATGCATTTTTAACAAACGTTATGCTTGCTGTTTAATTCAACAAGCAAAATACATTAATAACATGTATTCGACATCTTTACAAGTATAATATATAATTACTAAAATTAATTTTGAGGAAAATCATGCTCAATCCGGATTCACCAATTCCGCTTTATTTTCAGCTTGCGGAAGTTATTCAGAATAAGATTAGTTCTGGTAATTATACTCCAGGAATGAAGATACAGTCTGAGAATGAGCTTTCGGAAATATATAAAATCGGAAGGCCGACTGTGCGCCAGGGGATTGATATTCTGGTGAGAAAAAATATTCTGGAAAAACGAAAAGGCTCCGGTACTTATGTGAAAGCGGCCCGGATTGAGGTAGACCTCTTTTCGCTTGCCGGTACTAGCGCGGCCTTTCAAAAAAGCGGAATAGTAGTTAAGACCGAATATCTTACTACATTGCAACCGCTGCTGTTGGAAGAAAAAGCGGATAATCCTATGGCCGGAAAAAGGGTTTACTTTCTTTCAAGGCTTGAAAATGTCGATGAGAATCCGGTACTCATTGAGGATATTTATATCAATACCGAAATATTTCCAGGAATCGATAAATATGAATTTAACGAAATGCCGCTCTCAAAAATTGTTGAAGAAAAGTATTTTACTAAGCCATCCGGTGGAAAGCAGACATTCGGCATCTGCTTATTAAGCGGATTAAAGCGGGAAAAACTGAAGATTTTGGATGATATGCCGGTTTTACTCGTAAAAAGATGGATTCATTTCAACCATGCTGAAAACGCGATTTACTCAGAGATTTATTGCCGAACTGATAAATTCGTATTTTCGCAGAATATTATCGTACCATAGAAATAAATTGGAGAGAAATTATGAATAAACGAGGTTATTATGGTGAATTCGGAGGAATATACGTTCCGGAGGTCCTTGTTTCAACCATTGAAGAATTAATAGATGTTTTTGGAAAGGCGAAATCTGATCCGGCATTCTGGAAGAAATATGAGGAGTTGATGTCTGATTATTCCTGCAGGCCTACACCGCTTACATATGCCGGGAATCTTACAAAGCATTTTGGAGGAGCAAAAATATATATCAAGCGGGAAGACCTGAATCATACTGGGGCACATAAAGCAAATAATGTTATGGGGCAGGGTCTGCTTGTAAAAAGGATGGGAAAAAAACGCGTTATTGCCGAAACCGGGGCCGGGCAGCATGGCGTGGCAACAGCAACAATGGCCGCAAAGTTCGGTCTTGAATGCACCATTTATATGGGCGAAGTAGATGTAGAGAGGCAGCGTCCGAATGTATTCTGGATGGAAAGGCTTGGAGCGGAGGTAATTCCCGTAAAATACGGATCGAGGACTCTAAAGGATGCGATAAATGAGGCAATGAGGGACTGGGTAACAAACATGGACACGACGCATTATGTTTTGGGAACGGCTTGCGGTCCGCATCCCTTTCCTGAGATGGTTACATATTTCCAGTCCATTATCGGGAAGGAAACGAGGTCTCAGATTCTTAAGAGGGAAGGAAGACTTCCCGACAGGATTTATGCATGCGTCGGCGGAGGTTCGAACGCGATGGGAATATTCAGCGGCTTTTTAAACGATCCGGTCGAACTAATCGGAGTTGAAGCCGGCGGGAAGGAATTCGAAATAAAAAAGATCCGTCATGCGGCGAGGCTTGCTTTGAATGATGCAAGCGTAGGTGTGGCACAGGGATATAAATCATATTTTTTACAGAATAGCGACGGTCAGATGGAGGAAACTTATAGTGTAGCCGCCGGATTGGACTATGTCGGTGTTTCTCCGATACTGGCAAATTACAAGACGACGGGTCGTGTTCGTTTTGAATCAGCGGCGGATATTGAGGTGATAGAAGCCCTTTCCCTGACAATAAAAAAAGAGGGTTTAATCCCAGCCCTGGAATCATCGCATGCCTTTGCACGGGCTTTTAAGGAGCTTCCTGAAACAAAAAAGGATCAAATTATCATAATTAATCAGTCAGGGCGCGGTGATAAGGACATTTTCACGGTTGCTGACGCTTTCGGCGATCCGAAATGGCAGGAATTTATAATACACAAGGCGGAGGAGTACAATGCTCGAAAAATACATTAGGGAAAAACTCAAAAAAAAGAAAATACTTCTTATGACACATATCGTGATCGGTTATCCCTCATTGGAAGAATCATTTGAAGCGGTTAAAGCAATGGCTGAAAATGGTGTGGATATGATGGAACTTCAAATTCCTTTTTCCGAACCGATTGCCGACGGCCCGGTAATCCTGAACGCAAACCAGATGTCGCTTGCAAAAAAAATAACTGTCAGACAGTGCCTGGATTTTGCCGAAAAAGCCGCCAAAACGTTTAAGATTCCGTTTATGTTTATGAGCTATTACAATATATTGCACAAATTCGGCGTAAATCGCTTTGTGGGGGAGATGGTTTCTCGGGGTTTGAATGGGGCTATTGTACCCGACCTGCCGTTAGAGGAAGGGGAGGAATATCTTAATTCAATGAAGGAAAATCATCTTGATCCGATAATGCTTTTCGCACCGACAACTCCTACATCCAGGATGGAAAAAATAGCCCGGCTTGCGAGCGGGTTCATTTATTGCGTGGCACGGAAGGGAATAACCGGTATGAAAACGGATTTTTCCGGCGAGCTTGAAAACTATCTCAACAGGTGCCGGAAAGCCGCAAACCTTCCGCTTGCACTGGGATTCGGTGTGAAAAACAGGGATGATATATCATTCCTGGAGGGCAAGGCCGATGTTGCCATTATAGGTACTCAAAGCATCCTTGCCATGGAAAAGGAAGGAATTCCCGGCCTGAAAAGGTTCATTCTATCACTGCAATAGACAATAATATCGGGGACTCAGTTAAGATGTAAAGACTTACTCGAAATTATCTGAACCTTAAGCAATAAAAATCTTATATTATTGATTATTTGATTTATTCTTATTAAAATCTATGATATTAAGTTGACGGGAGGTCTTTTATGAATCCGGTTAAACTGGGCATTATAGGATGCGGCATAGCCGCGAGAGATTTGCACTGGCCGGCATTAAAGGTTCTGAAAGATAAATTTGAGATTGTAACCATATGCAATCATACAGAGGAAAAAGCGAAAAGTTTTGCAAAACTGATCGGAGGAGTACCCTACGTTCTGGATTATAAGGAACTTCTTAAAAGACCTGAAATTGAAGCTGTTGATATTATGCTTCCGATCAATTTAAATTACCAGGCGGTTAGGGATTCGCTTGAAGCAGGCAAGCATGTTTTCGCAGAGAAGCCGATAGCGTCAAGTTTAAAGGATGCCGGAAAAATGGTTGCAATGGCGAAGGAATATAATCATATAACAATGATCGCTGAGAACTTCCGTTACAGGAAAGTTTTTGGAAGCATAAAATCGATTATTGAAGAGGGAAAAATAGGTGAACCTTATGCAGTCTTGTGGAATAATTTCAGCGTGATCGATCCTTCAAATAATGAGTATGCCAGAACAGACTGGAGAATCCACCATCAATATCCCGGCGGATTTGTAACCGACGCCGGCGTACATAATATGGCCGCCTTGAGGGATATGTTTGGGGAAATTACTGTTATAGGCGCATTTACAAAACAGGTAAACCCGGCCATAGGAGAATTGGATTCTCTCTCATTTCAGTTTAAGACTGAAAATCATATTTGCGGGGTTTTTAATATATTCTTCGGTTCGAACGGATTTTCCGAGAACAGGCTGATTATTTCGGGTAAAAAAGGCAGTATTATTTTTGATGAAGATATGTTGACTGTTAAACAGGGCGGGAATACTTTAATCAGTGAAAACTTCAAGGATGATAACGGTTACCGCGGGGAATTCGAAGACTTTTATGAAGGTGTAAGAAACGGAAGACCCGTTAAAAGCACCTTCTTTGATGCCTATGGTGATTTAAAGATTTTGCTGGACGCGCTAAATATTGCAGTGAAGTAATAAAATTACATTTCAGTGAAAGGAGAGAAATCCAGTACACAAGGGAGAATTCCCTTTGTTTTCATTATGCGGACTGAATTGCGGTCTTTGTCCCCGTTATCATACTGAAGGGAGTTCTAAATGTCCCGGATGCGGCGGTCAGGATTTTCATTTGAAACATCCGACTTGTGCTGTTATTACCTGTAATAAGAAAAATGATAATGTTGAGTTTTGTTTTCAATGATCATTATATCCCTGTAAAAAAAACAATGAATCAAGTAAGGTAGATTCTTTTATTACCCATAAAAATATTATTTTTGATTTAGAAAAAGCAAAAACCATGGGTATTGAACAATACCAAAAAGAATTAAATAAGAAATTGAAGATACTCGAATTTCTAATTGAAAAATATAATGACGGGAAGAGTAAGAACTTTTATTGCATAGCAGTAAATCTGCTAGGTTTAGCTGATTTAGAAAATATCATGAAAAATATTGACAAAGAATTAGAAACACAAAACTCAGATAAAATGGCAAAGATTATTCTGATAGTTGAATTGTTAGAGTCTTGTGCAAAGAAAAATGGTATTGAACTGAAGCTAAGGAAGGCATGACCTTCCCCTTTGGCGAAAGGGGGACGAACGCTTTATTCCTTTTCCTGAGCCGCCAGGAAAGAAAGGAATCGAAAGAAAGGAGCGGCCCTCCGCAAGTTTTTATATTGCAGCCTTGAAACTGTTCTGTGTATTATCCGTTATTTTCTTAAAAGATGACTATTTATTAAATGCCTTTTCACCAAAACATCACTTCGACTTCGCTCAGTGTTTTGATTCCGAAGGCAACGGACGTCCTGACCTAACCGCATCAAACAAATCTTATTATTTTTTTCGGATAATACGTTTTTCATAAAACCACATCAATAAGAATGACAAGATACAGAGAAAACTTGCTCCGGGTTTGGAAACGTTGCTTTCTTTATTTAATAATTTCTGCCGGACAGCTTTTCCAAAGCCTCAGACGGCGGGAACATGAACGGAGATCTGTTCGGCAGGGTATGTTTTTATAAAAACGATTCGTATAATCACGAAGGCATGCAGTTATTTAAGGAATTCTCTTCTTCTTCAATGACTCCTTCGCCTTATTCTATCATTCCTTCCCGCCATTCAACGATATCTTCAAATATGTGCTAATTAATTCTGCAACGGACACGACGTTCGACACGATGTTTTCTATTGTACAATCTTGCGGATTTCGCTGTTGTTCAAATCCGCAACATAGACATTGCCGGATGAATCCACGGCTACACCATAGGGATAATAGAATGATGCAGCGCTGCCCGCTCCGTCGGCAGAACCGGCAGTAGTAGACCCCGCGAGAGTGGTTACCCACCCCCCGATGTAATCTTGCGGATTTCGTGGTTGTTTTGATCCGCGACATAGACATTACCGGGTAAATCCACGGCTACATTGCGTGGATTTTGAAACGAGGCGGCGTTGCTCAGTCCGTCAGCATGACCGGCGATAGTAGACCCCGCGAGAGTGGTTACTATACCCCCCGATGTAATCTTGCGGACTTCGTTGTTACCCCCATCAGCGACATAGATATTGCCAGATGAATCCACGGCTACACCTGTGGGAAAATTAAACGAGGCAGCGTTGCTCAGTCCGTCAGCATGACCGGCGATAGTAGACCCTGCAAGAGTGGTTACCACCCCCCCCGGTGTAATCTTGCGGATTTCGTTGTTGCCTGTATCCGCGACATAAATATTGCCGGATGAATCCACGGCTACACCATAGGGATAATAGAATGATGCAATGTTGCTCAGTCCATCAGAATGACCGGAGGTAGTAGACCCCGCAAAAGTGGTTACCACACCCCCCGGTGTAATCTTGCGGATTTCGTTGTTGTTCACATCCGCGACATAGATATTGCCGGATGAATCCACGGCTACACCATAGGGTTGATTAAACGATGCATTGGTGCCCAATCCATCGGCAGAACCGGAAGTAGTAGACCCCGCGAGAGTTGTAACCCATACTATGGTATAAGCATTTCCGCAGTTTGTAAGCACAGTTTCATTTGTGAAATATAGATTATTGGTAATCGAATAAATAAGGATATTATTGATAGCGGCATTTGTAATATTCCGCCATAAATTTGTTATGGCATTACTGTATATTGTCCAGTTTGTAATCCAGCACCTGGTTGATATATTTGTCGTATCGTATTTAAGCAGTAAAATATTGGTTCCCAAAACATTTGTGGAATTAATCACCATAAAATTTGTCGGGCCTATAGTGAAAGTGTTTGTAGTAACATTGACATTATTAGTATCATAGACGACATTAGTAATATTGGCAGGCCCGGTGGGCCGGGTTGATCTTCTCCCCAGTGCGCGATAAGATAGCATCCGCTTATGATAAAAAGAATTGACATAATGAAAGCTGAAAATAATAGCTTTCCTATGATAATTGATAATTCTCTTAATTTCATGGAGTAAAAATCTTCCTTATTTTATTGTTTCCTGTGTCTGCTACATATAAATTGCCGGAGGAATCTAATGCTATGCCGGAAGGATAATTAAACGAGGCAGTGGCACCCGCCCCGTCGGCCGAACCTGCGTTTCCCGATCCCGCGAGGATTGTTAAAACACCTGCAGGGGAAATTTTGTATATCTGGTTTTTATCACAATCCAAAACATAGACATTGTTTGAGGAATCTACCGCTACACCCTGGGGACAACTATACATTGTACTGTCTGAGAAAGTTGATTTTACTCCTCCGGTGGTAATCTTGTCAATAACTTGGTTATCAGCATCAGCGACATAAAGATTGCCTGAGGAATCCAACGCTATTCCGTAAGGATCCAAACCGGTTGCAAAAGTACTAACACTTAATAAAGAGTCTATCTTCTGTATACGGCTGTATCCTGTGTCCGCGACATAAACATTCCCTGAGGAATCTACTGCCACATCATAAGGATAGTTAAAGGTTCCCGGGAGTGTTGTCATAGCGCCTTCGGAGGTAAACTTGCATATTCTGTTATTACCATAATCCGCAACATAAACATTGCCTGAGGAATCTACTGCCATGCCAACAGGACAGCTTAAATAGGCGTTTGCCCCGGCGAAAGTAGTTACAATCCCCGAAGGATTTATTTTATAGATTATACTATTATCGCTATCTGCTACATAAATATTACCTGAAGAATCTAATGCTATACCGTAAGGCTGGCTAAACGAGGCCGACCCCGCAATTGTAGTGACCCATGCCACAGTATAAGCATTAGGGCAGTTTGTCAATGCAATCCAATTTGTGAAATAGAAATTGTTGGTTGTCGAATAAATAAGCGAACTGTTTTTGAAAGAGGCGTTTGTAATATTACACCAAAGGTTCGTTATTGTATTTGAAAGTACAATCCAGTTTGAGACCCAGCATTTTGCCGAAATATTTGTCGTATCATAAACAGACGATAAGACGATGTTGGTTCCCAGAATGTTGGTTGAGTTTATCACCATAAAATTTGTATCACCGATAGAGAATGTGTTTGTCGTAGTTGTCAAACTGTTTGTAACGACGGTTATATTGGTCACTGCAATTGAAGATGAAGAAGCGCTGGAAGAAGAGCTATCATTCCAGTGTGCAATAAGAGAGCAGCCGTTTGTTATAGAAAATAAGACTATAAATAAAATAGGAAATAAAAATTTTCTAATCATAAACATGGATAAAACCCTCAAAACCGTTTTATACCAAATTACATCATTTTTTCATATTATCTTATAATAAATTTTAACATAAAGTAAAAAAAACACAAGGTGGTGATTACTCATATGCAAGAAAATATTTGGGAAATGAAAGGATTTCCAACCTTCTTTCTCAGCAACGAGAAAGAAGGTTGGCGAAGAAAGAGTTGTCCTTCGCGGTTTCCATAGCGTAGATATCTTTTATATTAATGCTACATTATCCGGATTATTAATCGAAAATATTTTCTCCAATTTAATAGCGGCTCAACAAAACATCCTGTTTTGATTCGCCGTTAACGCGCATCCTGCGCTTACTTAATTTACGATTATATCTTATTAGAACGGATAATGCGATCCGTTATTGAAGAATATTTGATTCCCAAACCTTAGAATATATCGGAAACCACTCCGGGTTTGGGAACGTTGCTTTCTTTTTTTAATAGTTTCAGCTGGATGGCTTACCAAAACTTCTGACGGTGGGGAACATTGAGAATGAATATTATTCTTGTGTTAAATCCCTACGAATGAAAAAGCGGAAGGAGGCACGTACTGAAGATACTTTTTTTGTGCCATTTTTCCCCAATCCCACAGCCTTTTTCCCGGTGATATTTGATTGAAAATATATTCTGTTTCCTATTCCCCTCGGGTTTTAACTGCTTGGAACAAAAAGAATAAGCAAGAACAGCCGTTCATAAATAATAAAAACACCCAAATATATTTATATTATTGCATATAAAAGATTTGTTTTATTGATTGTCCGGCTGTTCTTTTTTACAAGGCTTCGTAACGGCGATAGAGATTATATTCAACAATGGTAAAATATATCAGTGAAGTCAAATGTTCTTTTTGAGAGCGATTTGGAGGAGCGTCCCGCCGATCTGTCCGAAACAGGATGTGAGTTAAAGGCGGGCTCAAAAAGAACAGTTTGAAGGAACTATTTTAGTAAAGCACTTTGTTAAAAAATGTGTTTTTCTTTCTACCGCCGTTATGATAGCGATCCGCCCTATCGGGCGGAACTTTCCCGGTTATTTTATATTGAAGTCTGAGGCGAGCTTGATTAGTTCGAACCTGTTTTTTATACGAAGTTTATTGTAAATGGCAAAGAAATGATTTTCGACAGTACGCCGTTTTATTTTTAGTCTTTCGCATATTTCATTGTTGGAAGTGCCGTTTATCCCCAGGATAATGATCTCAATCTGTCTGTCGGTGAGATGATATTCTTCCTTAAACCTTTTAATTCCCTTATACTCTTTTATAATTAATAATACGCCCATAAAGTCACCGAACTTATCCGTTATACGTGAAAAATAGGAAAAAGCGCTTACGGTTTCTTTCTTTTTCTTATAATTCACAATGTCTCTCAGGTGAGTAATCTTACCAAAAAATAAATTCTGCAGGTCAATTTTTATTAATGGTCTGAAACCCAGGATACTGCCGATTTCATCACCTATTATATCATCCATATTATCCTGCAGGTCACTCAGAGCTACTGAGTTCGCTTTTATTATTTTACCTTCCCTGTCTAAAATCAGAATCATATCGCTGATATTTGATAAAACCTCATCAAATAAGTCTTTTATCTCAAAGTTGAGGAGTTTATATTTTATGAAAGCATAATAAAGTCCAAAAATGTAAAAGGATATAATTATTGAGGTTAAATGTGGGCTGAAATTTGTGAAAAAAGGCATAATAACATCAATAGAATATCCGGTCAGCATAGTGATGACAGAAAATGATAATATTATCAAGCCCTGCTTCTTTTCTTTTATTGAAGAAGTTTTTTTAATCCATCTGAATAGGAGTCTACAAGCTGACAAATAAATTATACTAATAAATAAATTAAACGCTATATACCAGAAGGTATTGAATGAGTCTCTAAAAATCCAGAACCCGTTCACTTTCCTTGCGTTCATTAATGTATTATCCGAGAGTATTATAATTATGGAAATAATAATGCAAATAAGATATGACAAAAGAATGGTTGGTTTAAATATCTTTGTTCTGGTTAATATGATTGTGAAATGAAAGAATAACGGGAAGAAATTTAGTAATAAAATAAGCGCGATTTTCTGGAAAAATATCAATTGTCCGGTCGAATCCGATTGATGGATTAAAATTATACTTATGATATAAAGAGCAATAATCACGGTCTTTATAAAAAATAATATATGCAGTGAATTTTTAAAGTTTTTTAATAAAATATTAAAACCGAGCAGCAAGCATGAAAAGGAAAGGAATATCATAAGATATGATACGATATTAAATAACATACTTTATTTTATTAAAGAAGCTGTTTTATGTCAATTTCCTCTTTTTTTAGACAGCATAAAGTGTAAAGTAAAAAAGATGCCACTTGAAAAGTTGTTTAAAGAAAGTTTCGCCCGGCACCAAAGATTTGAGGAAGATTTCTCCGGATTAAGCTTGGTAAAGTTATGGTGCTGGGTCACTGCATCGCTTTGTGTCTTTACGGTGAAACAACAATCATTTAGGATTCATAAAAGTTCCCAATCCTTATAAACAGGTTCATAGCCCTGGGAAGCGATCATTTCTGCGACTTCTGCTACACTCCGGCTGTCGGACACCTCAAACTGCGGTTCTGTAACTTTTTGAAGGCCGTCGCCGCAGGCATAACCCCCAACACTCGTGCTTGAGCCGCCGGACATTTTCGTAACCCCGAGGGGAATTAAATGATCGCGGAAAGTAGCGCGCTCCCTTGTAGAAACCGTTATTCCCGCCCTCGGAAGAAAAAGCCTGAATGCGGTTAAGAATTGCACAAACTTTTCATCGCTCATTGGATGAAGGGTTTTAAAGCCTCCTTCCGCCTCATTTATCCTTGGAAATGAAACACTTATTTCGGTATCGATATACTTATCCTGCAAATATTTCGCGTGTATTCCGCAGAAAAAGGCTTCCGTCTCAGTTTTTCCAAGCCCGTACAGCGGTCCGATTCCAACGGTTCGAAAACCGGCCTTTGCTCCTCTTTCAGGAGTATCAAGCCTGAAGAGATAATCCTTTTTTCTTCCGCTAAGATGTACTTTGCCATAAATATCCCTGTCATATGTCTCCTGGTAGATTGTTAAGCCGTCAACTCCGGCATTTTTCAATGTCCTGTAATCCTCAGTCTCCATTGGAAAGATTTCTATTGATATGGATGAAAAATATTTCTTTAAAATGCCGACAGTATCAAGCAGGTATTGCATCGGCGTCAATTCCGGAGCCTCGCCGGTTAAAAAAAGTATATGCTTAATCCCCGTTTTTGATATTTCTTTCGCGTTATTTACAATTTCATCGAGAGTGAGTTTTTCACGGCCGATTTTATTCTTTCTGTTAAAGCCGCAGTAAACGCATTCATTTGAGCAGTAGTTTGAGATATATAGCGGAATAAAAAGCTGTATAACTTTTCCGAAGTTCCAAATGGTTGTTTGCCTGGCCCTTTGAGCCATTATTTCAAGAAAGGGTATGGCTTTATCCGAAAGAAGGTTCAAAAAATCGAACTCACTTAGTTTATCCTTTGAAAGGCTTTTTTCAATGTCACCAGGTTTGATATTTTTAAAATAATCGTCGAAATCAAAATTTGAATATTTTTCTATAATGGAAATAAACGGCACCTTAATTCTCCTCGTGTAAGAACCCGGTCAGGGGTGAACTTGCCGAGGCGTATTTCTGCTCCTCACGCGCCCTCGCGAGAAACGAAAGCCTTCCGGCCTCAACGGCAAGCGCGAAAGCCCTTCCGATAATTACGGGATCTTCGGCGGTAGCTATGGCAGTATTAACAAGAACGGCGTCCGCGCCCATTTCCATAGCCTCAGCCGCCTGCGAAGGCCTCCCAATCCCCGCATCAACGATTACAGGCAGGCTTGTATTTTCAATTATCATTTCGATTAAATCCTTTGTACGTAGGCCGCGGTTGCTTCCAATCGGTGAACCAAGCGGCATTATTGCCGCGGCCCCGGCATCCTCCAGTTTTTTGGCGCATATTATATCCGGCAGAATATAGGGAAGCACAACAAAGCCCTCTCTGGCAAGAATTTCAGTGGCTTTCACGGTTTCCTCATTATCGGGCATGAGGTATTTCATTTCATGGATTACTTCAATCTTTATGAAATTCCCGCAGCCGGCCTCTCTCGCAAGCCTCGCTATCCGAACAGCCTCATTTGAGTTTCTCGCGCCTGAGGTATTCGGTAGAAGCGTAACTCCCTCCGGTACAAAATTTAAAATATTTTCTTCCTTAGCCGAAAAATTCACCCGCCTGAGCGCTACCGTGATCATCTCGGAACCGCTCGCGGATATGATCTTTGGAATAAGATGGGGGCTTGAAAATTTCCCGGTGCCTGTAAAAAGCCTGCTCTTAAACTTTTTGCCCCCAATTTCAAGAATATCATCCTCAAGAATTGAATTATTTTGTTTCATCTCGTTCAACATATTTTTCCTCAATACCTAATATCTTTATTCCACCTTTTTTAAGGGGGATTTCTATCATATTTCAAATAAAAAAACCGCATACCCCGGAGGGCATGCGGTTAATTTACGATTTAAGCGCTTTCCTCCGCCGGTATTATCCGGATCAGGTATAAAGGGTTGGACATTTTCCTCTCAGCCCGGTCGGTTTGCTTTATAAGTAAAAACTTCTTCACGGGCACCCCTAGCAAGAATTAATTCTAATGCTTAATAATTTTTTTGTCAAAAAAATCGCCGGGTTATACCGTTTTTTTGGTATTTTATTGAGGTTTTACTGTTATTTAATTATAATTCTTCTTATTGTAACTTTTCCTTTCAGAAAATGAACAATTTAAATTTAAGAGGAGTCTATGAATTATGAACAGTATCAATAATAGCGCATTAATGGTTATGGATGTTCAATCAGGAACAATAAACCGGTTAGATAAAAAGGAAAGCAGCGCCTTTCTGGAAAAATTAAGGTACGCAATAGATGCCGCACATAAGAGTCATATTCCCGTTATCTATGTTGTTGTTGGATTCCGGCCGGGCTTTCCTGAAATAAATCATCGGAATAAATCCTTTAGCAGAATCAAAGAGACGGCATCCGATAGTATGGTGAATCCCGTTCCATTCATTGAACCAGCCGGTAATGATATGGTAGTTATCAAGCGCCGTGTCAGCGCTTTCAGCGGGAGCGACCTTGAGGTATTATTGCGTTCCCTTGAAATCAGGCATCTTGTTCTTACCGGAATAGCGACTAGCGGAGTAGTATTATCAACCACAAGAGAAGCAGCCGATAAAGATTATCAGCTCACTATCCTGTCCGATCTCTGTGCAGATTTTGATCCAGAAGTACACAAACTTTTGATAGAAATAATCTTTCCAAGACAGGCAGAAGTTATAACAAGCGAAGACTGGATTAAAACATTATAGAATTTAACTTTTTTTAATAATGGAAGATATTTTATGTTTGTTATAGATTCGTTAATATTAAGATTTAAGAAATCATTTCATTCTTTAAGCCATGTTAATTACAGGATATTCTTTTCAGGGCAGATTATTTCCCAGATAGGAAGCTGGATGCAGACTATAAGCCTTCCCTGGCTTGCCTATACTATCACCGGCTCAGCTTTCCTTCTCGGAGTTGTCGGGGCAATGCAGTATTTACCCGTTCTTTGTTTTTCCCTTTTTACAGGGGCTGCGATAGATAGATTTGAAAAAAAGAAAATAGTAATTTTTACCCAGATTGCCCTGGCAGTGATTGCTTTTATACTGGCTTTCCTTGTTTTGTCTCATTTAATCCGGTACTGGCATCTGGTAGTTTTATCGCTTTTAATCGGTTTTATTAACGCTTTAGATTTTCCTGCCCGCCAGTCTTTTGTTATTGAAATGGTTGGAAAAGACGATTTAATGAACGCAATCGGCCTTAATTCCGCTGTATTTAACGGGGCGCGTATTGTCGGCCCTGCCATAGCAGGGATATTAATGGCCGGTTTAGGGATCGGATGGTGTTTTTTAATTAACGCAATCAGCTTTCTGCCATTGATAGCCGGGTTATTTTTTATTAAACCGGTTTTCAGTTTCATGAAAGATTCCGGTAAAACCAAAATCATAAGCAATGTTTACAATGGGTTAAAGTATATATTTTCAGAAAACATCCTCCTGAAGACCGTTATTACAGTTTTTATTATTGGCACATTTATTATGAATTTTAATGTACTTGTGCCCGTCCTCGCTAAGGCCGGCCTACACCAGAAAGAACAGGGCCTGGGTTTGTTATGGTCATGCATGGGAATAGGCTCTCTTACCGGCGCTCTGGTTATAACCGCAAGAAGCAAACATGGGCCTAAAATTTTTGTGCTGACCGGTGCAGGCTTCGCTGTTTCAGTAATCTTTATAATAATAGGCCTGAACAGCAATCTGGTGTTATCATCTTTTTTACTGGCCCTTTCCGGGTTTATAACGGTGTCATTTTTAACTTCCGCCAATTCCGCTCTGCAGTTAAAATCAAAAGATGAATACAGAAGCAGGGTGATCAGCGTTTATCAGCTTGTCAATGCAGGAACAACGCCTATCGGAAACCTGATAGCAGGAGGACTCAGCCAGGTTTTCGGAATCGGAATATGCTTTATAACAATCGGCACCGGGGTTTTATTAATGCTTTCAACGCTTTTCTTTGTCAGAAAGCGCAGTTTTCACAAATAGATTTTGGCTTTTCTTCGTTAGTTGTTATAACTTCCGATTTTACTATTATTTTGAGTGTTTTATTGAGGTTTTAACATCAGTTCATTATAATTCTTCATGTTGGTTGATAATAGTTATGATTTATTATACTTTTCAGATTTATCTATTATTTAATTGACTAAGGCAGAAATTGGAGAAAAAATTATGAACGAAATAGAACAGATACTTTCTGATCAAACAATGTTAGAACAAAAGAGGTTATCTCAAATAATCGGTTTTATCGGTGATGGTAAATTGAAAAATGGAGATGATCGGTTTCGTAATTTCCTAAAAAATATTTCAAATGATTTATTAGTAAGATACGCGGAAGAATGCCTTGATAATGCTTTTAAAGATAGTGGCTTAGCGTTACAAGACGTTGTTAATGAAATTGGTGCAAGATTAGGATTTAAAATAACTTCCGGTTTGTTTCGTGGGAATAAAAATGAAATTGGTTTTGATGGAATATGGGAACAATACGAAGCCTGGTCTTTAGTGGTTGAAGTAAAAACAACTGATGCCTACAGAATTCCACTTGATATAATAGCAAATTATAGAAATAGATTAATAGATACAGAAAAAATTGCCAAATTAAAAAGTTCTATTCTTATAATTGTTGGCCGTGATGATACTGGAGAATTGGAGGCACAAATTCGAGGATCAAAACATGCCTGGGATATAAGAATTATTAGCATAGATTCATTAATAAGGCTGTTAAGAATTAAGGAATCATTAAGTGATGAATCAACAGCCCAAAAAATTTCAATAGTTTTAAGGCCATTTGAGTTTACACGAGTAGACCAACTGATTGAATTATTATTCTTAGCAATAAAAGATGTGGAAGTTGAAGAGAAAACCGACGAATTCATTGAAGAAAATACTATATTAGTTTCTGATGAAAAAAAAGAAAGAACAACTCCTGTTAACTTCCATGAACCTGTATTTATAAAAATAAGGGAAAAATTGAAAGTTAATTTCATTAAACAATCCAAATCATCATATTCATCAAATGATGGAAAAATAGGTATTATTATTTCAATTTCAAAACAACATCCTCCATTCAACAGTCAGTTTGATGCCAGATATTGGTTCGCATTTCATCCACATCAAGAATCTTTTCTTGAAAAGTATGAAGAGAGTTATGCTTGTTATGGTTGCGGTGAAGCAAAAATTATATTTATGATTCCATTATCATTTATGAAAACAAAGATCAAGGATATGTGGAAAACAAAAAGAGGAGATAGTGATTACAAACATGTAGTCATTTATCGAAAAGAAGGAAAATATTACCTTAGAACTTTCACAGTTTGCAATTTAGTAAAAAATCTAACACCAACACCAACTTCAAATTAAATTTCGCAGAAGTTTAAAAAAAAATCCTTAAGAAAAAAGTCAGCCGCGGAGGTTAAAATAGTAAAATTCGATCCAAACTAAAACTGATACCCGCTTCAAACGACGCTGCAAGGTGAGCTTTATTTAGAACTATGTAAAACCTAAAATATGCTATCTTTATTTCACCGCAAAGACGCAAAGGTCGCAGAGGTATGTAAATAAATTGTTATTTTCTTTGCGTACTTTGCAACTCTGCGGTGAAAACATCTATTTTTCTAACTATATATATTTTACAAGTAAATATCTACATTAATAAAAAAGAATCGCTCATTTTAGGTAAAAGATAAATTTCAATAAAACTTGACAGGCACGTGTAGATATATTATTTTATACGTATAAGGTGGTTTTATGTTAACGAAACTTACATTAACAATTGATAAATCTGTTGTTGAACAGGCAAAGAAGTATGCTCAAAGAAAGCATAGAAGTGTTTCAAAAATAGTGGAAGCCTACCTGCAAAATATATCCGCAATAACCGAGAAAATCGATTCGGATCACAAATTTAAATCACCAATTACAGAAGACATTACCGGGATGTTTAAAAATGAATATGAGGGTCAGGATTATAAGCAAATACTTGAAGAAGCACTAATGGAAAAGCTTATATGATAAAAAGAGTTTTTATCGATTCCGATATTATTTTAGATGTAGCTACCGGCAGAATGCCGTTTGTACAAAATAGTAAAATAGTCCTTTCAATAATTGAAAATGGCAAAGCTATTGGAATGATTTCATCAATCAGTGTTACCAATATTTATTACATATTGAGGAAATTAAGTTCGGATGAAAAAGCAAGGATTTTTATTAAAAAGATTTTGAAATATATAGGTGTTATTTCAGTAGACAATAAAAATATTTTAGATGCCCTTGATTCTAAATTTAATGACTTTGAAGATGCCGTTCAAAATTATTCTGCACAATCAAATCTTTGTGATTGCATTATTACCAGAAATACTGAAGATTATAAAAAATCTGAATTAACAATTTATTCTCCTATTGAATTTATTTCACAATTTCCTATTATAAGATAATTCAAAAGAAAAACTACCTGACAATCGCCTCAACCTGATACCACGATCAAACCGCTCGCTGTTTAATACCAACGTTAGGCTTAATAAGCAATCATTTATCAGACAACAATATACATAATAATAATTGACATAAGTTTGAATGTGTATTATTATACACATTAAGGAGTGCAAAATGAGAACAAATGTAGTTTTGGATGATAACCTGATCAGCGAAGCATTTAAATATGCAGAAAACATTCATACAAAGAGGGAACTTATAGAAACTGCACTTAAAGAGTTTGTTTCTGCAAGAAAAGTTAAAAATCTTCGTGAACTTAAAGGTAAAATTCATTTTGATGATAATTATGATTATAAGCCGATGAGAACTGGACAATGATCTTACTTGACACATCAGTGCTTATTGATTATTTAAAAGGTACGGAGAACAAATTTGTCTCGTTTTTTGATGAAATAATTGATAAACATATTCCCTATGGAATTTGCGAATTTATCTATCAGGAAATTTTACAGGGTTCAAAAACAATAGCGGAATTTACAAAATTAAAGGAATACTTTGAAACCATACCATTTTATTATCTGTGCGGCGGTAAAGAATCCTACGAAAAAGTGGCATATATGAATCTAACATGCAGAAAATCCGGCATCACAATCCGGAGTACTATTGATTTTTTGATTGTTCAGATTGCAATTGAGAATAATTTGTATCTTCTCCATAATGATAACGACTTTACTAATATTGCTAAAATTATTCCTGAACTGAAAATTTACGATAGAAAAGATTTGATCTAACACCGCTTCAACCTGATATAAGGGGAAAAAATGACGATTGAAAAAGAAATTGTTGAAGCCGCAAAAAAGCGCTTTGATAAAGAATTACATTCAAGTGAATATAAAAGAATTCACTCAGATGATTACCAGTTGAATAAATTAATTGATATGGTTGATATCCAGCCCCGGAAAAAATATCTTGATATCGGAACAGGAAATGGATATGTCGCATTTTCATTGGCAAAAAAATTCCCGGATGTTTTTGTTAATGGCTTGGATATTGCATTAAACGCAATAAATGAAAATAATAAGATAATAGAAAATGAAAAATTAAAAAATATTGAATTCAACGCTTATGATGGGATTATATTACCATATAAAAAAAAGAGTTTTTATGGGGTAATTTCCCGTTATGCTTTTCATCATTTTCCTGATATTGAAAAATCGGTATCAGAAATAACAAGGGTCACCGATGACAATGGATTCTTTATTTTATCTGATCCGCAAACCTATGATGATGATCTGGACGGATTTGCAGATAAGTTTCAATCACAGGTGAATGACGGCCATGTTCACTTTTATACCCGCAAAGAAATTGAGTCGATTTTCAAAAACCATAATTTCTTAATAGAAAAAGAATTCAATAGCGCTGTACGTTATCCGAGAGTAATGAATAATAAATACGAAGAGTTATTCAAAAATACAAATTCCGAAATACTCAATAAGTATAGAATCGAATTTGAACAGGATAAAGTATTCATTTCGGTAAGTGTGATGAATATTCTTATTAGAAAAACAAACAATTAAGATAACACCCGCTTCAAGCTGAAATACAGGGTAAACCTCATATAAAACTAATTAAAAACAAATTCGATAAAACTTGACAGGCACGTGTAGATATATTATTTTATACGCATGAGGTGGTTTTATGTTAACAAAACTTACATTAACAATTGATAAGTTTGTTGTTGAACAGGCAAAGAAATATGCTCAAACAAAGCATAGAAGTGTTTCAAAGATTGTAGAAGTTTACCTGCAAAATATATCCGCAAGCACTGAAAAAATAGATTCGGATTTCAAATTTAATTCCCCAATTACGGAAGACATTACCGGAATGTTCAAAAATGAATATCAGGGCCAGGATTATAAGCAAATACTCGAAGAAGCATTACTGGAAAAGTTTTTATGATAAAAAGAGTTTTTATTGATTATGATATTATTTTAGATGTAGCCACCGGCAGAATGCCTTTTGTACAAAACAGTAAAACAGTTCTTTCGATTATAGAAAATGGAAAAGCTATTGGGATGATTTCATCGAACAGTGTTACAAATATTTATTATGTGCTAAGAAAACTAAGCTTGGATGAAAAAGCCAGAGTTTTTATTAAGAAGCTTTTGAGATATATAAATGTTATTCCCGTAGATCATAAAAATATTTTAGATGCTCTTGATTCCAGGTTTAGTGACTTTGAAGATGCTGTTCAATATTATTCTGCACAATCAAATCTTTGTGATTGCATTATTACCAGAGACACACAAGATTATAAAAAATCTGAATTAACTGTTTTTTCTCCGATAGAATTTATTTCTCAATTTCAATGATAAAATAATTCAAGAAACATGCCTGATACCCGCTTCGACCGGACTCGCAGGAAAGAGGACCGCTTGCAGATTAGCCATTGTTAGGCTGACTAAAGCATATGAAACAATAAAGGAGAGACTCAATATGGGATTTAAGTACAATAATCTTACTTTTAAAAAGTTATTTGAAAATGTTTTTACCATTGATGATATTGGTTTCGATACTATGTACTTAATTGAAGGAAAAGAAAAAGCGCTCCTGATCGACACAGGATGGGGTATATTTAATATACCGGAATTACTTCGCAGTATTACATCGAAACCTGTGACGGTTGTTGTTACTCACGGCCACCCCGATCATGCATGCGGGGCTTTCTGGTTTGATGAGGTTTATGTCTTTGAAGATGAAATGCCGCTCGTAAAGAATTGCTTTAACAGGGAATACAGGATGATGGATTATAAAAAACTTCTGAAAAATAGGATCGGTGAAAATTTTTCAAAGGATTCATGGTTTGATGCAAAATTAAACCGTATTAAAAAATTAAATGAAGGGTATAAATTTGAGCTTGGAGATTTAACGCTTGAAGTAATCGCAATGCCAGGCCATACAAATGGGAGTATCGTTCTATTAGATGAAGGTAATAAACTGCTGTTTACCGGTGATTCGGTTATAGCAGGCCAGGTATGGATGCACCTCGATGTTTCCACATCTTTGAGCATCTATTTAAAAAGCCTTCAGAAAATCAGGGCTCTGGGAGAAAAATACAACAGACTTCTGCCTGCCCATGGCAATACACCGATAGAGCCGTCTTATATCGATGAAATGATAATGGGAGTGGGAGAAATTATCAAAGGAAAAATTAAGGGTAAACCTTTTCAGACACATGCCGGGAATGGTTTGAAATGTGAATTTAAGAACTGTGGAATCGTCTACAATGAAAATCATTTATTATAAATGAATTGATTATCATTAAAGAGGTGAATATGGAAGTTTCTACTAAAGAACTGCGGGGTAAACCCGGCATGCTTTCGAAAACCGGATCGCTTGTATTCTGTGGACTTGGTTACCTGGTCGCCTTTATAATAACTGCCTTAGTTGTAATCTTATTCCGGAATATCCCTGTTATTCAAACCGTAGCTATAGCCGATCTGGCCGCAACGGTAGTCATTTTTATCTTTAGCTTATTAAGCGATAATTCCAGCTTTTACGATCCCTACTGGAGTGTCGCGCCGGTCCCGATTGTTTCTTATCTGGCTTTTTCTCAGGGTGTTTTTTCTGCACGAGAAGTCATTGTAATTATTGTCATCCTGATCTGGGCAACAAGGCTCACCTGGAATTGGATGAGGCGTTGGCGAGGGTTTTCTGACGAAGACTGGAGATACTCCGATTTCAGAAAAAAGTCGGGACGCTGGTATTGGGCTTTGAGCTTTCTGGGATTTCATCTCTTTCCTACAGTTATTGTATTTCTGGCTTTACTGCCCATATTTTCAGTGTTCCGCAAGGGAGCAAATCCGTTAAATATAGCTGATCTTATAGCTTTAATGGTTAGCGCAGGGGCGATTTTGATAGAATCCATAGCCGACCGGCAGCTTTGGGATTTTAAGAAGCAAAGCGGAGAAAAAGGACGGCTCCTTGAAAAAGGCCTCTGGTCATGGTCAAGGCACCCGAACTATTTCGGGGAAGTTCTTTTCTGGTGTGGAATCTTCATTTTTTCAGCCGCGGCCGGGGCACTTCATCTGTGGCTGATTGCAGGCCCCGCCATCATCATCATTCTTTTTACATTTGTCAGTGTTCCATTAGCGGACCGGAGAATGAAGATCGACAGGCCGGCATACCAGGAGAGGATGAAAAGTGTTACCTCTCTCGTGCCACTGCCCCCTCAACACCTGAGAGAGGGCGAAGTCCTGATTCCTCTATACAAATGTCCTCTGGATATTATAATTCTGGGTTATCTTCTGTTTAATTTTTTGTTTGTCTCCTATATTATCAGTTTAGAGCAGATCATTATACCTAACCCGGTTACATTGAACCCTTCCAATTTTACCTACCCGGCATGGCCTCCCCAAATTTTCATAGATATGGTTCATTGGTGGGAAGGGCATTTCGATCCCCTGCTTCTCGCGCGGCCCGTCTGGTATAAAACCACTATCTGGATTGACGTGTTGCTCTTCGGGCCTTTTACATTAGCAGCGGCTTATGCTTTTATACGCAGAAGAAACTGGATAAGACTCCCTGCCATCATTTATTCGTCGATCATGTTTACAAACGTTACGATCATTTTATCCGAGGAGATATGGGGACCGCATGCCGCCGCAAATCCTGCCATCCCGGTGCTAGCAAATGCGGCCTGGTTTATTTTTCCGTTTATTATTATTGCGAGGATGTGGAAGAACGATCACCCGTTTACAGAAAGGAGGTATGAAAAATGAGGAGAAAAGAAGATTTCAGAAACAATTATGGCCCGTGGGCTCTCATTGCCGGGGCTTCGGCCGGTCTTGGAGCTGCTTATGCGGACAGGCTCGCCGGAAGAGGCATGAACATTATACTGATCGCAAGGAGGGAGAAAGAACTTTCTATTTTATCGGAAAGTCTTTCGAAAAAAGTATTCCGTTTCTGTCAGGACTCTGATCATCGATCTCGCTTCACCGGATTTTTTAACGGAGCTTAGCGGTAAAACTCAAGACCTTGATATCGGTATAGTAATTTTTAACGCAACATTTCCGGCTATCGGCGAGTTTTTAAACCAGCCTTTGGATGACCATATGAAGCTTATCGATATTAATTGCCGCGCTCCTATAAGGATCGTTCATCATTTCGGCAGATTAATGAAAAAAAGGAAGCATAGCGGTATTATCCTGATGTCATCCTTATCTGCATTTCAAGGCACACCTTTTCTTTCTCACTATGGCGCATCAAAGGCCTATACGCTTATATTGGGAGAAGGTCTTGCCCGTGAATTGAAAAACAGCGGCATTGACCTTATGGCATGCTGTCCCGGGGCTACACTAACGGAAAACTATCTCAACAGCCTTCCAAAAGACAGAAAAATATCGGGAATTCCTGTTATGGAGCCGCCGGATGTCGCCGAACAGGCTTTAAATGCTCTGGGAAGACATGATATTTTTATTCCGGGAACAGTAAATAAACTCGCATCATTTTTTATGAGAAGAATATTGAGCCGGAAGGCTGCGGTTACATTAATGGAATCAAGCGCAGAAAAACTTTATGGAAAAAAAGTTTGAAGTTGAAATTTCAAGAGGGTTATATCCTTGAAACAAGAATTATATTCCAGGCTAATGAATAGTCCGGCTCCACAGATAACTGAAGAAATCCGGACAAAGCTGGAACAGTCGCCTGAGGTTACTCCAATAGCTTTTTCCGATAAAAACAGGCTGTTGTGGGACACCTCTCTGCAAAATGAAGCAGGTTTTTCCCTGCTGCCTTCCGGAGGCTGGCTTGTTGCAATGAGAACAGAGATGCAAGGTATTACAAGGGAGATGATTGACTGGTGGTTTTGGTGGCATCCCCCGGGAAAAAGAACGTTATCAGGTCTGGTTTCCCGGGGAACATTTCAATATCGACTTTGCGGCAAAAAATACAAGGTATTTCAGGGAGCCGTTTATCGGCTTTAAGCCAAATATGCAGTATCCAGTTGAACGTATAGGTGAATCAAAAGCACATCTATCTATCAGGTTTGTAACTCCTCAGCAGTTTGGCTTTGATGAATCTTTGTTTTTAAAGAACAGTATAGAAACTGTAATATGCGGTCATGTAGGCGTATTTAAAGGCTTAATCGAACACACTGAAATGTCGCATATATTTAAGAAAAGTCAAAAAGGCCTCACATTGATCAGCCGTTTCTGGATGGGCGAGCATCTTCCAAAACCGATTCAGAAAAGAATTTTTAATAAGGATCTGGCATTGGGAATGGCTGAGCATTGCAGCCGTGAATACAATAATCTTGCGGTAATTCTGCCGGAGATATATTTGAGCTGTTATAATAAATAATGTATAATCGGAATATTAGCCAAAAAATACTTCAAACTAACATAGGGTATAGCCCATTTGTATGTTAAGCAGTTAAAGGGATTAAAGCAAGGAATACAAACCATGGCTGATAATGAAAAAAAAAGAATAAAAATCGATAATGATTTTATATATAACTTTTTAAAGCAAAATAAATATGGGGTTTTATCAACAATATCTAATAAAAATAAACCGGAATCTGCTTATGTTGGGATAGCTGTTACTCCGGAACTTAGAATTATTTTTGATACAGTAACTGATTCACGCAAGTATAAATGCCAATATTTCTTTTGTTATTGGTTGGGATAATGAAAAAACAGTTCAATACGAGGGAAAAGCTTATATTCCAGAACAAAAAGAATTAAATGAACTTTTAGAAACCTATTTTAGTGTTTTCCCTGATGGTAAAGAGAGGAAAGTAAAATTGAATGATAAGTTTATTTTTGTGTTAATCCTAAGTGGATTCGTTATTCAGATTTCAACGAAAAAACATATCAAATTAAAGAATTTGAATATTAACATTATCATTCAAATGCGAATTTTTGCAAGAAAAATTCACCTAACCCGGCTTAAACCTGTCTCAGATAGTAATCCGCTTGTAGATACTTGACGAAAGCATATATATGATTTACCTTTATTTTGAAAGTCTGGAATGCATAAAGTTTTTTGCAGGAGGTTTATATGTATTTTTTCATCAGAACCCAGAACCCAAGACCCACATTCCACCTCGATATGACCGAAGAGGAACGTGCGATTATGACAAAACACGTTGCGTATTGGTCGGAAAAAGCGGAGAGAGGAATTGCGATTGTTTTCGGGCCTGTAATGGACCCAAAAGGTGTGTATGGAATTGGAATCTATCAAGTCCGGGAAGAGGCCGAAATGCGCGGCCTCATTGAGCAAGATCCGGCTAACGGCCTGCTTCAATATGAGATTCAGCCTATGGCTCGCGCGGTGGTCGGGCATCATGTACGTAATAGAATTGAATAACGTAAAAGTAAGCCCACAATTCTGCACAATGAAAAAGGCAGCGTTCTACCAGTGTCGTGGCGGCGCAGGGCGAGCCGATGGCACGCTTATTAAAAGGAAGTGATATATGCAAAAATTAATCGTTTTCAATTCGGTGTCGCTGGATGGTTATTTTGTGGATGGAAACGGCGGCATGAACTGGGCCCACAACCCAAACAAGGATGAAGAATGGGACGCTTTTGTCGCGGGTAATGCCAGCGGAGGAGGAATATTGTTATTCGGCAGAATTACATATGATTGCTCATGGTTAGCTATTGGCCTACTCCGATTGCGAAGAAAAATGATCCTATTGTTGCCGAAGGGATGAATAATCTAAAAAAGATAGTCTTCTCAAGAACACTTGAAAAAGCTACCTGGAATAATACAAGGCTGATAAAGAATGATATGATAAATGAAGTAAGAAAGATAAAGAATGAATCCGGACCAGGTATGGCTATTCTGGGAAGCGGCAGCATCGTTTCTCAACTGACTCAGGAACATTTGATCGATGAATACCAGATTGTGGTGATTCCCGTTGTTCTCGGAAATGGGAGAACCATGTTCGAAGGTATTAAGGAGACGCTTAATCTCAAGTTTATAAGTTCCAGAGCATTCGACAATGGAAATGTTTTTCTGAGCTATGAACCTAAATGTTAGGATATAATCAATGAACATTTATATAATTATACCATTTTTGAGCATTGTTATTTGTTTGGCTATTGCTGATATTGTTTATCATAGCAATAAATTTAGTCTTTTGAATAAGCTTTTTTCAATTTTCAATCTTCTGGAAGTTTTCTGGATTTTTACAGGGGAATTTATTTATTATCTTTTAAATAATCCTGCCTCTGCATCTAATTGGTATAAAATTGATTTTTTATTCTTTTTTATAAATCCGATATTACTACAATTTGCCATGGTTTTAACTGAAAAAAAAAGAGTTCTGAAAAACAGACTTTTTTACTTTATATATTTACCGGCAGTTTTTTTCTCAATTGTACAACTAACAACAGATTTTTTAACAGGGAATCCTGAAAAATTTCTTTATGGAAATCCTGATTTTGCTTTATTACAAACTTCATTATTTTATCAGAGTTTTATTTTATACAGCTTGTTTTCGAACTTAATTGTATTAGTTTTATTAATTCATTTTTATTTAAATACTAAAGATAAAGCAAGAAAAGACCAGATTAAATATATTTTTATTGGTTTTTCCATTTCATTTATTGTCGCAATGATAATGACAATCTTATTATCTGTCGGAATCAAATTTCATAATAATATCTCAATTATAATAACAATTTTAAATATCAGCATTGGTTATGGAATATGGAGATATGATCTTTTTAAATTAAGCCCTGTAAAAGCTGTTGAAAATATTATTGAAACAATGCCCAATTTTTTAATTCTGGCCGATCTTGAGAGTACAATAATTGATGTGAACCCGAGTTTGAAGAATTTTTTTGAGTATTCCAGGGATGAAATCGAAGGGAAAAAACTGGATGTGTTATTTGCTGATAAAAAAAATGTTAAGACAATTATTGATAATTTACTATCAGGAAAAAAAATTTCAGATTTTGAAACAGAGTTATTATCAAAATCTGAAAAAATTATCCCGGTATTATTTTCAGGTTCAGTTATAAAAAATAGATTAGGTCAAAAAATAGGATTTGTATGTATTGCAATGAATATCACAGAGAGAAAGCATTGGGAACAAATGCTTATAAAATATAACAAAAAGCTGAAAGAAAGCAATCAGGAATCTTCAAAACTTTGCCTATGTTGCATCTCATGATCTTAAGGAACCTTTAAGAAAAATCTTTTTTTTTAGTGAAAGGTTAAAAATTAAGTATTATTCTAAACTCGAAGCACAGGGACAGGATTATCTTGATAGAGTTCAAAATGCATCTATAAGAATGCAATCATTAATTGATGATCTTTTGTCATATTCCAGACTTACTACTCAAACAAAACCATTTGAAGAAATTAATTTGGCCCAAATTGTAAATGAGGTAATTTCCGATCTTGAAGTCAGGATTGAAAAATCCCTCGGTAAAGTTGAAACTTCTGCTTTACCTTTTATTGAAGCTGATCCGACCCAAATACGCCAGTTGTTTCAAAACCTTATCAGCAATGCATTAAAATTCCATAAACCGGATGAACCGCCTTTAGTTAAAATTTATTCATCTGATGAAATTGAAGGATTTAAAATTATTACAGTTGAGGATAATGGAATTGGGATAGAAGAAAAGTATTATGATAAAATTTTCGGGGTATTTCAGCGCCTTCATGGAAAAGATAAGTATGAAGGAAGCGGAATAGGATTAGCAGTATGTAAAAAAATTGTTGAAAAACATGAAGGAACTATAAAGATTGAAAGTAAACCCGGAATTGGAACAAAATTTATTATAAGCTTGCCTATAAAGCATAATATTCAAGAAAACAACCCGGACATTATCGATTAAGGGAAAATGACGACAAACAGGACCTCAAGCCGAATAAAACTTTGTGGAATTAATACTGTTATCCAGGCATCATGCATGTTAAATTATTATACCCTTTCAATCCCCATTTCTTGAAGTAACTTTACAGACATTTCGCGAAGAAGATACTTTTGAATCTTTCCGCTTGCAGTCATCGGATATTCACTTACAAAGAACACATACTTCGGTATCTTGTAACGCGAAATCTGGCCGCGGCAGAAATCCCTCACATCTTCTTCGGTCAAGGCCTTTCCTTCTTTTACAATAACAAAAGCTCCAACCTCCTCGCCGTATTTCTCGCTCGGAACGCCGACAACCTGTATATCCTTAATCTGAGGCATCTGATAAAGGAAATCCTCAATCTCCTTGGGATAGACATTTTCGCCGCCACGTATAATCATATCTTTTATGCGGCCTGTTACTTTAAAATTCCCATCCGCGTCTTTTACACCAAGGTCGCCCGAATGGAGCCAGCCGTCCTTATCAATTACCTTTGCAGTTTCTTCGGGAAGTTTATAATATCCCTTCATAACATTATAACCGCGGCAGCAAAGCTCGCCGATTTCACCGATAGCGCAGTCCATACCAGTTTGCGGATTCCAGACCTTAACCTCAATATTTGGAAGCTCTCTTCCAACGGTTCCGACCTTAACCTCGAGAGGATCATCCGTTCGAGTCTGGGTCATCACAGGCGAAGCCTCTGTCAGGCCGTAAGCTATCGTCATTTCACTGCAGTGCATATCGTCGATAACACGCTTCATTACCTCCATCGGGCAGGGAGAACCTGCCATAATGCCTGTGCGAAGCGATCTTGTATCAAACATCTTGAACATCGGGTGATTGAGCTCAGCAATAAACATTGTTGGAACTCCGTAAAGAGCGGTGGCAGCCGCCTTCTGAACGGATGCCAGAACAACAAGCGGGTCAAATGTCTCGATCATGACTACGGAAGCTCCATGGGTAACAATCGCCATCATTCCAAGTACAAGCCCAAAGCAGTGGAAAAGAGGCGCCGGCAGACAGACTCTCTCCTTATCCGTGAACTTCTGACACTCGCCGATAAAAAAGCCGTTATTTAAAATATTATAATGTGTAAGCATCACACCCTTTGG
Source organism: uncultured Spirochaetota bacterium (assembly GCA_963806975.1). GTDB lineage: Bacteria > Spirochaetota > Brevinematia > Brevinematales > JAOACQ01 > CAWEAK01. The sequence goes on from CAWEAK010000011.1 coordinate 39,159, forward strand.
AAAACCTGTTGTACCGGATGTGTACTGCATATTGATAACTTCATGGCAATTCAGAGATGATTTCACTTTTTCAAGTTCTGAATCTGCAATATGCGAACCGAGAAGAAGTATCTCGTTTGTGTTGAACATTCCCCTGTGTTTTTGGGGGCCGATAAAAATTACATTTTTCAGGTGGGGATAACGGTCGCATTTTAAATGCCCCCTTTCCGATTCCTTTAATTCGGGAATTAACTCATAAACAATCTGGACATAGTCGCTGTCCTTAAAACCGTCAACAAGGCAAAGGGTATTAATATCAGACTGCTTTACAATATATTCAAGTTCATGGAGTTTATAGCTTGTATTGACTGTCACAAGGGTAACGCCGATCTTTGCAGTACCGAAAAGAAAAGTGAGCCAGTCGGGGACATTGGTCGCCCATATTCCAAGATGATTGCCCTTTTTAATACCCATTGCAAGCAAACCCTTGGCAAGTTTATTTACCCTTTCATCGAACTGCTTGTATGTAAAATGAAGATCCCTGTCTGCGTAAATTATAAAATCCTTATCGGGAAACTTCTTAACTTGCTCTTCAAGAACTTCACCAACCGTATTTTCAAAGAATTCCATAGGCTTCTCTCCTCATCAAGCGCGCTTGTTAAAATGGGGCGTAAATAACGGCAAGAATCTTTGCCTCTGAATCACCAGACGAATGAACGTTGTGAGCAACGATCGAATCGTAGTAAATACTGTCACCGGGATTCAATTTGTAAGTTTCTTTGCCGTAATTTATTTCAACAATCCCGTTCAAACAATAGATGAACTCTTCACCCTCATGAGATGATAATTTTGCATCTTTCTTCGATGAAGGATAGATGTCTATAATGAATGGTTCCATATGCCGTGCGGCTTTATCGGCTGCAAGGGAATAAAAATCAAGGTCGCTGTTAGCCGGATGATCTTTACCCGAAAATCTCACAACCTTCTGGATTTTATCCTTACAGCACAGGACTGGCCCTATATTATCATGGTCGTCTAAAAACGTTCCGAGGCGAACTCCAAGAACCCGTGCGATTTTAATTAACGGAGTAAGTGAAGGAATTAACGCTCCTTCTTCAATCTGCTGGATTAAATCAGTCTGCAGACCACTTCTTTCAGCAGTTTCTTCATACGACAATTTCCTTGATTCACGGATTTGGCGGACTTTCACGCCAATTTTGTTTTTTTCTGCCATAATACACCTCTTTATTTTTAATATTAACTTCAGGGCTTTTTCACCGCAGAGCCGCAAAGTACGCAAAGAAAACAACCATTTTTTATGTGTCTCCACTGCCGCTTCTGACAAATTAAGTGTATTGATTCGCGTCCTTTCGGTGAAATTCATACTTCAAAGTCTAATAACAAGTAGTATAATTTAAACCGACCGGGCAGTCAAATTATGAAGAGAAAACATATTTTCCAATTTCGTAAGAGTTTTTTATTTTCTGTTCTTTTTCAAATCTTTCAATAGCAAGCTCAATCAACTTATCGATTAATTTGGAATAAGAAATCCCGCTTGCCTCCCAGAGCTTTGGGTACATGCTTATTTTTGTAAAGCCCGGAATCGTGTTGATTTCATTAACAAGAATTTCTTCGTCCGGCTTCAAAAACATATCCACTCTTGCCATTCCCTCGCAGCAAAGGGCCTGGAAAGCCTTGACGGCATGAATTTGAATTCGCTCGACAATATCTTTATCAAGTCTTGCCGGTATTTCCAGCGCGGCTCCGTCTTCATCAATATACTTTGCCCTGTATGAATAAAACTCTCCTTTTGGAATAATCTCGCCGGGGATCGACGCAATCGGCTCTTCATTGCCCAGTACGGAACATTCAATTTCTCTTCCCTGTATGGATTCTTCTATAATTATCTTACTGTCAAATAAAAAGGCCTCATCAATTGCCTTTTTATACTCAATTTCATTATGAACCTTGCTGATGCCCACAGATGAGCCGCAATTTGCCGGCTTCACAAAAAACGGGAGCCCAAGGCTCCTCTCAACTTCTTTAAATGAAGTCTTTTTTATTGATATATTATTAAATACAAGGAAATCTGCAATCGGAATATCAGCGTCCCTCAGAAGCCGCTTCATTACATCCTTATCCATACCTACTGCAGAGCCAAGAACTCCGGCTCCGACAAAAGGAATATTGGCCAGTTTTAGCAGTCCCTGTACAGTGCCATCCTCGCCGAACGGGCCATGAAGCACCGGGAATACAACGTCAAGGCTTCCAAGATTACGGTTTTCCGTGATATTGATAAGGCGGTTTGTTTTTCCGTCTGTTAATATCGTGACTTCGGCATTACTCTTGTTAAGCTTGATTAAATTCGGGTTATTCTCATTGAGGAGATATTGAGTTTTGTCATTTAGATGCCATCTCCCGGTTTTATCTATCCCAATCAATACTACTTCATATTTATCCTTATCGAGGGCCTCAATAACATTTTTCGCGGATTGAAGGGAAACCTCGTGTTCCGAAGATTTTCCCCCAAAGACTATTCCAACTTTCAGTTTTCGTTTCATTCTATTCTCCTATAATACATTTTTTACAAATCTTTGTATTCTTACCAAAGCCTCTTGAATATTATCAATTGAATAGGCATAGCAAGCCCTGATAAAGCCTTCCCCGCTTTCACCGAAGGCCGTTCCCGGAATTACGGCGACCTTCTCTTCAAGAATTAACTTTTCACAGAATTCCTCCGATTTCATTCCAGTCGATTTAATTGAGGGAAAAACATAGAAGGCTCCAAGAGGCTCAAAGCACTTGAGTCCGGCTTTTCTGAAGCCGTCAACCATTACACGCCTGCGCCTGTTGTATTCTCCGGCCATTATTCTGACTTCGCCGTCGCCGCTTCTAAGCGCCTCGATGCCTGCGTATTGCGCCGTTGTCGGCGAACACATCAGGGCATACTGATGTACCTTGTACATGGCAGCTATAATGTCCGCATGTCCGCAAATATAACCAAGCCGCCAACCTGTCATCGCGTAAGACTTTGAAAAGCCGTTTATCAGGAGAGTTTTATCTTTCATTTCGGGAAAGCTTGCAATGGAAACATGCTCCACCTTCATAAGTAAGCTCGGCATAAATTTCATCAGATATTACAATAATGTCTCTATCTTTTAATATATCAACAATTCGTTTCAAATCTGACTTGTTCATTATGGCCCCAGTCGGATTATTCGGGAAGGGAAGGAATAAAACTTTACTTCTCGGTGTAATAGCTTTCTCAAGCAGTTCCGGAGTCAGTCTGAACTCATCTTCCTCTCTTAGATTTATTACAATAGGCTTTGCCCCGGTAAAAAGCGTACAGGGTTTGTAAGCAACAAAAGAAGGTTCCGGTATCAGCACCTCATCGCCGGGTCCTGTAAGAGAACGGAGAGCGATATCAATCCCCTTGCTTCCTCCGACGGTTACAATTATTTCGCTTTTTGAATCGTAAACAAGGTTATAGCGTCTTTTTAAATACTTCGTTATCTCTTCACGAAGCTCGATATAGCCGGCATTGGGCGAATAATGTGTATGTCCTTTTTCCAGAGAATAAATACCGGCCTCCCTGATGCTCCAGGGCGTTACAAAATCCGGTTCGCCGATGCTTAATGATATGACATCTTTCATTTCATTTACAAGGTCAAAAAATTTTCTGATTCCCGAGGGCGGAATATCCCTGACAACAGGTTTTATCATTTCGCTCATTCTCATAGAATAACAGGCTCCCTGTCATCCCTGGTTTTTTCTTCAAAAATAATACCTTTATCTTTATATTTCTTTAAGACAAAATGGGTTGCGGTGCTGAGCACGGATTCGAGAGGGGCAAGTTTTTCGGCCACAAAATAAGCCACTTCCTTCATTGTTTTCCCTTCTATAACGACTGTAAGGTCAAACCCGCCCGACATAAGGTAACAGGCCTTTACCTCAGGGTACCGGTAGATTCTTTCCGCAGCCTTGTCAAAACCCTGTCCTCTCTGCGGAGAAACTTTCACCTCTATTAAAGCCGTTACAATCTCTTTATTGGTTTTTTCCCAGTCTATTAAAGTATTGTATCCAAGAATGACATTATCCTCTTCAAGTTTTTTTATTATCGCCGAAACCTTTTCCACATCCATATTTAACATGGCCGCTATCTGTCCATGACTTAACCGGCAGTCTTTTTCAAGGATTTCAAGAATTTCTTCCACTTAAATACCCTCCATTATCTGAATCATAATCTTAAAGGCAACTTGATTGACAGCAAATAAATCTGTAAGAAATTATCCCGGGCCAAGCATCACGCTTGTATTATAATAAAATAAATGAGCTAAAAAAACAAGAATTGTACGCCATCACGGCGCTTGTCGAACTTGGCGCTATATTGCATCTGGGTTTGATCCAATGAAATGAAAATCTTTGATACTGTTCTTAGACTTTTTATTGTTAGTTTCTTTCATGATTTTTAATTTTATCTTTAAAGAGGGTTTCACCTTTCACTAGCCAGGATATGCCGAATGCCATAAGCATAATAATTTCAAAAACTAATAAAAGTTTATAACGGTTGACATTATCCGGCGTTATAGATAGAATTATGAATAATGTTATTAATGAAAGCAGTATTACTATACCGCAGCCTATGTAAATTCCTTTACGAATCATTTTATTTCGGGATTTATTGACATTTTTACCTAAGGTGAATAAAAATATGGAATTAATGGCAAGAAAAATGAAGAATATTGATGCGCAGGCTAAATGAATATTATTGGAAATTTGAGAAACAAGCTGAAATATGCCTACCGTTTGTTCTTTATTCTGTTCATTTAAACAAGGAAATATTGCGATGCCCAGGCCGGCGATACCGCTAACCGTTGTTACTAAGTTATCTATTATTTCATATCCCCTGTAGGTAATAAGGAACATTGAAACAAGAAACAATAGTCCTACAAAGAAATCTCTCATATTTGTATAATAATAATAACTGATAGATTCCAGTATAGAAAGTTTTGATATAATACAGCCGCCGATTATACATATGAAAGGTAAAAGAATTCCAAGTATGCCAATCAACCTGCGAAGTTCAATATAAGAAAAAATCAGACTTTTATTTTTATACCTGAACATTTTTCCCTTCCGATTAAAAAATAGTTGATTGCAACAATTATATCCGTTTTTCATAGTTAAATTTGCATAATACTATTCAATGGATTTTAGTTTAATTCTCTTTTAATAAACGATAAGCGACTTTCTACAAATTTTTGCCAATTTCTATTATATTATCGTCATAACCATAAAAATATATCACTCTTTGTTTCCATGGCCGTTCAACGATTCGTAAATAAAAACAATATCATTTTCTTAAAACCGGGATAAAAGTTCCGCGCGACAGCGCGGGCTACTATCGAAAGGGCTCCAGCGGAGACACACTCACTCCGATGCGGCCTTTAACTCACATCCTGTTTCGGACAATTCGGCCGCCGGCCGCATCAGTGCGGCCTATCTCCGTGAGTGTGTCTCCTCCGTCGCGATTTCGAAAGCCTTGTAAAAAAAATAGTAAGACTCGCCTTGAGGGCTTCAGAGGGCACTTCGTACCGATCCCACCCAGGGTTGTTCTTGCAGCAAGTTTTTTCAGTTTGGAGGCATTACCCTTTTGAGCCAACTTTTGTGTTATGCCCCGCCCTGTCTTGTAGTAGTATCTTGATGTGTTTTCTGGATTTATGCTGTAACCTGCCGAACTCATGACGCTGGCCACGATCACCGGGGTTCTGACAATTTTTGATTCCATCTTTCCGGTTTTTTCGTCTTTCACCGTTACAAGCCTTGAAAGTTCCTTGCCTGAAAGTATCTCCCTGATCTGGTGTTCGATCACATCCGAATGAACGGCTTCGCCGAGAATCAAAAACTTATGCATTAAGTCTTTTATGTAATTTAAAGCTTGATCTGATAGAGAGGTAACGGCGACAACATCTTCAGAAGGAATTAATTTCTTCACCGTCTCAACCAGCATTGACTTTCCTGAAGCTGACTCAGAAAGAATCAACACGCTTACCGGGTCGTCAAGTATCCGGGAACTGGCGCAAAGGTATAACAATTGCTTGTTTAAGTCTTCTCCGACATAACCCAATGTTTCCATGTCTTTGACGATCTCTTGAAACAGACCGGGACTTTTAAGGAAATTAAACCCGGCTTCCCGTTCTTCCTCTGATAGTTCAATTTTCTCCTGTTTCTCATCTTCCCTGCCCCGCCTGTCGCGCTCGTCCTCAAAGTATTCAAGGATTGTGATCAAATCCTTTTCGATCCGCTTAGATTCTATGTTGAAAATCCGGGAAACCTGAAAGCTGTAATTTGTTCTCGACCTGGCGGAATACAGGTCAAGGTTATCAAAATATCTGTCGTCTCCGCTTTCCGCCTTGACATTGACCCTCAGGCTTGTAATAAACATCTCTTTAACTCCCGAAACCTTGTAGCTAATGCCTGTAAATTCAAATATAGTACTGAACCCTTCCTGAGTAACCTTCAGGCCGTGTGACGCGTCACTTTCAATATCTTTCTCTGCTTCAAAGATAGCGGCTTGTTCAATTAAGACTTTAAGGTCATCTTTTTTCAATGCGCCAGCCTTTAAGGCTTCATTCCAGTCTTTACCGCCGAAAGGAGAAACAATTTTGACCTTGAAACCCTCATTAATAAAGCTTTCTTTCAGCTTTTCACCGGCAAGCGTCCCGGCTTCGTCATTATCCAGCGCCAGAATAAACGTTTTAACCCTGTCGGCCTTCAAAGTTTGCAAGTGTTCTTCAGTAAATCCATTTGTCCCATAGATCGGCTGGACATTCTCAAAACCGATTTCAATAAGGCTTAGACAATCAATAATACACTCCGTTAAAATTATTTCGTCATAGACTTTACTAGCTTTACGATTAAAAACGCCACTGTGTGGCCCTTTTAAATAGCGGTGTTTGAATCCTGAACTGTCATTAATATCACGACCATAAAAACCGATGGTTTGATTGTTGTCGTTAAAGATTGGAAAAATAAGGCAGTTCAGGAAATGTTCCCGCCCTTTCTCGTTTAAGATTCCGGCATCGGTTAAAGCCTGCTTTTGATTTTCACCAATGACAAGGTTTAAACCCCCGTCGGCAAAGCCGATCTGAAAGCGTTCATAATGTTCCGTGTTTGTTAAGCCTCTTTTCTTGAGATATTCAAGGGCTTCCGGATGGTCGAAAAGCCTTTTATGATAATAGTTTTTTACCGTGTTCAGGCCTTTGAGTCTATCGCCGTCCGGAGAATTTAAGACCGTGCCGGCCGAATTCTCCGGCGGTTTGTTTTTTGCTCCGCCCTGATCCGGGGCAGTAACAGCAAGAGGTTCCGCCTCAAGTGGTAAATCAGCGGAAACCGGTGAGAACGAAACCAAGCCCAAAGGCATGCCTTTCCAATCCTTGAGGAACTTCAAAGCCTCTTTGAAGTCAAAGCTTTTCATCTTTTCCACCAGATCGAAAGCGTCCCCGGCCTCTCCGCATCCGAAGCAGTTGTATAAACCTTTTTCTTTATCGACTGAAAGGCTGGGCGTTTTGTTGTCATTATGCCATGGACAAAGCCCCTTGAAGTTCTTGCCGACTTTCGAGAGCTTTACATTGAAATAAGCGAATAGTGCCACAATATCAACGTTTTTCTTGATGTCGTCCTTTTCAAATTCCTCAAGGAATCCGGCGACTTTCAGCGTTTTTTGTCCGTGAAGCTTGTCCTTTTCACTCATAGGCCGGACTCTAAGCGCGTTAAGAGTTCTTCGCCCAGGTTTCGGATTTCTTCTGCGGCCTTTGACGGCCTCCCATCGACACGAGGCTTGAATATAACGCCGGATTTTGACGCTATGGCTTCCTCAATACGGATAGATCTGGAAATTGAGGTATTAAATACTTTTTCCCCGAAAGCTTCCCGGATCTCGCCGTGGATCTGTTTTGTGATCGACGGCACAGAATCAAAAGCGTTAATTATGACACCGAGGAGCTGCAAGCCCGGATTAAAGTTTTTCCTGATCTTTGACACCGTGGCCATTAAGTCATTAGTTCCTTGCATTGAATAAAGAGAAGGATTCATGGGAATAATAAGCAAACCGGAAGCAGTTAGCGCATTGCCGGTAAGAATGCTTAAAGACGGCGGCGAGTCAATTAATATAAAATCATAAGTCTGGAATAATTCGCCTTCTAAAAGGTCTTTAAGCCTGGTAAAAGCGTCCACTTCCCCGATTAAAGACTTCTCTAAACCCGCCAGCTTCACGCCGCCGGATAAAAGGGACAAATTAAGCTTTACATCTTCCGGTTCGTAATCTCCGCCAGTCAGAGCTTCAAATAAGCCGAAGCCGGGAATATCGACAAGAGACTTTGAAAGGTTAGCCTGCGGGTCAGCGTCGATAAGTAAAACCCGGTAATTCTTTTCGGAAAGGTAAATGCCTAACTCCCTGGTGCAGGTCGTCTTGCCAACTCCGCCCTTCTGATTGCTGAAAACAATGGTTTTTGTCATGACTAGCCCCCTAATTGGTTTCAGGGGCTTTCTTAGCCTCTTTCTTGATAGAACCGAGCAAGGCGTTAAGATGAATATAAGCCCGGCGGAAATCCAGAAGATTGACAATAGCAAGACCGTTAAAATATTCAATCTGTGCCTGCGTTAAACCTTCACCGGTAAAAGTGAATTTCCCTGTCGGTTTTTTGGCTTCTTTGACGAGTTCGACCTTTTCGACCGAATAGCCAAGGCAGATATAATAACCGGCCTCGTAATAATCTGACGTGGTGAGTGTCTGCATGTTTTCCTCCTTGAGGCTGAGCCTCTTAATATTTGGAGGAAAACTCCTCTTTTGGATTGATAAAAACTTAGGCTTATGCTATAATAACTTACGTAAGTTTTGAGGAGTTTTCCTCACTTATCGCTCTGCTTTCTTCTGACCGCAAATCTTGGGAAGCAGAGCTTTCTTTAATCTCTAGTTTTTTGAAGTGAGCTAATAACTTACTTCTCTTTTTAATCTTTAATGACAATATATTCTACCTTATTGTAGAATATTATTACCTTTTTGTCAAGAGGTTGGGATGAATAAAATCACCGTAAATTTTAAATACTTTAGAAATATATTTGGGCTTACCCAAGATCATATTGCTAAACTTCTTTCTATAGACCGAATAACCATTACAAACTATGAATCAGGAAAAGCTAATCCATCATTTACCATATTAAAGAAAATGGTTGAATTACTTGGAATTTCCCTTGATTACCTGATTCTTTTTGATGATTGTCAATATCCCAGAAACTTAAAGCTTCTAAAACTGGCTAAGAAATTAGATTTTTCGAACTATTCAGATGCAAGAAGCAGTATAGAATCAGTAATTAACACTTTTTGGAGTAAAAAATTAAATCCTGCCATAACCTGTAAATTCGATAATCTGGTTAGTTATCTAACCAATTCATTTAATAATAATTTGAAAGAATTAAGAAACCAGAAAAACATAACACAGCTACAACTAGCCCAAACTATAGATGTTTCCAGAACTCTTTTGAATCAATATGAAACTAAAACTTTTCCGCCTATTGAAAGATTAGTAAAACTTTCTGAATTTTTTGATCTCTCAGTACATGCTATGATTACCGGTGAAAATCTAACTTTTGATTTTGAAGATAAGTTCTTTGGAAAAACAATCCTTGCCGTAGATCAGCAATTGACTATTGAAGAACATAAAACCCTTATCAATCTTTTAGAAGCGGCGATTGAAAATAAGAAATAAACTTGATTTCAACCCAATTTTGATTTATCCTTTATGAAACGGAGGAATTTATGTCTACAATAACCCTCACAGATGATAAATTAACACAAATAATGGAAAACGTCGCTCATAAAGCTGCGGAAGATACCATATCACAGCTTTTGAGTAGCAAGAATGCTCTTTCCAATCTGCTGGAACTAATAGAGGATATCGGCATGGGCAAAATACTGGAATCCACTAAGCCAGGTAATTCAATTTCCGCTGATGAGTTTTTAAAAGAACTGGATAATAAGATAGCAAGTCTTTCATGAATGTTCTGATTGACGATTCTTTCCGAAAAGACGTTAAAAATATTAAAGATAGGAAACTTCTTGAGAAACTAAGAAAAGTAATTGTTGAAGCTCAAGAAGCTAAATCTATCCTTAGTTTATCTAATATAAAGAAATTAACAGGCTACCAATCTTTTTACCGCTTACGCGTTGGGGATTTTCGTGCTGGTCTTAAACTTGATAATGATGTACTTCACTTTATGCGTTTTCTTGATCGTAAAGATATCTATAAGGTTTTTCCTCCAAGATAAACCCTCATTTCTCGCCATCTCCTACCGTTTAAACAATCTGCGGTATCTACAGTCTTTCCTCTGACACCCCCGAACACCTGGCGCACTAGCCGACCGAGATACGCCTAGCGTATTCGGCGGCGGCTTCCAAGCTGCCTGTTTTACTCCGTCCTTTTACATAACTTACCTTATCGTCAAGCAAGCGAAAGAATCGCGCTTTTTCTAAACCGATCATTTAAAAATACTTCTGAAAGCATTGTTGAATAAAGCTTTTAAACATTAAACGGCTCAATAGCGTAAACGCCTGCCCATAAGGTCAAGTTATGTTAAGTCCGGCATAGAATAAGCCCTGGCGAGAGGCGTACCCGGCTCAGGTAAAAACAGGGCTACGGCTGGCGCATCTGCGATATCTTTTCGCACCCTCCCGCCACACCCACCGCCCCGGCGATATCCATTGCCGTTTAGATATCCCCTTTCGTGGCTCCCGGATTTCGGAGTAAATAACTCCGGTTTTCTGTCTCCAAACCCCCAGCGTCCGCATTATACGGTTCGTTAGGAAAAAGTAAAGGGTAAACTCCCTATCGGTCGCCTGCTCTGCGGCGCATGCCCTTGACTTTTTCCTTCCTCACTCGTGGCGGTCATTACTGGGGGTTTTGCCATCAATATTTTACCCAACCAGCCTAACAACAACACCAGTGAAGAAAGGAATTGTCAATGGCAAATTCCGCAGAATCCGGGAGCGATAGCGACTTTACCCTTGATAAATCGTTTTTGAGCGGTATAATGCTCCTGGCTGGTTGTCGTTTCCATAGTTCCGATCCGGGGAGCCGCACGGCACTTCGCAGAATAGCAAACATTTCGTCGGCGACGGGTGTGTTCTCCCGTTGTGCTTCGGGCGGGGCTGCAAACCCCTGCATCGGCGCCAGCCCTGCCGAGATCCGGAGCGTTAGACCCAGAACCTATGAAATAAATGAACCGGGAAAAATAAAGCTTTATGATTTGACTATTGGGGCTACTTTACATAATTTTGCCTTATCGGCAGGCTGGTCTATCCCCTTTGGCCCCCGAGTCTACCACTCCTTGTTTTGCAGCACTATCGAGGGGCCGCTACCTGCTTTGCTTCCTCGCTTCGCCCGCCAGCTTGACGATAAGGCAAATTATGTAATGAGCGCAGGGTTTCGGCAGGCGGCTTAAGGAGCGGGACGGATGGAAAACGCAGGCTGTGTTGACAGCCGGAAACGCGCCGGAGTTTTCCAGCCGTCCCCGACGAAAGACGATTTAGCTTTCTCCAGCCTCAGACTTTCGCCCCCGAATCTCCGATCTCCGGCTTTCGCCTTCCGAGCTTCGAACTCCGAGCTTTTTGCTCCGGTTTGGATGCTCTGAGAAAGAAAATTATTCTTTTGGAATTACATATTTTACTATTTGTTTATTCCCAAATGAAAATATTACATAAGAACTATCATTACGCCAACTATAGATTTCTGGTGGTTCATACTGTTTTGGAATCTCAATTTTATCTATTACCTTGTTTTTTTCAATATCTATTATATAGAGATAAAAATCTAAATTATTAGCGAAAATTAAATATTTATTATTAGGAGAAATCGTATACGAGTTTTTAATTTCGTATTTAGCTATCGGTATTTTCAAATTTTCAAACTTACTGTTATCAAGAAAAAACTTTACAATCGTGCATTTTTCCGATCCTTCTCCAAAATTATGGTTCTCCAGTAAATATATAAAATTTGTATTTGAAACAGTTACAGGGTTAATATATTGATATTTATCAGTGGCAATTATTTCTTCTTGTTTTCCTGTTTCAATATCATATTTAATGATTTTGTACTTTTTATCTTTTTCATAATAGTATAAATAGCTTGAAAATACAGGTAAGGCATAAAAAATATATTTACCATCATATTTTAGAATATTCTTAATATTACCTGCGTTATCAAATATATTTAGATTGTGGTTACTAATATAAGAAAAGTATTTATTGTCTACACTTTTAGCAGCATATGTTGCGTTTTGAATTTCTTTCTTTTCTTTTCCATTACTATACCAATAGATTCTTCTATCCCAAATGTTTCCATCCCTTTTTGATTCCATAATAATTAATGATTCATCTTCATTATCTAACACAGCAGAACCAAATTGCCATGAATTTGTATATATCATTAATTCTTGATACTTATCTTTTAAATCTCCTGCAAATAAAGAGGTTCTTATAATTACTATTAAAGCTATAATTATATATTTACCCATCTTTACTCCTTATCATTTTACATAAAAAATTACATTCTCATAATCATTGATTGTCCAACTATAATCCATATGTCCATGTTGTGTAACATTGTACAAATATTGATTTGCACCAGCTTGAGCAACTGCAGGATAAATATTTCCAGTTGATGGGCTTTCATAAACATCACCTGGAGATACAATAGCAACATGTCCTGACCCCGTGGCATAAACTAATATTCCTTGATTTGTTAAATCTTGCATATCAGCGGCACTTGAAATATCCCTTGGAGTATAACCTTGTTTTTGATAATACTCAATTGCATTGTTTGCTCCCCACGTTCCCTTAGGCATTAGATCCTCATTTCCTGTATATAATTTTGTAACATAAGCAGCGTAACGGTCGCAAAATGTTTCATTTTTTAACTCTGGAAATGTCCCAATATAGGCAAGTTTAGTATTTGATTTAAACTCAGGGTCATCATAAGCAATTCTTTCTGTGAAGTAAAGTCTTTCCGCATCAGTCATGTTATGATCGTCAGCAAAATCTTTAATACTATCATAAGTCAAGCTATTAAAAGGTATTTTGCCATTTTTATATTGATCCTTAAAATCTTGATATGCATTATTTACTTTATCAAGGCTCTCTTGTCCATGCCAAGCTTTATCTTTATCACTAAAATAATCATAAGCAGCCTTCCAATCTGCCCCCTTTCCCAATTCATTAATCGCTTTTGTATAATACTCCGCGCTCGACATTTGATCATTCTCCTGTCCTGCTATGGGGGTTCTCCTCCCTGTAGACCCCATGACAGTTGTAGCTTTTTAGCGGCCGCCTTCCCCCGCACCGCTTTATTACACTCCATGGCCGCAGCTGCTTGTTTAGCTTTTATAGCCTTCGATCTGGCTACGGCGCACAAAAACAGCATTACGGCTTTTTGACGATTATCAATAATCATATAAGCCATATTTTAAGCCTTTACCAATACTAATTCTTTGACGTAACTGAAATGTTCGTCAATGGTATATAAAGGAAAACCGTGTTCCAGACACGAAGCGGCTATCCATAGATCATTTGTAGGTATCGGTTTTCCAATCTCCCGTAATTGCTTGTAAATCAAGCCGTAAAACTCGGCTGTTATCTCCGTAACATTCAATAAATATACACGGGAAGAATTCAGAAATTCCTTCAATTCATCTATGTTTTTTTTAGTTTTCTTTCCATAGTAAAAACCAGCGTAAAGTTCTCCCAATACAATGGAATTTATTCCTATGATATCAGCAGCTTGAATCATTTCAAGGAGAGCCGGATTAGTAGCCTTTTTCATTTCAGAATAGCCATTCGTATCAAGAAATATTTTTTTCATTGCCAGAGTTCCTTATCTATCTTCCTCTGTGATGAAAATATTTCTTCGAGTTCTTTAGTCTCAACGTCGTTTTTCCAGGTCCCGAACAAATGGTCAAGGTCGTGGTGCTTGCGGTAAGGTTTTTTCTTGATTCCTCTTTCTGCTTCAATCCTTTCCTTTAAAACATCGACAATGACTTTGTCTACGCTGGTTGCCCTTTGCCTGGCCATCGACTTTAAGCTTCTCAGAAGTTTTTCATCTATGCCTTTTAAAGAAATAGCCGTCATTTTTTCCTCCATGCTATGAAATATTCTAAAGGTCTTGAGACTTTTTATCAACTAATTTCCATTCAAAAACATAGCTTTCTCTCGATAATACATCAAAATACAATTCATTTTCCAGCGGATGATATTTCCGGTAAATTTCTTTGAGGTAGGCTGTTGAAAGGTTCAGATAAATCTGTGTGGAATCTAAAGAAGTGTGGCCAAGCAATAGCTGGACTTCCCGGATATCTGCTCCGGCATTTAAAAGGTGAGTAGCGAAAGAATGGCGAATAATATGAGGGCAAATCGTCTTTGCAAATCCTTGCGCATCTTTAATCTTGCGGATGATGCCGCTTAAGCCGCCGGTTGATAAAGACTTTCCAAAGTTACCGAGGAATAATTTACCGGTTCGATATTTTCTAATAGGCTGTATAGCTTTTTTCGGCCTAATCTTCCTGATATATTCCGAAAGATACCGGACTGCGGTTTCACCGAGCGGTAAAACCCGGTCTTTTTTCCCTTTGCCATTGCGGATAAAAATCATTTTCTCTTCAATGAAAACGTCCGTTACTTCCAGATTACAGAGTTCCCTTGCTCTTATGCCTGTACCGTAAAGAAGCTCTAATATTGTCCGGTTACGGAAGTCAAGGGGGTGCACCCCCGGGTTTTCTACCGGAACGGCGTCAATAAAGTCCCGCATTTCTTTTTCGGAAAGAACCTTATCACGAATATTATGCCGCTTTCCTTTCATTTCAATATCGCCAAAAGGGTTTTGCAGGATTTTATCTTCTCTTTCAAGTATTTGAAAAACTCGTTTCATGGCCAAAGCATAGTCCTGGGTAGTTTCTTTTTTGATGCCTCGCTTAGAGCTTTTCTCAAGGTATTCCATAAACCCATAAAGATCGCTTTCTTTTACTCCCCGGTAATCGGGAATCTTCCGGCTCTCCAGATAATCATTGAAGCGTTTGAGTATCCGGGTAAGGCTTTGTATGGAGCTTGGGGAATAGTTCCGGCTTATCAATACTTCTGAAACGATTGTCTTGACGGCTTCAAACGTGAGTTCGTTCATGCCTTTGCCTCTCGTGGATGATATTTCAGAAGCGTCAATCTGAGATGTTCCGGTGAAAGCTTTGTATATCTTTCAGTTGTGGCCAGCTTTTCATGGCCTAACAGATCGGAAACCTGTTTGATTCCCGCCCCGTTTTCTAATAAATGACTTCCGTAAGAATGCCGGAAACAATGGCAGGTGATTTTCTTTTTGATACCGGCTTTAGAGCATGCTTTTGATAAGTACCGGTTCACCGTTTCATTGCAAGGGATTTTCCCTTCGTAAGCCGATGGAAAGGCACGAGTGCCTTCTATAAAGCCGCGGCAGACCAGAGGCCGGATTTGATCTATAAAAAGCTTAAGGTAGGCCGTTCCAACATCGCCAAGCTGGACAATGCGCTCCTTGTTCGTCTTTGTCTCGAAAATGACGGCTTCCTGATCTTCAAAATTAATATCCTCGATCTTGAGAGCCAATAACTCACCGATCCGAACGCCGGAGGAATACAAAATAACCTGAATCGTTTTAAGCATAAACTCAAGCGGGGTTTCAGTCTTGACGTTGAACAGCTTGACAACCTCTTTCCTTGAAAGGATATTCCTTGAAACTTTATCTTCCGCCCTAACGCTTCCCATCTGTCCGGAGAATCCGCCGCAAAGCCCTTTCTTTGATAGAAAAATAAGGAACGGTTTGACAAGGTTGGTTTTCTGCCTCAATGTAGACGGAGCAAAAAGGCGGTTTCCTTTACCATCCGTTTTATCCGCCAGATATTTAACATAGTCCTTTACGTCATCACGGCGGAGATCGGAAAAGCTGTTTATATTCCGCTCGAAAACAAGATACTTCAAAAAGTTCCGGGCATGCTCGGCGAGTCTGCCGATTGTGGAAGCCGGGTATCCTTCATTCTTCCGCTTTTCAACGTATTCAAGGCAAACGGAACGGAGTTCCTCAGGCAGCCCGGCGTATAGGTCAATCTGAGGCTTGCCGCCGCCGGTTTGTTCAACGGTAAGCCCGCAAGATTTAAGAAAACACCGGGAAACCTGAATATAAGTGCGGATTGTTTCTTTTGATTTGCCATGACCGGCGAGATAAGACGAAAAAGTTTCAAGGTCTTTCCGGGTAAGGCTTTTAAGCTTTTCAATGTCAATAATCATTAAACTGTCTTTGAGAAAAGCCGCAAAAGCAATGAGGGCGTTTTTTTTAACGATCAAGCCCTGATGTTTGAAATTTCTGCTTGAATAATACAAAAGAAAGTTTTCGATTAAGTTATCTATTGTCATTTCCCTTACCTCTTTTTGGGGGTGTATACCTCTCTCCGAAAACAATGACCCAGTTTTGGAAAACCTTGATATTTCAAGATTTTCTGCCCGAAAACTGGGTCAGACCCAGTTTTACCCAGTTGACCCAGTTTGCTTTAATCTATTGAAATATATGAAAATATATTAATATTCCAGTATTGACCCAGTTAGTTTTCTAATTCCTTATCCTGTTTGCCTTTTTCCCTTTTTACCATAGAAATGTCCGGCTTTTCTATCGGACGGCCGTCTTTCAGCCGGTAAAATCCTTTCGACCTTTCCCTGCCGCCCCTCACAAGCTCGATATATTCCAGATCGACCAGTTCCCGCAGGTTCCGCTTTATCCAGCAATGCTCGAATCCCGTCTTTTCCCTGATGTCCCTCTGCGTAAACCGGATTTCATGGACTTTTAATCCGTTCTTCCCCGATATCTCCCCCGCCATATCAAGCAGGGCGTGATGCAGTTCCGCCGCGCTCTTTGATATTTCCAGCAAAGTAGAGGAAACAACCGCGTTTTTCATAATGCCGCAGGCTATTTCAATGTCCTTATCATCGCATTCTATGTATTCCAATCCTTCAGCGGTCTTTACCTCCTTCTGGTACTGCCGCAGGAAGCACACGCAGGCGATCAGGTCCATAAACCTGTCGTTATCCCTGCGAGTCCGCATAAAATTGTCCGGGAAATCAAGCTTTCCAGCCTCAGGATTCACGATGACAAGTTTCCTGAGCATCCGCTGCGCCGCATGGTGTTTTTTAATGACAAGCGGGATCTGTCCCGACTTCTCCATATACCTTTCAAGCGAATATTTCCGTCTCTGGGCCTCGTGGATGCGCCGGGTCTGTTCACGGCTCTCATCAGCGCCGGCTACAAAACACCTTGAGGCGTTTTCGGAATTAATGTCATGCCTTGTCGAACTCATCACACTGGCCACGATGGTCGGTTTCTGGATATGTATGGTATCCATCTTCCCCGTTTTCTCATCCTTGACCGTTACAAGCCTTGAGAGTTCATGGCCTGAAAGCATTTCCCTGATCGAGTGCTCGATTTCATCCGAATGAACGGCTTCGCCAAGAATAAGGAATTTATGCATGAGGTCTTTAATATAGTTCAACGCCTGATCTGAAAGAGAGGTAACGGCGATGACATCCTCCGGCGGAATAAGCTTCCTTACCGTATCGACAAGCATGGACTTGCCGGAAGCCGACTCAGAAAGAATCAAAACCGATATCGGGTCGTCCAGAATCCGGGAACTGGCGCAAAGGTAAAGAAGCTGTTTGTTCAAGTCCTCTCCGACATAGCCTAATATTTCCATGTCTTTGACGATCTGGCTAAATAAATCCGGGCTTTTCAGGAACTCAAGCGCGGCGTGCCGCTCTTCCTCAGTTAACACCGGCTTTTTCTCCTTTTCCTTTTCAAGGAGACTCCGCCTGTCCCGCTCCGACTCAAAATAGTCAACTATATCGTTAAGATCGTTCTCGATCCGCTTCGGCTCGAGGCGCGCCTCACCGAACGCGCGTGAAAGCGATCCCGCGAATGAAGCCCTTGACCTGGCCAGGTATAAATCCAGATTGTCAAAGTACCGGTTCCCGTCATATTCCGCTTTGATATTCACTTTCATGCTTGTAACAAAGGTTTCTTTCAAGCCCGCGACTTTGTAAACCACCGGCGCGCCATCAGAATTACCAAAAATAAAAGCTGTGAAATATTCCTCTTTTGACACCTTGAATAAAGCCTCAGTTTCATTTTCTTCTGTCCCGAATATAGCCGCCTGATCAATTAAGACCGTTAAATCGTCTTTAATTAACTTGCCTGTCGTAAGCATCTGGTTCCAGTCCTTAGCCTGCCATGGTGAGATAATCTTTACACGAAAGCCTTCACTAATAAGCTTTTCTTTGAGTTTCTCGCTGGCCAGCCTTCCGGCTTCGTCCGCATCCAGAGCCAGGACAACCGTTTTAACACAGTCGGCTTTGAGCGTTTCGAGGTGTTCATCCGTAAAGCCGTTCGTTCCATAGATGGGTTGGACATTCTCAAAGCCTATTTCGATTAAAGAAAGAGCGTCAATAATGCTTTCGGTCAGAATGATCTCATTATAAGCTCTTGAGACTTTACAGTTGAATACGCCTTTATGGGAGCCTTTCAAATATCGATGCTTAAAGCTGGAATCTTCTGAAATGTCCCTGCCGTAAAAGGAAAGGGTGTTTCCGCTATCATCGAAGATGGGGAAGACAACACAGTTTAAGAAATGTTCAGAGCCTTTGTCATTGAATATTCCCGCTTCTGTTAATTCTTTCCTCTGGCTTTCACCGATAATGAGGTTTAAGCCGCTGTCTGCAAAGCCTATCTGAAAGCGTTCATAAATTGAGGTGTTAGTCAAGCCTCTTTTCTTGAGATATTCAAGAGCTTCCGGATGGTCAAAAAGTCTTTTGTGGTAATAGTTCTTTACTGTATTCAAATTAGCTGTTAGCGGCTGGCTATTAGCTTTTAGCTCCATAACTTCGTCATCTTCCTTGCTAACAGCTAAAGGCTGACGGCTAACAGCTGGTAATCCGGACCACTCTTTTAAAAACTTCAGAGCTTCTTTGAAATCAAACCCTTTCATCTTCTCCACAAGTGTAAAAGCGTCTCCGTCCTCTCCACAGCCGAAGCAGTTGTATAGGCCTTTTTCACGGCTTACAGAAAGGCTTGGTGTTTTGCTGTCTTTATGAAACGGGCAAAGCCCCATATAATTTTTGCCGACTTTTGAAAGCTTCACATTAAAAGAGGCGAATAACTCAACAATATCAATGTTCTTCTTGATGTCGTCTTTCTCGAATTCTTCAAGGAATCCGGTGACCCGAAGGGTCTTTTGTCCATGCAGCTTGTCTATTCTTGGGTTTATAGGTGTTTCCACTTGTGGTGAGCTTGCAGACTGTGTGAAAACTCAGCATAGTAGCCTGGTAAAATCGGCCGATTTTATCCTAAATTTCATTTATTACGCATTCTTCCGATATAAAACTTTTTTCTTTTCTGAAATCGGAACAAAACCTCCATATATATCATTTTTTATCCGCAAACCAGTTCCATAAGCTTCTTTGTACCCAGTATATTGAATACTCTTATAAAATTATGTACGAATCCCGCCAGACATGATTCTGTCAGGACGTTATCCTTACCCTTCATTAAAAAATAACTATACCCCATATTCCTTTTTATCGATCCAAACGGATGTTCACATATCTCTTTTCTTTTCTCTATAATCTTTTTCCCGATCTCTGAGCGGATTTTTTGCTTGAACACTTCAATATCTTCTTTTCTTACGGCTATTTCTATTAAACGTCCTTCTCTATTTGTTGTACACTTATTTCTGACTTTGCAGTTTTTACAGCTATTACAACCATACCTATAAACTTCCTTGCCGCTTTTCACCCTGATAGCTTCACCTCTCCGCTTGAGAATCTCACCTTCCGGGCAAATGTATACGTCTCTTTCATTATCATATTTAAATTGATCCGCACGATACTCTTTTTCACATATTCCCTTTTTTATATCTTTGCCTTGATTTCTCCTCTTATATTCATCTTCCGGATTTGCCATATATACATTATGCCCCTTATCCAGGCATTCCAATATCTGCGGCTCACTGTAATAACCGGCATCAGATACCTTGATGGTCTCCTTTTCTACCTCAAACTCGGCTTTTATTTCTTCCACCTGATCACACATCCTGCTCATCTGTTTTAAGTCATTATTTTCATTGGTTACATCGATCGCCACTATCAATTTATTCTTACTATCCACAACAGCCTGTACATTATACGCTATGTCAGATTTCCCTTTGTCATTCATAAACCGGCTTTCCGGGTCATTCGCATAATATTTCTCTAATTCAGGATCTTCCTCAAAAATCCTTTTGATCGCCTCAGCTTTTTCTTTTTTTGTCTTTAAATTTCTAAACCGTTCCTCTATATTCCCCGAAAGAAATTCAAATTCGTTCTTTTCTTCTTTATCGTTTTTATCCATTTCTTTCAGATATTCCTCAATTTTCTGATCTATTCTACGGATTACCTCATCAATGTTTTTCCTTTGATATACATTATTATTATGGTTTTGCGCACTGATTTTGGTTCCATCTATCCCTACCAGTTCAAAAGATAAAAGTCCAGCTTTATGGCACAACTTGAGAAACTCTCTGAATATCGACTGTATCCCTTTTTTATTCGCTTTTCTGAAGTCAGCAATTGTCTTGAAGTCCGGCGCAAGACGTCCTGTCAGCCATATCAATTCCATATTCCTCCGGCATTCTTTCTCTAATTTCCTGCTGCTCCTGATCTTGTTCAGATATCCGTAAACATAGATTTTCAGAAGCGTTTCGGATTTATACGAATATCTGCCGGTTGGCGCTTCCTTCACTTTGAATCCAAGCCTTTTCATGTTAAGTTTGTTTACAAATGCATCTATGAAACGAACAGGATGCTCTTCTTCTACAATATTATCCAATGTTTCATTAAACAGAACTATCTGATCTCTCGATTCTCCTTCTATGTGTCCCATTGCTTTACTCCGCTTTATGTCTACCAATATTATAACATATCTGCTGAGTTTTCACACAGTC
>CAWEAK010000012.1:0-10316 GCA_963806975.1 uncultured Spirochaetota bacterium
ATTATTACTTTATTGAAAACTTATATATAATGTTTGTCCCAGATGAAAGTAATAAAGCTATAGAAGATTTATTTGAAAAGGAAGTTCTTGAAACAAAGATTAATGGGAAAGTATTTAATCGAGATAATAAAATTGATAATGAAAGAGAGTATGGAAAAAATGTTTTTGCTGAAAAAGTAATTAAAGCAAAACAAAATGAAATTAATTTTAACGGTTTTAAATACATATTTGATAATATCAAATTGATTTTAGATGATTATAAATATAAAAGTAAATAGTAATGGTTTAAACATTACAGTTTACAGATAATAAGTAATCTCCAATGCCAGATTGCTAAGTTAAAACATTGAGGAATATAATATATTTCTAGTATGCGTTACTAATATCCCGCAGCGGTTTCCCGACGATTTTTTGTAAAGGAATCAAACCTGTTCAAATGATAAAGTGCATTATCACCTTTTAATAAAACAGAATCGTAAATTAGATAAGTATAGGATGTACTTCGGTGTCGAATCAAAACAGGAGGTTTTGGTGAGACGCTATCGGAATAGAGAAGGAAGTTTTATAATATTTCAGGATAATGCAAATTTGATAAAAATATATCTACGCTATGGAAACCGCTGAGGGTGACTTTTCTTTTCTATACTTTTTCTTTTGGTCAATCAAAAGAAAAAGTATAGAAGCCCCATTGCCGAGGCTTTGCGGCAACATTCCCCCCAGTTGACAATATAAATAAAGGCCATTAAAATACTCCAGCAAGTTTTATGAGGGTTCAATGGTTTTAAAAACGCCTTATTATTTAATTGATGAAAGGAAATTGTTGAAAAACCTGAAGAAAATAAAATATGTCAGTGATCATTCGGGAGCAAAATCGCTTCTTGCCCTCAAATGCTTTTCCACATGGTCTGTTTTCGGCCTGATGAAGGAATACATGGACGGGACAACAAGCAGTTCATTGTATGAAGCCCGGCTCGGGAGGGAGAAATTCGGGAAAGAGGTTCATGGATACAGTGTCGCCTATTCGAAGGATGATATTAAAGAAATAAAAAAATATGCTGATAAAATAATATTTAATTCATTATCTCAATTAAAACTCTTTTACAGGGATGTAAAGGGTTTTAAAACCGGTTTAAGGATAAACCCAAAGATCAGTTACTCACACTTTGACCTTGCAGACCCGGCCCGGCGGTATTCAAGGCTGGGTGTTACCGATAAAAGCGAGTTGATTGAAGCCCTGCCGGTGGTTTCAGGCGCAATGTTCCATTTTAACTGTGAAAATGATGATTTCGGCAATTTTTCTTCAAGTATTGACACCATCGGCCGGGATTATGGGGATTTGTTGAAAAAATTGGAATGGGTGAGCCTTGGAGGCGGGATTTATTTTACAAAAGATAATTATCCATTAAAAGACTTTTGTTTAAAGTTAAAGGAGTTCAGTAATAAATTCGGTGTGCAGGTATATCTTGAGCCCGGAGAAACAGCCGTTACAAAATCTGCTGAGCTTGTAACAAAAGTGCTTGATATTGTTCATAATGAGATTGACATTGCAATAGTTGACGCTTCCACGGAGGCGCATATGCTTGACCTGCTCATCTATGGAACGGATGCCAAAATGGAAATGACTCCCGGTGATTATAAATATATAGTTGCAGGACGTTCCTGTCTTGCAGGAGATGTTTTCGGGACATATTCATTTAAATCAAAAGTCAGGATTGGCAGTATTATAAGGATTGCCGACGCCGCAGGTTATACCATGGTCAAGAAAAACTGGTTCAACGGCCTTCAAATGCCTTCAATAATGGTTAAAAGGCTCGATGGAAATCTTGATGTCATACGAAGTTTTGATTATAATGATTATATCAATAATCTTTCATAGGGAGGGAATATTGAAATGAAAAAAAATATTTTAATTATTGGAGCCGGCGGGGTAGCTGATGTAGCGGCTCATAAGGCCGCGCAGAATAACGATATTCTTGGCGACATCTGCATCGCTTCAAGAAAACAGTTCAAATGTGATGCGATTATTGAAAGCATGAAAAGAAAAACAGCATTAAGGATAAAACAAAAAAAATCTACTCAAGGCAGATCGATGCATTGGATATCCCGGCAACTGTAGGGCTTATCAAAGAAACCGGTTCTGAGATTGTAATAAATCTCGGCCAATCTTATATAAACATGTCCGTCCTTGAAGCCTGCATAGAAACAGGCGCCGTCTATATGGACACAGCCATTCATGAAGAACCGAATAAGGTCTGCGAAGACCCGCCCTGGTATGCCAATTATGAATGGAAGCGGAAGGAGCGATGCAGGGAAAAAGGCATCACAGCAATACTTGGAGCGGGTTTTGACCCCGGCGTAGTAAATGCATACTGTGCCGGCGGTAAAGCGCTACTTTGATACGATCGACACTATAGATATAATGGATGTCAACGCTGGAAACCATGGCAAATATTTTGCCACAAACTTTGATCCCGAGATAAATTTCAGGGAATTTAAAAAAGTATGGACATGGATTGACAGAAAATGGGTTGAAGAAAAGGTTCATTCGATCAAAAAGACTTACAATTTCCCGTAGTTGGCGAAATGCCTATCTACCTGAACGGTCATGACGAACTTCATTCACTTTCAGAAAATATTGACGCAAACAGCATAAGGTTCTGGATGGGTTTCAGCGACCACTACATCAATGTTTTTACCGTTTTGACAAAACTCGGGCTGACTTCTGAAAAACCCATCAGAACGGCAGAAGGCGTCGAGGTAGTGCCGCTTAAGGTATTAAGGCCATCCTTCCGGACCCCCTTTCTCTTGCACCGAATTATACCGGCAAAACATGCATAGGCAACCTTATAAAGGGCAGAAAAGGACGGAAAAGACAGGATGATATTCATATACAATATATGCGACCATGCAGAATGTTATAAAGAAGTGGAATCGCAGGCTATCTGTTACACTGCGGGCGTTCCGCCTATCGCGGCGGCTATACTTGCTCGCCCGGGGTGTGTGGGATGTAAAGACAATGGTAAATGTGGAGGAACTTGATCCCGATCCGTTTATTGAGCTTCTAAATAAAATGGGTCTTCCTACTCAAGTTATTGAAACTCCCGCACCTCTTTGGTAGAAATATTGCTCGTGTAAAAACGATAGAAATAGAACTGAATTTTGTATGATACAAAACACAAATGAAATTACACCCCCCCTTCTCCAGTATTGGAGAAGGGGGATGGAGGGATGAGGCATGGGATTAATAAAACAAAACAATGAATTATGGTTTTATGAAGAACTTTACTCGGATATAACTTTCGGATTTAAAGTTTCTGAAGTTCTGGTACCTGAAACGGATACAGGATTTCAGAAATTGATGATTTTAAAGACAGAAAGACTTGGAAGAGTTCTTATTCTTGATGGAATAATTCAATTGACGGAAGAAGACGAGGGTATTTATCATGAATGGATCGTTCACTGGCCTGTATTCTCATTATTAAAACCGGCAAAAAATATTCTTATAATTGGAGGGGGCGACGGAGGTGTTATCCGGGAAGCATTGAAGCATAAATCTGTAGAATCAGTGACCATGGTTGAAATAGATAAAATGGTAGTGGAATTGTGCCGTAAATATATGCCTTCGGTATCCGAGGGAATATGGGAAGATAAGCGTTTTAAAATGATCATAGGCGATGGAGCCGAAGTTATAAGGTCAATGAAGGGTAAATGCGATGTTGTAATAATCGATTCAACAGACCCGATTGGCCCTGCAAAGTCCCTTTTCAGTACCGATTTTTATCAGAATGTTTATGACTCACTTGTAGATGGCGGTATTGCCATACACCAGACAGGCTCTCTCATTTTACAGCCTTCGGAATGTCCGGCCAGCTGGCGCCAGATAGAGAGGTCTTTTGATGATCAAAGGGTTATTCAGTTCAGTAATATCAGTTATATCGGCGGGCCTTTTAGTTTAACCGCCGGCTCTAAGGGGAGAAAAGTTTTCAAGAGCGCTGCAGTAAATGCAAAAAAAGCTTACAAAGAGGCGGGATTTACATGCAGCTGGTATTCGCCTCACATTTCGGCAATAGTTTATCCCGAACTGCAAAGACGGCTTGAGCAGAATAAATACGGTGAGGAAATAATACTGGACATTAATTTAAAAGATAATAAAATACCGGAAATGAATAAGATTGCCCGGTGGAGTAAAGAAACATGCGAAGCCATCAGGATGAAGGCATTCGGTACGCCTATGGTTTCCAATACAGATTTCGGCGAAGGAGACACTCTGGTTCAATATATTGAAACCAGCGCGATAAACTACAGGCAAATAGGCAGAACCGGCGCCGCAAACTGTTTTACCTGCGCAGAGCTTCCGGTCGATGAAGCCGTAACATATTCCCTGAAATATTTCGGCGCCGAATCAGGCTTCTGCTGGCATATACCGCGCGGTTCTTTTTCGGATATCCGTCGTATTCAAAAGAAAAGTTTTATCTATCAAGAGCAATTTTTAAATGATAAACTAATCTCAAATAATACCGCTTATAAACCCAGGCTTGTGGATTGTTCCAGGGTATTTTCCCCTGAGTTTAAGCTTCCGGTTGAGACAGGTTTTTCAGCCGCTTTTGAGCTCATTATTGATGTGTATAATTGTAATTATTCAAAAATCGCCTCAACCGATGCGGTCGCCGAATGGGCTTCAATAGACTTCTGCAAGGCATCGGGCCTCGAACCTATCGGTAAAGTTGAGGCTCCCGATTTCGGCCATGCCAAGAAAAAAACCTCCGGGCCTTCTGTGACACAGCTTTTGAAGCAGGGTTCAAATATCAGTCATTATTCGGTAAACTGGCTGATGATAGTGATTAATATTGTATCGTATAAACCCTACTCTCTTAAAAGTGTTTTGAATTCTACCTTAAAGTATTTCAATGGCGAACGTGCTGTTTGCTGGCTTATTCCTAGAATCAATAAAAGCAAATCAATAAAGCAAGTCGCAGAGCAGACAATTATTTTTGAGGTAACCGGTAAAGACCTTGAATAATTGTTATGGAATAAGTACAATTTTTCCATAAGCGCCCGGCATCATAACATCCTTGTGGGAAATGGGGGCATCTGCAAGAGGAAGTTCCTTCCCGATAACGGGATGTAGCGTCCCATTTTCAAGGCCGGCAATGATGCCCGCGTGAATTTCGGAAGCCTCCTCATCTGTGATTAACCATAGCATCATCCCAAGAATAGCGCTCCGGCGGGACATTATTTCCCGGGGAGTTATTGTTGCCTCGCCCCTGCTGCCGATAACGACTATCCGTCCGTATCTGGAGGTTAATCTGAGGTCTTTACCAAGGTTGACATTGGCTAACATTTCAAGGATAATATCAACTCCGCGTCCTTCCGTGGCACTTAGAATTTCTTCTTCATAACCCTTTATTGTATGATCGAAGACTTTGTAAGCTCCTTCCCTCTTAACAAGTTCAAGACCCCTTGAGCTTCCGGCGGTACCGAAAACTGTTAGACCCATTGCCCGGGCCATCTGAACCGCAGCGATACCCACTCCGCCGCTTGCGCCATGAATAAGGACTGTCTCCCCGCTGCGTGCTTCAGCCTGGTGATGCAGGGCATGAAAAGCCGTACCGTAAGGGACATAAACACCGGCGCCCTGTGAAAAAGTAATGTTTTCAGGTAATTTATTCACCTGTGATTCAAGTGCAAGGGCATACTCGGCATAAGTTCCGGATATAGACCTTGCGAGATAAACGCGGTCGCCCGGTTTAACCTTTTTGATATCATTACCAATTGAATCAATTACACCAGCGCCGTCGGTTCCCGGTGTAAATGGAAGAGACGGTTTGACGGCATAGTTGCCGGTCCGGGTATAAGTATCGGCAGGGTTGACTCCGGCGGCATGGATACGAACCAAAACCTTGCCGGCAGAAGGTTTGGGTGTGTCTACCTCTTCAAGTTTCATGACTTCAGGGCCGCCGAATTCGCGAATTAAAATGGCTTTCATTGTAAACCTCCCTATCTATTAAATTATTTCCGCACTTCACTTAAATGCGATAATTTTACTGAGTGTAGAAAGAACACTCTTTTAAAATAATAAAAATGTTTGAGAATATCAAATTTATTATTCCCAAAGAGATTGAAACCATCTGGGTTCACAGTAATTCGGCAGGCTAAACAAATATACCGAAATCATTACCCATTGAGTTCCTTAATTATTATTGACAAAATATTTCAGCCTTGTATAATATCAATATTAATAATAACAAAAGACTCTATCAGGGTAATGTAAAAAGTTTTATGAAAAAAAACCTTTGTCATTCCGATTCTAACCCTGATATGCTCTTGTGAGAAATCTCCTATTAACAAATCAGTTGGATTAAAGGAGATTCTTCACAAGAATAACAAGAAGAAGAAATCGGAATGACACGGGGGAGACTATAAGCTGAAGGAGGTTTTTATGCGTCTGGGTCTTATCGGTTTGGGAAGAATGGGTTTGAATATGGCAAAACGCCTGGTTAAAGGCGGCCATGAAGTAGTTGTTTATAACAGAACTCAGGATAAAGTCAGGGAAATGGAAAAAAATGGAGCAATCGGATCTTTATCGGTTGTAGAACTCATAAAAAAGCTTGAGCTTCCAAGAATAGTATGGCTGATGCTGCCCGCAGGTGAAATTACAGACGAGCATATAGCAAAATTAAAAGGACTTCTGTCAAAAGGGGATATAATCGTCGAGGGCGGGAATTCATATTATAAGGATGATATAAGAAGATCGGGTGAACTTGAAAAGATCGGCATTCATTATGTTGATGCCGGTGTCTCAGGAGGTATCTGGGGACTCCAAAACGGATACTGCACAATGATAGGCGGTGAAAAAGAAATATTCAAAAAAATAGAACCGGTTGTAAAAACCCTTGCTCCCGATGAAGGTTATTTATATTGCGGGAAAACAGGCGCAGGACATTTTGTAAAAATGCTTCACAATGGAATCGAGTATGCGCTTATGGAGGCTTACGGCGAAGGATTCCAGATTTTAAAGGCCTCGGATTTTGGTGGGGACATCAACTTAAAAGACGTAGCTCATATCTGGAATCAGGGTAGCGTAGTCCGTTCATGGCTTTTGGAGCTTTTAGAATCGGCTTTTTCAAAAGATCAGGATTTGAATAACATACAGGGATATATTGAAGATTCGGGCGAAGCAAGATGGACGGCAAAAGAAGCCATCGATAGCGGAGTCGCCGCCGATGTCATTGCGGCGTCCCTCTTTAAAAGATTCAATTCAAGACAGAAAGACGTTTTCGCGAATAAGATAATTGCTGCGCTGCGTAATGAGTTCGGAGGGCATGCTGTTTCAAAACAGGGGGAAGACAGGAGGAGCTCAGACCCTGGTGCAGGCAAGGTTCAGCATGCCAGGCCTGACAAACATAATGTTTGATCCAAACTGATTAAGCAATGGAATTGTTAAGGAGTCTTTACCAAACAGGAGATTCATGTGGTTAATATTATACAGGATTGGAAACCTAACAGGTCAAGCACATTTGTCAAAGCTGATATTATAACTAACGGAGTTTGTGAAATAGTAATGTCAGGGCCATGCGGTATTGTTTTATTCGGAGCCTCCGGAAATCTTGTACATAAAAAATTAATCCCCTCTTTATTTAAATTTTATATTACTCACAGTATTCCGGAAAACTTTTTTATTATCGGCGTCGCACGTACTAAAATGGATGATGCTGCTTTTAGAAGAATCGCAGAGGATGCAATAAAAAATGAGCATAATTTAACCGATGAAGCTATCATTGATAAATTCAACAGGAGATGCTTTTATCTATCAGGCGGGTATGATGAAGATAAGACCTATAAATTACTAAAAAAAAAGATTTCTGAGCTTGATAAAGAATATCAAACTCTCGGAAATATTATATTTAACCTGGCCGTACCCTCAGAATTTTACAGTATTATTATTGAAAAGCTGGGGTTAAACGGGCTGGTAAAAAAGGGACAGATCAAAGAACCTTTTCAAAGGGTTATGGTTGAAAAACCCTTTGGAAGAAGATCTTGAAAGCGCAGTTGAATTGAACCATCAGATGTTGAAATATTTAACCGATGATCAGATATACAGGATAGACCATTATCTTGGAAAAAACACCGTTCAAAATATTCTTGTTTTCAGATTTGCCAATATGATTTTTGAACCCGTCTGGAACAGGGAATCCATTGATCATGTTCAGATCACTTTAGCCGAAGATATCGGCATTGAAAACAGGGCAGGTTACTTTGAAAAAGCCGGTTTATTAAGGGACATGCTTCAAAACCATATGATGCAGCTGCTGGCAATAATAGCCATGGAACAGCCATTTTCAATGGACGCGGCGGATATTATGGATGAAAAATTCAAGGTATTTAAAGCAATAGAACCTTTTAAGCCTGACAAATTAAACGAGACAATAATAAGAGGACAGTATACTGCCGGCCAAATAGCCGGAAACAGCGTTTCTGCATACAGAGATGAAAATGGTGTTGATAAAAATTCATGCACCGAGACTTTTTTTTCCGCGAAATTCTTTATAAATAATAAGAGATGGAAGGGTGTGCCGTTTTATTTAAGATCGGGGAAGAGGCTGCCTAAAAAAACAACAATAATAAATATTGTTTTCAAGGAAGTTCCCGATTGCCTTTTCTGTAAACTTGGGATATTGCACCAGCCTAATATTCTTACCTTCAACATTCAGCCCGAACAGGGAGTTTCACTTAAGTTTACGGCGAAAGTACCGGGTTCAAAGATGTGCCTTAGCGCGCTGGATATGGAATTTGATTACAAGAGTGTTTTCGGCGCTGATACAGGCGGGGATTATGAGACTATTATTCAGGAATGCATGCTTGGAGACCAGACTCTTTTCTGGAGAAAAGATGGAATTGAAGAATCATGGAAACTTTTAACTCCGGTATTGAAAGCCTGGGAAGAGTGCCCATTGGATGAGAAATCAAGGATAATGCATTTTTATCCGGCCGGAAGCTGGGGGCCTTCGGAAGCCGATGATTTCATTAAAAAAGACGGAAGGGAATGGATTTTGTGAATCCTGAGATTTTTGAATTTGAAGATTCCGAAAAAATGAGCGAAAAGGCCGCGGAATATATCAGCGTTCTGGCTGATGAAAATATTAAAAAGCATGCTCTTTTACAGTCGCCCTGTCCGGAGGAAATTCTTCACGCCCGGTTTACGAAAGGCTATGCTTGTCTAAGAGTCTTAAATGGAACAAAATTTTTGTTTTCTGGGGTGATGAAAGATATGTCAATTATACCGATAATGAAAGTAATTTTAAAATGGCAGATGAAACACTACTCTCAAAAGTTGACATACCTGCTGAAAACATTTACAGGATGCCCGTCGAGATATCACCTATAAGAAAAGCCGCAGCTCAGTATGAAAAAACACTAAAGGAAGTATTTATCAAATTAAACCCTGATAATAAAATGCCTGTTTTTGATCTGATAATACTCGGCATCGGAAACGATGGGCATACGGCATCCCTTTTTCCAGAAAACAAGGCATTAAATGAAAAAAAGAAGTGGGCTGTGAGTGTAAAGGGTGATCCGGCCTTATCTGTAAGGGAAAGGATTACACTGACATTGCCTGTCATAAACTCAGCGCGAAATATTATGTTTATTATTTCCGGAAAAGGCAAGGGCGGTATAATCAAAAATATTCTTTCAAACAACCCGGAAAGCAGAGCCTACCCTGCTTCATTCGTTAAACCCGAAGGTAAAACAATTTGGTTTATTGATAAAAACATTTATTAGCATTAGCAAGACTTCTACCTTTTCAGCATAAAGGGTGCAAAATGCTTTATTACTTTTCTTTGTCTACAGCGACAAAGAAAAGTAATCAAAAGAAAACGCCGCCCCGCTTTTACTCCTGAATCTTGAGTTGCATCGGCTCAAAACGGCTGCAAGCGGAACTCAAGGCTTTTTACTCAGCTTTTATAAAACTACTTCTATTTCTTTATTAATAATGAATAAAATAAAAGGTAAAAAGCCTTTCGGACAACCGCTTGCTGACCGCCGTTTTTTGCCGGCAACTCTACGTTTCCTCCGTAATGCGGGGTCAGGAAATGAAAAAAGTCACAATTATCAGTCGTATTTTTGTTTTATACCGGAATAATCATTTTCAATTCCCATTTCATCTAATATTTGAGAAATTTCTCCCCTATGATGTGTTGCATGAGTAAAACACTGAATCAATATAAACCAGACAAACTGATTATCGACACCATCAAATGAAATAACGGGAATCGATTTGTTTAATTCTATAATGAGCCCAAAAAATTGCACAAAAT
>CAWEAK010000013.1:0-14941 GCA_963806975.1 uncultured Spirochaetota bacterium
GCGGCTTTTCTTTTCACTTCCTTTTCTTTTACCCGCAAAAAAGAAAAGTAATAAGTCTCTTGCCCCTTTATGCCAAAAAGGGATTGTAAATCCAGTTTCTGAGTTTTCAATTTTTGCATTTGGGTGGTTTTATATTTAGCTTATAATTAATCCTTAATTTTATCATAAAATGGAGTTTTTCTATGCATAGTCTTTTTCCGAAAGAAGAAAAATTTTTCG
The DNA here is from genome assembly GCA_963806975.1 of uncultured Spirochaetota bacterium. GTDB lineage: Bacteria > Spirochaetota > Brevinematia > Brevinematales > JAOACQ01 > CAWEAK01. The sequence goes on from CAWEAK010000013.1 coordinate 220, forward strand.
ACCTGTTTGATAAGCAAGCCGCAAGTATTATCAAAACGGCCGATATTTTTTTAAAGAAATAGTTGAAAACGGTACGTTCAGCGATCTATAGTATTGAAAATGCACAATTTGAACATGAATGCGATGTGAATACTCATGATACTAATTTCAGCTTTTAAACCGTACTTTTATCACTCCATTCGACCGTGAAGATATACATCAGCTTGCCCAGGAACTCGATAATATAGTAGATATGATTTACTCCATCACAAACCGGATAAGGATTTATAAAATCAAGGAAATTAATAAAGATATTGTTCAATTTGCGGATTATATTGAACAATCTGTTACAGCTATTCCCACAAATAAGGTACATGGTCTTTGAGAAAACCCAAATAATTCGTCCCATAGCTGAAAATTATATTGAAGTCCATAAGCTTGAAAATCTTGGTGATGAATTAAGAGACGCATTCGAGACATGTAAATTTCTTGATGAAAATCCTGATCCCATATATTTTATTAAATGGAAGGAAATGTTAGGAGGGCGCTGAAACTGTCCTGGATATATGCAGAGGATGTAGCGAATGTTATAAGATCTCTTCTTCTAAAACAGGGATAAAGATGAGTTTTTACATAATATTTTTAGTCTTGTTTGCTTGTTTTGATTTCATCAACGGATTTAATGATTCCGGCAAATTCGGTTGCTACAGTCGTTTCAACAAAAGTGCTTTCTCCAAAATATGCTGTAATATCGGCAGCTTTTTTTAATTTCATAGCCTTCCTGTTTTTTGGGCTTAGTGTTCCCGGTACTATAGGTAAGGGAATAGTCGATATATCGGTAATTGATTCAGAACATAATATTTTCCTACTTTTATTGGGCGCAATTATAACTGGAATCTGATTACCTTGATTATTGCAATTCCGTGGAGTTTAATCTTTCACATGCCTTGATTGGAGGGCTTATAGGTTATTGCATTAGGTAAAAATGGCGTGGAAATTCAAGCAGCTTGGTCTGGTCCCTGGAATAATTAAAACCGTGGTGTATTTTTCTGTTCATATCACCGAGTTGTTGGGCATGATTACTGGAATATCCATTGGAATGGGCGGTATTCTGGATTTTCTTTAAAATATTCACCGGGACAGAGTAGACCATTTTTTTAGGAGAGGCCAGCTTATCTCCGCGGCGGCTTTGCACGGCGTGGGTCATGGAGGAAACGACGCGCAAAAGACTATGGGTATTATTGCCAGCCTTCTTTTTCAGTGCCGGAATGCTTCGGAAATAAATTCTACATTCCATTATGGGTAATAATAGCCTGTTATTCATCTCCGGCTCTCGGTACAATGTTCGGGGGCTGGAGAATCGTCAAAGCCATGGGCCAGAAGGTCGCAAAGCTGAGGCCTGTTGATGGATTTTGCACAGTATCAGGCGCCGCTGTAACAATCTTTTTTTCCACTGAAATGGGTGCTGCCGTAAGTACCACACAGACTATTACAGGTTCTATTATGGGCATCGGAACAATAAAGCGTTTTACGGCCGTCCGCTGGAAAGTCGCAAGACAGATACTCTGGGCCTGGATTTTTACAATTCCCTGTTCAGCCATCCTATTGGCTCTCTCTTATTTTCTGACAAGGTTTTTGGATAAAAGCTGAATGGGTAATTTATTTATTAATTCAACCGAGGGTTTACCAAAATAATAACCCTGTGAATAATCCACCTTTATTTCCAGGATCTTTTCAAAAACCTCTTTGGAATGGACATGCTCGGCTATGGTTTTTAATCCCAGTTCTTTCGCAACGTTAGTAAATTTTTTGCGATAATCTGCAAATATTGATCTGTGTCAATATTTTCGATAATTGAAGAATCGATCTTGATATAATCGACATTCAATTTCATAATATGCACAAAATTAGAGTAACCTAATCCGAAATCGTCGATCGCTATTTTGCATCCGAAGCCTTTTACTATAGTTATAAATTCCATTACTTCCCTGTAATTTTGAATTCCTTCCGACTCAAGGATTTCAAATACGATATTTCTTGAAATATCCTTATTATCGGTCAGCGTCTCCTAAATAAAGGCTTTTGTTTTTTCGTCCAAAATATCGATGACGGAAAGATTAATTGAAAATTCAAAATCCTGATTTTGAAAGTCTTTAAGGAGTTTTCCAGAACAATTCTGGTTATTCCATGATAAAACCTTGATTTTTTCGCAACATCCAGGAATTTTATAGGGCTGATTATCTCTCCGCCGTTATCGATAAGGCGGACAAGGCATTCCTGTTTCTCTATCCTTCCGTTAAGATTATTCACGATGGGCTGGGAATATGGATATATCCTGTCCTGTTTAATCGCTTCCCTTAATTTTCTTGTCCAGTTAATATTATTTTCGTATTCCTTGGAGATAGCGAGGGATTCATTATAAATTATATGGTGATTTTGAGTTTTTCGCCATTTTTAAGGCCATATCTGCATCAACGGTAATATTTTCCATTTCTTAACTACAGGTGTATTTTTCGAATGGATATTCTCTTCGGAACGACCTTTGATACTCCGATAGCGACTGTAATAAGTATCTGGTTGCCTCCGTAATAAAAAGCCCTTTCGCTTATCCCTGTCCATAGGTTTTCAACAAATACATCGATTTCTTCATCGGTATAACCATATCCATAAAGACGGCATATTCATCCGCCTGAATTTTGTAAGCATTATATCCGCTTTGGAAAGTAGGGACTTTAATCTGTTTGCCATGGAAATGAGTAGAATCGCCTATATCATTTCCATAGAAATCGTTTATTTCTTTGAATGAGTCTATATTAACAAGAATCAACACCGGATTGTCCGCATTGTTAATATCATCAATGAGTTTCTGCCGGTTAGGCAGAAGGGTTAAATTGTCCATATAAAGCTGCTTGATAAGCTCTTTTCTATCTCTTCTGAAAGAAAAAAGATAAAGAAAAAAAACCGGGGCTAATAAAATCATAAAGAAAAAAGCTGATAAAACAGCTCTTAAAACCGATTTTCTGAAGAGAAAGCCGGATCTGTAATCTTGACAGTCAGATTAATCACATCGCTTTCATATAAAACAACCATATAAACAGCTATACATAGAAGATCGAAGATTATAATTAGAATTAAAGGCAGAATCCTTGTATTATCCTTTTTTAACACACAAACTCCTTTTTCGGATTGTTATTTTAATTAGATAGCAGGAAACAATCAAGGTATGAGTGAATTCCGGGAAACATTGACAGTTTTTTTTAAATATGATAAATTAATGTATATATAGAAATTATTTATTTTTTGGAGTTTTTTTATGTCTAAAATTGTTAAAAGAAGAGTCGGTATTGTTGTTGTGTTTTTATTGTTCAGTTTAATCCATTACTATAGTTCCAGGGATTATTTTATCTTTGGTTATGGATTATTGCTTGCGGTTATAACAATTATTCTTGAAAGCCTGTTTTATTCAAAGAGAGGGATTTTTATTTATTCCCTTGCCGGTTTGATAGCCGGGTATTTCAGCGGGAAAATCTTGTACGGTTTATTGTTTGGAATCGCGCCGTCGATATTTATTCCGCAGATTGAGCCTTACGTTATTCTTTCTTTTACTTATATGGGGTTTATCTTACCGTTCATGGCTTCTCAGAAATACGGATATGCCCTGGGCCTTCCTTTCGGCGGCAAGAGTGAAAAGAAAGGAGGGGACATTAAACTTCTCGATACAAGCGTAATAATAGACGGCAGGATCGCAGATATAGCTGAGACAGGATTTATCAGCGGAACCTTAATTCTGCCAAAATTTGTTCTTAATGAGATTCAAACATTGGCCGATTCTAAAGACCCTATTAAAAGGAGCCGGGCGAGAAGGGGACTTGATGTTTTAAACAAACTAAAGGAAATGCAGGGATTGGACTTAAAAATCTTCTCAAGGGATTTTCCTGAAGTTAAGGGAGTCGATGCGAAGCTTATAAGTCTTGCGAAGGAAATGAGCGCCAGCATAATAACTAATGATTATAACCTGAATAAAGTTGCCAAACTTGATGGTATTCCAATCCTGAATCTCAATGATCTTGCCAACGCTTTGAAGCCCGTTCTGCTTCCCGGGGAGGAAATGGAGCTTGATGTTTTAAAAGAGGGGAAGGAAAATAATCAGGGCGTCGGATATCTTTCCGATGGGACAATGGTAGTAGTAGCCAATGGATTGCATCTTATAGGTAAAAGGATAAATGTGAAAGTTACAAGCATCCTCCAGACTTCCGCGGGCAGAATAATATTTACCGAACCAAAGCGATGAGAAACGATTGATGCTTAAAGTTGGTTTCGGTTATGATATTCACCGGCTTGAAACCGGCAGAAGGCTCTTTATCGGAGGTGTCTTAATCCCTTCAGATTTCGGCGCGGTGGCTCATTCTGACGGAGACGCACTGATTCATGCGCCGATTGATTCGCTCCTTTCGCCTCTTGGCGCCGGGGACATAGGAGCCTTGTTTCCCGATACAGATGTTGCCTGGAAAGATATTTCCAGCCTTGAATTATTAAAAATAACTACTGATGAACTCAAAGATATACGGATTGTTAATATTGATTGCACTGTTATTCTTGACAGAGTAAAAATATTTCCTTTTATTCGGGAAATGAAAAGAAATATTTCTCAAATACTGGACATAGAACCGGATCAGATCGGAATTAAGGGTAAGACTTCCGAAAATACAAAATTGTCTTCAATAGAATGTTATACCATAAGCCTTTTGGACATAAATACCGTAAAATAGGAGGAGATTATGCCTGTTGTTGAGGTAAAAACCGCCGGTAAGTTAACAAAGGCACAGAAAGCCGAGATAGCAAGACAGTTCAGCGAAACACTTTTAAAAGTTGCCGGGAAACCTGTGGATTTGACATATATAATGTTTAATGAGTATGAAGATGATAATTTTGCCTGGAAGGGTAAGCTTTTCAGCGATTTATAAGGCCTCACCCCCGGCCCCCTCTCCGCAAGCGGAGAGGGGAGAAAGAGGACTGGGGATGAGTATAAATAGTTCTAATAAATTTTGTGGAGAATAGTGTGAAAACAAAAAAAGACAAAAAAGATAAGACATTTAAAGAAAAGGTCATTGAAAATATAAATGTCTTTCTTTCGGCTTACGCGATTGCATTCGTAATAAGGCTTTTAATTATTGAAGCCTATCAGATACCTTCGCAGTCAATGGTACCAAGTCTTCTCGTGAAAGACATACTTATGGTGGAAAAGATATCGATGGGAACAAGAATTCCCATAGTGAACTTTAAGGTTCCCGGTTTAATTAAACCACAGCGTAATGATATTTTTGTATTCGTTTCGCCTGAATGGAAAAGCCCGGGTATTGGAAAAGAGTTGATCTCGCTCCTGAGTCTTTCCCTGATAAATCTTGACAATACTTTTGAGACGCCGAAAAACCTGGTAAAACGCATGGTTGGCCTGCCCGGAGACACAATATCAATGTCAAATAAAATCCTTATAATTAATAACAAAAAGGTTCAGACTGATTATGTAATCACAGCCGATCAGGTTGTTTATGACAGGCTGGTAAGGGACGACAGGTATTGGAAGTTTGATATTTACAAAGAGAATTTCGATAATAAATCGAGAATAGTCCAGCATCTTTTTGGAGATAACGGCTTCAACCGGCAGGAGGTTTATAATTTTCCCGAGATTTATATTCCAAGAAAGGGAGATATCATTACTTTAAAGGATAAAAACGATTATTATAAAAAGCTTCTTCTGTTTTTGATTCAGAGAGAATCCGGGAAAGATGTCACCCTTTTTAACGGCAGTTTTTTTATGGATGGAAAGGAATTGACGGAGTGGAAAGCTGAGAACGATTACTATTTTGGAATGGGCGATAACCGCGATGTTAGCGAGGACTGCCGCTATTTCGGTTTTATCCCGGAAAAAAATATATTCGGAAGGCCGCTCTTCCGCTACTTCCCATTTACCCGGCTGGCTATAAATGTAAATGAAAATGAGACATCCATCAAGAGAAAAAATTTTTATTAATAAGCTTATCAAACCTGCTTGTTAAGCGGGCTTGATTTCATTATTGATATATCGTTATTGATATTATAATTGTCTTGAAGAAACTTTTGTCTTTTAAGCTGCTCGTCATCATTGATTATTAGACTCTTCTTATGAAAAATATGAATCGTTTTTTCTTTGGCATAATAATTGCTAAATATTTACAGTTTTTAATTCAGGAGAGAAGAATCATGTCAGGTGAAAAATATATCAATCTAATGAATCAGTCAATTAAAGGGTTATTCCGGGATGCCCTATCTATTTCGCTTAAGAATCCTTTGTCTGCTTTTTATTTCCTGCGCTTTTTTCTGCGGCAGTTTAAAGCTATAAGTATAAGAAAATACTGGGATAAAAACGGTGTACATGTTCCTCCGTTTATGATAATGAGCATAACTCACCGCTGCAACCTGAACTGTAAAGGTTGTTACGCAATGAATAATCATAAAACAGGCAGTAACGAAATGAGCCTGGACAAGATTAAAAAGACAGTGAAAGAGGCAAAAGATTTAGGCGTATCAATAATTCTTCTTGCCGGAGGAGAACCCCTTTATAGAATGGATATATTGGATGTGGCTGAGGATTTTCCCGAGATTATATTTCCTCTTTTCACGAATGGCCTTATGATTAATGACAGACTGATACAAAAAATGAAAAGATTGAAAAATCTTGTGCCGGTTTTGAGCCTCGAGGGTTATAAGCATGAAACCGATGAACGCCGTGGAAAGGGCGTTTATGAACATATTTTCAATATAATGAAAAAAATGGGTAAAGAAAATATTTTTTTCGGGGTTTCCATAACCATTAATAAAGATAATTATTCATTGACATCCGACAATACATTCATCAGGGAACTTATACAGATGGGCTGCAGGCTGTTCTTCTTTGTAGAATATGTGCCTGTTCAGGAAGGTACTGATGATATGATTTTGACTGAAGGGCAAAGAAATAACATAAATGCTTTAATGAACAAGCTTAGACACCAATATCCCGGATTATTTCTGGCTTTTCCCGGCGATGAGGAGGCCTTCGGAGGCTGTCTGTCGGCAGGCCGCGGTTTTATTCATGTAAGCCCTGAGGGAAATCTTGAACCATGTCCTTTCGCACCTTATTCCGACACCAATCTTGAAAACACGACCTTAAAGGAGGGTTTAAAATCCTCTTTTTTAAACAAAATACGACAGAACCACTCGGAACTAAATGAAACCAAAGACGGATGTGCCTTATGGCAAAAGAGAGAATGGGTTAAATCTTTACTTTAAAAGAGGAAAGATGAAAGCGATTGTATATACAAAATACGGGTCACCTGATGTTCTTCAACTTAAAGAGGTGGAAAAACCAACCCCCAAGGATGATGAAGTACTGGTAAAAGTTCATGCGGCCTCTGTAAACGCATACGACTGGCATTTTCTGACCGCAGACATATTCATGATTCGACTAATGGGAGCTGGGCTTTTTAAACCTAAAAACACCAAACTTGGTGCTGATATAGCGGGCCGTGTAGAAGAGGTCGGTAAAAAAGTCAGGCATTTTCAGCCGGGAGATGATGTGTTTGGAGATATCGCCGCATATGGCAATGGCGGTTTTGCCGAATATGTTTCTGTCCCTGAAAATGCATTTGTGCTGAAACCGGCCAATATATCATTTGAGGAAGCATCGGCTGTACCAATGGCTGCCATTACTGCCCTTCAGGGTCTTCGAGATAAAGGACAGATTCAACCGGGGCAAAAGGTTTTGATTAATGGCGCATCGGGAGGCGTAGGCTCTTTTGCGGTGCAGTTTGCCAGGTTATTTGGAGCTGAAGTAACGGCAGTTTGCAGTACGGGTAAAATGGACATGGCACGCTCACTTGGGGCTGAATATGTTATTGACTATACCAAAGAAGATTTCACCAAAAATGGGATTCAATATAATTTGATTTTTGCTGCAAACGGATATCATCCGATTTCAGATTATAAAAGAGCCTTAACCGCCAAGGGTATTTATGTTATGGCAGGAGGTTACCCAGCTCAAATCTTTCAGGCTATGCTCATGGGGTAATGGTTGTCAGAAACCGGGGGCAGGAAAATGGGAGCTGTAATGGCGAAAACAAACCAAAAAGATCTGGCTTTTCTCAAAGAGCTTCTGGAAAATGGCAAAATAACCGCTTTTATAGACAAGCGCTACCTGTTAAGCGAAGCTCCTGAAGCATTGCGATATCTAGGAGGAGGACACGCCAAAGGAAAAGTAGTAATAACTATGCAATAAAAAAGCTTAATCCGGCTATTTTTCCTCAGTATTTTTTAATAAAGGGTGATAATTAATCTATGTATAAATCGATTTTAGCCACTAAATTTTATATACAACCACCTCATATCAAGATTGTCCTTCGTCCTTGCCTGATAGAACTGCTGAACGGGGGACAGCAATGCAAATTGTCCATCTACCTCAACCGGCTTACTTTCATATTTACCGATTAAAGTGAATAGAAACAAGAAACAGATACAATAGAGGCCGGCTAATGGCATGAAAGGAGGCATAAATGAAAGCGATTGTATGCACAAAATACGGTCCGCCGGAGGTTCTTCAACTCAAAGAAGTAGAGAAACCTGTCCCTAAAGATAACGAGGTATGCATAAAAATACATGCGACAGCAGTAACGGCAAGCGACTGTATTGTCCGGGGCTATAAAATTCCCCGATGGCACCCAATGGGATTTATGATGGGAATAGTATTGGGTTTTAATAAGCCCAGAAATCCCATACTAGGAAATGTATTTGCAGGGGAAGTCGAATCAGCGGGAAAGAATGTTAAATTATTTAAAAAGGGAGATCAGGTCTGCGGATCCACCGTCAATCCGCCGGAGATAAGATTCGGCACCTATGCAGAGTATGTTTGTATGCCGGAAGATGGTATAATAGCTTCAAAACCGCCTTCCGTGATATATGAAAACGCCGCTGCTATCATTTACGGAGCCGGACTGGCAATGCATTTTCTCAAAAAAGGAAATATCCGGAACGGGGAAAAAGTATTGATTTATGGAGCTTCCGGGGCGATCGGTACTTCTGCCGTACAGCTTGCAAAGTGTTTCGGGGCAGAAGTCGCCGGGGTATGCAGTACCGCAAATCTGGAATTAGTGCGATCTCTTGGAGCCGATAAGGTAATTGATTACACAAAAGATGATTTTATAAACAGAAGAGAGCTTTATGATTTTATCTTTGATGCCGTTGGAAAGAGAAAAAGCTCAAAATTCAAGGTTTGGTGTAAAAAAGCACTGACTCCGGACGGAAAATATATTTCGGTCGATGACGGATCGCCGAAATACAGTACTGAGGAATTGAAATGGCTTTTGGAAATGGTCGAGGCAGGAAAGATAAAACCGGTCATTGATAGAACGTATCCTCTGGAGCAGATTGCCGAGGCTCACAGGTATGTCGATCAAGGGCACAAAAAAGGAAATGTAGTAATAACAATTGAAAATAAAAATTACAATTAAATCTTTATTGTTTTTTTATTCTTATCATCAGAATAATACTGAGAAAATCGCTAACTTTTTTACAAAAGTTCTTGAGACACAAATAAAAAACCTTTTGCCCTACTTTGTGGATGTTAAAAGACAAGGCTTTAAAAACCCAGCCTTTTAAATTGCTTTTCCATATCTTTTCTTGAAATTGAAAATAGAACAGGCCTTCCATGAGGGCATGAAAATCGGTTTTCCGTACTTTCCCATTCTTTAATCAGGGCAAGGGCTTCTTCTTTTGATAATGAATCGCCAGACCTGACGGAGGCCTTGCAGGCCATCTGCTTCAAAGCGCCGTCGATAAAATCCGCAGAATGAGCGTTAGAATTCTCCTCTAAAGTCTCAACAAAGCCCATAACAACTTCTCCGACATCGTTATAATCTATATATGCCGGAGAGCTTCTGACAATAAAGCTTGTCCCGCCGAAATATTCAACCTCAAATCCCATAGATTCAAGAATCCCGAGATTATCCTTCAAATCTTCGACAATGATCTGGGGAACATCAACAGTAATTGGTATTAAAAGCTCATTCGGGCTTAAAAGCTTATTCCTGTATCTTTCTTTGAATTTTTCATAATTGATTCTTTCATGAAGAGCATGCTGGTCAAGAAGAATAATGGAATCCTCTCCCTCCATAATAATGAAAGTTTGAAATACGACGCCTACAAACCGGTAATCCATTAAACTCGCCGTATCTTCCTGAATCGTAGTTTTGTGAAAAGTGACGGGTTTTCCTGTTTCAACATCACCTGTTTTATTATCAATCAATAAATTCCCGACTTTAGAAGGATGAAATAATGTTTCCTTAGAAATATATTTTCCGTATTGATTATTTATATCCGTCCGGTTTTCTGTCATGAAGCCCCTGATAGCATCGCTGACCTTTTTCTCGTAAGGTGTAAAGCCGGTAATTCCATCTTCGGCTTCAGTTATTCCGGATTCGTTCGTTATTGCCTTATTAATGGAATCCTGAAGAACTTTCATTATCTTGTTTTCATCATGAAACCGGACTTCTCTTTTCATTGGATGCACATTCACATCAATATTACCGGGAGAGATATCTATAAATAGAAAAACTGCCGGGAAGTGACCCCTGGGAATAAGGTTTCCATATGCATTATTTATCGCAAAATAGAAATTTTTCCATTCAACGGCGCGGCGGTTCACAAAAAGCATCTGGTAAATACGGTTAGGTCTTAAAAAAACGGGCTTTGATGTAAAACCGAAAATAGCGCAATTCTCTGATATTGATTCGACCGGAATTAAATAATCCAGAGTATCAGGGAAAAAGTCAGCGATCTTTTCCAGATGAGAATTTTTCGAAGGAGATATATACTTTCTCTTTCCCTCGGCTGTTAATTCAAAGCTTATTTCAGGAAACGCGACGGCCTTTTTTATTATTTCTTTATCTATCCACTTGAGCTCGCTTGAGGAACTCGAAAGAAATTTTTTCCTTGCCGGTAGATTTTGAAAAAGATTTTTTACAACAGACACTAGTGCCGGTATTAAAACCCATCTCAGTTATGTTTATCATCTTCCCATACTGAATTTCGAGTGATTGGCCGCTTAAAGCGTCTTTTGTTTTTGATATAATTTTTAATTCGGAAACCTCAGCAATGCTGGAAAGAGCTTCTCCGCGGAAACCCAGGGTTTTAATGGAAGAAACATCGTCGAATGAAGAAATCTTGCTTGTTGTGTGGTTTTTTGCGCAAACTTCAAGGTCATTTTTATCCATCCCGTCACCGTTGTCGCGCACCTCAATATATCCCTTTCCTCCGTCTGAGATGTGAACGCTGATTAAAGTTGCGCCGGCATCGATAGCGTTATCGAGAAGTTCCCTCACTACAGAGGCAGGCCTGTCTATAACTTCTCCTGCGGCAATCTTGACTACAGTGTTGTAATCAAGCTCCCTGATTATACCCACAATCTATTCCTATCCCTTTTTTTTATAAAATACAACAATCCGAAAGCGCCGAGAAGAATCATAGGCGTGCTTAGAATCATTCCCATTGTGACCCAGCCGCCATATAGATAACCTATATAACTATCCGGCTCCCTGAAGAATTCTACAAAAAAACGCGCCAGGCCGTAGCCGAGAAGAAAGGTTGAAAACAATACACCCCTTGGTTTTATTTTCAGCCGGCTTAATAAAAACAGGATTAAAAAAAGAACCACTCCCTCAAGTAAACCTTCGTAAAGCTGAGTAGGATGCCTCGGAAGATTGATAAGCGTTTGCCCTGATGGAATCATTAGCCCGATTTTAGCGGCCATGTCATGCACCCATCTCTCAGATAAGGGAAACCAGCCCGGCTCTGGTACGGTCGGAAATATCATTCCCCAGGGAACATCCGTCGGTTTACCCCAGAGCTCGCCGTTAACAAAATTCGCCCAGCGTACAAAGGCTATTCCAAGTGATGAGGGTATTATATAAATATCCGCGAGATCAAAAAAGTTTTTCTTTTTCCTGAAAGCATATATTGAAACTGCAATAATTACTCCAAGCAGCCCGCCATGGCAAAAGACATTCCCCCTTCCCATGTTACAAAGATGTGAAGCGGGTGCTGAATATGATAAGCCAGGTCATAAAAAAGGACAAAACCAAGTCTTCCTCCTAACAGAACTCCCAGAAAAGCACTGAAAAGAATATCCGAAAACTCACCCTCGGTAACTTTTAACTTTCCGTTTTTTATTTGACTAATAATATAAAAATATACAAAAGCAAAACTTGCCAGATACATCAAACCATACCAGCGTATGGCAAGAGGCCCCCATAATTGAAGGATTACGGGATTGATGTCCGGGTGGTATAAATAGGCAAACATAAAGACTCCTTCATATAAAATAACTTGGAATAAAATGTTTGTCAAATTAAAAGCATACAAGGCTATAATCAATCATTTTTTCTTGACTTTTGAGGTTTTCTTTAATAAACTATCATTAGGGAAGAGCGTCCTGGAAATATTCAGGTAAAGATATTGCAGCTTTATGGCTTAATAATAAGGAGAATTTTATGAAAAAAAGCGAACTGGAAAAAATGAAAAAAGATGATCTTCTATCTTTATCAAAAAAACTGGGTTTAAAAATTAATGGTTCTATCACAAAAGACAGCATAATAAAAACGATTCTTGCTGGGCAAAGGAAAAAGTCTTCAGTAAAAAACGCCATTAAATCAGATGAATTGAAAGGCGGTGATAAAAATAAAAAAAATGAGATTGAAGACAGAAGAAGCATGAATGAAATTTCAGCCGAATTTAAAAAAAGTGAAACGTATGTATTGCCTGAAGAATACGGAGATACTAAAATCACACTCTTAGTGCAGGATCCATATTGGGTCCATGCATATTGGGAAATAAGTAAAAAAGACAGAAAAAAATTTGAAATTGAAAAAGACGGTCATAACAAGAATCTTATCATAAGGGTATATCATGCAATTACTAATAGCTATTTTGATGTCTTGATTACATGATAGTGCGAAGAAGCTGGTATTTTAATATACCTGAACCGAACAAAACCTATTTTGCCGAGCTTGGTATTCATGAAACAAGTGGAAGATTCATACTTATAGCAAGATCGAATGTAATCCTATCCCGACAGACAGGCCAGCCCCTATTACCGAAGGAAGCATTTTACAAAAAGAGGAACTATTCAGGAAATCCGCCGGCTTTGATATTCAAAGATCGGGTGGTTTCCAGGAACCGTCGCCTAACGCCGGGGAGTGGGCGGTTACCGCTTTAAAAAGTGTTACTTCGAGAGGTATTACCTCGGGAGGCATCACTTCAGGAGGTGTTAAAGCTGGCGGAATCACCTCTGGAGGCATATCATCAGGAAGAATCAGCTCGGGAGGTGTAACCTCAGGAGGCATCACTTCAGGAGGTGTGACCTCAAGGGGTGTGTCTTCCGTAGCGGGGAGCGGAGGAATATCGCCTGCAAAGGCTTTAAAGAAAGGCTTCTGGGCCGATCTACAGGCTGAGTTGATTGTTTACGGTTCTACCGAACCGGATGCAAGGGTAACTATCGGCGGATTACCTGTCAGACTCGGTGCTGACGGTAGATTTTCAGTGCGTTTCTACTTAAAAGACGGGGAATATTCGATTCCTTTTGTAGCTGTAGCCGGTGATAATTCGGAGGTGATAAGTATTACTCCTTTCCTCTCAAAGCATACTGAAAAAAGAGATAATAAAAAATAGCCGTTTTTCCGGAGGAAGCTTGACAAGGCTTTTGATAATCAGTGATTCCCATAGAAATATTCAAAATATTAAGAGTTTATTAGTGAAATTGTCAGGCGGGTTTGATGTATGCTTTCATCTGGGTGATACCTCGTCCGATATGCTTCCATTCAATGGCTCTTTTAAGCTTTTCCAGGTTTCTGGAAATATAGAACTATATTTAACTGCTTCAGGCAGTATGTTCCCGTCAGAAATTTTCGTAGAATTGGAAGGGCTTATGATTCTGGCTATTCATGGTCATAAGTTTAGGGTACATTCCACACTTGCATCCTTAAAAAGCGAAGCAAAAAAGAGGGAAGCTGATCTTGTTCTCTTCGGGCATACTCATGATAAGGATTACTTTACTGAAGAAGGAATTACATATTTCAATCCAGGGGCCTTTAAAAATAGTGAATACGGTTTAATTACATTGGATAAAGGTATTATAACAGAGGCTAAACATCTTATTTTCAAAGAATGAGGAAATATAATGATTGAGATTATTGATTATACAAAAGATTTTAGTGATGAACATAAGCTAAAACTCCTTGCCGGTTTTCTTGATACAATTCTTAAAGATTTTGGAAAAAGCGGTCATGAAGTAAACCTTGTCATCTGCGAAGATGAATTTATTCAATCTCTAAACAAGCAATACCGCGGTATTGACGCACCTACCGATGTGCTTTCCTTTTCTTTTGAGGAGGGTGAATCTTTAGGAGATGAGGCAGATGAGGAAGAAGGATTTTCCGGGGGAATCTCCAGTATTGGGAGATATAATAATTTCAATGGATAAAGCCGAAGAGCAATCAAAGGAGTTCGGAATTCCTTATGATGAGGAATTAACGAGACTTGCGGTTAATGGAATACTCCATCTCCTCGGGTTTGATCATGGAAGGTCTGAAGAAGACGAGATGACTATGCTGAAAAAGCAGGATGAATACATAGATAAGTTTCTCTCAAAGCCGAAATAAATATTCATCAGATTTAATTC
>CAWEAK010000014.1:0-9881 GCA_963806975.1 uncultured Spirochaetota bacterium
TGCAGGGCAGGGAACGGGATTTTTTATTAATTAAATCTGTCAGATAATAGGTTCTCATTATACCAAACGGTAAAGTACAAGAAGATACAGTGAAAACTTACTCCAGGTTTGGGAACGGGCTTTGTGGATTAGAAGGAGGGCTTGAATTTCATCTTATTTTGATTATAATCTTTGGCAGGATTATAATAAACATAAATTATTCTAAAATCCCAGATGAAAAAATGTATAATGAATATATCAAAAACATCGCTCCCATCTACAATTCGGGCGAAGGAATGGAACATTCCTACAGAACGGCTTTTCAAAATTTATTGAATGAATTTACCACAATCGAACTGAAAGAAACCGCTTCGTCCCCTGTCCCGAAACAGAAGCGACATTTCTGATTTAGCTTTTTCTTTCTTCTCCCTCGGGTTTTTGCCGAATGGAGCAGCGCCCGGCCGAAAATGTTGTCCTTCTTATGAGGGCTGTATGTTTTTGACGGGGGTGCCCATTTATGGGCCGGAAAAAACATACAGCCCGATTTTTCTGCCGATGACAGGATGTCGAGTTTGAGGCCGGAAAACCCGAGGGGCGACTTTTCTTTTCGCATCCTTTTCTTTTTGTCGACAAAAAGAAAAGGATGAAAGCCTTTTGTCCTCCTTTTTACCAAAAAGGAAGAAAGAATTTGATACAATGTGCCGCCATCAGGCGAAACTCTCCCAAAAATGTAATTTTATCTTATAACAGGTTATCATAAAAGCAATTCAAATTTTAAAATCGGGAGAATCCTATGTTTGCGGTTGTGAATAAAATTGACCTTAAAAAATAATAACCCAGAGGTCTCAATGGATTGTATTATTGAAACCGATAGATTATGCCTGAGGCTCTGGAAAGAAGAGGATAAAAAAGAATTCAACGCTATGAATTCCGATCCGGCGGTTATGGAATACTTTCCTAAAACATTGAACATTGATGAAAGCGGCAGGCTGATGGAAAAAATCATCAAAAGCATAGATGAAAAAACCTACGGATTATGGGCAGTTGAGACAAAAATCGACAACCGGTTTATAGGATTCATAGGTATCAGTAACGTTACATTTGAAAGCTATTTTACCCCCTGTATAGAAATCGGCTGGAGATTAAAAAAAGAAGCCTGGGGAAAAGGTTATGCAACCGAGGGTGCGAAAGCCTGCTTAAAATACGCTTTTCAAATCCTCAAGCTGATGGAGATATATAGCTTTACTGCTTTGATTAATGAAAGATCGGAAAGGTTAATGCAGAAAATAGGAATGACAAAAATTGGCGAATTTGATCATCCGAATGTTGAAAAAGGAAGTCAACTGAAAAGACATGTTTTATACAAGTTGACCCGTGAGAAATATTTGGAGCAGAATAAATAATGATAAAATGAATCTATCGCTAATTTATAGCCATGTGGATAAAAAATTAATCCTCAATATAAATACTGGGCAGCTTTATTACAAATATTTTTATTTCCTTTCCCCGAGGATTTTATGCCAAGTTGCATTCAACGTGAATTGAACGAACTTTAAATGCTTACTGATTTACTTATTGGTATTGTTTTATTGCAACTCAGTATTAGCCGCCTGGAGCGGCGCCCGGCCGAAACTGCTGTTCTTCTTATGAGGGCTGTATGCTTTTGACGGGGGTGCCCATTTATGGGCCGGAAAAAACACACTGTCCGATTGCACTGCCGTGGCAGGATGTCGAGTTTGAGGCCGGAAAACCCGAGGGGCGGCTTTTCTTTTCGCTTCCTTTTCTTTTTGTCGAAAAAAAGAAAAGGAAGAAAGTCTTTTGTCCCCCTTTTTGCCAAAAAGGAAGAAAGATACATTGCCGTTCTGCAATATGTGTGGAACTCCCTCAAAAATTCAATTTTAACTTATAACAGGTTATAATATAACCCGAAAATACAGGGATAAAATTATAATATCGGGAGAATTCTATGTTTGCCGTTTATAAAAAAGAATTGAAGGTTTATTTTACATCCATTCTCGGATATGCCGTTATGGGGATTTATCTTCTCATATCAGGGGTTTTCTTCTACGGATATTTTCTAGGCCCTCAAAATACGAGCGATTTTGCCGGCTTTTTCGAGGATATGAATACCGCATTTCTTTTTATTATTCCAATACTTACGCTTCGGATTCTCGCCGAGGACAAAAAACTTGGGACTTATGAGCTTCTTCTCACATCGCCTGTTTCTCCCTGGGAAATTATTCTGGGAAAATTCCTGGGGGTTTTTTCTTTTATTTTTATAGGAATTACTATTCTGCTTTTTTATCCGCTTGTACTTAATTTTTATACGAGCATTGAATGGGGAGCAGTGATAGCAGGATATCTCGGGATTATATTCTCCCTCGCGTTTTTTATTTCTGTCGGGATGTTCGCCTCGTCGCTGACAGATAATTATGTGGTAACAGGCCTTATTTCTTATGGGCTTTTCATATTTTTATATCTCATTTCATTTTTTGGAAGCGCTCCGGACAGCCTGATTTCAAAGATTTTTAAGGAAATATCGTATTCAAATCATTACAGTCAGTTTGCGGCGGGTTTAATCAAACCCAAAGATATCCTCTATTTTATAATCGGTTCGTTTTTTTGGCTCTACCTTGCCAAATCTATAGTCGAATCCAAAACCTGGAAATAAGGAGTTTTACCGATGCAGAAAATAAAAATCATAGCCATATTCACGGCATTAGGTCTTTTATTGATCTCTATTATTTGTTATATTGTTTCCGGCGTTTACGCCTTATCCACAAGGATAAGCTTTATAATAACTGCTCTGGGAATAATATTCTATGCCTTATTAAACTATAAGGAGCTTTTTACATTTTTTAAGAAATCAAGGTCTTTGACTGGCATGTTTAAAATTCTCCAATTTATTGTAGTAATCGGCATTCTGATATTTGTTTATTTGATCTCGGATCTTTTTCATGGAAGATCGATCTGACAAGCTCCAGGCTTTACAGTCTCTCGGATGAGACGCTGAAGGTTATTCATAGCATCACAAATGATATAAACATTCTTTATTTCAAGCCTCAGGCATTAACTGGTCCTTATTTTGACTACCAGGAGAATTTATTAAAGGCTTATACAGAAAAAAATAAAAGGCTTAAATTAAAGATAATCGATCCTTACCAGAACAGGGCGATGACGGTTGACTATAATATAAAAGAAGATGCCACAGTTGTCTTTGAGTACCTGGGAAATAAATTTTATGTCGGTATTAAAAATATTCTTGAAATTGACCAGCAGACGGGAAAAGTGACTTACAAGGGTGAACAGGCATATACCAGCGCTCTTAAGAGCTTGATATTAAGCAAGCCTAAGAATGTTTACGTACTGGCAGGGCATGGCAAGATAAACCCTTACGACAGAAGCAACAGGGGTTATGAGGGAATATTCGAAAAGCTGACTCAGGATAATATCAAGCTTAACCAGCTGAATCTCTTAAAATTCCCCGATATTCCGGCTGATTGCAGTCTTTTAATAATAGGAAACCCCGTTAATACATTTGCCGTGGATGAACTTGATAAAATAGATAATTATATAGCAGGCGGTGGAAGCGTGCTTGTCTTACTGGAATTTGAGACTCATGTCACCATAAATGATATGCTCAGACAGATGGGACTATTTTACATTCAAAACCTCGTCATAGAGAATGAGGATTATAATTCCCAGCTTGGAAGAACAACAATCATTCCTCAGATTATAGCGGGTGAAATAACCTTGCCGCTCGTAAAGAATAATATCCCTGTAATTATGACTACAGCGGTTGGAATTCAGGTTCTGGACGAAAAGGACAGGGTTTCAAAAGATAAGTATGAAATTGTTCCCCTTCTCAGGACTTCAAAGGAATCTTTCGGTGAGGTTTCTTCCAAAAAGATAATGAGCGGAACTGTAATGTTTGATAAAAATGACTTAAAAGGTCCTCTTGTAGTTGCCTATTCCTCCAGAAGACTTAAAAACGAAGAAACAAATACGATTGAGTCAAGAATGGTAGTTTTCGGAGATTCGGATTTTATCAATAACGTTTATTTTGAAAAATACGGGAATTCCGATCTATTCCTTAATGCTGTTAATTATCTCTTAAAAAGGGAAGCCGGTATAACAATACGTCCTAAAACATCCGGTATTACAGGCTTTCAATTGACAAGCTCGGAGAGAAGATTCCTTACAATATTCGCCTTCGCTGTCGGCATACTATACATCCTGCCCGGGATTTTTATTGTTGTGAGGAGAAGGAGCCGGGTAAAGGGGTAAGCGGCTATCCCTGTATTATAAGGAGAAGTAAATATGAAGCGTAGTATTCTTAGAGTTTATTTTATTGCTTCATTAAGCTTTGGAATAATTATGGGAATAGTATTTCCTTTATTTTCATCAATATTCATATCTTCATATAAATCACAGCTTCATTTCTATGTATATTGTATAAGCTGCATAATTGCCGGTATTATTGTCGGATTGGCGTCTTACATAATGGGAAATGTCCTTATTATAAAATATATTAAAATTATTGGTTTTAAAATAAGAGAATTATCCGCCGGGAAAGGTAATTTAACAATAACAATTAATTTAACCTCAAATGATGCTATTGGTAAGTTGTGTGATTATTATAATGATTTTCTTTTATTTTTAAAAAATATCGTTATTAAATTAAAAGATATAAGCAATAATAATATGCAAATCAGCAGTAATTTAACTTCATCTGCAGAGGAGACTCAGGCAACTATAGAAAATATGACTGCCATTATAAAGTCGTTTTCTGATAAAAATACTCTTATCGGCAATGAAATTGTTATTACTATGGCTGTCAAGGATAAATTCATCGGTATAGCCGATAAAATAGATACTATTATTAATAAGCAGATTACTTCGGTACAAAGTTCATTATCGATAATGGATAATATGCTCAGGTCAATAAATACTATAGAGAATGTAACTAACAAAGAAAAATTGTTAAGCGATGATTTATTATCACTCTCAAAATCCGGTGAAGAAAGCCTGAATATTACAATTAAATTGATAGATAATATATCCGAATCAACTAAAATAATAATTAATCTCATAAATGTTATTAATGAAGTCGTTGAAAAGACCAATGTTCTTGCTATAAATGCGGCGATTGAAGCTTCCCGGGCTGGAGAAGCGGGTAAAGGATTTAAAGTTGTTGCCTCTGAGATAAAAAATCTGGCCGATATAACAAAAGTTAATTCATCAGAGATGACCAAATCAATAAATAATATGATTAAAAATTTTAATACTTCATCAGAAATGATAAACCAGACGGGAAGCTTTCTAAAGTCAATTTTTATTAAAATTGAAGACAATTCACAAAATATTAATAATATACTGGATAATGTTAATTCGGCTTATTCTTTATCGAATAATGTTAAAAAATCATTGGATGAAATAAATTCATTATCTGAAGAAATAAATGATACCTCGACTGTTTTATTAAATGAAACTAAATCTATAAATTCTTCATTTAATAATATTTCAAAACTATCTCAGGATAATCAGGTCAGACTATCTGAAATCATAGAGGGAATGAGCGATATAAACATAACCGCACAATCATTTACAAAGATCAGCATTCAAAATTCTGAAAATACAAATACAATAGAATCCGAGATTAATAAATTCATTGTTTAATAAGAGTGCCCCTTCTTTACATTCAGGAACCCGGATATGATTCGGCATGGTTGGCGAGTTAAAAGTTTTATGAAAAAGGAGGAGATTTTGTATGAGAAATTCCCCCTTCATAAAGGGGGATAGGGGGATTTAATTCGTGATATAATATTTAGATAAATACCCCCGCCCCCTTTTTAAAAGGAGGAGGTTAAAAAGTAAGGAATAGTTATATATAGAATAAATAGTTAAACACACCCCCAACCCTACATTCGGCAGGCTCAGTACATCGCTCCGCGGGAGGGGAGATCAATTTTTACTGGAGGTTTTAATGGATTATGTAAATTTGACTGAACATTTTATCATAAACTTAAAGGAGAGATTAAATGAGCGGGGACTTATTAGAAACAGGTTTGTCCATATTTGAAAAAAGCATTGAAACAATTATTGCTTCAGTTGATGATGAAGGATTTCCAAATTTGAAGGCTATGTTAAAACCTAGGGAAAATAATGGTTTAAAAGAATTTTATTTTTCAACCAATACATCATCCATGCGTGTGAAACAGTTTATAAAAAACCAAAAGGCTTCAATTTATTTTTATGAAGGCATGTATTTTAGAGGAATTATGCTTAAAGGTAAAATGGAAGTACTTCAGGATCAGCCGACAAAAGATAGAATCTGGCGAGACGGTGATACAATGTATTATTCAAAGGGAATAACCGATCCGGATTATTGTGTATTAAAGTTTACAGCCAGGACATGCAGAATATACGAAAATTTTAAATCATACGATTTTGAAGTATGAAGTATTATACTGACAAATTAAGGAGGGTTATTGATGATAATCAGAAAAGAAGATGTTAACGCAATGGATTTTAATGGTCTAACTATATTTGACTATACGGCGAAATGCAAAGAGAAATCTTCATTCGCTGTTATAAACGTGCCGCCTGATGTCAGTCATCAATTATCATGGTCAAAGAAATCTGATAAGTTTTATTATGTTATAAACGGAAAAATTGACTTTATGATCAATGATGATAATTTTATTTTAAATAAAGGTGATTTTTGTATTATTAAAAAAGGAGATAAATTTAAATACAAAAACAATTTTAATGAGGATGCATCGCTCATACTGGTTCATACGCCTGATTTTGATTTAAATGAAGAGGTTTTTGAATAAAATAATAACCAATTGACACAGTACATTTGGCCTAAACACTCTCATGAAGTACAATGTTTCGTTTTTAAGTAAACATCGAAAATTACCAGATTGTTTTATGCGATATTGGTTTAGTGAATTATGGAGATTGGTATGGTTGAAGATAAAACAGGCTGGATTTACTTATTAACATCACCTAAATCTTTATTTATTAAAATTGGCGGATCGGAATATCCACCAACAAAGCGAGTAAAGGAAATAAATAATTGCGAACCATATAAAAGCCTTGGCCCATGGAGCCTGGCTGATTTTCGGCAGGTAGTTGATTGGAGAAAGATCGAATCAAGTATTCACTATATGTATAGAAGTAAGCTGGTAACTGATATTGAAGGTCAAAAAGAGCTTTTTTCCATTTCAATACAAGAAGCAAAATCATCTTTCAATGAAATAAACTCTAATGAAATAGTCCGGAAACCTAAAATAGATCGTATGTTTCAAGACAAGGATTTCTCAGATTATATTCTCTTTCTATTTACCTATACTGGTCTGATAAATTGGTTAAGCATTCAAGGCGCATGGACTTTTGTCCTTTTTCCTAAAACAAGCGGTGGCAGGTACTTTACCATTAATATAGGACCGCATGAAGTCGCGTTCAGTACTTTACCCACAAAAAGTAACAATCCAATTCATATGATTCAGATGGATAAATTGATTTTAGACTTTGTTAAGGTATTAAACTGGATTTCTACACATAACGGTAAAATAGAAGAAGCCAGATACAAGACTTCTCTGCCGCGTTCAGTTTCAGTTTCTTTTGAAGCCACATTTAGTGAAGTTCAAAAATTCTTAAAACTAGATGGCGTCAGGCGTGCGCTAATTGCTTATTGGACAGAAGGTTTGATTGGCTTAAAGGAAAAAAATATTAACAGTACTTACGCCAGACATCACAATTGGAATGCCGTTGCGGAAATAAACTCCCGTTTACAAGAAGTTCCTGAATAAAAAACTAAGAATCGCTGTATTATGGAAAAGGCAGGAAATATTAAAATATGAACAACCGGAATTCAGATGATTGATGAGTGTTTAAAATTATTTAATCTCAAACCTGACGCATCTTTACACGATGTCAAAAAAGCATATAGAAGGCTCGCGAAAGAAAATCATCCTGACCGGTTTTTGAATTCTCTACAAAAAAAGAATCAGGAAATCAAAATGGCTCAAATTAATGAGGCATATAGAATAATTATTTTAAATATAGATAATCCGGCGGAAACCTGCCCGTCAAAGACTGTTGAAGAAAAAAATTCAAATATTGACGCCGATTATATTCTATATAAAAAAGGCATTGGGTATTTTAATATTTATAATGGAAATTATTCTAAAAGAGAGAACAAAATCCTTGAATTTGAGCTTGAAACTTTACTGGAAAAGAAAAACATTCTTATAACTGCAAAAACATATTTTTTAAAGATTTTACTGGATTTCCCGGAAAGCGATTGGGTTTTTGACTCGGAAGATAGAATAAAAAAAATCAATTGGTTAATCAATCATCTTGATAATAGAATCTCAGACATAAATAATTATTCTCCATATTGGACAGAAAATGGAACGCCTTACAGTAAGAAACATGGACTTTGATGAGAATCGCGCCGGGATACTGACGGATTTATCCTTGGAAAAACGGAGATATTGTGAAGGATTTATTATTAAGGATTTTATTTGAAAGCGATGATATCATTGTCGCGGATAAAGACAGGAATGTTCCTGTCCATGGCGGAAAAGGAATCGATATACAAAAGACCTTGCTTTTTCAAATAAAACGGCTTCTTACTCAAAGAACCGGTGAGGCTCCGGAATTTATAACCCCAGCACACAGGCTTGATCAGAATACTCAGGGGCCGGTGTTCTTCGCGAAAAACGGGAATGCGGCGAAAATATTAAACCGGGAATTTTCTTCCGGCGGAGTATTGAAAACGTATTTTGCTCTTCTCGAAGGACTGATGGATTCGACTGTTTTTGTTCAGGCGGATATAATAAAGGATTCCCATAAAAAGGCTGTTGTCAAAAATAAGATAATGATGAAAGAAAACTTTCCTGTCCGGGAAGAATGGCTTTTAAAGAAGGATAAAAATTCACTGACCGAATCGGCGACAGTGATATTTCCAATCAAAACACAAAATGACACGACTCTCTGCAAGGTAGAGACATGGACGGGCAGATACCATCAGATCAGAGCAGTATGCGAAGCGATTGGGCACCCGGTTTGCGGAGATACGAAATACAATCATTATCCGCGGGATCATTTTCACCGCCGGATAAATGAAAAATTTCCGGACGGCCAGATGCTCATATGTAAAAGGATAGAAATTCCAAATCTCGGCATTACCGTAATTAGCGGATTTGATCTGGCACCAAAGTAAAATCATTTCCTCATTGGCGAAAGGGGGGGCAAACGCTTTACAGTCCATTATTGGACTAATGCGGCGGCTGCACAATCCCTGGTGCTGCTTTTGGTTTACATTTATTACTAATATCTTAATGGATAATGCGTTCATTGTTTCTTTTTTTAGAATTTTAAACCGATGCAGGACATAGAAAGCAAATCATGGCATTGACAGATTGATTAATTTCAGTTAATATAATTGATAAATTTCATTAATATTACTAGAGATGAATTTAAGGTCAAATAATAAATTGATGCTATTTCGAGTTGAATGCCTAAATATTTCAAGAAAATAAAAAAATATGAGGAAAAAGCGATGAAAGAAAAATTGATTCAAGATGTAATGAAAATATTGAACTATTGGAATCCACTAGGAACTGCCGCAAAATCAGTGAATGATCTTGATAACTATCGTACTGAAGCAATAGATATTTTGTTTAATATTGGTCTTGAACAACCAAATCCACATATTCTTACTATCATAAAAGAAGTTATTAATGAAGCTTTTGATTTATCATTGAGTAATGAAGACTGTACTGACGCAGCAAAATTAATTTCTGATTTGATAAATAAAGATAAAATCTAATTAATCCCACATTTCCCAGATGAAATTATTTTCTTAAGGAATTAATGATATACTT
>CAWEAK010000015.1:0-181936 GCA_963806975.1 uncultured Spirochaetota bacterium
AGCTGGAGCGCGGCATGAAAACGGCCGTGGTCGACCCGAGGCTCTCCAACGACGCGGCCCACGCCAGCTGGTGGCTGCCGGTCAAGCCTTCCGAGAACCTGGCGCTGGCCATGGCCATGATCCGCTGGATTATCGAAAACCGCCGTTTCGACCAGCGCTACCTTGAAAATGCCAACAAGGCCGCAGCGCTCGCCGACGGGGAGCCAACCTGGAGCAATGCCGCCTATCGGTCAAGATCGTTGACGGCCATCCTCTGGAACTCCTCAAGGCTTCGGGAGCCGGCGTGGGCAGTGAGAAGGAATTCGTAGTGAGTCGCGGAGAGAAGCTTTTGCCCGTGGATCCTGCCAATGAAGCATCAGTAGTGGAAGGGGACCTGTTCATCAAGACCACGGCTGGACCCTTCGAGGTCAAGAGCGCTTTCCAGCTCCTCACCGAGGAGGCGTTCTCCAAGTCGTTGCAGAAATATGCCGACCAGTGCGGGGTGACCCTAACCATTATCGAAGTGGCACGGGAGCTGACCTCTCATGGCAAGCGGGCCGCCGTGGAGATGTACCGGGGACCGGTGCAGAACCCGGACGGTTACTACGCTGGATGTGCCATTATCACCCTGAACCTCCTGCTGGGAAATGCCGACTACATCGGAGGGTTGATCCTGGGGGGAGGAGAATGGAAATCGTTCGGGGTAACTTCAAGTCCTTATGACCTCCAGAGATGTTTCCCGGAAGCCTTACAAGTTTCGGGGTAAAGGTCACAAGAGAGGGAACTCGCTACGAGGATTCTACCCTGTTCAAGGTACAATGGGGGCATCCGGCCAAACAAAGTTGATTAGTCAAAAAGCCGATCTCGTTTCACACGCCCTCTCCAATAACATTGATTATCTTACGGTATTAAACAATATCAGGACAGCACAGATTACTAAAAATACCGAAGAAATGTCCCGTCTACCGACTCTGTCCGGTAACTTTAATTATAGCTACGGTAATCAAAACAGCGGAATTTATCAGAATAGTACGATGAATGGCATCCTCTTGGAATACAGGTCTCCAGCTATCTATGTCACTGGATGATTTACTGCCGGGATCAAAGACCCAAAAAACTATAGATGAATACAACAATAAGCTGGACAAGCTTGTGGTATCCCGCGATCAGAAAGCAGCAGAGATTGCATTAAAAATAAATACTCTCGAGATGCAGATCGAGGATTACCGCAATATAATGGAAAATCAAAGGGAAAACCTTGATCTTTCACAGAAAAACCTGGCTCAGGTTAAGGAAAACATCAAATTGGGTGATGGATCAAGCCTGGACGAAATCAACGCTGAAACGGCCTGTCAGGATGCTCTTTCCGGTTTCTACCAGGCTGTTTACGATTATTACTCAAATCTATTAAACCTCATCCGATTAACGGAGGGGTTTAACCCCCTTTTTATTGGGAAAGAAAGGAAGATTTAACCCTTCTAAAAGGGAGGACGGAAGTTTAAAAAAAGGAGTTTTAATATGAAGAAATTTGGAATAATCATTCTTATATTATTCATAATTGGAAGTTTGACCGGGTTCTTTTACCTTAAAACCTTAAAGACAAAAAGATCTTTCCGATTCTCAGAGGTTTCGCGGGGAGACCTCTTCAAACAATTTCATTACCGGAAGCCTTAAATTGAAAAATGCAGTGTCTGTCAATTTCCAGACTTCCGGAACTGTGGCTCAAGTAATGGCCGACTTCAACCAGAAAGTGAGAAAGAGTCAACCATTGGCTACCCTGGATAAAACTCTTCTGAAACTAACGGTTCAATCGGCACAGGCAAATCTTCTTACAGCTGAAAACCAGCTTACCCAGGCCCAGAAAAACTATGACGATACGAAATCCCTGTTCGATGATAAGTTTAAGTCTCGGTCAGACCTGGATACGGCAAAAATAAACCTGGACACAGCAAGAGTAAACCTTCAAACAAGCCGGATAACTCTCGACCAGGCAAAGGCAAATCTGAATTATGCCGTTATCTATTCTCCGATCGACGGCATTGTAATTGAGAGGAATATCGATACCGGCCAAACTGTCGCCAGCAGCGAATACCGGACTACTCTTACAACAAATTTCCTCCTTGCCAGCGATACTTCTAAAATGCAGATATTTGCAACTGTTGATGAAAACGATATTTCACGTGTAAAAACAGGGCAGGAGGTCAATTTTACGGTTCAGAGTTATCACGATAAGAATTTTTCCGGCAAAGTAAACCAGGTCCGTCTGCAGTCCGTTGTTGTTGATAATGTGGTTAATTACACTGTAGTTGTCGATGCCGGTAATCCTGACCATTTTCTTATTCCGGGTATGACCGCAACTCTTACAATAATAACGGACAGCCGCCGGAATATCCTGAAGGTGCCCAATACTGCATTAAAGTTCCAGCCACAGGATGATATGATAAAAGAAATGTTTAAGAAGCTGCATAATCTTCATAGAAGCCCGAATGGTATAAAAACTGGCCAGTTCTCACCTAAATCAGCTAACCGCGGTACTCTTTGGACTTATGATGAAAAAAATCAAATACTCGAACCTATCTTTGTAAAAACAGGATTGAACGACGGACAAATGACGGAAATATCTGAATTTCAGGATAAAAACGGGTCATCAAAATTGGATGAAGGAATACATGTACTTACCGGCGTCGCTTCCGGTTCGGGCAATGCGAAAAACAGTTCCCAAAAGAGTATGTTAAACTCGGTCGGCGGCCCAGGTGGTGGGCCAGGTCCAGGTGGTCCGCCTCCAATGTAAAAAATATTACTGGTGCAAATATATGAATGAAACAAGTTATTATTAGTCATCTTTTTCGGCTTTTATCCGGCAAAACTGACCTCCGGCTTGAACCCGATTGAGGCATTGCGCTATGAATATAGATTTCAGGCCCCTTTTAAAGGTAGTTTTGCCTCTTTTAAAGGCAGTTCCTTTATTTAATATTTTTTTGGTCCTCCCAATGCCCGTTCTATAATTTCTAATAAATCATCAATATTAAACGGTTTGTACATACATTCAAAGGCGCCATGCTGTTTTGCTTCCGATTCGAACACAAAATTAGGATCGGAACTGCTGCTGAAAATTACCACAACCTGTTCCGGTTTTATTTTTTTTATTATTTTAAGAGCTTCCGGACCTCTCATCTCCGGCATATGAACATCCAGAAATACGATATCCAAAAAATTCTTTTTCTACCACTTCAACGGCTTCTGCTCCGTCTCTGGCTGTAAAAACTTCAAATCCCTGCGGTTCAAGAAGAAAGCGGAATAAATCCCTTATGCCCTCTTCATCATCTGCAATCAATATTTTCCTATCCATTATTGCCCTCTATTAAAGGTAGTTTTATTGTAAAAATCGTTCCTTTATTTAATTCGCTTGAGACCTCGATTGTTCCATTATGTTTTTTAACAATCTCATAACATAAACTCAACCCCAATCCCGTTCCTTTACCAACTTCTTTAGTAGTAAAAAATGGTTCAAATATATGCTTTTTTATTTCTTCACTCATTCCTTTGCCTGTGTCACTGACACTGAACACAATCCAATTTTCAGCCGATTCTGTCATAACAGTTATTTTTCCGCCGGCAGTCATAGCATCTATTGCATTATTGCAAAGATTAATTATTAACTGCTGTATCTGGTTTTTATTGGCTTTTATGAAGGGCAGATTTTTTTTATATTTCTTTATTATTTCAATATTCTTTATTTTTGCACCGGCTTCCGTCAGCGATAATATTTCATCGATTGTCTGGTTTATATCAATTTTTTCAGCCTTTGTTTTTTCCGCTCTTGAGAAGGTCAACAGATCAGCTACAAGTTTCCTGCATCTTACAGCTTCTCTCTCAATCGATTTTAAAGGCAAATACAGAGGGTCATCCTCTTTTATTCTTCTCATTAAGCTCTGGGCAAACCCAAGAATCACTCCCATCGGATTATTTATTTCATGGGCTACACCGCCAGCCAGCTGACCGACAGCCGCCATCTTCTCAGATTGGGTAAGCTGGTCTTGAGTTTCCTTCAGCTTATCTAATGCCTCCTGCAGTTCCTGAGACCTTTCTTTCAATGCTTCCGTACGGGCTTTTTCCGACGCAAGCTCCCGTTCCTTTTCCTGCAACCGTAGAATTTCACTCATATCTCTGGCAACACCAACTATACCAACATAATTACCTTCTTTATCTTTCATTGCAGATACCTGAAAAACTTACCGGAATATATTCACCGTTTTTAGTTCTAAAGGCTATCATTTTATCCCTGAAAGAATCCTCTTTCAATAATATATCCCATCTACTTGCGACATTTGAGACGGTTTGACCCAGGAATAATATTTCTGCCGGACTGCCAATAAATTCCACTTTAGTATACCCAAGCAGGTTCAATATTGAGTTGTTTGCTTCAATGATTTTTCCTTCCGTATCTATAAGAATCAGAGAATCGCTCATTGTTGAGAGAATATCGGAAGCAGCATAAGCAGGTGTTAGAGTCATAAAATTATATCTGGCTATTGAGTATACGATCCCGGCTGCAAGAATGACAGAGAATATAGAACCAATTACAGGTACGACATAAACTTTTAGCTGGGGCAGTAAAATATCTGTAATCGTAGCGGCAAGAAGAAAAATTATTGCCGAAACAATGATTAACTTCGATCGTTTTTTTTCAAAAATATATTTTCTTTTTTTAATTGAAATAAAAACAAAACTTAAAGATAGGATAATAAATGAAACATAATATGCATAAAAAAGCAACGGCCAGATTGATAATGACCATACAGTTGACCATCCATTGCTATGTTTAATCAAATTAAATACCAGATAGCCGGTCCATTGTTTATAAATAAAAAAAAGAGGAAATAAGACTATGAACGGATAAAAATACCATTTCATTAATTTATATTTAACTAAAGCAAGCCAAATTGCTAATCCGGCAAAGCTGCACCAGCCGATAGAAGAAATATTTATCCAAAACATGGCATATTTAAAAGAATCTGAAGTAATATAGAAAGTAAGCGCGAAATTCCAAACCGCAAAACTGCCGATAAGCATGGCGCAAACTCTATTTTCCAATTCTTTTGGATTCTTGGACAATATAAAAAAGATCAGCCATAAACAAATCAGAAATGATGTAAAATAGGATATTGATATAAAACTCATTCTTCAAACCTTAATTTAAAAAAATTGATTATTATTATCAAATATTAGTTTATAGGTAATTTAACCCTCATTACTGTTCCCTTTCCTGCCTCGCTATTAACCTCAATAAGGCCATTATGTTTCTTAATTATTTCAAAACAAAGGCTTAAGCCTAAACCAGTCCCTTTTCCACTTTCCTTGGTAGTAAAAAAAGGTTCAAATATATGTTTTTTTACTTCTTCATCCATCCCTTTGCCGGTATCGGATATTTCTATAATGATTTTCTGTCCGGTCTTTTTTGTGGCAATTGTAATCTTTCCTCCCTCCGGCATTGCATCGATTGCGTTATTGCAAATATTTACAACTACCTGCTGTATTTGATTCTTATTCAATGTAATAACTGGAAGGCCGGTATTATATTCTCTGTTTATTTTTATATTCATCAATTTTGTCTGCGACTCAATTAAAGTTAATGTTTCTTCAATGGTCTGATTAATATCAATAGACTCTGCCTGTGTCCTTTCCGTCCTTGAAAACGTCAATAAATCCACAACCATTTTCCTGCATCTTATTGCCTCTCTTTCAATAGATTTTAAAGACTTAAATAAAGGGTCTTCTTCTTTAATTCTTTTAACTATACTCTGTGCAAATCCAAGTATCACACCTAAAGGATTATTGATCTCATGAGCAATTCCACCGGCCAACCGGCCTATAGCCGACAATTTTTCCGATTGCAACAGCATTGCCTGAGCGGCTTTAAGCTTTTCATAGGCTTCTTTTAATTCCCTGGCTCTTTCCTGTAATGCTTCAGACCTTGCCTTTTCAATTACAAATACGCGTTCTTTTTCCTGAAGACGAAGGATTTCCCTCATATCTCTTGCAATACCGACAATACCAACCAGAGCATTATTATTATCTCGCATTACAGAACTTGAAATACTTACCGGAATAATTTCTCCCATTTTAGTACGGAAGAAATCATTATGGTTTTTAAAAGAATTTTCTTTTAAAATATTATCTTTCCCGTTTCCGATAAAGGTGTTGAGGTCTCTTGGAAAAAGCTTCTCCACCGGACTGCCTATAATCTCTTCGCTTGTATAACCCAAAATTGTAAGTGCAGCATTATTCAACTCGATTATTTTACCATCCTGGTCTATTAAAATCAATGAATCGCTCATTGTTTTCAGAATATCGGAGGCGGCATAGGCGGGAGTTAAGGTCATAAAACTGTATTTTGTAATCGCATATACAATTCCACCTGCCCAAATAAGAGAGAAAATACCTCCTAATTGAGGCAGGGATATCTCTGCTTAAATTTGGCAGAAGTATATCAGTAATTAAGCCCAAAACTATAGGAACTATACCGGAGACCGTTATTAAAATTCCCTGCTTTTTTCATAGTTATTTTTAGATTTTAAAATAAAAAAATAACTTAAAAAGACAGAAATTAGAGTAAATGAAAAATTATATATATAATAAATATAGCTCCATATTGAATCCGACCAGACTCCATTCCATCCGTAATATTCTCTAATATTTTTGAAAATCAGATGCCCCGTCCATTGTTCATATATAAAAAATGCCGGTATAATAAAAACAAAGGGATAAAAAAACCATTCCTTTAATATTTTTTCTTTCCTGGTAAAAACAAGGGCAAACCATAAAGCAAAAACCGGGAAGCTGCACCAGCCAATTGAAGTTATATTAAGCCAAAACATTACCGTTTCCTGATTTTCGGATACGCAATAAAAAGCCGAAAAATAATTCCATATAACAAAGCAGCTTAAAAGTAAAGCGCAAGTTCTGTTTAACATTGATTTTGGATTTTTATAAAGGACATAGACTATCAGCCATAATAAAAACATGGAGGCTGTATATTGAATTAAGAAAACGAATTTCATAGTTTTCCTGAATCTAAGATTTTTAAAAATGCCTTTACTATATCAGGATCAAACCTCTTATTTATATTCGAAATAAGTTCTTCCTTTGCTTCCTCCTTTGTCAATGCCTGACGGTAAGAGCGATCCGAAGTCATTGCATCATAAGCATCCGCTACCGCAATTATCCTTGCTTCAAGAAGGATTTCATTACCTTTAATCTTATCAGGATACCCATTGCCGTCATAACTTTCATGATGTTGTTTTATAATCTGAGAAATATCTTTGAGGCTTTCAAAAGGTTCAAGAATTTGCGCACCTTTTAAAGGATGGGATTTCATCTCTTCCATTTCCTTATCAGTCAATTTACCCTTTTTTTTGACAATATAATCGTGTATACCAATCTTTCCCAGATCATGAATCTGAGAGGCCAGCTGTATCTTCTGTATTTCCTGAGTACTCAATTCCATTTCTTCAGCTATAGCAACAGCCATTTCCGTCACACGTTCGGAATGTTTATTTGTGTAAGAGTCTTTAGCATCGATTGCATTAGCCAGAGACCTGATAGCCGAAATATATAAGGTATTTAATTCTTTAAATAAATTAGCATTTTCAACAGCCAATGCTATCTGTGAAGCGAATATTCCTGCCTTCCTCAAATCGTTTTCGGTGA
Organism: uncultured Spirochaetota bacterium; assembly: GCA_963806975.1. GTDB lineage: Bacteria > Spirochaetota > Brevinematia > Brevinematales > JAOACQ01 > CAWEAK01. The sequence continues at coordinate 7,690 of CAWEAK010000015.1, forward strand.
ATGGCTCTTCATCTTTAATCCGGTTAATATTAAGAGCTCCCATTACTTCGTCCTTACCAATCAAAGGTATTACCATTGAAGACTTTATTTCTTCCCTCCCTTCTATGTCTTTAAACCTTGAATCATTTTTCAAATCCCCAATTAAAAGCAATGGTTTTCTCTCTTTTACAACCCAGCCGGCAATCCTTTTTCCGGCCTCAAACTTTGCTTTCTTATCATATTCTATTGTTATTTCATAGGAAGCCGCCGCCACAAAGAGTTTTTTCTCTTTATCAAAAAGCATCAGAGAAGCATCATCCGACTTCAATACCTTCATTGTTAAATTGATTATTATCTTTAAAAGCCGGTCAAAATCAACGGTTGAAAGAATTGCTTTACTTATCTCATAAAGCGCTATCGTTTCCTTTAATCTCTGTTTCTCAATGGCTTTTTCAACAATGATGGATATTTCTTCAACATTATATGGTTTGGTAATATAATCGCAGGCGCCTCTCCTCATACTTTCTATAGCAGTTTCCATTGTGGCGTATCCTGTGCTTATTATCACTTCTATATCCGAATCGACCCTCTTTAATTCTTCCAATACTGTAACACCGTCCATTTCGGGCATCTTCATATCAATAATAGCGATGTCAAATCTCTCTTTTTTAACTTTTTCAATCCCTATTCTACCGTTTTCCGCTGTAATAACAAGGTACCCCTGCCGTCCCAGCTCAAAGGACAGCCAGTCGCGTATACCTTCCTCATCATCAATAACTAAAATCTTTATTTCAGGATTCATAAAATCACCCTTATTTTAAGCATAATATAAAAAATACTCCAAAACAAATTTTTGTATCAAAGTTTCAACAATACAATTCATTATTTATATTTCAATTCTAAACTCGGCTCCGCCATCAAAATTTTTTGCTTTCAATGTTCCATTGAAATTCTTTTCAATTATCATTCTTGACATATAAAGCCCTATACCTGAACCGTATTCCTTCGTGGAAAAATGAGGCTGGAATATCGAATCAATTATATTTTCATCAATACCGCCTGCATTATCCATTACTGATATAACCGATTTACCGGTTTCTTCAAAGACTTTAATAGTAATAACAGGATTTTCAATTTTTCTTTCTATAAAAGCGTTTCTGGAATTATTCAGCATATTCACCATAACCTGCGCCAGTTCATTTGGAATCCCGGTTAATTCGATATTTTTTTCAATAATTAAATCAATTTTTACATTGATTTTTGAAAAAAGCATTTCCATAATAGACATTGCCTGATCAAGAGCTTCTTTAAAAAGAAAAGTTTTCTTTTCTCTGTTGGGTTTATTAAAATCCCTAAAGTCATCTATAATGCTCGTCATCCGATAAACTAAATTCATTCCCCTGTCATGAGCTTTTACAACATATTCAGGAGAAAGCATACCCATATCGTTATAGTCCTTTAAGTTTTGAAATATGAGACCGATCGCATTAATGGGCTGTTTTAGCTGGTGAGTGATGTACAACATCAGGTCTCCCATCAATGCCTGGCGTGATTGTTGTACGATAAGCCGGTCTTTCTTGATCTGTTCATCAATCAGGTTAGCATTCTCAACAGCGATTGCTATTTGTGAAGCGAATATACCGGCCTTCCTCAAATCGTTTTCGGTGAATGGCTCTTCATCTTTTATCCTGTTTATATTGAGAGCGCCCATTACTTCGTCCTTCCCGATCAAAGGTATGACCATTGACGACTTTATTTCTTTCCTTCCTTTTATGTCTTTAAACCGCGGGTCATTATTCAACTCCCCTATCAAAAGCAAGGGTTTTCTCTCTTTTACAACCCAGCCGGCAATCCTCTCTCCGGCGTCTAACTTTTCCTTTTTATCTGTTTCTACGGTTATATCATAAGATGCCGCAGCAAGGTAAAGCTTTTTTTCTTCATTAAAAAGCATCAACGAAGCATCATCCGACTTCAATACCTTCATCGTTAAATTAATTGAAATTTTTAAAAGACGGTCGTATTCAACGGTTGAAAGAATTGCTTTACTTATCTCATAAAGCGCTATCGTTTCTTTCAATCTCTGTTTTTCAATGGCTTTTTCTATTACAATGGTAATCTCATCAACATTATAAGGCTTGGTAATATAATCGTTTGCACCCTTTCTCATACTTTCTATAGCAGTTTCCATTGTGGCATATCCTGTACTTATTATCACTTCTATATCCGAGTCTATCCTCTTTATTTCTTCCAGTACAGTAACACCATCCATTTCAGGCATCCTCATATCAACAATAGCGATATTAAATCTCTCTTTTTTAACTTTTTCAATTCCTATTTTTCCATTTTCCGCTGTAAAAACGAGGTAACCCTGCCTTTCAAGCTCATAAGACAGCCAGTCACGAATACCTTCCTCATCATCAATAACCAAAATCTTTACTTCAGGATTCATAAAAAATACCCTTTACCTTAAAATATTATAAAACTCTTTTTCATAATAGATTTCGTTAATCATTAAGCCCCTGTATAACCGCCTTTTATGGGTAATTCTATATTAAACACAGTTCCTTTCTCAATTTCACTTTCAACCTCAATTGTACCGTTGTGTTTTTGGATAATCTCGTAGCATAAGCTTAGACCAAGGCCCGTTCCTTTTCCAACCTCCTTCGTTGTATAAAACGGCTCAAATATATGCTTCTTTACCTCTTCTGTCATCCCCTTACCTGTATCCGATACCTCTATTAAAATTCTGCCCCCTGTTTCCTTCGTCGAAAGTCTTATCTTTCCTCCATCAGGCATTGCATCTATTGCATTGTTGCATAAATTCACTATAACCTGCTGTATCTGGTTCTTATTTACCATTACCAGCGGCAGTCCGCCGCCGTATTCTTTAATTATATCTACGCTTTTTACCTTTGCACGCGCCTCAACAAAAGACAATGTCTCTTCTATTGTCTGGTTTATATCAGTTTTCTCTGCCTTCGTCTTTTCAGCTCTCGAAAATGTCAATAAATCTCCCACAAGCTTCCGGCACCTCACTGCCTCCCGCTCTATCGACTTTAACGGCATGTACAGGGAATCGTCTTCTTTTATTCTTCTCACAATGCTCTGGGCAAAACCCAATATCACTCCCATAGGATTATTTATCTCATGGGCTACCCCTCCGGCCAGTTGTCCAACAGCAGCCATCTTCTCCGACTGGATAAGTTGAGCCTGCGCCGTTCTCAATTTGTCGTATGCATTCTGAAGTTCCTGCGATCTTTCCTGCAGCGCTTCTGTCCTGACTTTCTCTGCCGCAAGCTCCTTCTCCCTTTTCTGAAGCATTAAAATCTCGCTCATATCCCTGACCACTCCAACAAAGCCTAATAAATTCCTTTCCTTATCCTTCATCGTAGAGATTGAAAGGCTGACGGGAATATCTTCTCCCTTTTTTGTGTGCAAGTAAATTTGATGTTTCTCTAAAGATTCTTCTTTCAAAATTGACTCATCTTTATTCTCTAAAAATTGGGTTACACCCTTCGGAAAAAGTACCTCTGCAGGCCCTCCTGTTATTTCCTCCTTTGTATAACCAAGCAGAGCTAAAGCGGCATTGTTCGCTTCAATAACTTTGCCTTCCGGGCCTATGAGAAACAAGGAATCGCTCATTGTATTAAGTATATCGGAAGCCGCATAAGCGGGTGTAAGGGTCATAAATTGATATTTTGTTATTCCATAAATAATTGCAATAGCCAGAACAAGCGCCATAATCGAACCTAAAGATGGAATGGAATAAATACCAATTCGCGGAAGAATAACTTCCGTAATAGTAGCTGAAATAAAAAAGACAAAACCTGAAGAAATAGTTAATATAATTCGTTTTTTTTCATATAAAAACTTCCTTTTTTTTACAGTTCTATTACCAATATTTACAATTACTATCGGAATTGATGCATAATATGCATAAAAAAACCATGGCCAGACAGAATTTGACCATATAATCGACCAGCCATAATATTGCTTTACTATATCATAAATTAGCTCTCCTGTCCATTGTTTATATATAAAAAAAACCGGGATTAAAAAGATTAAAAAATAAAAATACCATTTCCTTAATATTTCATTTTCTGTTAAAACAAAAGACAGCCATAGGGCAGAAACAGCAATACTGCACCAACCGATTGAGGAAATATTCAGCCATAGCATAGCAGTATCATGATTAACCGAGGCATGAAAAAATGTCAATGCAAAATTCCAGATAGCAATAGTAAATACCAGCAATGCACAAACCCAATTCGGCAGAGCTTTTAGATTCTTAGATAAAACAAAAAAAATCAGCCATAAGTTAACAAGGAATACTGTAAAATGAGACAAGGATAATAAACTCATCAAATAACCCCTTGCATATTTTATTTTAAATTAAAATAATTTTTTTAATTATATTTATCTCTCCTCCATCAGGCATCGCATCTATTGCATTGCTGCATAAATTCACTATAACCTTCTCCCTTTTTTGTGTACAAGTAAATTTGATGTTTTTCTAAAGATTCTTCTTTCAAAATTGACTCATCTTTATTCTCCAAAACCTGGGTTACACCCTGCGGAAAAAGTACCTTAGCAGGCCCTCCTGTCATTTCCTCCTTTGTATAACCAGGCAGAGCCAAAGCGGCATTGATCGCTTCAATAACTTTGCCCTGTCCATTGTTTATATATAAAAAAAGCCGGGATTAAAAAAAGATTAAAAAATAAAAATACCGTTTCTTTAATATTTTTCCATCAGTCGTTAATATCAGTGACAACCACAAGCAAAAAACTGCAATACTGCAATAGCCGATTGAGGAAATATTCAGCCATAACATAGCAGCATCATGATTAACCGAGGCATGAAAAAAAGTGAAAGCAAAATTCCAGATAGCAATACAGAATATAAGTAAGGAGCAAATCCAATTCAAAAGAGCTTTTAGATTCTTGGACAAAACAAAAAAAATCAGCTGTAAATTAACAAATAACATTGTATAATGAGACAAGGATAATAGATTCATTTAACAAGACCATCCGAATATTTCTTTTAATTAATTTTTCTGACCTAATAATTTAGATACATTCTCATTAAAGACCTATAATCTCTTATTAAGATAATTGCTATAAAAAACTATGATTTTAATGCCCCCTTTGGAAATGATCCTGCAGTTTTGTCTATCTCAAGTATATAATTAACAAAACTGGGGGAATTTATTGTAATAAGTTATTAGTATTGCCAATATTATATAAATTAAAAATTATTAACGCAAATAATAAGTTTAAATTTACTCCTTTCCGGGAATTTTATTGCTTATACTTAGTTGCAACCAAAACAATACTAATAATATCAATAATCAAAGAAAATTATCCAATCTCTTCTTCAATTCATCTGTTATCTCAACAATCGGCAGTCTCGTTTCAGATGATTGAATTAGCTTAAGCTTTTTTAAGCAATATTTGATTGGAGCGGGATTCGGTTCATTAAAGAGGAAAGGAATGAGAATGGCCAAATTTTTCCATATTTCAAGCGCTGCCTTATAATTATTTTCTTTCATCAAGCGATAAACGCTTGTATAATCTTCCGTTTTAATATGAGCTGCGGCCAGTATTCCTCCATTTCCGCCCAGGGAAAGTGTAAGATAATATAAGATATCCTCACCTGTCAGGATTGAAAAATTTTTCGGCCGGTTCAGCAAAAGTTCCATAGACTGCTTGATATCGCCGCATGAATCTTTCAGACCGATAATATTCTCAAGTTCAGCCAGTTTGTAAAGAGTGGGGTTTTCAATATTTCTTCCGGTTCTGTAAGGAATATTATAAATTATTATGTTGAAATTAGTGGATTCTGAAATCTTGAGAAAATGCTCGTAAATTCCCCTCTGGTCCGGACGGTTGTAATATGGGGATACTGACAAAATTCCATCAACCTTGTATTTCTCGATGATTTTTATCTTTTTAATCACTTTATCAGTATAATTACCGCCTGCTCCAATAAAGACAGGTATACGCCCGTTAACAAATTCTACAGTTTTTTCCACAATTTTTTCCATCTCTTCATCGGAAACGGAAGGGCTTTCTCCTGTAGTTCCCAGAGGGATAATCCCATCAATATTTTTACCAATATAGTAATCGATTAACTTTTTATAAGAAATTAAATCCAATCTGTCATTTAAAAAAGGTGTTATCAATGGCAGCCAGATGCCTTCAATTTCCATTCAGAGATCCTCCACTTATAATTTTATCCAATATTAATAAACAAAGTATTTTGAATGCTGTTTTGTATAATACCAACTAAGCATTCGAATGTTCGTAAATCTCACTTTGAATGCAATTTGGTATAATACCAACTAAGCATTCGAATGTTCGTAAATCTCACTTTGAATGCAATTTGGTATTACTCCTCTACAATTCTTATCGATAGTGTTTTTGTGTTTTCTGAAATTTTATTTAAAATATCATTCCCTGCTATTTTAAGAGTTACCATCTCAGCCGGCCGGATATAATTTTCGGTATAAGATTTAACTACCTTATTCCCATCTACAATATCAATCCAGGCTTTTTTTTCAAATACCTTTGCGGCTCTTAATTCTACAAAAAATGTTGTATCTTTAATTAAATCGAGATTGATTATTTGAGGAACAACCGATCTAATGTTATCTCCTGCAGCCAGAAAAACTGTATTTTTTATTTGATTAAATCTTTTCATTGAATAAAACGCTGCGCTTTTTCCTGCGGAATAACCTGCAGTGCTTACATAATCAACTAAATCATAAATCGTAACCACATTCCCTGCTGCAAAGATTCCAGGTACGCTTGTCGCCATCCTTTCATCGACAACCGGCCCCCCGGTCAAAGGATCGATGTCAACACCGGCTTTTTTGGAAAGTTCGTTCTCCGGAATCAAACCGACCGAGAGGAGGATACTGTCGCATGGGATGTATTCCTCAGTCCCCGGAACCGGCTCTAAAGATTCATCAACCCGGATAGTCTCGACCCCCTCAAGCCGCATTTTTCCGGCTATACGCTTGATTGTAGTACCAAGCTGCAGGGGAATATCAAAATCCTGAAGACATTGAACATAATTTCTTCTCAAGCCGGTTAAAAAAGGCATTATCTCAAGAACCTTTTTCACCTTTGCTCCCTCAAGGGTAAGTCTTCTTGCCATAATCATCCCTATATCGCCGGAACCGAGAATAACAAATTCCCTTCCGGGCATATATCCCTCGATATTTACAAGACGCTGAACCATCCCTGCTGTAAAAACCCCGGCAGGACGGCTGCCGGCAATTCGAACCTGCGCCCTTGTCCTCTCCCGGCAGCCCATAGCAAGCACGATTGCCTTTGCCTCAAACTCAAGATAGCCCTCGGCGCTGTTTGTCGCATATATTTTCAGGCTGGGAGTAATATCGAGAACCATTGTATCAAGAAGGTACTCAATACCTATTTTATCAGCATCATTAATAAAATTCTCAGCATAAGCCGGGCCGGGAAGGTCTTTTTTAAAAATGACTGATCCAAAACCGTTATGAATACATTGTGGAAGGATGCCACCAAGTTCATCGTTCCTTTCGATTATTAAGACGGCTTCCACGCCTGTCTTTTTAGCTTCAATCGCCGCCGCAAGCCCGGCAGGACCTCCGCCGATAATAATAACATCATAGTTTGTTTTCATCATATTATCCGGCATCCTTAGTTTCCCTGAAAACTATCTCCGACCCTTTTCCCTTTTTGGTAACCTCGGTTACCGGTATACCCAATTCCTCAGCTAAAATATCAATCGCCCTTGGGTAATCAAAGCCCCCCTGGCAGCGTCCTGTGCCCAGCCATGTTCTTCTTTTGATCCCGTCATAAGTAAGAGCAGGTACGTTTGAATTTATAGCGTCAATAATTTCACCTTCTGTAATCTCCTCACACCTGCATACAATCCTTCCATAAGACGGATTTTTCCTTATTAACTCAGCTTTTTCCTTATGTGAAAGCTTATGAAAACATGGGCTTGATTTACGGACAGGAATCCAGGATGGTTTTTTACGAAGATTTTCACTGCTTTCGTTAAGTAAATCAACTACCATTCCTGCAATGGCCGGCGCCGAAGCAAAGCCCGGGGATTCTATCCCGCCTATATTTATAAAACCTTTAATATTATCGGGAATTTCCACGATGAAGTCTTTATTTGCGTTTCCCCTCGCACGTAAACCGGCATACATAGCAATAACATCCCTGATATCAAAAGAAGGAACCAATCTTCTGGCGTTTTCTATCACACCGGCAATCCCAGCCGAGGTTGTAGGAGAATCTTCCTTATAATCAATGTCAACTGCATTCGGTCCTATCATCACATTTCCATGAACCGTCGTTGAAACAAGAACGCCCTTCCCCTTATCAGTCGGAACCTGGAATAAAACATTATTAATACTGAATTTCGATGAATCAAAAACAAGATACTCACCTTTCCTCGGATTAATTTTAAATTCCGGACGTACATTTGCCTTATGCATAACCTCGTCTGAATAAAGCCCGGCACAGTTAATAACCCATCGCGATGTAAAACTATCTTTATCGGATTTTATCCCAATAATTCTATTATCCTGAAATATAAAATCCTGAAATCTTGTATTAAACAGTATTTTCACACCATTCGCAACTGCATTTTCTGCAGCTGCTAATACGGCTCCAAAAGGGTCTATTACAGATGCGCTAGGCGTCCATAGGGCGCCGCTAACTCTGGGATTTATCAAAGGTTCTTTATTGAGAAATTCTTCTCTTTTAAGTATTTTCATTTGGGGAACACCGTTTGTGATACCTCTTTCGTAAAGAGGCTGCAATTGCTTAAATTCGTCCTGCCCAAAAGCTACAACATAGCTGCCTGTTTTTTTTATCGGAATATCGAGCTCCGGAGCAAGATTGTCCCACAATTTATTCCCTTCTACGTTAAGCTTTGCTTTAAGGCTTCCGGGTTCCGGATCGTATCCTGCATGGATAATGGCGCTGTTTGCGGAACTCGGGCACATTCCCACATCAATTTCCTTTTCTATCATCAGTATACTCAATTCATACTTTGATAAAATCCGGGCGATCATAGAACCGACAATTCCCGAACCGATGATTATAATGTCGTATTTTTCCATTCTATTTCTCCGCCCATCCGAATGTACGCGTTACAGCCTTTTTCCAGTAATGGTACAATTTTTCGCGTTCCTCTTTTTTCATATTTGGCTCCCACTTAGCTGCTGAGTTCCAATTGGCTTTTAGTTCTTTTTTATCTTTCCAGAAGCCAACGGCCAGCCCTGCGGCATAGGCGGCTCCAAGGCCCGTAGTTTCTGCTATCTTTGGACGCACAACGGGTACATCCAGGATATCGGCCTGGAATTGCATCAGGATTTCGCTTACAACCATACCGCCGTCCACCTTGAGGTCTTTTAAGTCAATTCCTGAATCCTTTTTCATAGCTTCAAACGCTTCGCAAGTCTGATAGGCTGTTGCCTCAAGGACAGCTCTCGCAATATGCCCTTTATTTACATACCTTGTCAAGCCAGCTATAACGCCTCTTGCATCATTTTTCCAGTATGGGGCATAAAGGCCTGAAAATGCCGGTACAAAATAAACACCCCCATTATCCTCAACAGTACAGGCAAGTTCATCAATCTCAGAAGAGTTTTTTATCAAGCCAAGGTTGTCCCTAACCCATTGTACAAGAGCGCCGGCTATGGCAACCGACCCTTCAAGAGCGTAAACTGCCGGTTCATTTCCAATTTTATAACCCAGGGTGGTTAAAAGGCCGTTTTTTGAAAAAATTATTTTGCCGCCTGTGTTTAACAAAAGAAAACAACCGGTTCCATAAGTGTTTTTTGCCTCACCTGCATCAAAGCAGGTTTGCCCGAAAAGAGCCGCCTGCTGGTCGCCCATATCTCCGGCTATCGGTATTTCAAAGCCGAAAGGGCCTTCATTCCGGGTAAATCCAAAAACCTCGCTAGATGAACAGATTTTAGGCAGCATTTTTTTCGGAATTCCCATGATCTCAAGAATTTCTTCATCCCAGACGAGGGTTTTCAAATTCATAAGCAGAGTCCTGCTGGCATTGCTTACATCGGTAACATGGATTCCGTTTTTATTTCCGCCTGTCAGATTCCATATAAGCCAGGTATCCATATTCCCAAAAATTGCATCGCCTTTTTCTGCGGCTTTTTTTATCTCAGGATGATAATCAAGAAGCCACTTGATCTTAGGCCCTGAAAAATATGTTGCCAACGGCAGGCCTGTCTTTTTCTGAAACCTGTATAGTCCGTCTCCTTTCTCATTCATAAAATTTTCGCAGATTTCAGCCGTTCTTAAGTCCTGCCAGACTATAGCATTACAGTAAGGTTTTCCTGTATTTTTATCCCAGATTACCGTTGTTTCCCTCTGGTTTGTAATACCGATTGCAGCAATTTCCTCAGTTTTGATTTTTCCTTTTCCCATGGCCGCTTTAATTACATCCCGGGTTCTATCCCAGATTTCAAGCGCATCATGCTCAACCCAGCCGGGTTGCGGGAAAATCTGCTCATGCTCCAGCTGGTGAGAAGAAACTATATCACCGTTTGAATCGAAAATAATAAAACGGGTGCTTGTTGTTCCCTGATCTATTGCACCTATATATTTTTTAATACTCATTTTCCTATGCTCCGCCTGACAAATGCGATTTTATAAAGTCAATACTCTTTTCAGCAATAATATCCCTGTCAAAATCCATTGCAGCTATATGGTAAGAATTGTTAAGCATGATTATATTTTTCAGTTTTGAACTGATATGGTTTACTGTATATTCAACATTTCTCAATCCACCCATAAGTTTAGAATCTTCTATCGATTTAAAAATCAAGGCTGGCTGATGAATCTTTGAAAGATCCTTCTTTACTATCTTTACAAGTTTAGTTAATTCATAAACCCCGCCGGTAGGCATTCGGTCGTATGTCACAAGATTAATACTTTTATCTTTAATCGAACGGCTTGCGTTCCCGCTTTTTTTTCTTGTGTATGGAATAAAATACTTTAAGACGGGAAGAAAAGTAAGTAAAGCATTTTTTAACAGCAGGGCATGGTTTATAATTATTATTCCTTTAATTTCAGGATGGTTTTCCGCAAGATATAATGTCAAAGCCCCCCCCATGGAAAGCCCGCATATAAATATCCCGGAAGCCCTTTTTTTTAATGTCTCAAGCGAGGTTTCAACGTCTTTTATCCAATCAAGGTAACTTACCTGGTTTAAATCCTGCCATCTGGTTCCATTTCCTGTAAGCCTTGGAGCTTCAACATTAAAACCGGAATAGGAAAGTTTTTCACCCAGGTATGACATTTCATAAGGTGAACCGCTGATTCCATGAATCAGGAGTATCCCGATATCCGAAGAGCTTTTATATGAAAACGGTTCGGCTCCTTTCAGAATTTCCAATTACCATGTCTCCTTTAAAGTATTATTGAGCAGGATTTGAATTATCATCTTTTTTCGGCTGGTCTGCTTCGGTAATTTGACCGTCCTTGTCAAACTCGATATATGTTCCCCCAGGATATACCTGGTTTTTAATTTCAGTATCTAAGGCAATTATTCCATTTTTGACGTTTCCATTCTCATAAAACTCAATATATGTTTCATTCTTAAAGAGTACTGCATTGTCATTATTATCTTTTACAATATTAATTTTCTGATCACCGGAAAGTATAGCCATCTGCATTTGATTGTTATTATAAAAAAGCATTACATTCTGGTCGCTTGCCTGAGAAGAACCCTTATACTTGATGCCTGAAATCATAACATCGGAAAATGGTCTTACAAGCCTTGTATTTCCATAAGAATCAAAATATATTTCAGAACCTGCCGGGAATGTGATGCCGTTTATTTCCGTTGAAAAAGCAATCGTACCCTTTTTCACATTACCATCTGGGTAAAAAGAAATAATACATCCATTCTTAAATTTAACTGAAGTTTTATTATCATCAAAAATCAAATTAACATTCTGATCATTATTTAAAGTGCCACTTGCAACATTTCCATTACTATAATAATCTATCATTGTTCCGGCCCTGAATGTATATGTACTCAGATTATTATCTCTGATAATATTGATGTTTTGATTTTTTGCAAGTTGTCCTTCCTGTGCATTTTCGTTAGTGTCCACAAAAAGAATTGTATTTCCTTTATAAATTATCCCTGAATATTCGGTATCTTTGTTCAATCTGAACCAATTCCCATTCTTATATGTACCTGTATTTTTAAAGGTATAGACTCTATTATTAATTTTTACATTTAATACATCACTCAGCGACATAATTAAAGCCCTTTTATAATTCCCATCAGGATAAAATTCCAAAATTGTTCCCGGATTAAAACCAAAATCCCCAAAACTCACATCTTCGGCCAGAACTCCACGCTGAAGATTCCCGTCAGAATAAAATCTTACATAAGTTTCTTTTTTTAATTTTATGGTCTTACCGCTGGATAATTGAAAATTCATATCGGTTAACAACTTACCCGATTTTATCATACCGCTTTCATAATATATATTATCCTCAAGATCCTTAAGAGTTAAAAAAGAGCTGTCATGTTGATTTTCAGAAATATGATTTCCTGCAATATGATTTCCGTTATTCTCATTATCAGGTTTTATTTTTTGACCGGTAAAATTTTTAAAATTATTTTTCACTACTGCCTTTGATTCTTTTAAGCTCTTTATGGGAATAGGTACAAAATTACTTTTATTTTGTTCTAACTCCGGTTCGGATTTATATTTAATCAGAATTATCTTTCTTGCTTCTTCCGGAGGTATAAATGACCTTTTAAACTTCCCATCGGGATAGAATTCTATGGTAGTACCGGCTAAAAAACCTCCAATACTCCCAAAAGAAGTGTCTTCAGCCAGTACGCCGCTCTGTAAAAAACTGTTAAAATAAAAGCTTACGGAGTTTCCTCCTTTTAATAGGACTTCACTCCCGTCAGCAAGAGTAAACCTGGTATCTCTCACTAACTTGCCGGATTTAATATTTTCATTGGAGTTATCGTAGTAAATTGTATCATAAATATCAAATTCATTGGAATCTTTCCCTTCATCATTAATATCCTGCTGAGCTTTAATAACAATCCAATCCGGTTTTGTAGATCTATTTTTCATATTTATACCGGAAAATAAAAACGAGCATATACTTAATAAGATAATAAAAAAAACAAAAAATCTTTTCATAATTTCTTTCTCCAATAAACAATTAATTTTATAATTAATATATGATTACGCGATATACTTTAACAAAAGAAATTCATAAATATCTAACATTATATTCTGTATCTAAAAATCTCGCAAAAAACTCCTAACAAATCCTAAATTGATCAATTCTTAATATTTTTAAACCGTAAAGGCAAAGAGCTAAGATATATTTACTTAAAAGGAACCTTTATTAATTAAATTTATTTCTAATTACAATATAACAACAAAAATGATAATGACAAAATAAATTTGCTGTTTATAATTATTTTTTTCGGATGCCCCGTTGCTTGAATAATAACATAAAGTGTCTTAAAATAATGAGAATTTTCGGCTTAAGTCATCACAATATAATAATCAACAATCTTTTCTCAGGGGTTTTTTATGATTGACTATATTACATCCGGAGAATCACATGGAAAGGGAATGACTGTCACGATAAAAGGCATTCCATCCAATTTAAATATTGATGAGGGTTTTATAAACCATGAACTTTCGCGCCGCCAATTCGGCTATGGCCGCGGGGACAGGATGAAAATTGAAACCGACACTATTGAAATTCTTTCAGGTGTGATAAAAGGAAAAACCACAGGCGCCCCGGTAACTCTTATTATTTGGAACAAAGATTACAAAAATTGGCGGATTGAATCCGAACAGGTTAAACCTGGACAGGTTGAACCTGAGAGGGTTCAACCTGTTTTAAGACCCAGGCCGGGTCATGCGGACCTGATTGGGGCATATAAGTACGGGCTTACTGACGATATAAGGAAAGTGCTTGAAAGATCGAGCGCGAGGGAAACGGCGGCAAGGGTAGCCGGTGGAGCTGTTGTCAAACTGATTTTGAAAGAATTTGGAATAGAAATATTTTCTCATGTCGTGAACTGGGGAGGAATTAATATAGACACTTCGGCACTAAGCCTCGATGAAATAAAGAAACTGGCCGATAAATCGGAACTGCGTTCCGCCTGCGATAGTCAAACCGAAAAAAAGATAAAGGATTTAATAGATAAAATAAAATCAGAAGGTGATACAATCGGAGGCATAATCGAAACAATTATCTCGCCTGTTCCCCCATTTCTCGGCAGTTATCAAAGCTATGAAGAAAAGCTTGAGGCTAAGATTGCTTATACTGTGATGAGTATTCAGGCAATAAAGGGTCTGGAATTCGGGCTTGGCTTTGCAAATTCAGGGACAAGTGGAAAAAATGCTCATGACGAAATATTTTTCGACATTAAAAATAAAAAATATTTTCGTAAAACAAACCGGGCCGGCGGCATCGAGGGCGGCATGTCAAACGGATGCCCAATTGTTTTCCGTGCCGTAATGAAGCCTATTCCAACCCTGATGAGCCCGCTTGAGACAGTAAATATTACGACAAAAGAGAAAGAACTTGCGGTGAAAGAACGATCCGATGTTACAGCTGTTGCGGCATGCGGTGTGGTTATAGAAAACGCGGTATCATTCGATGTTGCAAACGCTCTGATTGGGCGTTACGGCGGGGATGATTTAAACAAGATAAAAAATAATTTTGAGAATGACCTGAGTCTTAAAGAATTTCAATGGAAAAAATAGGAAATATTTAATGGAACATTTAATGGTTTTTCTTTTTTTTCTGTCATTTATGACGGCATTATTCTCGTTATTCGTTTCCATTCTGTTCTATATAAGAACAAAAAAGCAATTATTAAAATACTTTATTTTTTTCTTTCTTATAATTGCAGTTAAGATTTTATTGTATAATTTCCTGCTTTATATAAAGGTAAACATTATTTTTGAGACGACATCACAGTTGATTCTTTATAACCTCAGTGAAGATATTTCTTTTCTTATCATATTTTTATTCCCTATTCTCATTCATGGTATTCTCTCTGTTCCTTTTAAAGCTATCGGTAATATTTTATTCGGTATTTTTGCTCTCCTGGCTTTTTTTATCAGGTTCATACCTTATTTTCTAAGGGTATTTTTAAGCAATCAAATTATTTATTTTCCTGTCTTTCCTTTGCAGAACATATTGTTTATTGCTATTTTATTCTATTCGCTTGGTGTTACGTTATTTTTTTACAGAAAAATAATTGATAATGAAATAAAAAAAATAATAGCAATGATAATTTCATTTCTTATTTTTGTCTTTTTAGATATATCTGTTTTTTCATTAAAAATTTATTTATCTTCACTGTATTCAAGCCAATTCTTGTGGAATATTATTTTTTATACCCTATGGAATATAATATTTATCATCTATGCCATACGGTTTTTCAATTTTGAACCTTCAACTCTTTTAGATATTCATCCGGACGAATCTTTTCTGAAAAAATATAAATTTACCGCCAGGGAGCAGGAAATTCTTTCCATAATGATACAGGGTAAAACAAATAAGTTTATAGCCGAAAATTTTTTTATTTCTCTTAAAACCGTAAAAAACCATGTTTACAACATCTATCAAAAAACCGGTGTAAAAAACAGGATCGAGCTGGCTTTTTTAATAAAACAAGCCTGCCGTCCGGCACGAACTCTCGATCGTTAAACAAAAGGATTTAATATTTTATGGATAAGGTAAATAAGCGTAATATAAAAATCAACTTAAGCTATGATGGCAGGGAATATTCGGGCTGGCAGACACAAAAGCACATAATTAACGTCCAGAGTGTCCTTGAACACAAGATTTCAAAGATCCTCAAGGACAATGTTAAAATAATCGGAATCGGCAGGACAGACGCCGGGGCTCATGCTATATGCTTCACAGCAAACTTCAGGACTACAAATCACACTCTGCCCGTAGAAAAAATGACTTATGTATTCAACAATGTCCTGCCAAAAGATATTAAAATCCTCACTTCGGAAGAAGTAGAATTTGATTTCCATTCCCGTTACCAGGCAAACGCCAGGGAATATGTTTATTTCATCATAAACGCCAGGAATTCTCCTCCATTTTATCATGCCTATGCCCATATAGAATACAGGCCTCTTGAAATAAAATTGATAAAAAATGCATGCAGACTTTTTAAAGGAGTGCATAACTTTAAAAATTACTGCTACGGATACGATAGTGAGATGAATTATATAAGGGAAATCTTTTACCTCAGAGCAAAAAAAATTAATCACAACAAAATACCAACAATCATTTTTTTTATTAAGGGCAGCGGATTTTTGCGGGGAATGATAAGAAGTATAATATCGGTATGTTTGAATCACGCTCTGGGAAAAGTATCTCTTGAAACAATTGAAAAATCCCTGAATAACGAAATAAAATTGGAATCCAAGATCAAGGCAATGGTGCCCGCCGGAGGATTATACTTTAAGCGGGGTTATTTCAAAAAGGATTAATAACCCATAAATCGCATAATTACATAAAATACAGGTGTAGAAAGTAAAACGCTGTCAAAACGGTCAAAAAAACCGCCATGACCTGGCAGGAGATCACCAGAATCCTTTGTATGAGCCCATCTTTTAAGAGTTGATTCACCCAGGTCGCCGATTATACTTGAAATGATAATAGCAAAAGTAATCAATGTCATTTCCAAAACACTGAAACTTGTTGAAAAAGCAAAGATCCTTTGCATTATAAATAAAAATACAGCAGAAATAATCCCAAAAATCAATGAACCGAGATAACCCTCCAATGTTTTATTCGGGCTTGAAAGAAAAGAAATCCTATGTCTCCCGAAAATCTTACCAAAGAAAAGGCCGCCTGTATCAGTCAGGAAAGTAATTGTTAATAAAACTGTGAGCATCCATCCTGACATGTCCATCATTTTTATTAAGCCAATGATGGGGCTGAAAATTCCAAGTAGAATAAAACCAAACAAAGACATCCCTATATTTTCCATGGATGACTCAAACTTTCCCGAAATGGATTCAGTGATAAGAACCAAAAGGAAAAATATGGTAATAATCGCCAGAAGAATAGTAAATAGATACCCGATATCATAAACCCCTAACCCATATAAATAATAGGCTACAAAGCTTATTGTTACAGCTATTGAGTTAATCCAAATATAAAATTTATAACCTTTTCTCTCCATAAGACTGAATATCTCATAAGAAATTATCAGGACAATTATTAAAACAACTAAAAAAATTGGAAAACCATTCCCAAACCTTGAAAAAACAATAAAAATCCCTATAGGCAGAAGCAAAAGAACAGTAATAAACCTTTTTAAAAACATCAATACTCCTTAATTACAGGCTGTTCAAAAATATATATTCTTTAATTTTAATAGCTTTTAATAAATTGTTATCTTTCTACTGATTCTTAAAACCTTTTGCATCTAAACCGCCGAACCTTCTCTTTCTCTGCTGATATTCACTAACAGCTCTGCAGTAATCACTTGGTTTAAAGTCCGGCCAATACTTTCTGGTAATCCAAAACTCAGCATAAGAGGATTGCCATAAAAGAAAATTACTTATCCTGTTCTCTCCGCTTGTTCTTATCAGCAGATCCACATCGGGCAGCTCAGGATTGTACATATAATTTGAAAAACTTTTCTCATTAAGCTCATTCAAATCTATTTTTCCACCCTTATAGTCTAATGCAAGTTTTCTCGCAGCGTCAATAATCTCTCTTCTCCCTCCGTAATTAAATACTATATTCAGGGTATATGACCGGCACTTGGAGGTTATGCTGATTGATTCCTGCAGCAGTCTTAATAAATCTTCGCTTAAATTATCCTGCACTCCTGTAATCATAAGCCGGATATCATTTTTTAAAAGAGTTTCCGTATATTCGGCGACAAGATTTTTTGCCAGCTGCATCAGAAAACTCACCTCTTCTCTCGGTCTCTGCCAGTTTTCCGTTGAAAAAGAATAAAAAGAGAGATATTTTATTCCAATATTTTTATTAAATTCAACTATCTCTTTTAATACCTTATACCCTTTTTCATGACCCTTAATTCTTTCAAAATTCTTTTTCCCGGCCCATCTCCCATTTCCATCCATAATAACAGCGACATGCTCCGGGAGCTTATCTTCATCAATTTTATATCCAAATAAATCCATCCTTTAACCACCCTGCCTTAACTCAAGCGGTTTGTTATACTTCCATAATTTCTTTTTCTTTTTTAACAACCAGATCATCTATCACTTTTATATGATTATCAGTTACTTTCTGGATTTCTTCAAGCTCTATTCTTTCATCATCTTCACTAATATGTCCTTCTTTTGAAAGCTTCTTAACATGAGTATTAATATCCCTTCTTTCATTCCTGATTCCTACTTTCACTTCCTCTGCGATTTCCTTCGCCTTTTTTACATAATCTTTTTTGGTATCGCCAGTCAAAGGAGGAATTGATACCCTTATTATTCTTCCGTCATTAGTCGCCTGAAAACCGAGCCCTGAATCTGAAATACCCTTTTCAATATTTTTTAACATGCTTTGTCCCATGCATCTATCACTATGGAGTGAGGATCTGGAGTTGATAAAGAAGCAGCCTGCTTTATAGGTGAAAGCTTTCCATAATAATCAAAACGTATATCTTCAACCATTGCAATATTAGCTCTCCCAGTCCGCAATTTTTTAAACTCATCCTTCAAATGTTGAATAGTTTTGTCCATTCTTTCATTGGCTTCCTTCTTCAGCTTTAGAAAATCTTCTAACATATTCTATCCTCCGATTATTTTGATCTCATTAACACTTTTAATTAATACACTCATATTTTAAATGAAAAAAATTATAATTTCAATTTATTTCGTTTGTGTCAAAAATATTTTCAAATAATCTAAAAGAAAAAACAAATCTTCCGAAATAAATAAAAGACTGAGAACAAGGATGTTCTCAGAGATCATATCAAGGAGGATAGTATGATTATCAATCACAACGTCAGTGCGATTTTTGCCAATCGCCAGCTTTCAATCAACAGTAACAGCTCTGACAAGCAAATCGAAAAGCTCTCTTCAGGAATGAAGATTAACAGAGCCGGCGATGATGCTTCCGGTCTAGCAGTTTCCGAAAAGCTTCGCAGTCAGGTTCAGGGTTTAAAGAGAGCAAATCAAAACGTCATGGACGGCATTTCTTTCATCCAAACGGCAGAAGGATATCTTGAAGAAAGTCATCAAATTCTTCAGAGATTAAGAGAACTTGCTGTTCAGGCATCAAACGGTATTTACACATCTGAAGACAGAATGCAAATTCAGGTTGAAGTATCAGAACTTATCAGTGAAGTGGATAGAATCGCTTCTCACGCACAGTTTAACGGTTTAAATCTTTTAACCGGAAGATTTGCAAGATTTACAGGAGAAAATACCGTTATGGCAAGCATTTGGATTCATGTGGGCGCGAACATGGACCAGAGGGAAAGGATGTACATCGGCACCATGAATTCTCAGGGGCTGGGACTTAAGTCGCCGGTAGGAAACTCTATGTCTGCTTCATTCATAAGCTTGAGTACGCCTGATAAAGCCAATATGGCTATTGGTATGATTGATCTGGCCCTTATGAAGGTTTCAAAGCAGAGGGCAAACCTCGGAGCTTACCAGAACAGGCTGGAAAAAACTTCTAACGGTCTGATGATAGGCTATGAAAATATGCAGTCTGCCGAATCCAGAATAAGAGACACAGACATGGCAGAAACTATGTCTGAATATGTAAGATCACAAATATTGACCCAAGCTGCTACAGGAATGCTGGCTCAGGCTAACCAAAAGCCGCAATTGATGCTCCAGCTTTTAAAATAACATATCTTAATCAAAACAACCCCTCACTTATGTGAGGGGTTGTTTATTTCAAGGCAAATTACAGCGCTTGCCATAGTTTCTGTATGAGATAAGCTCACATGAATTAATGGACTTCCTAATTTCTCCCATTGATCAAGTGTGTTACCATATAGATTAACAAAAGGCTTCCCGGTCGGATAATTTAATACCTCAATTTCGTTAAAATGGAGCACACCCTCCCCTATAGATTTATAATAGGCCTCTTTGGAGCAAAACCGTGCTGCTATATGGACAAAAGGATTTTTAAAACTATATGAATATTTTAACTCACTTTTTGTGAATATTTTCTCTAAAAACTTTTTATCCCTTTTTTCGAATACTTTTTTAATTCTCTCAACCTCAATTATATCTATACCTATCCCAATTATCATAAAAACCCCGGTATTTATTTTATTCAATCAAATAAATAGGTTTAATTATAAAATAAAAAAAATATTATGACAATTTCCATCAAGCATCTTACTTTTTAAAAAATAAAAAACTAATTTGCATTAATCATATGCCATAATGTCAAATTTAAGAAAATAATAGAGTATTATTGTGTCGTAATGACGCATAAATTTTTTATCAATAATTTTAATAAATATTATAACTCTTTTTTTAACAACAAACTTCAGTTATCAGATCATGGCACATTTATTGCTAAATACTTATATTGACATGGAGGATAAGTTATATGTTAAATTTAAATAAACAGGAAAAAAAGATAGATTTAAAACTTGAGAGTATTGAGAAGATTTTAAAGACTAATTCTGTTTCACTATATTTAAAAGAGATAGAAAAAATACCTCTTTTAACTAAGAAGAAGAATTGGAATATTCTAAAAAGGCGGCTAAGGGAGATAATGCTGCAAAAGACAAGCTAATTGTTTCCAACCTGAGGTTTGTGATATCGATAGCTAAAAAGTATCAGGGTTATGGAATTCCTCTTTGCGATCTGATAAGCGAAGGAAATATTGGATTAATAAATGCAGTTAGTAAATTTGATTACCTTAAAGGCTTTCATTTTATTTCTTACGCTATATGGTGGATAAAGCAGGCTATTATGAAAGCTATATCCGATAAATCAAGGCTTATAAGACTCCCTATGAATAGAACAAATGAGCTTATGCATATATGGCATTATATAGAAGAATACTCCAAAAATAACGGAAAACGGCCGACGGATGAAATAATTGCTAATTATATGAGCATGGAAAAAAGCGAAGTAAAAAAGATTCTTGATTTTTCTCAGTCGCATTCATCACTGGATGAAATGTTTTTTGATGAAGATAATAATAAAAGCGATGAATTTTTCAGCGATTCTTATTTTAACAATAATTCAAATCATCCAGATGAAGTAGTTATTCAGACAACGCTTCATGAAGGTATAGAAAAGATGCTTGATAAGCTGCCTGAAAGAGAAAGAAAGATTATTGAGTACAGATTCGGGCTAAACGGTGAAGAACCTCAATCACTTTCTTCAATCGGTGAAAAATTAAATCTTACCAAAGAAAGGATAAGGCAGATTGAGCAATGGGCAATAAATGAGCTCAGAAGATTAAAAGAGAGCAGCTATTTATATTCTTATTTAAATTAGTTAATTTATAAAGAATTCCGCCTGATTTTTTATATTATCAATTTCTTTCCAATTTTCTTACAATTGTCTATAATAAAGCAATAATCTTTTGTTTATTCTACTTAAAAAAGCGGAGTTCAATTTAGAATGAAGGGTGTTGATTTTTATTTTCTTGCTGCAATAGCCGGCGGTCTTTTTATTATAGGAATTGTTATTCTTATGTTAATGAAATTTTTAAAAAAGGATAACGCTCTTTCAGTTGTAAACAGGCTGCTTGAAGAAGGATATTATAAAAAGGCTCTTAACATTTCACTTAAATATGTTAATGAAAACCCTAATGATTATCTGGTCAAGTATTATATCGGACAGGCTTATGAGGGTTTGTATGATTATAAATCGTCAATTCTATATTATGAAAAAGCATCTATCGCCGCATCACTTTCGGCAGCAGATAGCATTAAGGTTCAGATTTTTTTGAAAATAGCCGATTTGTACAAAAAAACTAGAAAAATCAATGAGTCCCTTGGATATTATGTTCTGGCGCTCGATAAAGATTCAAAGAATTTGAAGGCTCTATTTTCTGCTGGAGAATTGCTTTATGAAATGAAAAATTATAAAAAGGCAGAAGAGTATTTTGAAACACTCATCAGGTATAAAGCAGATAATTTAAGGGCAAGATTTATTCTGGCGAAAGTATATGTACATATTCATAATTTATCTGAAGCCGCAGAACAATTTGAGTTTATTCTTCAAAATGTTAAGGTTAAAGACGATGTTCTGATAATGAATACAAATCTGCTTCTCGCTGATGTATACCTTGGAATGAAAAATTATAGTAAAGCAATTAATATCCTTAGACCGCTTTTGGATAATGAAGAAAATTTTGAGACTATTCTTTATAAAGTCATCGATATCTATATCAAGCAGGGTTTATTTAAAGAGGCTTTGGATCTGGCACAGAGAAACATTGGAAAAGTAAGCAAGGATAAAGAGGCTGAAATACTATATCTTATTGCGACTGTTTACTATAAAGAAGGAGAAATTTTTAAAGCCGCCAAGGCATGGGAAAATGCATATAAAATAAACCCTTCTTATAAAGACCTAAAAATTCTTGTAAAACAGTATTCTTTCCTGACACAGAATCCTGCGATAGAACCGCTTTTCTCTAAAGATGATGTTGAGTTTGAAAACTTTGCTTTAAAGTTATTAAAAACACCCAATATTAAAAATATTATAAAAAAAGATACTTATTGGGTTATTGAAGCCGGCGATAAAAACTTTATTATCTATAAAAGACCTTTCCCTATTACTCCAGCAGAACTTATAGAAGTTCAGAAAGAATTAAAGCAAAATTTAAAGTCAAATAATGTATTAACTCTTTATTCTCTTTTTGGAATTGCAAGCGATAATAACGAACCAAACTTATTTAATAGCGGCAAGTTCCTGCTGATATCGGATATGAACTTTATAAATGCAGTGAATGAAAACTGATCTAAATGCACAAAATATTGCCGAAGGGGGGGGTCGAACCCCCATGAGATTGCTCTCACTGGATTTTGAGTCCAGCGCGTCTGCCTGTTCCGCCACTTCGGCCTGCGCTGTGTGTCACAACTAAAATATTATGCTTATTATTACTTTACTTTAATAAGAGGCAGTTTAGATTTTACCTTGAATTTTACTTTTCCCAGAAGCCAGTCTATGGCAGACTCAAACATAGCCATTTCTAAAATAGAATCCCACTCTTCCTTTGATGTCTTTTGCTTATATTCCTCAAGACTCAAACCCTTTTCCTCAGCATAAGACAGCGCTATTTTATCAATATAACCCTGCTCCTGCTGTATTGAGTTATTACTGGCAATATCTTTAACCGCAATATAAAAAACAATATTCTCATATATCTTGTAAGGAAGCTGGTCGAAATCATCTTTTATTTTTTTATCTTCCAGCAGGTTTGAGAGCGGGATTTCCGATACATAGTAATTGTTTTCGATGAATTTAAGAACTTCATTCTTTGAATTTCTGATATACTCCGACTTTGAAAACTCAACCTTTGCGTTCTTGCTGATATATGCAATTAAGGCATTTTTCTTACTCATATTATTAAATTCTCTTTCCATATTCTCAACTTTCAATTTAGTAGAATTTTTATATTCGGCAACAGTTTTAAAAACAGAAACCTGCTGGACCAAATCATCTGTCACTTCCTGCATGGAAGGTCTTTCTATCTTGACAATCTCAATTTCAAGTTCATCCTTAATAATGCCAAGAAAATCTGCAATATATGTATTTAAATCCGAAAATGATAATTTTAATTTTTCCCCTGTTTTATGACTTGTTAAAGGTTTAACAATGCTGCTGTCAAAAGTCTTATTATTATCTCCCGGAAAGTCATTATTAAGAATTTTTACTGAAACCATGTCCTCCGGTTCTATTTTTCCAGTAACCGTATTTAAACTCTTAAATTCTTTCTGAATTGTATATTCAACCATTTTATCATCGTAGTAATATTCTTCAAATTCCACTATAGCCGAATCAATGTCAATATTTTTAACCACCTTCGGAATAATATCAAAAACCATTGAAAATGAAAAAGGGCTATTTCTATTGAGGTTCACCAATGGCTTAAAACGGGGCTCGGAATACATTTGAATGCCATCGTTGTTCAATTTCCCAGCCGCTTTATTAACCATGCTCATTTACTACCTGTCTCATCAGTTCGTCAGGATTATTTTTCTCAATAATATCGAATGGCACCTTGCCTATCCGGTATCCTGGAAATTGAGTCTTTTTTTGAAGAATGGCAAGAGCTTCCTCATATTCTTCATTGACTTCTTCAACTTTATAATGAACAAAAACCTGCCTTAAACAATCGGTATATTCTTTAATGTAAACTTCCATGTAATATTCTCCCAGAATTTTTTAGAAGAAAACCATTATGCACCAGATAAAAAAAAACAGCGGAAAACGGGATTCGAACCCGCGACATCTACCTTGGCAAGGTAGCGCTCTACCAACTGAGCTATTTCCGCATAAAATATAACTTTAAAATTAAGAAATAAAAACAAGCTTTTTGCGAGTAGAGGGACTTGAACCCACACGCGTTACCGCACCAGATCCTAAGTCTGGCGTGTCTGCCAATTCCACCATACTCGCTTAATTGTACCTTGAATTAATGGGCCGTACAGGGATCGAACCTGTGGCCCGCTGATTAAGAGTCAGCTGCTCTACCATCTGAGCTAACGGCCCCAAACCCTTTTAATCCCGCTTCCGCGCCCGGCAGGACTCGAACCTGCGGCCTTCGGATTCGAAGTCCACTGCTCTATCCAACTGAGCTACGGGCGCATCTTTTCTCAAGGGAAATACCCTAAAATCTATATTTATTCTTTTTTACCTTCCCGCTGGGTGGACAATGGGATTTGAACCCACAGCCCCCGGTTCCACAGACCGGTGCTCTAACCGTTGAGCTATGTCCACCATGCATTGCGCCTGACAGGAGTCGAACCTGTGGCCCACAGCTTAGAAGGCTGTTGCTCTATCCAGCTGAGCTACAGGCGCAAACTCGGGGCGAGAAGATTTGAACTTCCGGCCCCCTGCTCCCAAGGCAGGTGCGCTAACCAATCTGCGCTACGCCCCGAAACAGCCCCGCTTTCCCACACATAAAGACGGAAGTTATTTTAATGATTAAAAGACTAAATGTCAAATTTTATTATTATTGATTTTTATATTATAGAAGTATGCCGTCTATAAAGAAACGGCTTATTATTCCGATAGATAATTGAAAAACTTTTTTGGAAGTATGTAATATGAAAAGGTTCTTATTAATTTTTGCTGCTTTGTTCTTTTTAACTTCTGTAATTTTTTCTATAGATTCCGGAGATATTCAGCTCGAACTTAGATTTTTTCAGCAGACATACAGATTGAATGAGCCGATAGATGTTTTGATAAATGTTGTCAATATTTCTGATAAACCTATTTCTTTTTTTCTTTCCCCTTTGATTTATGATTCTTTCTTCTTCACATTAAGAACACCAATGAATGAGTTGATACCTTTTCTCGATATTTTTCAGGTTAATATGAAGGATAATTCCTCATCCAGCGGTGATTTCAGAGAAATTATCCTCTTACCCAGGGAATCGTTTTCGAGAGAAATTGATATCACGAAGTGGTTTGATATTAAAGAATCCGGATATTACTATATAAAAGGGCTATTTTACCCGAATCCTGACAAAAAGAGCGAGGTTTTTGAATCATTTAATTATAAAATATTTGTAAAACCGCCTTTACTTGTAGAAAACAAATTGTCCGAGGAAGAACAATCCAGGGTTATTGAATTTGAAAATATACAAAAATTCCCCCCCTATGATGTTGTGGAAGATTTGCTCGATGCCAAAATGAAAAAGGATTGGGACAGATTCCTGAGTCATATTGACCCGGAAAGACTGATAATGTCCTTTCAGGATTATTATAGCGCTTATCAAAGCGCAAGAAGCGGTAGATACCGCCTGGAAATCGTGGAGGAATTTAAAAAATATCTCACAGTACACTGGCAGGACAGGATTTTAAGCTATAAGGTAGTTGAAAGTAATATAAAGGAGGATAAGGCTACTGTTACATGCGATGTAGATTATAAAGAAAAGCTATTTTCCTACACTTTGAGATATACTTTCTATCTATATAAAAACCACTTAAATCAATGGCTTGTCTATGATTATACAGCCTTAAAATTAAAGTAATAAGGAAGTTGAATGACTATCTATCCCTTATTCGGCAACTCAAATGAACTGCTTGATGAATTGAGAAAAATCGGATGCGCTGAAAAAGCTGTTTCAATTTTTAATAAAAAATTCGATATATTACCCATTAAAATCATTGGGATAAAAACACCTATGGCAAATATAATCAAGCAGGAAATGATTTCCTGCAAGGGAGATGCGGTAGTTCATTCGGAAACCATTTCATGCGGAATCGAAAAAACAGATATTCTTCTGCTTGGAAGCCAGTCAATATATCAGAATTTCTTCAGAAAAATGGAATTTCAGGCTTACCCGCCTTTGGTAGAACTTGGCAAAGAATTGAAAGTTATGATTTCAAAATTTTTTAATAAATTAACAGTTCAGACCACAAGAAATAAAAAAATCCTGGATTATTCAAGGCCTGTAATTATGGGTATATTGAATGTAACAAAAGATTCCTTCTATGACGGAAACGAATATATTGAATTAGATAAAGCATTAAAACGATGTGAAGAAATGGTTATTCAGGGAGCAAAAATTATCGACATCGGAGGAGAGTCAACTCGTCCGGGGTCCTAACCGTTCCTGTCCAGGAAGAACTTGACCGTGTTATTCCTGTAATAGAAAAGGTTTCTAAAAATATTGACGCTGTTATTTCAATTGATACTTATAAATCAAAAGTTGCCGAAGAGGCTTTGAAAGTCGGATACTGACATTGTAAATGACATCAGCGCTTTGAGATTTGACAGCGATATGGCATCGGTTGTTAAGAATTACCAGGCAATAATTGTTTTAATGCATATTAAGGGGATGCCTCGTGATATGCAGATAAATCCCAAATATGAAGATGTGATTAAAGAATTGATTGAATATTTTGATGAAAAAATTACTACCGCTTTAAAATATGGAATAGATGAAAAAATGATAATCCTTGACCCCGGTTTAGGATTCGGAAAGAGGCTTGAGGATAATATAATGATTTTAAAATGCCTGTCGTCTTTCAAAAAATATGGTCTTCCTTTATTAATAGGCGGTTCAAGAAAATCTATGATAGGAATGATATTAAGCGGAAATGAAAAGACAGGCCAGGCTGTTCCCGCATCTGAAAGGCTCTTTGGAACTCTTGCCGTTCATGCCTATGCCTTTTTAAAAGGAGCCGATATATTAAGGGTTAATGATATTCAAGAGCATACGGACCTCCTTAAAACTCTGTATGCAATTAAGTAATTTGTGATTTTTTTGTAAATAGCAATGGAGATTAATCCAATGCAGGATTATAAGTATTTTTCAAGCCGCAGATACAGAAGCCTACAAAGAGGCATTAAAAATTATTTCAAATCAATAGATAAATTTGAGAGCAGAGATAGGATCAATATTTATAGTTATTTTAGCGGTAAATCAGTCCGTTTTTTATTAGCAGTTTTTATAGGAATAGCTTTTATTTTATCCATCGCTATTATTATTTCAAAAAGCACAAAAAATAATATTGTTTATGGGATTTCTTATATAGGAAAATTGAAAGCCCTTCAGGAATTTGATCTTATATCAAATCCAAATGCCATGGGCGGTAATGTAATAAAATCTTTCGATACAAATAATTCGGAACTTAAGTTTTTCTTTTACAAAATAAAGCAGGGAGAATCCCTTTCTGCAATATCAAAAAAGCTCGGAATGAGCATGGATACATTGATAAGCCTGAACAGTATGGATAATGCCCATTTTTTAGAAGAAGGCAAGCGTATTATTGTACCGAATCTTCAAGGTATTCTTTATAATGTTAAAAAAGGCGATAAAATTGAAGATATATCCAAAAAATATAAAATTTCATCATCAGATGTGTTGGATGCTAATGACATAGAAGATGGCGACATTAAAGAAGGAGATGTTTTATTCCTGCCAGGCGCTCAGCTGACAGACTCAGAAAGAGCGAAAGCGCTTGGATATTATTTTTTAAAACCTATAACCGGAACATTCACATCAGGTTTCGGATTACGCCGTGATCCTTTTACCGGAGGAATGGGTTATCATCCCGGTATTGATATTTCTGCACCTTTAGGCTCTCCTGTAAAGGCGTCGAAAGACGGCAGGGTGATTTTTGCAGGCTGGAACGGGGGTTACGGTAAATGCGTGATAATAAAACATCTGTTCGGATTCGAATCGGTTTACGGCCATCTCTCAAGCATCGGAGTTCAAAAGGATGACTGGGTAAAAGTCGGACAATACATTGGCAGGGTTGGAAGCACAGGATATTCAACAGGTGCGCATCTTCATTTTGAAATCAGAAAATACGGCAGGCCGACCAATCCTATAAGATTGAGCGGCCTGGCTAAGGGTAGTGGAAAATGGTATTGACAGTTTATTATGGATAAAGTCATTTCTTTTTTGATAAACAATGATAATTTCGTTTCCGGAGAGGAAATAGGTATAAAGCTTGGAATATCCAGAACAGCCGTTTGGAAGCATATTGAGCTTGCAAGACAGAATGGATTTGTGATAGAATCCCTCCGGAAGAAGGGATACAGAATAAGCGCTTTTCCAAAAAACAGAATTTCACCGGAAGTTGTGGAATACTATTACAAGGACAAACTTCCCTTTGAGCTTATTTCATTGGAAAATACAGACTCTACAAATAATTACGCGAAAAAAACAGCAATGACCGGTAAACTTAATGACTTTTTAGTATCCTCCGATGCGCAGACAGGAGGGAGAGGCAGACTTTCGCGTAAATGGTCGAGCGAACCAGGCAATGACCTGACATTCTCATTATGTTTGAATTTAAACACTGATGTAAGTGAGTTTTACCGATACACAATAAGTGCAGCCCTTTCGGTTTTTGAGGTCTTATCAGTTGTATTAAAAACAACAGATGCTGACATAAAGATAAAATGGCCGAATGATATTTATGCTGATGGAAAAAAAATCTCCGGTATTCTGTCGGAAATGATAACCGAAGGTATGATAATAAAATATTTAATAATAGGTATCGGTATTAATGTTAATTCCAGTCCTCCTGAAAAGGCTGTCTCAATCAAAAAATTAGTCAAATCGGAACCGGATAGAAACCTTCTTCTTTCCGAAATAATTAAAAGATTAAATATAAATATTTTATCAGTTAAAAAAGGCAGATTTGAATCTGTTTTCAATAAATGGAAAAGCAACCTCGGCTGGCTTGGCGAAGAGATTAAGTTTGATACGGGAAGGAAGATTATAACCGGTATTTTTAAAGATATTTCAAACAGCGGGGCAATTAAAATTGAATCAGGAGGAGTTGAAAATATTTATTATTCCGGAGATTTAATATAAATGGAGAAATTTCTTTATAACTATACAAAAACAAAGATTAGAATTAATACAGTGCTTGTTTTTCCGAACAGTTATTATCTTGGGATGTCAAGTCTCGGTTTTCAATCCGTTTTTCATTGCCTCCAGTCAAATCCGCAGGTTCATTGCGAAAGGGCTTTTTTTAATTCTTCCACATCAAAGATCAAAACAATAGAATCCGGAAGGGAATTGAATCAATTCGATATAATTTTCTTCTCAATATCATTTGAAAATGACCTTATTAATATCATTGAAATTTTAAGGCGGAGCGGTATTGAAATTAGAAATAAGTCAAGGTCTTTCCCTTTCATCGTCATAGGGGGAATAGCGACAACTATTATTCCATATTACCTGAAAGGCATAGCCGATATTGTTGTCTCAGGCGACGCCGGTCTGACAATTCCACCTTTAATCGATGAATTTTTAAAAAATCCAGAATATTCAAAAGAATCAATTTTAGCAGGAATTTCGGGTAAAGAAGGTATTTATCCATATTCTTCAATTAATTCAGATAAACTTTGCTATCAAAAATCCTCTCCAGAAAATGAAGAGCCCGTTCACTCCGTCATACTAACTAAAAATACGGAATTCTCAAACAGGGGGTTGATAGAAATTTCCAGCAGCTGCCAATACCGATGTTCTTTCTGCCTTGTATCAAGCGTTTATGGGGATTATCATCCGCTGCCTATGGGAAAAATCATTCAAACGGCGGAAAAATATATTGGGTTTACAAAAAAACTGGGGCTTATAGCTGCTACTCTTTCAAATCATCCGGATTTCAAGAATATCATTATAGAACTGAATAAGATTGGGTTTCAAATTTCATTTTCAGCTTTCCGGATTGAGGGTCTGGATGACGAACTACTTCACCTCATTATTGAAAATGAAAATAAAACTCTTGTGATAGCCCCTGAAACAGCTTCAGAAAAACTTAAAAAAAACCTCAATAAGGTTATCCCGAATGAAATTGTTTTATCAACTGTGAAACGAGCCTGCCAGTTCGGCATAAAAAGGCTGAAGCTATATTTTATTATAGGGATTCCCGGAGAGGAAGAAGATGATCTGGATGCCGATATCCGGTTAATAGGTGATATCAGGGAAATTACTCAGGAAACTGCTGCCGACTGGGGCTATATCCCAGAAATAATTGTGGATATAAACCCCCTTGTGCCGAAACCTTTTACCCTGTTTGAGGGTCAGCCGATGGAAAACATAAAAACACTCAGGAAAAAAATCATTTATCTGAAGAATAAATTAAGGAAAATGGGAAGAACCTTTGTTTATGGGGAAAGTCCCAGAAGCTCATTACTCCAGTATCAGATTTCCAACCATTTATTAAGTCTTGAAGAAATCCTCAAAATTTAAGAAAAGTATCCAATTCAGCGAAAATTAATAAGAATTATTACAAGAGGATGCAATGATAGAGAAAATATTTAAAAGATATAAGGTGATCTCCCTGATATTATTTCAATTATTTATTTTTTCCTCAGTATTCTGTTCCTTTGATACTAATAAAATAAAAAGCGGCGCAAAACTTTCGAATTCCGATCTTTCAGGCTGGATCAGGGATGCCATTATATTCAACAAACTTAACGAAATCGATGAATACAAACATTATTACCCGGAAGCATTCGCGGATGTGGATTTGTCCGAAGCCTATTA
The DNA here is from genome assembly GCA_963806975.1 of uncultured Spirochaetota bacterium. Lineage (GTDB taxonomy): Bacteria > Spirochaetota > Brevinematia > Brevinematales > JAOACQ01 > CAWEAK01. The sequence continues at coordinate 38,873 of CAWEAK010000015.1, forward strand.
TGACACGGGAGTTAAATTTTACCAGGAACAGAAAAAAATGCTTGCCCTGAAATCTTTTTTATCAGGTTATAAAATATCACCGGATGGATACTATAAATGGAACTGCGCTATATTTACTGCAAAAATTTTATATCAGAAAGGAATTAAGGAAAGCGCCCTTTATTATATCAACCGCGTTTTAAACAACGAATCAATTGATCCTGGTTTAAAAGAAGAATCTTTACAGTTAAAAAAGAGAATAAGCTGGGAATATATTTCAAGTTATGAAGGGCTTCCAAATCAAAGCATAAGCGATATCAAATTAAGCGGTGGTGAACTTTTAGTTGGAACCTGGAGCGGGGGTATTGCAAGATTGAAAAGAGGGAACAATTCTATTATTATAGCTCCTTCTATTAATAAAGGCCTCATTTCAAAACAGGTGAGAAGTATTCAATTTTTTAAAAATAAGGTTTGGGTCGGGACATATAACGGGCTCTGTTATTTTAATAAAAATAGCGGAAGATGGACAAGAGAACGAGGAAAGCTGGGGAAAGTCACTGTGAAAAGACTTAAAGTTATCCGGAATAATCTATTTGCGGCAACACTTAATAATGGTTTGTATTATCTTAACAACAAATCAAACTGCTGGAAACCGTTTTTTCAGGGTGCCCAGAATATTTCTGATTTTTTATCTGTTGGAAATAAAATGTATATTTCCACTCTTGATAAGGGTTTGTTTGTTTATTCAGGAAACAGATTTATTAATATTACAACAAATTATTGCATAAACAATTTGTGCTATTCGGACGGTCTCGTCTGGGCCAGAACCCATGGAAGCGGTATGTTTTCCGTTAATGATAATGATGAAATAGAAAATATACTTACCGTGAAAGACGGTCTGCCTTCTGATTATATTGAGGCTCTTGTGTCCGTAAGCAATAAAATGATTATTGGAACACTTGACGAAGGAGCCTGCGTTTATAAACCTTTAGAAAAAAGTTTCAATACTATAAACATTAAAAAAGGGCTTCCAAGCAATGATGTTATAAGGATTGCCGTTGAAAAAAACAAGATATGGTTTGGTACGCTCTCTGGTGGGATTGGAATCCTTCTTACAGAAAATTTTGAAGATTTATAAGAGGTATAATATGAAAATCGCTCGGAAAGAAGACATATATAATATAGACAAGAGAAGTCTTGAAGATTATGGAATTCCTACTTTAATTCTGATGGAAAACGCAGGGGAGGCGGTTTATAGATTTATAAAAGAAAAAATACCCGGTTATCATAATAAAAAATATCTGATAGTCTGCGGTACCGGAAATAACGGAGGCGACGGCGCAGTGGCAGCCCGAAAGCTTTTTCTGGATGGCTGTTCTGTTAAGGTTGTTTTCACGGATAACCCTGATAAATCAAAAGGAGAGGCAAAGATTAACTTTGATATCATTCAAAAGATAAAAGTTCCCATATCTTATTTTTCAGACAATAAAGCACTATGGGGAAGCACAGAAGAACAACAAGGAATTACAACCGGGTCAAGCAGCTTGCCCTTATTAAGGGGCACGCTTGTTATTATTGACGCTATATTCGGAATCGGTTTACATGGTGAACCTGATGCAAACCTGACTGCTATTATTAATGAAATTAACCTGGCAAAAAAAACTGTGATTGCTGTTGATATACCATCAGGCGTTTATGCAGACGGTGGCAGCGCAAGAACTGCCGTAAAAGCAGATTTTACCGTTACGCTCGGCATCCCAAAGATCGGGCTGATAGATTATCCTGAAAGAGATTTTGCCGGAGAGATTTATACATACTCAATAAATATTCCGCCTGAATTACTGAAAAATGAGGATATTAAAACAAATCTTATTACACAGGATGATGTAAAAGAAATGGTTCTTCCGAGAAAAAGAAATTCTCATAAGGGCAATTACGGCCATCTTCTTATTATTGGCGGTTTTGAAGGCAGCTCAGAAAAAGGTATTGGATCGATGAGCGGCGCCGTAATACTGGCCGGAATGGCTTCACTGAGGTCAGGAACAGGACTTTTAACAATAGCCGTCCCTGAAGAGATCTGATAGAGCCCGTACAGAGCAGCCTGCCCGAAGCCATGACATTGGCATTACGGAAAGACTCAACAAAAACAATCAAAATACTCCAGGAATTTATCAGGAAACGAGGTATTAAAAGCGTATTAGTGGGCAATGGCTTTGGCACGGGAACTTATCAAAGAGATATAATCTTCCACATTCTTGAAGAAAAAGAAATAGAGAAAATAGTTATTGATGCTGACGGTTTGAATAATATTTCCGAATACCCGGGCTTGCTTGAAAAATTGAAAGGATCGCAAAAAGAAATAATCCTAACGCCACATATAGGAGAAATGGCAAGGCTTTTGGGGAGAGACATCGCCGGTGTCAAGTCAAATAAAATTGAAAGCGCCAGGGAACTTTCAAGCAAGCACAAAGTAATAACGGTTTTAAAAGACTCCATCAGTGTTATAACTTCACCATCAGATGAAGTCTGGCTTAATGAAAGGGGAGGCGCCTCTCTTGCAAAGGGGGGAAGCGGAGATATTTTAGCGGGGTTAATAGCGGGGTTATTTACATCGGGATACGGTTCCATGCATTCGGCGATACTTGGTACTTATATTCTCGGCCGTGCAGGTGAAATTTATGAAAGAAAGTTCTGTTCACAATCTGCGTTCGCAAGGAATATTGTAGATCTGATACCGGAAGTCTGGAAAGAAATTACAGGTCCCTCTTCTTAACAGCCTGATTAAGATGTCCGTTAATAATAGAAATGTAATTATTTATTTGTTTATCCCTTGTTTTTTTTCTTCCTGAAGAAATCAACTGTAGAGCGTTTTGAAGCTCTTTTACAGCATCAGTGTAATTACCCATTGAATAATAAACCCAGCCCAGGCTGTCTCTATACGCAGCCGATTGCGGGCTTAAAGCTATGGCTTTTCTGCATTCAAGAATTGCTTCGGTAAGATTTATCCCTATTTCTGCATAAGTATAGCCCAGATTATTATGAGCGCTCGCATTATTTGGATCAATCTGAATGGCTTTTTTAAAATTAAAAAGCGCCAAATCATATTTTTTCGACATATAATAAACATATCCCAGAGCAGAATATGACATCGAACTCTTTGGATTTATTTCCAGCGCTTCTTTAAAACGCTTTTCGGCATTGTAATAATCTTCCATTTCCGTAAAAGCATAACCGAGAATCATATTAACCTGGATCAATTGAATTAAAGTTAAATCTTCCGAAGAGTTTACAAAATCAAGATATTGAATTGTTTTTGGAAAATCATTAATATTTGAATAGCAAACACCAAGATAATAAGCAATAATATCACTATTACCGTATTCATTTTCCAGCTTGTGAAGGTCCTCTATGGCCGGTTTATATTTATTTTTATCAATAAAATTTTCTAAAATTAAATTCAGTCTTTCGTTCAAATCCGAATTTTCTGCCATTATTTGTCAGACCTATTTCTTATACTGAGAAACTGAAGCATTGGTAGAACCGCCTTGACCCTCATCTAAAACAGATGCCTTTTCCCATTTTGTCATTGCTATGCTTTTTTGCGCCATTTCTTTCACATAATTAAGATAAGGCCCCTGAGTCACTCTCAATAAGTAAACAAATGAAGATTTATCGCCGATTTTTCCCAGCGCTTCACATATATCTGAAGCATAGGCATTATCCCTCGTACCTATAAGTTCCGAATGTAAAATTTCCAGAACAGTTCTTTTTCTCGACATTTCACCCATTTTTCCGAGAGCTTGAACCGCAGCCCTTTTAACAAGTAAATCCGGATCTTTCCAAACTATATCTGCGAGGTAAGGCACCGCTCTTTCATCACCGATATCAGCAAGTGTATTTGCGGAGACAACTTTAAGTTTCCAATTATAAATTTCTTTGCCTCCTCTCTCAAATCTTTTAGTTGAAAGAATATCTACTATCACATCAAGAGATTCCTTTGCTTTCAATTGCCCCAGTCTTTGTATAGCTTTAATCCTAAGCTCATCATCCTGCGGATCGGTTGATTCGGCGGCTTCTATTAACTCAGGTATACCTTCTTGTCCAATTGTATCAATCGCATCATCCGAAATATTGTGAGCCCCGTAAAGATTCATCCATAAGCCGAAGATTAAAACTATCAAACTAATTGTAAAATATTTTTTCATAAGCCTCTCCTTAAATAAAAAATAAATAAACTATCTAAAAAAAGCAATATAATCTGAAATTATTTTCCATTCTGTTACCCTCAGGAAAACCACATATAAATCCTCAAAGTTTATTGTGCCGCCGATCAAAAATCTTTTCAATTAACTGCACATTGATTAAAAAACGTTTTATTCAATTTGTAAAACCTCTATTACTTCTAAATATCGGACTATTTGTCATTATTACTTTAATTGATTAAAATCTTATCTAAAACCTCTTCAACTCTATCAACATAAATAATATTCAAATCCTTTAAAATCTGTTCGGGCATCTCACTTATATCCTTTTGATTCTTTTGCGGTATAATAACGCTATAAATACCGCCTCTTTTAGACGCGAGCAGCTTCTCCCTCAATCCGCCGATCGGAAGAACATCGCCTTTTAAGGTGATTTCTCCCGTCATCGCAAAATCATTTCGCGCTTTTTTATTTGAAAAAGTAGATATTACAGAACTTAACATAGTAACGCCGGCCGAAGGGCCATCTTTGGGAATTGCTCCTTCAGGCACATGGATATGCAGGTCATTTTCCCTGAATTTATTAGGGTCAATAGAATAATTCTCCGCCACGGATTTAGCATAAGAAAAGGCTATTTTCGCGGATTCCTGCATTACTTCACCCAGCTGTCCTGTGATTATCAAATCACCTTTCCCCTTAAAAATTGAGCTCTCAATATATAACACATCGCCGCCGTTTTCCGTCCAGGCTAAGCCTGCGATAACACCGGTACGGGGCTCTTTTTGAACTTTCGTAAAATCAAATCTTTTTACTCCAAGATATTTTTCCAGCTTTTCTGGTGAAATATTTATTGAATGAATATCTTTTATAAGTTTCTCACGCACTATTTTTCTTATAACCTTACCAAGGTTTCTTTCAAGATTTCTTACGCCTGCTTCCTTTGTATAATATCTTACAACGTCCAGTATTGCCGAATCACTGAATTTTATTTTCACATCCGAAAGTCCGTTTTCCTGAACCTGTTTTGGTATCAAAAATTTCTTGGCTATCTCTTTTTTCTCCAATTCTGTATAACCCGGTATTTCAATTATTTCCATTCTATCTCTTAATGGAATTGGAATATTATAGAGATTATTAGCAGTAGTGATGAAAAATGTATATGAAAGATCAAAATCAACAGAAAGATAATGGTCGTTGAATGTATTGTTCTGCTCAGGATCCAAAACCTCCAGCAAAGCCGAGCTTGGATCGCCTCTGAAATCGGTACTCATTTTATCAATTTCGTCCATTAAGAAAATAGGATTCATAGAACCGGCTTTTTTCATCATCTGGACTATCTTTCCTGGAAGCGCCCCCACATAAGTTCTCCGGTGTCCCCTGATTTCAGCCTCATCCCTGACTCCCCCCAGGGAAACACGTACAAAATTCCTGTTAAGGGCATGTGCTACCGATTTAGACAGAGATGTTTTTCCTGTACCGGGCGGACCGACAAGACAGATAATAGGTCCCTTAGATTTTGGATTTAACTGCCGTATTGCTATAAAATCAATTATTCTTTCTTTTGCCTCTTTCAGGCCGTAATGTTCTTTCTCTAAAATCTCTTCGGCTTTTTTCAGAATCTTTATTGTCATTAGTATATATACCCCAAGGCATGTCAGCGATCCACTCGATATAATTATATAAAACGGTATATTCAGGAGACATATTAGGAATCTTTGAAAGTCTCTCAAGTTCGCTGTTAAATTTTTCTTTAACAGACTCTGGCATTTCCTTGCCCTTTAATTTTTCTTTAAGCTCAGAAATCCCTTCATCGGTAGTATCTCCCTCGTCCAATTCCTTTCTTATCTCCTTAAGCTGCTCATTCAGGAAATACTTTTTTTGCATCTTTTCCATTCTATCCTGAACTCTTTTGTTGATATCATCTTCCATCTTTAAAACATCTATTTCTTTATGAATCAGTGCAAGAGCCCTGGTCAATCTCTCGTTTACATCGTCTTCCTCTAAAATAGTCTGCTTATCCACAACTTGGGATGGAATGTTGGCCATTACTGCATCTATAAGCTTTTCAGCGTCATCTATGGCTACAACCGAAGCCGCTGTTTCCTTTGGAATTTTTGGATTCAGTGAAATATACTCCACAAATTTATCTTTAAGACTCCTTTGAAGAGCCTCAAGTTCGTTGCTGTTGCTTATAATGGTTTTTAAATCATCAACCTCCGTAAGAAAAAAATCCTCTTCAGAAATGTATTTAATAACTCTGGCTCGTTTTAAACCTTCAACTAAAATCCTCACCATTCCGTTAGGCATATTAATTACTTCAAGAATTGTAGAAATACACCCGATTTCAAAAATATCCTTATCCGAAGGATTCTCTACATCCTTGCTTTTCTGAGCGGACAAAAATAAGGGAATATTATTCTCAAAGGCATGCATCACGGCACGTACCGAGGAATTTCTGCCTATTATCAGGGGTACAACCATATATGGAAAAACCACTATACCCCTTAATGGAATTAATGGAAGTTTGTCCCTTTTTTTTGACTCAACTTTTTCGTTATTCATTTCTGACATGCCACCCTCTTTTAAGCTATTTTCGGAGCCCTGCCCTCTGTTATTACTTCTCTGTCAACTGTACATTTCGATATTTCTTTCATCGAAGGCACTTCATACATGATATCCGTCATTATTTCCTCAATAACAGCTCTTAAACCCCTGGCTCCTATTTTTCTATCTTTTGTTTTTTTGACAATTTCATCAATTGCTTCTTCCGTAAAAATAAGCTCAACTTTCTCCAGCCCTAAAAGTTTTTTATATTGTTTGATGATTGCGTTTTTCGGGTCGGTAAGGACTCTTTTCAGTTCTTTATCAGTTAGTTCATGCAGCACGGAAACCACAGGCAGTCTTCCTATTAATTCAGGTATCATGCCATATTTTATAAAATCATGGGGAATAGCTTCAAGCATTATCAATTCAGATGAAGTCTTCCGGTTTGAATACCTGCTGTTAAATCCAACTTCTTTTTTACCAACCCTGCTCTTAACAATTTCATCCAGCCCTACAAATGCACCGCCCACAATAAAAAGTATATTGGTCGTATTGATGATCAGATTTTTCTGTTGCGGATGTTTTCTGCCGCCATGCGCCGGTACAGTAGCATCTGTTCCTTCAATAATCTTCAATAAAGCCTGTTGTACTCCTTCACCTGAAACATCCCTTGTTATAGACATATTTTCGCTTTTTCTTGATATTTTATCTATTTCATCGATATAAACAATCCCTACCTCAGCCCTTGAGATAATCTTGTCAACATCCGGAGATTCCGGATCAAAATCGCCGCCTGCCGCATTTTGAATTAGCCTTAGAAGAACATTTTCAACATCATCCCCCACATAACCGGCTTCGGTTAAAGTTGTCGCATCGGCTATAGCGAAAGGAACATCCAGCATTCTTGCCAGTGTTCTGGCAAGAAGCGTTTTGCCGCTACCTGTCGGCCCGACAAGTAGAATATTGCTTTTCTCAATTTCCACATCATCATTTTCATTAATATAATTGTTTGAGAAAATCCTTTTATAGTGATTGTAAACTGCCACTGCCAGTATCTTTTTTGTTGTGTCCTGTCCGATAACATATCCGTCGAGAAAACTTTTGATATCTTTAGGTTTTGGCAGCTTATTCATAGAAAACATCATTGAACTTTTGTGTTCAGTCTGAAGAACTCTGTAAGAATTATAAAGGCATGAATCGCATATATATACTTCGCCATCGCCTTTAAACATTTTAAAAACTTCAGTTGAAAGAGCCCCGCAAAAACTGCATTTTATTACCTGTTTATAACGGGGTATTGAATTTGAATAATTAGTTTTTCGCGTTGCCATAATCTATTTCCTTTTTTCTATTATTTCGTCAATAATACCATACTTCTTAGCATCATCCGCAGACATAAAAAAGTCTCTGTCCGTGTCAACATCAATTTTATCCACGGGCTGGCCTGTATGTTTAGCCAAAAGATTATCAAGAAGAGACTTAGTCTTGAGCATTTCCTCAGCCTGAATTTTTATATCCGTGGCCTGTCCCTGCGTTCCTCCCGACGGTTGATGGATCATAATTTTTGCATTCGGGAGAGTGAACCTCTTCCCTGGTTTTCCTGCGGCAAGCAATACAGCGCCCATTGAAGCCGCCTGTCCTATACAAATTGTAGATACATCGGACTTGATATACTGCATCGTATCATAAACGGCCAGACCAGCAGATACAACACCTCCGGGAGAATTGATGTAAAGATTTATGTCCCTTTCAGGATCCTCTGCCTCAAGAAATAAAAGCTGAGCAATAACAAGATTCGCCACATCATCATCGATAACCGAACCAAGAAATACTATCCTATCCTTTAATAAACGCGAATAAATATCATAAGCCCTTTCTCCGCGATTGCTTTGTTCAATAACCATTGGTACCAGCATATATACTCCTCTAAAAGTAATTAAAAACTCTTAATAAATTATCCTTTTCTTTTATATAAATATAAACAATCATTCCTGAAAAGTGAAATGATGAAATATAAATAAGACACTCAACAATTAATAAGCCTAAGGTTATTTGATATAATTCATCAGATCGTCAAGTCCTTCGATTCTTATTATAATTTCATCTCCTCTCTGCATAGCTCCGATACCCTGAGGCGTTCCGGTAGCAATAATATCCCCTGGATAAAGGGTCATTATTCCGCTGATAAAGCTCAAAAGATAAAAGATAGAAAAAATCATATTTGAAGTATTTGAATCCTGTTTTACTTCACCATTAAGTATTGATTGAATTCTTAAATTCTGAGGGTTTTTTATTTCAGTTTCGATAAAGGGTCCAAATGGAGCAAATGAATCAAAGCTTTTTGCCCTAGTCCATTGTCCGTCTTTGGACTGCAGGTCCCTTGCTGTTACATCATTAAAGCAGGTATAACCCAAAATAAAATCCTGACAATCGCTCAAACCGACATTCTTAGCTTCTTTCTTTATTACAATTCCAAGCTCTGCCTCATAATCAAGTCTCTTAACCCCTTCGGGATAATGGATATTATCTTTATTAGCTATTATACTGCTTGATGGTTTCAGAAAAATAAGAGGCTCTTCCGGCAGATTATCCTTCATTTCATCCGCATGGCTTTTATAATTCAGACCGACAGCCACTATTTTTGTCGGATAAACAGGCGTGGAAATATTAAGCTTATTTAAGGAATATTCCTTTTTTTTTATTTTATAATAATAATTATTTATTTCAATTACCGAATTTCCCTCGACAATGCCGTAAAAGCTCCTGGACCTGTCATTTTCAAAAAAACTGCCTAATTTCATTTATAATACAACCGGTTTATTAATTTTGTTCTTCATAAAACATTTTCTCTTGATTCTTTACCGCTTTCCAAAATCAAGGTCGAAACATATTTATCTATTTTCTCTGTATTTTCTTTTGAAATCTCTTCATATTTTAATCCCACAACATTCCCGGTAATATTCATAACAATACCCCAGAAATCAACCTCATCGTTACGAGGACCTGGAATTTTGAAAATCACTCTAACTAAATCACCTATCACAAATATTTGCTTGACTTCAATCCCGATTCCCCCGGTTGAGATGTTCACAATATGCCCTTCTCCCTGAAAGCCTTTTAATATATAAGAGGCTTTTATATTTACTGAAATTCTGGTTGCTCGAAAAGGCATAAAAGCTACCCCCTATTTTTTTTGATCAATCACTCAAACAGCCCAAGCTCCAGCTCTTTATCTTCACCCTCAGCAAGCTTAGACATGTTTTTTACTTCATAAACTCTTCTCTCTATATCGGAAAGCCTTGATTCAAGTTTTCCGGTTAATTTCATTCCTTCTTCATATAAAACAAGGGCCTCTTCTATCATAACTCCGGATTCCAGTTTTTCTACAATATCTTCCAGCCTCTTAAGATCATCCTCAAAACTGTGCCCTGTTTTTTCTATCTTTTTCGGCATAATACTACCATCCATAATTTTGGAAAAAATACATTAACAACTTGCCCTAATTATATAACAAGTTTTTTAAAAAATAAAGGAAATAATGCTTTCTATTATAATAGTTTTTTGATTAACAAAAAAGAGCAGGCTTAAAGCCTGCTCTTTTATTTATAGATAATGAAAATCAATTAGCAATATGTACAGGTATTTTTTTGCAGTTTGTCGTATTATTTAAAGAATCTTCGGCTTCAGCCCAAATAAAATAATCTCCATTAGTCGGAAAACTTAGTGTTGCGCTGAAATTATCCACATTATAGGTTGCCGCAACTTGCCCCTTTATTTCGCCATTCGAGGAAGCATAATAGACTTTTACAAGCTTAATCCCTGATTCGTCCGAAACAACTCCATCTATCATCACTTCCCTGTTTGCCGCGTTATCAGTTATAACAGAAGTAATAGATAAATCTGGGGCTTTTTTAACAGCGGTCTTACTGTTTGTCCTCATATCATCACCCAGAGTGCCGCAGCAGCTTAAACCGACCATAAAAAGCAATATTAAAAACCTCATGCAACCCCTCCTCAATGCAAGGAAATAGTCCATATAACAGAGTAAGTATGCCATGAAGGATTTAAATTATCAAGTAAATTTTTATTTTGTTCTATTCCGGTAAATTATTTTTTATCAATCTCATTTAATAAATCTTTAGCCTTTTTTGACCATTCGCTTTCCTTATATTTATCAATTACCCTTTCAAGATATTTTTTTGCAGTATCTATATTATCTGTTTTATAATAACAATAGGAAATTCCATATAGACTCTGAGGATAAATCTCGGCGTATTTATAGACATAGAATATATTACCATACAACTTAATCGCTTCAATATAATCTCCATTTTGCCTGTCGTATTCCGCCAGTTCGTAAACTGATAATGCAGCCTCATCCCCGGTTGTCATATTAACTATATCATTAAAAAGTTTGACCGCCTCTTCCGTCTTGCCGTTACGCTGATATGCCATGGCAAGTTTATACATAGCCGCTACTTTTGCCTGTGTTGTCTGGCTCTGCTGTACTAAAATCTGGTAAAGTTTTTCCTCGCTTCCGCCGCTTTTCTCCTTTAAATCTATTTCAGACAGCTTGATTTTTGCCTTTTCAGCATCGGGAGAATTTGGATACATTGAAAGGAGTTTATTAAAGTTTTGTTTCGCTTTCTCAAAGTTGCTGAGATCATTATATATAACTGCTATCCGCCACAAACAATCTGAAGAATAATCTCCTTTTGGGTAATTATCTACATACCGTTCAAACATTTTTAATGAGTTTATCTTATCGTTTAAATTCAGATAACTCCAGGCCATCCAGTATAATGAAGACGAAGCAAAGTCACCGGCATTGGGAAGTGCTGTAATCTTTTCATAATATTCGATCGATGTTTTATAATCTGACTGATTGTAATAATACTCGGCCAGTTTAAAAAGGGCTTCCGCAGTATAACTGTTATCTGGATAATTATCGGTCAGATTCTGGTAATATACCACTGCTTTTTGATGTTCACCGATTTTTATGTAGCACCAGGCCATATCGGAAAGGGCTGAAGGAACATCGTTTTTAATATTAAAAAGAAGCGATTTGTCTATAAACTGCTGATAACTTTCTATTGAATGCTGAAAATCTTCAAGGTTATAGTAAGACTTTGCTATATAAAGCAGACCTTCAAGGGATCTTTTCTTTATCCTTTGTTAAACCAATGGAGTTGTTAAAATTATCAATTGCTTCATGATAAAATTTTAATCTAAATTTTGCCCAGCCGATAAGATTATAAACTTCAGCTTTCTGTTCATTGCTGTAATTCTGTTTGTCCAGTGTATTTAAATAATTATCCAGGAGATCAAATTTTTCCTGTTTATAATAAATCCATGCAATTTTTATAGCCGAATCTGCGGCAAAAGAAGAATTTTTATAATAACTAATCACCCTCTTAAAGTAATCCATTGCCTGCTGATATTCCTTCTGATTATACTTAATAATTCCCATCCCATAATAAGCTTCGGAAATAAGAACGCTTCCGGGATAACCGTCAATAATTTTTTTATAGTAATCTAATGCTTTTGAGTAATCTTCCTTTTTAACATAAAGCCAGGCAACGGCATTCAATGTTGCATCAGCATAGCTGCTTTTAGAATTTTTCAATACATTATTATAAGCGACAAGGGCTGAATCAAAATCTCCGAGTCCTGCATAAGCATTCCCAATAAAGAAATTAACTTCGTCGGACTTTTCAGTTAAAGGAACTATCTTTATATAATTTTCAAACTGTGTGATTGCTTCCTGATAATTTTCCAGCTCCAGATAACATCTTGCCTTCCAATATATGGCTTTTTTTCCATAATCCAGATCAGGATATTTTTTATTTAATTTATCGAAATCAGAGAGGGCTCCATTGAAATCTTTCTTTAAATATTTCAACTCTCCGGTCTTTGAGAGTGATACAGCTCCATTATCACCGCCAAGGCCGGATATTTTCTCATAAACCGAAAGCGCATTATCATAATCCCCCTTCAGCACATAACAGGAAGCAAGCTCAATAAGCCCTTTTTCAGTGTATTCCGAATTTTTAAATAATGTGGTAAGCTGAACAAAATTTTTTATCGCCGATTCATTATCATTTTTAAGTTTATAGAGAAGACCAAGCTTATAAAAGGCTTCTTCCCTGTATTCATTTGTATTTCCTTCCGATGATTCAATCTGCGTTATCTGAGTAAGATATTTTACCGATTCATTGTATTTATCCTGCTTGATATAACTCATTGAGGTATAATAAAGAGATTCAATACGATAATTTGAATTTGTCCTTGATGTAATTTTTACAAGGTAATTGAGGCCGTTATCAATATCATTATTGAAATAATAAGCCTTCCCTGCGTAAAATTCCGCTTCTTCTTTATACCTGGAAGCCTGATATTTATCGATAAATTTTTTTAATGTCAAGACGGCGTTTTTATAATCCTTGTCGTAAAAATAAGCCTGCCCCATTCTAAGAAGGCTTTCTTCCGAAAAACTTGAATCCTGAAAGTTTTGCTGAACAAGCAAAAACTCGTCAGCCGCAGCGTCAAACCTGCCTATAATCATAAGAGTATAAGCTATTGAATAATAAGCGTTAGGCAGGAGTTTGCTGTTTGGGTATGATTTAATAAAGCTTCTCAGACTCTGGATAGATTTTTCATAATTCTTTAACTTTAAATAAGAATTCCCTGCAAAAAAAACCGCCCTTTCTTTATACTGTGAATCCGGGTAGTTGTTAATGAACTTCAAAAAAGACTGAACAGCCTGCTCAAATTTATTTTCCTGATAATAGGACAGACCTATATAATATGCCGCAGAGTCTGCCAGTTCACCGTCGGGTTCTGCATCAAGGGCCTTTTCAAAAAAGCTCACAGCCATTTCATAAGCCCCGTCATTGAAAGAAGCCTTTCCGGAGTTAAAATACCTCTGACTTTCGCTATTAACTGAATAAAGATTTAACATGAAAAAAAACATATATATCAAAATATGAAATATTAACCTCATTTATTACCCTTCTAAACCCGGTATCTTAAACCTTGTATTCAAAGTGAGTTTTAACGAACATTTGAATGCTTATTGAGTCATTATAATATTATTTTTATTATGACACAGTATTACTTTAATTATAAATTTTTATGTTAAAAAAAACAAGAGATTTCAAATCCTTATTCTTTTCCCTTGCCGAACTGACAGTTCTCAGAACTGATTATTTTAGAGTACCTTAAGCAGCTTGTGTATCTGCGGAAGAATTCTTATTTCCAGTCCATTCCTTTCCATCAAGGAATAAATCATTTCAACATTCCGGCCTAAACTTATTTTCTTTTTATTAGAAACCGGTTGAAAAACAAGCACTGTATTTTTATTAGTCTTAAATAATCCAAGAGCCAACCGATATGTAGACTCAAATTCTTCCCTGCTGGTATCCGGAGAAAAAATTGCTTTTAAAATAATATTTCGCGCATAATTAAGTTTTGACAGAAAGGTCTTGTTTTGATTAAACACATTAACCCCGGCTGTGGAGACAAGTTTAATATCAACTGACCAGTAATTAATCCGGCGGAGCAAATTTTCGCTTATTCTATCAGGAAGAGTCCCATTGGTTTCGATAAGAAGAATCTTGTTATCCAGGTTTGGAAGGGAACTTTCAATAAAATCATTCTGCAGGAGTGGTTCTCCTCCGGTATAGGACAAGTACTTAAATTTGAACTTATTTATAATATCATGAAATTTATCAATTCCAACAGGATTTTTAACAAGAGTTCCGCTTGATCGGTTTAATTTAATCCCTTGAGCCAAGTTATTTCTTATGATGCAGACAGTACATGCCTTTTTGGACCATCCGGTATCACAGTATAAACAATCCAGATTGCAGCCCCCAAATCTCACAAAAAGGAATGGCAGGCCTGCTAATGGACCCTCGCCCTGAATAGAATGGAAAACTTCCGTAATATTTGCCTCAATCATAAAAAACCTTAGTCAAATAATAGTGATTTTATGAATCCAAGGCTCTCTCTTGCAACAAAAAAAACCCGTTCCTGCCTGTCTATATTTTTAGTATCTGCAGCAATAAACAGGGTATCATTCAAACCCTTTTTCCGGACAATTAAGGTAATTCTCGGTATATGGTATCTCTGGCTTATAAATACAATCCCATTCTGAATACTATTTGTCAAAGCAAATTTCCTGACATTTTCGACTGTAACAAGAGTATTTATTCCTTTACTATCTTCTATGATATCATTCCCGATAATTCCGCTTTTGAGTAAATAACTCTTCATAATAGCTATCTCGGCAGTTTTACCGCTTATAAATATCTTTTCAATTTTTTTATTGAAATATATTTCAACAGCCTTGTCAAGCCTGAATTTCAAAGCAAGACTGGGCACTCCTGATTTAGTTATACCTGCGCCGAAAACTACTCCCAGATACTTTTTATCGGGAATATCATTTGTCACCGGATAAAAAGTAATAAAAACAGCGACACAAATATAAAAAACAAAAAAAATAGCCGCAATCAACAGAAAAAAACGACGTATCCAGAACATAAAAATCCCCGTAAAGCTTTTCAGAGTATATATTTTGTTAAATCGCTGCTCTTAGTTATCTCAGAAAGGCGCATTTCAACATAATCCTTGGTAATGGAGTAAGTCTTCCCTTTCATATCGGGCGCATCAAAGGAGATGTCTTCAAGAAGGTATTCCATAATTGTATGCAGTCTTCGCGCTCCGATATCCTCGACCATGCTGTTGATTTCATAAGCGATTTCAACTATCTTTTCATAAGCCTTATCATCAAATTCAAGTGTAACACCTTCAGTAGCCAGAAGAGCCTTATATTGCTTAACCAGGGAATTTTTAGGCTGGATTAGAATTTTCAATAAATCCTCTTTTGAGAGGCTGTGGAGTTCTACTCTGATTGGAAATCTACCCTGAAGTTCCGGAATCATATCAGAAGGTTTTGCTACATGAAATGCTCCGGCCGCAATGAATAGCATATGGTCGGTTTTTACAACGCCGTATTTTGTATTTACTGAGGTACCTTCAACTATTGGTAAAAGATCCCTCTGTACGCCCTCACGCGATACTTCCGGTCCATTTCCCTTGGCTTTATCTGAAATCTTATCAAGCTCATCAATAAAAACAATCCCCATTTCCTGAGCCCATTTTAATCCAAGTTCAATTGCCTTATCCTTGTCAATCCTGTCATCCAGATACTGCTGGACGAGGGATTCGGTAGCCTCTTTTACCGTAATTCTTTTAGTTTCATCTGTTTCAATTCCCATATCGTTAAATATCGTTTGAAAACCCGCTTCAGTATCATCCATACCGGGAAACATGTCTACCATAGGAAAAATCGGATTTGACTTTTTTCTTAATTTTATATTAATCAAATAATTATCAAACCCGCCTGATTTCAATCTTTTCTTTATTTCATTTTTCATCCTGTTCTTTTCTACCTGAGTTAACTCATCAAAAGAAATCTCTCCCGTCTCAATCAACTCATCAAAAAGATTTTTCTGGATCACCTTAAAAACATCGGGATAGACATCATTCTTTACCTGATCCCGCATTCTTGATTTAACAAGATTTACGGAATGATTCACAATAGCTCGAATCATATACTCTACATCCCTTCCGACATAACCCCTTTCTGTAAACTTTGTAGCTTCAACTTTGATAAACGGCGCATCCAGAACCTGGGCAATCCTTCTGGCAATTTCAGTCTTCCCAACTCCCGTAGGACCTATCATAAGAATGTTTTTTGGGGCGATTTCATCTTTTAATTCGTCGGATACATACTTTCTTCGGATTCTATTCCTTAAAGCAATCGCTACAAGCCTCTTAGCCTTTTCCTGTCCGACTATATAATTATCAAGCACACTAACAATCTCACGTGGTTTAAATAAATCAAGACTCTCTTTTATATCAACAACAGGCGCACCGATAAAATTCATAAAATATCCTCAATTTTCATAAGCTTTCGACAATAATATTTGAGTTTGTATAAATACAAATCTGAGAAGCTATTTCCAGAGAAGCTCTCGCCATTTCCTCTATTCTCATTTCCGGATTGCTTTTTATAAAGGCAAGAGCTGCGGCCCTTGCATATCCTCCGCCCGATCCAATACATGCAATATTATCTTCCGGTTCGATGATATTACCGTTCCCCGATATAATAAAAGTACTTTTCTTATTGGCAACGATTATTAAAGCATCCAGCTGTCTCAATGCCTTATCCATCCTCCAGTCTTTTGCAAGGCTTACGCTTGCCCTGAGAAGATACTCCCGAATATTCTTCAAGTTTTATCTCAAATTTTTCAAGAAGAGCGAAAGCATCCGCTGCTGATCCGGCAAAACCTGCAAGAACAGTATCTTTAAACAGTTTCCTGATCTTTACCGCATTTCCCTTTATAATTATATCCCCGAGAGTAACCTGGCCATCTCCTGCAATAGCTGCATTTTCCCCTCTTCTTACACAAATAATCGTGGTTGAATGCCACAAGTTTTCCTTCATATACACCCCTGCATAAAAAGAAGTATCGATTTTAGTATAACATTGGAACTGGTTTTATTCAAGGATTAAAGAATTCGGTTTGATATGGACCCGGCAGGAGATTTTATTTAGAAAATTTTATTTCTAATATATCAAAATAATTAAAACGATTATAAAATATTAATAATGAGAAAAAACTTAATTCTAATCAAGAAAAAGTCGAAAATCTATAGAAGAGTTTCCAATATATAGTTGATAAATTTTATAAAAGCTATTAAAATGCAGTATCATTATTAATACGAAAATTTCTTGACGGAGTAAAAATGCCGGACGATGTAGTTTTTGGAATAGCAAATTTCAAGAAAAACGGGTACATTATCCTGGAAGACCAAGCTGAAGCGGATGAGTTTTTTATTATCCGGCAGGGAAAAGTAATTGAAAGCCGCTCAGCATCTACAATCGATCAGGATCAGGGTACAGAGCTGAATGTTGGCGATTTCTTCGGTGTAATTTCCTGTATGGCGAGAAGAGCAAGAATTGAAACCGTTCAGGCGCTGGATGATACAGCTACAATCGTTGTAAGAAGAGAACACTTCGGCGCCCTGATTCAAAAGAATACACCTATTGCTATGAAAATATTGCGTTATTTCGGGAAACAACTGCGTACTTACGATTCAATACTTACAAAATCAACTTTTAAATCCTCTATCGAGGAAAACCCTAATAACCTCTTTAATATCGGCGAATTCTATTTTTCCAGCCAGATGCTTAATCAGGCTGCTTACGCCTACCTTCACTATATTAAATTCTGTCCGGACGGAGGATTTGTTCCCCAGGCAAAAATGAAGCTTGCAAAAATAAATCCATCGCCGGATGTTCTCCAGCCTAAAAAGGAAAGCTTTTCCTCTATTTATACCGACGGGCAGATTATATTTCTCGAGCATGAACCCGGTTCTGAGCTTTACATTATTCAGGAAGGAAAGGTTAAAATAACCAAGCTTGTGAATAATAATGAGGTATTGCTGGCTGTCCTTAAAAAGGGTGATATATTTGGAGAGATGTCCCTCCTCGATAATAAGCCAAGAAGCGCCAGTGCTATCGCTTTCGGCCCTGTAAAACTTATGGTAGTGAGCAAAGCAAACTTTGAGCCTACAGTTCAGGCACACCCGGAAATAGCTACCAAGATTATTGAGCTTTTAAGCGAAAGAATATGGCTTATCTACAAACAGCTTTCAAATATACTTATTAAAGATCCTATTGGAAAAATTTATGATTCGCTCTATACACAGCTCCAGAAGTCAAGAATTCCGATAACCAACGGAACCTCACACTCATTCGATTTCGGAACTGAAGAATTAATAAAATTTGTGGGTTTTACTCAGCAGGACGGCCATGTTCATATTAAAAAGCTCTTTGACTCGGACAAGTCCCTTTCTATAATTGACGGCAAAATATTTGCTAAAGATGTTACAAGCATCGAAAAAACAGTACAGATCATCAAGAGAAATCTTGATCTGGAAAGAAAACGCCTATCGCCAAATTCCGTACAATCAGCCGCTCTTTATTAAATATCACAGGCAGGTAGCTGGCATGCTTATTTTTGTCTATGGAACTCTAAAAAAGGGGCTACAAAATCATGATATTATGGGAAATTCAAAATTCATATCAGAAGCATATATTCATGGAATTTTGTACGACCTTGGGGTGGGCTTTCCGGCTGTTTTACTTGAAGAAGGTAAACCTAGAAACAGAGTTTATGGGGAAATTTATGATGTCTCCATGGATTTGCTTGAGAATATTGATGAATTTGAGGGTTTTTACCCTGACAACGAAGAGGATTCAATCTATTTAAGGATGGAAACCGAAGCTTATCCATCCAGCAGAGAAAAAATAATAGTCCAGGTTTATTTGATGCCCTCCAAAAAACTTAAATCTTTTTTTGCTTTTGAAATTAAGGATGGAAAGTGGAATCGATAAAATCCTTCAGTATTTTACCTCCCACCGGATGATCTTTAATATAGGTCAGGAAAGATTTCAGATAGGAAGCCGGTTCACCAGTATCCAGTTCAATGCCTTCTATTTTATAAGCAAGCACCTTTTTTTGAGAGGCCAGCATATTTATTGAATCGATATGGTAAAATTCTCCCCCGGTATGCTTACGGTAACCTTCTTCTAAAAGAGATAGAATTTCAGGTGTAAAAAGATATCTGCCGAAAGAAACAAAACTGCTTGGAGCGTCTTTCGCATCAGGCTTTTCAACTATTTTTTCAATATAGGTAAATCCGTCTTCCTCATAAGGCTTGATTACGCCATAACGTGAGATATTTTCTTCTTCATTTCTAATAGCCAAAATATTTTTACCGGTTTTCTGGTAAATTTCAACCATTTTTTTTGTTAAACCGGGTTTTGATAAAACTATATCATCTGGATAAGCGACAACAAACGGCTCATCCCCGATTACCGGGTTTGTGATGAGAATTGCATACCCCGTACCAAGCATCTCCTGCTGGCGGATAAATATTATGTTTAAATTCCTTGGTTTTATACTTTCCAGCAGTTTGTTTTTTCTATCTCTTTTAAGAATTTCCTCAAGTTCCACTTCCCTGTCCAGATAATCCTCAAGAACCTTTTTCCTTCTGCTTGTAATGACAATAACATCCTTTATTCCAGCTTCCTCAAATTCATCAAGGATAAAATCGATCAGAGGCCTGTCAAAAAGAGGAAGCATCTCTTTAGGCAATGTTTTTGTAAGCGGCAGAAAACGTGTGCCGTATCCGGCGGCAACAATAACTCCCTTCATAACGGCTCCTAGGAAATGGGATTCCAAAGGGTAAGGCTCCTTTGGTGGGGTTGTTAAGGGAACCCGTTAACATGCAATATTATAAAACATTCCATAGACTTATAACAAGTTTTTAAAAACTGAGTTTTTAAAACTCATTTTAATCCGATAATTATTTAAGGAAATAATATTCAGGAAAAGATTATGAATCCAATTGACTTTGCTGTAGTAATAATTTTAATTATAGGCTTTATCTGGGGCTTCGCAAAGGGCTTTGTCTATACCATATTCAGCCTTCTGGCAATAGCAGGAGGAGTTTTTGGAGCAAGTAAACTAACTTCTATAGTTCTTCCTCACCTTTTTTCAGAAAAATACACTCAGGTTGGTTATATTATCATTTTCATTCTAATTTTTACGCTGATTTATTTTATTATAAGAAAAATATCCTACATATTTGAAGATATGATAGCATTTCTTGAACTTGAATGGCTGGACAGCCTTCTCGGAGGCTTTATAGGTCTTTTCCAGTTTTTAATCATCATAGGGATTTTAACATCATTGACCTATTCTACAGGAATTATCCGTTTTATTCCCCAGTACCAGGAAATAAAATTCACCTTACTAGTCTCTGATTTCTCCCAAAAGATAATCAGCCTATTAATGGGAAATTTAAACGCCAGTAATTTCAGGGTTTAGCTTTCTTGACTTCACACAGCCCCTTCATTATATTATATTAAAATATATTATGGAGTTTATTTGATGAAAAAAGCAATTCAGTTTTTTTTGCTGGTCTTTATTACTATAAACACTGCATCTGCCGTTCAAAAAAAGATAGCGATTGCCGAAATAAAGGAAGCAATTACTCCTGTAACGGAAAGATATATCAAAAGGGTAATAACGGAATCGGAAAATAATCAATTTGATGCTGTTATTTTTACGCTTGATACTCCGGGCGGGCTTCTTGAGACCACAAGGAATATAGTTCAGGAATTTCTGAATTCAAAAATCGACACTATTGTTTATGTTTCACCAAAAGGAGCGAGAGCCGGTTCTGCGGGCGTCTTCATAACTCTTTCGGCAAAATATGCCGCTATGGCGCCCGGGTGCAATATAGGCGCCGCTCACCCTGTCAGTATAGGTGGAGGAATCGGCGGTGAAAGTACACAGGAAAATGAAAACACAAAGAATATGGCGAAGAAGCTTGAAAATGACACGATAGCTTTTATACAATCCATCGCCAAAATGCGGAATAGAAATGTAGACTGGGCTGTAAAATCAGTGAAGGAAAGCGTTTCTATTACAAGCGACGATGCTCTTTCCAATAACATTATAAATTATGTAGCCCGCGATAATACCGAGCTATTAAGACAGATTTACGGCGACTTTGAATTTAAAACCGTAGAAATTAAAAAGAGCTGGGCTGAAAACCTTCTCACTGTCCTGGCAAACCCTAATTTAATTTATTTCATTTTAATACTTGGCTTTTACGGCATTCTCTACGAAATAATACATCCAGGCACTATCTTTTCAGGGGCAATCGGCGCGCTTTTTTTAATAATTGCTCTTTATTCCATGCAGACGCTTCCCTTTAATTATGCCGGGCTTTTTTTGATTCTGCTCGCTTTCATCCTTTTTGTTCTTGAGTTTTTTATAGTTTCGCATGGGCTGTTAACAATAGGTGGAATAATCTCTCTACTCGTCGGTTCGGCAATGTTATTTGATTCCCCTATGCCGTTTCTGAGACTTCATATTTCTACAATCGTTACTGTTGCCCTAACAACTCTTCTCGTTATAGGAGGTCTTGTCTATATAGTAGGCAAAGCCATCCGCAGGAAGGCTTCATCCGGAGTTGAAGACATGATTGGTAAAAAGGGCATAGCTGTTGATCAATTTAGAAACAGCAAGGGTGTTATAAAAGTCAATGGTGAAATTTGGAATGCGGTTTCTGAAAGAAAAATAGAAAAAGGTGAAGAAGTTACAATAATAAACATAAAAGGACTAACGCTTATAGTTTAAGGTTAAGTTTTTTCTTTTTTTAGAAAAACCCACACCCACCCCCTCCGCTGGAGGTGTGATCATGGAATCATGTATTATTTTTAATCGAGCACTAAGTTATTAAATTCTTAAATAAAAACTTTTGATAAACCATAGTTTAGGAGTTTTTTATGGAAATAAAAAATGGAATCATAATATATCTATTTAAAACTAAAAAATACAAGGTTTCTTTTGGATTGGAGGGAAGTGTCTCAGGAAATGGATTAACAATCAAAACAGAGCTTAATAATACCGGTAACGGTAAAATATACACACTTAATCTTATTCCGGAAGATAAGATCAAGATTATTGACCTGCATCTTATTGCTGATATTAATGTTAATGCCGATGACAGGATATTTTTAAACGGCTACCAGACCTGGACAGAAAGCCGGGAATTCAGACCAGATGAAAATATGCCCGGTTTGTCAGTACTATTAAAACCACTTCACAACCGTTATCAACTAAAATATTTCGGAGACTACAGTTTCAGTAAATATAGCGGAGCTAAGGGTGATTTTCATGGCTATACTTATACATACATCAGGGATAAAAAAGACCATTTTACATTATTAGGCTCTCTTTCTGAAAGAAGCGGTTTTACAATATTTCAATATATTATTAGAAAAAAAAGACTTTATATTGTCAAGGAGTGCGCTGGCCTCGAGATAAAAGAGGCATACAAAGCCTTTGAAATACTGATTGCAGAGGGTAATGAAAAAGATGTATTTAATTCTTATTTCAAATCCATGAATATAAAGAAAACAGCAGCTAAAATAGCTTCGGGCTGGACAAGCTGGTATAACTATTTTACAAAAATAACAGAGGAAATTATATTAGAAAATTTAAAATTCTTTAAGGATAAAAATGTGCCGATCGATATTTTCCAGATAGATGACGGCTACCAGAAGGCTGTCGGGGATTGGGAGGCAAATAATAAATTTCCACATGGGATGAAAATGATCGCTGAAGAAATAAAAAAAGCCGGTTTTAAAGCCGGACTATGGCTTGCTCCCTTTATCTGCGAGGAAAAATCGGATATATTCAATAATCATAAAGACTGGATTTTGAGAGATAATAAGGGAAAACTTGTTTTAGCAGGCACAAATAGCAACTGGAGCTGGAATTTCTATGCCCTGGATATTTATAATACCGAATTCAGAAATTATTTGAAAAAAGTTTTCAAGACCGTCTTGACAGATTGGGGATTTGATCTCGTTAAACTTGATTTTCTATATGCAGCCTGTCTGATTCCAAGAAGCGATAAAAGCAGGGGACAGGTTATGGCTGAAGGAATGGATCTTTTAAGGGAATTGACCGGAAATAAATTGATACTTGGCTGCGGCGTCCCACTTGCACAGGCTTTCGGGTTTGTGGATTACTGCCGGATCGGGAGTGATGTCAGCCAGGACTGGGAATATAAAGACGCGGCTCTTGTCAATTACCGTGAGAGAGTTTCCACAATAAATACATTAAAAAGCACAATCGGCAGAAGGCACCTCAGCGGAGAGGTTTTCAACAACGACACAGATGTGTTTATATTGAGGAGCGAAAATACTACACTTACAAAAGAACAAAAGCGCTCTCTGTTTCTTATCAATCTTATATTCGGCAGGCTGATTTTTACATCTGACAACATTAACAGATATTCTGATGAAGAACAGAAAATCTATTTTTCACAATTTCCGATAAAAGATAAAATAATCAAAAGCGTTAAAACCTTGGACGCTATTTATAACTGGCATAATTCAGGAAGCATAAAGAAATTAATTTTTGGAATAAAACCCTACTCTAATGTTTATCAAATAGAATTCGAAATTGAAGATAAGGAATACATCGCTTATACCAACCTTGGAAATAAGAAAATTAGTTTTGTTTTGAAAGAGGGTATATATTACAATAATTCCGGTGATTCTTTCATGAATGGAGGAGAAAATATTTCTCTATCTCCCTATTCATCGATATGCTTATTAAAATTCGGCGGCAGGGATTTCGAGATTGCCGGAAGTACCGGACATATCTTTGCCGGATGCGATATCAGCGAGTTTAAAACCGGTAAAGAAAATATAGTTTTAAAATCCTTCGATAATCCAAAACGTCAATCGGCAGTTTATATAAAAATCCCGGATAATTATACTGGTTTCAAGGTAAATGGAAATTTCATGCCTTCCTTCGTTGAAAAAGGTATAACTTTAATCAAGATAACCATTTAATTATTTCTAAAATATTTTCAATGGATTTTCAAGCAGAATAGGATTTGACATATTCTATTTTTACTTTATCATATTAGCTTGCTTTTTAAGAATCATTAGTGTGTATATAAGTTTGAACCGGCTGAAGGTTTTATGAATGAGCCTGCAATTTTATAATCATACCCCGCAGGAGGGAGTGCACTTGTTAACATTATGTGCTTATACCAGATTGCATTCAAAGTGAGTGTTAACGAACAATTGAATGCTTACTTGATATTATACTGAGTTTATTGTTTTGATTGCAACTCAGTATTACATTATAAGGAGTTATGTCTATGAGCAACAACGAAGACGTGAGGCTCGCTATTGTAGGATGCGGAAAATTAGTAACAATGTTTACACTTCTTGCCTTAAAGAAGGCTAAAGGAATTAAATTAGTAGCACTATCGGATATCAGCGAAAAGAGGCTGAAAATTGTAGGTAAGATTGCTAAAATAGATAAACTCTATAAAAATTATGATGACCTGCTCAAAGACCCTGATGTAGAAGCCCTCTATATAGCCACGCCCCCGTCTTATCATCATAAAATGATGCTCAAAGCCTTCGCGGCAGGAAAACATGTGCTATGCGAAAAACCTCTTACGGCAAATTACAGTGAGGCACTGGATATTGAAAAAAAAGCCGGTAAATTAATTGTTCTTCCGGGGCATAATTATGCATATTCCGCCTGCCTTGAATGGGCTCAGGATATCATCAAAGCCGGAAAAATCGGTGAGGTTCAGAAAATATCCAATTTTTTTGACATTAATATTAACTTATGGAAAAACGTGTCCAAGCATCAATACGATGAATTTACAGGCGGTGTATTGTACGATCATTTTGCCCACCTTGTTTATACAGCCGGAATGTTCGGCGGGAAATTCCATTCCATTAAGGAAATTTTATTAGAGAAAGGAAATAAAAGCGTTCATGACAAAGTCATTGTCCGGGGACATTCAGACTTTGGGGTTGAAAGTGAAATCCGTGCGAGCTGGCATCATTTAATGTTTTCCTGGAAGATGCGCATAATCGGAAGTAAAGGAACGATTTATCTTGACCCCCAGAAGACGCCGTACTGGATCAAAGTTGTTGATAAAAAAGGAAAAATTATAGAGAGAAGAAGAGAGAAGTTTTTCTTTGAACAGCTTCTCTCAGGTTATGTATCATATCAGAAAGAGTTTGAAGATTTTGCCGGAGCGATACGTTTCAAGAAAGAGCCTCTGGTTACCCTGGCGGACGGCGTTGAGACCATGCGGATTATAGATTCTGTAAAGAACTGGGAAAGCCAGAGGGTAGTTTTTAATGACAAAGTAAGAGTATTTGCCGAAGATGCGACATATGATAATGCAGATGGTGTGATAGAAAAAATTTTTACGCAAATAAATATTGACTTTAATGGGAAAAAGGTTCTGTTAAAACCTAATATTATAGGCAGCTGGAGTCCTGAAAAGGGAACCACAACACACCCTGCCGTTGTAGAAGGGGTTATAAAAGCCGTTGAAAAAAGAGGCGGGATAGTAAGTGTGGGAGATAATCCCGGTACCGGAGGCTATGGTAAAAGCGGACAGAGCGGCGATAAAACAGGTATAAAGCAGGCGGCTGGCTCCAGATGGGTGGAAATGGGTAAGCATCCTACAAAAATAACTGCCGATTCAAAATATTTTAAAGAGCTGATTATATCCAGCGATGTACTTGAAGCCGACATTATTATTAACCTGCCTAAATTTAAGACTCATGCCCTGACCACAATCAGCGGTAGCATTAAAAATATGTTCGGAATACTTATCGGCGGCCAGAAAGTTCAGATACATTCTGTATGCCACACGCCAAGACACTTTTCCGAGGCCCTTGTTGATATTTATTCCATCCGGAAACCCGATTTGACAATAATGGACGCCGTTGTTGGAATGGAAGGTAACGGTCCTACCGGAGGAGGATTGAGGAAGATCGGAAAGATTATCGCTTCCGAGGACGGCACTGCTGTGGATTCCGTAATGGCTGTAATAATGGGAATAAGCCCTATGGAAATTGAGCAGTTAAAAATTGCAAAAGACAGGAATCTTGGGGAAACAAGCCTTAATAATATAGAAATTCTGGGTGAGATTGTCCCTGTTAAAAGATTTAAACTTCCAATTACTTTCGTTAAACATGATTTTATAGGCAGTATTGCCAATGCCTTTTTGTTCAATATGTTCGGCAGACCAAGATTAACTGTAAATAAAAGGCTGTGTGAAAAATGCGGGGTCTGCTACAAACACTGTCCTAGAAGAGCTATTCAATTAACCCCCTATCCCAGGTTTGACAGGAAAAAATGCATCGGATGCTACTGCTGTTTTGAGCTTTGTAATCCCCATGCCATAAATATCGGCAGTTTACTAACCAGAATTGCTCGTAAAATGGACAGCGGAAAATAGGCGAAACATGAAAATACTTGTCAGCGGCGGAAGAACCGGCGGCCACCTTATCCCTGGAATTGCCGTTTATGAAGAGTTGAAAAAACGCGGAATTGAATGCCGCTATGTAATGAGTACTTTTGACCTGAATTTTCCAATAACTTCTAAAATCGATGCGGGTGACAGAATATTACTCGATATTAAAAATATATCCAGAAAACTTTCACTAAGAACTCCTCTTTATATTTTTAAAATTTTATTAGCATTTCTTAGAGTATTCAGGATAATAAAAGATTTTAATCCGGACAGAATATTTATAACCGGCGGCTATATCTCAAATCCGGTAGCTCTATCATCGATAATTCTCCGAAAACCTCTTTATGTCGCCGAACAAAACAGCGTCGCAGGAATAACAAACCGGTTTTACTCTGTATTTGCGAAAAAAATCTTTACGGCGTTCCCTTATACAAAAAAAATCCCTGTAGAAAAATCCATTCTTACGGGAAATCCCTCAATTTTCAAGGTAAAGATTGACAAAACCGAAGCAAAGCGTTTCTTTAGCCTTGAACAATACAAACTGATTGTAGGGATTACAGGAGGCAGCCAGGGTGCCTTAAAGATCAATAACGCTGTGCTGGAAGCCCTTCCTTATTTTTTCGAAAATGGTATCGGTTTAATCTGGAGCGCTGGTTCGGTGGATTATAAAAGAATGGATGAAGCAGGAAAGATTAAAGAAATAAATGAAAGATTTCTCAATGTAAGACTTTACAGGTTTATTGAGAAAATGAATCTTTTTTTTTCAAGTATAGATCTGGTTATATCCAGGGCTGGTGCAACTTCAATATCTGAATTTATCCATTTTGAAGTGCCTGCAATCCTGATTCCGATAAAAAATTCACCGGATAATCATCAATACCTTAACGCCGGTCTTCTGTCCGATAATGGCGCCGGCCGGATTCTTGAAGAAGATTCATTAACAAAAGTGTGCTTTATTGAATTCATTGAAGAAATGATTAAAAATATTGATCAATACAAATACAAAATCAATTTATTAAAGTTAAAACACTTTTTAAATTCGCCTGAGAAACTGATTTCCGATCAGCTCTCAGCTGTCAGCTCTTAGCTATCAGCTAAGAGCTGACAAGATGAAAAGTTAAACCAGTATAACTCAAACGGAACCCGGCGTCCTCAGCGGCCTGAATCAAACCTGAGTTTTCGGAATCAATCCAGATTTCCATCAGACAATAATCGTAAATTCTCGCTGTTATATCAATAAGCATTCTTTTTTCGATATTTCTGCCCCTTGCTTCTTCCAAAACTATCAAATCCAATACCTTATAAACAGGTTGATCTGTTTGTAACGTCTTCTGTGCGATTTCATCTTTAGCAAATGTAATCAGGGCCGAGGGTTTATTCCTTTCATAATATTGGAGCGCGTTAATACTTTTGTTTAATATGGATTTTTTAAAATTTTCCAGAAGATAAGCTCTCAATTTTTCCCTGTCTATTGCCTTTTCTTTCAAAAGTGAAACAGGCCTTGAATAACCCTCGCAGAATAAATCCAGAGAGGAGTCATAAGTATCAATATTTTCAAAGATATGTCTTTTTGCATGGTCCTCATCCTTATAAAAGCGGAAAATATGCCAACCCATTTTCAGCTTAAACCCGCTTGACTCATAAATATGAACTGCCGGATAGTTATAAATATCAGTTCCTACAGTTATTATTCCGGCTCCCAGGGTGAAGAGCAGACCAAGCGCCTTCCGGACAAGCAGGCTGCCTATACCCTCATTTCTGCGATTTTCATCAACGACAAGCAGAAGAATATTACCGATTTTCTTTCCTGCCGCAGATGAAAGCGGAGTATTTATACTTACAGTAATAAAACCGGTAATATATTTTTCCTCAGCAACCAGTGAAATTGAAGAAGCGCTGTGAATCATATCCCAGGCAAAGGCGGGATAGATATTTCTTGAAATACTCTCCAGCCTTTTATCAAATGTAAAAGGAGATGTATTAAAATTATGGGAAAGTTCCATTATCCTGGAAAAATCATTTTCCTGAGCTTTTCTGATGTCCATCGATTTACCGCTTCCGCTTATTTTAACAATTATAGAATTATTTATGCTAAATGTAAAGCAATCGAATTGCTTTATAATAAAAGTACTCAAAAACGATTCGTTGCCTCATATTAAAAATGTACTCGAAAATTGTACGAAAATAATCCCGGTGATTTAAACCGGGAGGAAATATGGAGCTAACGATGATTGAGAGAAAGCCAATTTATCGGGAGACAGCAAAAGAATACCAGAAAGTCAGAAAAAAAGCAAAAAATGAAATTCTTGACAGATTTTTATCAATTACAGGACTTAACCGTAACTATGCTGCAAGATTGCTAAGAAGTCATGGGAAAAAGCTCAGAACTGGCAAAAAAAGTTATGTAAAGGGCGATATAGCTAAAAAGGGAAATAGACCGGGCAGGACAAAGTATTATGATACTGAAGTCATAAAGCTTTTAAAGTTTATTTGGAAATTATCCGGTTTTATCTGCGGTAAAAGATTAAAGCCTGTATTGAACGAAATTATAGATAATCTGTTGAAAAATGAACGGATAATGGCGTTACCAGAGACTATAGATAAGCTGAGAAAAATCAGTGCGTCAAGCATAGACCGGTTGATGAAACCGGAACGGAAGAAAATGGATTTGAAGGGACGGAGCGGTACAAAACCGGGCACACTTCTGAAACACCAGATAGCCGTGAGGACTTGGGCAGACTGGAATGAAAATATACCAGGCTTCATGGAAATTGACCTGGTCGGACATGAGGGAGGTAACAGCCAGGGAGATTTTGCCCAGACACTGGATATGGTGGATATAAGCAGTGGCTGGACGGAGACATTTGCAGTGAAAAACAAGGCTGCTATTTGGGTGAAAGAGGGGATCGAGAAAGTTAAGAGCCGGCTCCCATTTCCTTTGCTGGGTTTGGATTCAGACAATGGAGGAGAATTTATTAACGACATATTGTATAGGTTTTGCAAAGGAAATGATATAAAATTTACGAGAGGCAGAAGCTCTCGTTCTAATGATAATTGCTATGTGGAACAGAAGAATTATTCAGTGGTACGAAAATCAGTGGGGTATGTTAGGTATGATACTGATGAAGAAGTTAATATACTGAATAAGCTTTATCAATCACTTCGCCTTTATACGAACCACTTTCTTCCGGTTATGAAAATGACTGAAAAAGAAAGGGTTGGCAGCAAGGTCAGAAAGAAGCACAATGATGTTAAAACACCGTACCAGAGAGTAATAGAACATCCTCTAATTTTTGCCGGGAAAAAGGTAATTTTAAGAAAAGTTCATGAAGAGTTGGATTTTTTTGAACTGAGAAGAAAGATATCTCAATGCCAGAAAAAACTATGGAATATTCATAAAAAGAAATATGATTCTGATAAAAATTTGGAGTAGGTTTTATTTATGAGACAACGATTCAATTTTGAGTACCTTTTTATTTGACGCAACGGGGCAATCGATAAAGGGGTTTCCCCTGAGTCCTCCGATTCTTGTTTACTTTTTAGTCCGCAGAATATATAATTATTGATCAAAAAAGAGGCGCGCCTCTCAGGAGGATTAAAAATGAAATTCCGGGAAGATTCTTATTTGATCGGTAAAGATGGAAAGCCGTCATTCGGCATACACAAATCTCCGCTTAGTGAACTAAATATAGATGAATTCAGGCCTCATGGCAAGCCTAATATATCGTTATTCGAAAGGGGATGGATCAACGGCTTAAGAATCAAGAGATGGGAATATCTTGGAGTTATCAGCGATGATATGGTTTTTGGAACAGCAGTTGTTAACCTTGGATATCTAAGCAATATGTTCGCTTATATTTTTGACAGAAGAGATAAAATTATAAAAGAATATAATATAAACCAGCTATTAGCTTATAATACCATTTTTAAAGGAAGCATAGTCAAAGGCGAAATCAAATTCGAAGCGAAAGACACATTTGTGCGAATTGATAATTCAAATGATCAAATCCATTTTGAGGCTTCCATAAACAATGAATTTAAAGCCAATCTTATGTTTAATCATAATATTGAGCCTCTCTCCATTGTAACGCGTTCCGGGTTTGAGGGGTTCAATTATACAAATAAAGAAGCTGGAATATCAGTTTCGGGAAGTCTTCAGCTTAATGATAAAACATATTCGATAGACCCCTCAAATCCATCCGGAGTTGTAGATTTTACTCTCGGATACCCCGATCGTAGAACATTCTGGAACTGGGTATCGGGTGGAGGCTATGATAAAAAGGGCAGGAAATTAGGCTTTAATTTCTCCCAGGGTGTAAATGAAACAGGTTTCACCGAAAATGCCTTCTGGATCGAAGGAAAACTGTTTAAAACCGATATCATTGACTTTCAGTACGATGATCTGCATCTCATATCACCCTGGAATATTATTTCCAATGACGGTAAGATTAATTTGACTTTTCATCCTGAAGGAATGAGAAGCTCATATTTAAATATCGGCTTAATAGCCAGCCGCTTCCAGCAGCCCTTCGGACGTTTTACAGGCGAAATAAGGGAAGGCAGAAGTATTTATGTATTTGAAAATGTTTCCGGTTTCACCGAGGAGCATTTCTCTAAATGGTAATTGCTATGCCTCTTCAGCACTGCAGCGAAGAGGGTAATCATATTCTTTTGCCAGGGCATGAACCTTTGATATTTTTGTAACAGCAATATCATAAGTATATATTCCTGCAATGCCCGCGCCATTATTGTGAACCTCAAGCATAATTTTTGTGGACTCCGCCGCAGATTTGTGAAAAACATCCATAATTACCCAAACAACGAAATCCATAGTTGTATAGTTATCATTATGAATAATTACCTTGTAAAGTCTAGGCTCTTTGACATCGGGCTTTGTTTTAACGCTTATACTGCCTTTATGAAGTACATCGATGTTATTGACTTCTGACATCTTTCCTCCATACAACATTAACAGACCCTATTCGATCTTTATCTTTTTTTCCTTAATATATTCATCAACATCTTTATAATTGATTTTTACTCCGTTATCCTTAAAAAAATTATAAGTATCAATGTCAATAAATTTTACCGGATTTTTAATTATACAAAAATCCTTAAGTCTGGGAAGATTCTTAAGATTCTCAATTTTAGCAATCTGGTTATAGGAAAGCGATATTTCCTCAAGATTTGCCAGATTTTCAAAATTTTCTATTTTTGTAATTTTATTTCCCAAAAGATAGATTCTTTTTAAATATGGAAACCGATTAAGATTATCCGGAATTCTTTCAAGATTCTTTGAATCAAGATTAATTTCTTTTGATGTTGCGGAATATTCCTTTCCACCGACCATTACCTTTCCCCCTACCGAACTCTTCATACATTAAACCTCCAAAAAATCCTTTATGTACATCAATCTATTTTCAATTTTTGATACCTGACATAATCATCAACATCCATACCATTCACCTTAACCATCCTTATCTTTAAAAAATCATAAGTCTTTTTGTCCATAAATTTAACAGGATTATTGTCAAGATCAATACGCCTGAGATTTTCAAGTTTTTCCAGATTTTCTATCCTGTTTATCCTGTTATAATGAAGCCATAGCATCTGAAGTTCGGTCAGCTTATCTAGATTCTCGATCCTTGAAATCTTGTTATTGTGAAGATAGAGACCCTTTAGATGAATCAGTTTGTCCAGATTTTCTATCTTATCTATCTGATTATTATAAAGAGAAAGCCACTCAAGATGTATCAATTTATCCAGATTCTCAATCTTATAAATATTATTGTTATCAAGTCCAAGCCACTCAAGATTGAAAAGTGAATCAAGATTCTCAATCTCACCGATCTGATTTTTAAACAGGCATAGCCATCTTAAATTTACAAGATTATCAAGATTTTCAATTTTAATAATCTGATTTGCTCCAAGATGAAGCTCCTGAAGATTGACAAGTTTCTCAAGGTTCTCAATCTTGGAAATCTGGTTATTTTCAAGATAAAGCCCAAGAAGATTAGCAAGCTTATCAATATTAATTATACGGGTAATCTGGTTTGAACCAAAATGGAGCTCCTGAAGATTGACAAGCTTGTAAAGATTTTCAATCCTTTTTATTTGATTATTTGCAAGCCAAAGAGCCTGCAGTGAACCAAGCGTACCTAGATTCTCAATTTTTGATATCCGGTTATTGCGGATTCCCAATTTCTTTAAATTTGTAAGATTTTCAAGATTTTTCATCTCTTCAATACGGTTATTTGAAAGGCTTAATCTTTCAAGGTTAGGAAGATTGTCAAGATTCTTAATCTCAGAGATTTGAGTTCCGGATAAATTTAAAACCCTTAAATTTACAAGATTGTCAAGATTTTCAATCTCGCTTATTTTATTCCTTGAAAGGCTCAGGGTCTTTAAATTTACAAAGTCATCCAGATTTTCAATTTTACTTAATCGATTATCAAGAATATTAAGTTCAGTTAATTCAATTGGGTAATCCCTCCCTCCTATAGTTATACTTTCAGGAAGATCAATTTTTAAATTCTTCTCTTTTATAATATCATCAATATCTCCAACAGGTTTTCCATCGTTATTATAAAAGGTTATACCCTCTTTTTTAAAAAATTCATAATTCTTTTTATCAATTGATTTTAGGGGATTACCTTCGATAAACAAACTCTTTAAACTTATAAGTTTATCCAGGTTTTCTATTTTTGTAATCCTGTTGTTGTTCAGATAAAGCCATTTCAGATTAACAAGGTTTTCCATGTTTTTTATTTCACTGATATGATTATAATCCAGCCTCAAACCCTGCAGGTTTTCTATATTATTCAGGTTTTCAATTCTTGCGATTCTATTATGGTCAAGCCATAGTCTTTTCAAGTTAGTAAAATGCTCTATTCCATCCATATTTATCAAATTGCTTTCCGACAAATATAATTCGGTTGTGTCGGTAGAATAATTTTCTCCGGCTATTGTTATGGTTTCCATAAACTGACGCTCCAATTTCACAGGTTATGGGGATAGTTTGCTTATTGTAATAATATCCTGAAGAAACCCCCATATATATTTTAAATCAAAATTTCAATACAGACAAGTTTTTCCTATTGGGTCTGTTAAAAATTGAAATTAATTCAAGTTTATTATATTATAATTAAGGATACCTTACCTTAATATTAATAATTATTTCAGGGGTTCACAAATGAATTTTTATCTTACAGCATTATTTTTTTTATTTATTGCAGAGAGAGCCTTTTATTATTTTATGGAAAATTTAAATCTTCGATATATGAAGAAATATGGAAATAAAATTCCCGGGGGCTTTGAAAGCTTGATTAATGATTCGGTTTTAAAAAAAACAGTTGCTTATGAATTGGAAAAAGCACGGTTCGGAGTTTTTTCGGGATTATTCAGTGATATAATATTTGGCATTTTAATATTTTCAGGTATTTTAAACATTTATAACAGCTGGATATCGGGATTTAAAGCCGGATTTATTCTAAGCGGTCTTCTTTTTTTTATTATATTAACTTATGCCCAAACGATCATAAATATTCCCTTCAGTCTTTATATGACTTTTAAAATAGAAAACAGGTTCGGATTCAATACAATGACGCCGGTTCTCTGGATAACAGATTTTATAAAATCACTTTTTATTGAAACTATTCTTTTCGGTCTTTTAATAACGGCCGGATTTTGGATAGTTAATATAAGCCCGGATCTATGGTGGTTCTGCCTCTGGCTTTTCTTTTTTGTTTTCAGTTTATTTATAATGTATATTTCCCCATATATAATTGAGCCTCTTTTCAATAAATTCAGTTCAATCAATGAACCGGAACTTGAACAAAAAATCAAGGAAGTTTTACATAAGACTGGCATTCAGATTAGCCGGGTGTTTAAAATGGACTCATCAAAAAGGAGCCGTCATACAAACGCTTACTTTACAGGAATTGGAAAAGTAAAGCGTATAGTTCTTTTTGATACCATAATTCAGTTGATGAGTCATAATGAAATTCTTTCTGTCCTCGCCCATGAAGCAGGACACTGGAAGAAAAAACATCTCCTTAAAACGATGGTAATTTATGAGGTAGTATCTCTTGTTGTCTTTTTTATCTCTTTTCATATATTAAAAACCGAATGGCTGATTTCTATTTTTAATATTAATCAGGACAGCTTTTATATTAAAATAATACTTCTCGGTTTCATTTTGAGTTTAATCTCTTTTATTTTCAATCCTCTCAGCGCTTATCTCTCCAGAAGGAATGAGATTGAAGCCGATAGATTTGCGGTAGAGCTTACCGGCAGCGGGGAAAACCTTGCCGAAGCCCTTAAAAAGCTTTCAATAGACAACCTCAGCAATCTTTTTCCTCACCCGCTTTATGTTTTTTTTCATTATTCACATCCGCCGATTGTTAAAAGAATTGAGATGTTATATAATTCCACCTTTAATAAGGAGAAAATAAATTGAAACTTATAAGTAAATTTATAATATATCCATTGATAGCAATTGCGGTAGCATGTCTTGATCTGTTTACAAAATATCTGATAAAAGGTAATTTTGATACGCCGGGTCAATCTATTGAAATTGCAGGCAATTATTTAAGATTCACCCTGGTATACAATAAAGGAATTACGTTCGGCCTTTTTAACGGGATTAACGGTAATATTTTACCCTTTATCCTCATTATTCTTGCCGTTCTTTCTCTGTCAATAATTATTTATCTCTATTTCAATATTTCAAACACCCTTCAAGGAAGGGTTCCAAAAATTTTCGGAAGAATCTCTCTGATGTTTATTATCGGCGGAGCCTCCGGAAATATAATCGATAGAATTATTAATAAAGTAATTGTTGATTTTATTGATATCGGTATTGGAAATAGACGATGGTATACTTTTAATATAGCCGATAGTTTTGTGGTTACAGGCGCGATTGTAATCGGTGTCTTATTAATATTCTTTGAAAAGAAAAATGAACCTCCAATTCAAAAATAATATCGAAAAAAAAGTAAAAATATCCTAAACCCATTTTCTTTCCAGTCGATATTTATTATGTTACAAATACTGAGTTGCAATTAAAAGAATATTAATAAAAACTCAGTAAAATACCAGGAAGCATTCAAATTTTCTTTACTCACACTTAGAATACAACCTGGTATAAAAAATAAAACTTAGGGACCCCAGACAGTCTCTTATTACATAACTGAACCCTAAAAAAAGTTAGAGGATTTTTGCCTATCCCTAACCAAGAAGCCTCAGCACTAGCTGAGGCTTTAAATTTGCCTGAGCCAGCATGGACATATTAGATTGAGCGAGAATCTGGTTTTTCACAAAGTCACTCATCTGTTCCGCCATATCTGTATCACGAATTCTGGATTCCGCCGCCTGAGTATTTTCATAAGCGACATAGAGGCCTTTGTAAAGTTTTTCAAACCTGTTCTGATATGAACCAAGGTCTGTTCTCTGCTTGATCACTCTTTCAAGGGCTTTATCAATAACTCCAATTGCCCTGTTGGATGAATCCGCCGTACTTGCACTCACTACTTTGTTTCCTTCTGCCGTCGTTAAACCAAGTGATTCTGCGTTCATATTGCCGACAAAAACTTGAACTCTCTGGTCCATATTTGCTCCAATATGAAACCAAAGACCTGCACTTTGATTCTCGGTCGCTGAAGAAGCACTGCCGACATTTTCGGAATTCTGGAATCTTCCGGTAAGAAGGTTCATTCCATTGTATTGAGCATGTTTTGCTATCCGGTCAACTTCGTTCACAAGCTGAGACATTTCCACATTGATCAAAGTCCTGTCAGTATCGCTGTAAATACCATTACCAGCCTGAACGGAAAGCTCCCTCATCCTCTGCAGAATAGATGTTGTTTCATCAAGATAGCCCTCTGTTGTCTGCAGGAAAGATATTGCATCTTCGGTGTTTCTCATACCCTGATGAAGACCGGAAACCTGCCCCCTCATTTTTTCGGAAACAGCAAGCCCTGAAGCATCATCACCGGCCTTATTTATTCTAACACCGGAAGACAACTTTTCAATATCGTTGTTCAAATCAAAATCCCTTACTCTTAACTGTCTGTTCGCAAATATTGCGCTTATATTGTGGTTCACTACCATAACCACCCTCCTTGTTTTATTTCTCACACAATGAGTGTGAACACATCCTTGTGACTGCGGGGTCCCTAAGATTCTGCACTAATATTTGCAGTTATTAAATATATGGTAGTGTATTAACTCTTGACCACTGAAAAACCTATAACCATGCCATCATTTTTGATAAATGCAATTTATTTTTATTAATGATGGATAAAATGCGGTTATCCCGATATACACCGGGATAACCATTATTTTATTTAATTTCTAAATGCCTATCCCAACTTAAGCCTTTGCCCATTCATCCTTTACTACTATTTCAAAAGCTGTAAGATAAGTTGGGGTTTTTGGTTTGCCTGGGCCAGCATTGCTGTAGCCGCCTGTGTTAATATCTGACTCTTAATATAGGACGACATCGTTTCAGCCATATCAGTGTCTCTGATACGCGACTCAGCCGCCTGCAGATTTTCATAGCCAATCATAAGCCCATTGGCTGTCTTTTCCAATCTGTTCTGGTATGCCCCAAGATCGGCTCTCTGCTTTGAAACCTTTTCCAGGGCCTTATCAATTACACCAATAGACATATTCGATTTCTCCGGTGTACTGAGACTCATTACCTGCCTGCTTGAGACATCTCTCAAACCAAGAGAGGCAGCTGTCATAGTGTTGATGAAACTTCGCAACCTCTGATCCATATTTGCCCCAATATGGAACCACATACTCGCCGTTGGAGTATTTCCGCCGATATCTGCAGCAAAACGACCTGTCAGCATATTCATACCGTTAAATTGAGCATGGGAAGCAATCCTGTCAACTTCGGCAACAAGCTGGGATACTTCAACCTGAATCTGCATCCTGTCTTCAGTGGAATAAATTCCATTGGAAGATTGGACTGCCAACTCCCTGATTCTCTGAAGAGTAGAATGTGTTTCTTCCAGGTAACCTTCTGTCGTTTGAATAAACGAAACGGCATCCTGTGTGTTTTTTTCTGCTCTCCGCAAACCGCCTACCTGAGTATTCTCAATTTTTCAGATACTGCGAGGCCGGAAGCATCATCACCCGCTCTGTTAATCTTCATACCGGATGACAGCTTCTCGATGTTTTTGTCAGCTTCGACTGAATTAATAGCAAGCTGACGACCGGCAAAAATGGAACTGATGTTGTGATTGATAATCATAACCATCCTCCTTGATATATTTTATTCCCGCATCCTTGCGAGAATATTTTCAAAAAATAACTAAAGGTTTTATTTTAACCTCCGAAAATTATAATAGAACAAACCTCCTTAATTTCCTGAGATTTTGAACGGAAAAACCTTGTTCTTAATATCGACTCACCCCATTTTAAACTTAATTATTTTTATTTATATTTTTTAACTCTACCCGGAATACAGGTAATCAGAAGGGAGAAATTTGATGATTCCTTCATTTAAAGGCCTATTAATTTCCTTATCAAGTTTAGGGTCATCTTTCAGAATATTCTCGGCATCCTGCTTGGCCACAAGAAGCAGCCTTTCATCTCTCATATAATCGGCAATTTTTAATTCGGGAATCCCGGATTGCTTCAAGCCGAGTATTTCACCCGGGCCTCTTAATTTCAGGTCTTCTTCAGCGATTTTAAAGCCGTCTGAGTATTTGACCATTGCCTGCATTCTTATTTTTGTTTCTTCGGAATAATCATTGCCCGTTATTAAAACGCAATAAGACTGGAATTCACCTCTTCCTACTCTTCCGCGCAATTGATGAAGCTGTGATAATCCAAAGCGTTCAGCGCCTTCGACAGTCATAACCGTCGCGTTTTTCACATCAATACCAACCTCAATTACCGTCGTGGAAACAAGAATATCGATTTTTTTGTTTCTGAAATCATCCATTGTCTGATACTTTTCCAGAGGAAGCAATTTCCCATGAAGAAGCCCGATTTTATTCTCAGGAAAATGACTTTTAAGTATCTCCGCCATCCTGACCGCATTTTCAGCCTCGATAAACTCCGATTCTTCAATAAGCGGATAAACAAAATAAGCCTGCCTCCCCTTCTTAAGCTCATTTTCAACAAATCTTAACATAGAATGGTAATTCTTTTTTTGTATCCACTTTGTCAGGATTCTTTTTCTGTCTGATGGCATCTCATCAATAACAGATAAATCAAGATCACCGTAAAGCGTCAAAGTTAAAGTTCTTGGAATCGGTGTCGCGGTCATGACAAGAATGTCAGGGTTATTTCCCTTTTTTGCAAGGCTTATGCGCTGCTCAACGCCAAATTTATGCTGTTCATCAAAAACAATAAAGCGAAGGTTCATAAACTGTACCGGTTCCTGAATTAACGCATGTGTTCCTATGATCAGCTTTACTTTTCCTTCTCTGATGTCTTTATAGAGTTCTTCTTTTTCTGAAGTACTTGATCTGCCGCTTAAAATTACACTTTTAATTCCAAGAGGTTCAACAGACTTCCGGATTGTTTCATAATGCTGGATTGCGAGCACTTCTGTAGGCACCATTAAAGCGCTTTGAAATCCATTTTCTGCAGCATAAATCATTGCCGCCAGGGCGACAGTCGTTTTACCGCATCCTACGTCTCCCTGAAGGAGGCGGTGCATTGCTTTTCCCGAATTCATATCGGAAAATATTTCCTCCAGAACCCTGCTTTGAGCCCCGGTGAGTTTATAGGGCAGGCTGTTTATAAAATCATAAACTTGTTCTTTTCTGGAATAATTCTCTGTCTTTTCTATAGATTTCATATTGTGTTTTTTCATCATAACGGCAAGCTGAATTGATAAAAATTCTTCATAGGCAAGCCGGAGCTTGGCTTTTTTTAAAGCAATATCATCGGCAGGAAAATGAATATTTTGTATTGCTTTTTTTTTAGATATCAAATTATGATTTTTTAAAACATAATAAGGTATTTCATCATCCAAATTTTCCATTGTAAAATCTAAGGCTTTTTTAATAATATTTCTTAATTCTTTAAGATAAAAGTTTTCCGATTTTACATAAATTGGAAGAATAATACCGAAGTTTTTAGAAATTTCCTCTTCTTTAAATTCTTCAAAATCAAATGAAGAAGCCTGAATTTCATTATATTTATATACAAACTGCGCTGAAATCCAGTATTTACCGCCTATTTGAAGCGCCGTCTTAAGGTATTCCCTGTTAAATCCTATCAGGCTGGCTCTCATTGCATTATCTTCAATTATGATTTTCGGGTGGCGTCTCCCATTGTAATAAATAAATCCGTGTTCAATAACTCTTGCAATTATTGTTACAGGTTTATTATGCAGAATACCATCCTGAATTGATTCAATCTTAGAACGGTCTTCATAACGGAAAGGAAAATAATTAATAAGGTCGAACAGAGTGTCTATATCCATTTTTTTGAGAAGAAAAAGCTGTCTTTTAGTCAATTTAAAACTGCTTTCTCCGGAATTTTCAAGAGAATAATTTTTCAACTCACTAAAATACATTCTTCATGCTTTTCCCTGGGTCATTCTGAAACTCAATTCTTTCTTATAAAGATCATTATAATAATAACCCTTGTTGCTCAGCTCCTCTTTTATCTTATCAGGGAATGGGACAAAACGCCAGAAAATGTAACGGACATCCTGGTTCTCAAGCTTTTGAATTCCCTCGGATTCTTTAGTAATCCAGAGTATATAATCATTAATAAAAAGCGTTTTAATATCGCCTTTTGTCTTACTCGAAGTCAAATACTCATAATACCTGCCGGTAAGGCCTTCATCCATCCAGTGGTATCCAGCCATTTCTTTCGCCTGCTGCCATCTGAAATCACCAAGACCA
Source organism: uncultured Spirochaetota bacterium (assembly GCA_963806975.1). GTDB lineage: Bacteria > Spirochaetota > Brevinematia > Brevinematales > JAOACQ01 > CAWEAK01. The sequence continues at coordinate 79,443 of CAWEAK010000015.1, forward strand.
ACCGACAGGGCAAATTTAGGATTCTTGCAGAAAATGGGAATAGCAATCCTGCCCTTGCTTGCCGCTTTATTGTATTTGTCGTAAGGTTCCCAGCAAACCCCGTAGTTTCCATAACCGGGAGTTAATATGATATAAGGAGGAATCCTATGCATATTTTGCCTGAAGGTTCTTTCAAAGATAGCCGGATCTAAATCCTCAATTTCTTTCAGCTTTTTATACGCGTTTCCCTTAAAGTTGTACTCATTCGTCTCCTTTGGTATAAATGCCCCAAGCAATATTGGGAAGTGGTTTCCCTGTCTTCCGATACACATTTTTGTCATTTGACGCAATGAATTGATTTCATTTTCTGCCGTTTTTGAATCAACGGCGTAAGATGTTGCCCCGCCCTGTGATTTTGTCTCATTCAATTCGTTTTCAAGTTCCTTAAATTCTTCATATTTATCATAGTAAGAGCGTTTTGCCGCACCCATTTCCTTGTCTATCCTTTTCAAATCCCGGCTGGAATCTACGAGCTCGTCAATCTTTTTTATCTGATCGTCATTATATGTCTCAAAACCGCCAAGCAGAGGATCAACCTGATGTGAACATATTGTACTCACTAACGAAGATAGAGCATCCTCTAAAATTTTTCTTCTCTCCAGAGCATTTGCATAATTCTTTTTTTCAATATCAAGTATGCCGTTTATCTTATCAAATTTGGTCTGCTGGAGTAATCCGGCATTTTCAGGCGTTTTTCTGAGCGGCTGTTCATCCGTAGTGCTTGGCTTAATCTTTCCTTTCAAAACTGCGATAATCCATTCATCCATGTAATACACAGTGTCTTCCGGGTCCCTTTTCATCAAAAGGCTGAGACAAAACCATTTTCTGTTCATCAGCCGACAGATATTTAAGATCAAACAAACCGAATCTAAGAAGTAAACGCTTCTCCTTTGAAGTATTATCATTTAACTTTATACCGATCTGAGTATAGAGGTTCCAGAAAGCTGATGTTAATCTGTCTTTAAAAACAACCTTTTTTTCCTTATCCTGCTCTTTTTCATATTGGATTTTAATATTAAGCAGATTTTCGACTATTTCCGAATTTTCGTCAACGAGTACTTTTTTGAGAAAAACTATCGGGGAGAGCTGATCGAAACAACTTACCCATTATTCTCTCCTTATACATTAAAGTTAATAGTTACAAAGTTAAAGCTTTAGTTAATCTTTAAATAAATAACTTATATTAAAACATTAAAGTTAAATTAAACTATTGGATATATATTAAAATAACATAATTATTTTGTCAACAAGCCATGGATCAGCCTAACCCCTAGTAAGGCAAATACTGAGTTCCTTATTAGTATTATTTTGATTGCAACTCAGTATTAGACCCTGATAGGAAGAAGCACAAAAGGTATTCCCTTATAATAAAGTTCTTCCTGTATAGTAAAAACAATATTATTATGAAGCAGATTAGTCATAAATTTCTTGAAAAAACCCTGCTTTGGAAAAACCAGCTGCCCGCCAAAATATACGGCATTGGGAAACTTATTTGATATTTCAGGTATTAAAACAAGCATCTCATTAACTACATCCGTCCCTATTGCTGTGAAAGTTTCCGTATAATAACCGTATTTTCTCATAAGATACTCATAAATACTTGTGCTCTTATGAAGATTCTTTTTCAACTGATCCATTTCCTCAACTCCCTTAAAATTAGCGGCATCCACAATACCGATTTGAACAAAAACATAATTTTTAAAAGTATCAAAACCTAAAAATTTTTGAATTCCGAATAGTGAATGAAGTCCAATGCCATTATAACCGCTAACGAATAACACGGCAGTTTTATCTTTAAAATTAAAATTCTTCTTGTTTTCAGGCTCATTTTCAGGCGAAAACTGCGATAATTTCTCTGAATTTTCAACTGCCATTAATAGCGAATCAAGTCTGTTTAAATCCTTACGCACCTTATTATATAAACTTTTAACCCAGATACAGAAAAAAACAAGAAAACTTGTAATAAAAAGAGTTACCCAACCGCCTTCCCCGAACTTTATGACAATAAAAGATGTAAGAGTGATAAGACACAAAACAAGTCCTACACTGTTTATCATCAGCTTTTTAAACCATTCTTTTTCAGTCTTTCTGGAGATCCACCAGTGCCTTACCATACCCAGCTGAGACAGATTAAAAGTTATAAACACATTGATACTGTAAAGAATTAATAAAATATCGACCGAGCCTTTTGTAATTATAAGGGTAATGAGCGCGGCTCCGCCCATCACAAGAATTCCGAATTGAGTCACCAGCCTGTCGCTTAAAAAGGTAAAGCGGGAAGGCATCCATTTATCAATAGCCATATTGGATAAAACCCGTGGACCATCCATAAATCCGCCCTGCGCGGCAACAAAAAGAAGAGTAGCTTCGGAAAATAATGTGACAAATAGTATAATATTTTTTAATAAATCCGGCCAACCCGCCATTGCTGACTCAAAAGCCAACGCATTCAATGTTTTACCGGGTACCGATTTAATGTTATAAAGAAGATAAACGATCATTAAGCCGAGGGCCATAAAACTTAATGACATTGCCATATAGACCATCGTTTTTTTTGCAGTCTGCACCCGCGGTTCCCTGAGATACGGTATGCCATTACTGACCGCTTCTATACCTGTATATGTACCAGCTCCCATGCTGTAAGCTTTAAGCAATAAGGCCAATAAACCAAAAGTACCGAGATTGATACCAGCCTTCCGAATATCGGCTCCCGTAGATTGAACGATCCCTAAAAAATTAGTGAGATGAAAGAAACAAGCATATAGTATCAGGAATATATGAGTTATTACAAAAACGGCAAATATAGGCATTAAGATGCTGACCGATTCTTTTATTCCTCTCAGGTTTAAAACAATGAGCAGTAATATCAGGAAAAAAGAAAAATATATTTTAAATTGTAGAAATTGTAAAGGGAAAAAACTGAAAATGGCGTCAGCTCCGCTTGCTACAGATACTGAAATAGTCAAAACATAATCGACCAGAAGAGCGCACCCGGATATTACCCCCATAGTCGGGGAAAGAAGTTTGCTCGCAACCAGATATCCCCCGCCGCCGCTGGGGAACAATTCCACAATCTGGGAATAGCTTGTGCTGATTATAAAAATAGTAATTACTATTCCTATACCTATAAATAAACTTAAATAGGGATACTGCATTACAATTCTGAAAGACTGTTCAGGCCCGTAGCATGAGGAGGAAAAGAGGTCTGCCCCCAATCCAACCCAGGCAAAAAAAGCGATAAGCGATAATTTGTGGAATATTGAGCGGTCTTCAGGATTCTTTGGCTTTCCAATTATGATTGATTTTAATATTTCAAAAAAACTCTTCTTAACTTCAGATGTTCCATTTTTATCAGCAAAATCCATACTATTTTTACAGCTCCTCAATAACGCTAACGTTATTATTCTACATCCTTAGTTTATTTAACTTAAAAACATTATGATTCTATAGCTAATCGATATTTTTGTCAAGAGTGATAAAAATAAGCCATACTTGACTTGGCCTGTCAGAACCCGATATTGATACCGAACATAAAAGGGACATAACCCGTTTTGTTAATATTTATAAAACCTATCTGTGCCCCGATTAATCTTCTGGCATAATTATAAAACCCTGCCTGCACGCCGGTCATTTCATCCGCAATATTAATGAAACCAACCTGAGCCCCTGTTGCCGAACCGTTGCTTTTATCGAAAAATCCGGTCTGCATCCCAAGCATTTTACCTTCAGACCTGTCAATAAAACCGCACTGCAAGCCGGTTATATCGGTAGCAAAATTCAAAAATCCTGTCTGGATTCCGTAAACACCGTAATTATAACCCGTGATTATATCAACAGCCACGCCTGTTATGATAAAATCCCCCGATATAAGCTGAATATTTTTTGTAAAAGCAATCTGCAGAGGGAAAATCTTTCTTGGTTCAGTAAAAAGCTCCTTCGACTTTTCTGATTTTAACTCTTCAGTTTCTCTTTCTGTAACCTGAGCATTTTTTTGTCCGCTTCCGGCAACCTTTGTTTCACCGGAAGCAGTCTCATCCCTGTATTTTTGAGACAATTTTAAGGCAATACCGGGGATTGTTTTCAATATCCCTTTGAGGGTATCGGATGTGCCCTGTTCGATATTATCTATAACGCCTGTCGTCGTGTCGATTATCTTTACCACTAGAATATAGTTATTGTCTATTTTTGATATGGAACCGGTTACAATCTTATCTGCCTGGATCAATTTTCCTATTTTTGTAAGGTCATTATCGGTTATACCTGTAAGCTGAAGCTTTTGTTCTTCCATAACCCTGGAAAGGTATTCCCTCTCAACAATTGTAAAAACTCCCTGATGCAGTAATTCCGTCTGCAGAAATTCAGATATTGTAATCGGATCAAAACCTTCCTCATTAATCCTTGATTGTATATCAAGCACTGCTATTTTAATTCGTGTGTTTTCGCTGCCATAGTTAATAGCAGTTAAAATAAAAATAAATAATAAACAACAGGCGATTTTCATAAGATAATCCTTTAGTCATTTTTCACCAAAGCTTTTGCAACCCTGACTGCCTCCACTGCATCCGCCGAAAAAGAGGCTCCAATACTCTCTGCGTAGCTCCTTGTAACCGCGGCCCCTCCAACCATCACTTTAAATTTACCCCCGGTTTTATTCTTTAATTCCATAAATTCCTTCATCTTCGGCATAGTCGTCGTCATTAAAGCCGACAATCCGACAATATCGGCATTTATCTCCCCGGCTTTCAATATAATAGCCTCATTATCAATATCCTTACCGAGGTCAGTCACCTCAAATCCATGCATTTTTAAGCATAAGAATTACAATATTCTTTCCAATGTCATGTACATCACCCTTCACGGTAGCAAAAACTATTTTGCCTTCAGGTTTAATTGAATTTTTTTTTAACAGGGGTTCAAGTTCGGAAAAAGCCTTCTGCATGGTTTCAGCGGAAAGCATCAGCTGCGGTAGAAAATAAATTCTATCCTCATATTTTTTTCCAACCTCAGTTATAGCAGGGATCAGGTGACTATTCAAAATATCAAAGGGTTTCATTCCGGAGGTTAAAGCCTCGGAGATCAGATCATGTACAGTATCTTTATTTCCATTAATAACCGCCGAATAAAGTCTTTGTTCAATAGAGCCGTCGTGAGTCTTTTCAGCGGAATCAGCCCTGCTCGATAAAACAGGTACTTCTTTTGATACGGCAGAATGCAGCCTGATATATTCCCTTGCCTGAAGATCTTTACCAAGCAGCACATCCGAAGCGCTTACAAGACCCATTAATTCCTCATCAAAAGGGTTGGCTATAGCAGTTGTCAGGCCGTTTGCGATAGCCATTGATAAAAAATTCCTGTTAATATAACCCCTGGCAGGAAGTCCGAATGAAACATTGGATAAACCCATTGTTGTATTTAGTCCCAATTCTTCTTTAAACAGGCGCAGGGTTTTTAACGTTTCCCTCGCTCCCGCCTGATCGGCACTGACTGTCATTACAAGGGGGTCCGCCAAAATATTTTTTTTATCTATCCCAAGAGCCTCAGCCTTTTCTATAATCTTTTTCATTAATCTGACTCTTTCTCCGGCAGTTGCGGGTATGCCCTTTTCGTCAAGCGGAAGAGCCACAAAAGCAGATCCGTATTTCTTGGCATTTTTCATTAAGTTTAGCTTTTCTTCCTCAGCCGATATTGAATTTAGGATAGGTTTTCCGGGATAAAGCCTCAAACCCAATTTAATAGCCTCTGGATTTGAAGAATCAATAGATATGGGAATTTTAATTAAATTTGACAGGATTTCGATTCCCTTTTTTACAAGAATTAATTCGTCGGAATCAGGAATACCCATGTTCATATCCAGTATATGAGAGCCTGATTTTTCCTGATTTAAGGCTTCTTCTTTAAAGAGAGAAAACCGGTTTTCAATAATATCTTCAGCCAGCTTTTTACGGGCTGTAGGGTTGAGCCTTTCTCCAATGATTTTAAAAGGCTGGTTAAGACCAATTTTTTGTATAAGATAACGGCTGGATAATAATAGATAATCAATCTCAACTTTTTTACTTTTAAGATAAGGTTTAGTCTCCAGGATTCTTTCCCGTAAAAGACGGATATGCTCCGGGGTTGTGCCGCAGCAGCCGCCGATTGCGCCGACTCCGCATTCGGCTATTTTTATTGCATGAAAGGCATAACTTTCGGGAGTCTCGTCAAATAAGGTTTTACCACTGCTGTAATGGGGCATTCCGGCATTTGCCTGAACTATTATGGGAACGCTAAACATTCCCTTAACCCTTTCAATAATCTTATACATATCTTCCGGGCCTGTACCGCAATTTGTCCCTATGATATCGGCTCCAAGAGCTTCCAGAGTTGTAAAAACAGCTTCAGGCGAGCTTCCTGTAACAGTTCTTCCGTCTTTTTCAAAAGTCATGCTGGCAATAACAGGCAGATCGCAGACCTCCCTGCAGGCAATAATTCCGGCTTTTAACTCTAAAATGTCAATTTGTGTTTCAAAAAATATGCAGTCGGCTCCGGCATTAGATAAAACCAATATTTGTTCTTTATAAATATCGACCATTTCTTCAAAAGTTGTTTTTCCAAGAGGTTCAATAAACAAACCAGTTGGGCCTACATCTCCCGCTACAACAGCCTTATTTTCAGCCGCTTTTCTGGCAATCCTTACGGCGGCTTCATTAATTTCTTTGATTTTATTTTCGAGATGATAGTCCATCAATTTAGTACGGTTTCCTCCAAGAGTATTTGTAATTATCAAATCACTGCCGGCCTCAATATATGAACGGTGAACGTTTTCTATTATATCACTTTTTGTCAAATTCCAGAGTTCCGGACATTCCTCGCCGGTAAGTCCTTGCTTCTGTAAAAAAACACCCATTGAACCATCGCTGAAAGCAATTCCGGTCTTTGTTTTCTCATAAAAATCTTTCCAGGTCATTTATGAACTCCTCGCTTCTTTTTAAACGCATATCATTATGATCATCTCAATTTTATAAGATAATAATATAGTGAACATTTATTTAAATGGCAAAAAAAATAACTTTCATTTTATTTAGATCAATAAAATTCTGAACAGGATAATAATGGACAATAATAGACAATAACAGACATTATATTTGACAAAACTTATAAAACAGGTATAAAATATACTCAGAGGAGGAATGAAATGAAGAGACTAATACCTTTATTACTCGTTGCTTTCGTGCTGTTTTCAATTATCGGTGCTTGCGGAAAAAAAGAAGCAAGCTCAGCTGCTTCTTCAGCTACAACTATGGACACAAACACAGCCGCAACCGGTACAAATGCTTCTTCTGCTGCTGCAGCAACAAACTAATCAAATTAAAAAGCCTGTGGAAAACCACAGGCTTTTTTTATGTAGTTCAAATTTCCACTTCTAAATACGGCATTCCGATCATAAATCTTGCTATGGTTTTTTTCTCCCTTGTTTCCGGAGTGAAAACCTTTCCGTATGTTCCATAAAAGTTTCTGTTTGCTTCAATTACAAAAGCACACTGGATATACCCCATGCCAGCAGAAAAATGAAGTTCATCAGGATTCTCCTCCTTCTTTGCTGTGATGCGAAGCTGCTGGTAAGCGGTCGCAAAATAGGGATAGAATGAAGTATGAGTCCCGGCCGATAATAATAAAAAATAGGGTGTTGATTCCCAATACAACGAAAAATCTTCCTCAAAGGTTTTTTTCCACAAAGAATCAAATTTATCTTCCGGATATTCCATTAAAAAGAAGGCTCTAATTTTATCAGTTATTTCAATAAAAGGCCGCATCTCAAATTCCTGACGTAAATCAAAATCCGCCAGGTCGCAACCAAGCTGAATTTTTTTCATAATCATAGACTGAATTGAAGGATCAATCATCCCAAAATTCTCAATATCGAAAAATAATAAATTATCTTTTATATAGATATGAAGAGCAATCGAAATTTCTGAATATTCATATAAAAGAGGCAGACTTTTCTGGTTTAAATAATACTTTTCCTTCAATATCTTGCCCATTAAATCCAGCGGAGCGTGAAGCTCGTTTTGATCGATTAACTGAGCTCTTTTCGCGATTAATGTTGCATTTTCCTTTTCAGCATTCTTTACTAATTCCCTTAATAAAGGATCAATTTTAAAGGCAACATCCTTAATAAAGGCATCCGCAATTTTATGGATAGTCTCAAGTACAAAAGGGGCCTGTGAAGAATAGAATACAAGGTTTGCTTCTTTTTCCTTTTTTACAAGTCCAAAGACTTCTTTAAATTCCCAGCTGTCAGGTTTCAATCTATTAAGCAATATTCTCTTATCAGCAACAGATAAAATTAATGGATAATGAATATACTGCTCTTTCAAAGCCCCATTTGAGTTTTCAAAAACAAGATTTTTTCCCATAAAATCCCTTTATTCTTTCTTCCCCCGCTAATCGAACATTTTATTTTATAACAAAACGTTATTTTATTCAATTTTAAACATATTAACGGTACAAATGTTGTAAAAATAAAGTAAAAATTTAAAATTGAATTTTAAATTGTATTTTTGCTGTTAATATTATAAACTTTTACTCACTTGAAAATTTAAATTTATGTTCCGTACTCCCCCTTTTTAAAGGGGGCCGGGGGGATTTAACTTGAATTTTCTTTTATTATCTTTTAAATCCCCCTAACCCCCTTAATAAGGGGGAATTCACTTTTCATCGTTTTGAGTATCCAAAAAATTATGACGACTACTATTAATAAAAAAATATCTTTTTTGGAGGATTTTATGAAAACTTTATTTGAAAATTCAATTAGAACCAGCCGGAGAAATGATTTTTATAATATAACTCAAAATGTCGCCGGAGCAATAAGTGAATCCGGAATAAATGATGGAATATGTATCGTTTTTGTTCCGCATACAACCGCCGGAGTCACAATCAACGAAAATGCCGACCCGGACGTAAAGAATGATATTACAAACCACCTTGGTAAAATGATATCGGCAGACCCCCATTTTGCCCATTCAGAGGGAAATTCGGATTCTCATATAAAATCAAGCTTAATCGGAGCGTCTCTCTCAATCATAGTAAGTGGAGGAAAACCTCTACTCGGGACATGGCAGGGTATCTATTTCGCAGAATTTGACGGGCCAAGAAGCAGGAAATATTTTGTTAAATGCATCGCGGGTTGAAAAATTATTTCGTAATCTCCCTCCACGGGAGGGGAAATGATTACCCGCTATGGATGAAAACCGCGCCGAACCATAATCAGTCAAGCGGCACGCTTGTGGAATCCCTTTTCATCATACTCATAAATCACAGGGACACCTGTTGCCAGCTCAAGGTTTAAAACCTCCTGCTCAGTCAGCTCTTCAATATTCATAACGATTGAACGAAGGCTATTGCCATGAGCAACGATCAGAATATTCTTCCCTTTATCAAGGAGAGGAATAATTTTCTCCTTAAAAAAGGGAATGGTTCTCTGAGCGGTATTTTTAAGAGCCTCGCCGTTCGGCGGTGGGACATCATAGCTTCTGCGCCATAGATGAACCTGTTCATCGCCGTATTCCTTGGCAGTTTCGGCCTTGTTCTTTCCCTGGAGCTCCCCGTAATATCTCTCATTCAAGTGCCAATCCTGGTAAACCGGGATTACCTCTTCTGCGGCTTTTTTATTATATATTTTAGACCATTCAGCCATTTTTCCCTCGCCTTCATGCATAACAACAGGAACCTTACCCGTTTTATTTCCAGCCATAACAAGCATCGCCGTTTCCATAGCCCTTACTAGCACGGAAACATAGATTACATCCCATGAAAAACCGGCGATCATTTCACCGGCTTTTATAGCCTCTTTAATTCCTCCTTCGGAAAGAGGCACATCCACCCATCCTGTAAAAACATTCTTTTTATTCCAGAGAGATTCTCCATGCCGGAGAAGTACTAAATTCGACATAAACTTCCTCTATTTCAAGAATTTTATTAAAGAAGGTTCATAATCTTCAGGCTTTTCATAACCAAGAAAGTTGCAGACCGTTGCGGCAATGTTTGCAAGGCCCCGGCCTGGAATATCTGCCATTTTATATTCACCCTGATACTGTGGATCAACAATTACAAACGGCACAGGATTTAATGTGTGAGCAGTTTTAACACTTCTTTCCCCGCCCTTTTCGGTAAACATCTCGTCGGCATTACCATGATCGGCTGTAACAAGCACGACTCCGCCAAGCCCGGTAACCGTATCGATAAGTTTAGCCACACAGGAATCCACTGTTTCAACCGCCTCAATAGCCGCATCCATAATACCTGTATGCCCGACCATATCGCCGTTAGCCAGATTCAACCTGCCAAATCTGTATTTGCCGCTTTTTAAAAGCTCTATAACCTTTTCTGTAATCTCAACCGCTTTCATCTTCGGAGCCTTATCAAACTGAATTTTATCTGAGGGTATTTCCACATACATTTCAAGTTTTTTATCTATATAACCCGATTTATTCCCATTCCAGAAATATGTTACATGCCCGAATTTCTGCGTTTCCGACACGGCAAAGGATGTCACACCCTCATTACACAGGTATTCACCAAGCGTCCTGTCTATCTCTGGCGGGTTTACAAGAAAATTCTTGGGCAAGTGAAGATCGCCATCGTATTGCATCATTCCTGCATAGAAAACTTCCGGCCACTTTACCCTGTCAAAACCCTTAAAATCATCATCTTCAAATGCCATGGAAATCTCAATTGCCCTATCCCCGCGGAAATTAAAAAAAATAACGCTGTCCCCGTCAACGATCTTTCCAACAGGATTTCCATTCTCCGCAATCACAAATGATGGAAGATATTGATCCGTTATTTTTGGGTCTTCCCGATAATATGTTTCAACGGCTTCATGGGTGGAAGCAAACTGTCTGCCAATACCCAGAACATGCGCATCCCAGCCGCGCTTCACAACGCTCCAGTCGGCGAAATACCTATCCATAGTCGTAACCATCCTTCCGCCGCCGGAAGCTATCCTGTAATCGAAGCCGCTTTTTGCGGAAATTGATTTTAACACAGCCTCAAGCTTATCCACATAAATCAGCGCTGATTTTTCAGGGACGTCGCGCCCATCGAGAAGAGGATGAACCCTCAATCTTTTAACACCTTCTTCAACGGCTTTTTGAATCATAGCGAAAACCTGGTCTATATGAGAATGTACATTCCCGTCGGAGAGGAGGCCTATCAAGTGAAGAGTGCCTTTGTTATTAAGGCATCGGGATGTAAGGTTTTTCCATACCGCTGTCTTAAAAATACTGCCGTCTGAGATTGCCTGATTTACTCTTTTAGCCCCCTGGGCAAAAACCCTTCCGGCTCCAAGCGCATTATGCCCGACCTCGCTGTTCCCCATATCATCATCCGTCGGCATACCTATAGCAGTCCCATGAGCCCGAAGCGTTGTGTAAAAATCGCTTTTAAAGAGCTTATCCAGAGCGGGCTTTTTTGCATTATACACGGCATTACCGGCATAATCCTTACCGATTCCGATGCCATCCATGATGATAAGCAAAAGCGGCCCTTTCCGGCCTTGAAAACCCGAGAGCTTTTTTAGTTGCAGTTCCATTATAAAATCCTCCTGTGAAAATAAACATGCATTTTTCAAAAAATCTATTCCTTTATGGCATAAAGAGAGCAAAGGCTTTATTACTTTTTCTTTTGTCAGCAAATGCCTCGACTTCGCTCGTCAACCGAAAGAAATAAACAGCCCGGAGTTTATGCTGAGCTTGCCGAAGCACAATTTTCATATTAATATATTTCATTGTTACAGGTACATTATGCGTTAATTCTTAACCCTGTCTGATTGTAACCCGCCTCCTCACAAAACATCCTGTTTTGATTCGTCGGAGACGCGCATCCTGCGCTCACTTCGTTATAGTAAAGATATTTCTATAAATCGCACAATGTAATAAATTACTTTTGCTTAGATTATTCTCAAATCCTAAGTAAGCCGGAAAATTGCTGCGGGGGCAAAAAAACGGCTTGTTACGACTCCTCGTAAAAATCACACAACAATTTCTCCTTTCCGCCATATGTCATTGCTCGTGTGGGGCGAGGAGTGGAACATTCATAACATATTTTTACAAAGTTTGCCAGACTAAATTTTTAAAATCTACAATAGAGGTATTCATAATTACTTTACAAATATTTATTAAACCAATCCCAAGATTTATTTATCATATCTTCTGTAAGAATGTGTCCAATACCTTTATATTCAAGAGATTTTATTTTTTCTTTATCAGAATAAGACTGACTGATTTCTTTATAACTCTTTCTAATTATTTCTATCGGTGAGTAAGGATCATTATCGGAGTTAATCATTAACAATGGTAAATCATTAAGCTTTTTGAGTTGTTCGAACTCAAATATTTCTAATTTACTTATTTCATCAAATCCAACTAAATGTTTTTCAGCCTGCGAATCATTTTCAAAGTTACTTTTATAAATATCCATTATTTTCGGAGGAGAGATTATAGGAATAACTGCCTTTATTCCGGAATTAATTATATCTTGAGAAAGATATTTATAAATAAAAATCCCTCCCATTGAAATACCAATTAAACCGATTCGATTACTGTCTGCTTTAGGATTGAGATTACTTTCAAGCATTAAAGTGTTCATAAATTTAATAGTTTGGTTGCGTATTATCAAAGTTTTTAATTCAAGGTAAGGATTATCATTAAGTTCCTCAACTGCAAGTTCACCATGGAGATATGAATCAAATATTATTACAAAATAACTTTTTCTAGCAAAAAAATAAGCTTCTTTTAATAGATTTTCTTTTTTACCTTTATAACCATGTATCATTATAATAACTGGAGCTTTTTTATTTGATTCAGCATTATAAATTTCCAGAGCTGGAATTTCTTTAATCCTTTTGTCTTCGATAATAATTCTCATAACTCCGACCTAATTGATTAATAAATTAATTTTTTCAATGACTTCTTCAAAAACATCATCAGATACTTTAATAATAAATTTTGCTTCTCTTGAAATCCAATCAAGGCTTTTAATTTGATCTGATAAAATTACGCCATCAATTTTACCTTTAATGTTTATTTTTACTTCAAACGGATAATCTTTTATCTTTGATGTGATCGGGCAGAATAAAGCTAATCCAACTTTTTCATTATATTCTTTTGGTGAAATAACAATAGCTGGTCTATGTCCTGATTGTTCATGTCCACTATGAGGAGTAAATAATAGCCAAACAATATCACCTCTTGATGGTATATAACTACCAGGCTTCTTTTCCAATTTGATCTCCCGTATCAGTTTCATTATGAATATTATTATCATTAATTTTTGATAATATTTCTTTGAGTTTTAAACTATGTTTCTTTGGAATGATGATGATTTTATTATCCTCTTTGATTAAATCGACATGAGATCCTTTTTTTAAGTTAATATCTTTTGCATAGTTATTTGGTATTCTTAAAGCCAGACTATTCCCCCATTTTTGAATAGAAACTTCCATAACATCCTCCATGTATCTACATAGAGTATACAATATTTATTAATCAAAGTCAATTGCATTTAATTAATAAAAATAATTTTATTAACAATACAAATTGACTGGCGTTCCTATAATCCACAATCCAGCCATATCGGCTTTTTTAAGGAGATGCCGGTTATGCTTCTCACCAGCACATAAGCTGGAAACAAATTATTTTATATGGGATGATTTTAATTGTCAATAGTTATATATTGTTGGAAAACCTGCAATTGAACTAACTGCTGAAAACCCGGTTCCCTGTCCCGCAGCAGTTTCCCGGTGATTTTTGTGAAAGAATCAACTAATCAAGAAACAATGAACGCATTATCCATTAAAATATAATAATAAAATGTAATATAAGATTAGCACCAGGGATGGCGCGGACGCCGCATCAGTCCAGGATGATTTTGCTGAAAAATAATATAAAAAAACGACCGTCTTCTCCGGATTTTTAAATATTTTAAATTTTTACCTAAGACTTAGAACAACTTTATCAGGTGTCATTGTTTACCTCTTTTTTCCGGGTTATTTGAGCATTATACCATTTTTGTTCCTCTATTAAGCCAATGCTCCTTCAGATATTGGTAACTTTTGTTGTAATGACAATAGTTTCTTTATATATCTCTTAAAATTTACCGCTGCCCCTGTCATTAAATACTGGAATTGTCTGCCCTCAGTGCCTTTATATTTTATTTTCCTGAGTCCATGAAATCTTACCGATTCGCTAATGGTACCTTCTACCTGAGCCCGGACACTCATTTCACTTTTAAATTCAGCGGTTTTTTGCTCATCCCTCCTTTTTCTAAAATATCCATAACCTTTTCCGACTACTAAAACACGTTTCTTTTGTTTGCCGGTTACGCAATCTTTAAAGAAAGAACAAACCATGCATTCATTTTTCGGGAATATTATACTATGATTACTGCCACCATTTTTAATATGTTTTTCGCTTTTAATTCCTTTCGGACAAATAGCTGTCAGGGTATCCATATCGATCTTAAAATCTTCCAGTTTAAATCCTTCGGGTTTTGCTGAAGTATCTTTCTGCACATATCCCATCAATCTTTCTCCACGTTCTTCGAATTCCATGATCGCCGTTCTACTTATATAATTTGTGTCTGCGTATGTCTTATCAGGCTTCAAACCCATCTCATCATTCATCTCTTTCAGTTTAGGAAGAATTTTATTATCATTCTCATTCGCGGCCTGTTGTATCATACCGACTATAAAATTGACTTCCCCTTTCTCCGCGGTTTCAACAACATGGCACTTTTCTCCTACCCAGCTGGTTTTACCCTTCTTGCCCAGTTTCAATGTCGGATCGTCAGGCGTGAAAATCGTTTGCTTCGGGGTTACTATTTCTTCTACTTCAATGAATTCTTTATCTCCAACTTCCTTTATCCGGATGATCACATTCTCAGAGAAAATAGTTTCCATAATCACTAATTGCTTCAATTCTTTAAGGCTTTCTGCCGGATTATCCTGAATGATCCTTTTTATCCTGAAACCGTCTTCGACAATCTCGGCCTGCCTGTCTCCGCGTTTTTCTTTTGATAATCCGAAGGAGCTGAAATCTTTACTGTAACGTTCCTGTATATCATCCGGAATAATTTTGTTATAATATTCAGGGTCAGCTTTTCCTATTTCTATAACAACCCATTTTACCGCTCTATACAGAAGATCGGTAGTGGATATTCTATTCAAATGTTTGACAACGTGAGTGGCATCAATCCTTTGCTTGGCATGGTCTCTAATGTGTTAACACCGATTTAAATTTTCCGGTTTTCACCGATTTGGTTTTCCGCTTTTGTTAAAGTCTAAAACCAATTGTTAAAAAAATCAAATCAAATTTCCACCCCCAATTTCATTTTATCTTTCATACGATAAGAATCACCTTTCAGGGAAAAGATATGAGCATGATGAAGCAAACGATCTAAAGTTGCCGTAGCTTTTGCGTTGTCATTCATCATCTCACTCCATTCCCCGAAAGTTTTGTTCGATGTAATAGCAACCAAACCTTTTTCGTATCTGACATTTATTAATTGAAAAAGTAATGTCGCTTCTTCAGGTCCCAGGTTTTCATATCCGACTTCGTCAATCAGCAATACATGGGGTTTGGTAAACCAGGAAAGCTTTTTCTTTAGGCGGTTTAATTTCTTTGCCCTTTGAAGAGTTTCAAGTATATTAGTGCAACTCATATAGTAAGCAGTGTAACCGTTCATGCATGCTTTATACCCGAGTGCCATTAAAATATGAGTTTTACCTATACCGCTGGGACCAAGCAATATTACATTCTCTTTACGTTCGATAAAAGACAATGAGGACAATTCATTGAATTTTGCCTGTGTAATCCCCCCTTTAATCCATGACAGATCAAAATCCTCCAGCCTTTTCTTTTCAGGGATTCCAGATACCTTTAATCTTGTTTTAGCCATCCTGTCCATTCTGGGTATATACTCAAGTTCCATTAAATCCAATATTGAAGTGAGAAGCGTTTTATCGGCACGTCCCTGTTCCATTAAAAAGCTTTCCAGGCCCGCTGACATAAATGACAACCCAAGTTTTTCCATTTTATCCATTACAATTTGCTTTTCCATCAGGCAACCCCCGTCAAACTGTCATAAAACGACGGTTTCCTGATTTCAACATCCTGTACGGCTTCCTGTAGGGGCTTCTTTAGCAGCATCTTCGTGTTCTCCCTTGTCTGCTGCTTTTTCCAGAGCTCATAGAGGTCTTTTTTATCCTCAAAAAACCATATTTTCTTCCCTTCTCCCTCTCTTTCAATTTTAATCTTACGGATTGACTTATTACCAGCAAATATTTCAGCCTCGTTTTTAAATCTATCGATTTTAGCTGTCAGGCTTGTCTGGATATATTCAGGTGGAACACTATAACGATTGGAATCAATATGAATAAATGATTCATTGTTTACTTTAACCTCCAATATCTCCCTGCAATCATAGGGTGATGCAGGGAGCATGCCGAGATAACCTCTCTCTCTTTCAAAACGTGTATTCCTGTTTTCCCTGAACTCCCTCATTTCTTTTTCATCAACATACTTAAGCCATTCGATTACTTTTTCATTCAGGTAATCCAGAGACAATTCGTCTTTACACACCCTCGGCCAGAAGTTAGTTTTAAGGTATCTTATCATTCGTTCAACTTTACCCTTTGTTTTCGGCCTTTTTATCCTGCAGCGTCTGAGGATAAATCCGTAGTGATTGGCAAAGACAAGCAGTTTTTGATTGGGTACAAACCCCTTTTCAGTATCATAAACCCATGCGGTTTCATGTTGTCGTACAATATTTCTTCAGGAACGCCGCCAAAGTGTTCAAATGCCATCCTGTGGCATTCATGCAAGACACTTTGCTTCATTGAGAGGGTATAACAGACAAAAGATTTCCTGCTATACCCTAACGTCATTACAAAGGCGTAAAGTTTCTGGATTCTGCCGTCAACATATAGTCTGCCATATTCTTTCCAGTCGACCTGAGCCTGTTTGCCTGGAATGGTCTCAAACCTTATTACCGCTTCCGTTGATAATTTCTTCTGTACTTCAGCAACATAATCCCTTAGAATTGATATTTGACCAGTATAGCCGATTGATTTAATTTTCTCGAAGATTAAAATTGCTGAATAGTCCTGACGATCATTAAGCATGGAATCGATCACTGATTTAAAATGATCAAGCTTGCTTTTTCTTTTAACAGATCCCCGGTAATTATCAGGAAGTTTTAAATAGTTCCTTATACTTCGGTCTGTTACTCCAAGTGCATCGGCGATCTGTTTCTGGGTGAAATGTTCCCGCTTTAAGATTTTTGCTTCGTTCATCCGCTTCTCCTTTAAAACCATTTTGCTGGCAGCCTCCTTTCTGTTTTTGCTTCAACAGATTGGATCGGCTGCCTTTTTTTCTCTCTTAACTTTTAAATTGTTAAGAATTCTTTCGGTGAAAAGCGGAAAATATTTTCGGTGTTTTTAGGAAAATCTTAATCAGTGTTTACACTAATGAAACCCTTTTTCTTAATTTGATTTAATAGAGTGTCAAATATGATGCACATTTTATCATTTTCTATCAGTCTTTTCCTGAATACACAAAGTGTGCTGGCTTCAAAGATATCCTTAGCAGCAACTTCAAGATGTAGGGCAATTTTCCAGTCAAGTCTTGTGTTAACGGCTTTTACCGTTTCATCGTCGGACAGTGATTCTTTCCATTGAAGTAATGTTACCATAGCAAGGAATGAAGGTGATCTACCATTTCTTCCAACGTCTGAATAACAATCTTCAAAAGATTCGTCATTAAATATTGGGAAAAGCTCTTTACTGAACATTTGCATTGGATCGGAAGGTTTCAGAAAATCTTTCATTACTATATGTGCTGAATATAGACTTTCTTCCTTTTCTTTTGGTAAAGACATATACCGCCTCATTTGTAAATTATTATTAATATTATACCACGTATCTTTATAAATGTCGATAACTATCCTCTTCATTTTTCAGCAAAATCAGGATGGACTGTAAGGCGGTTATTATAAAAAAGTATCTGGAAGTAAAAGCGGATAATGCGCTTCATAACAAGAGACAGCTTTGCATGGAAACTGAGAAGGGCGACTCTTTCTTCGCCTACCTTCTTTCTCGTTGTTGAGAAAGAAGGTAGGAAAGCATTTGACTCTTTGCTGCTCTGCAAAGGCATCGGCTTTGCAAAAGCATGGCTGGTTAAAAATGGGTAAACCCCCTTTTCAGTTCCTTTGGGTTTATTTCTTTGCCTTTATATTTCAACAAAGCCGAATTCCCTGTCATTTTTCCTACATGTGTAATCGAAGGCATACCCTCCGGCAGTACGACAACATCGTTTGAAGTAAAGATTAATTCATAATCTTCTCCACCGGAAAGGCCGAACTCAAGAAAATACCATTCATCATTTAAAACAGGGCTGCCGATTTTATCCCTTGAAATCGGTATTTTATCTATCTCAAGCTCAAAGCCGATCCCGCTCATTTCTGAAATATGGCCGAGATCCTGTAAAAGCCCATCGCTTATGTCAATACAGGAATTAATAGTATAATTTTCCATGAGATTTTTTATCAATCCTACTCCTGGCATAGGTTTGTAGTGCCTTTCCAGAAAAAAGGCAGGAGATAAAACTTCGTATTTTAAACTTTTCTTTTCGATAGCTAGGCCTATAGCGCTATCGCCGACAGTCCTGGAAATATAAATAAGATCATTCTCTTTCGCACCGCTTCTCAATACGGGATTTTTGAAAGGCTCTCCAATCATAGTTATGGAGATAAAAAAAACGCTTGATTTAACTAAATCACCGCCGATTAGCTCGAACGGAAATTTCCTACTAATCTCTTTTATGCCCTTTAATAACTCGTCAATCTGACTGTCATTTATTTTATCCGATATTCCAAGCGTAAGCAGTGCATATAAAGGATATCCCCCCATCGCGGCGATATCGCTGATATTTACAGCCATCGATTTGTAACCAAGCTTTTCAAAATCAATCTTTTCCGATAAGAAATGGACACCATCAACCATTGTGTCGGTAGTTATTAATTCCTTTTTTTTATCTCGGTCCCGGCTAATAACGGCAGCGTCGTCACCTATCCCGATTACATTTTTATCATGGTTTGGAAAAGCGCGATTTATCTTTTCAATCAGCTTAAACTCACTCATTTTGATCATAAATGCTATCCTGTTAATTTCAATGAATTCAAAATATTATAATATATTTAGATAAGAAAAGTAAATTTATAATAGCGCTTATTTGACAAAGTGTATAAATGCTATTAAAATAGTCCTACAATTTTTCTACGGACGGGTACCCGAGTGGCCAAAGGGGGCAGACTGTAAATCTGCTGGCATCGCCTTCGGTGGTTCGAATCCACCCCCGTCCAGATCGAACTTATCGCGAAAATGTTTTATAATAGACCACATCAGCTACTTCAAGGTTGCACTCAAAGAGCTAATAAGAACTGTTTTCTGTTAAAAATAAAATAACTTTGGATAAGCCATATCAATAATCGTTCATACTTTGAATTTTTACTTGAGTACTTAACTAAGTAATAATTTTCATCTAGATAGGCCAAGCTTTCAAAGCATATTTTGCGAGTTCTTGTTGTCTTTTAATTATTTCTTCTTTAGTCCAATCTGAAACTGTTGCTATTTGTGATGTTAATTTATAACTGCTTTCTTTATAAACACTAATCTTAGTTTTGAAATCCATGCTCTTTAAGTCTGAATTGCTTTTTGCTTTGAGGAGAGCTAAGTTACCTAATCTTCTATAATATGCGTCAGCATCATCTTGTGAAAATTGTGGCCAATAGTTTTCTGGTTCTTCTGGTAAAATATGTTCTAATGTAATTATTTCTTTTTCATCATTTGGAATAAACCAAGGTTCTGGTTCATCATTTAAAGCCATCTCTAATGATCTTAGATAATATCTTGCTAAATATGCTTTTGATACAGTTAAATTCTCAAAAGCATGCTTAAAATCATCATCGATGGGAATAATACTCTCGATATTTTTCCTTAAATCATTTGTATCTTTAATTATGCTATTATAAATTGATTTTGCTGTGTCTGAAAGTGTTTGTTCAATTGGCCCAGAAGTAGTTCTTGATGCTATCAAAAGACGTACCCCTAAACTAATCATTATTTTCATTGCTTTATTGGCTTCCTTTGGGTCAAACTTCTCAGCAATAGCTAATAAAATCGGTTGAAATGGTTTTATATTAATAAGATTTAAAGTTTTAATTGCTTGCCGAATTGCATCTGGATACTTATTCCATCTTTCATGTTCTGGATTTATAATAGCCACATAAGTATTGGCTAATTTTTCTAAAGTATCTAAGAATTCCAATGATTTTGAAGACCCTCTTGCAATTTTTTCAGTTTCATCAAAAACTTCTGACTCTTTAGTATGTCCTCGAATTGCAATTAATACATGTCGAAGAAATGTTACTGTTATATCCTCATCATATCCAGATTCCAATGCTCCGCGTATCAAAGACCATTTATGCTGAGCTTCTGATAAGCGAGAATCAGACTGGCCAAAAAGATAGTTTTTTACAAGATCAGCTTGTGAAGTTTTAAGGCCGCGATCATTTAGTGTTTCAAACATTTTATAAGCATTAATACTGTTATCTACAGTCAATAATATAGCAACAGCTTTGTGTTCAATAAAATCAATCCATTTATTTAAAGCATTTTCATGATCTTTTACATTGAATCCAGCAACAATATTTTTAATCTGAGCTTTAGATATATTAAATGCTTCCTGTATATGCTTATGAGAAGTTTTTTGGGGTGATGAAGCATTGCCAATTATGCATGATTTAAAGAATTCATTATCAATAACATTTAATTGCATTTTTGTCACTCTTTCTCTTTCCGATCTATCAATAACTGATAAAAAATCATTTGTAATAGATTCAGCAATAATCGATGCCGAAGGTTTAAGAAAATTCCTCATTTCGCAAAGAAAAATAACAGTAGTCGCTAAACGCTGTTGACCATCTACAATTTCAAGAAGTCCTGGATTTTTATCGATACCGACAATAGTTCCCAAAAAATACTCTGATTCATTATCGCTTATTGCTCTTGCAAAATCATGAAAAAGGGTTTCTATGTGTTCTCTCTTCCAGGAATATTCTCTTTGATTAGGTGGCACAATAAGCCGATACCTTTTAATAATTGTCCCTATCCCCATTTTATCAAACAATTTCCCCTCCAAACACCAATGATTTTAACTTAATAGATCTTAACTTTTTTACCGAGTTTTAAATCTTATGTAATTAAAATTATAAGAATTTATTTCAATATAGATGAAAAACTATCGTCATATTTATCTAAAATATAATTATATTTTCTCTATGAAAAAAAGACAAATAGAAAGTTATAAAAAATTAACTGAGCTGATTTTTTTATGGGTCTTTTCGAAAATATCGGCTCGATAAGCACCCCCGGATAAATTACCAAGCAAATGTCGAACATTTGTTTTATTGTATTAGCAATTAAAGACTGATTTATTGAACTTTTTTCAAGTAGGATTTAAAATTAAAAATGAGGTTTCAATGACTTTCAGAGATTTAATTAAATCGATAGAAAGATGGTTGGCAACAGGTGAAGGCAAAAAGGAAGTCATAGACAGTTTCATCATTCTGTTCGCATATCATTCTTTGTCAGACAATATCCCTGTTGGCACACTGAATAATATCATAAAGCAAGCCGGGATTGAGAGGTAATTTATGAAAAGATATCTTGTTATATTTGAAAAATCTAAAAACGGTTTTGGAGCTTATGTACCTGATCTTCCCGGGGTTGGTGTTACTGGAAATACGCTTGAAGAAACCGAGCAGCATATTTACGAAGCCATAGAGTTTCATATTGAAGGCCTTATTGAAGATGGTATGCAGATACCGGAACCTTCAACTACTGCAGAAGTTATGGGAATCAGGACTAAAGAGCTTTCATATTAATGAAATGTCGGGAGTTTTTTCACTTAAATTTAATTATGAAAATAGTCACGTTCTTTAAACTTAGAAACGATTTGATTGTTTTAAGCTATCTTTTACCGAGATATTCAGGGTCGATTAGATAATTATTCCTATATGGGTTATAGATTATTTTTAATTTTGGCGGCAATATCCTGACATCAAAAATTATTCCGAAATATAATTCTCCATCGAGGTGTATAGGAACTTCGTCATCCACTTCAATCCTGATCTTATCCGATTGAAAATACTTTACCATTTTATCATATATATGTGTACCTTTGATTACTGAAACCATTTCCTTCAACCGAATGGGAAGAGAAATTTCTTTAACAAAGCAGATGTCAAAAAGGCCGTCATTTGCAAACGCCTTTGGGGTTAAAGCGAAGCCTCCTCCAAACCGTCTGCCGTTTCCAATGGTTGTAATAAAGCATTTGTTTTCGCTCTTTTCTCCCTTTACATCAATACGCATCCTTTTTTCACGGTAAAATAACAGCGTTTTAATGATATGCCATAAGTATTTTGATTTATTACCCTTTTTAACCTGCATATCCTTATTTTTTTCAGCAGCAACCTGCGCGTCAAAACCGAATCCCATTCCATTAATAAAATAGCGTTCATTACACTGACCGACATCTATTTTTATGGTTTTTCCCTCAAAAAAGACTTTCCAATCGCTGTCGGTAAAATGCTCGGAAAATCCCAGTATATTAATAAAATCATTACCGGTACCGGCGGAAACAGCGCCGAATGTTACATCATCGCAGTCTACTATAGACTGAACCGCTTCATTGAAAGTGCCGTCTCCACCGACAGCGATAATGTTTTGGTAACCTTTTTCGGCATAATCCTTAGCCAATTCAGTAACATGTCCAATATATTCCGAATGAATTATATCAGCGATGAGGCTATGTTCTTTTACAAGGCTTTTTATTTTATCAGTCTGCTGACCGGAATAACCATTTCCTGCAATAGGATTAATAATGAAAACCCACTTCTGCCCCATATTTCTCTCCTTTAAAATTGGTTCGTAATGGCGAAAGTTTTGTAATTCATATATGTTTAACTATTATTCTATATATAACTATTTCTTACTTTTTAACCTCCCCCTTTTAAAAGGGGGGCGGTGGGATTTATCTAACTATTATATTACGAATTAAATCCCCCTATCCCCCTTTAAAAAGGGGGTTGGGATTTTTCAGATTAATGTATAAACTCCCGGTATGTTAACACAAATTATGAGAATGGTAAAATATTTTGGTTCATCCGGCTTAAAAGTACACTTTTGTTTTTTAGCTGTATCAAATGATACGGTTCGTATCATTTGATACATATATCCAAGATAATTTTGTTGTAAATAAGAAGTTAATATTTCTTTTCAATCTTTAATTTAACTTGTTAATTTCAATAATGATAATAAAATAAAATATTCAAGTTTTTTTATTCAAATCATTTAAGATTTTATGGCATATCTATTGCTGATAAATATAAAATAGGATAGCACAATTGTTAAAAAGGAGAAAATTATACCGAATAAAAAGAAAGCCCTGGCTGTTGACAACCAGGCTATGAACCGTACCTTTGTTAAGGTATATCTTTCTACACGCGGTTATGATGTTGAAGTTGCCGAAGATGGAATAAAAGCAACTAAAATCAGTAGTCCGCTATATTTTTAGTTTTTAATCTGCCTTGACATAATTATACCGGAAATGGACGGACAAACAACGCTAAAACTGATCCATAAATCAGAAGAGGAAAAGGGAATATTATCGACTGACGCCGCAAAGATAATTATGACAACTGTGCTCGGAACTCCGGAACATGTAAATAATGCCTTTATGGATTTATGCGATGGGTTTCTTGTTAAACCTTTCAGCAAAATAAAGTTAGAGGAAGAATTACATAAGATAGGACTGATATAATAAGCCCTGAAATTATATTTAATAATCGGAGTAAAATCATGGCTTCTAGAAATTGTTGAAATATGCGATTGGATTTTAAGCCATAAGTATTATCTATCTGAAGAGATTATTAACATTCATTACAGGCTGGAACCAGGTTTATCGGAAAAATACGGCGAGACCGGCAGGCTCAGGTCTGTTGAGGACGTAAATTTTCATCTTTCATATCTCGCGGCTGCTATGAAGGTCTCAAGTATCAGTCTTTTTCTTCATTATGTTGAATGGCTTGCCGTATTTTTTAAGAGTATAAAGTTTCCCATCTCTCATGTCGCCAGAAATTTTCAAATAATCAGGGAAGTTCTGCAAAAGGAATCGCCATTTGATATAACCATACCATTAGAATTCCTGGATAAAGGTGAAACGAAATTATCACAATCAATATCTACGCCTGATACCTATATTATAACAGACGGTTCTTTTTTAGACCTGTCCGGACAATATTTAAACTTTATACTTATTAAACAAAGGAATAAAGCAAGACAGCTGATTTTGAATAAGGTTGAATCCGGAATTAAAATAAAGGATCTATATCTTCATGTTTTCGAACCCGTACAGAAGGAAATCGGAAGGCTCTGGCAGCTTGGTAAAATAACGGTCGCGGATGAACATTACGCGACTGCCGTGACACAATTGATTATTTCCGAACTTTATACTTATATATTTCAAGATAAAAAAAAGAAGAAAGGGAAATTCGCGGCGGCCTGTATACAGGGCGAACTCCATGAAATCGGCCTGCGCATGATAACAGATATATGTGAAATTGAAGGCTGGGACACCTTTTTCCTCGGAACGAATTCCCCTTCTCAATCAATTGTTAAATTTGTAGAATCAAACAGGATTGATGTCCTGGGTTTGTCTGTATCATTGACACCGAATCTTATCCATCTGGAAGGACTGATAAATTCAATTAGAAATAACCCAAATTTATCAAATATTAAAATCATTACCGGAGGATTTCCTTTTTCGATTGAACCGGATTTATTCAAAAAAGTCGGGGCTGATGGAAGCGCTTTGGATTTGACTACCGCCGTTGAAAAGATAAACTCTTTCCTGGAGATTATAAAATGAAAAAAAAACCGGAACAAAACATCTATACACTTGACGAAATCAGCAGGCTGAATAATGAATTAATAAATATCCGCAGGGAATTGACAAAAAAGAATTCCGCACTGAACAAAACAAGTCTGAATTGCTGAAATTTCAGGAAGAATTGAAAAAAAAAGAAGAAAGACTGATTAAAGATATCAGCGAACGCAAAAGGGTAGAAGAAGAACTTTATCAAAGTATTCAAAAATGGGAAGCTATTATTTCAAACTCACCGGATGGAATCGGGATGGCGTCAAAAGATGGAAAACTACAGCTCATATCCGATAGACTTGCTGAAATTTATGGTTATTCTAAAAAAGAAAAAGACGGTTTATTGGGAAAACCAATTTTTGAATTTATTGATTCGGCTGATCATGAAATTTTTATCTCCAATATGCAAAAATTACTTGCAGGTAAAAGACATCATAAGATTTCCGAATACCAGGCTATAAAAAAAGATAAAAGCCGGTTTTATATTGATGTAAGCTCTTCGGTTTTATTTGATCCTGAAGGCAATCCTGTAAGCATTTTGTTTATCCAGCGCGACATCACCAGGCGCAAGCAAGCGGAAGAAGCCTTGAATAAAAGCGAAGAACATAACCGCCTGCTTCTTGAAAATGGCAATGACGCCATTTTTATTCACGAAATCAATGAAAACGGATATCCTGAGCATTTCAGTATAGTCAATAAAAAGGCTAGCAAGATACTGGGCTATAAACATGAAGAGCTTCTGAAAAAAACTCCGGCTGATATTGATGCCCCGGAAATGATAGATAAAATTAATGATAATATATCTAAGCTGATAGCAAACGGTCACCACGTATTTGAATCTATTCAAGTTGCAAAGGACGGACGCCGGATTACCGTTGAAATAAATGGACATTGTTTTTATCTCGATGGTCATAAGACAGTAATGGCAATAGCAAGAGACATAACAGAATCCAACGGGAAATACTGCAGATATTAAACGAGCCTGGAGAATCTCCAGGATTCAATCCAGCGAATCCTCGCCGTTTTGAAGACCCGTACCGGATTTGACGCCGTGGGTATTCGTCTGCGGAATGGGGAAGATTTTCCGTATTTCGCTCAGAAAGGCTTTTCTGAGGATTTCCTGATTACAGAAAACACGCTTATCGAGAGAAATGCGGATGGAGGAGTATGCCGTGACAAAGACGGTAATATCTGCCTTGAATGTACCTGCGGTCTGGTTATTACCGGCAAGACTGACCCGGATAATCCGGACAAATGATTCATTCCCTCTTCTGGATTTACCTCCCGGAGAGGATCCAAGGCTTCATCCCTGCAACAATTGCATTCATAAAGGCTATGCATCAGTCGCACTGGTACCTATACGCAGCAAGGATAAAATAGTCGGTCTGATCCAGATGAACGACAGACGAAAAGGATGTTTTACATTCGACGCAATTGAGCGCTTTGAAGGCATCGCTTTGAATATCGGAGAGGCTTTGATTCGCAAACAGGTTGAAACAGAACTCCTAGAAGCAACTGCTAAAGCTAATGAAATGGCGAAGCAGGCCGAATTGGCGAACATGGCGAAAAGCGAATTTCTTGCCAATATGAGCCATGAAAATCCGCACGCCTATGAACAGCGTTATAGGTATGGCAGGCTTGCTTTTAGACACCGAACTATCCGGAAATCAGCGGCATTATGCTGAAATTGTACGCTCAAGCAGTCAATCCCTGCTGACAATAATAAATGACATCCTCGACTTTTCAAAGATAGAAGCCGGCAAGCTGACTCTTGAGAAGTTAGACTTTGACCTCTATGCCCTTCTCGATGAATTTGCAGGACAGTTTGCGGCAGGATTCAAAGAAAAGGGTATTGAGTTCATCTACGCCGTTTCCCCCAATGTGCCGTACCGGGTTTGCGGCGATCCGGGAAGGCTTCACCAGATTCTGACCAATCTCGTAGGCAATGCGTTGAAGTTTACAAATGAAGGTGAAATTGTAATGAAAGTAACCCTCTTATCAGAAAACAAAAACAATGCCCTGATCCATTTTTCAATAAAGGATACGGGAATCGGCATAGCTCCGGAATACCTCAATAGCATATTCCAGAAATTCTCCCAGGAGGACTCCACGATAACGCGCAAGTTTGGCGGAACCGGCCTTGGACTGTCAATCTCGAAACAACTAACCGAAATGATGGGCGGAGAGATCGGCGTTTCCAGCGAAAAAGGAAAGGGTTCGGAATTCTGGTTTACAGCAAATTTTACCAGACAAGCCGGGCAGGAAAATCATATCACTATCCCTGCCGAAATCCGTGGAACACGCATACTTGTTGTAGATAATAATGCCGATAACCGCTCAGTTATTGGAATGTATCTGCAAAACTGGAGCTTAAGGCCTGAAGAGACTCCGAATGTTTTTGACGCTCTTGAAGCTATCAAACAGGCCAGGGATTCGGAAGACCCATTCAAGGCAGTTATCCTGGATATGCAGCTGCCCGGTATAACCCTGGCCAGGGCAATCAAGTCTGACAAAACATTAAAAGATATTCATCTAATTCTGATGACCCCTTTTGACCAGATGATTAATGAAAAAAAAATGAAGGAAAACGGTTTTTCTGCCTGCCTTACCAAACCTTTAAAGCAATCGGAGTTATTCGATTGTTTGGTCATGCTTTTTATCCGGTAATACAGAATCTCAGTTTAAAGGCTCAATGGCTGAACATCATAAAATTCTAGAATTGCAGAATAGAAATTATCGAATTCTTCTGGCGGAAGACAACATCATAAACCAGCAGGTGGCAAAAGGAATTCTGAATAAAATAGGTTTGCAAGCGGATTCCGCCGCTAACGGCATGGAAGTCATAAATGCGCTTAAAACAATTCCATACGATCTTGTTCTTATGGATATACAGATGCCTGAGGTGGATGGACTGGAGGCAACGCGGCAAATCCGCAGCCTAGAATCCGGGGTTCTTAACCATAAAATTCCTATTATTGCTATGACGGCATACGCTCTTCAGGGCGACCGCGAAAAATGCCTTGAAGCCGGAATGAACGGTTATGTTTCAAAACCAATTTATCCGGCGGTTTTGATGGAAGCTCTGGAAAAATGGCTGCCTCTAAAAAATGAGTCATCAAGCATAAAGCCGCCTGTTTCTTCAGAAGACCATATCATAGCCAATATTCAGGTTTTTGATCTGGATGGATTGATATCCCGTTTAATGGGCGATAAGGATCTTGCCGTCAAAGTAACTGATGGTTTTCTTAATGATATACCGAAACAGATTAACGCTCTGAAGGATTATCTGAAAAATGGAGATGCAGTGAGCGCCGGACGTCAAGCACACTCCATTAAGGGAGCGTCTGCCAATATCGGCGGCGAGGCTATGCGCGCAGTTGCTTTTGATTTAGAGGAAGCGGGAAATAAAAATGATCTGGAAGCAATCCTGAAGCTCATACCCGAACTTGAAGATCAGTTTGCCCTTTTGAAAGAAGCGATCATTGAATTTATCAAGTAAGAAAAAAGGTAAGGTTAAAAGTTTTATAAAAAAAACCTTGTCATTTCGATTCTAACCCTGATATGTTCTTGTGAGGAATCTCCTGTTAACAAATCGGTTGGATTAAAGGAGATTCCTCACAAGAATAACAATAAGAAGAAATCGGAATGACACGGGGTAGATAAGTAATTGGGTTCATCCGACTGAAGCATATTTTTTTTTCATCACCCTTCAAATCCATTAATTAATTGAGGATTTTCAGGGTGATGAATATCTCTACTTCGCTCCCCGAGTGATTGCATTAGCAATTGTATCGAGGGGTGCGTCATAAAGGTTCCCTTCGATACATTTTGCCTTCGGCAAAACACTCAGGGAACGAAAAATATGCAAGAACCGGATAAGCCAGTAATTGAAAATAATACCAAATTACTTTAAATAATGTGCGATAGCAATTTTTAATAGGTATTTAGTATATACCGTTTTCCTATTATAATGTATGTTGTTCAAAGAAAAACGGTATAACTGTTTTGATAATATAGAAATAAAACTTTTCGATTAGAAAACTTTTGACATTACGAAAAATACATAAAAAGGAGATAATTAGTATGAAAACACTTATCGTAGAGGATGAATTAACAAGCCGCATTTTTTGCAGGAAATCCTGAAGCCTTACGGCTCTTCAGACACAGCCGTGAACGGCAAAGAAGCGGTAGAGGCAGTCCGCAAGGCTCTTGAAAGCGGCAAAAAATACGACCTCATCTGTCTGGATATCATGATGCCGGAGATGGACGGAAAACAGGCTCTCAATATTATCAGAACTATGGAAACCGGGAAAGGAATCTTTTCCGCCGACGGATCGAAAATAATTATGATTACTGTATTGAAAGATATCAAGACAGTCTATGCCGCGTACGAGAACCTGGCTGACGGTTACCTGGTAAAACCCATTGACAAGGCAAAGCTTCTGGATGAACTGAGAAAACTGAATCTAATCAAATGATTTGTTCAAAAGAATTGAATAATATTTCTTTTACACAATTATATTTTCAAATTCCAGAATAATTCTTGTACCCTTTCGGGCAGAACTGCCACTATCACGTTCTATTCGAAATATTTCCATCTATCTGCCGTGTAAGTATCGCGACAAGTTTTAGACCAAATCCATCAAGGGTAATACCGGTTGAGTTATCAAAATCTATCGATTCTCCGGCATTCCTATGCCGTTATCCTGAATTACAACAGAAACTTTATCATCATTCAATGACAAAGATATGGTAATTAATCCATCATTTCTCCCGGTAAACGCATACTTCATTATGTTGGTCAAGAGTTCGTTGATTATTAATCCGAGAGGCTGGAGTTTTTTTATATCGAGAATGACATCATCTATCTTTTTCTCAACCTTAACCGAATGACTGTTGGGAAAGTTCGCTATAATTTCATCAACTAAGGAAGAAAGATAATTCATAACCGGAATATTATTGAAATCAGTATACTTGTATAATTTATCATA
Source organism: uncultured Spirochaetota bacterium (assembly GCA_963806975.1). Taxonomy (GTDB): domain Bacteria; phylum Spirochaetota; class Brevinematia; order Brevinematales; family JAOACQ01; genus CAWEAK01. Next base: position 109,504 of record CAWEAK010000015.1, read on the forward strand.
TAACACCATCATACTCTGAACACGGCTTCCGGCATCTTTCAGGGCTTCAATGGATGCGGGATCTCTCAATGTTCCTGCCTGAAGACTGAGAAGACCTGTTATTGTGCTCATATTGTTTTTTATCCTGTGATGAACTTCTTTGAGGATAATTTCCTTTTCCGCGAGAAGTTTTTTGATATTCTCTTCAACATGTTCTGCGCTCTGTAATATCCTGGGATATTATTTGAATCCCGGAAATATTATTGTTCAAATCGGTTATTTTTGTGAATGTGCTTAAAAAATATTTATTTCCCGAAGGTAATGGGACTTCATCTTCGTACACAACAGGACCATCTGATAAAGTGGCTTTTTTAATTCTGTCATGATAGAATTCGGCTTCCTGTTCCGGGAAAATATCATAGATTGATTTTCCGGCAAAATCCTCCGGAAGTCCATTCATGTTTTGTGCGGCTAAACGGTTGTAAGATATAACGATGCCGTCAGGTTTATAATACCCGATGCCGATGCCCGCGTTTTCATGCAATAACCTGTATTTTTCTTCACTTTCCCTCAGCGTCTCCGCCGTCCGTTTACGTTCAGTTATATCGCGGGCCACACTGATAATATGAGGAATCCCATGAAGCATAATTATCTTGGCTGATATGATTACGTTGATTTGCCTGCCATCTTTACAATTAAAAATAGACTCAAAGTTTTCGCAAAAGCCCTTTTTATTCAAAATAGAAATAAAATTTTTCCTGTCAGCGGGATTATTCCATATCTTGATGTCCAGGCTTGATTTACCGATTAATTCTTCAGGGTAAAACCCATCATTGTAGAAAATCCCTCATTGATTCTTATATAAAGGCCGTCAGTTATTCGAGTGATTGTAACCGTATCGGGATACGTGCTAAAAATCACTTCCAGGTTTTCTTTATCTTCCCGATTTTCTGTATTTAACCGCTGATTTATCATTATGATAAACCCGAAAGTTGAAAGAGTACAGAGGATAATTCCATCCAGATATGACGCGGTTAAAATCAGAGATGGAGAGAACAAATTAAAAGTTGAGCTGTTTATACCTGGAAGCGCGCGCACTGCAAAGAAACCGCTGTTAGCTAAAAACACAGCGGCAAGGAAATATGCGGATGTTTTTATGAAACCTGTTTTATGTATGAATAGAACCAGGGATATTAATAAAGAAATTACTGTAAAAGCTATTGATAAAATCAACATCCTTATCATCATATTATTATTGACATATGTGAAATAAATAATCAATATTGTAAAAACTATAAAAAAAGTTATGATTTTCCAGTAATTAACAAGCCTGTCAAGAAAACGCAGAATACCTGCATAAAGAATCAATAAACCTGTTAATATAAACACATTATTTAAAACGATCGCGATCAATCCGATAACAGGGTTATCCCTCAGGTAATTAAGAAGAAACCCGAGCGCCAGCATAGCATTACCAAGTGTCCACAAGCCCAGCCCCCTCTGGTTTTTATTAGTCAGATATTGAGCAAAAAGTGCTACGACCTGAAGGAGATAGGTCAGGCTCAAGACTGCCGCAAGCGTGTGTACATCAAAATTCATATATTCCTCTGTGCAAAGGATTTTTTTAACACTTTATTTCTTAAATTCCAGAATAATCTTTGTACCCTTTCGGGCAGAACTGCCGTTGCCGCGTTCTATCCGTATAGTTCCGTCTATCTGCTCCGTAAGCATTGCGACAAGCCTCAGACCAAATCCCTGATGAGTATGCTGTTCATCAGGGAAGTTATTAAAATCGACCGATTCCGGCATACCGATACCGTTATCCTGAATTTCAATAGAAACGGTTTCACCTTTCAATTTAGCCGATACCTTAATTAATCCGTCGTTTCTGCCTATAAACGCATACTTCATAATGTTTGTTAAAAGCTCGTTGATTATCAATCCGAGAGGCTGTAATATTTTCACACTCAAAACGATATCATCGATCTTTTTCTCAATTTCAACAAACTTGCTGCCGGGAAAGTTCGCTATTATTTCTTCCACCAGGGACGGAAGATAATTCATAACCGGCATGTAATTAAAACCGGCAGACTGGTTTAATTTATCATATAAAACCATCATACTCTGAACGCGGCTTTCCGCGTCTTTCAGAGCCGCGATGGATGAAGGGTCTTTTAATGTTCCGGTCTGCAGGGCAATAAGACCCTTTATTGTATTCATATTGTTTTTGATGCGGTGATGCACTTCTTTTAAAAGCAGTTCTTTTTCCTGCAGAAGTGCTTTCACTTTTTCATCAGCCTTCCTGCGCTCGGTGATATTTTCGACAGTTGTAAGGTAATAAAGAAATTTATCATCTTTGTCCCGAATAATAGATACTATAACATTACCCCATACGATTTCTTTATTTTTACATATATACCGCTTTTCAGTTTTGTAATAGGGTATTTCCCCATGCGTCAATTTCATAACATTCTCGACATCCTGAATCATATGGTCAGGATGAGTGATCTCTTTAAATGTCATTAAGATTAATTCTTCCTGAGAATAACCTGTTATTTTACAAAAAGCCTGGTTTACCTTTTCAAACTTAAATTCTTTATTTAATATTACAATACCAAGCTGATCTTCTTCAAAGATTTTCCGGAAACGCTCTTCGCTTTCCCTTAAATCTTCCTCTACAAGCTTGCGTTCGGTTATATCCGTAGTCACAATAACACAGGCCGCTTCAGGAAATGATAACGGCGCAGCGCTGACATTAGTCCATACAATATCCCCGTCTTCCTTTACAACTCCGATTTCAACATTCCTGACAACTCTCTGTTCTTTTATCGCTATACTGCTGGGAATTTCTTCGGGATCCATCAAAGTTTTATCAAAACGAAGATATTTCCTTTTTTTAATTTTCTCATCCTTCAAATCTTCTTTTGTGAATCCAAGTATGTCTCCAAGTCTTCGATTGAAATCAATTATATTTAGATCGGAATCTATGATTGAAACCCCTACGGGCAAAATATCGAACAGAGTACGCCATTTATTTTCGCTTTCCCTTAAATCCTCCTCTGAATGTTTGCGTTCAGTGATGTCGATTATAAAACCTTCAAGGCCGATAATATCGCCATTCTGCCGCACAGGATTGATGGAATATGTATGCCATCCTGTTGAACCATCCTTACAGCGGCGGGTAAACTCGCCATGGGTTATACCGTTTCCGGCCAGATGATTTTTGACAATCTCATTTGCGCGCAACCGGTCCGAATCGACTTGCGTGAAGAAGAAATGACGTCCCCTTATCTCCTCCGGAGAGTCGAATTTGTGAAGGCGAAGCCATGCCTCATTAACAACCTGGTAGCGGCCTTCACGGTCGATAAAGAAATATCCGGCCGTAGAATTTTCTACAATACTCCTGAAGCGTGCCTCGCTTTCCCGAAGGGCTTCCTCTGAACGTTTACGCTTGGTTATATCACGTGCAGATGAAATTGAACCTATTACATTGCCGTTTTCATCTTTTAATGTTTTACACCACCATGCAAGCAGGCGGATTTCTCCATCTCTGCGTTTTTGAAGGCTTTCTAAATAGACAATCTGTTCGTTTCCATCAAAAAGCGGTTGAACAATTTGATAAGTATCCTGTTCTCCGGCGAAATAATAATCCGCTTTTTTACCGACAACATCCTCTCCAAAGAATTCTACACCTGTCTTATTTGCCCAGGTATAAACTTTTTCATTGTTCACTTCCATAATAATATCAGGTATCGCAGATAGTAAAGCCTCCTGCCTGGAGGACAATAATGACAGCTTGTTGTTCTTTTGCATGATTTCTTTTTCCGCAGCAATACGCTCGGAAATATCATGATAATTTATCAATACACCGCCTATATTGGGGTTATTCGAAAAATTAGTCGCGCTTAGCGATACAGGTTTATATGTTCCGTCTTTACACCTGAATCTGAACTCTACTTTTTTTACCGACTGATCTACTTTAAGCAGATTAATGAATTCTTCCTGAATACGCGCAACGTCATCCGGATGAATCTTAGTCCAGCTTTTGGCACTTGAAATACTATTCGCCTGCCATCCGAACCATTTCTCAATACTGGGGCTTATATATTTTACTCTGCCGTTAATTCCTATAATACCAATTACATCTGATATATTTGAAATCATTGTTTCCTGCTTTAATTTATTAACCTCCAGCTTTATATTGGCACTAAAAAGCCTGAATGCCATCTTTATAGATGCATCGAGAACTGTATCTCCCGAATTCTTCACGACATATCCATAAGATGAAATCTTTTCCGTTTTCTCTACTATTTCTCGCTCTATATGACTTGATAAAAATACTACCGGTATTTCATAGTCTTTTAAAATTATTTCTGCGGCTTGTGTACCGTCCATGCCTTTCCCGAGGTTAATATCCATAAGTATCAGATCTATACCGGTATTATTTTTAACTATTTCTACCGCCTCCTCTCCTGTAATTGCCGTGATAATATTATACCCATATTTCTCCAGGGTATTTTTCTCATTCATGGCTATGATGACTTCATCCTCAACAAGGAGTATTGTTTTTTGTTTTTTAATATTCATAATTTTTCCTCCAGGTAATCAATCTTAACTTCGCCGACGCTGACGCCGGTGGAGGATTCTATGTATCACTTTTTGCAGTGTTTGAAGGCGGGAAAATGTTTGTAATTTTATGTTTTTATAATCCATAATCTAATAAACTATCCTCGACGCAGAGCGTCGAGGTATTATAGCAGAAGACTAACGCTGAAGCAGTTGTCCGAGCTTTCCCCGGCAAGGCTCGGGATAAACCACGCAGAGCTTCGAGGTATTATAGTAGAAAACAAGCTCTGTAGCATCTGTCCGGGCTTTCCCCCAGGGAACCACACCACTGTGTCTAACCATAAACCCGGTTTCCTGAGTATAACGAAGGGGGATCTAACCTATTAATTTGTTAATCAAATTCAATAATTCCTCATTTTTAAAAGGTTTCACAATCCAAGCATTGGCCCCGGCTTCTTTACCAAGCGCTATCATTTTATCATCGCTTTCGGTAGTCAGCATTATGATAGGCGTTTTTACAAACTCGGGTTTTTTTCTTACTTCTTTCACAAAATCGATCCCATTCATAACCGGCATATTGACATCAACTATAAAAAAATCGATCTGTTGAGCTGAAAGGTTTTGTAAAGCTATCTGTCCATTATCAGCCTCAATACAATTATGCTGTCCCATCTTTAAAGCTAAAGCTACAATCTTACGCATTGTTAACGAATCATCAACAACCATAAAATTCATATATTCCTCCCGTTAAATTTAACAGTATTGTTAAAAGTTTTCTTTCGAAAACTTCTATTTCAATATTATAATAACAATTACCTTCAATTTACTTATCTCCACCCGTGTCATTCCAATTTTTTCTTCTTGTTGTTTTTTTGAGGAATCTCCTTTAACCAACCGATTTGTTAATACAAGATTCCTCACAAGAACATATCAGGGTTAGAATCGGAATGACAGACACAGGGATTTTTTTCATAAAACTTTTGACATTACCAATTTAATGTATCGTCTAAAGTTTTCTAATCGAAAACTTCTATTTCTATATTATAATTACAGTTACTTTCAATTTACTTATCTCCACCCGTGTCATTCCGATTTCTTCTTCTTGTTGTTCTTTTGAGGAATCTCCTTTATCCAACCGATTTGTTAATACGAGATTCCTCACAAGAACATATCAGGGTTAGAATCGGAATGACAGACACGGGGTTTTTTTTCATAAAACTTTTGAATTTATTAATTTAATCGACTCAAGAATCAGCTTTTCATCAAACACCTTTGCTTTTTGACCAAATTCCTTATAAATCTTTTCATGAATTTCTTCATCTTCTTCACCCAATTTTATGTTAAAATACTGTAATAAACTTTCAGATTCCTTAATTCTATTACGGATTTCCCCAAGAAAATCTATTACATTCTCAATCTGCTGCCTTGTAATATCCTGAAACTGCAATGACTCAATCACATTATCCATACTCTGGCGAACTTTTAAATTTGAGTTTGTCAGCTTTATAAAAAGGTTCGCCGTAGATTCATAAGAAACTATCAGCGAATTAACGATATTCTCAGACTGGCGGCTGGTAGTCTCAATATTCTTTGTCATATTGTCTTTTTCATTACTTAACCTGCCTATTACCTTTTCATTGTAATCTTTAAACGATTTCATAATTGAATTTATCTGAAGAATAAACTCGGCTGTTTTCTGGTTTAATTTCTTTATTTCATTAACAATAACCATAACTCCTTTTCCCTTTTCCCCAAGCTGAACGGCTTCGATAGATAAATTAATATGGATTATCTTGTTCTGATTTGATATTTCCACTATATTGTTTAAGGTCTGGTTTATAACATTAATTTTATCTTCAATGTCTTCCAGAGATTTGAAATTATCCAGATTTACCTTTGCCAGGTTATCTATCATTTCCCTGTATCCGGATATTGCCTTTTTTGATATTTCTATAGTTTCTTCAAAACTTCTGCCTTCTTCATTCTGTTTAAAACTGTTGAGATTATTCATCGCTTCGTTAGTTGCGTTATTATGTTCCTGTAAAACTATGTCAAATTTATCGATAAGCGTTGTTGTTGCGGCCTCGGTTTTTTCTATTACTTTTTTTAAAAATTTAACAAGATATGGGATTTTATAATAAACTTCCGTAATAATACCGAGGGATTTTATTTTTTCAAAATACAATTTAACATCATCTGAATTTAAGCGTTTATTCAATAAATCTATAAAATCTCTGAGTTTATTTGCATTATCTGCTTCTTTCCCTGTTTCACTAAAATCAGCCTGGTTTGCAGGCATAATCTTATTGAATAATTCCATAACATTCTTAATCATAGTGATAAACTCTACGGATAACGATTGATATTCATTTATTAAAGTCTGCTGAGATTCGTTTTTTTTATTATTCTGTATTTCTCTATTGTCAATTCCTTTTAATGATCTATAAAACACCGATAATACAACTAAAATGAATGCTGTTCCGATAATATTAATGACGGCCGGGATGGCTTTTGGAATATTAATATTAAATAAAACAATTCCATTAAATAATAATAAAATAAAAAAAATAATTATTAACAGTATCAACCGGACTTTATTAAACATATAGCCGACCTTATTCGCTTACACTCACTTTGAATACAACCTGGTATTAATATCTGTATCTTATAGTATTAAGAAATACACGGAAAGGCAAACCTTCCGCGTCAAAAAATATATCGACAAACGGTTTTTCATCCCCTTCCTTATAATCAATATAAACCTGAGGCAATTCGATTTTGTATTCGCTTCCTTTGCCGAAATAACGGCTTAAAAATTCTCCGGCTATGACATTAAGTATTTCAAGCAGGCAGTCGTCCTTCTCATTATCTTTCAATTTACCGCTTTGATTTACATAAATATTCTTGATAACCGAATCTTTGAGCCAGTCCTGCAGCATTATGAAAATCTTTCCTGAAACAGGCTTCAATATATCTATACTGAATACATTTTCATAAATGTTCTCCATAGAAATATCAGCAGTCTCAACTACATCCATAAAAGCTATTTCCTCAAAAGTTTTTACCACGGATAGGCTCAAAGCTTCCTTTGCCTTTTCCGCTTTCAGAGGTTCAAACATGTCCGCCTCCTATAGTCTCAAGAATTTTCGCCGGAGATATCGGCTTTCTTATCAATCCAAGTATCCCGGCCTTTTTCAATTCTTCTTCCACAAAACTATCTCCCGTGCTGGAAACAACTATAACGGTCTTATTTTTTATATTATCATTCATCTTTATTTTCTTAATAAAATTAATCCCGTCCATTTTTGGCATATTGATATCAGTCACAACGAGATCAATATCGCTGAAATTTTCCAGTTTATCCAGGGCTTCCAATCCGTCTTCGGCAAAAGAATAAATCGAGTCGGGATTCCCGGCGATCTGAAAACAGCGCTGAACGATCATTCTCGAAGTAGACGAATCATCGACTATTAAAATATGATTGTATGTCATCGCTTTCTCCTACAATTTCCATTCTTTTTTTCCGGAAGAAACAATAATATCGCCATTCTCAACTACCATTGTTACGGTTCTGCTGTAATCTCCGCCCACATCTTCCGCAATAGGCCCTAAATTGTTCTGCCAGAGAATTTTTTTTATTGCCAGAGTATTTCTTTTACCGATATCAAACAAAAGATTAGGGTCCATAACATTGGAACCGCCTATCAGTTTTATCCAGACATTTTGTTTTAAAGCCCCAAATTGCTTCATTTTTTCGATAAGATAGGGCACTCCTGTATCGGCAAAATGGCCCGGCATGTTTCTGGCCTTTTCAATGTCTACGGAAGAATTCGGCAGGGCTATATGAACTAAACCTGCGATATTTTTTTGCTTATCATATATTAACAATGCAACACAAGACCCAAGTGCATAAGTTTTGATTATATCACCTTTATCCGCAGAGACTTTAGTTTCCCCTATTCCCGCTATAATCAGTCCCATAAATTCCTCTTTATATTTGCTTAACCATCTGAATCAGCGTCTGGCATATATTGTCCAAAGGAACCAGCCTTTCCGCTCCGCCGCACTGATAGGCCTCTTTAGGCATGCCGAAAACCACGGAAGACTCTTTATCCTGCGCAATATTCCTTGCACCGGCTTTGCGCATCTCGAGCATACCGGCCGCCCCGTCTTTTCCCATCCCTGTCAGGATAGCCCCGATAGCGTTTGAGCCCACATACTGCGCTACCGAATTAAAAAGCACATCCACTGAGGGGCAATGACCGTTGACCTTTTCACCTTTCTTACACTCAACCAGGTAACGGCCCCCGGAGCGGATAACCCTCATTTGAAAATCTCCCGGCGCCACAAGTACGCGCCCGGTTATAATCCTGTCCCCGTCGCTTGCTTCTTTCACTTCGACATTTGAAATCTGATTCAAGCTGTCGGCAAACATTTTTGTAAACACCGGAGGCATATGCTGAACTATAACAGTTCCCGGCATATTTGCCGGAAACCCGGTTATAATCCGGTTTAAAGCTACGGTTCCTCCGGTAGACGAACCGATCGCGATAACCTTATCCGTAGTGCCTTCAAGTACATTTGAACTGATTTCTTTCACTGTTTCCGGTTTATAATTATCTCTTTTCCATTTTGAAACATCAACGAAGGCGGCTATTTTTATCTTTTCTATTAATTCTCTTAACATATCTTTTAAGCCGTTTCCTACATTTGTTGACGGCTTCAAGACAAAATCAACCGCCCCGAAAGCCAGGGCTTCAAGAGTAATTCTTGACCCCTCTTTCGACAGGGAAGAAACTATAATAACGGGAAGGGGATACTGCGGCATGAGCCTTTTTAAGAAAGCGACCCCGTCCATTCTCGGCATTTCTATATCGAGAGTCAGGACATCAGGCTTTAAAAAAACGATTTTATCCCTTGCCACATAAACATCCGGAGCTTTTCCGACCACCTCTATCAAAGGGTCCGTCGAAAGCCCTTTTTCAAGGATTTCCCGAACCATCGCGGAATCATCAATAATCAAGACCTTTATTTTTCTCTGCATTAAATTACCCTGGCAAGAATTTTATAATCGCCTTCCGCCTTTTCCTCCAGAATTAAATTGCTTTCCAAATAATGCATATCAATAAGCGAGGGCTTTCCATCGGCAATTAAATCCTTAATGACCGGGATTTCCTCACCGATTCTATAATACAAATAACCGCTTTCAAGTATCACTTCAAGTATTCCTGCATCCTTAACCTGGTATGTAATTGTTAAACAAACTCTGTAATAATATGGAATTTCCTCTGCCGGTTCAACTTCCTTTTGAATCAGGCTTCCGCGGACTTCCATCTTCTTCAGGCAGACCCTGTCTTTAAATTCATATTCCGCTTCATAAATGCCGTCTTTTAATTCAAAGTCCCTGAATCTTGTCCGGACAAATAGTTTTAAATAATCCTCATCATTAATTTTATGCTCAATCACATGCCATTTTCCAAAGAGTTTTTCCCTTTCCATTTTCAAAGCATCCATCTTTTCCCGCTCAATATCAGGCTCTTTTCCATGATTTACATCAGCATTATCAGCCCGTTTAAGAAAAGGATTTTCATTATTATCAGAAATCTTTTTACCGATGCTTTCAATCAAATCCCGTTTTTCTTTTAATAAATCTAAAGCATTAATGGATTTACCTTTTTTCATATACTATCCTATAAATAATTTGTCAATTAACTTATAGTAATCTTTCCCGACAATACTTGAAGGCGCAAATTCCCAGATTGTCTTTCTCATTTCTACCGACCTTGGGAGATATTCCGATTTGCATATCTCATAAATCGGAATCGTAAAAGTTTTAAAAATGTCACTGTAAACCTGTATGCGGTTTAACCTGTTTTCCGCTTTTGTAAAAATAAGCGCAGCCACGGTTATATTTCTTGAAACATTCTTTCCGCATAGTTTTATTTCCTCTAAGAGGTATTCCAGCCCTGAGATAGAAAACAACTGAAACTCCAGCGGTACAAGTACAGCTTCCGAACTTGAAATAATCAGCTGTTCCAGCATTCCGTTTGAGGGAGAGCAGTCGAAAAGTATCCAGTCATAACTTTGTTTAGCCTTTAACAAAAGATTAAAAAACGCTACCTGGATCAGCGGAAGCTTCTGCTCAATATCCCGGCTCCTGAAATCATTATGCAGAAACGGGATCAGATCCAGATTCTCTCTTACCCCCTGAATGATATAATTTTCAAGGTTATCTATTGCTTTTTGTTCAAGAATATCCTGAAAAAGTGACATAATGTCCGGCTGATTTTTTGATATATAAAAAAGGGTTAAGTTTCCCTGGGGATCGCCGTCAATCATCAGGGTTTTTTGCCCGGCAGCGGCGAGCCCCGACGCTATAGTTATAGCCGAAACCGTCTTTCCGACGCCGCCCTTCTGATTGCCGATGCTGACAATTGTCAGCCCCCTGCTTTTTAATGAGCTCATTGCTAAGACCTCCGCTTAGTATTCAAGCCGATTTATAACTTTTTATAAACCGCCGGACTGATATATTTAAAATCAGTATTATCCCTGCCGAGAGATTCCGAATGACCGATAAAAAAGTATCCACCCGGGTTCAGATATTGAGAAAAACGTTTAACAAGTTCCTTACGCGTTTCAATATTAAAATATATCATAACATTCCTGCAGAAGATAATATCAAATTTTCCCTTAAATGGATAAGAAGTATTCATAAGATTCAATCTTTTAAAAAGATTAATTTCTTTCAGGCTGTCAACCACACTAAAAGTATTCTGATCATTAACCTTTAAATACTTTCTTTTATAATCTATCGGCATATCCTTAATTTTTTCTGTAGGATAAATTCCCTTAATCGCCTGGTTTAAAACCGTTGTTGATATATCTGTGGATAAAATTCCGATATCAAGCCGTGTAAAATCAGCCTGGAAATACTCATTTAAGACTATAGCGAGGGTATAGCTTTCCTCCCCGCTGGCACAGCCCGCGCACCATATTTTTAAATCTTTCCTTCCTTCAAGTTTCAATTTATTCACTATTTCCGGTAATATTTTTGCATTTAATAAATCAAAGTGTTCTTTCTCACGAAAAAAATACGTGTGGTTGGTGGATATCTTATCTATCAGCAGTGAAAGCGATTGTCCGCTTTCATCATTAATAACCGAATGATAATATTCCATAAATGTATTAAATCCCAGCTGACGGATAATTTTATTCAATCTTCCCTGAACCAGGGGCTTTTTCTGCTCCGTCAGATTGATTCCGAATTTATCATAGATCAATTTTGAGATCAGATCAAATTCCTTATTTGAAATTGTAATCAATCCATTAACAATACAGTTTTCCACCATTTTCCCCTTCCGCTTCCAGTTTCTTTAAAATAATTATTTCCGGAGCCGATAAGGGAGGATTTCGGCTCCGGAAATATTTAGGAAATGTTTGTTTCAACTTGCCTTTTTTTCGATGTTATTTTTAATAGTCTTCATTTCGTCAACAAAAATGATTTTCTCCGCATCAATCAATATTTTAACCTGGTCTCCAACTTTACCCATTCCGCTGATATATTCGGAACCTGATTCTGTTTTAAACTTAGGAGCCGGTTCTACCTGATTTTCAGGTATTTCCAGCACATCTTCCACCGTATCTACGATGAATCCTATAGCTGAGTTATTTACCTCAACCACAATTATACAGGTTCTGTCATCGTACTCCCTTGCCGCGATTTTATACCGCAAACGTATATCTATCACGGGAATAACTTTACCCCGAAGGTTTATTACTCCTTTCACATAATTCGGCATATCGGGAACCTCGGATATTTTCTGAAGCTCTATGATCTCTCTTACGAACCTTATACTGATGCCGTAAGATTCGTCCCCGATCCTGAAATTGAGATATTTATTCGCTTGAGTATCTTCATCTTCTTCATCCAGTCCCATCGCTTCATCTATTAAGTCCTTGCGGATCGTCTCGGGCATATTTACCTCCTTATAATTAATTGTTAATCACCGGATTCTCCCCCGCAGCAAATCTGCAGGGGAATTATACCGGTCATCCCTCGATGCTACTCGGGAACCGAGCGGCTTGTTAAAATTTACCGAAATTACCGTCATCGAGAGCAATAATGCTCTTTGGATTGACCTTTATTGGCTGTTTAAGCTCTTTCAACAGCGGCATTTTTTCTTCATGCTTCTGTCCAGCCTGATGGTGCTGTCCTTTGCCCAGCTCATTTTTAATCATTTGAAGCATTTCGGCAGATATTTCCGTAACTTTGCCTTCCACAGCTTTCAGTTTGAATTTAGCAATCATTTCTTTCAACTGCATGGACTGCGAAGCCAGTTCTTCCGCCGCAGAGGCGCTTTCTTCAGCGTTTGCCGTATTAGCCTGAGTAACATCGTCAATCTGTCCAAGTCCAGTGCTGACCTGCTCCAATCCCTGCGATTGTTCCTTGCTCGCCGTCGCTACTTCTTCTGCAAGATCGGCAACCTTAGAGGCGCCGTCCACTATTTCTGCAAGCTGTTTCGCTGTAACCGTCACGAGATCATTGCCGTTTCCAATGTTTTTAATGGCTTCTTCAACCATCTGGTTGGTTTCTTTAACGGAAGACGCGCTTCTTACAGCGAGGTTTCTAACCTCATCCGCCACAACCGCGAAACCTTTACCATATTTGCCCGCTCTTGCCGCCTCAACGTTTGCGTTCAAAGCGAGAAGATTGATCTGGAACGCGATATCGTCAATCGCCTTGACTATCTTTTTGATGTTCTCGGCGGATATATTGATAGAGCTCATCGCCTTAACCAGTTCCGCCATCTGCAGGTTGCCCTGTGCGGCGTTGTCTTTCGCGCTTTTAGCAAGCCCATTTACCTGTACGGCGTTTTCGGTGTTCTGCTTAGTCTGGGTGTTGATCTCTGTTATTGAAGATGTGATTTCTTCAAGAGAGCTTGCCTGTTCAGCCGCGCCCTGCGATAGGGACTGGCTCGCCTGAGAGACCTGGCCCGCGCCGGCGGTTACCTGTTCAATGGCCGTGTTGACCTGCGTCAGAATTTCGTTAATAGATGACAGGGTGTTATTCACCGAGTTCTTGAGTACCAGGAAATCACCCTTATAATCGCCCTTCATTTCAAGCATCATGTCGCCTTCTGCCATCTTATTTAAGATTCCCAACGTTTCGTTGAGCGGCCCGCAAATGAGGTCGAGCGTCTGGTTAACACCTTCGATGATCCTGCGGTAATCGCCATTGTGAAGTTTCGCGTCTGCGCGTGTGGCAACTTTACCTTCAGTTACGGCTTTTGCGAGCATTCCGGTATCGGCAACCAGAAGGTTAACAGCGTCAATACATTGGTTCAGGTTGTTCTTGATAATATTGTAATCGCCTTTATAGATATCCGTAATCTTTTCGGGTATTGTGCCCTTTGCAATTTTATCAACGTAATCCGCAGTGACCATTAGCGGATTGACAATATTGGTTATGGTGTCGTTCACACCCGAAACCAGTTTATTCCAGCCGCCAAGGAACATATCGGCGTTTGCCCGTTTTTTAAGTTCACCGTCCGCCGCCGCTTTAATAATAACGTCTGTCTCTTTGAGAAGATCGGACATCATTTTTACAAGAGCGTTCAGGTTTATTTTGATAATGTTATACTGGCCCTTGTAAACTGTTGTGATTTCAGGAGGAATAACTCCCTTGGATATTTGATCAACATAATCCGCAGTAACCATGAGCGGATTTACAATATTTGTAATTGTGTCGTTCACACCAGATACCAGTTTATTCCAGCCGCCCAGGAACATATTGGCGTTCGCCCTTTTATCAAGCTCACCGTCAGCCGCCCCTTTGATGATAACGTCAGTCTCTTTAAGAAGATCAGCCATCATTTTTACAACGGCGTTCAGGTTTATTTTGATAATGTTATACTGGCCCTTGTAAACTGTTGTAATTTCAGGAGGGATAATTCCCTTGGATATCTGATCAACATAATCAGCCGTAACCATGAGCGGATTTACAATATTTGTGATTGTGTCGTTCACACCAGATACCAGTTTATTCCAGCCGCCCAGGAACATATTGGCGTTCGCCCTTTTATCAATTTCCCCATCAGCCGCCGCCTTCGTTATAATATCTGTTTCCTTGAGGAGATCGCTCATCATTTTCACAACAGCGTTCAGGTTTGTTTTGATAATGTTATACTGACCCTTGTAAACTGTTGTGATTTCAGGAGGAATAACCCCCTTTGAAATTTTATCAACATAATCCGCAGTAACCATGAGCGGATCGACAATATTTTTGATGGTGTCGTTCACACCTGCTACAAGTTTATTCCAGCCGCCAAGAAATATATCGGCGTTTGCCCTTTTGTCAAGCTCGCCGTCAGCCGCAGCTTTTGTTATATTATCTGTTTCCTTCAGGAGATCGCTCATCATTTTTACAACGGAGTTTAGATTGTTCTTAATGATATTAAAATCACCATTGTAAGTATCTGTGATGATCGGAGGAATAATCCCCTTGCTTATATCATCAACATATTTAGCCGTAACATTTAAAGGCCCGATGACCGCGTCGAGAGTGAGGTTGACGCCGTCGATGATCTTTTTGAAGTCGCCCTGATGCTTGGAAGCATCGGCACGTGTAGTGAGTCTTCCTTCAATCCCTGCAACGGAAAGCATTCCTGCGTCATTTACCATGCTTGTTAGAGCATCAGAGACTGCGTTATAGGATTCGGAAAGGATGCCAAATTCGTCTCTTGAAACCACTTTAATTCTGTTAGATAAATCTCCTTTAGCCATCGATTCAAAGAATTTGACAATACTACTGAGAGGTTTCAATATAGCACTTGACATAATCATCACTACTATTATTGAAATAATAATAGCTATTAAAGTCCCGAACAGCATAATAGATGTTGTTTGAGCAACCAGATCATTCATGTCTTTGGTACGTTTTGCTAAGCAGAGATTCTTCATTACTTTTGATTTCACTTATCATTGATCTTAAGTTGTCCATATAAGATTTGCCTTTTGTTAATTCAATACCATCAACTGATGTAGCAGTATTTTTTGTCTGAGTAATTAATGGATTTATGAATTCATTCATCCATTTGTCTTCAGCTTGCTGAAGATTAACTAACCTTGTCTGCTGCGCTGCATTATCAGATGTGAGCTGTTTTATTGACTGAAAGTGAGAATTAAAATCTTTCATTCCCTGATTTAAGGGATCAAGGAAACTTTCTTCCTTTGCTAATAGAAATCCTCTTTGTCCCGTTTCTATATTTATCAAGCTGGCCAACATAGCGTCACTTTCACTCATAACCTGATAAGTATGAATATTCCAGCCATTAGCCTGAACAGCTTTATTAAAGTTCGAATAGGACAGCAGGATTATCGCTGCAAGTACAACAATCACAACAGCAAAACTTAAGAATAACTTTGACCTGATCTTAAAATTAAACATATATTCCTCCATAACATAAATTAATCTCTTTTTCAAAACACCTGCCGGTTGTACCGGCGACTACCCCCTTGATCAGAAATCCGCCGGTCAATTTCGGAACCGGTTCCATCTTGCTTAACATAAACAGCCTCCTTTTTATTTTATTATTTTTTTAACTTTTAAATTCCCCCAACCCCCTTTGGAAAGGGGGAATATATTTACCAAAAACCCTGTACAACAACTCCCCCTTTAAAAAGGGGGATGGGGGGATTTTTAATTCCGCTACTCCACCCATCTGCTGATAAATGTTCCGGTATCGATAATAAAGCTGACGCTTCCGTCGCCCAATATTGTACAGCCTGATACGCCATCAACTTTACCAAGGTAATCCGAAAGCGACTTTATTACTATCTGCTGATTGCCGATGATCTCATCGATAAACAGGCAGGCTTTTTTATTGGCGCTCTGCACTACTATAATTGTTCCTTCAGTCGCTTTCGTATATTTGCTTTTGACGTTGAAGACTTCATACATTCTTATCAGCGGCATCAGAGAGCCTCTCAGGTTTACCACCTCGCTTCCGCTCGAAGTCCGGGTAATCTGCTCTTCCTTCGCCCTGAAAAACTCCAGGATATCAATCAATGGTATTGAATAAAAATTATCGCCTGTTTTAATTGTTATTCCGTCTATAATGGCCATTGTTAAAGGTATTTTTAAAATGAACTCGCAGTTTTTTCCGGCTTCGCTAATTATTTCTATTTTTCCGCGGAGTTTGTCAATATTCTTTTTTACCACATCCATTCCGACGCCGCGTCCTGATACCTCGGTCACTTTGTCAGCGGTTGAGAAACCGGGTTCAAAAATGATCTGCCACACTTCCCTGTCCTTCAAATCCCGAACAGGCTCCTTTAATAAGCCTTTCTCCAGGGCTTTATGGATAATCTTTTCCCGGTTGAGTCCGGCTCCGTCATCTTTAATGCTTATCCATATTTCACTGCCCTCATATTTAGCGTTCAGTTTAATATTCCCGGTTTCATTCTTTCCATTTTCAACCCTGGTTTCAGCAATTTCAATTCCATGATCAATAGAGTTTCTGATAATATGTACGAGAGGGTCGGAAATCTGCTCTATGACGTTTTTGTCCATTTCAGTTTCCTGGCCTGAAAACTCGAAGTTTATCTTTTTATTTGATTTTCTTGAAAGGTCGCGGACAAGCCGGGTCATTTTTGTAAACAACCCTTCCAGGGGTATCATCCTTACCATCATTGTGGTTTCCTGAATTTCGCGGCATATTTTATTCAGCATATTACCCGCTTTTGTAAAATTTTCCAGCTTTAAACCATGAAGATCGGGATTATTAATAACCATTGTTTCAGCGGTTATCAATTCTCCGACAAGGTCAAAGAGTTTATCAAGTTTTGCCGTGTCCACGCGGATTTCCTTTCTCTGGTAATCCGTAGCGATACCCGCCGCGCTTTGTGCGGACAACTGGCTCTTCTGAATTTGCAGGGCTTTTTCAACAATTTCTGCTTCAACTTTACCGCTTTCCACAAGTATTTCACCAAGAGGCCGATCCTGTTCTTCCAGAGCTTTTTCAACCGTATCGTTTGATACAGCGCCCATTTCGACAAGTATTTCCCCGATCGGTTTGTATTCGGTTATAGGTGCCGGTTCAACTATATTTTTAGAAGAGCCCGGGTTATTATCAGTCTTTATACTGCCGGCAGTTTTTTGAATTTCTTTTTGAATGTTATCTATACTTTTCAGAAGTTCTGAAATCAGATTCTGCGTAACCGGAATCTTACCGCTTCTCAAACTATCAAGCCGGCCTTCCAGATCCATACATTTTTTTTCTATCTCTGCGTAACCGAAAAACCCTGAGTTCCCCTTTATGGTATGAATATTCCTGAATATCTCTTTCACAAGCTCAATATTGGCCGGCTCTTTCTCAAGCAGTAAAATGCTTTTTTCAGAACTGTCCAGTTTATCCAGGGATTCGGATACGAATTTTTCAGCCATTTCCGGCGTCACAAGATTTTCCAGCGAAAAATCAGGAACTGATACGGCCGGCTTTTTTTCCTGGCCGCTTTTCAGGTCTGCAATACATTCGTTAATTTCCTGCACAACCACGGCCGTCGGTTCCTCAAAACCCTTATCTTCCATTGTTTTTTCAACATTCGAGATAAGCTGCTTCATTAAATCCATTGTTTTATATATCAGATCGATATGTTCCTGCAAGAGTGTAATTTTTTCCTTTCTGAATATATCCAGAAATGTTTCCGCTTCATGGGTCAGTTTTTTTATATTTTCAAAATTAAGGAAGCCGGCGGAACCTTTGATGGAATGAAAAAGCCTGAAAATCGTATTTACGGTTTCAGGATCGGTTTCTGAAGAGAGACGCTGGACCTGAATCTCAGCTTCTTCTATTCTTTCATACCCTTCTGAAACAAAAGAATCAATGATATCTTTCGTGTCGTCATCAACTTTTTTCATCATATATCCCCCGATAATTTTACCTTTCTTTCTACATTTGAGTTTAAAATAAAGATTCTATTACAATCAAAGGCTGTAACCTGCAAAAACGACCAATCAGCCGGTAAAAAAGCAGCATATCCGGATGTGGTTTAATATGAAGAATCCATTTCTTAATTGTAAATTAATTCTTATAATAATATTATACGCATTTCCTATGCCATCGAAGCAATTTTGAACTCATAAAAAGAAAGATATAATTTAATTCATTATTGAATCTAATGTTACATTATTTGTTATTTTAGGAGGGTTTTTAGGATTGAGACAAATCTGAAATATAAGCCGTATCAAACGATACAATCCGTATCAAATGATACAATGATAAAAAATGAAGGCATTGAAAAAGTTTATAATATCTTTTTTGGAAAGGAGGGTAAGAAAAGTTTGAATTTTCTGAATTATGGTTTTATTATTGATGATAATTGTGGTTCATCCGACTGAAGCATACTTTTTTTTTCATCACCCTTCAGATCCATTAATTAATTGAGGATTTTCAGGGTGATGAATATCTTTACTTCGCTCCCCGAGTAATTGCGTTAGCAATTGTATCGAGGGGTGCGTCATAAAGGTTCCCTTCGATACATTTTGCCTTCGGCAAAACACGGATTCGGCTGGCTCACCGCATCGCTCAGGGAACGAAAAATATGCAAGAACCGGATGAGCCATAATTGTACTGGATGCGGAAAAAATTTAAAAACTCCCAGAAACAGCATAAACCCAGTTGAGATTTTCTCAATTCTTTTCCCGCGCTATTGCGAAAACACCTTGAACAACCCCTTTTGAATCCCGGTATAAAGTTGCATTAAAAGAAATTGGAATGATTTGTCCGGGAGAAGAAAGAATGTTCATTTCATAGTTTTTAACTGCGCCTTCAGTAAAAGTCATTTCTACACCAGATGTTGCCCTGTCAGGATCATCAAATAAATTTTTGAAAGGTGTCCCTATTATTTTATCCCGGGGCAACCCTGTAATTTCTGTTGCCGCATTGTTGACATCAGTTATAATACCTCTACGATTAATCGTTACCATCAAATCCATACAACATTCTATAAGTCCGCGCGCATAATTTTTTGCTTCTTCCAGTTCATGCACCAATTTAAGACGATGGCGTATATCACGAGCCGAAGCGAATATACCCTGTACGACACCATCCGAGTCATGAAATAAGGTTGCATTGAATGACACAGGGATTGGTTCTCCTTCAGTACGTAACATAGAGAGTTCAAAATTATGAACGCTACCGTTTTTAAAAGTGATTTCAACGCCGTCAATGGCTTTTTTCTGATCAAAAAACAGATCTTTGAACAGTGAACCGATTAATTTTTCACGTTTTATGCCCGTTAATGTAACAACCATCTCATTAACATCTATAATGGAACTATCGTAATCAATAACCATTAGTGCGTCTAAACTTGCTTCAAGAAGTCCCCTTGCATAATTTTTTGAATGGCTTATTTCTGAGTAAATGGCAGTAGTAATTGTTGTAAAACCGATGAGCAGTCCATGAATTAAACCGTCAGATTTGTCCCTGAATATTATAGCATTTAAAAGGACATATTGAGTTGATTCATCAGAGAAAAGAAGACGTTGCGCTGAAGCTGTTTCTTTACCGTAAGAAAAACAGGAAACAATACTGGAAGTGACCCGATCGGGATTAACAAATAAAGATGATAACTGGGCACCTATTAATTGAGTCCTTTCTCTCTTGAATAATTTTATAGCGTTTTCGTTAATATCGGTAATAAAACCATTTTCGTTTATAGTCAGCATCGGATCGTTAATTCCCCCGAGAAGCCCCGATGTAAAACTATATGCATGTTCAATCTCACCTGGCTTTTCGATTTGATTATCTGTCACATTGTTCTTTGCTTTTTCTATTATAGGATCATTGGATGATCCGGCTTTTTGACTTTCATTGACAATATAAATCATTAACTCATCAATATTTTTTTTAGACGGAAAAGCCCAGTCTTTCCTGCCCGGAATCATCAGCACTTCATGAATAATGACTGCGCCGTCATTTTTTATAAGTTTTTCATTTGCAAGATTTTCTATGTAATCCAATGTTTTTTTATAATCAATTGGTTCACCCCTTCCATACCCGCTACAATAAGGTTTTATAGTTAATAATGAACCGGCTGGAGAGTAATAAATCCAGAAAGGAAAATATTTACAGATCAAATAGCTTTTATCATGTTTGGAGCATGTGTTTTCCTGGTTAAGATAAAGGCAAGGCTCATAGGTAAGATTAGCTATTTTTTTGGCATAACGGCAGCATTCACCACAGTTCTGGCATTCAAAGCATGTTTTACCCGGAATAACAAAGTGGCTTTTCGTTAAAATACCTGAAAATTCCGGGTTAGATTCTATAATTCCAAGTGATTTAAGGGCTTCGGCTCTTTTTGGTGATTCTAAATTGTTGTAATCTTCAAAAGGTTTCCAAAAATCATAATCCCTTTCTAAAGGAGATATACTAAATCTCCGAACCTGTTTTTGAGAATTCCGGGAGTGAATAGACTGAGGATGACGTTTATTTTTCTTACTCATTTCTCAAACTCAAGTATAATCTTAGTACCGTTCCCTCTTTCTGCCCGGATTGTTCCATCTATTTGTTGAACCATCATTGCTACCAGCTTTAGACCAAATCCTGGTGAATTATCAAAACCAACAGATTCCAGCATGCCAATTCCATTGTCTTCTACAATCACTTTTACAAGATAATCTTTTAATAAAACTGATACTTTAATTAATCCATTATTTACACCCTTAAAGGCATACTTCATAATGTTTGTTAAAAGTTCGTTGATTATCAATCCCAGCGGTTGTACCACTTTTGGTTTCAGCATAAAATCATCGGCTTTTATATCAAGCTTTACTGATTTACTATTTGGGAAATTTGCTACAATTTCGTTTACCAGAACAGGAAGATACTCTTTTATAGAAACCTCTAAATGAAAATCAGAATAATTTAGTTTATTATACAGCAATAAAATACTTTGTACACGGTTTCCTGCATCATTAAGAGCTTCGATAGCTGAAGGTTCTTTCAAAGTATCAGCCTGAAGACTAAGAAGACCTTTAATGGTGTTCATATTGTTCTTTATACGGTGATGTACTTCTTTGAAAAGCAGTTCCTTCTCTGTTAACAGTGATTTAATTATTTCTTCTTCCTTCTTTCGCTCTGAAATATCTTCAACGAAGCCTTCAAGTTGATCGGTATTATCGGGAAGTATGCGTATATGTAAATTGGCAAAAATTCCCGTCCCATCTTTTCTGCGGTAAATAATTTCTGATTTAACCCAATCACCAGGTTTTTCTCCGGCTTTTTTTAAAATACGAGTTCGTTCATTTTGATCAAAATAGATTGAGCTCTCTATTGATGAATTATTGATTTTCTCCTTTAATTCCTCAGGCGTGTCATAGCCCATTATTCTTGCATATTCATTATTCAGCATAATAACCTTTCCGGGAACAGTGGCATAAAAAACACCTATTGGGGCATTTTCAAACAATCTTCTGAATCTTACTTCGCTCTCCTTCAGGCTTTTCTCCATCTGTTTGCGTTCAGTTATATCACGGCATATTCCCTGAATTCTATCATCGGGTAGCATTTTAGCATTCATTTCCACTGTAATAAAAGATCCATCCTTGCGGATCAAAATAAGCTCATGCAGCACTGTCAAGCCTTTATATATTTCATTTAGAATCGAGATATTTTCCGCTGGATTGCTTATATCATTTATTGTCAGATTAAGAAGTTCCTCGCGGGAGTACCCTAACATAATACATGCCACATTGTTTACCTCAACATATTGCCCCTTGTTATTTATGACAAATATAGCATCGGAAGCCTGTTCAACCACTGTTCTATACTTTTTCTCACTATTTTTGAGATTATTTTCAGCGGTTTTTTGCTCAGTAATATCAATGATTACTTCATGAAGATATTCTTTACCGGCCATTTTTATTGTATTGGTAAAAACAGCAACATTCCTTATTGTGCCGTCTGCCATTTTGTGTGAAGTTTCAAAAATAATATCTTTATGATCTTCGGCTTTTTTCAAGGTAACCAGAACATCTTCATGAGAAGATGTGTTTATCTGCATAATATTCATTTTTCTCAATTCTTCCAGCGGCCAACCATAATATTTTGATGCCGCGATATTCGCATTAAAAATATTCCCGGTTTCAGGATCAATAATAAGCTTTACTGCAGAATGTTCCTCAAAAAGTTTTCTAAAATCTTGTTCACTTTCTATCAAAGCATTTTCTTTCTTTGTTCGCTCTGTTATGTCCCTGATATTGCATTGAATTATTTTTTTGTGATTGGTAAAATAGGAATTGCTGACAAACTCAACATTAATAGAATTCCCTTTAGCGGTTTCCAGTGGAAGGTCTTCATAACGGATATATCCTTCTTTCTGAAGTTCAAGGAATTTTTCTTTATTTTTAATAATATCCTTCAAAAAACCAATATCCCAGATGGTTTTGCCTAAAAACATCTCATGAGAGTAACCAATCAACTTAACTAAAAATGGATTAATATCCATAATCATTCCCGTCTCTGCATCCAGAATGATGATTCCATCCTGAGCCGTCTCAAACAGCCGCCGGTACCTGATTTCCGACTCTATGATATTTTTATTTGATTCAAAGAGTTTAAATGCCATTTTTATGGATGCGTCAAGAACGGTAATACCTGTATTTTTTACAACATAACCATAGGAAGTAATCTTTTCAGTCTTCTCAACGACCTCAAATTCAGTATGGCTGGATAAAAATACTACAGGAATAATCCGTTCTTTTAAAATAAGATTCGCTGTTTCCGTACCGTCAAGACCATTCCCCAGATCAATATCCATAAGGATCAGTTCAATATTAATATTATCTTTGAAAACCTTAATCGCTTCTTCCCCGGAATTCGCTGTTATGACCTTATAACCAAACTTTTTAAGATCAATAGACTCACTCATGGCTATTATTACTTCATCTTCCACAAGCAGGATTGTTTTTTTATTTTTATCATTCATATTTCCCCTCTTTTAAATGGCACATAATGTCAAAAGTTTTCACATCGAAAACTTCTATTTCTATATTATAATAAAAGTTACTTTTAATTTACTTGTCTCCCCCCGTGTCATTCCGATTTCTTTTTCTTGTTGTTCTTGTGAGGAATCTCCTTTAGCTAACCGATTTGTTAATAGGAGATTCCTCACAAGAACATATTAGGGTTAGAATCGGAATGACAGACACGGGGGTTTTTTCATAAAACTTTTGATAATATCAAACGACAATAATCCTATTACAAGGAAAATGAATAGTAAAAATGGTTTTCCACCATCTTCGTTGACGGAAACTTCAATTAGAGATTCCGAATGTCCGATAAATCCCCTTTGTAACGCTTGATGTTATTGAATTTAAGTCTTACTTTGACCCTTGTTGCACGGATTCTTCTATCTGGCATATATGAATATTGTATGCATTTCCTATGCCATCGAAGCAATTTTGAACTCATAAAAAGAAAGATATTATTTAATTCAATATTGAATCTAATGTTACAGTAAGAATTATTTGAAGAGGATTTTTAAGATTGAGACAAATCTGAAATTTAAATCGTATCAAATGATACAAGTCGTATCAAACGATACAATGTTACAAAATGAAGGCAATGAAATAGTTTATATACACTCTTTTTGGAAAGGGAGAATACAAAACCTCAATAGCCCCCTATGTTAGGATAGTTGTCGCCTAAAATAGGGAGGAAAAATTTATGATTAACCAGAAGAGATCGCATGAATTTAGGGAAGCTATCGTACAGAAAATGTGTATGCCAGGAGGAAAATCCATCGTAGCCTTGAGCAGAGAAATAGGAGTTTGTGAACAAACGCTTTACAATTGGCGGAAAATGATTCAGAATGAAGTGGCAGAAGTTTACCATGAGAAAAGTCCGAGAGGTTGGAAACCGTCTGATAAATACCAAGCCGTAATAGACACAGCCAATAAGTCTGGTGAAGAATTAGGGATCTGGCTTAGGAAGAACGGACTTCAAACAACTCATATTGAACTCTGGAAAAAGGAGTGTAAATCGATGTTGGTTCATAATGTGTACAAGGAAGAAAACAAGGTTCTTAAATTAAGAATTTCAGAATTAGAAAGAGATAACACTCGTAAGGATAAGACAATAGCCGAAGTTACAGCCTTACTGGTGCTTAAAAAAAAAGCGAAGGCACTCGGCTTAATAGAGGAAGATTAACTTCTATGGAAGAAAGAACTAATGTTTGTACATTGATTAATGAGGCTGTGTCATCAGGCGCCCTTAAAGATCAAGCCTGTGATATTTTAGGTTATGATATCAGAACCCTCCAGCGATGGGATAAGAACCTGGAAGGAGATAAAAGAAAAACCCGAGAGTATATACCCAATAATGCCCTGTCGTCAGCAGAAAGAGAAAATATCATCTTCTACAGCTGCTCTGAGCGCTTCGTAAATATGACACCATGTGAAATAGTCCCAACCTTGGCCGAGGAGGGTCTCTACATAGGTTCGGAATCAACCTTCTATCGAGTTTTAAAGGCAGAAAATATGTTACACCATAGATTCGATACAAAGCCGAGAATTGCAAGGCACCACCCGAGAGAGTTAGAAGCGACAGGTCCGACGCAAGTTTGGAGCTGGGATATAACTTATTTGCCAACATATATTAAAGGACAGTACTTCTATCTATATTTGATTGAAGACATTTGGAGCCGTATGATAGTCGGATGGAAAATCCATAATGAGGAAAATTCCGAACTTGCCGCAAAAATGATGATCGAAATCGGAAAAACAACAGACCTGAAAGGACTATATTTACACTCTGATAACGGCTCTCCGATGAAGGGTGCGACAATGTTATCGACCCTGCAAAGACTACAAGTAATACCTTCATTTTCGAGGCCGAGTGTTAGTAATGATAATCCATATTCCGAATCATTATTTAAGACCTTGAAATATGATGTGAAATATCCTGAACGTTTTGAAACACTTGGAGAAGCAAATATATGGATGAAGGGTTTTGTTGACTGGTATAACAATGTACATTTACATTCTGGAATTGGTTATGTAACGCCATCACAGAGGCACAATGGAAAAGATAAAGCAATTTTTGAAGCAAGAAAAAAAACATATGAAGCGGCAAAAAACAAAAATCCGGAAAGATGGTCGAGAGGTTGTAAGAAATGGAAATGGGAAGAATCGGTTGTTTTAAATCCAAATATATTTAAAACTCTTGAAGAAAAAGCGGCATAAAAATATTTACATTATGAGCGACAACTATCTTGACAAAAACCGATAGGGCAGTTCTAAAAACTGCCTTATTAAAGTCATTGCGAGGAGCTTGCGACGAAACAACCCCTCGGCTATCGCTCGGGGCAAGTCTAAGTTATTATTAAGAAAAGCCGTTAGACTCGCGGTGAGCGGAGTCGAACCGTTGCCACACTTTAGTTCGCAATGACTGTTAAACAAAATAGCGGTTTTTAGAACTGCCCTATAGATTTAAAATAATAAGGGAAATATAACACCCCTCTTGGGAGGGGTTGGGGGTGGGTTTTATGAATTTTAAAGGTTCAGGAATCGAAAGAGATATCATCCGGCAGTTCATTTTCATTATTAACCTGACATGGAAAATGCTCTTTTAAAACTTCGCCGATTCTTCCAATTCCATAGGAAAGCCCGCCGGAAAAATCGTTTTCCCTGAAAAACTCTGCCATTCTTTTAGCGATCTCATTCCAGAGATTGTCTCCAATCTTTTCATGGATTCCCTTATCCCCGAGAATCGCGAATTTTCTATGCTTAACAACAAAATAAATAAGTACGCCGTTTCTTAATCTGGTATTTGTCATGCCGATTTTCTCGAAAGTCCCGGCCGCCTCTTTCATTATATCATTCCGTACTTTTCTACGCGACATGAACTCGGATTTCACCTGAGGTTTCCTTTTCGGCTTTTATAATGGCCTCTATTACGGCCTTTTTCTCTTTCCCTGAAAAAAAGAAGGCCGGACTATTGGAACGGATTATTTTCTTTATTTTACCAGCTTCCACTTGACCCTCCTCCGCCGAAATTTCCTCCCCCTCCGCTGAAACCGCCGCTACCGCCGCCGAACCCTCCCCTTCCGCCGCCGAATCCCCTTGAGAAAAATATCATTTGAAAGATAAGCTTGAGAATGAATAATGTTATGCCGAAAATTACAAGCCACTCTAAAAAACCATACCTGTGTTTATAATTACGGTTTGAGGCGGCATAACCCGAAAAGCGGAAAATATCAATAACAAAAAATAAACCGAACAAAGCTAATACAAGCAGGATAATAGTCTTAATCGTATTCATGTTCAAAGTATAAACATTTCCCCTTTCATCCTGTTCATCCAATTGGGGAGTATTTTCACCGGAAATGACCTGGATAATTGCGTCAACAGCTCCTATAATACCGCCGTCGAAATCACCTTTTTGAAAACTCGGAGCCATAATCCTGCGGATTATCTGCGAAGCTACGGCGTCAGGCAGGACTCCCTCAAGGCCATATCCGATCTCAATCCTCATCTTATGATCATCACTGAAGACAAGGATAATCACACCGTTATCTTTGCCCTTCTGCCCGATTTTCCATTGCTCAGCAAGCTTAATGGAAAAATCTTCCAGGCTTTCACCTTCAAGAGACGGGAATGTTGCTATTGCTATTTGATTGCCTGTTTTCTCTTCGAATGCGGCGAGTTTTTCCTCAAGCGATTCTTTCGCGCTCTGTGAAATGATGCTGGCCCAGTCGCTAACCCTTGCCTCGGGCCTTGCCGGGATTTTAAGCCCATATATGGGTGAAAATACAGAAGCCGCTGCCATCAGAACAGCAGCGGCAATAAATATTCGCTGAAATATTTTATTTTTTATCATAATTAATCAAATTTCACTTTAGGGGCATTCTCTGCGCCCTGCTGGGCCTCAAAATAGGCCTTTTCCTGGAAACCGGCCATGTTCGCGATGATACTTGCCGGGAACATTCTGCGTTTTGTATTGAACGCCCGCGCTACTTCATTATAGCGCATTCTTTCAACGGCTATGCGGTTCTCAGTGCCTTCAAGCTGGGATTGTAAAGCCAGGAAGTTTTCATTCGCCTTCAATTGCGGATAGTTTTCACTTACTACAAGAAGCCTTGAAAGAGCTCCCGAGAGTTCTCCCTGCATCGACTGAAATTGCTTCATAGCCTGAGGGTTATTAATGACATTCTGGTCAATTTTAATAGAACCGACTCGGCTTCTTGCATCAACGACGGCCTGTAGAGTTTCCCTCTCATGCTTCGCGTATCCCTTTACGGTTTCCACCAGATTGGGAATCAAATCCGCCCTCCGCTGATAGACATTCTGAACCTGAGCCCATGAAGCCTTAACTCCCTCTTCTCCGCTGACTAGCGAATTGTAAGTACCAGAGATATAACCGTAAATCATCAATACCACAATCACTATAACTGCTAAAACAATTAGCAGTGTTTTAGTTCCTTTAGACATAATTTCCCCTTTAAAAATAAGTTTTTATAGTTTGCAATATAGTAATATAATCATTTGAAGAAAGAAAATCAAATTTAAAGAACGTCCTGTTAGTCGTTTCGATGCTTTTTCTTTTAGCTGTAAAAGAAAACTGCCCTCCGCCTTTTCCATGCAAAGCCATCTTTTTAAAACAAGATTTCATTATCCTCTTTTACTTCAAGCTATATTTTTGTAATAGCCGCCTTACAGTCCGTCCATAGACTGATGCGGCGGCCGTGCCATCCTGTCACTTAATTTGATAAACCATCTATTTTGGTGATCCGGGATAATGCGATTATTACTTCTTATTTTGATTTTTCTTTCATAGAATATCACAGGGAAAAGTCTGCGGGATTCGGAACTTAATGGCGCTAAAACCGTATGCCGACTAACCGTTGTTTTTCCAGGGCAGGGGTCCTCTGCCAGTTTCACAGAAACACATTCTATGTCACATTTTTCGATAGACCTGAAAAGAGATGTTAAATTTTGCCCTTGTAGTCTTTCGCATCCTTTACCTTCTGTAGAAATTATAGTAAATCCGATGGTTCATTCGGCAGCAATTAATTTGCTAAACAATCCTGGACAATACATCAATCAAAGTTTTCATTTCTTCATCCGTGCCGATAGATATCCTGAGGAAGTTGTCTATTCTCTTCTCGTTAAAATACCTGACAAGAATCCCGTTATTTCTAAGGTGTTCAAAGAGTTTCGATGCTTTCATAGCGTTGCTTGATGCAAATACAAAATTCGCTTTTGATTCCATAACCTTAAATCCGATTTCTCTTAATGCCCCGGTTGTCCATTCCCTGGTTTGAATTATTTTTGCGCTTGTTTTTTTGAAATAATCGACATCAAGCAAAGCGGCTTTTGCGCATTCCTGGGCAATCCTGTCCACAGTGTATGAATTAAAGCAGTCTTTCACCTTCCTTAGCCCTTCCATTAAAACTCTGCTGCCCATGGCAAATCCTACTCGAATTCCTGCTAATGAACGCGATTTTGAGAGGGTCTGGACTATTACTAAGTTTTTATATTTTTTAATCAAAGGAATAGAAGAAACCGACCCGAAGTCTATATAAGCCTCATCAACGATAACTACATTGCCGGTATTGTTTTTCAATATACTTTCAATAATATCCTGAGAAATTTCTTTCCCTGTCGGGGCATTAGGATTTGCCAGTATAATTCCATCATTATCAATATTGAATTGTCCGGCTTCGTAATTAAAATCCTCATCCGTTTCAACAAGCTTGTATGGTATTTCAAAAAGAGAGGCGCAAACCTTATAAAAGCTGTAGGTAACATCCGAAAACAAAACAGGCTTTTTTTTCTTAAAGAAGGCAAGAAAAGACATTGAAAGGATTTCATCCGACCCGTTCCCGATAAAAATCTCATCTACGCTTAACCGGTAATAGCCGGCAATAACCTCTTTCAATTTAATGCAATCCGGGTCAGGATAAAGGCGGAGATTATCATTATCATATTCTTTTAAAGCATTTAGAACTTCAGGAGAAGGTGGATAAGGGTTTTCATTGGTATTCAACTTTATGAGGGTCCTGTCATCCGGCTGTTCACCGGGAGCATAAGGCTGAATTTTATCCAGGAAATCACTTAGAAGAACATTTTTCATTTTGAACCTCTATTCCAGATGCCTTTTTATACAAATTTTTTTCATTTCGCCTGAGAAATCTTTATGAAGGGGGAATTTCTTATACAAAATCTCCCTTTTACTTCGACTTTGCTCAGTATAAAACTTCTGATATTACACTAAAATTTAATAATTGGTTTAGATAAGGATAAGTGATATTAACAGACCATCAAATTTAAATCAAGATTTTTATAGCGGGATTCAAGCTAATAATCTTTTTTGAATTACAGAATATATCTCTTGAGTTTTAGGTGCCGGAATACCAACTTCTTTTCCCATTCTCAGTATAGTTCCGCCGAAGAGTATCTCCCTCGTTATTTTTTCCGGCGGTTTCAACATCCCTTTGATATGACGTTTTTGCATCGAAAGGAAATTGCTTTCCCTTATCAATTGCATTCATAATTATTTCAACCGGAAGCTCAATGCCTTTCTTTCGCGCAATAAGGACAATTTCTCTTATAATATCTTCAGTGAGACCTCTCAAATCCTCATTTGATAACACTTCGCCTATCGTTTTTCCCGAATATGCCGTTACAAGTCCAAATGCCGATATAAAGACGTACTTTTCCCATATAGACTTATACGGATTTTCCTGCCAGGTATATTTTATACCGGTTTCGTCAAATAGCTTTAGAATATGACCAGGATTAAATCCTGCTTTTTCGTGGTCTTTTCCCAGAAGAATTTTACCGTCACCCCCTTCCTGCGTTACAACTCCGGGCTTTTCAATATGTGTGCCTACATAAACACATGCGGGCAGAACAAACCCCATATTTGTAATGCCTCTGATCCTGTCATAAATATCCACGCCATTAAGGAGCGGTATTATGATCGTATCTTCATTGAGAACACTGGCTAATTCATTTATGGTATTATCAAGGTCATATACCTTTACGCAAATGAGGCATAAATCGGGAGCCGGGATTTCTTTTACATCTTCCGTTGCCATAGCAGGTTTACAGACAATTCCTTTATTTTGCGAAGTATTTAATATAAGCCCGTTTTTTCTGATTTCCTCAAGATGTCTACCCCTGGCAATGAAAAATACCTTTTGCCTGGATTCTTTATTCTGTAAAAAGTATGCAATTTTTCCGCCGAAATATCCCCCGACTCCGCCAATGCCGAATATGCAGATATTATTAATAGTGTTTGTCGGCATAATCCACCCAGCCACCGGTCCTCACAAGTTCTTTATCAAAGGGGTCGAGTGTAAAACTGAAGCTCTCTTTTTTGCCGTCATCGCTGACCTCAAAACCAGAACCTTCAAGATCAATAGAAACAGAAACGGCTTTTTCTTTATATTTTTTAAACAAAGAATCTATTATGTTTTTAGGCATCTCAATAGCAAGCATACCGCAGTTAAACATATTCTGCCGGAAAATACGCGCGTAGCTTTCGGCAATTACAGCTTTAATGCCGTTTATTTCAAGTGCCCATGGAGCGTGCTCCCTTGAAGAGCCGCATCCGAAATTCGAGCGGGTAATAATCAAGCTCTTTCCATGAATATCCCTTTCCCGGTCAAAACCGGCCATTTTAAAGTCTTCGAGAAGATATGGTTTCAGGGCTTCTTTTGTTATTTCAGTAAGGTATTTTGCGGGAATAATCTCGTCTGTATTGATATCGTTTCTATCCAGAAAGAGGGCCTTCCCTCCGAAATTCATCATAAATAATTCCTCCATTTAAATCATTTTTTTATAAACAGCGGTGAATTGGTAATCTTTCCTGTAATTGCCGTAGCCGCGGCTGTGGCCGGACTCATCAGGTGAACCATACCGCCTTTACCCATCCTGCCGTAAAAATTTCTATTGGTGGTAGAAGCGCAGGTTTCACCATTCGCAAGAACTCCTGTGCTCATACCGAGGCATGCTCCGCAGGTCGGGTTTGTAACACAGAAGCCCGCTTCCATAAAGGCATCGATGATGCCCTCTTTTATGGCATTCATATATACCCTGGGGGTTGCAGGCGCAAGAATGCCGCGGACATTATCGCTTATTTTTTTACCTTTCAATATTCCTGAGGCTATTCTTAAATCCTCAATTCTGCCATTTGTACAGCTTCCGATAAAAACCTGGTCGACGGGCGTGCCCTCCATTTCCCTGACAGGTTTAACCTGGTCGGGCTTATATCCGAATGTAACTAAAGGTTCGAGACAGCTTAAATCGTATGTAATGATATTATCATATTTTGCGTCCGTATCCGAAATCCACTTGCTATATTCCTTAACTGCCTCTTCCCTGGATTTAAAATCACCTTTAATAAATTCCCAGAGATAATCCACTGTAACGGCATCGGGATAGCATATACCCGAGGTAGCCCCGGCTTCAACTGCCATATTGCAGAGAGTCATTCTGGAATCCATTGCCATTTCATCAACAACAGGACCTGTAAATTCCATAACATGATCCGTGGCGCCGTTAACGGTAATCTGTGATATTATATAAAGGATTACATCCTTTGCATAAACACCCTGAGGGAGTTCCCCATTCAGGACAAATTTGATCGTCTTAGGATATTTAAAAGCACAAACCCCTTTCAAAATGCCGACTTCAAGATCGGTAGTACCCACGCCAGCCGCGAAAGCCCCGAAAGCCCCATGGGTGCAGGTATGCGAATCCCCCATGATGATTGTATAACCGGGGCGGACAAATCCCTTCTCCGGAAAAATGGCATGACACACCCCATTTCTTCCAATATCGAAAAAGTCCTTTATATTATGCCTTCTTGCCCAGTCCCGCAGTATCTTGCCCTGCTCTGCCGTTTTTGAATCCTTAGCCGGGGTAACATGATCAATAACAGCCTTGATCTTTTCCGTATCGAAAACCCTGTCTTTCCCCCTTTCCATCAAATCCGTAATTGCTATCGGCGTAGTTATCTCATGACAGAACACTCTATCCAGCTTTAACACGAAACTATCCTCAAACGGTTTATCTACCAGGTGAGCATCAAAAATTTTTTCGGCAATCGTTTTGCCCATTTTAAACCTCCATTTAAATTACATTTTTACTGAATTAATTTCTCAGTATATCATAGCGGGAAACCGGCTCGATTGGCTGCTTATACCAATCAAACGGCACGTTTGCCAATAATAATGCTCCGGTTCAATGCGGCCGGCACATATTTTAAATCCTTAAAGCCTGTTTCTTTCAACAAAGAATATAATTCTGATATCGAATAACACTTACCCTCTGTGGAAAACATCAGCAATACAGAATATTCGGCAACTGAAACCGGGCCGGTTTTCTTTTTATTTATATGAGCGTCATGGATAATAATCATTCCGCCCACTTTTAAACTATCATAGGATTTTTTCAATATTTTTCTTACTGCTTCCATATCCCAATCATGCAACACATGGGAAATAAAATGAATGTCATAACCATCAGGAAATTCATCTTTGAACATATCGCCTTCTTTAACGTCAATCTTCTCCAAAAGATCGAATTTTCCGATGGTATAAATCGCCGCTTGATCCACCGGTTCTTTTTCAAATATTGTACCGGTTAAACCAGGGTTTTTCTGCGCTAAAACTGCCGTATAAATCCCCGAAGCTCCTCCAATATCCAATAACCTCTTATAACCGGAAAGGTCTAACTTTTCAGCAAGCCCTGAGGCCAGATATGCCCCACGGCTGTTCATTCCTGAGGTAAATTCTTCGGCAAACTTTTCGTCATTCATTGCCGAAGACCAATCCTTCCCATCCTTTTTCGCGCTCCAGCCTGCAGGATTCCCTGTTTTCAAAACCTTTAACATATCAATACATACAGGCCTGTCTTTTAATGATTCAACATAAGGCCCCAGATTCCAGAATGAGGAACTGGATAAATAATCCGAAGCAACCCCGGTAGTATAAAATATATGATTTTTTTCTTCGATAAACTTATATGATTTAAATAATGTGAGCATCACATCAGCCGGCCTTAAAGCAATCTGGAACCAATTGCAGATTGCTTCAAAATCCGAGGGATGATCTTTCAGCCATGAAAAAAAATCCAGATAAGCAACAGCCGCAATGAATAAATCCACCGCAAAACTGCTGTCTCTTAATCTAAAGATCATGTCAGGATTTGAATCCGGCAATTTTAAAAAATCCTTTATTTTCATTATTTTTACTTTCCTAGCTATTATTTGTTTTCTGCCCTTTAACAACAAGGATCAGAGAACTTTAAGTTCCCTTTTTTTCCGCAAAAAATACTGCAAAATTAAAATATTTATAAGCGCAATCGATATTTTCAAAACCGGCTTCTTTCAGCCAGTCTAACTGGATTGCGACTGTCGACATTTTATCCAGTTTCATTCTTTCATTTACAGTCTTCATTCTTTCAACCTCTAAACCGCTGTTTTCTATGAATGAAACCCAGAATAAACGGTATATTTTTTCAATCTCATCAGTGCTGCCCGCCGCCTGATCGGCGTTTATGAATATTCCTCCCGGCTTAAGTAGATCAAAGCATTTTCTGTAAAGATTCTTTTTTTCATCATCCTGTAAATGATGGATGGAAAGAGCGGAAATGATTAAATCAAAACTACCGGAAAAAGGATAATTGATATAATCCCCGATGATGTACCTGATACTTTTATTATTTTTAAATCGATTCTTTGCCGATTCAAGCATCTTTTCCGAAATATCGATTAAAGTAAAAATAGCATCAGGAAATTTTTCCAGTACAAAAGCGCTTAAAAGTCCTGTTCCTGCGCCAATATCCAGAATATTAATACATTCATCATTTGACGGCTGTTTATATGTTCCGGCAAGATAAGCGGCCGTACTGTAAAAATCATCAAAACATGGTATCAATTTCCTTCTCTCGCCGTCATATTTCTCAGCCATTTCATCGAAAACAATTTTTATTTTATCCATTTTTAATCCATTACTTTTTTACCGCTAATAAATATATGCGGTTAAATATTAGTTTCACAATCCCCGGGCTTTCAGCCTGCCTTATAAAATCCTCTTTAACAACGGATTTAAAGGCATCAATATATTCCTGATTTATCCGAACACCATAGTATTCCTGATTTAAATATCCCGCAATTGCGCCTGAAGAAAAAATCTGATAGATTTCATCAGGAGAATGTTTTGTCTGAAATTGTTTAATTTCTGCGTAAGGGACTTTAAAACCGTATTTCTCAAACAGATTTTTATATTCCTCCGATGATTCAAGGTAAAACCAGGGATCATTATGTTGTTTAAAAATATCCCCTGTTCTTGAATCTGATTTTACAGCATCAATAGCCCTTATGAAATTCGGACAGAACATTTTAGTTGCCGGGGCCTGTATTCCAATCCTTCCTCCGGTCTTCAAAGCCCTGTAAAATCTTTTTAAAGGCTCCTCTGGTTTTTTGAACCACTGAAATGCGGAGTTACAAAAAATCACATTATATTTATCTTCGAAACTCAAATTATCTGCGGATTCTGCAATAAAATCTATATCATAGCCGTATTCTTTTTTTGCAGTTTCAATCATACCTGATGAAGGGTCAATACCGGTTATTTTCCCTTTCGTTAATCTTCTTATCTTAGCCGTTAATCCGCCGCTTCCGCATCCTGCATCAAGAACATCCTCATCCTCTTTTATGTCTAACAGCTCAAAAAGCAATTCCGAGGCCGATTTCTGAATTACAGATGTATTTTCATACCTGTCGGCAATTTCTGAAAAATTAATTTTTTCCGGCATAATTTACTCCTGATTTTAAACAAACCCCAGACCTTGGTAAAGCCTGGGGTTTAAATCACACCTCCAAATCTATGGGTAAGATTTGCTTTTTAAACCTGGGTCAAGAGTCACGTTTGTTAAATAATTGATAAAACCATCCTGATAAATAAGGCGAACCCACGGCTACCAAAAATATAATAACCTGTTTATATGAGAGATCAAAAGTGATGATCATGTGAATGATCACAATTATTACCGCAACGGCGATCCCCAGAACAAGACTTAACAGTCCGCTCAACGCAAAAGGCTTTTCCGGCTTGACAATATAAAAGAAGATAATAAGTAAAACAATGGTTATAAATAATAAAGAAAAAGGCCTGATATTTTCTGGAATATAATATTTCTGCGTTACAGTAAATAAATAATCAATGGAGAATGCCCCAATAAAAATCAGAATCTCATACCATTTCAAACGATACAGTTTCATTTAGAGTCTCCAAATCTTAAATACTTATTTTTGACCATTCATAAACTTCTTCGGCGGGGTCGTAACCCAGAAGGCTTTTAATAAACCCTCACCGGTATTCTTCAGCACATGCGGCACATCCGATGTAAATGATATACTATCCCCATTGTTCAAAACATAGCTTTTGTTGCCTATTTTTACCTCGCCGGTCCCTTCTATAACTGTTCCCAGTTCTTTACCCTTATGACCGTAATCATAGCTCCCTTTTTCTCCACCGGGTTTAATTTCAAGATAATAAGCCTCGATGCCATGTTCTTCATCAGAATCGGAGGTATGAGAAAGCTGTTCATAAATAACGCCCTTAAGAATGATCTTGTTTCTCTCCTTTTCCCTGACAATGTTAACAGCCCTTTCTTTCTTAAAATCGCTGAAAAGGTAATCAAGATCTATATCCAGAATATCCGCGATTTTCAAAAGAGTATCGATCGCAGGTGAAACCTTATTTCTCTCAATCTGAGATATAAGACTTTCGCTTAAACCGGCTTTCTCCGCAACTTCTCTTAATATTATCCCTCTTCTTTCCCTGACTTCGCGGATTTTTTCCCCGAACTTATATTTCATTAATAATCCTTTTCAAACCAATTATATTTAACCACACTTAAGTATATTAAGTATAAATTAACTTTTTAATTTTGTCAATAGATTTTTTTATTTTTTTAAGAATTATTTTAAATTTATTTTGCAGTGGATTGTCTGGCTTAAACTATCTATCCAGTACGCATACCCAATATAAACTTTACCACCGGTTTTACCTTAAAGTACAGTTTAAAAAATCAAAAAGGGGCGCGATTCGCGCCCCTTTTCTATATAATTTTTCCGAGAAACAAGTCCTTCTTCTCCGGCTTATTCTCTGAAATTTTGATAACATCCTTCAGGTAATGTTCAGTTTCACGAAGCTTATTTTCATCATTATAATGAATCTCATAAACAATATCCGATGTTTCAACAAGGTCGCCTGTTTTTTTATTGAATACAAATCCAGCGGCCGGGTCAACCGAATCTTCCTGTTTGAGCCTTCCTCCCCCAAGCATGACAAGAGCCTTGCCCAGGTTGAGAGAGTCGATTGAATCAATGTAACCTGCCCTTTCCGGACGGACTTCTTTTATATAGAGGGCTTTCGGCAGTTTTTTATAATCAATAATAGAATTGATATCGCCGCCCTGTTGTTCCACGATCTCAAGAAACTTTTTCATTGCCGAACCATTTTTTAAAACTTCCCTGATTTTTAGCCTTCCCTCATCCTCATTCTTTACCATATTAAAAAGATTAAGCAGAAGCGCGCCCTCCGTTTCGACAAGTTCGCTTATTTGCGGAACTTCTTTACCGTTTAAGACATCGATAGACTCTTCTATCTCAAGGGCATTTCCGATTTTGTATCCAAGAGGTTCATCCATTCTTGAAAATAGAACGCAAACCCTTGTACCGAAGGATTCTCCAATAGTTTTCATTGTGAGGGCAAGCTCTTTTGCCGAATCCAGGTCCTTCATAAAAGCGCCTCTCCCGACCTTCACATCCAGAATCAAGCCGTTAATGCCCTCAGAGAGCTTCTTACTCATAATACTGGATGCGATCAGGGGAATTGACTCAACAGTTGCCGTTACATCCCGGAGAGCGTAAAGTTTTTTATCAAGAGGCGCAATCTCGGGTGTCTGCCCGATTAAAGAACAGCCTATTTCAAGAACCTGCTTTTTAAAATCTTTTAAACTGAGATTAACCGAAAATCCAGGAATTGACTCAAGCTTATCGAGAGTACCTCCGGTATGACCAAGACCGCGGCCCGAAATCATCGGTACCATAAAACCGAGAGAGGCAAGAGCCGGGGCAAGCGGAATCGAGACCTTGTCCCCCACTCCGCCGGTGCTGTGTTTATCCACTTTTACAGCTGTACTTTCGGAAAAATCCATAATAGTCCCTGAATGAATCATCCTATCTGTCCAGACGGCAAGCTCCTCACTGGCAAGGCCATTGAAAAAGACAGCCATCAGCATTGCCGACATCTGATAATCCTTTACCTCTCCCTTCATGAAACCGTCTAAAAAACTCTTAATATCAGATTCGTCCAGCCGCAAGCCGTTCCTTTTATCCGCGATAATATCATAAAAAAGGCGCATGAATACTCCTAATCGATACATTATTATAAATATAATAATCAATTAGTTTGGTTTTATCAAGAGCATTTATTTTGTTTTTCCTTCGATTGAAAACAAATATCCCTGACAGCCATTATATCCCCGAAATTCTTCCTCAAATGCTCTACTTCAACAATGTTCATTCAAAATTCCTTGCAAATTGCCAATTTCTACAAATTAACAACATCGCCTTTTGCTTTATCAAGTAAATTTTCAGCCGTTTTACTGATTTTATTATCAGTATCGGCTTCGTTATCATTCCAGACCGGCATGTCTCCCCTCAAATATGAAATAAAGGCGCCGATTAGGCTGAAAACAAACGAGATAGCGAAAGCAATCTGTAATCCTGAAATAAACTGCTTTACGGCTATTCCTTTGGAACCGACCTGAGTCCCGAGAAAGAGGCCCTGCAGGGCTTCTGAGGTTATACTTGAAGATATGATAGCCATGGCCAGCGCCATACTGATTACCGTGCCCGCATTATTCATCATCGTTCTTACACCTCCCGCTATTCCTCTCCTCTCCACCGGAACCGCGCCCATAATTGCGCTAGTGTTCGGGGAAAAAAACATGCCGGAACCAAGTCCCATTATCAGCATCCATATTACAAGTTCCATTATTGAAGTTGCAGGGGTTATTCTTATAAAACCGATCAATCCGATTGCAGAAATCAACAGCCCGATAGAGCTCAATTCACGGGCGCCATATTTATCCGAGAGCCATCCGCTGATCGGGGACACTATCATCATCGATATTGCGAAGGGAGTCAAAAGAACCCCTGAAAGTATAGGATCAAAACCTTTTATGCCCTGAAAGTAGAAAACTAAAAGAAATGTAACAGCTCCTCTCGCGATTCCATTTAGTAAGTTGCTCCCATAAGCGAAAGCAAGTACTCTTGATTTGAACAGCCTCATATCAAGCATAGGATTATCTTTATGATTTTCTATATGAATAAATAAACCCAGAAAAATAACCGATGCTATAAATAACAGAATGATCGGTAAATTGTTCCAACCTGCAAAACCGCCGAATGTTAAGGCCAATAGCAGAAACAGCATTCCTAAAGAAAAAGTTATCGTACCGCTCCAGTCAAACACCTGATGCTGTGGAAGAATATCCAGTTCTTTGAGCTGAATTGCCGACCATATTGTACCTATGATTCCAATGGGAACATTTGAAAAAAATATAATCCGCCATCCATAACCGATCAGAAGCCCGCCAAGAACAGGTCCGATGACAAAGGCAATGCTTATAACCATACTATTTATCCCCATTGCCTGCCCAAGTTCTTTTTTCGGAAAAGCGTCAGCCACAATAGGTACGCCATTCGCTACAAGCAATGCCCCGCCTACGGACTGTATTAGACGGAATAATAAAAGCTCAATTCCTGACTGGGAAAATCCGCATAATAAAGATCCCACAGTGAAGACAATAAACCCCCACACAAAAAGTTTTTTTCTGCCGATCATATCCGCCACTCTTCCTATAGCCGGTACAAGAATCGTAAGGACGAGCATATAGCTCATCACTGTCCATAAAATAACAGTCATATTTGTTCTCAAATCTTTCATAATCTCCGGCAACGCAATTATCAAAGTACTTCCGCTCAAAACCGAAAATAATGCGCCAAGGGAAGTGCAGGATAAAGCTGTCCACTTATAATTAGCTTTCTTCATTCTTTTTCTCTCCATTATATAAAGTTTCAAATTGCGATAAGATATCATTATATTTTGATCTTACACGCTTCAATGTATTTTCTTTAATATCCATCAGTTGAATCTGCCGCTTAACATCTTCCATTAAAGCTTTCAATTTTTGAGCATCTACATTTTTTTCATTCAATACGGTATTTAATTTATTTTCAAGTTCAAGCATGTCCTTTATTTTCATGAAGGCTGAACCCCAGACAATCCTTAATTTCTTTTATTCTTTGAATTTTTTCCAAATCTTCAAGTGTATAAAACCTGTAACCGGATTCCGCCCTATAAGGAAATATCAGCTGAATGTCCTCATAATATCTGAGTGTTCTCTGTGTAAGCCCTGTTTTTTTGGCGACTTCCTCAATCCTGAAATAATTGTTGTTTTTATCCATTTTACTACTCTCTGTTATATTATAACACAATTTAACCTTAACGTCAAGGTTAATGTTTCACAAGCGGTCACCTTCTACTCTCAGGGAACAGATTCAATTTTCTGCAGACTTACAATGTTCCAGAGTGAGAACCACCACTTATTCCATTTTAAGGTCTTTCGGGCCGAATGCATAAGGAAGCAGCTCATAAATTGAAGTAATTCCGATTTTTGTTTTGTTTGTGTTGGAAAGGATGATTTCAATATCTCCTTCTGATAATTGAGAGGCTTCATAAAGCATCTGCCTGCAGCTTCCGCAGGGAGCGGTATATCCATCTGTCGGCATATTTTCACCCCTGGCTATTACCGCCAATGAAATGAAACTTCTCTTCCCCATTGAGTTTGCCCTGCAGAGTGCGGCTCTTTCGGCACAAATACTGCAGCTGTAAGAGGCATTCTCTATGTTTGAGCCTGTAATAATTTCACCCTCTGAGGTTAGCAGAGCCGCACCGACATAAAAATGGGAATACGGATTATATGCATTCCGCAAAGCCTCTTCCGCCGCCTCGAGAAGCTTTATCTGTAAAGTTGAAAGATCTTTCAGTGATATTTCCTTCATAATTTACCGCCTTAAACCAAGCAGCATAAAAAAAATGTAAACAAAAAATTTGGATGCTTTTTTTTTGCAGCTTAGTATTAAAGACAGTTCTAAAAACCCAAACTTTTCTGGTCCAATACAATTTCAACACTCTGCGACCATTGTGAATGGTTTTTAGAACTACCCTTAAATAAATTCTAAAGTTTTTTTCTTATTTCCGCAAGGAATTATATTCATAATACCAAAATCCGATGATAATACTTAACTGAAATCAAAAAAAATAATATTAATAAGAAACACAGTAGTTTCTTAAAAAAATGAAATATAATAAAAAAAGGAAAAACTTGTAACGGCAGGGATTATGATTATTTTGTCCTATATTTTCTTTCTGAATTTTTTATTTTATATAGCTATGGGGCTTTATGTATTACGCTTAAACTCAAAATCAAGACTAAACCGTTCTTTCTTCTTTCTCTGCTTGATATACGCCTTCTGGGCTTTCGATAATGTTTTGTTTCATGTTTTGAAGGATAAAGAAAATATATGGCTTTACCATAAAATATTCGCCTTCAGCTGGTGCTTCTTTATTGGTATTGGGCTTCATTTTACATTAATTCTTACAAAAAGGGTTAAACTATTAAAAAAATGGTGGATATATGTAATAATCTACCTGCCTGGGATTGTTTTTACCTGCCTTGAGATTATCACCCAATTTTCAGTCAGCGATTTCGTTCCAAGCAAATTCGGCTGGAAAGCAATCTATCGTCTCGATTCGGCATGGTACTGGCTTTATCAATTTTATTATACTTTTTATACCCTGTTTTCAGTGGTTTTAATATGGCTTTGGGGAAAAACAAGTTCAATACTCAGGGAAAAAAAGCAGTCAAGAATAATCATTATTTGTAGTTTTTTCGGCCTGATCTCCGGATATACATTTGATTCTCTCCTGCCCCAGCTCAATCTGCGTTTTCTTCCGCCTATCGGCACACTTTTGATTCTTATCTGGATTTTTGGAATATGGTACGCAATTGTTAAATACAGGTTTATGACGGTTACTCCGTCCATTGCTGCCGATGAAATAATATCCAGGATGATGGATTTGCTGTTTATATTAAATTATGAAGGTATCATTACTTCTGTTAACCTCAGAGTTATTGAACTGCTGGGATATATGGAAAAAGAGCTGATAGGACGGCCTTTCAAGGATATCGCACTTGAAACAGATGAAATAAATAACGAACTAAACAGGATATTATATTTTCCGGACCAAAAAGCTGTATTAAAAATAAGATTGAAAAGCTTTAAAAAATACTCGTTATAATCGGAGCATCCTTTTCACTTGTAAAAAATGAAGATGGCTCGATTGCCGGGATTATTGTAGTCGGACAGGACTTAACAATTATAAATAAGCTGCAGGTTGAAATTCTTGAGAAACAGCAGACACGCGATCTTCTGCTTGGTGAAAAAGCGAATTTTTATATGCTGATGGAAAACGCCCCTTACGGAGTTATTTTTATCGATAGTCATGAAACTATCCGTTATATAAATCCTGAATTTAAGAAGATTACGGGCTATTCGGTAAAAAATATTCTCTATTTAAGCGACTGGATTGAAAAGGCTTTTCCGGATCAAAAAAAACGCAAACAATTTATTTCAATATGGAATAAGAATTATGGTAAAAAGAAGATAGCCGACCGTGTTTTTCAGGTGACCTGCATTGATGGAGTTATAAAGGATATTGAATTTAATATATCTTTTTTAAAACATAATATGGTTATTATCACGTTACACGATGTTACAGAGAAAATAAGAACTGAAAAAGAACTCCGCAATTCCCGCGATAATCTGGAAAAAAGGGTCATTGAAAGAACTGTTGAAATTGAGGAAACCAATAAAAAACTTCTGAGTGAAATTAATGAAAGAATTAAAATTGAAGAGGATTTAAGTGTTTCGCTTAAAGAAAAAGATATTCTTCTAAAAGAAATTCATCACCGTGTTAAAAATAACCTGCAGGTGATTTCAAGCCTGTTATCCCTTCAATCACAAACTGTAAAAGATGCTCAATCACAAAAAATATTCATGGAAAGCCAGAACAGAATACATTCAATAGCTTTGATTCATGAAAAACTTTATCAGTCTAAAGATTTATCACATATAAATATCTGTGATTATATTAATGAACTGTTAAGAGATTTGCTTTATTCTTACGGAACAAATCCCGAAAATATAAAAACAGAAACCTATATTGATAATTTATTTCTTAACATTGAAACCGCTATCCCCTGTGGATTAATAATAAATGAGCTTGTATCCAACAGTCTCAAATATGCTTTTCCGGGAGGGAAAAAAGGAGAAATCCGCATTCATTTTAATAAATATGAAAATAGCAAGTTGATTCTGATTGTTAAGGATAATGGCGTCGGTTTGCCCGGCGATATAAACTTCAGGAAAGGTGAAACCCTCGGTCTTAAGCTTGTATCCAATCTCTCAAAACAGCTTAACGGAGAATCTTGAAGTAAAAAGTTTCAACGAAGCCGAAAATAAAGAATCCAGGATGCAGATTGTATTAAAATCAGAACTTTTAACCGGGCCAAACGGTTCACAACCGAACCCTTCGACAGATTCAGAAGGGATCGGTACGCTTGTTAAGATAGTCTTTTCTGAACTTATCTATAAAGAGCGGGGATAAACTCATTTATATCCTAATAGGAGCTAATAGTATGAGACAATTGCTAAATATTCTTTATCTTGAAAATAATCCTTCCGACGTAGCTTTAGTTTTAAATCTGCTTAAAAAAGACGGCATTGAATGCAATATTGTTGCCGTAAAAAACGAGGATGAATTCAGAAATATTATTGGACAGATTAAATTTGACCTGATACTTTCAGACTATTTAAACCCGGATTTTAAAGGATTGAAAGTATTCGAAATATGCCGGGAAAAAATACCCGATATCCCCTTCATCTTTGTCTCCAATACCGTAAGCGAAGATAAAATTATAGAAGCTCTAAAAATAGGGGCTAGAGATTTTATACTGAAAGAAAATCCAGCCCGGTTAACCCTGTCAATAACAAGAAACCTTCTAGAGCAAAAGGAGATAAGAGAGCTTATTTCAGCTCAACAGGTTTTTCGCGACAGTGAAACAAGATTTAAGAACCTTGTTCAGGCTATCCCGGATATCGTTTATCGAATCAACAATGAAGGAATCTTTACTTTTGTAAACGAAGCCGTAAAAAAACTCGGCTATGAACCTGAAGAACTTATAGGCAGGCATTTTAAGGATATTATCTATGATGAAGATATTCCTTTTATCAGCCGTGATAATGTTCTTCCCAATTATATTGGAAAAACAACCGGTGCCGATAAAGCTCCAAAGCTCTTTGACGAGAGAAGGGGCGGTGCTAGAATTACAAGAAACCTTCAGATCAGGCTTTTAAGAAAAAGTTTGGGAAAAGAAGCACAAAATAATATTTTAAAACAAAAAGATAATAATATTGCCTATGCA
Organism: uncultured Spirochaetota bacterium; assembly: GCA_963806975.1. Lineage (GTDB taxonomy): Bacteria > Spirochaetota > Brevinematia > Brevinematales > JAOACQ01 > CAWEAK01. Next base: position 153,686 of record CAWEAK010000015.1, read on the forward strand.
GAGATTTTTTCTTCCGGAGATTATGAAACCTCTGATTTAAATTATTTTACCTGGGTTGAGATAAACTCCGGAGGTCAGTATGACAATGATATTTTCAGAAGCGATAAAAACTTTCTCGGAACAGTTGGTATAATTCACGATGTATCCGAGAGAAGGTTTGCCGAAAAAGCGTTGAAAAGCAATGAGGAACGTTTTCGGGCTTTAATAGAAAACAGCTCGGATATAATTTCTATTGTTAACGCCAGGGGGAAACTCCTCTATATAAGCCCGTCTATTGAAAAAATATTAGGCTACAAAGTTGAAGAACTAACCGATCAGCCGGTTTTTAATCTAATTTCCCCTGAAGACATAACACAATTAACTGAGGCATACAGAGAAATAATCCGTAATAAAGAATTAAATATTATGGAATTAAGAGCAAGGCATAAAAATGGAGACTGGCGAAACTTCGAAATAACGGCTGTAAATCTGATTTGTGATATATCAATCAACGGATTTGTGATAAACGCGAGAGATATAACAGATCGAAAACTGGCTGAGGAAAACATAATAAAATTGTCTCATGCAGTCGAACAAAGCCCTACTTCGGTTATCATAACCGATCTTAAAGGAAACATCGAATATGTCAACCCGAAATTCACAGAACTTACAGGCTATACCTTTGATGATGTAAAGGGAAAAAACCCAAGAATACTAAAAACAGGTAATACACCGCAGGAAGAATATAAAATTTTATGGGATACGATATCAACCGGAAATACCTGGCAGGGTGAATTTCAGAATAAAAAAAAGAATGGAGAGAACTATTGGGAATACGCTCATATCTCTCCAATAAAAAACAGAAAAGGAATTATTACACATTATCTGGCCGTCAAAGAAGATATTACAGATAGAAAAATTGCCGATCAAAAGCTTCAGTCAACTATTGAGGAAGTTGAGCGGTTGAACAATACTCTTGGAAACAGAATCAAGGAAGAAGTGCGGAAAAACAGGGAGAAGGATTTAATTTTAATAAAACAGGGCAGACAGGCCGCAATGGGTGAAATGCTCGGTAATATAGCTCATCAATGGAGGCAGCCCCTGAATAATATAGGTTTATTGATTCAGAACATGGTTCAGGCCCTCGAACATGGAAAACTTGATAAATCTTACCTCGAAAATAATGTAACAAAGGGTATGAAAATTATACAGTATATGTCTCAGACTATAGATGATTTTAGAAATTTTTTCAAGCCTAACAAAGGAAAAGATGAATTCAGCGTAAAAGAAGCATTACTCAGGGCGGTTTCATTTGTGGACGCCAGCTTTAAAAATAACAATATTTCTATTGAAATGACAGCAGATAGAGACTTCAAAATTACAGGCTATCCTAATGAATACTCACAGGTTATACTTAATATTCTTGCAAACTCAAAAGATGCATTTATAGAAAGAAGTATAAAAGATGCTGTCGTTAAAATATCTCTAAACGAAAAAAACGGCCATTCTTCTCTATCAATATCCGATAATGCCGGAGGTATAAAGGAAGACATTATTGAAAGGATTTTTGAACCTTATTTCACCACAAAATTGAATGGAACAGGTATAGGACTATATATGTCAAAAATGATAATTGAAAAAAATATGGGCGGAAAATTAACCTGCAGGAACAGCAAAAATGGGGTTGAATTCCTGATTGATGTTTAACAAGCTTACAGGAATAGTTTATTGGTAATGTCAAAAGTTTTATGAAAAAACCCCGTGTCTTTCATTCCGATTCTAACCCTAATATGTTCTTGTGAGGAATCTCCTATTAACAAATCGGCTGGCTAAAGGAGATTCCTCACAATAACAACAACAACAAGAAGAAATCGGAATGACACGAGGGGAGACAAATAAAATAAACTACCCCGCGGCAAGCGGCGGGGTATTGTGCTGGAACTGGAAAAGGAATCGCAGCAAGACTGCGAGGAATTAAACCGGGTCAAGCGTCACGCTTGTTAAAAGTAACTTTTATTATAATATAGAAATAGAAGTTTTCGATGTGAAAACTTTTGACATTACAGTTTATTGGAAGAGGGAATTTTATGAAGATGGCTGAATTCTTTGTTAAAAAAGAGGAAGGCAGGGTTCAATGTATTCTTTGCCCTCATTACTGCGTTATAAAAGATGGGAAGTCTGGAATATGCGGGGCAAGAAAAAATATCAATTCGGACCTATTCAGTATTAATTATGGCGTTATATCCAGCATCTCTATGGACCCGATAGAGAAAAAACCGCTTTATCATTTTTATCCGGGGTCTCAAATATTATCTGTCGGGACTCTGGGCTGCAACCTTCGCTGCCCGTTCTGCCAGAATTATCAAATATCGCGTTATTTCGATGAAAACCCGTCACCCCCGGAATCTGAATATAAGCCTGAAGAATCTTCTGAATGAACTCCTCAAAAATAAAAAAGGATTTTCAGGCATAGCATATACATACTCCGAGCCGATGGTATGGTTTGAATTTGTTTATGAAACTTCGAATTTATTAATCGAAAAAGGATTTAAAAATGTTCTCGTAACAAATGGTTTTATAAATCCAGAGCCGCTTAAAAAGCTTCTTCCGCTGATATCTGCCGCGAATATCGATCTGAAAGCATTTACCGAAGAGAATTATAAAAAACTGGGTGGCAGGCTTTCCCCTGTTCTTAACTCAATTACAGCATTTAAAGAAGCGGGCGTTCATATTGAACTGACGACCCTTGTTGTAACTAAGTTTAATGACAGCATGGAAGAGCTTGAAAACCTTGTGAAGTGGATTGCAAAATTGGATAAAAATATACCCTTCCATCTATCCAGGTATTTTCCCCAATATCTCTACAATGAACCGCCTACAAAAGCAGATTTACTTAATGAGGCTAAAAATATGGCGAAGTCTCACCTGACTTATGTTTATGTAGGAAATGCCGGAGGGGAAAGCGATACCTTATGCCCGCAATGTGGAAATTTATTGATCGAGAGGTATGGTTATTCAACTATAATTAACGGCATAAAGGACGGCAATTGTAACAAATGCGGCAGGAAAACAGATATTATTAATTAAATAATTTTTTTGCTTTTAAGAGGGATATATGTTGTTGAGTCACATCGGTATTGAGGTTTATGACCTCTTCAATATGGAGCTTTTCTACAGAAAATATCTTGGTTTTGAGAGAGTTTATCATTATGTCAGCCTTAATACAAAAGGACTGCGTACTGTATTTTTAAAAAAGGACGGCCTTTATCTGGAACTTCTTGAAAGGGGAAATTTATCTTTTGAACAGGTAAAAAAACCGGCTTTTCATATCTCACTTGAGTCTGGTGATGTTGATCTGGAATATGAACGTCTTAAGGTTTCCGGCAGTCCGGTTCTAAAACCCCCAAGAGATACAGGCGACGGATTCCGCGAGATGGAATTGATTGACCCGGAAGGAAATGTGATCGAAATTTCGGAAAAAGAATCAACCAGCCGCCGCATTACCCTATCAGAGGAATTATATTTGATTTTGACGGCACTTTGATAGATAGCGAGGACAATTATTATGAATCAGATAAAATTCTGCTTTCAGAATACGGCTTTGATTTCAAACAGGAAGACAAAAAGGATTATATCGGGTACGGCGGACTGGAAATGATGACTGAAATTAGAAAAAGATACAATATTACAGATTCCGTTCAAACTTTAATTGATAAAAAGAACGAAATTTATTTAAAGATAGCCCTTGAAAAAACGAAGGTGTTTCCTGAAATATTCCGCTTTCTCGATATATTGAAAAAAAGCGGTTTTCCTTTAGCAGTGGCCTCAGGTTCTTCCATGTCTGTTCTTGAAAAACTGCTTGAAAATACCGGACTTAAGGATTGCTTTAACGAGGTAATTTCCGCTGAATTTGTAAAAAACGGCAAACCCTCGCCTGAAATTTTCTTTGAAACTGCAAAAAGAATGAACATTAATCCTGAAAACTGCCTCGTTGTTGAAGATTCGAGGTTTGGAGTGGAAGCTGCAAAGAGAGCTTTTATGTACTGTATTGCCATTCCATATCCCGCCGAACAACCGCTTGACGACAGATTTATGATGGCCGATTTGCTGTTTGAAAAAGGAATGCAGGAATTCTCGGCCGAAAAGGCCTTCTCATGGCTGAAGAGCGCTCAACATAAAGGGTTATTTCCACCAGATGGAATTCGTTGAAGAAATAACATTGTTGGATTCAAGAATGTATAAAACCGGTATGTGGTTTTTATTTGCATAATCGACGCCTTTATCTGCTCCCATAAGAAAAAAAGAAGAGGAATAACCGTCCGAATCCTCGAAATCCTGGTCTTCGGATGTTATGACGCTGGAGCTGATCACACCGTTTTTAACAGGGAACCCTGTTTTCGGATTCATAATATGATGGTAACGGATATTGTTAGTAATAAAATATTGCTCGTAATCCCCGGAAGTCGCTATGGAAAGATCAGGCTCAAGCTGTATGGTTGAGAAAAGTTCCCCAGGATTTCGGGGATGTTTTATTCCGATTCTCCATCTGGAGCCGTCAGGTTTCCTGCCGAAAACCTTCAGGTTGCCGCCTGCATTTACAATCCCGGCCGACACATTCTGCGCTTGAAGATTTGAAACCATCTTATGAATAGCATAACCCTTCAAAATACCCCCGAGATCGATTTTAGCCCCGTTTTGAAGGATAATACGGTTTGTACTTAACTGGATTAACCGGTAATTGACATGGGGAAGGATCATTTTGATTTCATTCATTCCGGGAAGCCGGTAATTCTGATCATAAAAGCCCCAGGTTTTCATCAATGGATAAATGGTAATATCAAAAAGCCCGTCCGTTCTTTTGGAAAAATCCAATGCGTCTTTAATAATCCTGTATGTTTCCGAATCGATATCCATTCTTCCATCCCGGTTAAGCTTCGAGACAAGCGAATCTGTCAGGGTTGTACTGTATTTCATCTCGAGCTCATGGCAAATCCTGTATGTTTTGGCTGCAAGAGTGCCTGCCTCATCTTTTGTAAGGTCGGTGTAAATAACTATCTGGAAAACAGTGTTCATCATATATTCATTAAACTCAAACTTTTTTAGTCTTTTACCGCAGGAAGAAAACCCTGAAAAAATAAGAACAGCTAAAAAAACAAAGAATATCCGGCGCATAAAACTTTCCTTGAGAAGTATTCAGCTGATTTTTTAAAAATCAGCCGGAATATAATAAAATAATTTATAAGGTATAGCAAATAAAAAAGTCATCCTTCCACTTCTTAAAATTCTGATGAATTATTGCAAAATTTATAAAAGACAAATAGAATATTTTGTTACGAGGTTCAATTTATCTGGAGTATATTATGAAAGTAGAATGGAAAGATTATGAGGGAGTTAAATATCTATCCGTAAGTTACAACGAATGCAAGACATCGGAAGAGCTGGTCAAGACTCTTGAAGATGAAGCGGAAATAATAAGAAAAAGCTCAAACGTCCTATTACTCGTTAATTTTGAAGGCGCCCCGACTTCAAATGAATTTATGGACAAACTGAGGGATATGGCAAAGGAGCCGGCGTTTGCAAATATTAATAAAACCGCCATGCTTGGTATGTCCGGAATAAAAAAAATATTTTTCAATACCTATCTCATATTTTCAAATGATAAAAAAGCAAAAACCTTTGATCATGAATCGGATGCAGTTTCCTGGCTTGTTAGTTAATCCGGAAAAAGAAATACAAAAGAGAAGTCAATGTATTATTCCTTTCTTTCCTGAGCAACCAGAAGTTGCGGCATTACCTTTATGGCATAAAGGGGTCAAAATGCTTTCTACCTTCTTTCTGATCGATCAGAAAGAAGGCAGGCGAAGAAAGAATCGCCCCTCGGATTTTCCGGCCTCAAACTCGGTATCGTGCCTCGGGAGAAAGAATCGGACAATGCGTTTTTCCCGGCCCGCAAGCGGGCCCCCCGTTAAAAACGCATTGTCCTCATAAGAAGGGCAACAGTTTCGGCCGGATGCCGCTCCAGGCGGCTAAAAACCTCGGGGACAGTGAACGAATAACTGTAATAAAGCCACCTGGAGTTATGCTGATGGCTCGATATACTCCCCACAAAGCCCTACCGAAGCACGGTTTTCATGCAAAGAAATATTATTAATTAAACCGCCTTACAGTCCATCCCGGTACTGATTTTGTACTACATTTTAATTTTATATTTTCATGGATAATGCGCTTTTTATTTCTTGTTTAGAAAATTCTTTCACCAAAGATTACCGGGAAACTCTGCGGGAGAGGGAACGAACCCTTTGCGGTTTTGCGATAAAAGTAATTATGATATTGTTGCTTTTTTTAAAATTTTCAGTCATAATAACTTTAGAAACCTCCTGTTATGTGGGTTTCGACGGGCTTTTTAAAAAAATATATTCAAGAATGGACAATTATGAAACAAAAATCTTTTACTAAAAGAAAGCTTCAGGCAATAAAATCAAAAGAGTATATTTATAGAATCGCAATGAGGCTGATAAACAAAAAAGGTTTCGATAATGTTACAATCAAAGATATCTGTAAAAAAGCCGGAGTATCAATAGGGGCTTACTATCATTATTTCAGTTCTAAGGAAGCGATTTTTTACGAAATTTATAAAATCGCAGATGATTATTTTAGAAATGAAGTCTCAAAGCTGCTTATCCAGGAAAGTTCCATAGATCAAATCATTTTCTTCTTCAGGATTTATGCAAAATATAATAATGATCAGGGACTGGACGCTATCAGCCAGTTATATAACTCAAAAAATAAGCTTTTCATTGCAAAAGGAAGATACATGCATATCCTGCTTGAAAAAATCATTAAAGAGGGCCAGGAAAAGAACGAGATCAAAGATGAAATGTCACCGGAAGAGGTAGCCGACTTTTTGTTTATTATGGCCAGAGGGATAATATACGACTGGGTATTGCGTGATAGCGGCTATGATCTGGAGAACAAGGTTGTTGAGCATTTAGAACGTTTGATAGTGATATTTATAAAGACCCCTCAAAGTATTTAAGTTTTATGACTCGCTGTTTATGAAATTGTTTAAAACGTTTAAATATAAATCGCAATTTAAGCACAGCCTCCTGTATTAATCCGCTATTGTTATTTTATCATAGATATGTATGTTATAATTAAATCATAGTTTTTTTCTTGACTTGGTTTAAATATTTCTTTTTTTCCCTTTTTCTCGATCGTTATTTTGAGTTTTTACACACTTCTGTATAATTTTTATCATCATTAAATAATAACAAAAATAATAAAACGAATAATATTGAATCTTCCAGTTGCGTAAGGGAATAGAGGCTATAATACCTCTAACACATACTGCTGAACGGGAGACAAACTATAAATGGATAGCGGAACTCTCACCCAATGAAATTCGCTTAGTGTCTTATGACAGGTCATCACCAATTAAGACACTTGAAGAAGCTAAAAACCTGACTATTTGAATTATCCGAGGTCATGCAGCTATTCCTCAGCTTAAGCAATTAGGAATCACTAACCTAGGCGAAACTTCCCCTAGTGTGGAAATAAACTTACGCAAGATGACCATTAAACGATATGATACAATAGTTGAAGCAAAAATGGTATATTTATATTACTGGAAAAAAATGGGGTTCAATACAAAAGAATTACAGGAAGGACCGATGATTGGAGAAGCATCACACATTTATATCGCAGGTGATCTAAGTTTTCCCGATGATGTCGCAAAAAGTATTGCGGATGCAATAGAAAAAATGCGTAAAAATGGTAAATTGCAAGCAATTTTAGATAAATGGAAATAAATATCTTTTTACATTCCAGGGTCTGGAAACAGACCCTGTCAAAATTTTTACAGTTTGAGGTATAGAATTTATATTTTTTCAGAAGTATTTTAGTAAGTTCAAAACAATGCGCGTTATATAATATTGTTTTATATATACTTAATATAACTCGGAGAGAGCGGGATTCGAACCCGCGGTGCAAAAACTTGCACAACACCTTAGCAGGGTGCCCCCTTCGACCGCTCGGGCATCTCTCCTTATTTTAACAGGTTATAGTATCTTTTGTTTACAAAATAAGATCGCAGCTTTTTATGGAAAAAACCTTAGAAATCCAAAACCGCATCATTATATTTCGATTGTAAAACCGTTATATAGAGACAATTATACTAATATATACTAAGAATTATGTCAAAATTAGGGTTACTCTTTCAAATGTATAAATATTCAAACAGAATAAAAAAATGCCGTACCGAAGTACGGTGCGATTAAAGATCACTTTAATACTTTTTTTTGAAGATCTTTTAGTAAGTCAATTTCTTTATTTTCAGTTAAACTATCATTTTCATTTATTGGAATTGCAAGACCTTTCTCAATGATATCCTTTGCTTTTGTCTTATCCTTATCCATTAGCAATTCAGCATAAAACCTGAAAGTTACACGGTTACTCGGCCCATATTCGATCGCTTTCTGATAATCTGCATCGGCTTTCTTGCTATCGCCGACACTTATGCCGCCGGGAGCTTTTTGATATACCCTGGCACGAAGCATATAACCTGAACCGTTTTCATAAGCAGGATCAATGTTTATGACCTTGGAAGCTTCTTTTAAAATATCCCCTGCAGTAAACAGGCTTTTTAAGATACCGTTTGCCTCAGCCCATGAACCCAGACAGATACCAAGATAGTAATGTCCGTCGGGTTTGTCATACCCCTGATTTGTGGCTGCTTCTGCAGCCTTTTTACCTTCGGTAAATACCGTTTTTTTAGAATCCGAATCTTTTATAAAATTATCTGCGTAAAAGTGCGCAGCTCTGGCAAATTTCCAGGCGTTTTCATAGTTTTGTTCTGAATTAAATTGACTTTTGTAATATTCATAAGATGCTTTTGCACCAACTTCCGTATTCCTTTTTTCCCAGAAGCTATCATCTGAAGAAAAACAGAAAACAGCCGAACTAATGAGTAATGTTAACACTACAAGAAATCTTTTCATAATAAAGTCCTCCTTTTTTCCTTCAATTTTTTCTTTTTTTCCAACCCCTTCATAAATTCTTTCCAGAATAAAGCTTTATCCCAGATTAGACAACTATCACCACAGCAATACTTCTGCAGCTTTGCCGTGACGGATATTATGAATGCTGAGCAGTATAGCCAGCTTGAGGTAAAACAGTAACCTACCCAGGTTAAGCGATACGTCACAAAACGGCTCACTTGATAAAGACAGACAACTTTTAATTATACAGTATAATAATGAAAAGTCAAGATAGCGAATATTTTTTATATTTTTCAAATAAACTTTTTTTAATTAAATAATACAGCAATATTTTAAATCAGGTATAAGAAGTATTTCTGTAAGAAGCATTTCTTTATTTTTCCTGATAAAAATGTTATAATTATTACTAAATAACAGAATATCTTTATGAAAAAATGCCGGAGTATAGTTAAAATCCTTCTTGAAAGGCCAAAAAACTTCTAAATAAAGCGTTATATTTGTTAATATTAGTGGAGGGGAATCAATGTCAAAAGGCAGAGAATACACAGCCCAATCAATCGTTGCATTGAATTATCCGGACGGGATCCGTAAAAGGCCGGATATGTATATCGGCGACAGGGGTATGGAGGGATACCATCATCTTGCCTATGAAATTATTGACAACGCAGTCGATGAGCATCTTGCAGGTTACGCTAAAAACATACGCATTTCTCTACTTGAAAATTCTGTAATAGAAGTTGAGGATGACGGAAGGGGAATACCTGTCGATATCCATCCAACCGAAAAAATACCTGCTATTGAGGTTGTTTTAACCAAACTGCATGCCGGGGGAAAATTCGACAGAAATTCTTATAAGGTTTCGGGTGGCCTGCATGGTGTAGGTCTTTCCGTTGTCAACGCTCTCGCAAATTTTCTGGAGATAGAAGTATATACAGATAGAAAAATCTACCAGATACGTTACGAAAAGGGAATAAAAGCCTCAGATCTTAAAATAGCCGGCCAGACTTCAAAAATCGGCACAATGGTACGTTTTCAACCGGATTTGACAATATTTCAGGTTGATAAATTCAGTTCAAGCGCTATTGCTTCCAGATTGAGAGAGATTGCCTTTTTAAATCCCGGCCTGTCGGTTCATTTTGAAGACAGGATGACCGAAGACCCTGATAATCCCGAAACTTACATAAAAAGGGTTTATAAATACGATAATGGTATCGTTGAATTTGTTAAAAACGAACTGAACAAGGAATATGAGCTTGTTTTTCCTGAACCTATTAAATTGCAGAACTCTGAAGAGGGCATTGATGTCGAAGTGGTTTTTCAATACCGGAATTCGGGCGATGAACCTGAAATTTACAGTTATGTAAATAGCATCCACACAAAAAACCATGGCGTTCATGTAGATGCTTTCTGGATGGCTTATGAAAAAGTAATGCAGAAATTCGCCGTAAGGCTGAATCTGGATAAGAAGGCCGAAAAGGTTGATAAAAAGACCCTCGCCTTCGGTTTTACCTGTGTCATAAACACAAAGATACCGAATGCGGAGTTTAAAGGTCAGACCAAGGATAAACTTACCGAACCTATTGAGGCAAGAACCGCGATAAGAAATATCCTTGAAAAAAGCTTATCTATATTTTTTGAAAAGAATATCGAACTGGCTGAAGAAATCGTAAAAAAGGCAATAATGGAACTTAAAGCCCTTCAGGAGGCCGAAAAGGCAAGAGAGGGAGTCCGCATTGGACTAGGAATAGGCAAAAGGGGCAGCGCAGCTATAATTGCCGGAAAGCTTGCCGATTGTTCAACGAAAAAGAAGGAACTTCGTGAGCTTTTTATTGTTGAGGGCGACTCTGCGGGAGGCTCAGCCAAACAGGGCAGGGACAGGGAGATACAGGCGATTCTACCACTCAGGGGAAAGATTTTAAACGTTGAGAAGAAAATTGAGAGGAACTCCCTCAATTCAATTTTAGCCAATGAGGAAATCAAGACCATGATAGCCGTTCTCGGCACAGGGTATTACACAAATTTTGAGCTTGAAAAGCTCAACTACAACAAGATCATAATAATGACCGATGCTGATGTCGACGGTGCTCATATCAAAACCCTCCTTCTGACTTTTTTATACAGGTTTATGCGCCAGCTTATTGAAAACGGGAATGTATATATAGCCCAACCCCCGCTTTACCGTTTATCCGGCGGTAAAATAGTTGAATACGCTTATTCTGACAATGAAAGGGATAAAATCATGAAGACAAAATTCAAGAGCGGAAAATGCGATATTCAGAGATACAAAGGACTCGGTGAGATGAATCCCGATCAACTCTGGGAAACGACTATGAATCCATTGACAAGAAAAATGCTCAGGGTTTCAATTACCGATTTTGACGAGGCCGAAAACATGATCAAGGTTTTAATGGGTGAGGACAACAATACCGGGGATAGGAAACGTTTTATACTTTCCAATGTGAATTTTGTAACTAATGTGGATGATATTGGATAACATTCTGATTTTTATAGAATATCCATGCAGATCATACACACATCATCGTCAAAGTTGTCGCTTCCGCGGAATTTTATAAGCCTTTCAGACATTTTTTGGATAAAGACCGGCGAAAGGCTTTCTTTATATTCCTCAATTGCACATTCAATACACTGAGATTCAAAGTCTCCCGCTTCTTCGCCTTTATACTTTTCTGAGATATTTACAGTCTCAACAAGTCCATCGGTATAAAGAAAAAGCTTTGAGTTTTCCTCAAGCTCTAATTTTTCATTCTTGTAAGCTTTATTTGCCTTAAATAATTCGGAACTATCCATAATGGCAAGAGGAATACTTGATTTTCCGGCTTCTATCATCGATACTCCTTCGCCGTTTATTATATAAGGGTGGTTATGCCCCGCGTTTGCATAAACAAGATTTCTTGTTTTTAAGTTATATATGCAGTAAAATGCCGTGATAAAGTTGCCGTTTGTATTGGCGATCAGGAAATCATTAAGATAAATCAGAAACTCCGCAGGTTCATAAAGAATTTCACCTCCCTGAGCTACAGCGCCTTTAATCAACGTTGTTATGAATGCTGCAGGAACACCATGCCCGGAAACATCGCTTATAAAAATACCGATATTTTCAAGAGTTTTCTTTGAATTGTTTCTGGTCTCAAACTTGATAAAATCGTAATAATCCCCGCCGACTTTATCCATAGGTTTATAGAAAAATGAGATCGAGGGATGCGGACTGACGCTGGGTATAAGCTTCATCTGGATCTCCTGGCCATTTCCAATTCCCCTTCCATAATTTCATTCCTTGATCTAAGTTTATTATTGGTTTCAAGGAGCGCCTCTTCCGTTCTTACTCTCTCCTCAACTTCCATCTTAAGGTCTTTATTCAGTTCCTGAAGCTCCCTCGTTCTTTCATCAACCTTATTTTCCAGTTCCTTATTCAGCGTTTTTAGTTTCAAATTGAGATCGGTGATTTCCGTAATGTCTTTCTGAATATATGCCGCCATTGAATTAAAGCCTTCCGAAAGCTCGCCGATTTCGTCATTATTTCTTACGACTGCGAAATGGCTGAAACTCCCCTGAGATACTTTTCTCATTAAATCCTGAAGCTCCTTGATGGGTATAATGATTTCCGCTATAGTCCACCTGGTTATACAGAATAAATAAAAAAGAGTAATTAATACTCCCACAAAAATGCTGATAAAAAGAAGAAATGTATCTACCGCATTGAAATAAGAAATGGCATTGTTGTTCTTTAAATAATTTAAATAAGGAATACCGGTGTTGTTGAAAAACTCCTGATAATTTGCCAGTAAAATACCGGTTTGCTCATTAGTGAGATTTCCGCGTACCTGATAACGCGTTATGAAAGTAAAAAGGTATAAGACGATTAATGCCAGAGGCAGGAAAGTAGTAAGAAAAGTAGAAACTATCATCTGCCGTTTGATATTAAGCGCCGGCCCGTAATGCTGGCGTATCCTGAGTTCCTCTTCTGTAAACACAGACTGAATGAAATAAGTTTTCACCCTGTGGTTCTGCCAAAGGTATAAGAATAAGATTGTTAAAAGTGAGGACAGTATTTTAACGATAACAAAATTGTTTGACAATTCAGCCAATTTTGGATTGATATCCGGCTGTTGATGTCCTAAAACCAGGTAAGGGATAAAACTTATTAAATACCAGAGAAAAATAATAAAAGCGAGAAATCCTGCAGATCTGGATAAAACTCTTTTAGCAGATTCTCTCAGTTTTTCACTTGGGATTTTAATCTTTTTTCTTTTCATGCGAAAATATCTGTACACAGGAGCATGATAGATTGAAATAATCAATAGAACAGGCAGTATTAATATAAGACTCAGATTCCTATGGCTTTCAAATTTTTTACTTATAAGATTTGTCTCATAAATTCCATTATTTAAATACGAGTGTTCCATCCCAGGATTCTTTTTAATTTCAAGGATTTTTGTTTTATTCAGGTTTAAGACAGTCGCTAAAGATTTTAAATTCAGCGATATAGTGCTGATAAATGACAGAAGCTCACCAAGTAAGAGACTTACCAGTACGATCCTTAAAACATTGAACTTATTCGGGAAAATATCTGCTTTTTTTTGAGGCACTTGAGGCTCCTTATATTGAATAAAATTCTATATATTAAAATACCAGAAAAGCCGGAAAGATTCAACATTTCAAGAAATGCCTTTTTCTGAAATGAGAGATTTCAAAATGAATTTTACATAATCTTAAATTGATCGATTTTTTCATTTATATAGATGAGTCTATTCTAAAAAGTTATTTTTCTTAATTTTTACCACTGAGTCACGGAGACACGAAGAATACAGCCACTAATTACAAGAATTTTCACGAATTAGCGTAAACTTGTGGTGTGCCGAGTCGAATCCATTAGTAAAATTCGTGGCTAATAGGCTCCTTGCCTGTGTCTCTATGGTAATAAATGCAATAAAATTGATAAAAAAACGTCTGTATTGTTATAACATAAGAAAAAGGAGGATTTTTTATGCCGGAAGGAAAAAGACTGCCAAGGAAACTTCACGGGAACCGTGATGATCTGACCGGGGAGCATACTTTTGGCGATGCAGGCCAGATAATTTTTTTTATTATTTTCATTGCCGTATGGGTTTTAGACTCATTTGTATTTAAGTATTCGATTTTTCTAAAGGAATACATCCCTCTTTTAATACATCTTCCCATTTCAATTTTAATACTGGCTTTATCGGTAATTCTTTCCAGGGCGGGCATCAAAACAGTATTCGGTAAAGTAAGGGAAAAGCCCCAGGTTATTTCAACAGGCGTGTTCTCGATAGTCCGGCACCCGATATATCTTGGTTCTATTTTACTTTATCTTGGGCTTGTTATATTTACACTTTCAATTCTATCATTTTTAATCTGGATATTAATCTTTATATTCTATTACCTTATCTCACGCTATGAGGAAAAGCTTCTTGTAGAAAGATTCGGCAGGGTATATGAGGACTATAAAAAGAAAGTACTTTTCTGATATCCTGGCATCTTCCGAATTTCTAAAAGGTATTGGGATTTATTTCCCAATCCAGGATGCGATATAAACAAGGCTTCCTGCGTCCAAACCGGGTTTATCAAAACTCCAGTTGCCTGCCAGCCCGAGCTCGCGGGAAGCAAAATCAAAATGGCACATGGCTATACCAAGGTCCATATTTTGAAGTTTAATGTCTTTAAAGAAATTATTGTATAATCTATCCTCATTCATATAAAAATGAAAATCATCCCTGTCCCTTTCTTTTTCCTTAATGATTCTCCAGGGCTGCTTATTGGTCGCCGATGGGGCAATTCTCACTGATTCCAGGACTGCTTCATATTTTCCATCCATTTCTTTTTCCAGGGGAGTTTTAATATTTCCCTCAAAAAACAATTCGCCGAAATCCTTGCGGTTATGAGCCGTTCGGCTGCGAGCAGATCTTGGTGAAAAAGTTCTCATAACATTCGCAAGTAATGTATTTTTGTCTCCGGGATAACCCAGCGGTGTTACGGCGGGAATTACCTCATCCTCTTGAAGTCCAATTTTCTCTGCAAAAGTATTTCTATTCAGTGTTCCGCCAAGCCAGCAGGTACTTATTCCAAGTTCTGCGGCTTTGAGGATGGCTGATTCCATGCAATATCCGAAATCCTCCATTGCGCCATCCACTTTTTTTACAGCTCCAGCCAGATAAAGCTTTGCTCCACGAATCATTCCGTAAGTTCCAAAAGCTTTGAGTTCACCCGAATCAATTTCAGAAATATCCACCAGTTGAAAACGAACGGTATTACCGAACGGGCCTTTTCTGTAACTTTCCAGATATTCAATCAGCTTTTTTCTCTTATTTTCTTCAACAATCTTATCATCATATCCTCTTACAGAAAACCTTTTTTTCATCGTTTCAATTACGGATTCCATAAAAAACTCCTACGCATATTTTAACTTTCTTCCTTTCCAGTTTGTCAAAATATCAAGATATTTTTCTTTAACTTCTTCGACTACTTTTTCCCAGGGCTTGCATATACTCAGCCTTGCATTTTTCCCTGCAGATTTAAGCCTTTCTCTGTCTGAAAAAACGTATTTGATGACCTGTGCGAGGCTTTCAGATGTATTTTCGGTAAGAAAACCGTTCACTCCGTCCTCAATTATTTCAGCCGCGTTGCTTCCTTTAAGCAGAACAGAAGGACACTGAGCAACGGCTGCTTCCCTTACCGCAATTGGGGCATTATCATAAATGGAAGGAAAAATAAAAAGATCGGCCCGAACATACAAACTTTTTAATAAATCCCTGTCTTCAATAAAACCGGCAAAAATAACGTTATCATTCAGATTTAACCCTTCCGCCATACGTTTTATTTCAGAAGCGGCATCTCCACTTCCTGCAAAGATCATCTTAAATGGAAAAGTTTCCTTTTTTAATAAAGCTAAGGAATTTAGAATGAGCCTGAAATTTTTTTGCCAGACATGCTGACCGATATATAAAAGAAGATTGTCCGAATCCTTAAGGTTATATAAGTTATTCACCGTTTTTCCGGCTTCAACAGGATCGCCGGGATCTATATATTCAACTCCATTTTCCACAATATCCACATCTTTTTTATAACCGTAACTTTTTAATGTTTCTGCTGTGGATTTACTGACAGCCCAGACAAAATCGCAATTATTATAAAAATTTATTATAATTTTAAGCATCGTTTTGGCAATAATTTCCGATTTTACTCCCTGGAGAAAATCATCGTAATATTTTGAATGAAAAGTAGTTATAACAGGAATATCCCTCTTTTTTCCAAGCATCAGGGCTAACTGTCCGGAACTGAAAGGGCAGTGGGCATGGATGATATCAAAATGTATTTTATTAAGTTTTGTATGCAATTCCATATCTATCCATGGAATTCCGAGCCGGTAAGGCTTTCTTGGAAGCAGGGGAATTGAAGCATAACGTATCACAGGAAAATCAGCCTTGTCAATATAGCCTGGCACATAAGGCGTCAAAACTAAGGTATGGACACCCATAAGATTGAGCCAGTACGCATAATTTTGTGCCGTATTTGCCACACCGTCCATAATCGGGGGATATGAATCATTGAAAATACCTGCGGTTATTTCATTTTTCATTTTATACCTCATGACAAAAAGAAATAATTGGCATTCCCATTAGAATATATTATAATATATTAACTATTTTACTGCAAAAAGCTAAGCTCTGAGGATTTGTTTCAAAGATTTGCATTCCGATGAATGTATGTATCCTTTTGTCTGATTAAATAGCTCTTCAAAGTGCAAAAAAAATCATGGGGCTGGGGTTGGATTGATGGAGGGTGTATGTCAAATCTGAATGTTATTCCTGTGAATACTCACAGAGAGCGCCTATCTTTTATCAAAATGCCTTGGCAAATCTATCAAAACGAACCTCATTGGGTCCCTCCGCTGATTTTTGATCAAATGGAATTCCTCGACCCGAAAAAAGGGGTTTTTTATGAGTATGGAGAGGTTTCTCTATTCCTTGCCTTACGCAATGGAAAGGCTGTGGGAAGAATTTCGTCTCACATAAACCCCAGATATGAGGAAATTTACAAGTCCGGCAAGGGATTCTTCGGATTCTTCGAATGTGAAGACAATCTTGAAACCGCAAGAGCATTATTCAATGCGGCTGAGAATAATTTAAGACTTAAAGGGAACAAACTTATTGAAGGCCCGTTTAGTTTCAGCACTTATGACGAAATGGGCGTTCTTGTTGACGGTTTTGATTCAGACCCCTACGTTATGAATATGCATAATCCTGCTTATTATCAAAAACTTATTGAGGCCTGCGGTTTTGAAAAATCGGTTGACTGGTATGCCTTCCGAGGACGCCGGGGAAAGACAGACCGGAATATAGACCAAAGGTATTATAAGGTACGGGAAAGGCTTCTGAAAAATCCCTCTATAAAAATCAGGTCTCTGGGAAAAACAAGGGATATGAATAAAGAAGCTGATATTGTAAAGGGTATTTTTCATAAAGCCTGGGACCAGAATTGGGGACATATTGCTTTAACCGACAGGGAATGGACAAGGTTTAAAAACGGTCTTATCGGAATGGTAATAAAACCAATGACATTCATCGCCGAGGTTGACGGAAAGCCTGCCGGTTTTGCTTTAAGCATTTACGACGCCAATCAGGCCGTAAAAAAGATGAATGGAAGGCTTTTTCCCTTCGGTTTTCTCCATTTACTGCAATTAAATAAAACAGACCGCTTTCGCCTGATTTTGATGGGCGTACTTGAGGAATACCGAAACCTTGGTCTCGAAATCGCTATGTATCTCAATATTATCGATAAGGGAATAAAGAATGGTTTTTCTGAAGTGGAAATGTCAAATATCGTGGAAACCAATAAAAGGATGATGGACTCTTTAAACAATTTGGATATTGAGCGTTATAAAACATACAGGATATTTATCAAAAAGATAACGTGATTTTAATTTCCTGCCGCCAGTACAACCAGCTTTGCTTTCATTCCCGTATGGCCAAGACCGCAAAATACCGAACAATGAATAGGATATTCCCCTTTTTCACCTGCTATAAATAATACGGCTTCAGTCTTGTTAGGTTTCAAACTTTGATTGATTTTATAATCAGGAATCGCAATACCGTGTTCAACATCGGTACTGGTAACTTCAAGGCGGACTATTTCCCCGCTCCTGACAACAATCGTATCCGGGATAAACTCAAATTTCCTTGCTTCTACCTTGATAACCCTGACATCATTTTCGATTTGCCCGGAAGGTTGCAGAGCTGCTATTTCTGAAACCGATAGCTTCTTTTGGACACTTCCGCACCCCGTAAATAATAACAACATCCCCGCAGTAAACAAGCAAATCATAAAAAATCTGCCGAATAGCATGACGGCCTCCTTCAACTCCATAAATTACACTTTCCTTTTCCTTGCATAATAAAGATATTCAAATCCATAATTTTTGTCAAAACAAACCGAACTTTTTTTTATTATAAAAGTTCACAAATATTTAGATTTTTATGTTAAGGCAGTGATTCAAATTGACAATCACAACCTGCTTTATTACAATATATGGCATGTTGAAATTTTCTTTGGAGACTTGAAAATTAAAGCGGTGAAGAGGAACCAAGAAAAATGTCGCACCGGTGCGACATTTTGGAGGTAAAAAATGGCAAGGAATGATGATATCTTAGAAAAGCCGGATAGCAAGGATTTAAAGGAATTTGAAAGTCTGATTAATAAGCATTATATGCAAGAAGGAAAATTGAAACCGGTTTTATTGAACTGGCGGAAAGTATCTACGATATCCATAAAAAGAAGCTCTACCGTCTTAAATACAACACATTCAATGAATTCTGCGATGAAGAACTTGGCTTTTCGCGGCAGACTGTTTATGTATATATATCCATATTAAAACTGATTACAACTTATCCGAAATATTTTCCAAAAGATAAAGCCGTTGAATTCGGTCACAAAAAAATGCGTTATATAACCGAAGGAGTAAATGCTATTAATGGTAAGCCGGTTGATGATAAAATGAAAGAAACGAAAAAAATTGAAATCCTTGAATATGTTAAACCTGAAATGGCTTCAACAGAAATAGAGGCATTTATTGAAGATATTGTTAATGAACTATGATTGTCGCACCGGTGCGACATTTTGACAGGCTGGTTTTTGAGTGGTACGGACTGACGGAGGAGAAGATTAGCTATGTTTGATTATAAAGATATAGATATAAACAATGCTTTTGATATACCAAGAAAAATCGAGTTTGCCGAATTTACCGATAAAATCCTTAATAAATTACAAAGAGAAGATTATAAAAATTTTCTTCAAGCTTGTTATGAATACAATAATTCCAATAAATACTATTTTTTAAAAAAAGATACAACCCCTTCAAAGTTAGATAAGATTTCCGACATACTCAATTCGATTGATTATAATTTTCTAAATGAGTATAAAATAAATATAGAATATTTTGGATATGAAATATATAAATTGTGTACAAGGAAGTATATCTTAGAAAAAATTTATTATTTCCCTTTTGATTTATTCGGAGACGGAGAAAATGATTTTATGGGTATTGTTTTTGATTCGTTATATGAGTTATTTATTATAATTACATTTAGATTAACTGAAAATGCGGCATTACCCAATTTTAAAAACAGCATATGTGTAAATTTAAAAAACGAATATAAATATAGCTATAATAAATACTTAGAAGAAAATCAATTTGTTAAAAATATTGATTCTATTCAGGAAAAAACCAATTTGTTACGCAATAAAGCTTTAACGCATAATGATAAGGATTATATAAATGGCACTTTGATAATAAATAGATTGCCTTGGAATGAAATTGTTGAAATTGAACAAAACTTATACAATTGCTTTAACTGTTTGACTTTTGGCGTAGAATATGCAAAACTTCCAAGGCTTTGGGATGGTAGTAATAATTCTGATATTGAAAGAATTTTTGATAATATTGTTAAAGAAAGTTTTTCATATAATTTGCCTGAAAAAAGCAGTGCAAGTTTTGAATATAAATATAAAATTTTTACTGAAAAAGAAAAAAAAATCTACAATGCTTATAGAACAAAACTTGGTAAAACATCATTTAATTAAATTAATATAAAATACAAATTGACAAACTGGTCTATGAACTTTATGGATTGATGGAGGAAAATAATGGATAAACCATTATTTATTTTAGGAGCGGGTTTCTCAAAATGGATTAATAGTTCTATGCCTTTATTAAAAGATTTATATAACTCTTTACAGGAGAGTTTAAAAAATGAAATCAAAGGATGTGGTTTAACTTCTTTATTAAATGAAAATTCGCTCGAAATGTTAATGTCATATTTGATCACACGATATCCATGGAAAAGTGAAAAAGATCATCATAAACATTTATCAATTTATTTTGCTATTGAAGAACAGATAGTGAAAACTATTATTGAATCTCAAAAAAAAGCTTTAGAAAATATACAAAATAAAGATGAAATAAATAAATTAATAAGTTATTGGAATGAAAACAATTCTAATATTATTACTTTTAATTATGACACATTAATAGAAATACTAATAGACTATGAGCATAAAAGAAATTGGTTTACTTTTTGGGAGTTACCAATTCCAACTATTGAAGATAGAATTAGTTCGGGAGTAGCATTCAGAAATAGCAATAATATAAAATTACCAATTGTAATAACAAAATTGCATGGTTCAATTAACTGGTATAGATCAAAAAATTTCCCAGCGAAAAATGATATGATATATTATAAATATACCTATAGAGATGACAATCAGTTAGAAAAGAATAATCTACAAGGGCTAAAAAGCTTTATTATCCCTCCAACTATTTCAAAAGAATCTTTTTTAGATCATGAAATTATTTCAATAATATGGGAAAGGGCAAGTAAACAGATAAACGAATCAAAAAACATCGTAATAATGGGTTATTCATTTCCTGAATCAGATGCTTATGTAAATCTGTTATTCGCTTCTTCATTAAAATCCGATACAAATATTTTTATTATAAATACTGAAAATGATAATACATTTAAAAGAAAAATTGAAAAATATTTTAAGAATTACATAAAAGAAGATAAGCTAAATTTAGATTACTGCGGAATAGAAAACTCAATATCTTCGTATATTAATGAACAACTTTCTTACCGATTATCTTTATAAGTTTATCAGGCCCGGCATATTGGAAGACGTTCTGATAATGCTCCCCTCGATAGTGCGGCAAAACAGGGAGCAGTAAACTCGGGGAGCGTAACCTCGGTCGCCGAGTTTACCGCTTTTTCGTACAACAGCACTACCGAGGCGACCAGATTGACGGATGAAGATATAAAAATAGTGGAAGTGAATTACTAATGTTCGTATATGAATATCTTAGAATGTTCCGATAAGACATATTAAGAAGCATTGATAAATGGATGCAAGAAAGAGTTACATCAACTAGCTGAATGCAAGAATGATAGTCATTATTATAATAAAAATGATGTCCCTTCGACGGAGTTTACACTGAGCGAAGCCGAAGTGCTCAGGGACCATTATAATCGATCGGTGAGCGGAGTCGAACCGATTGATTCCAATATGTAATTTTGTTGAACCATACCTGGATCAAGCAGCACGTTTGTTAAAGGAGTCTTCATGAACCTTCCCGTTTACACGGAATTATCGAATTTCTCTACGAGAGTTAACGGAAAAAAAATAACCACTGATATTTCCGTAGTCCTCATAATAAACAGCGGCTCCGACCCGGTTGATATAATCAATTCGGTATTCCAGACACTTTCAAAAACCCGGTACAAAGGTGAATTTATACTTATAAATATGGATAAAGCCGGGTATCAATATGACAAACTACTATCCGCTTTTCCTGTAATGCGCGTATTACTGCCAAAGAATAAAATTAATCTTAAGGACGCAATTGCCCTTGCCGTTGCTGAAAGCCTGTCGAATAATATACTTTTTGTCGATGAAAACTGTATTATCAGGGCATTGAGCCTGGAAGTTCTTGAAATGTATCTCTCAGAAACAAGTTTCGGTATTTTAATTCCTTTATTGATAAATGAAAAAGAAGAGGTTATTCCCAATGTGATAAAAGGGGATATTTCGGATGGTTTTATAAATACAATTTCCATGGATATTGTCGGAACTGCAGTTACATCAATCTATCCCAAATATTTCTGTTTTATATTGAACAGGGACGCTTATCTTTCGAGAAATATAGAAATTTCCGATTACGATAATCCCCAATATACTCTTCTCGAGCTGGGGTATAAATTCTGGAAGGAAGGGTTTATAATTACTCAGGCCAGAAATTTTAAGATTCAGTATTACGGCGAGCCTGTTAAAGATATATCTGAGGATTACTCTGAAAGAGACTATTTTTTGTTCAATTTATCCAATATTATCGGTAGAGAAGCGGCTAAGGGCAGAGGAAAAATAATTCTCTGGACACTTTTCAAATTAATACTTTCTTTAAGATTAAAAAAATTTGCCGTCCTTATTAATATCTTAAAAAATAACGGTAAATTCCGGGAAAATATTGTTTCCAAACCTGTTGAGGATTTTACAATTATTTCGATAATTAATAAAGATATTAAATAAAGGGGGCATCTATGTTTCCCTGCAGAGATCGATGCTGTAATCCAGGCAAGAATGGACTCGGAAAGGCTTCCCGGTAAAGTAATTATGAAGATCGGTAATAAACCTTTAATAGCTCATATAGTGGAAAGGCTTTCTCTTTCAAAATATATTAGAAATATTATTGTGGCTACTACAGAAGATTCGGTCAGTGATATTCAAGAAGCTCTTCAAGGTTATGATTATGTTAAATTTTTCCTGGGAAGCAAAAAAAATGTTCTGGAGAGGTATTTTCTGGCTGCGAAGAATTTCGGATCAAAAATAATCATCAGGGCAACCGGAGACAATCCGCTTGTGTGTCCTGAGTTTCTGGACAAGGCGCTTGAACTGCATTTTGATGCCGAAGCCGATCTGACTCATTATCTTGGGATTCCTCTGGGTACCGGTGTGGAAATCATCAATAAAGAAGCCCTGTTTTTAACCTATAAAAACACAAGATCACCTTACGACCAGGAGCATGTGACTCCCTTTATCTACAAAAACCGGGATTCCTTCAAGGTACTAGAGCCTCTTTCAAGCGGCCTTTATTATGCCCCCGAAATCCGTGTGACTGTCGATATACCTGAAGATATCGCCCGTGTAAGAAAGATTTTTGATTATTATGAAAATAAGAAATATATTTCAATGGACGATGTCGTTCATTATCACAAATATGAAGAAAAAGAGAATAATTTCTTTCATGCTGCAATACCGGCTATGGCCTGACGTTTTAAAAGTGTTTTTTATTTTCCGGTTAAATTCTTAATTTCACTTTCCCATTGTGTCTTATCCCTGTAACCTATTATCTTTTTTACAAGCTCACCTTTTTGATTAACAAGGAAGGATGTCGGTATCGCTGAAATACCGCCGTATTCGTCAACAATTTTCTCGGTAGCAAATATCACAGGGTAATTCATTTTCATATTTATATAAAAAGGCTGAACCGGGTTCCTGTCCTGATCCACGGAAATCCCGATAATTGACAGATTATCTTTATATTCATTTTGAAGCCTTACAAAATCCGGTATTTCTTCCCTGCATGGCGGGCACCAGGTCGCCCAAAAGTTAATTAATACAACTTTGCCCTTAAATTGCCTGAGAGAAATCTTATTCTTTCCGGAAATATCAAACTCTTCAAAATCCGGGGCCTTGTTTTGAACCTCACTCTTTTCTTTAACAGAGGATTCCGTTTTACCGTAACCTGCTGTTATAAACATAAAGATAAGCGATAAAATAAAAATTTCAGGCAAAATTTCGCGTATTATTTTCATATTCACATTCTCCTTTATAATAATTATAAATTAATATATTAATATTAATCCAGTATTAGACGCTTTATAAAGAGAATATCTCTCTCTCCTTAAAATTTCCTTTTTGATTTATTACTCTACATGCAGAACAGTCTTAATTGCATTTACAAAACTTACCTTAGGCATTGCGCCAACCGCCATCTGAGGCTGATCATTTTTTGGGACAAAAAGAATACTTGGAACGCTGCTTATGCCAAGCTGATACGCCAATTCACTCTGTTCGTCTATATTAACCTTATAAATACTGATTTTTCCACTATATTCCTGGGATAATTCATCCAGCAAGGGGGCAATCATCTTACATGGACCGCACCACTCCGCATAAAAATCCACTATGCATGGGAGTTCCCCATTAAATACCCAATCCTTGTTAGCTTCATAATCGAATATCTTTGATTTAAAGGTATCCTTTGTTAAAACTTCCATAACTTACTCCTCTTATCATTATATTAATATATATAATTTATACGATATACTATATAAAAAAACTATTGACTTAAAGCATCCAATATTCTTTGAACCTTTTCTTCTTTAATGCTGTAGCAGACTTTTACTCCCTCTTTCCGGCAGCTTATTATCCCCCTACTCCGCAGAATACCAAGATGTTGTGAAGCGGTAGATTGGGGAATTTTTAACCTGGAAACCATTTCATTAACGTTGCATTCCCTGCCGTTGTTCAGCCCAAATAGAATTTTTAAACGTACAGGATGCCCTATTGCCTTTAAAATCTCACCGTATCTTTCAACATCCATAAGCGACCTTAAATTGTGATATTTTAATAATACGATATAAATTTAAAATAGTCAATCATTTTTATTTTTTTTCTGATTTGATTCTCAAGGGTGAGCTTTCCTTTTCAGCATAAAGGGGACAAAGCTTTCTTCCTTTCTTTCCGGCTGATTGTCTATGACCGCGGCAATGAAAAAGTTGGGATGGACTGTCGCTGGAATGTAGTGGCGCACAATCTGAATAAGTATTTTCAAGCGTTAGTCAGAAAAGGCCTGGTTATTTAATAACATTTGTCTGAAAATAAGAGAATTAATAGATAATTTCGTTTATTTTGTAGACAATTTTTGGATATCTCTTAAAAATTATTAAAATTTTATAAGAGATATCCAATAGTATGAGATTTGCTTTTTTTTGTTTATTAGTTTTTCGACAGACAATCGGTTGAGAAAGAGAGAAAGCTTTTGCATTCTTTTTCTCAAAAAGAAAATAATGATATTTCATTTCCCAAATATTTTTACTGCATGAGTAATCACCACCTTGTGTTTTTTTTACTTTATGTTAAAATTTATTGTCAGATAATATGGAAAATTAAAATTTGTTATAAAACAGTTTGTAAAGTTTAATCAGAAAATGTTTGAATAAATTAGCTTATGGGAGGTTGTTTTGATTAGAAATTTAATATTACCGACCTTATTTCTATTCTTTCTTTCTATAACAAGCGGATGCTATCTTATAAGTCATTGGAATGATAACAATAGTTCCTCTTCGGGTGTTACTAATACTTTTTGCATTACTAACAACATCACTAATATTATCAATATTACTAATAACACTACGACAAACTACTTTACTATCGGCCCGACCAATTTTATGGTTATTAACTCCACCAATATATTAGGAACCAATATTAATTTATCAATATATGATACAACAAATATTACTGTCAGATGCTGGGTCTCAAATTGGGCTGCCTTTAGTAATACAATAACAAATTTGTGGCAGAATATTACAAACGCCTTTATCAATACCAGTGTTCTTGTTTATTCAATTACCAACAATCTCTACTTCGCAAATACTATAGTTCAGACCAACTGTGTGAAGGCATATACTTTAGTATGGGTTACAAATTTCGCGGGGTCTACTACTTCCGGTCATGCCGACGGAACAGGTACCGCAGCATCGTTCTATTATCCCTATGGTATAGTCATAGATTCTTCCGGCAATATCTATGTCGCGGATCAAAACAACAATGAAATCCGCAAGATTACACCGGGGGGTGTTGTAACCACTCTAGCAGGGTCTACTACTCCCGGTAATGCCGACGGACTGAGCAACGCTGCAACATTTGTTTATCCCGAAAGTGTAGCCGTGGATTCATCCGGCAATGTCTATGTCGCGGATTCCGGCAACAACGAAATTCGTAAGATCGATTCCTACGGAAACGTTACCAGCGCTAGCATCAGGGTTTAATCAACCCTATGGAGTAGCCGTGGATTCATTAGGCAATGTCTATGTCGCGGATCAAAACAACAACGAAATCCGCAAGATTACATCGGGGGGTGTGGTAACCACTCTCGCGGGGTCTACTACTCCCGGTTCTACCGGCGGAGCGGGCGGCGCCGCCTCGTTAAATTCTCCCAGTGGTATTGCCGTGGATTCATCCGGCAATATCTATGTCGCGGAAAAAAACAACAACGAAATCCGCAAGATGACGCAATAGCCTTCGAATGTCGTGTTCGTCGCTGTTGCCCAAAACACTAACATAGCAATAACATCTCCCGAAGGGATCACCTGGACTCAATATATAATATCAGCTCCGTATTATGGAAGACAGTGACTTATGGAACGGCGTTTTTGTCGTGGTTGCAAATAACAGCTCGTCAGCGGCATATTCAACCGATTACGGACAAACCTGGCACTATGCATCACTGCCAGGTAACGCCTCATGAGTTTCAGTTACCTACGGAAAAGGTATTTTCGCTGCGATTGCCAATTTCGGCTCTGTGGTAACCACACCGGATGGTATTACCTGGACTCCGGCCCATGTCATATTCTGCCAACTGGCAGTCAGTAACCTTTGGGAACAACGTTTTTGTAGCGGTTGCAAATAACAATACGATTGCGGCTTATTCACATTAAAAAATAGTTGACTATCGAACCTTGTGTCAAATGTCGTATTCGTCGCCGAACTTTAAATATTTCAACGAACTAAAAACGTATTATCCGACAGAAAATAAAATAAATCCTTTCATTTTAGAATAAATTTTCACGCATGAGTAATCACCACCTTGTTTTTTTTCTTCTTTATGTTAAAATTTATGGTAAGGTAATATGGAAAATTGATATCAGTTATAAAACGGGCTGGAAAATTCTTTTTTATAGGAGCTTATGTTTATGATTAGAAAATTTTATTTTCTGTTTTCATTAAACAAAGATGTTTTTGATTCCTCCGTTTAATTATATATCGGGGATTCAAACAACAACAAAGATAAGAAAAAAGATTATGATGGAGGAGTGATTTTTATGAAAAGAGTAAAAATAATCAGAAGAGTTTTTTTAGACATTTTTATTTTAGTGTTTTTTGCAGGATTATTCGTCGTTTCATCATGTTCTTTGTTTCATAATTCATCAAACAGTTCGAGTTCATCGTCTCAGAATTTATCAAGCAGTTCGACTTCATCATCCGGTACTATCAACAGCATAACAACCAACACTTTCACTATCGGCACGACTAATTTTATGGTGATTAACTCAATTAACGTATTGGGGACGAATTTTACCTATTGATATTTGATACTACCAATTATAAAGTAAGGTGCTGGGTCTCAAACTGGGTTGTATCGAACTCAATAATATCAAATTTATACCGGAGCATAACCAATTTGATTTTCAACAATACAACAATTACTAATCTTAATAAGGTTCTTATCGGGAGTTCCACGAATTATAATGTAATGACCAATTGGCTGACAAATGATGTTTATTTCAACAATTTGTCTTCTCAAACAAACTGTACGAATACCTACGCTATACCGTATGTAACTACATTCGCCGGGTCTGGTACCGTCGGTTTAGCCGACGGGATAAGCAATGCAGCAACATTTAATGGTGTCTATGGCGTGGCGGTAGATTCTTCAGGCAACGTCTATGTCGGGGATATCTATGAAAACAACATCCGCAAGATTACTTCCGCGGGCGTTGTATCCACTCTTGCCGGATCGGGCTCCGGTTCAAACGACGGGATAAGCAATGTAGCAAAGTTTAATTACCCTTATGCCGTAGCTGTGGATTCTTCCGGTAATGCCTATGTTGCAGATGGTTTAAACAATAAAATTCGCAAGATTACAACCGATGGCGAAGTATCTACCCTTGCCGGAACTGGTACTGCCGGCTCTACCGACGGGATAAGCAATGTAGCATCGTTCAATTATCCTTATGGCGTAGCTGTGGATTCTTCCGGTAATGTCTATGTTGCAGATTACAACAACAACAAAATACGTATGATTACGCCTGCAGGTATGGTGTCTACACTTGCCGGGACAAGCGGCAATGGTTCTGCCGATGGAATAAGTAATATAGCCTCTTTTGATGGACCTATTACAATGGTA
>CAWEAK010000016.1:0-22661 GCA_963806975.1 uncultured Spirochaetota bacterium
TAACAGACTGAAATAAATAGAAATACTGATAAAAAAGCATTTATTAATCTTTTCATATTAATCCCCTGTTGAGGTAAACAAAGCAGCTGCTTAGTGGAATAGAAATTGGTTTTATAATTCTTCTTACTTACCTTCTCCTAAGCAGTCAGGATTGCTTCATTAAAGTTAAATAGAAAGCTTAACTTGCAATGACCTTAAGGATTCTTTAATTATGCCTTTGAATAGATATTATTATTTTCCAAACACTACTTAGATATATTTAATATAAAAAAATAATATTCAAAAAGGAAACCTTAGAAAGAAAATTTTAAAAACTAAAAATGTTTAAATTTTATTTTTAACAAATAACTTTGGAAGAAAGAGCTATCTTGGTAAAAAGGAGAATTATCTGAGGAAGAAGAGACGGTTGAAAAGCTTAAAAAACTGGTTGAAAAAAGAAAATCATTGGGAAAGGTTGCAGGCGGTGAAATATTTGCAATGTGGGGAATTTTAAATATAATAGTTTTTACGGATTTAAACTTTTTAATTAATTAATTCTTGTGTGGATATTTATGTTGATAACAGGTATTCTTACTCAAATATTTATATAAACTTCCTTGAATCTAAAGCCGGGCTCAAGCTTTTCTCGACGAATAGAATCAATGAATTATGGATTTATATGATAATTTTACTGCCTTTTATTTTTTTTGTTTTTCCATTCCTAATGAAAATATACGATATGGTAGCATATTTTCCCTGATTTCATTGTGGCTTTCCATAGGGAAGTTTGCTTCCGGAATAATAGTAAATCAAAAATAGTATGAAGATCGGGGGGTTTGTTTTTCTCATTTCTTCTGTATTGATAATGAAATTTCTGGATTTATGGTTCATCTTCTATCCTTTATCTGTTGTTTGCGGCTTAATAGTTCCTGGTATCTGGAGTAAGTATGAAGAAAAAAGGAACTGAAAGGCAGAT
This sequence comes from uncultured Spirochaetota bacterium, assembly GCA_963806975.1. Lineage (GTDB taxonomy): Bacteria > Spirochaetota > Brevinematia > Brevinematales > JAOACQ01 > CAWEAK01. The sequence goes on from CAWEAK010000016.1 coordinate 956, forward strand.
TGCCTCAAATTACAATCTTGACAGCCTCTTAACTGCCGAAATCCGGTTTTTTATCATGACGCTGTCGGCAATGTATGAAGAGGTCGATTTCAACTTTTTAAAATCAGAACTTGAAGCAAGTGATGGAAATTTGAGCGTAAATCTATCAAAATTGGAAGAAGCCGAATACTTAACAACAAAAAAAGAATTTGTTGGGAAAAAACCTAAAACTTCTTATAAAATAACAAAACTTGGGCTCGACCGCCTGTCATTATACATAAATAAAATAGACAGCTTTAAAAAAGTATTGGCAAAAAAGGAGCAGGATAATGAATGATACAATGGAAAAACTCCAGAAGTTGATTGATAAAAGAAGGAACGGAATAATTATTCGGGGGGCGATTTATTTATTATCTGGGGGCATCATCCTGGCAAGTCAGTTTTTTCAAATATTTATTCTCAATTCATTCTGGGTATCTGTTGCGGCAATATTTATCGGGGCTTTTTTCCAGTTCACATACATAAAACTGCACCGTATAAAATCAGGGTATATAATTATGTGGAAAAATTCCATAAATTATATGTGGCTCTTTACTTTAACCGTTATGTTGATTGCCGGGTGGCTGTTTCCAAACATATCTAAACTCTATTCATCAAGTACGGGCATCGTATTGGTATTTTTTTCTTTCCTCAGGCTTTTTTATTCATGGCACACTGGTTGACAGGTGGAGCTTTAAATTGGGCGGTGTAATTTTAGTTATATTTTCAATTTTACTGGCCCTGCCTTACCCAAAAAATAAAATTATTGAATCAATGTGGCTATCATTCTTGGCTCAATCGTTCCGGGAATATTGAGCAAAGTTGAAGAAAGATTATATCCTAAGCAATAAGCCTATTTTAAACCACTTTCATTCCTTTATATTCTTATTTCACAGCAATTATAACATTTCATCGTTTTCCTAAAATTGAAAATAATTACAAACCTAAAAAATATTTTATAAAACTATTGACAGGTTTAATAATTTATTATACAATATACTTAGTATTACTAAGTATATTGTTGTAAAAGGTGTTTTAATGGGTGATTCAAACAGTCAGCTTAAAAAAAGGTGTTATTGATATCCTTAATTTTAAAAGTTTTAAGCCGGGAAAAGATGTACGGTTACCAACTCCTTCAGGAACTTGACGGTAAAAGCAAAGGGTTTTTCGAGATGAAGGAGGGTACTCTTTATCCGGTTTTATACCGACTTGAGGATGCCGGGTTTATCACAAGCCTGTGGGAAGAACCGGAACGCGGAGGTATTGAAAAGCGTCCGTGCCCAGAAAATACTACCAGATTACCCAAAAAGGAATAACGGAATTTGCAAGGCTCGTTTCCGAACTTCATGGGTCAATTAATGGAATTAACCTAATCCTGGAGGAGGAACCTAAAAATGGACAATAAGATTGAAAGTTTTATAAATAATGTAACCGATGGCCTGGTTGTAGATGATAAGCTTAAAAAGCGGATAGCACAGGATTTGCGTTTGCATATTACGGAAGCTTCGATAAATCAAAGCATAGATGCCGTACTCAATAAAATGGGTAATCCGGCCGAGGTGGCCGGTGAATTCATGGATTCCGTTTATGAGAATAAAAACGATGTTATAAAACGTCTTGTCCGGGAACGTCTCAAAGTCAGCAAACTTCTGGCTGATTATTTCGAATACAGAAGTAAGGTGCTTGTATTCGGGCTGCCGCTTATTCATATTAAATTTCGCCGTCATCTTAACGCCAAACCCGGCACAGCCAGAGGTGTTATTGCCATAGGCAACCGGGCGATCGGTGTAATCGCAGTCGGTAGATTCTGCTTCGGAGGCTTATGTATCGGAATGTTTCCCGTTGGTCTGGTCGCTATCGGTTCCTTTAGCAGCGGTGTCATCGCCTTCGGCGGTTTTGCGGCAGGGATAATAGCTCTGGGAGGTGTTGCCGCAGGATTACTGGCAGCCGGCGGAATTGTCTTTGGGCTCATTGCTTTTGGAGGTTTTTCCTTCGGTATTATTTCCGGCGGCGGCTTTGCCAATGGTATGGTCGCTATGGGAGGACATACGGCGGGGAAATATATTCTAAATGTTTCAGCGAATACATCGGTTCAAATCAAAGAATTTATCCGCCAGGCATACCCGAATATCAGCGAATGGATTCTTAATATTATTGTTTTCTTTAAGTTTTTCTATACCTGATATTGAATACTGAGTTGTGATGCATTTTAATTTATTGGAGTTTTGATATGGCGGCAGTTGAAGTCAATCACATTGTAAAATCCTATTCAGGCAAACAGGCAGTCAGGGATATATCATTTAGCGTTTTGACTGGTGAAATATTAGGCCTTATCGGTCCTAACGGCGCGGTAAAAGCACAACCATCAAGCTGATACTCGATTTCATCAGGCCTGACTCGGGAAGTGTGAAAATTTTCGGCAATATTATGAATGAAAACACCAAAAACAGAATCGGTTATCTGCCGGAGGAAAGAGGATTATACAAAAAAATGACTGCAATCGATCTTATTATTTACCTCGCTTCCCTTAAGGGTATGGACAGGCATTCGGCTGAAAAAAAAGCTGATATTCTGCTCAGACAAACCGGTATGCTTTCAAACAAAAAAATGAAGATAGAGGAAATGAGCAAAGGCATGGGGCAGATGATCCAATTAATAGTTACCATTATCCATAATCCGGAATTGATAATTCTTGATGAGCCCTTTTCAGGCCTCGACCCTGTAAACACCGATTTACTTAAGAAAATGCTGGACAGTCTGAGAGATCAGGGCAAATCTATAATTCTGAGTACACATCAGATGAATGATATTGAGGAGCTTTGTGACCGGATACTTATGATAAACAATGGGCAAGCTGTCCTTTATGGGGAACTGAAAGAAATCAAATCGGGATATAAAAACCATTCGGTCATAGTGGATATTGATGGAGAAGCGGGAGAAATCCCGGGAGTTATAGAAAAAAGGCGGCAGAAAGGCTTTTATGAGCTGATTCTTAATAAAGATACAACTCCTCAATTCATTCTTCAAAATTTGTTAAATCGTGGAATAAAAATCAACCGATTTGAAACGGCATCTCTTTCACTTAATGAAATATTTCTAAAGATGGCAGGTAAATACGATGAATAAAACATATCTGATTTTCAAACATGAATTTCTATATACAATAAAAAGAACCGGGTTCATTATTATGACCCTTACCGTACCTCTATTGGTGCTGTTAAGTATTGGATTCGGACAGCTCATATCAGCCTTAACAAAACCTCCGGTAATAGAAATAAAAACAGTCGGATATGTTGATGAAACCGGAAAATTCAATAGCTTTACCGCTCAGGGAAACATAAAGCTGGTTTCTTTTAATAATAGGGATGAAGCAGTTCAAGCCCTCATCAAAAATGATGTTTCGGAATATTTTATCGTACCTGCAGATTATCTAAAGGACGGAATTATTCACAGATTTACTCTCGAGAAAGAGATTGATACTCCTCCTGAAGTGAGAGCTTTAATTAAGAATTTCATCACAGGCAATCTCCTGGCCGGTAAAATATCCCCTGATATTGTTAACCTTATAGAATCTCCATTGAACTTCAAAGTTACCCGCCTGGCAAAAACCGGAATTGCCGACATAAAACAAAGCGGAATCGGGAATATTATAATACCCGGGATCTTCAGCCTTTTACTTGCCTTTTCCCTTATGTTCATTTCAAGCTACTTAATCCATGGATTGGGAGAAGAAAAAGAGAACCGTTTAATTGAGATATTGCTGTCTTCTGTTTCAATCCGGCAATTAATTATAGGAAAGGTCCTGGCATTAGGTGCCACCGGACTTGTGCAGGTTTTAGTCTGGCTTATCTCAGCGCCATTGTTATTAAATCTGACTCTGTCTTCATTCAGCGGCTTTATCGGAAAGATAGAGATTCCGGCAAACTTCATTATTCTTGGAATAGTTTATTTTATTCTCGGCTACTTTTTATTTTCAATCCTGTCTTTAGGAATCGGCGCCATTTGTCCCAATGCAAGGGAAGGACAGCAGCTTTCATTGATTTATACTCTTCTCGGCTATGCACCGCTCTGGTTTTTATCCTTACAATTATATTTTCCTAAAAATCCTATCTGGGTTGTTATGACATTATTCCCCATAACAGCCCCCGTGGAAACAATGCTCAGGCTGGGCATAACTGATATTCCCTTCCGGGAACTGGCAATCAGTATAGCCGTTATGATATTTTCCATCATTGGAAGTTTATCACTTGTGATCAAGGTTTTCAGAGTTTATTTACTGATGTATGGAAAAAGACCGGGTTTAGGTGAAATTATACAACATCTTAGAAATGGATAATTAATCAATTAGTGTAGAAAATATCCAAAATAAATCTATTTATATTTTATGATTGATAATATCAAAGGAGAAATTTATATGTCTGAATCTAAAAGGTTATACTTTCTTGACAGTCTGAGAGTAATTATCATTTTGCTCGTGATTGTTCTGCATGTCTTCCATTGCCTTTTTGACGCCTCTTTTCCCCAATTTTATCCATTATCCGAGACCTGATAAGAATTTCTGGATCATTGCTCTTTTACTTGACAGTTGCGTACTTATGCCTCCGATGTTCTTTACGGCTGGATTTTTTATACCGAAGTCGTTACTCAAAAACAGGTCCGGTTTCATAAAAGGAAAGCTTTTACGGCTGGGAATTCCGCTTATAGCGGGATCGGTGATCCTGGCCCCGCTATTAAAAGCAATGGCATCTTACTCAGATGGACAAGACGGTAATTTTATCAGTTTAATAAGTTCTTTTTTTCTGCACAGGAATTTTTCACAATTTCATTTCTGGTTCCTGGGAATCCTGATGATTTTCTTTCTCATTGCCGCCATTTTTTACTACTCCTTTATGGGGAAAAAGAGTCTGGAACAGGGGATCAATCAGTCAAAACCTTCCTTCGCACTCCTGACCGGCTTATTTATCACCACTGCGGTTTTAAGCTTTGCCATCAATCTCTTTGTCAAAAGTTATGAGTGGACAAGGCTATATATCATTGAATTCCAAACAATCAAAATCCCGGTTTATTTCTGTTATTTTTTGCTTGGAATATATGCTTATAAGAAGAGATGGTTCGAGAACGGCTTTAAACCGAATATCTTTCTCTGGGTTCCAATTTATCTGATATCAACAATCATGATTATAATTTTTGTCAGCAATGCTCAAGACACAATTTTATGGAAATTGCTGTACAATTCTTCTAGCAGCCTTCAGACCATGGCATTTTTCTTAGTTATTATTGCATTATCACGTAAAACGATGGATAGGGATACTCCTTTTCTTCGAAAAATTTCCAGAAGCAGTTTTGCCGTATATATCATCCATCTAAATATCCTTTTTATCATTCAATATCTCACCAGGAATATTATGGTACCTTCTTTCATAAAATTCCTGCTTCAGGCCTCTTTAACGGTCATATTGAGCTGGATAACGGCATCCTTATTAATTAGAATCCCCGGTTTAAGGTCTCTACTTGACGAATCCGGCGGGATAAATAGAAAAGAAATAACAGCACATACATAGTTCATTATTTCGATATTTCCGAAATATTTTATCAAAATATTAGGAGTTCTAAAATTGAGAAGAATTTGTTATGTCTTGAAAAAAGCGCCAGCGGCTACCAATTTTCAAAGCATCTTTTAAAATCATCCGAATAGCCATAATGTGCGGTAAAAATAAAACTTACATCTGGAATCAAACTTAATTTTTTAATCGATTGTTTTTGAAGTTCTGAATTGGAATTAAAAAACTTGTTGAATAATTCGGCGTGCCCATTTTTCAAACTCATTGAATCGCCGATAAACAGGTATTTACCGTTTATCAAATAACTCATCGAGCCTTTTGTATGGCCAGTAGTAAGAATACACTTAATTTTTAATTTATTTATTTCAATTAACTGATCATCTTCCAGGAGAATATTATTTGAATTATTTTTATTATATTCTTCAAGCCTTGAAATATATATTTTTGCATTTTTAAAAAGTTTTATCGCCGCAACATGATCAAAATGGCTATGCGTCAAAAAAATGTCTGTTACTTTTTGAATATCTATATTAATTTTTTTTAATTCCTGCCCGGCTAGCCGAATGTCATTCCCGGCGTCTATAGCTATATAATTATTATCATCTTGAATAATATAAAAATTCACAAATTCGGTTTTTACCGAATAAATCCCATCTGTTATAAGCCGGGTCGGCAAAGGCGACATTTTTTTTATTTCGCTTTTGAATCTATAAAAAATATGATAGAGACACAACTGATAAAACGCCTATAATTATGATAAGAGCAATAACAATTCTTAAAACTGCTTTTTTCATTTCCACCCCCCTTAAATCAGTGTAACATATATTTTTGTAATCGGCAAATTATATTAAGGGCAGTTCTAAAAACTCATTTTTTACTAAAATCGTCATACTGGGCTTGACGAAGTATGGTTACAATTACCTTAAAACTTGTTACCCATTCGTCAAAGCCTGCCCTGAGGTATCGAAGGGCTCAGGGTGACTTTTATTGAGTTTTTAGAACTGCCCTTATTTCATAAATGTTTCGGCTACAGTGAATCTTCCTTTTTAACAAACGTACTGTAATACGTTGTATTTTAAAAACATACATATCCAAATCGATCGATAGAAAAAATATTTTCAAAAATACTTGACAAATGATAAAGAGCTTTATATATTATATATACTTTATTATATAAAGTAATTTATTTATTTGAGTTTTATATGAAAAGAGCATTGATTGCATTAACCGGAATTCTTATTTTTTCAAATTTACAAGCTCTACTGATTGATAAGATTAAAGTAACGGGGAACACTTACACGAGCACACAGACTATCCTGAACTTCTCCGGGGAGTTGCAAAACGGCAGGGAGTATTCTGAGGCGGAATTATTAGGCATATTAAAACGCATAAAGGAAAGGCTTGACAATACTACCTGGTTTTATAATGTCAGCACATATCTGACAGCTTCTAAAGAGGGGAAGGATTATAGAAATATTATAATTGAAGTAACAGACGGGTTTCTTTACCGCTTCAGCGGTGGTTCAATATACGGGATGTTCGGTATAGAAAATTTATATGGAAACGGAGATTATTTTTATGGAAGTCTTGGCTGGAATATGCAGCAGATTCAGGCAGGAAAAAGATTCCTGACAAAGAATCTTTTTCTTAACGCAAGCGCTGGAAATGCTCCTTACGAATATTATACAAACCTCTCTTCGGGGGGTTATGATGAAGCATATAATCAGGAAATCGGAGGCCAGGTTGAAATAGGTTACAGAATAAATTATGACCTTAGCATAAGTATTTTGAATGGCTATCAATATCTCTTTACAACATCCTACAGCCCGATTGGAAGTTATTATTCAACCGGGATAAAGGCAGGTCTGGACAAAAGAACGGGTATATTTACGAGTCCTGACGGTTACAGCATCAATTTTACCTATCAGTTTATAAATCCTTTTGTTAATGATGTGTTTCCGCTTAACCGCTTCGATGCAAGCGCAAATACGCATCTGCCGATTATACGGAACTATGGGGAAAACAACTGCCTCTATATCGCTTTAAGCCTGGAAATCGGTTATCAAACCGGACGGAATATTCCGGATTATTTAAAACTTTCCTTAGCGGGTATTAACGGCATTAGAAGTTTAAATGTCCCTGATTTGATAGGAAATTCCTTGACCGATAGTCATCTGGAATTAAGATGGGACTTTTTACATACTTCCCTGTTTGGAATCTTCAATATAGATTTCGAGGCATTGACTTTCGGCGACGCCGGAGAAGCTGTGGATCAGCAGCCGGATTATACTTTTGATAAAATTCAATATGCTTATGGAGTAGGATTGCGGGCATTTTTCGGAATACCGGTTTATATTCCGCTCAGGCTCGAGGCCGGATGGGACAAAAAAGGAGATTTTACGTTATTCTTCGATACATCGGCGCCTTTTTAACAGAGAAATTATAGGAGGAAAAATATATGATTAGTCTTGACACACTGAGGATAATTATTTCAGTTATATGGGTTTTGTCTGAAATAATCCTCAATATCGTAAGAAGAATAGAAAATGGAAGAAAAGATAAAGTTAGTTTTCAAATGATTTTTATTGTTATTTTCATCAGTATATTCTTTGGAGCATTGATATATGTTTATTGTAAATTAAATAACATGAAATTATTTTATCTCCCGGATATTTTCATCATTTTAGGATTAATCCTGATTATTATTGGTATTTCAATTAGATGGACGGCTATATTGACATTAAAACAGTTTTTCAGCGTTAATGTTACAATTACTCAGAATCATAAAATTGTAAAATCGGGATTATATAAATTTATCCGGCATCCGGCTTATACAGGATCATTAATCAGTTTTCTGGGATTAGGTTTATCATTTTCCAACTGGCTCAGTCTTTTATTGATATTCCTGCCTATCTTAATAATATTTATTCTGAGAATAAAAGCAGAAGAAGAGTTATTAATTAAACATTTTGGTCTGGATTACATAAACTACCGGAAAGAAACTAAATATTTGATACCTTATATTATTTAAGATAATAAAGGTTTGTATAAAAATCCCCTCATCTCCCTTTTGAAAGGGGGATGCAGGCAAGGTTTATATTAATTATTTTAGGAGATATATATGAAAAGATTGAGTTTACTGTTGGTTATTCTGGTATTAAACGCAGGTTATGCGTTTTCCACAACTTTTGAGGAATGCTATAGTCTCGGCAATTACTATGGCAAAGACAGCGCGGCAACCCACCAGAAAATTGAAGAATATGAGGCTTCTTTAAAGTCAGACCCATCGAATTATTATGCCAACCTGGCCCTTGGCATACTATACGGCGCTCTAGCAACCCCGGCGGATAAGCCTGAAAAAGGGGCGGCAAAAAAGTCCATCGATTATACCCAAAAATTTTTAAAAAAAGAAGGTGATAATCCTCTGGCCCTGATTTATAACGGGCTGAGCTACGGATTAACTGCAAGGGATTCAAATAATCCTATCGTTAAAATGAGCGCCGTGAGTAAAAGTTCGGAAATATGCGATAAAGCGGTAAAGCTTGCCGGCGGGAAACCCTACGAATGGGACATTCACTTTTTAAGAGCGAACTATTATGTGAATCTCCCTGATTTTTTCAACAAAAAGCAGATTGCAGAGAATGACTACGAGTTTGTAGAATCTGAGTATCAAAAAAACCCTTCCATAGAGGGGGCTATGGGAATAGTATATTTTTACCTTGGGGAAAATGAAAAATCCAAGGGCAATATTGACAAGGCTCTTGAATACTGGAAAAAATCAGTTGCTATGAACGAAAAATACAAGGTGGTATCTTATGAAGCAAGAACCGCCAAAAAGAGACTGGAAACATTCGCCGATTAACAAAAGTGCCGTTTGATCCGGCTGATGGAATAGAGACGAATAAATATCCGTCTCTATTCTTAAATTTCATAATGGAGAAAATTTATGTTTATAAGTGTTAAAAATGTAACTAAGGTTTACAAAATGGATAAGGTCGAGATTCAGGCTTTAAAAAATGTAAGTCTGGATATAGAGAAAGGGGATTTTATCTCTCTCATGGGGCCGAGCGGAGCCGGGAAGTCTACACTTCTTCATATTATTGGGTGTATTGAAAACCCGACGGAGGGAGAGGTGATTATTCATGATGAGAATGTTAAAAAGATGAAGGATAAAAATCTATCGCTCTTCAGAAACAGGCATATAGGCTTTATCTTTCAGAGTTTTAACCTTTTATCTGTGCTGAACATCTACGAAAATGTGGAATACCCTCTGATGATTAGGGGTGAAAAGGTGGATAAAAATCATGTATTATCGGTTATTGAATCGGTCGGTCTGAAAGACTTTATAAATCACAGACCGGATGAGCTTTCAGGGGGACAGAGGCAGAGAGTCGCTGTCGCCAGGGCTCTGGTTACAAAACCGGACATTATTATAGCAGATGAACCGACTGCTAACCTAGATTCAAAAACCGGAGACAAAATTATCGATCTGCTTCTCGACTTGAACAGAAAATCGGATACCGCTTTCCTTTTTTCGACTCATAACGAGGCGGTTTCAAAATATGCAAAGCGGATTGTTCATATACTGGACGGAGAAATCGTACAGTAAAATAGTAGTGACATAGGAGATGGATATGTTCTATTTTAAGATTGGTTTACGGAATATTATTAAGAATATCAGAAAGACAGCCCTTACAATGGCTACACTGGTTTTCGGAATGGCGGCGCTGGTCGTTTACAGCGGATCGAATAATTACCTTTTTAAGGCGTTCAGGGAAAGCATAATAAGGCATCAGTACGGACATTTTCAGGTTTATCGCAGCGGTTTTTTAAAAAACGGCCATGATTTTCCCTTTGATTATTTGATTTCCGATTATAAAAAAGTTACGGCTGAAATCAAAAATATACCCGAGGTGAAATTTGTTGCTCCAAGGCTTTCTTTCAGCGGTTTGATCTCCGGAGACAATATGAGTGCTGTAATTATGGGTAAGGCCGGCTTACCGGAAGAGGAAAAATTAATGTCGTCATCGGATATTACCAATGGAGAATTTATAAGCGCCGGAGACCCCTCCGGTATCGTTATAGGAGACAGCCTTCTTGCCAAATTATCAGGTAAACCGGGAGACAGCTTTACTATAATGGCAACCATGAAAGGGGGAGGTATTAACGGCATAGATGCTACGGTAAAGGGAATCAGGGAAGGATACGGTGAATTCGATCAGATGAATAAGATGTTTGTACTGGCAAATCTGGAAAGAGTTCAGTATCTTCTGAACGTAAATAATGCGGCAGATACCTTGATTATAATGTTGGATAAAACTGAAAATATGGCTAAAGTTGAACCGAAGTTAAAAGAAATATGCTCTAAAATGGGGCTGGAATATAAGAGATGGGATGAGCTAGCAGTCTATTACAAAAGTGTAAAGGCAATGTTTGATATGAATATGCTGATATTAAGCATAATCATCCTGGCTATTTTAATTTTTATTATCGCCAATACAATGTCTATGAACCTGCTGGAACGCATCCGCGAAATCGGAACAATCCGCGCACTGGGAACAACCAGAATGAAAGTGGCTAAAATATTTCTTGCTGAAAGCTTTCTGATAGGCAGTATAGGCAGTATTCTTGGAATTCTATTCGGGTTTCTTATTGCCGCGATCATTAACTTAAAAGGCGGTATTTATCACCCGCCTTCGATTTTCCAGCCCCAAGGATATACTGCTTTTATCCAGCCTGAGATTTCAGGAGTAATAGGATATTGTATTTTATTTATTGCTATCGCCGTATTTTCAGCCATATTCACGGCGAGAAAAGCGGCAAAGCTTGCTATAGCGGACGCCCTGCGCTGGATTTGACAAGCGTAACGCTTGATCTAAACAAGGAGAGTTTTATGTTTTATATAAAGATAGGATTAAGAAATTTGTTGAAAAGCAAAAGAAGGACGATTCTGACAATGCTTACCATAGTGATAGGAATGACCGCGTTAATCCTGGCTAACGGTTTTGTTAACTACAGCTTATGGGGTTTGAGGGAATCCATTATCAACGGAGGAATCGGACATTTTCAGATTTATAAAATGGGTTACTTAAAATACGGCGAAGAAAAACCCTTTGATTATATGATGACTGGTTATAAAAAAATAATCCGGGAAATTGCAAAAATACCCGGAATAAAAGTTATGGCGCCGAGACTAAGATTTCAGGGTATTATATCCAGCGCCGAAAAAAGTACGGTAATTTTCGGAACTGCCGGGCTTACCGATGAAGAGGAGCAGCTGAGCACATTTACCAGCGTTAAAGACGGCAAACCGTTGAAAGATGAAGAACCGTTCGGGATTATGATAGGAAGCGGCGTAGCCAGAAGCATATCTTCAGCAGCCGGAGACCCCAGTACAGTCCTTGTTACAATGAAGGGCGGAGGAGTAAATGCAATAGATTTCAATATTTCCGGTATTTTACAGAGCCAGCTTGAGGAACTGGATAATGTATACACCCTTGCGCACCTTGAAACTGTGCAAAAGCTTTTAAATGTTTCAAATTCTATAGATTCCTTAGTGATTTTACTGAATAAAACAGATGATGTGCCGAAGATCGAACCTATGATTAAAGAAACCTGTGACAGGCTGGGTCTGGAATACAGGCGATGGGATCAGATAGCCCCGTATTACTATGGAGCAAAAGACTTTTATGACTCGGCTATGAGAATAGCGATATTTATCATTTTTGCGATTGTGATTTTTGCCGTCGCCAATACAATGACCATGACGCTTTTTGAGAGAGTACGCGAAATCGGAACAATACGCTCTCTCGGTACGACCCGGACACAGGTGATGAAAATGTTTGTTTCAGAAAGCATGCTTCTCGGTATTTTAGGCGGTATAACCGGTATAATATTCGGAATTGCTATTGCCGGATTCGTTAATTCGGCAGGAGGTATACCTATTCCGCCGCCGCCTGGAAACTCAAGGGGTTATCATGCTTTAATCAAACCCGATTTTCTGGGCAGTCTCGGCTATTTCGTGTTGTTTGTATTTGTATCTATCGCGGCGGTTATTTACCCGGCTTTAAAGGCTTCAAGAATGGCAATAGCCGATACCCTGCGCTGGATTTGACAAAAAAAGGTAATGTCAAAAGTTTTGTGAAACTTGTGTTGATGGATTCGACAGCAGACTGTGTGAAAACTCAGCAGATATGTTATAATATTGGTAGACATAAAGCGGAGTAAAGCAATGGGACACATAGAAGGAGAATCGAGAGATCAGATAGTTCTGTTTAATGAAACATTGGATAATATTGTAGAAGAAGAGCATCCTGTCCGTTTCATAGATGCGTTTGTAAACAAGCTGAACATGAAAAAGCTTGGATTTAAATTAAAAGAGGCGCCAACCGGCAGATATTCGTATAAATCCGAAACGCTTCTGAAAATCTATGTTTACGGATATCTGAACAAGATCAGGAGCAGCAGGAAATTAGAGAAAGAATGCCGGAGGAATATGGAATTGATATGGCTGACAGGACGTCTTGCGCCGGACTTCAAGACAATTGCTGACTTCAGAAAAGCGAATAAAAAAGGGATACAGTCGATATTCAGAGAGTTTCTCAAGTTGTGCCATAAAGCTGGACTTTTATCTTTTGAACTGGTAGGGATAGATGGAACCAAAATCAGTGCGCAAAACCATAATAATAATGTATATCAAAGGAAAAACATTGATGAGGTAATCCGTAGAATAGATCAGAAAATTGAGGAATATCTGAAAGAAATGGATAAAAACGATAAAGAAGAAAAGAACGAATTTGAATTTCTTTCGGGGAATATAGAGGAACGGTTTAGAAATTTAAAGACAAAAAAAGAAAAAGCTGAGGCGATCAAAAGGATTTTTGAGGAAGATCCTGAATTAGAGAAATATTATGCGAATGACCCGGAAAGCCGGTTTATGAATGACAAAGGGAAATCTGACATAGCGTATAATGTACAGGCTGTTGTGGATAGTAAGAATAAATTGATAGTGGCGATCGATGTAACCAATGAAAATAATGACTTAAAACAGATGTGCAGGATGTGTGATCAGGTGGAAGAAATAAAAGCCGAGTTTGAGGTAGAAAAGGAGACCATCAAGGTATCTGATGCCGGTTATTACAGTGAGCCGCAGATATTGGAATGCCTGGATAAGGGGCATAATGTATATATGGCAAATCCGGAAGATGAATATAAGAGGAGAAATCAAGGCAAAGATATAAAAAAGGGAATATGTGAAAAAGAGTATCGTGCGGATCAATTTAAATATGATAATGAAAGAGACGTATACATTTGCCCGGAAGGTGAGATTCTCAAGCGGAGAGGTGAAGCTATCAGGGTGAAAAGCGGCAAGGAAGTTTATAGGTATGGTTGTAATAGCTGTAAAAACTGCAAAGTCAGAAATAAGTGTACAACAAATAGAGAAGGACGTTTAATAGAAATAGCCGTAAGAAAAGAAGATATTGAAGTGTTCAAGCAAAAAATCCGCTCAGAGATCGGGAAAAAGATTATAGAGAAAAGAAAAGAGATATGTGAACATCCGTTTGGATCGATAAAAAGGAATATGGGGTATAGTTATTTTTTAATGAAGGGTAAGGATAACGTCCTGACAGAATCATGTCTGGCGGGATTCGTACATAATTTTATAAGAGTATTCAATATACTGGGTACAAAGAAGCTTATGGAACTGGTTTGCGGATAAAAAATGATATATATGGAGGTTTTGTTCCGATTTCAGAAAAGAAAAAAGTTTTATATCGGAAGAATGCGTAATAAATGAAATTTAGGATAAAATCGGCCGATTTTACCAGGCTACTATGCTGAGTTTTCACACAGTCTGCTGGCTCACCACAACGGCCTGCCGAAGTAAAAGGGAAATTCTGTATGAGAAATTCCCCCTTCATAAAGGGGGAGGTTAAAAAGTTAGAAATAGTTATATATAGAATAAATAGTTAAATATATATGAATTATAAAGCTTTTGACATTACAAAAAAAAAGAAAATAATAGGAGATTTTTATGAAGAGTATTGTTATTTTGTTATCGATTTTACTGTTTGCTAACCTGAGCTATTCCTTTACGGCGGAAGAGATAATACAGAAAGTTGATGAAAACCGTTCCGTTGGAACTAATTTTGAAATGATTATCAATATGGAAGATTACCGCAAAGGACAGCTCTCCGATACATTAACCTTAAAGGGTTATGTTAAGGGAATGGATAAATCCATGGTCGTTTTTAGTGCGCCTCTGAATATGAAAGGCAGAAAGATGCTTATGATCAACGATGATATGTGGGTATTTATCCCCAATACTCAAAAGCCTGTCCGCTTGACTGCTTCACAGAGGCTTCTCGGCCAGGCTTCCAACGGCGACGTTTTAAAAATACGGTTTTCTTACGATTACAGCTCAGTTCTAGCCGGAGAAGAAACCGTTAATAATATTGATTCTGAAAGCAAAAATTGTTTTAGATTGGAATTAACGGCAAAAAGAAGCGGAGCTACCTATACCAAACTTACGATCTGGGTTGAAAAAGAGAAATTATATCCCGTAAAAGCCGAGTTTTTCGCCATGAGCGGGAAAAAACTTAAGACAGCTTTCTACAGTAATCTTAAAGAAATGGAAGGAAGAAAGATAATTACCAAAACAACAATTTATGATGAAATAATTAAGGATAATTACACCATAATTGATAATGATGATCTTAAGAGTACCGATGTTCCCGACAAATATTTCAACAAGGAGTTTCTGCAAAGAATGTAGCCGCTCTTAGCGGCCTTTTTATAAGGATTTTCATGGCATAATTGAGGAAGCGTTAAGGTCATTGCGAGTTATACTGTTCCTTATACAATCCGCTCCTCATTAGAGATAAGAGTAAGGCAGATTGCTTCGGGAAAGACTAACAAGAAGAACACCTCGCAATGATCTCCCTTAAGAAATACAGGAGAATATATGAAGATTATTAAATATACAATCATTTTATTAGCGATAGCCGTACCTCTCTTTTGCAGTGATACCAATGATTCCGGAGTAACGTACAGCGCGCAAATCTTCAATGATGAAAATTTTAACTCATTTAAAAGCGCGCTGAATCCTGATAATATTTTATCAATCAACAGCGGTTTATCTGGCGAGGTTAAATATTATCTTGAATTTGACTGGAAAAGGGATTTATTTTCATTTAAAGCCCAAGATATAGGTTTTCTTGAGGAGGCAACAAATTCACCTTTGACAAACCGTTTATCCGAAGTATACCTATCCTATCAATTTATGAGCAGTTTTATAGACATTGGAAAGAAAAAGATAACTCAAAGCGTCAGTTTTTTAAAATCACCGATAGATTTTATTATAAACAATCCCAATGATATCACAAAAAATAAAACCTATAACCTCCAGTTTTCCGAGGGTGAATATATGGCCAATATCGATTTATTTTCGGATTTCGGTGTTCTGGGAGCCTGCTATATGCCGGAAATCGATTTTACCAACAACGGTATCGAATATTTCTCAATGCCTCAAAAGCAACAGGAAGAACTCCGTTACTCCATACATTATTCAGGTATTGATACCGGTCTTGCCGTTTCACATGACAATATCTGGCAGGCAGGGGCTAATATTTCAGTTACAATCGGAGATTATATCGAAGCTCATGCAGAGGGAGCTTACATAGAAAACAAAACCCGCTCAAACCTTTTAACAAACCAGATAATGACAGGCTGGAATCCTCTTCTTATGAAGGGTATTTATAACGGATTGCTGACAAATAACGATGTGAAAATTTCCAACGTAATGGAGTTGATTGTGGGAGGCAGTTTTAATACTGAAACTTTTACAGTGCTTGCCGAATACTATTTCAACCAGAGTGGTTACAATTATGATGAGTGGAATCAAATGAGGAAAACCATGAAAGATTATAGAAATAATTATAATGATAATCCGAACGGATTGTTCAACAGCGCAAATCTTGGAATATTGATGGATTTAATGCAGAATAACGAATCATTGAACCTCTGCCAGCATTATGGATTTGTGAGAATCTCAAACCCGCCTTCTGAACAGCTGGTTCTATCGGCCACAACAGTCATGAATCTTCAGGATTTAAGCGGCCTGGAAATATTTTCCGCCGATTATACCGGCTGGAATTATGCTGAGCTATCCGGCGGACTGACCCTTGGATTCGGCGATGATTACAGTGAATTCAGGCTTTTCGGCCAGGACTGGTCGATTAATATCGAGCTGAAGCTCGGTATCTAACAGATCGTGTCTGACAATAGTACCCTTTTTACACTCAAGACAAACCTCATGAGGGGGACAAAGTTTACATTGGAAGCAGGATATTATGGCTGATCCATTTTATTGCTTTTGCGACAGACTACGCAGTTGTACGAAGTTGCGGGCAATATTAAACAATTTCTTCAATATCATTAATAATATAATCCGGTAATATTTTATCATTAATTTCAGATTGTTTTCCATTATTTATGAGAATCGAATAAATGCCAGAGCTTTTTGAACCTATTACATCTCTTTTATAACTATTTCCTATATAGACATAATCTTTTATCTCTTTTTTAAAATATTGAAATGCTAGTTCAAACAATTTTTTTGAAGGTTTGATAATACTATAATCTGATGAAAAAATAATAAGCTCAAAATAATTAATAATTTCAATACTTTTTAAGTAATCTGTGAAATATTTTGAATCAGACCATACATTTGATATTAAACCAAGCCTATGCCTTTTTGATAAATCTCTTATGATATTTCTGTATTTTTCGGGAATATGCCCAATTTCTAAATAAGCAAATAAATCTTCAAGATATACTTTTTCATTCTCTGAAAGATTTCTTAGAATTTTATCTTTGTTGATAAATTCCCCAACTTTTATAAGGTTATCAAAATATTTTTCGTCTCTTCCAATTTGTAACATTCCATTGTAAATATGATCTATATATCTAGAAATTTTGTCTATATCAAAATTTAAATTTTTTTCTTTAGAATAACTTCTTATTTCATCAACATTATTAAAACGATCACATCCAAACATGAAAGTTTCACCCATATCTAATAAAACAACTTCAAATTGATTCAAAATATTATTCATTTTATTTTACCTTTTAAATCAAAAGCTTGCCAAATTTTATTTCATAT
The DNA here is from genome assembly GCA_963806975.1 of uncultured Spirochaetota bacterium. Taxonomy (GTDB): domain Bacteria; phylum Spirochaetota; class Brevinematia; order Brevinematales; family JAOACQ01; genus CAWEAK01. Next base: position 18,698 of record CAWEAK010000016.1, read on the forward strand.
AACATACATGTGTATGCACGTTGATTTTGCTGAAAAATAATATAAAAAAACGACCGTCTTCTCCGGATTTTTAAATATTTTAAATTTTTACCTAAGACTTAGAACAACTTTATCAGGTGTCATTGTTTACCTCTTTTTTCCAGGTTATTTGAGCATTATACCATCTTTGTTCCTCTATTAAGCCAACGCCCCTTCAGATATTGGCAACTTTTGTTGTAATGACAATAGTTTCTTTATATATCTCTTAAAATTTACCGCTGCCCCTGTCATTAAATACTGGAATTGTCTGCCCTCAGTGCCTTTATATTTTATTTTCCTGAGTCCATGAAATCTTACCGATTCGCTAATGGTACCTTCTACCTGAGCCCGGACACTCATTTCACTTTTAAATTCAACGGTTTTTTGCTCATCCCTCCTTTTTCTAAAATATCCATAACCTTTTCCGACTACTAAAACACGTTTCTTTTGTTTGCCGGTTACGCAATCTTTAAAGAAAGAACAAACCATGCATTCATTTTTCGGGAATATTATACTATGATTACTGCCACCATTTTTAATATGTTTTTCGCTTTTAATTCCTTTCGGACAAATAGCTGTCAGGGTATCCATATCGATCTTAAAATCTTCCAGTTTAAATCCTTCGGGTTTTAATGAAGTATCTTTCTGCACATATCCCATCAATCTTTCTCCACGTTCTTCGAATTCCATGATCGCCGTTCTACTTATATAATTTGTGTCTGCGTATGTCTTATCAGGCTTCAAACCCCTCTCATCATTCATCTCTTTCAGTTTAGGAAGAATTTTATTATCATTCTCATTCGCGGCCTGTTGTATCATACCGACTATAAAATTGACTTCCCCTTTCTCCGCGGTTTCAACAACATGGCACTTTTCTCCTACCCAGCTGGTTTTACCCTTCTTGCCCAGTTTCAATGTCGGATCGTCAGGCGTGAAAATCGTTTGCTTCGGGGTTACTATTTCTTCCACTTCAATGAATTCTTTATCTCCAACTTCCTTTATCCGGATGATCTCATTCTCAGAGAAAATAGTTTCCATAATTCCTAATTGCTTCAATTCTTTAAGGTTTTCTGCCGGATTATCCTGAATGATCCTTTTTATCCTGAAACCGTCTTCGACAATCTCGGCCTGCCTGTCTCCACGTTTTTCTTTTGATAATCCGAAGGAGCTGAAATCTTTACTGTAACGTTCCTGTATATCATCCGGAATCATCCTGGTAAAATATTCGGGGTCAGCTTTTCCTATTTCTATAACAACCCATTTTACCGCTCTATACAGAAGATCGGTAGTGGATATTCTATTTAAATGCTTAACTACATGAGTGGCATCAATCCTTTGCTTGGCATGGTCTCTAATGAAACCCTTTTTCTTAATTTGATTTAATAGAGTGTCAAATATGATGCACATTTTATCATTTTCTATCAGTCTTTTCCTGAATACACAAAGTGTGCTGGCTTCAAAGATATCCTTAGCGGCAACTTCAAGATGCAGGGCAATTTTCCAGTCAAGTCTTGTGTTAACGGCTTTTACTGTTTCATCGTCGGACAGTGATTCTTTCCATTGAAGTAATGTTACCATAGCAAGGAATGAAGGTGATCTACCATTTCTTCCAACGTCTGAATAACAATCTTCAAAAGATTCGTCATTAAATATTGGGAAAAGCTCTTTACTGAACATTTGCATTGGATCGGAAGGTTTCAGAAAATCTTTCATTACTATATGTGCTGAATATAGACTTTCTTCCTTTTCTTTTGGTAAAGACATATACCGCCCCATTTGTAAATTATTATTAATATTATACCACGTTTCTTTATAAATGTCGATAACTGTCCTCTTCATTTTTCAGCAAAATCACGTTGCCCGGTCCGTAAGGACTGGTGTGAGTTTTACAGCCACAAAGCGAATGTTATTTCATTACATTTTTAGGTTCTTTCTAAACATAATTGATATCAGAATGCTATTTATAATTAACACTAACCATGCGACAGAAATAATAACTTCTTCAAATCGATCCTTTTTATCAAGCCCATATTTTGCACAGATCAAAATTAATGACATTAATACAGTGGCACAAGCAATTGTGTAAATTATTTTAATAGAAAAAGTGAGCTTACCTTTATCATTAAATATTGGAATTATTACCATAAATGACAAAATCATCAATAAATAACCTAATTCTTCAAGCGCAATAAAAAAACCATGTGGATTATACTGTGTAAATAGCGCAATTCCTTCAGTTTCTTTATTTAATAGACTTACAGGTACAATTGAAACCTGAGTATAATATGTTATTAATAGGTCTATTGATGACAATAATGCAAATAGCAATCCTATTTGACTAAACATTTTATTTTTTTCATTTACAGATGAATGTATTATAGAGTACTGTCCTAGATAAACAATTATTAATAATAACGCAGCATATTGCCAAATATAGTCTCTAGGATATTGTTGTAGTGTATTTAAATAAGGATATAAAATTCCTCCATTAGGAGCATTTGCGCCTGAAATTGGGACAGCAATCATTGCTAATACAAAAGTAATGAAAGTGATGATTGCAAGAAAGATTGATGATAAATATCCAAATTTCATTAAACTTTTATTTTGGTAATTGAATGCCGAACTTTCTTTTATTTCCATGAAATACTCCTCTTTTTATATATAAAAAAAAACAGGCTGTTTGGGGAGGGAGGATCAGCATCAAAAATTGGCTTTTTCTACATGGCCGTTGTGTGAAGTGCTTGGGGCGTATTTTCATTCATTAACATATTTTAATTGCTACTCCTCCTTTTTTATGCCCTTCCTCAACATATTTATGCGCTTCTACAATTCTTTCAAGAGGATATATTTTATCGATTATAGGTTTAATTTTTTCTTCTTCAATCAATTTTGTTAAAAAATCCAACCGCTTTGAATTTAATTTTAAAGCACCATCATCAATTGATACATATTTACCACTTTCTGCTAAAGCATTTTTACATTCTTCTTTAAGCTTTGATGTTCTATATTTCCCAACAGAGTCCAAAATGAAATTAAATGTTGTTTTTGCTTCTAATGTATCGTTAGTTGTGTAATCAATTGCATTGTCTGCTCCGAGTGATTTGATAAAATCAATGTTTTTTCCGCTACAAACACCTGTTACCTTAGCCCCTAAATATTTGCCATATTGTATTGCAATGGTACCGGATGTACCCGAAGCTCCATAAATTAATATATTTTGGTTTTTTTGGATATTACCCATATCCATATATTGAAGAGCTAAAGAACCCCCATAAACTGCGGATGTAGCTTCTTCAAAAGAAATGTTTTTTGGTTTAATAGATACACATCCGGTAGTGGAATCTGTTTCTTTAATACAAGTGTATTCGGCATAAGCACCTAGATTAAATCCAGTAATGCCATAGACCTCATCTCCTGGTGAAAATCTTTTTATTTTGCTGCCAATTTCTTTTACAACTCCCGAAAAAACAAGACCAATAATAGATTTTCTGGGCTTGAAAACACCCATCATTAATCTAAAAGGGATAATTATAGGAAATGGTAATTTTGAGCCTCGTATAAAAATATCACTATTTGTTACTGCAGATGCTTTAATATTAATTAGTAGTTCATTATCTTTTGGTGCTGGTATTTTTACTTCTGATAGATGAAGCACCTCTGGTGGTCCATATTTACTTCGAATAATTGCTTTCATTTTATTTTCATTCATAAAAAGACTCCTTTCTATATCTTTATTTTAGCCCAGGTCCAACCTCAGACATGGGTAACACATATGCGTAGGGACATGGGTAACACTTTTTATTCCTTAAAACTAATTATTGTTTCATTATAGAACTAAACATAAAAGTTTTCAAATCAATTTGACCCATCAGGTTCTTTTCAAACCAAACCTCCAAAATATCTTTCCCAAGCGGCTTCAAGTCAGAAGTTTAATACAAAGCAGTTA
>CAWEAK010000017.1:0-62843 GCA_963806975.1 uncultured Spirochaetota bacterium
GAACCTTTGGAAATACCTGCGGCATGAACAATATCATCCACGCTTGTTTTCTGGATACCATATTTATCAAAAAGTTTCATAGCTTCCTGCATGAGTTTTTTCCTTATTAATTCTTTTTCCCGTTCCGTGAAACCTTTAGGCATAATGAAAATCCTTTAATAAATAAATTATATAGTATACTATATGACTATTTAAATTTATTTAGTCATATAGTAATGACAAATTTGTTTTTTGTCAAGGAAAAATTTAAAGACTAAAGCAATTGAAAGTTCAAGCCGGTATTGACAGAATAGTCAGGTTTCGTTAAGATATATTAAAAAAATTGTGTTAAAAAGGAGATTCTAGATGCAATACTATAAATATAATGGTCTCGGTAATGATTATATTGTCATAGACCCTTCAAAAATAAACATTCCTTTGAATATTGAAAATATAAAATTAATTTGTAACCGCAACTATGGTATTGGATCGGATGGAATATTATACGGCCCATTAATAGAAAATAACAGCATCTTTTTAAGAATTTTTAATCCTGACGGCAGTGAAGCGGAAAAAAGCGGCAATGGAGTTCGTATCTTTTCCAGATATCTCTTTGAAAATGGTTATATTAAAGATAAGAAATTTTCATTTTTAACTAAAGGCGGAAAGGTTGAGATTGAAATTTTAGATGATACAGGCCAATTAATTAAAGTAAATATGGGTAAATATACATTTCAGAGCGATATTATCCCTGTAAAAGGTAAATCGCGGGAAGTTATAAATGAAGTCCTTGAAATTGACAACAATAAATATAATATAACCTGCCTGAGTGTTGGAAACCCGCATTGTGTGATACCATTAAACCATATATCTAAAGAATTAGCTATTACTCTCGGCCCCAAGATCGAAAATAATCCTATATTTCCAAATAGAATCAATATGCAGTTACTGGAAATTATTGATAGAAACAATATAAAAATTGAAATATGGGAAAGAGGCGCGGGATATACTCTTGCTTCGGGCAGCAGCAGTTGTGCCGCCTCTTGTGCCGCTTTTAAACTTGGTTTAGTCGATAATCACATTAATGTAAAAATGCCGGGCGGTATTTTAATAATTGACATTGAAAATTTAAATGTTTTTATGACGGGTCCGGTTGCCAGTGTTTCTGAAGGGAATTTTACTAAAGAGTTTATTGATCTATTAATGGGGCAATAAATTTTCAGGACATGGCAGGCCGTGATTCTTGGTTCCTTAACCGAACATGCCGGAATATCAAAGCTTTTTTACCTTTGGTGAAAGGGAAATTGCCTAATATGGAAGAAAGCCTTAATGAATTATCGACAATATTAAGCATACATTGGAATTTTTTAAAATTTATAATAATGATGAGGATTTTATGGCTGGAAAACCAAAAGACCATAATCAGGACAATTTAGGATTTAATATATCTAAAATATCGAAAATGATTTTAAAATCCGGTTTATTTGATGAGGAATTTTACAGGAATACTTATGAACTCCAAGAAGATACAGGTGTTTCGTTACTGATGCATTATATTGAAATAGGTATAAGAAAAGGGTTTCACCCAAACCGATATTTTGATCCAAAGTGGTATTTAAAGCAATATCCTTTCATAGCCGTTTATCAATATCCCCTGCTCCTACATTACCATTATATCGGATGGAAGAAAAATATGGATCCAGGTCCTGATTTCAGTACTCAGGGATATTTAAAAACTTATCCTGATGTTGCAAGAGCTGGAATTGATCCGCTGTCGCATTTTGTTTTGTATGGTTCTAAAGAAGGCCGGATGGTTAACAATAATCCTGAAGGAATAACGGATTCGAGGCGGTTAAAGATTTTCAATTGTATAAATGTCAGAAATTCACTTGGGCTGGAAATAGGGCCGTCTTATAATCCTGTGCTACCCAAGAAGGAAGGTTTCAATATCCATGTTCTTGACCACTGTTCTAGAGAAGGCCTGGTAGAAATCTACAAACCATTCGGAGTGGATACTGATAAAATAGAATCGGTGGATTACATTCTATCAGGTGGTTCCATTTCTGAGACCCTTGGTAAGAACCGTTATGATTATATTATTGCTTCTCATGTTCTTGAACATATTCCCGATCCTATTACTTGGTTACAAGATCTATCCATAGTTCTGAAAGATGGGGGCTATTTTTTCCTGACTATACCGGACAAACGTTATTGTTTTGATAAAACCCGCCCATTATCTACAATCGGACAATGGCTGGATGCTGCCATTGAAAAACGCTGTAAACATACGATTGGCTCTGTTTTTGATCATATCAATTCGGCAGTTACCAATTTAGGAAAATATGATTCATGGAGTAGGAATGCTCCGCTTCAATTAGATTTCAAATTCAGCCTGGAACAAGCAAAAGAACGGATGGACGCAGCGCTTTCTACAAAAGATTATGTTGATTGCCATGCCTGGGTTATGACGCCAGAATCATTGAAAAAAATCCTACTGGAATTGAACTATATGGGAATCATCCAATTTGTTATTGAATCTGAATTTCCGACCGTTGGGTGCGAATTCTATTTCAACCTTCGGAAATCTCATTTTCCAGTCTCGAAAGAGGAGTATTATATATTTCGTATGAGTCTTCTCCAGAATAGTTCCGATAAGAATACTTGAAAATATTCAAGCCTCTGCGACATTATGTTTTTTGTCAATCAAAAGAAAAAGTATAGAAGCCACAATTGCCTCGGCTCTGCGGCAGGAGTTTATTATAAAAAATGTAAAAATGATTAATATCCATCTATTACTTTTATTTGTATCGTTTATCTGGGGAAGTTCTTTTATAGCAACAGAAATTGCCTTAAAAGATGTATCTGTACTCACACTACTAATCTTGCGATTAGGTCTTGCATCTTTAATTTTTATACTTATCTTAGTTTTTAGAAAAGATTGGAAGAAAAAAATAAATAATAAAGATATTTTATACTTTTTATTCCTAGGACTTTTAAGTGTTTCAATTTATCAATTGCTGCAAATTACCGCAAATAAATTATCAAACGCTTCAATAACATCATTTTTTATATCATTACATCCGATAGTCCTGGCCCTTTTAGGAATTATTGTTTTCAAGGAAAAAATGAATTTATATAAAATTATTGGCATTACCGCAGGTTTCCTCGGTTCAATAATCATAGCATCAAAAGGAAACTTTACCATAAATGAAAATACTAATTACTATTTAGCTTTATTTTGTGTAATACTCAATTCTATGATGTGGGGAGGATATTCAACGTTAGCTAAAAAAGTTTCAATAAAATATTCTTCTTTTGATGTCACGGCATTAATGACTATTTTAGGGTTAATATTTTTTCTGCCAATAAGTTTATTATTAAGTAATACCTTTCATATAAATATTATTCAGGAAACATCAAAATTGTCATTAAAAGCAATAGGGGCTATAATTTATTTGGCATTAATATGCACGATTACAGGCTATGCTTTATGGCTCTATTGCATTAATAAATTAGAAATTTCAAAAGCCGGATATTATTTATATTTAGAACCGGTTTTTACAATAATATTAGCGCCATTTTTTGTTGGCAATCAATTAAAAGTATCTCTAATAATCGGCGGGATATTAATTTTTATAGGATTGATTTTTATTAATATTGTTAAAAAAAGACAAATATCCGGCCCGGCGTAGAATAAGCCTGTAGAAAAAGTTTTTTCGTATTCTATCCCTCTGGATGAAAAGCGGCAGGAGCCGCGCCCAGCCGCATATGTTGCTTTTAAATATGAGGGCGGTTATTAAAGAAACGTTATATAAAAAGCTTTGGTAGGAATAACCTGCTTCGTTCCCAGTCCCGCAGCGGTTTCCCGGCGATCTTAGGGTGAAGGAATCAATCTACTGAAATGATAAAGTGCATTATCCGCTTTTAATAAAACAGAGTCGTGGATAAGTAAGCACAGGATATGCGTCAGCGGCGAATCAAAACAGAGCCTGCCCTGAGCGACAGCGAATGGGATGTTTTGGTGAGACGCTATCGGAAAAAATAAAAAAGGTTTACAAAAACTCGGATTATGCAACTTTAAAAAATAAGATTTCTACGCTATGGAAACCGCGAAGATGGTATGATATACTTGCACAAAAGAGATAAGTGGTGTAACTTTAATTCGACGGAATTAAAGGGCCGGTGGCACAGGTTGTACGCCCTGTGGGACAAATTCGATGAAGTGAACATCGAAAGATCCCGTCGCGAAGATTAACCATAAAACCGGCCACCGAACACCTTAGTGTGAGTTGGGGTTTTAACCCCTCCATCACGTATAGAAGTAAGGTGATACACGCTTATTATTTGGAAGCCCCTTGGTTCTGTTAAATTTTACTAAGGGGAGAAAAAAGATGCAAGAAAAAAGCGGAATTGTAGGGATTGATGCTGGGAAAAGGCATATGGAAGTTATCCGGCTATATAGGGAGAAAGAGGAAATCCAACGTGGCAATTTCTCAACGAGCGAATCTGGAAGGAGCAGATTTAAAAAATGGCTGAAAGCAAGCGATACTGTACTGATTGAAGCTTCAAGCGGTACATTTCTACTGGCAAAAGAAATCAAACGGGATGTTGGCTGTGAAGTAATTGTGTTAAATCCTGGTGATCTTGCAGTTATATATAAGTCTCTTAAAAAAACGGATCGGGAAGACGCATTGAAATTGGCGAGACTTGGATTATGGATTCCCAGGGAAAAACTTCCGGAAGTTTCAGTCCCGGCAGATGACGAGGAAGATAACCGCCGCTTATTAAGCGAACATACTTTTTACTCTGAGGAAAGGACAAGATTAATTAATCGTCTGCATTCGGTTTTTCATCAGGCAGGATATACAGAATTGAAAAAGAAAGACTTAAAAACAAAAGAAAACCGAGGAAAAAGCTTGCATATTTTAAGCCAAAGGTATTTAAAAGAAGCAGAGAGATTGACAAAAAGGATAGATGGAATTGAAGAGGATTTGAAAACTATACAAGATCAAATTACAGAAGTGCTAAGCAGTCATCTGGAAATTGTATCGGTTTATATGTCGATGACAGGCATTGGACCTGTGACAAGCATGGCGCTTTTATCGCATCTGGGATATTTTGAAAGGTTTTCTGAAGCTAAGCAGGTTAGTAACTATGTTGGTTTGACGCCAAAAATCGATCAATCCGGGGATAGAGAAAAAAAGGGAGAAACAAGTAAACGAGGATGTAAACAATTAAGACGAGTGATAGTTCAGGGAGCGTGGGCACATGTAAAGTCGAAGCAAAAGAGTTCTTTAAAAGATAAGTTTGACAGAATCTGTGCTAAAAGTGGGAAAAGAGTTGCTATAATAGCGGTAGCCAGAGAAATGCTGGAAATACTATTCCATATGATGAAAAAACAGGAATATTATCGAGGGATAACCCAGGTGGATGTGAACAAAAAACTTAATTTTTATAATTTATTAAAAATTTCGGGCCAAGGGGCTTGACAAAAAACATAGAAGGGCGGTGCTTTCTTTCGTTTCCTTTCTTTCTGGCCAAAAACAGAAAGAAAGGAAGAAAGCCCAATTGCCGAGGCTCTACGGCATCCTTTCGGCCCTGCCGATATTAATAACATTCCGGAGGTAAAATGAAAAACATCAATGTAATATTGTATGATGATTTTACAATTCTTGATGCCCTTGGTTCCGTGGAAGTACTGCATCGTCTGGATCAATTTTATAAGGTTGGTTTTTATTCATTATACGGCGATAAGATTAAGACAAATCCCGATCTCGGCATTATGACGAAGCCGATTAGTGAAATCCGGTCTTTTGATGTTTTGCTTATTCCGGGGGGATTTGGAACAAGAAAGCTTGTCGATGATGTAGAGTTTATTACCAATCTCAGGGCATTAGTTGAGAAATCTGAAGTTGTATTGGCGGTCTGCACAGGTTCGGCTTTGCTTGCAAAAACAGGCCTGCTTAAAAATAAAAGAGCTACAAGCAACAAACTATCATTCGAATGGGTTGTAAAGCAGGATGCTGAAGTTAACTGGGTCAGAAAATCCCGGTGGGTGGTTGACGGGAAGTATTACTCATCATCCGGGGTTTCGGCGGGTATAGATATGGCGTTAGGTTTTGTAAAAGACAAAAATAAATCTTGAAACCGCTGAAAAAATATCAAAAGGGCTGGAATATATCTGGAATAGAAATAGCGAAGATGATCCCTTTGCGTAAAGGTAAGGAGAATACCATGAATAAAACGATTATCTTAGTTATGGTATTGTGTATCACTTCATTTAGCTTTTTATACTGTTTGGAACCTATAAAATCGATTTCTGACGGCAGTCTGGTAATTTTGAACAGTAATGTAATTATTTTCAGAGTATTGAAAAAAAACTGAAACCCGTTATTAAAGCAAACATTTTAGATGAATTTAAGATAAAAAGTGAACGGCTTGTTAATCATAAAATAGAAGTTTTGCTTGAAAACAATGCATCAGGATGGGTATTTGATTATTAAGGGATGGGTATTTGATTATTACTTGAAGGAAGAAAAATAGCTATCAGTCTTTAGCGGCAAAAGCTAAGGGCTAATAGCTATAGGCCAGTATTCTTGATGATTTATAAAAAAATTGCTAACAGGGAAAAAATCCTTTAAGCTTATACGAGAGTAATTCATAAAAAAGTGGGAATTATGAATGCTAGAGACCCTAAATTAACTGTGCTTCTGTTTAATGAATGTATCAATAATCATGACGCCGAATCTCTGTCTAGTCTCGATGACAGAAGATCATACTTTTATCGACAGGGAAGGGAATGCTACTTCTTCGAAAGAAAAAATGAGAGAATCATGGGTAAAGTTCTTTGAAATGTTTCCGGAATACAAAAATATATTCACAAAATTGGAATCGAAAGATAATTTTGTCGTTATAATCGGATATGCCTTCTGGTCGGATGAAAACCCTCATGATAGCGTAATCTGGACTACCGAAATAGAAGATGATCTTGTTGTAAAGTGGTGTATTTATGAAGATACGGCTGAGAACAGGGAAAGATTTGGAATTTCTAATGGAATTTTGTGAGTTAATTTGAAGGAAGATAAGTAATAAGTGTCTCTGAATGCCGGAAAGAGAAATCGAAATATTGCTGAATGCTATAACAAGAATATTTATATACATCCTGACGGAAACAGGCGACTTAGAGAATTTTGTTATAAAATTGGAATATTATTATAATGGTGTATGGCAGGAGGTTCAGCGATATGACTGTGGGCATGGGTCAGTACACAAAGATATTCTAAATCGAGAAGGGAAGAAGATACGGACCATCTTTTACAGACTGGTTGATAAGAAGTCTGGGCTGGATATAGCGATACAAGATTTCAAGCAGAACTATGAAGCTTATGTTTGGAGGTATTTCAATGAGAGTAAATAAAAAAAAGACCGAAGAACAGATAGTGATTGAATATTTATTGAAACAGGGTGGCAGGGAACTTACGGAAAAGGAAAAAAACTCACCTGAGTATAAAAGCTCTATTGAAAGCGCACGGCGTTTGGTGGAAAAGAAGAAGAAAAGCTAAGAAACACGACTAGCAACAAGAAGTTATAGATTAAAGTGGAGAACAATACAATATAATTTTGAATTGGACAAAAAAAAGAGATTATAGAATATGTAGAAAAATAATAAAAGGCTTAGTCGCCATAAAAGCAAGCAAGATTAAATTCCAGCGACTATTTTATGGAGGATTAATGAAAATATTTAAAAAACCTAACATTACCTTTAAGGCCTATACCCTGCTTGAAATTCTTGTTGTTCTAACAATTATTGGAATCCTTATGGCTGTCGGCTTAGCCACTTACACAAAGGTTCAGGAAACCGCGATGAAAAAGGCGATGCAGATGGAGATGAAACAGTACAGCATTGCGATCTACAACTATAAAATCGATAAAGGAAATATCCCGGGAGATGTCGATATTCTACTTAATGAGGGCTATATAACAAAAGAACTCTCAACTGATCCCTGGGAAACAAAGTATAAAATTGAATATAACGAAACTACACATATTTTGAAAATAACCTCGGCAGGGCCGGATAAAAAATTCGGAACAAGCGATGATTACAGCACTGAAGAAAATATTTAATAAAAGGATTTTTAAATCCTTTACCATAATTGAAGTTCTCGTGGCTTTATTCATTATTGGGATTGCCGGGGCGGCTGTTGTAGGCCTTTATTCAAATGCGGCGGGAACAATTTCATCGGACTCGGAACTGCAGAAAACAATAGATTTCTCAAATTCGTATTTAACGGAAATATATCTTTGCGATAATTTAAAAAAAGCCCTTTTTCTTGAAAGCGAGCTTTCAAACCTTAACAAAATCAATAAATTCCCTGTATTTTTGAAACCCTGGAAGACAAATATAACGCCGGATATAGAGATTTTTATTACTAAAAAGGTTAACCGGCTTACTCCTCTGTCGGCGGATGTGGGAATAGAAGCAATCATCCACTATAATAATGAAGAAAAAAGAATAAAAAGATACTGGGTTGAAACAAGCTTTTCTGAAAATTATTTAATAAAGATGAAAAATATCAACCGGGAATGATCATGAAATTTAAAGCCTTTACACTGCTTGAAATCTTGATTGCCATAGTTTTGTTTTCATTTTGTATGCTTATTATCGTCAGTTTAATAACTACAAATCTAAGGCTAATCGATAAACTTTATAATTCGGACAAAACCAGAAGTAATACAATTCTCCTGACAAAGGCTCTTGATAATATTGTCAGGGACTCTTATAATATTATTGAAAGAGATAAAAACGATTGTATTTTACATTCCTTTAACGGGAGCCGTTATGAAATAGCTGTCAGCAACAGTTTCTTTTTCATAAAGGAATTTAAAAAAGATGTCCTCTGGAACGAGCGTTCTTTTTCTCTTGATAATACCGCGGCAGTGAATATCAAACCGGTTAAATCGTTGGGCAAAAATGCCTTAAGGCTGAGAATTGAGGCAAAAGGTATCGATATAGATAAAATAATGCTTGCAGGGTATCAAAAAAACGAGGGTTCGTAATGAAAAATGTGTTTTTTTTCTGTGTGAATATACTTGAGTATCTTGGAATATGGAATGTGATAATTGATATCAAGAATGATGAAATAACTCTGCTTGAAGCAGTCCGTTTTTTCTTTTTTCACCGGGTTATTTCGATAAAGAGTGAAAAATTCAACAATTCAGATGATCTTACTTCCAATATTGAAAGATTTCTGAAAAATAGCACTACACATAAGATCAGAAATGTAACTTTAACTGTTTCTATTACATCTGTCAGCACCCTGTTTTTATCATACCCGGTTATTTCAAAAGATAAATTAAAAAGAGTTGTAACTCTTGATATCGAAAAAAATATTCCAATTCCAATCAGGGATGTTTATTATAATTACAGGATTGAAAGCGGCAAAATTAACTGGAATGTCCTTGCTTTCATATCAAAAAAAGAAGATATTGATCAGTTCGTAGAAGTGTTTAAAAAATTAAAAATAAATGTATACAATATTTATTACCTTCCCGCCTTTATTACATATTCATTAAGGAAAAAATCTTCTCAGAACGCTGCCGGTTATATTATAATTTCAATGAATGCCGTTGATCTGTATATATTGCTTGAATCAAGCGTTATCAAGTATTCCGGTTATACAGGGAATTTTGAGGATGTTGATAACATAACAATCAGAAATATCGGCGAATTCTTTTCAGTATTCCTTAAACAAAAGATAATAACCCTTGATAAGATTTTAGTTATTAATAAGGCAAAACTTAACCCTGACAGACTTATGGCTTCCCTTGCTCAAACATTAAATATAAGGGTTGTTCCAGCCGGTAAAACGGACTTTATAAATCATAAAGATGAAATTGAAGATCATCCTGAATTGATAGGTTTTCTAAATAAAAGGGATGCCTCTATGGAAATTGCTCCTCTTTCAATAAAAAATGAAAGGCAATGGAGGACATTTTCTAGAGCAGCCGTTATATTTATTATTGTTCTTGATATTCTTGCCGGAGCTTTTTATCCCTCGATAATTTCGGCAAAAAAGGAGTATTCCCTGCTTGAGAAAGCTCAAAGTTTACCGGTTGAACAGATAAAAGATGGAGAAGTAAAGTCGATGGCTTTGAAATGGAAAGATGTTAATGAGATTTATAATTTTAAAACAAAACAGAAGGAACTGCTGAAGAAAATAGCTGAAGTTAAAAGTTCAGGAATAGAATCATCAAACATTAAACTTGTGCTGACTGAGATTGCGAGGATGATACCAGCAGAAGTTTCTCTAAAGACCCTGAATATCAATAACTTAAAGGGTGAAATGGAGGGATTATCGGGCTCAAGCGATGGCCTGGAAAGTTTTGTAGTTTCTCTTGCGGGTTCAAAGACTCTCAATAGTGTAGTTTTGCAGAAAGCCGATCTAATAAAAGAAAAAAATAACACGACTGTCCATTTTAATATATCTTTTGGGGTAGCCAGATGAGAAAAATTAATATTACTCTTGTTATATTTATATTTCTCTCACTTATCTGGCTTTCGTTTTTCTCATTACAGTTATTTCAATATTTGAAAATAAGCGGGAAACTGGCATTTATATCAAATAATTTGAAGGATATTGATAATCTTAATTATTACAAAAGAAATGTTGAAAATCTTGAACTGGAGTTCGAGAGTATAAGCACGCAATCTTTTTCCTCAAAATCAACATCCGAATTTATCGCAAAACTTCCTAAAATCGGAGAATTTTCAGGAATAGATCGGATGAAAATTGAAAACGCAGAGGTAAAAAAAGAAAACGGGCTTGAAGTAACGGAGCTTAAAATAAATACAGCTTCTATGTTTCCGAGCGTTGCCGATTTTATCGACATACTTGAAAGGTCTAAGCTCCCAATTAGGATTTCCGCTCTCTCTATGAATTATGAAAACGGCCGGTTGGACACGGTTATGACTATTAAAATTTATAAAAAAATGATCGGGGATTGAATGGAAAATAAAAAAGGCTTGATAATCCTGTTTATAATCGTAAATATTGTTATCTGGGGATTTATTATCTTACCGAAAGCATTTGTAATTTTAAAAACGTCAATTTTCCGAACAATCCAGCAGAATCCGGGATTTGCCGACACAAATCCTGTTGCCAATAACATTGTTGATAACAATCTTGCGGGCAGGGCACAAACATCAAGAGAAAAACTCGAGAGAATAGATTTTTACAGTTTAAGAGACCCTTTCCTGCCGCAGAAAAAGCTTACAATTGTTAAAAAAGCCCCGAAAGAGCCTTTGCAAAAGAAAGCTGAGGAACCTCCTGCGGCGCTCACACAGCCCAAAGAAATTCAGGAAGAGAAGTACGAATCGAGGTTCAGGCTTAAATCTATAGTCCAGTTAAAGGAAAAATATATCGCGGCTCTTGAAGAGATTACGCATTACGGAACGGAAAGCGGACTTCCATACTCCTACCGTTTCGGAGACTCTACGGAACAGGCTTCCCAGGGTCCTAAAAGCCTGCTTGTGATGGAAGGGGATTCCATTATGGGGGAAAGTGTGTATAAAATCACATCGGATTTTGTTATCCTTACGAAAAATAAGAAGTATTTCAAATTGACATTTTCGGGTGGTTATCCCATAAACGAACCCTGATATTATACTTTTGGTTTAATTCCAGTTCACCGCAGAGACGCTAAGAACGCAAAGACTTATAATTTATTTACGATTCTTTTTATTCCATCTTTCAATAAAATTGTATTAAAATTTATTAATAATCCAAGTTTGATTCCTGTAAGTTTTAAATAGGTCATTAATTGTGCTTCATGTATCGGTTCAATCTGATTAACTGATTTTAATTCAAGTATAACTTGGTTTTCAACTACTAAGTCCAATCGATAAGCACAATCTAGCATAATACCTTTATACTTTACCGGTAATGATTTTTGTCTTTCAAACTTTAAATTAGTTTATCGAGCTCATAGCATAAACATTCTTCATAAGCCGATTCTAAAAGTCCTGGGCCGATATTCTTATGAACTTCAATGGCAGCAACAATTATTTTATTAGATAAAATGTTTTCATAATTTTCCATTTATATCATCCTTTTCTTCTTTGCGCCTTTTGCTGCTTTGCGGTGAATTTCTGTCTATTTTAGAGATACAAAAATTCTATTTCACTATCTCAGAAATATTAAAAATCGGCAGGAATAATGCCACGACTATTATCCCAATTATGATACCTATGAATATAATCAAAAGAGGCGATATCAGGGTCGTGATCTTTTCCATCGAGGCCTGCAGATCCTTTTCATAAAATTCGGTAATGCTGTCGAGCAGAATTGGAAGATTGCCAGATTCCTCGCCCATTGCTGTAATTTGAACAAGCATTTCGGGAATATACCGGCTTTCCTTTAATGAGGCGGCGAAGCTTCTTCCTGAAGATATTTCTTTAACGGAATTTCCTAATATTTTTTTAAAGATACTGTTGTTAACTATATCGCCAGTCAGTTCAAGTGATTCCTTTAGAGTGACTCCGTTCATCAAAAGAATGGATAAAGACCTGGATATCAGGGATACTATTTCCTTTTTTCTGAGATTTCCAAAGAATGGGATTATCAGTATAAATCTATCATAAAAAACCCTTCCGTTTTTTGTTCTGATCCACAATCTCAATGAAAAAAATATCGCTATAAAAAAAAGAATAATTGCAGCTATATTATTTTTAATATAACCTGTAATCCGGATAAGGCCCATTGTAAAGGCAGGGATTTCACTTCCGAAGTGCGAGTAACTTTCCTGGAATCTTGGGATCAAAAATGTTATAAAAAATGTTAAAACAACAATTGCAAAGCACATGATAAATGATGGGTATAATAATGCCTGCGATAACTTTCCGGCAATATCATATCTCTTTTGAAGATATTTCAATATGTAATCGAGGGATTTATCCAGTTTACCGGATTTTTCGCCGGTTCTGACCATATTGATGTAAAAGTTAGAAAAAATATTTTTATATAATGATAGGGCTTCGGAAAACGGCCTGCCTGCCTCGAGTTCTTTTATTAAAGATAAAGTTATCGATCTTAATTGGCTTTTGCCTGAATACTCTTCAAGAATAATTCCAAGCGCCTTGATTAAGGGAATATGAGCCCCAACGGCTGTTGAAAGCAGGTTTGTAAAAGTGATCAAATCCATAGAACTGATTCTGTTATTTTTTCTTCGCCCCTCGGGAATGATTCTGTCTGCAATCAAATCCTGATTATGCAGCTGCGTAATGGCTTCTTTTTCGCTTTCAGCCGTAATATTGCCATATACCTTTTTTCCATCTCTTGTAAAAGCCTCATAATTGTAATTCATTATTCTTCTCCAAAAGAAAGGACTTTTTCTATTTCTTCGAGGCTTGTTGTTCCATCCTTAACCAGACTCATTCCTGATTCCTTTAATGTAAGCATTCCTTCCTTTTTCGCAATTTCTTCTATCTCATAAGAAGACAAACCTTCTGAAACTGCTTTTTTGATACCTTTAGACATTTTCATTATCTCAAACAGGGCTGTTCTGCCGGAATATCCCGTTTTCCCACAATTAATACAGCCTTTTCCAATGTATCCGCTGTCAATTTCTGTCCTGCAATGGGGACATATTTTTCTCACAAGCCTTTGAGCAGCAATTACATGAATTGTAGCCGTAAGCAGATATGCCGGAATATCCATATCGATAAACCTTGTTATGGTGCCCGCAGAGTTGTTTGTATGAATTGTTGAAAGAACAAGATGTCCTGTCAATGCCGCCCGGATCGCTATTTCCGCGGTTTCCTTATCCCTTATCTCTCCGACCATTATTATATCGGGATCATGCCTAAGGAAAGACCTGAGCCCTGAGGAAAAGGTAAGCCCGATTTCAGAATGTACCTGAACCTGTGAGATTCCATCCATCTGATACTCCACGGGATCCTCTATTGTTAAAATCTTATTATCGAACTGCTTAATATACTGAAGAATAGCGTAAAGAGTAGTTGTTTTTCCGCTGCCTGTCGGCCCGGTTACAAGGAACAATCCCTGGGGCTTTCTGACTTCTTTCTTTATAAACTCGATATTATCCTGAGAAAGTCCTATAGCCTCAAGGGTCAGAACCGACTTTTCTTTATCAAGGATTCTAAGTACGGCGTTTTCCCCATAAATTGCGGGAATGATTGAAACCCTTATATCGATATTCCTGTTTTCAAAGAAAAAAGCAGTTTTTCCATCCTGAGGAAGCCTCTTTTCTGAAATATCAAGTTCGGATAGTATCTTAATCCTTGATATGACGGCAGGATACATCTTAATATCGGGGCCGCTTATAGTATGAAGTTTACCGTCGATTCTAAATCTTAAAACAGCCTTATTTTTATACACCTCAAAATGAATATCTGAGGCGTTCTCTTCGATTGCTTTTCTTATCGTTTTATCAACAAATTTTACGGCAGTGGAATCTTCCCCTGAAAGAAAGTCCTTATTTTCAATATTGTCCTGTTGGCTTATATTTAATTGGCCGGCCTGGCTTGTTTTATATTTTTTAAGATAACTCCGAATGGCGCTTTCGGTAGCATATCCGGTCTCTACTGTTTTTCCGGTCATAAAACTTATCTCATTTGAAACCGAGGTGTTTGTCGGCTCTGAAATTAGAATCTTTATATTTTTTGTATCAGCGCCTACCGGCGCTATAAGTTTATTTTTACAATAATCATAAGGAATCATAATAAAATAATCGCTTTTCGGTTCCGTTTCTATTTTTTTAATAAAATGAATGCCGAATTGTTTTTCAAGCATTGAATAAAGACCTGCTTCGTCAAGACATCCCTTTTCAAGAAGAACTTTACCAAGTTTCTTACCGGTTTCATTGTGAATTTTAACTGCATTATCAAGCTCTTCTTTATTAATGAGGCCGTTTTCAAGCAAAAGCATCCCGATCTTTTTGCCATATTCTTCTGCCATATAGAACTCCTATTTCACTTTAGCTTCTCCGAACCTTTTCAATGCTGAATGGAAAAGGAAAAATGGAAAAGGGCATTCTGTTAATATAATTTGTTATCCTGGAATAATATATGTAATTATTTTGAAAAAAATTCCAATCCATCGTGCCCTTTTCATTCTCAAAAGAAAAAATAACACTGCCATAAATTGAGGCTGGATTTTTTCCCATTTCTCCGGCTTCTGTAACTGTATATAATCCCTTCAAAGGTGTATAAATTACACATCTGTCAATATGATTGACAATGCGATTGGCAATGAGATTGCTGATATTGTCAATTTGTTTATTAGTTTTGTTGGCTTTTTCATAAATCCAGACCCCCTTTCCAGATACAAAAAAAACAGGCTCACCCTTATTATAAGAATTGATTTCTTCAAGATAAATATTCTCAGTTGAAATAATAACAAGCGGGTAAAGGCTTGTTCCCCTGACAAGAAGGGGAAGGTATGATAAAATTACCCCGTTTGCCGGACAGTTCTGTATTAAATTCAGGTCTAAAATGATTGCTTTATCCGTCTTGTCAATAAATATCCCAGTGTTTTTGTCAGGAGGGGATTTTTTTATGTATAATTTCGGTATAGTAAAGGCTTTAATCTCTTTGCCGTTTTCCGGAGGCGTGTTAAAAGAGACTATCCCATTGCTGAAACTAAATGAGGCTGTTCTTTTATTCCCTATATAAATAAAAAAATCACCCGAAATATGGTTAAACCTGAAAAAATCTGTCTGTCCGTCGCCTGTTCCAAGAAGAAAAGTGTTATCCCTGTAAAATTTTTCCGAGAGAATATCAATAGTTTTTAAACCTGGATTATATCTATAATCGATGCCTTCCATCAGCCTGTAAATTAAAGTCGGCCTGTTAAAATATATGCTGTCTATCTTTTCATTGCCTGACAGAACTGACCAGTCTTTCCCCGACAGGGAATAATTTCCGAATGTCTGATAAGCAGATTCCGGCAGATTTAACAATACCGGGTTAGAGGACGCCTTGAGGTTCAGCTTTCTTTTGTCGAAATTAAAAAATATGTTAATATTTTCTCCATAATAGTATGAATACTCCCTTGAAGTTATATCTTGAAATCTTTTTTCCTTTACATTTTTCTTGATATAAACATTACGATTGCTTTCAGCGCGGCACTCGAAGCTTGTGGAATATTCATCGCCGAAGGCTATCAGTTCTTTTTCGCTTGAAACCGGATTTATGATATTTATTGAGCCGGAAAAACCATAATCATTTATCAACCATAAATCGTCCCTGTAAGGATAATAAGCATTCCATATAGTATTGAAAGAAGGGAGTTCCGGTTTTTCACTCATCTTAACTTGAATAATACCATCTTTATTGAATGGCTTTACTCCAATATCAATTTGTTCAAAATTCTGCTGACTATTTGTCAGCAAAGCATTGGTTAGCAGAATTATCGGACTATTTGTAAAAAAAAAGGGTTTTATCTCCCCGGATGATGTAAAATAATCTATCCTGGGTTTAAAAAAGCTCGAGCTATAAAGATAAAGCTGTTTATCCGGTGAAACAGTCACATTAAAGTAACCTGACAAGCCCATATTTCCGGCAATAGCAATGTTTTCGTCAAGTGATACATTCAAATTGCCGTTTATGTAAGTTACGTAATCCAATAAATTCAGGCGGCTGAATTCAATTAATTGTTCGATATCATACTTTTCTTTCCATTTCATCAGTGCATGAAGTATATAGTCTCTGTCTTTTTTTTGATTTACTTCAAAATTATATATCTCTTCATTACCGTCAATTATTTCTTTTATGGTGAAGCGGCCTGTCATAAAAGGCCTTCTGCCTGACATCAGTGAATCAAAGTATTCCTGAACCCTCCCTCTAAAAACCACCTGCCTCTATTGATTTCAGCGTCCCTTTGAGTGTTCATCATGGAAAAGTAAATCAGATTAACAAGAGACAGGGCAAGAATTAAAATTATTGAGATGAAAACAAGAGCTATTACAGACACCGAACCTTTCAGTCTTTTCATAACTGCTTTTTATCGGGTTCTTTAATTGAATTTGAAACTGGTTTTGTATTGGTATCGATTGTCTGGTATCTGATTACTTAATCCAGCATCCATCAATATTTCTCCCGATGCCGCTGATTTAAATGATATATTGCTCCTTCCCTCTTTTAATACCTTTGGGGTAATAAAGATGACCATTTCTGAACGTGTTATCGTGTCGACTGTATGTGTAAATAACCCTCCCAGGAGGGGTATATCCCCTAAGAAAGGCACCATTTTTTTCTGTTTTGTGTTTTCACCCTTTATAAGGCCGCCTATTATTATAGTCTGTTCGGTTTTGGCAATTGGTTCGCAGGATATTTCAGTGGTTGTGATAAAAGGCGCCTTTTCAGTGGATGTAACATAATCAATGGTATATGAACTCATTTCAGCCTTAATATTCATTTTAACTTCCTCATCCGGTGTAATCAGAGGAGTTACAATAATTTTAATACCGACATCTATAAACTCAATTTGTGAAGTCTGTTGAGCCGTTGTCGTATTGTTTATAACGCTTTTGACATAGGGGACCCTGCTGCCTATGTGTATGGTGGCTTCCTCTCTGTTGATGGCGAGTATTCTTGGCTGGGACAATAAATGTGTTTTATTTTTTTTGGCAATGGCTTCTATGAGAGCGTCAACATTGATTGCGCCGAAAGTCTGTTTTCCGCTTATGCTGACCTTTTCATCGGAAGTAATTCCGCTTGCCGAAGGAAATATGAACTTGAGATCAACGGCATTCCCTATATTTAATGCAGACCAGTTTATACCTATTTCGTTTCCATCCTCGAGGTCGATCTCGAGTATCTTTGTCTCAATTTCTACAAGTTTAGGGAGAGTAGAAATTTCTTCGAATAATTTGTCAAGCCTCTCAAAGTTATCCTTAATATCCGTTACGATTATCTTTGAAGACTGGCTGTCGATTGAAAAATTTCCGACCCCAGGCGATAGCATCGGCTTCAAAACGGCGACCAGATTTTTTATATCAATTATTGAGGCGTCGTAAGTTTTTGTAATGATATACTGCCTGAGAAGCTCATTGCGGTATTCCCTGGCGGTTAAAATCTTTACTATAGAACCCTGGACGAGATAGTAAAGATTATTTGCCGATAAAATTGCCAAAAAAGCGTCTTTTATTCCGACCTTGTTAAAATTAGCCGTTATATTAGCGCTAATAACGGGGCTTACCATAATATTAAGGCCGCTCTGCATTGCAAAAATCCTGAATACATCCTTAACCGGCGTTCCCTGGAAAGTTGCTGAAAATTCCCCATTTAAATTTTCAATAAGGTTTTCCTTTATCTGGATTACAAAGCCGGTCGATTCACCCTCATGGAAAGCCTCCTGGGAAAAAACATTATTTATAAAACCGGGTATAAATGATAAGCTCGTTAGAATGAAAATGAGTAATATCCTCAATTTAAAGCTGCATTTTTTCATAAATTTCTCCAATATTTTTATTGAGAGACAACCTGATATAGAACATCTCCGCTTTCTCCAAGAACTCCCTGGTAATTGCTTAAAATTTCAACTTCTTCATTTGAGATATCTTTTTTTATCCAGATTGTCTTTTTATTCTTATCAAAAAATTCTATAAAACTTGAAATATTTTCCCTGTTTGAAACAATATTACTTATCTGGATAACTTCAGTAATTTCATTATTGCGTTCCACGTAAATATTAGAAAATCCCCTGTCATTATCTTTATCAATTTTTTTATTGATATAAAATTTTTTTGTTTTTATCGTGATTTTATTTTGAGAATTTGTATCAGTGGAAACAAAAGAAAGGTTTTCTTTTTCAATCGTTTTAAAAGATTGAGCAGATGGACGAATCAGAAAATAAATCAAAATAATTAATAATAATAAAAAAATAATAATGAATATGATAATATAATTTTTCATAAGTCTTTATTTCCCAAATACTTTTTAATTCGCCTGATTAATATGACATATTAATTTCATCGATGCAGGCCATCCACCACATTTGAATTATAAATGAGAAAAAAAAATCTATCAAATTTTTAAAAAATACAGAAATTTTATTGATAGTTTATAAAAGCTTATATGGCAAGGTAAAGTAATAGGGGATAATCCCCTATAGATAATTTACAAATAATAAATTATTTCAAAAAAAATATGCCTAAAGTCATATTGACAAATCAAATTTTCCTGATAAAATATACCCATAATTTTCTTATACGATTTCACAGGGGTAAAATTATTGGGTTATTTTATTAATATTGATTGAAAAATAAATTTTATTTCAAAAAGTTATAAAACAGTTTTTTATCTTTTTGATAATTTATTTACAAGGTCTGAAAAATGAAAAAAGTATTCACGGAAATATTATGTATTTCTATTAATGCAATTTGTATTGCATTATTTACAGCTTTCCTTTCATGCACAATTGAACCGAAAGACAATCCAGCTCCAAAGGATACAACACCGCCGGTAGTTTCAATAGATTCCGCTACAAATAATCAGGTTGTAAGCGATGTATTTTCATTAAGCGGGACTGCAGTCGATCCTCCCGGAAACTCCGGCCAAACCGTATCGGGAATTAATAAGGTTTATCTGAGTATAGATAACGGTAGTTATAAAGAAATATCTCTCTTGTCTAATGTCTGGCTGGTTAGTATAACCAACACGGTAAATGGGAAGCATACTGATAATGTTTACGCGGTAGATAAGGCCGGGAATAGTTCTTCAATTGTTTCTATAATAGTGGATTATGTCGCGGGCCAGCCTGTAATCAGTACATGCATTCCGGCTAATGCATGGTATACCAATACTTCTGTGCTGAATATAAGCGGAAGCGCAGTTATAGATTACCCTTATGTTATCAATAAAGTTGAAGTTTCCACTAACGGGGCCGGTTATATTTCCGCGGGAGGGCAATTCGGCGCAGGTCTTGTTAACTGGGCTTTAAATTCAATCCACCTTAATGAGGGAACCAATTCAATTAAAATCAGGGCAATCGGAAACAACGGGAAAACAAATTACTGCGATGAAATAAAACTGATAGTTGATACAATACCGCCGGTTTCTTATATCACGAACCTTACAAATAACACTATCAGGGGAACTTCCGTTTATGTGGCCGGAATGGCTATTGATGCCATGAGCGGCGTCAAGAATGTATATTTCGCAGTGGATGGCGGGAGCTTCAACAGAATTGACGGTTCCGCCGAATGGTGGAATAGCATTATTCTTACGGAAGGTATTCATACTATCAAAGTCTATTCTTCAGATAGTGTTGGAAATTCAGGTCTTACAAATATAATAAACGTGTCGGCTGCAGAGGCCATTTATATTTCAAGTACCGGCAATGATAATAATTCCGGACTGAGGGGATATCCGCTTTTGACGATACAGTCCGGGGTCAATAAATCTGTCGAATATATGGTGAACAAAGTCTATGCAGAACAGGGAACTTATATCCCAAACTGCGGGCTAAACAATATAAATAATGGAATAGTAATCACAAATCACAATGTTAATCTCCTTGGCGGATGGGATTCTACATTTACCACAAGAAACGGGATCAGCAGATTGAATGCGAACAGTTCTGTCAGGATACTTTATGCCGCAGACTGTACAAATTTACTGATCGATGGATTTTTGATATATAACGGTTCGGTAAATGTAGGCAATACCGGAGGCGGTGTATATTTTTATGATGTATCTTACAGTTTAATAACAAATTGTATAATAAGCAACAACATCACTCCCGATGATGGAGGCGGTATATCCATTATAAAGGGAAGCGGGCACGTCAGCATTTTTGGAACAGTTTGCAGAAACAACAGCGGTTTATCGGGTGGAGGAATTTATGTTCAGTATTCTCCATATTTGATTTTAAACGGTGATGTAAACAATAATAGCGCAGGTTATGGAGGGGGAATATTCCTTGACTATAGTACGAGCTGTGCCGATATCGCCGGTATTGTCCATGATAATACTGCTTCGTATAACGGAGGCGGGGTAAATCTTAATGAAGACTATGGCGTTAATTCAAATCCCTCAAGCGGCATTGTTATTCATGCTTCAATTATAAATAATACGGCCAACAGAGGAAGCGGGATATATGCTCAGGATATAGCCAACTCAAAGATAGCAGGCTCAGTAATTACAAATAACGGCGGAAAAGTGGTTTATCTTAATAATACCGGCGGTCTTGTGAATCTTATTATCACGAATAATACGATAAGCGGGACTTCTTCAGGAGATACGGGAATTTATGAAGACGGTACCGTAGATCTGAAGAATCATATCTTAAAAAATAATGCTTTTGTAAACGGGTTGACAGGAATTTTATACCATGATTATGCAAATGGGGACATTAGTGTAAGTGATTTGAACAAAATAAATACTATAAACTTAAGCGGGATTAACTATACAGGCGCAAGTGATGCGTCGGGGAATGTTGTGAACTAGACGATATTAAGGAGTAAGCTGAAAATAAATCCCCCTTAAAAAAGGGGGAATTGGTATTTTAATAGATAAAAGTATTTTTGCTAAAAAGTTTCTGAAACTCAGGGAGACCAATAAAAGGAGACAGGGCATGGTAAAAAGACTTTGTTGTATGTTTTTATTCATAATAATAATATCATGCACAAGGGAGTCGAAAAGCAATCGGGAAATACAAATCTCGGAAAACATCCCGGTAAAATCTAAGTCAGCAGAAAAAAAAGAAGTAGTAAAAGAAGAGAAAAAGCCTGCGGAAAAGAAGATCATTAACATTCCATCGGATTTTTCAAAGAAGACAGATATAGTGATCACGGATGAAGGAAATGAGGAAAGAATAACGATAGGAAAAGCAAAACTCTCAGATATAAACCCTTCAGTGGAATTGACAAAAGACAAAACAGCAAGCTACCTCATACAGCTCAAAAAGTTCTCTCCGGATTATATTGATTATTTAAAGAAAAAGGGATGCGAGGTCGGCTATTATATACCGGCGAATACATTAATAATAAAGACCGACAAAATGTCCGGAAGCGTAAAGGATTTAAAGAATATCGAGTTAATAACTCCCTATGAGCCGTTTATGAAGATTTCAAAAAGCGACGGTGATATAGATAAGATAAAAAAGGCTAAAATCAGCCTCTGGGAAGCAGAGTACACAAACTGGTTTTATTCATACTGTGCAAGCAATAACATAAAAATTCTCTCTAGCGCCGGTAAGGAATTTATAATTGAAGGGGCAGGTGCGCCAGTTAAGCCTATACTTTTTGAAGAGAATATTCTCAGGGTTGAGAAATACAGAGACCCACAGGTTTTTTCTTTTTCGGCAAATCAAATCGGCGAGGTTGTCGCATCCGGCTGGGATGCAAATATGCCTGACGATTATCAAAACCCGGTTAATGTTTCAGTTTATGATGTCGGTATTGACAGGACACATTCAGACCTCGGCGGAACGGTGAAAAACGTTTATGAAACAGCGGGCGATAATAATGAAGGTGAATTCGTTTCTCATGGCGCTCATGTCGCCGGAATAATCGGGGGCAGGGGAAATAACTCAGGGGGGAACATCAGGGGAATAAACCCCGCATCGGAAATCATTTTTTACTCTATGGGAGACGACCTTAAAGGTCTAATGATACCGCCATCAATGGAAAATCTTTTCAATATTTCGCTTGGCAGCCGTTCTTATATTGCAAATTTAAGCTGGGGAACTTACGATGAAGACCTTGAAGGCAGATACCTTTCAATCAGCCGCGACATCGATGATTTTGTTTACAACCATCCTGAATTAATTGTGATAACGGCCGTCGGCAACAACGGCAGAAGCATAGCCTCTCCGGCAACTGCAAAAAATGTCATTTCCGTGGGGGCTCTTGACGGTTCGCTAATTGCTCAATACTCGGGCATTAACGGCTGTTCCGACGGCAGGACAAAACCTGATCTGGCGGTACAGGGAAGCGGTATAGAATCTCTCGGACTTAACAACAGCTATACAGTTCTGAGCGGAACAAGCCAGGCAACTGCTATTGTTAGCGGACTGGTTTCAAAGCTTTACCCGATTATTAAAACAAAATTCGGACTTAATCCGACACACAGTATTATCAAGGCTTTCCTGATAGCAAATACAACCGGAAGCGAACCGGCTTATGATACCGGATTTGGTAAGTTATTCTTTGATACCTCAATAGACACTAATCATTTTTTACCTGCTCATTTTGATTCGGATTTAAAAAACAGCGGACTTAAATTTTCTGCGAGAAAAGGTGATACTCTTACTGCAGTTCTATGCTGGACCGAACCGCCTGCATTCGAGGCCTCGTATCTTGATTTGATTAACGATTATGATATCGTGGTAAAAACACCATCGGGAAAGGAGATAAGAATTAACGACCGCAAGAATAATGTGGAAAAGATTGTTATAGACGGCGCTGAAGAAGGAGAATATACAGCAAGATTTGAGACGGCATTTGCACCTTTAAAGATAAATGATATTTCAATTGTCATAAAAAGCAGGATGGGTTTTAATACAGGAAAAAACGAAACAAATGATATAGAAGAAGACGATACAGAGGCGCAAACTGAATTGAGCGTGGAAAAAAGGGATGTAGTTGATTCATCCCAGGGGAATAATTATCAATTCCAGGATTCGACAGGCAGTTTGAACGGAGGAATTTCCGGAGGAAATACTGCCCAGAATTCAGGAATCCAGGCCGGAAATACGGCGTCCGTTTCAGGTGCAGTAGTAGCCAATGCAAAAGCCGCTCCGGCTGGCGCCGGACCGGCAAATACACTTGACCAGCTTAAGGACGAGAAAACTGAGGATGGACAAGAGATAACACCGACACCAAAGCTTTTTTTTAAAAACGGTGAGAATCTCATTGATATCAGGGCAGTCGGGGTTGGTGACGATAAACTTCTCGGTGTTAAGTTTTCAGCCGATGGAATCAGCAATGATGAGGCTGTTATACCCGTATCGGAAACACTCGACAGTGATTATAAAAAAGTGAATTTAACAGCCGGGGGAGTAAGCGGCAAAGTAACCGGAAATCTTGTGGTAAAGCCTGTCAATTCAGATGAAACCAATCTTATTCCACTTGAATTCAATATTGACTCTGAAGCGCCTGTGATCGGAAAACAATATCCAGCTGATATATCAAAATTGGCATCCAATGCCGTGGTATCGAATTTCAGTATCTTAACCAATACAATAGCCTGGATTGAGATTTCAGATAAAGACAGCGGAATGGATTCCAATTTTATCATTGAGCTTAACGGAAACCTTCTAACACCCGGTCAGTTTGATTACAACTATGGAAATAACAGGCTCAATATCAATATGGACAAGATTATACCATTCAAACAGAGACAGCCTGTACAGATCAAATTTCTAAGGATAGCGGATACTGTAGGAAATGAAATAACGAATTTAACCTGGAATTTTATTTACGACTTAAAATACGACAACACACCCCCTGCAAAACCCGATGGGGTTGCCGTCAACATTACAAACAAGAAAGTTGAGGTAACCTGGATAAGCAACAGTGAAAAAGACCTTCTCGGATATAACATTTATAAAGTGGGTTTGGATTTCTCACAAAGGGTTCAGATAAATAATGATATTGTACCGACAAACTCATTTGTTTTTACGGCGAATAGCCTGCAGAAGATCGGCGTAAGCGCTATGGATACAAGTTCAAACGAGAGCGAGCTCTCCATTGTCCCAGCCGAGTTTGAGTATCAAAGCTATCCGCCGAAGATTTTTATCGATGGAGTCCCTGAAAAAACGAATGGAAACGTTACTGCAAAGATCAGTTTTATGGATGATGGATTTCTTATCTATACAAACATAACGCTGGATAGAATCCCCGTTAAACTATCCTGGTCAAATAGCTTAAAGTCAGGTTCCAATTCAACAGAATCAAATTCGGGATACAATTCACAGGATACAAACTCCGCTTTATCGAATTCGGCGCCCAATTCCATTGCATCAAATTCCGGGGGATATGATTCCCAGGGATATGATTCCTATGGTATTCTGACTGTTGAAGAAAGCAGAAAACATGAGCTATATGTTGAGGTCTGGGATGACGATACGAATATTGTAAGCAATAAAGTTATTTTCGAGATCGACAAAAAGGCCCCGGACATGCCTGCGTCTTTAAACTGGACAAATACGGGCAGAAATATCTGCCTCTTCTGGGCATCATCAGGTATAGATTCAAACTCCATGACTTCAAATGTCCAGACATCTAATGTAATTATATCTAATGCCGGGGCTTCCAATGCTCAGGTATCTAATACCAATTCTACAGATCAGGGTTCTTTGGGAATGTATGATCCAGATTCAAAGTTAGTCAATTATAATGTTTATTCGGGTGATAAGATAGTAGCAAGCAATATCAACCAGACAAACTATATTTACGAAGCCGAAGATTACGGAAGGTATTACCTTGCCGTCAGCGCCCTGGACAGCCTTGGGAATGAGAGCGCGAAGCAATATGTCATAGCCGATACTGAAAAGGGGATCATATTAAACTTCACAAACGTGCCCACTACCGGGGTATCCAATACCCGGAGAACCAATACAGCGGCAAACATATCCGCGGGGATTTACAGCGGGAAACTAAATATTTCAGCGGATATAATGGTCTCAACAAACCGTTATTCCATCATAGCCGTGGTACTAAGCAATACAAATTACTGCAACGCCTGGAATAAAGATAAGGCCTTCAGCCTTGATATTAATTACGATATTTCAACAGTGCCGGACGGCAATTATTTTTTAAGCGTTTCGATCCTTTCAAATAATAAGCCTGTTTCGCAAGAATCATATACAAAAGCATCAAATTCAACAACAAATATAATAATAGACAATACGGCGCCCGAGATTTATGTCATTACGGACTGCAAAACGAACCAAGGGAATTATTTTATTACGAAAACCAATGAAATAGATGTTTTGGTAAAGGATGATAATTTTGATAATGTATCGGGTGTTTACAATTCAAGGAAAGCTATAACATATTCAACGAATTTGATAGACATTCCATTGTACGAAGACCTCCTGGATGCGGAGATAGAGGCATATGACATTGCGGGAAACAAGGGGTCGAGAAGATTTACCGTAGTCAGGGATACAACACCTCCGGATATTGCTATTGATTCGGTAGATGATTATATTAACGGAAGTATCTCGGATGAAAACCTGAAGGGATTCGTTATTTTTACAAACGGCTATAATTATTATAGTTCGGAATTTCCTGCGGGAGGCCCTATATGCTCAACCCCAAACTTTACAAACTGGCAGCTTAAAATCATAGCCTTTGACAATGCCGGTAATACAAATATATTCGAGAGTAATATTATCAGGAGCGATCAATCTGAGACGAACAGCATAAATTTTGTTTATATCAATGGGGCAACAAATATTTATTACAGCACATCCCAGCTCGACGTTTCCTATGACGGACTAATAAAAGGATACAGGGAATATACTGCTTTTGAGGGTACAAACCTCCTGTTTTCCTCCGGCCTTGTTCAGCAGACAAATTATATAATCAGCGGACTTGAAAGCGGAAAATACAAAATAAAGATTAACGGCTCGGATATCTCCGGTGAAAAAGAGGTAATAGTCGATACGATACCTCCTTCGGTAAAATTAAATACATCGTTAAAAGAGGGTATGGCCCTCTCGGAAGCATACGAGGTAAGGGACAATAATCTTCAATCGATCGATGCCTACCTGAATAACCAGAAAAAGCCGGCTAATATTATGCTTTTAAAAGGGACTTATGAGTTGAAGGTTGACGGGATAGACCTCGCAGGAAACACGAATTCGATGACGGGATATATTTATGTTAAGAAAAATGACGATTCGAGTGATGACAGTTTGACAAATCAGACAAATACCAATACAAATATTACAAATGACACACCCAGGTATTATACCGCGGATTTCGGTTCTTCGCAGAAATATTTCAATAAACCCCTCCATCTTGAAATAAATGGAAGTTATATGATCGTGTCTTTTTATACAAATGGGTTTAAAACCCCGTTAAAATCAAATGTTCTTGATAAGGAAGGGTATTACAGAATTGATGTTGCGGCAGTCAATGACAATGGCGATGTTTATACAAACGGCATGGATGCAGTTCTTGACTTCACACCTCCTGTCATCAAATGCCCGATCAGCAATGATCAATATTATTCAACAATACCGACTATCACTGTAAAGGATACTAATCTTGAGAATTACAATGTACTGATAGACTGGACTGACTGGTCAAACAGCCTTTTATTGATGGACGGCCGTCATGTGTTGATGGTAACCGCCTGGGACAGGGCCGGGAATACAAACACTTATCGCGCGGACTTCTACTTTGACGGCACACCTCCCTCGATTGTGACGGGAATAAAAGAGGGCTGTTATTATTCAAGTCTTCCCGATGTAAATGTTACAGATTTATTCCTTCTGGAAAAGAATGTTTTTATTGACGGAAACTCTTATAATGGAGAAACCTTGGCTAATGGGCTTCATTCCCTGTATGTTTATGCCGCGGATAAGGCAGGGAACTCAAACACATATTCTGCGAATTTTTATGTCGATACAACGCTTCCGCAGATTTCATGCCCTGTTGTAAACGGCGTGTATTATTCGGTAATGCCTCAATTTCAGATTTCCGACCCAAATTTTACATATACAAGGGTTCTGCTTGACGGACAGCCCTGGGAAATAAACAGCTTTGTCGACGAGGGGGAGCATATGCTTGAAATCCTTGCCGTGAACAGGGCCGGGAATACTAATATTTACGCGGCGGACTTTTTCTTTGACTCAATACCTCCGACGATTGTCTGTCCAATCCAGGATGGAGGATATTATTCAAACATACCGGATATAGTGGCCTACGATATAAGCCTCATCGGAACAACGATATTTATGGATGGGCAGGAATGGAAGAAGGGCAATCCGCTAACGGATGGATCTCATTCTATTAAGGCTGTTGCTCAGGACCTTGCTGGTAATGTAAGGAAATACGAGGCAAATTTCACACTCGACACAACGCCTCCTTCTATTTCAACAGGTATAAAGGAGGGTGGATATTACTCAGTCCTGCCTGCGATTTCAGTTTCAGATATCAATCTCAAGGAAAAAACTTTATACCTTGACGGGAGTTCATGGGCCGAGAAAAACGGGCTTTCGGACGGGGCGCACACGCTTCAGATAGTTGGAGTGGATAAGGCAATGAATTCAAATTCCGTAACAATTGACTTTACTTTCGACACAACCCCGCCGTCTATAATGACGGCTGTGAAAGATGGAGGAATTTTTTCAACTCTTCCCGATATATTGATAAAGGACGCCAATTTGAATTCCCAGAAAATATTGGTAGATACAAAAGATTTTTCGCTCAATAGATCGGATGATCCGGTAGAAGAGGGAAGCCATAGCGTA
Source organism: uncultured Spirochaetota bacterium (assembly GCA_963806975.1). Classification (GTDB taxonomy): domain Bacteria; phylum Spirochaetota; class Brevinematia; order Brevinematales; family JAOACQ01; genus CAWEAK01. The sequence continues at coordinate 28,431 of CAWEAK010000017.1, forward strand.
TCTGTTTATGCCGATGATAAGGCGGGAAATTCCAGCACAATATCAGCGAAAATCATTATCGACAAAACTCCGCCCTCTGTAACGATAAATCCCGCGGAAGGGGTATTCTTCCAGGTTAAACCGGCGGTTACAGTTGAAGACGCTCATTTATCAAACTGCCAGTTTTATTTAAACGGAAATGTTTACAATACAAATGACGCTATTACAAACGAGGGTGACTATGAGCTTTTAGTTTACGCGCAGGATATAGCGGGAAATGCAACATCAAAAACGGCCTCTTTTACGATTGACCAGACAAAGCCTCTGATTTCATTCGATAATATCCGCCAGGATAATTCTTACTTTACAAATCTCATTCCCTTAATAGGAATAAACGATAAAAATCCCGGCAGTATCCAGATGTGGCTGGATAACCGGGATTATGACGGCTCTCCGGTAATGACGCCAGGCGTTCATAACCTGAAGGTAACCGCTACAGACAAGGCTGGCAACTGGAGCTCGGCCGTTATAAGATTTAATGTTAATGACAAGCTTCCGGCAGTTTATCTGAATGGACTTGACGGAACAGCGGATTATGGAAGAATATTTACAAGCAATGAAACACGCTTAAGCGTTTCCATATCCAACGGCACCGAAGTTGAGAGCCATATTGTCGTGAACGGAGTCGAAAACGGGAGAGCCGTAACCCTTTCGGAAGAGGGGGTTTATGATATCTTTGCAAAAGCTGAGGCGAGCTTAAACGGCAATCAGTATAATATAGACACAGGCGCCGTGAAAAGGCTTATTATCGATAAAAGAGGCCCGAGGATCGCGCTTTCGGGCGCGCTCGACGGAACATATTATTCAAATGATATAAGCGTAAGGGCATCGGCCAGTGATTATCTTAAAACAGGTTACATCGAGACAGTTACAAACGCCGCCGGAGCCGGCGGTAGCCGCTTTAATATAATAAACTTCGCGGATCAGGATAGCGGCTATGAGACAACTCAGCCGATGAATTTAAACCGTGACTATACCTTAAATGTTTTCGCCAGGGATGTTCTCGGAAGGGAGGCAAGTACAAATATCTTTTATGTGGTCGATAAGACATTCCCGAATATCAATATTTCAAACATAGGCTATAATTCTGTTTATAGTAATGAAATAAATTACGCTCTGAAGGTTACAGATGAGCATCTATATTCATCTTATGCGAAGCTTGTGCAAAAACTCAGGAGTTCCATAACGACTAACAATATTCCCTATAACGGGATTATATCAGTAAACGGGGAGCTTTTACTTGATGTTTACGGGATTGACAAGTCGGGCAATGTAACGGAAACGAATGTCCCGTTCGTCCTTGACACCGTCTACCCGGTCTTGAATGTCTATAATTATACAAGCAATATGTGCGTGAATAATCAGTATATTAATTCCTACACTTGCGACGATTATATGGATTTTTACCAGATAGATGTTTATACAAACGAATACCCAAATTCAAAGTATTCCAATTCATTAATGATAATCTATACCAATCAAATCTTTCAATGGGGGCATCCAATTGGAATGACTAACGCTAGCCAGAGCCTTGAATTCTTAAATGCAAATGGAGAGATGGATTATATGGTGAGGCTTGCCGTTGAAGATATCGCCCATAACCTTGTTGTTTCAAATCTATTCTTTTCAATCGACAGGACAGCCCCGATGATAACTTTCAGCGCCAACTTCACAAACGGGCTGGTAACTCCTGATGCTCATCCCGGTATATACATTCTAGAGAAGCATCCCGACATAAACGAGGTTTATCTTGACGGAGTTCTTACAAATTCTGGCCCGACCAATTTTATAATCAATGTAACTAATGAAATGCAGGGGCATAACCTCACCGTGAAATCGACGGACAGGGCTGGTAATACGGCTAGTGCCACGAGAATCTTCAGTGTCGACCAGACTCCGCCGGCAGTTACAATCTCCGGCGCTTTTAACGGCGAATGGTCGCCGACGAATAAGACTATTACCGTGAATATATCAGACCTCAATATGGAAAGCTATTCCATTAGTGATTTTTTAAGTAAATCCATTAAATATGAGAGTGTTATAATCAAGAGCAACATGAGCGGGATAGAAACATTCCTGACCACCAATGAAGCTACTCACAATCTTCAGGTGAATGCTTCCGATTATGCCTGGAACAGGACAACGAATAATACCATTTTTTACTATATCGATAAGACTCCGCCGGTTATTAGCAATATTGACATTATTAACGGGTTTTATTACAACTGGTATCCTGCTCCTAATATTGTTACGGCCGATCAACTTCCCGATAGCACTCCTTCCATAAGCAATATTGAAGTGAGCACATTTATATCGAATACCAATACCGGTGTCTGGAATGTGATTAATCATTACTCTAATACTGCTTCTTTCGATCAGGTTAATATAACTGTTAATCCAAACACAAACGATTTTCGAAGCGACGGAGACTACAGAATACAGAGCCTCGGAATAGACAGGGCAGGGAACACAAGCACGACGAATGTAAGTTTCTGCGTTGACACAATACCACCATATATAAACATTGCCGGGGTTTATGAAAATGAGTGTGTAAATTACAATCTATCTCCACGTATTATAACTACCGATCTTCATCTTGATGTATCGAAATGCACGAATTTAGTTTATTTTAACGGCAGCTTATTACAACCCAAGTATGGAAGCAGCGATACCACTTTTACACTGAGTGCAGAAGGCATATATGCAATAACAAATACTGCTATGGACCTTGCTAAAAACCATACAAATAATTCGTGTAAAAATATTACGATCGATAAAACTCCGCCTAATCTTACGATCACTTTCGACAAAATCATAAATGGCTGTTTAAATTCGGGAGGCTTGAATATTGATGCAAGCGATAATTTAAGCGGAGTAAGCAATATGTCATGGGCTATGTGGTACTCGGGAGGTTATGTTGTGGGCTCAGATAGTAAAAATATACCTATAGAATTATCTTATTCAACTAGTTTGAATATTGTAAGCTATTGTACAAAGGGTGAAGGATATTACGCAGGCTGGGTAACGGTTTATGATAAAGCCGGAAATTCGACAATGAAAAGATTTGATTTCTATTATGACACAAACGGGCCAAGTATATCGTTTTCACCGGCATCGAGCGGGGGTTGGTATAAAGATGATATTCATATTTATGCCGGTGTATCTGACACTTCCGGTGTGAAGTCAATTACTATTGCTAAGAATGGTAATTTTGTTTCTGTTGATCCTGCAAGTGCGTCTAGCTTTGATTTCTGGATTGGAGGTGTAAATGGTAATTATACTTTAAGTATTAGCGCATCCGATTCATTGGATAATCCTAATTCAACTACACCTCAAACTTACTCCTTTGACAAGAAAGTGCCTTTCTGCCATTATAAAGTAACTTGGGATAATATCAATTTAACACCGGGAGACTATGGTTCTGGTTTGGATCACGCCGTTGTGACTGTTTATAGAGCAGACCCGACTATAAGTTTTCCTAATGGCATTCCTAATGGTGTCAACCTGACATTTACTCATTTTGATAATATTTTCGGTAACGGCCATCCGGGAACTGGAGTAGAAACATATTCTGGAGATAAGGCTACTTATTTCTGGTATTACGTTCCTGTCAATTATACATTTGGGTGGGGCACACCTTACATAGTAGAAAGCCATACTTTTTACGATTCTATTAATGTGCCTTTTAGTTCCTGTTATAACGAGATGTATTATAATTATAGATACTCAAACACAATATCCTCAGTATAGTTTTTATATTCAGGTTTGGGATAAAGCGGGTAATTATGTAGATGGTTATGCTTATTTTGCTGTTCAAGGAAATCAGGGTTCTGATAGTTATATTGGTGATCCGAACCCTTGATGGATTTTGTATAAAAGTTCAATGAATTTAATTGTGGAATGGATAAAACAGAACCTATCCCCAGCCTTGATTCGACAGACTCAGCATATTCTTCGGAAGAGGGGAGGGTGTATAAAGGAGAAATAAGAAATGAAAAGAATTATTGTTTTAATAATAGCCTTAATTACATCAAGTCTGTGCTATAGCCTCGATTTAAAGCTTGAAGAAAACTATAACCCTTGGAACGGAAGGATTTGGTATATCACGGACAGTGAGGATGTTTTAAAATCGACGGGCTTTAATATGCTCGATGGGACGAATGTTACATCATCGCTATTCTATTGCTATCCGTCGGTTTCAAACTGCTCGTATATTGATGTGCTGTTTTCAGGAAGCTACCCCGTTGATAAGCTTGTATTTGTGAACGGTGAAGTATCCAATACGAATTATTTGAAGGTAAAAGAACTGAGGGTGCTAACATACGAAAAGGGGGCGATAGACGGGAAGGAAGTAACGAACGAGATAACCAACGGAAATATGACTTTATTAAATACACCTGAAAGACAGGAAATTTATACTTATAGGCAGATTGAGGCTGTGAAATGGAGGTTTGAGATTGTCTCTGCATACTCTAATGATTCAAGAGTTGCAGAGGGGCTCGCAGCCCTGAATGAGATAGAATTTTGGAATAACGGAGTGAAATACAATATTACAAACTTTGAGTCGGCAAAGGCAAAGTTTATAACGAACTACAGGGATAACCAGCTCCAGTGGATAACAAATATGTTTTACTTTATGAGGGAAGTTACATTTAATAGTGTGCCTGAAACATTTGCAGGAAAATGGACAAACCTTGGGGTGGATGTGGGAAATATGGAATTAATTGTTAAGGATGTCAATCTGAAGCTTCATATAGAATTTGTGCCGGATGGGAAATACGAGGGGAGAATTTTAACCGGCAAAAGGGAAGGTCAGATAACGGCGGAGAAAAGCAATAATACCAAAGCAAAGCGTTACCATTTTATCGATTCTGTGGAGCTTGGAAAATGGAAGATTGATGAAAACGGCAGGCTCTGGATAAAGATCGGGAATGGTGAGTGGAAAAAAGAAGAGGGCTTTCTGTCTTTCCGCGGGACCGATCTTGAGGGAGCAGGCAGTGTGATGAGTGTGGATTTTTAGATTGGGGTTTGTATGAGTAAGCGGATTGCTTCAGCCCTTCGGGCTTCGCAATGACCGGCTAAGGAGGGCTTGAGTAAGTAGGCGGATTGCTTCGGCCTGGTGGCCTGCAATGACATGCCGATGGGGTTTGAATAAAGTAAGCGGATTGCCACGCTTCGCTCGCAATGACATACTGAGGGGGAATTGAAAAAGCAAGCGGATTGCTTCGGCCTGGTGACCTTGCAATGACCGGCTGAGGGGAGACTGCTATCACTATTATGTGCTCTGATTCTACTGGCGGCAAAAGGGGGTTATCCGATGAGAAGCGTCTAAAAACGCTATTTAATCGAAGGTGTCATTGCGAACGGAGTGAAGCAATCTCCTTAAACAGGTGGAGATTGCTTCAGCTTAACAACCTCGCAATGACTACTTACAGCGTTTTTAGACGCGGCAGGAATGGGGATTATAAGGATGAAGTATTATGTTTACATTATGACAAATAAGAGCAATGTTGTGCTTTATACCGGTGTAACAAACAACTTAAAAAGGCGGGTAAAAGAACATAAGGATAAAGTAAATGAAGGTTTCACTAAGCGATATAATGTAACGAAACTTGTTTATTTTGAGACGTTTAGCGATCCGGCTTTGGCTATAAAACGGGAAAAGCAGATTAAAGCGGGGCCGAGGAAGAAGAAAATAGAATTGGTAGAAAGAATAAATCCGGAATGGAAGGATTTAAGCGGAGAATTGTAGGGTGGGGTTAGTAAAAGAAGACGGATTGCTTCGGGCTCAGTGAGCCCTCGCAATGACATACCGAGGGGGGCTTTGGGAGGTCTTACAATGACAGTTGTGATAATCTGTGAAAATCCGTTAAATCTGAACAAGCTCTGGATATAAAACCCAAATATCACGTGGATAGCGCGGGTGAGTTGGATTTGCAAGGATATTGAGGAGAACGAATTATAATGGGATAATCTATGGAAATCAGTAAAATCCGTTTAATGCATGGTGAATTGGGATTTGAGAATACGACTTAGAAGGTAACGAAAACATAGGGCGAGTTTAAGGCAAAGCAGGAGGAGACAGGCAATGCTAAAAAGGGGAATAGGGATATTGTCTTTATTTTTATGCTGTATGGCGATAATATGGGCGGGCGGTAAGATAGCGATTAATGTTGTAAGCAATAAAGTAAACGTTATTATTGGGTATGACGATAAAAATCCCTATCTGTACAGCGACCGGCTGAAAACAATCCAGGCAAAGCTTAACAGGGTACTGTCGTTTAATCTTACAAATTACTCGGCCATCGAGGAAAACGGCTTCTGGAATAAGGCAACGGAAACGGCTCTCAATACATTTCAGGAAATGTACTATAAAAAATATCATCTTCAGAGGTATTACGCTTTCAGCGCCGATCAGAACGTAAATATCAACGCCGTTGAGGGGATACTCGACAATGAGCTTCCGAACCCGGCGAATTTTTTAAAGGAATCTCAGGAAGGAGTCAAATTGAAACTCGGAGACCCGGCGAAATACTATGGAAACACCTGCCAGGATGAGATACGGAGAATTGAAAAGGGACTAAACGGAGATTATGTCGACCCTGTAACCGGTGAACTCTCCAAAACAATTCTTATCTACAGGACCCCGGTCGGAAACGATCATCTTCTTCCGATCCAGCTAACGGCGAGGTACGGCTCGCAGTACACGGGGAATGTGGGAATGGGGCCAGGATGGTTTTTAAGTGAGAGCTATTCTTTATGGTTTAGCTTTGAGAAGAACGAGGTAATTGTCCAGGACGGGAGCGGTGTTTCACAAAAATATCAGTATATTGATGGGAAATTTACAAGGAAAGGTGAGACTACCGATGGAGGATATTTTAAGGAAATTAGCCTTGAAGGTGTCCTGGGTACGGAGGAGAGCAAAATAAAGGTTAAGACAGCGACAGGAGATGTGTTGGAATTTGGGGGCTTTTTGAACAAAGGTGAAAGTACTGTGGGAGATGTGATTAATGCCATAGGCAGTGCCGGTACCATTTATGGCTATAGTATAAATTCAGACCTTAGGAATATAAAGATAACGAATACGGTTTACTTTACTGGTTTTATTTGGGGAACACTGACTAACTATAACCATAATTCCGGGACAAGTACAGTAAGCACTCAGATTTCTCAAGGATTTTTTCTGGGTACATCGTCAAGTAATACCATTGTTGATAAGTACACAAACATCAACAAGGGTATATTTGCCGATATGAAGAGTCTCAGTGAAAAGATGGAAAATAACGGAAAACTTGACAACCCCCAATTATACTGTGATAAAAATAATTTCATTAATGATGTAAAGACATACTTAAGAGACAACAACGAAGGAGGATGGAGCGTAAGTATCTATACTTATAAAGATGGAAAAATTCAATCATTAAGGAGAAGCGGCACTGGTAAACCCGATGTTTATGGTGGATACGCCCTGCAAAGTATAACAAACAGGTTTGGGGCATACAAGATTTACACATATAATACATATCAAAAATTAACGGGCATAAGTTCATATTCTCCGGGTGAGTCTTTAATTGATAAGGTAAGTCTTTGCCGGGATGAAAATGAAAATGTTAATAATTCTGAAAGAAACCTTATTTATCGAATAATGGATGGTCAAACAGGCGGACCAACATGGCAGGCAAATATAACATATGCCGGGGAAATTTGGGAACTTAGCCAAATAATGCTCATAATTGATGGTAATATTCTTAATTATAGTTTTGATTACGACCTAAAGCAAATAAGCGATACAAATTCCTCAAATATGATAGCTCTTGCGAATAATCTCATAAGCAATAAGAATGAGATGGAGAAGGCTATAAATGACATTAACGGTAATATGCATAATATTATGGATCATAAAAAAGAATGGAACGGGTTAACTAATGAAATAAACGGGAAAAAGATAATATTAACAGAAGAATATTTTGATACAATGATAGCCTTTCTTAAACAACAGTTTTATGACATGAATAATAATTTATTTAAAATAGAACAACAATTGAATGACTTTAACGCGGGGAGGATGTTCAGCTGGATAGCGCTTTTAAAATCGAGCAGGGAACAAAGCGGGATAACGACAAGGTGGGCACAATACACTTTCGCGAACCTCGGTACGAACACATTTAATGTTACAAACACAGAGATCGGAGTACGCTTAATAACCGTTATAACACCTTACAATACAGGGACTTTCAGCTACAGCGGCGGAAGTACAGGTTATAAAAACCTTAACGGAAACACTTTTACATTTACATATAATCAAACCCTTACAAATTATTCGGAGAGGAGGGTGACCGGGATAACGTATCCGGATAGCTCGTCCGTATCGCTTGCTTATGAAACCAGGGGCAATATTACTTATGTTAAAAACGAAATAGGCAATATTTACAATTATCAATATGACGAAAGCGGGAATGTTACGAATAAAACAGTGCCCGGAGAAAGGAGCTGGAGCTATGAGTATACTAATGATACGGCAAAATATCTTGGAAGACCGACGAAGATAAAACAGCCTGACGGGACGGAATACCAAATGAGCTATGATACCAATGGGGAAATGACCAATCAATCCATTTGGCAGACAGGGGGTAGTATTAATATAGCAACAGTGTCTTTTGCTTACAGCGGTTCGGCCTACACAAAGACAATAAAGGATATGTACGGTTCCGCAACAGCATATGGGTATGATAATAATCATAATCTTAAGAGTATTACATATCCCGATAATGGAATTTATACATATACCTGCGATACTTATGGGAATGTTACAATTGAGAACAGATCAGGTATGGTTACGCTTTTTTACAAGTATAATTCCAGGGGTAATGTTACCGAGCAGGGAATAAGCAATTATAACATTTCAAGAATAGAGTACGATGTCTGGGGAGACAAAACGAAAACAACAGACCCCAATGGAAATCCAACATCTTTCAGCTACGACAGCGGAGGAAGGCTCCAAATTATAACTTTTCCTGGAAGTAAAACAGTAACCTACGGATACGACGCCGAGGGAAATAAGACAAGTGAGGTTTTTGATAAAGATAAACAAATAGTTTATACATACGACGCCAAAGGAAAATTGACAGAAAAATACCTCTCTCAAACAGGACAGAATTATAATTATTATTATAGTTATGATACGGCCGGCAACCTGATAGGCCAGAAAATGACAGGGAGGGGATTTGATTCCACTAAGATAGGATATCCGGGCAATGTGGTTGACAGTACTTATGTATATGACGGAATAGGCCTCTTAATAAACGAAACGGATAACAACAGCGGGAAAACCGTTAGCTATTCTTATGATCAGATGGGAAGGCTAACAAATGAGGTTCAGACAAAAGACGGGGAAAGTTATATTAAGAAGTATACCTACGACGCGATAAACAGGAATACATCGCTCCGGACAAGCCTTGGCAATTCACCGATTGTTATGATTTCGTCAAATAATTATGATAAGACAGTTCATAGCATGGAAAAGATAGATCAGTATGGAAATCATTCAACATCATATTATGATTTCAGGAATAATGCCACCAACCTTAAATACAGTGTGTTTGATCCGGCATTGTCTTCATTAAAACAGTATGCGCATACTTATTCTTACGATGCGCTTGGGAATAAGACAGGAGAGGTTTATCCTGACGGCACGAAACAAAGCTGGGAGTATATTAATGGAAACCGTTTGTATAAAGAAAACAAACGTTACCGCGACGGTGAAGGAATTGTTAATAAAACCTACGATTATGATTTAGCCGGTCATATAACGAAAATAACCGATTTTAACGGCAATGCCTGGACAAAAAGCTACAACTCAATGGGATTTTTATCGGAGGAAAGCGACCCTGAGAATCGAAGAATCAGCTATGAATATGATATTTTCGGGAATCCGGCAGTCATCAGAAATGGTTCCAGAACCAGGAGAATGACATATAATCTACTCAACAGGCCGATTCAGGAAATAAACGAGGGCGGAGCAGTCAGCACAACTGATCTTGTGTATTACGATGCGCTTGGAAACCCGACAGTATTCGAGCCCGGTTCAAATCAATATTTTCAGTCCATAAGAGTTTATGATTCCGGTGGAAAACTTATATGCCAGCAGGATCCGAATGGGCTGAGGACAATCATTAATTACGACGCCATGGGTAATATTAAAGAAAAGACAATGAAAGACGCATCAGGTACTAAATTGAGAAAATGGAGCTATACGTATGACAGCAACGGAAGGCTGACGAGTGAAACCCTTCCCGATAAAACAATAATAGCCTACACTTATGAATTGCAGAACAATAATATTCCTGTAAAGACGAAGGCATGGAATGCGGTCGGCAGGGTTGAAAGATATTATTATGACCAGATGGATAGGGTCATCAAAACCGTTATAGTTGACCCTGCGATAAACAATAATAAGTCAGGTTATTCATTTTATAACGATAACGGCATCGTTTCCGGGAAGATTTATAATGAGGCCGGCCTCCCTGTAAAGGAAATCATACCGGGAGGTATGACACGTTCTTATTCATATAATGGCGACGGTAAGATCACAACCGAAACAAACGAGATCGGACAGGTCAAAACTATTGAATACGATAAAAACGGACTTATGACGGGCATGAAGGATTTTGACGGGAATACATATTTATATTCTTACGATAATTCCGGAAAGATAAAGATAGAAACAAATCCCGACGGCGGTACGACTGCATATTCTTATGATGAAACCGGGAATGTTTCAAAAAAGGTATTACCCGGTGGCGAGGCCTATTCCTATGAGTACAATTATAAAAACCAGATTGTAAAAGAAACTGCTCCCTTCGGCGGAAGTACAACTTATGATTACAACGCCCTTGGGCAGGTTGTTAAAATAAGCTCTCCCGGGAACGGAGACACTGCGTTTAATTATAATGACAATGGAGTATTGTTGAATGTTGAAAGGAACGGGAACGACGGTGGGTCTGATTTTATAACTTCGTTTGACATAAACATATTCGGGGAAACGAATGCTGTTATCAATCCCGATGGGGGAAAGACGGCGTTCGTGTATGACAATCTTGGGAGAGTTGTGTTGAAGGCTGTGGGGGACGGAAAGCAGATTGCCGCGGCAGCTTTGCAGTCTCGCAATGACCGGGCAGACACCGGGCAGGTTGTATTCCAGTATACTTATACACCCGACGGGTATCCGGAATCGATAACATACCCCAACGGCTCTGTCGAGAAAAGCTCGTATTCCCAGAGCGGGCTTTTAACGAATAAGTATTATATTACAAACGGGATAAGATGCAGGGAGACGGCATATCAGTATGTAAAAGCGGATGGAAGCTATAACGGAAGACCTGTTAAAGTCAGGGATTATAGGGGTATAACTACTGTTTATGAATACGATGGGCTTGGAAGAGCTACTAATATTACTGAAAGATCGTCATACGGCGACGGTAGAAGTACATTTTATCAATATGATTATGCTAACAATAACAGCGGAGGAATGGTTTTCAATACCGTAACGTCATGGAAATCGGGGATGCCCTTCGGCTCCGCTCAGGGCGCGGATATTCCTGACAGGGAATGGACAAAGGAGGTAAGGGATTTCAGGGGGAACACGACGGAGATATGGAAGAAATTTAACGGCGGAAGCCCTGTAAAATCGACAGAGAGAGCATATAATAAATCCGGAAAAATTATAGATGACAGAAGATGGAACGGTACATTTTCATGCAGTGAAACAACATATTCTTATAATTCATCAGGGCTTCTAAACAGTAAAACTGACCCGGCAGGGCTTAAGACGGAATATTCTTATGACAGCGCGGGAAGGGTTGTTGAAAAGAGGGAGGAAGGAAGAACAGACACTTATGATTATCACAGGAATGGAACCTTAAAGAGAAGCCTTGAAGGAAATTCATCAAGAATTGAAAGCTATGAATATGACTTCAGGGGTAATGTTAGAAAGAAAAGGGATGAGCTATCGAAGACAGAAAACAGGACATTTTACGATATTTACGGAAATAAAATCTCAGAGAGCGTTTCATACGGAGGGAAGACTACCGGAAGGAAATGGAAATACGATAATATGGGAAGGACAGTTTCTTCGTTGAATGAAGAGGGGGGAGAGACACGGTATCAGTATGATCCTTTTGGACAAAAGGTAGGGGAAACAAGACAATCCGCAACAACCCCCTCCAACTCCCCCTTTGTTAAGGGGGAGAGTAGCACTTCTCTGATAGTTACTTATTCTTATGATTCAAGTGGGAATATGGTTGAGAAGAGCCAGAACGGGCAGATAATGGAAGAGGGACAATGGATTGAAAAGCAGTATATTTATCAATACCAATATGACGGTTGGGGAAATAATTCAGCGGTTACCTATCCGGATGGGATAAACTCACAGACATTATACGACCCATGGGGAATAAAGATTTCAGAACGGGACAGACTGGGATATAATACGGCTTATTCATACGACAGGTACGGGCGGAATACGCTTCGCACTATGGAATCGCCCTCCGGCGTACTATCAATCAGCAATGAATATGATTATAGCGGGAAGATGGTAACGGAGATTGCCACGGCTTCGCCTCGCAATGACCAATTGGGTTCGGGGCAGGTTCAGCCTTCGCCTCGAACCACAAGGTACGAATATGATTCGAGCGGAAATCTTGTAAAGCAGACCCTGGTATGCGCCGGGGAAAGCGGGGATATATCGAAAAGCTATGGTTATGATGAGTACGGCAATAAACTGTGGGAAACGGATTATAAGGGGAACAGGGAATATACATTCTATGACGATCTGAACAGGCCGGTGCGCAGGATTGACAGGGAAGGCAACATTACCGAGACGGCATATTCCTACGACGGGAATGGGGCATACAGGGTTACTTCAACGCAGGTTGATATCGTAAGTCAAACAGGGATATCAGCGACGACCATAAATGACGGATTCGGGAATAAGGTTCAAATAACCGACCCGAATGGGAATTCGGAATATTACGAATATAATAACTCGGGTAAGCCAATTAAAGTAACCGACAGAAACGGGTTTTCCAGTTTCTTCAGATACGACGCATGGGGTAAGCTTGCGGCCTCCATAGACCCTTATGGAAAGAGCGTCTCCAATGTTTACGACGCCTTTGACAACGCGGTTCAGACCGTTGATAAGGAAAATCATTCATTATACAGGGAATATGACTGGGCAGGAAGGATGGTAAGGTCGAAGGACGCGATGGGGAATATGTCATACTTTCAATACGGTGTTTCCAGCGAGGAGATTGCCACGGCTTCGCCTCGCAATGACAATCTGGCACGACCTCGCAATGAAGGGATTGCCGCTTCAGCTTTGGCTAAAATTCCTATGACCCCTGCTTCGACAAGCTCAGCACATCGCTTTGAAAAGGGGGAATATGTCTTTTCGGGAGAAAAGAATCAATCTCTTTCTTCCTTTTCTTTTGTCAGTAGCAACAAAAGAAAAGGAAGCGAAAAGAAAAATGCCGCCGCCTACGCTACGACCACCTCGGTCTTAAGCCGCTCAGAGACGGGCGCGCTGAACTCGCCGCTGACCGGGAAAACGGCTTTTAATGAAAGCTTATTTAATTCAGAAAAAGATAAGGGGATTAAATCGACGGACAGCGGCTTAAACAATCAGCGCACTGAACCGTCTCTTCGCGGTAAGACCTACGGCGGTCTCCGCTATGGCGGAGGGGAGACGACGGGAATGACGGAAAGAGGAGAATCAAACAACAACGCGCTGACACCATACGCTCGCGGGCAAATCTACGCTTCTGGTTCGACAACACTTCGACAGCACTTCGACAGCACTTCGACAGGCTCAGTGTATCAGCTCACCGCATCGCTCCGCTATGGCGGGGGGAAAGCGATGGGAATGGGAACGACGAGGACAACCCCCCTGGTCCCTGCTTCGACAAGGCTTCGACAGGCTCAGCCTGACAGCTCAGGTACCGAGGGGGATTGGACGACCAGGGAAGGTGCTGCCGACTGTTCCGATGTTTCGTCCGCGGGAGGGGAAGTTACCCACGGAGACTATAAGTATCAAGTTTTTGAAATGACGGCTTTTCTGTCTTCATTTACCTCAAGCGGCGATGGGGAGAATGCCTCACCCCCGGCCCCTCTCCAAGACTGGAGAGGGGAGAAGAAATGCGAGAAAGAAATATTTATCGACGCGGAAGGGAATAAGACCACTACCTATAGATACGGAAAGCAGACTCTGTCAATAGTAGACGCGATGGAGAATAAGACAAGCTATGCATATGAATGTTTTCGGCGACATTACAACGGCGGCTGATCCGAAGGGGAATGTCACAAGGATGGATTATGACAAGAGGGGCAACAAAATAAAGGAAACGTCGGCGCTGGGGTTTGCGACGGAATATAAATATGACGAAAATGGGAACCAGGTTAAGGAAAAGAACGGTGAGGAATCGATTGAGACATCATACAACAGGAACAACCAGCCCGTAAGGAAGGCATACGGCGACGGGAACGTCAAAAATTTCAGCTACGACCAATTAGGAAGACTGACGGCGGCATCTGATAAAAAGAGCTCATATATTTACCGGTATGACTCTGCCGGAAATATGGTGAGCCGGTATGATGAAATAAACAGGGAAACACTGTCTTATGAGTATGATAAGAATGGGAATAGAACACGCCTCACCCCCGGCCCCTCTCCAAGCCTGGAGAGGGGGGGCGGAAAAACCGTTACCTATCAGTATGACGGGTTGAACCAGATTGTGATGGAAACGGTTATTAGTTCCGCATCCACCACGGCCAATGCGGGCATCTATTCTTCACAAGGCCCGGAATATAGCCTGCAATACCCTTTTGAGAGGAAAGGATCAAACTCTTTCTTCCTTTGAGACGGCAAAGGAACAAACTGCTTCATACTTTCTTTCTGAGCGGCCAGAAAGAAAGTATGCAAAGAAAGAGCCGCCGGCGCAGGTGCTTCGGAAGCTTGATTTGCATCCGCTCATAGCCGGGCGCGCTGAACTCGCGGACATCCGGGAAACGGATAAATCCGCTGAAAATGACTTATTCCTGGGTAACAACGCGGCAGGTAAAACGGATGTCCGCTCAAACAACAGCGCGCTTACACCGTCCACTCGCGGGCAAATCTACGCTTCCTACGCAAAGCGCCGGAAGGAAGACCCCACCCCTAGCTCCTCCGTTGGAGGGGAAGTTACTCACGGAGGCTATAAGTATCAAGTTTTTGAAATGACGGCACTTCTTATGTCTCCGTTTATCTCATCCTCCGATACTCTCTCGACAGGGAGCGCCAACGAAGAATTGATTGCCAGAGCAAAAAAGTCCCGCAATGGGGTTGGTTCCCCCACGCCCTTGCAGGGCTCGGGGCAGGCTCTTTCGGCTCGTAATGACAGCATTACCAACTTGCAGATTGTTTATTCATACAGCGCGATGGGGAGGATTACGAATAAGGTTTATTCGACGGGGCTGAATGTTTCATATAATTATGACGCGATTTACAGGATGACAGGCATTATTAATTATACAAACGCCTCACCCCCCAGCCCCCTCTCCAAGACTGGCAAGGGGGAGTACCTACATTTTCTGTCGAGCTATGAGTATACCTATGATAAGGTGGGAAATCAGAACGAGCGAGGCTATGAGTGCAAGCGAGGATAGTTCCTCGTCGACCAATCGGATTGCCGCGTCGCCTTCGGCTTCTCGCAATGACAGTGAAGGCTCGCCCCGCAATGACATTGTGAAGAGAGTTTCGACATTTCAGTATGATAAGGTTTACAGGCTGGTGTATGCGGAATATGGGAAGAAGATGACTGTTGTAGCCTCTCCGGAAATGACTGAGAAGTTTTCGTATGACGCTTGCGGGAATAGGCTGGTTAAAGAAAGCACCTTTATGGAGTACAAAAGCAAAGCGGATCGTCACGGCGCTAACGCGTCTCGCGATGACAGCACTGGCACTCCTCGCAATGACATTGTGCATTATACATACGATAATGATAATCGCTTAATGCTGGAACAAGATGGCGGGAAAAACGCGCAATACACATACGACAGGGCAAGGAGATTAGTTAAAAAAGATGATTCCGGCAAAACGGAACGCTTTAAATATGATTCACGCGATTTGATGACCGAGTATAGCGTTTATGACAGCTCGACAGGATCGACAACTGTATCAAGCTATTCTTATGATGTTAATAACTTGCGTGTCACAAAAACTGATACATCCGACGCAGCGGGAAGTATTGATAACCCGACGAAAAGGTTTGTCTACGACGGGCAGAATATTCTTTATGATGGAGCGGCGTTTTATTTGAATAACATTATGATCAATTCTTATGAAGCCGAAGTCGGCTCTTTAAGAACGGCGGTCTACCTTAAAGACCCGCAGGGTTCCGTGAGGGGGGAACTCTATGACAGGCCTATCAAAATAAATCTTGTCAAATTCAATTATCAGGCGTACAACTATACTGCGTTTGGTGAGCAGGTAAAACTTACCGGCGCAGATAACGAAGGGACGAAGGAAGGCATAAGCTATACCGGGCATTTCTTCGATAAAGAATCTAAGCTTTATTATGCCCGGGCAAGATACCTTGACCCCGCTTCCGGTAGGTTTATTACCCAAGACCCTATCCAAGACCCAAGCAGACGATATGGGCCTTCGGGACTTAATAGATATATCTACGGGTTGAACAATCCTTTGCGCTACACTGATCCTGATGGCGAATGGTTCTTGATCGATGATCTGGTCGCGGCCGCTGTCGGTGCTGTAGTCGGTGCGGTAAACTCAGCTATCAATAATCTTCACGATCTGTTGAGCGGCAGTATGTCAGTGACTGACTATATGGTAAATATAGGGCTTGGGGCATTCTCCGGCGCGGTTTCGATGGACCTTAATCATAATGGAATACCGGTATTTTTTACTCTTTCGACGAAGGGATATAGCGTCGGGTTAGGCTACAACTTCGGCGGCCTTGTAAATGTAGGGGCAAGCTATCACAGTGATTGGAGCGGGGATAATTACGGATTCAGCACCAATGCCGGGCTTGGAGGTCCGAACGGCGGGCCGGGTATTGGCATATCAATGGGTGCTGATTACAGCCAACAGGGCGGATGGACAACAAATATAGGAGGGAATGTCAGTATCGGATTCGGCGATAGCGGAGCGAGCCTCAGCATGGGAGCTAACGCAATATTTGGCAGCAACGGATATGAGGGGTATGGATTAAACGGCGGATTGAGCTACAGCACCAAGGTCGGAGACAGCGGCGGGAGTGTGAATGTCGGAAGCAACGCCGGTGTAAATTTTGACAGAAACGGCCAGGTTACGGGCTATACTGCCGGACTGTACGGGGGATATTCCGGTAAGACGACAAATGGGAGCTACATGACCTATACCGAATCGATGGGGATGAGTTTTGACAGATATGGCGCTGTTACCGGAACAAACGCAAGCTATTCGGCATCGAGGACACTTTATAGCAAATCACAACTCGCGGCGATGGATGAAGCCAACAAGCTGAGAAATCAAAACGCTACAGCTTACAACTATATTAAACAATCGCAGTACAAAGAACATCAAATGAATAGCATAGTACCTATTTCGCCGGAAGAAGAGTTAGCCGCGGAAAATGCTCCGAGTACTATGGGAAAGAATAGGACTATTGAGAGGGACAATAATGAGAAAATACTATCCGCGGCTGCCGATTGGGCTGTTGATGTATCGGCGCACAAAACAAACGAAGGAAGTATGAAAGAAGCCGAAATAATGGATAAATATAATTTGAAAAAACTAACTCCTTTTGATATTAATGACACTGAATTTATTGATAACATGAAATCTAAAGGATTTGAATGGGACTATAGGAGCGGTAATTTCATTAATCCAGAAACTGGTGTGAATGTAGGTATTTATCAGGGAAGCGACGGTAATATATATGCCTCGTTTATCGGCTATGGTAATGGTTCTTCTGGGGATGTTTGGAAGGGGATTAGAACTGATATAGCGATGAAAACAGGAGGCGATCCTTACAATCAAATTCAAAACGCAAAGGATGTTGGAGACATTCTTAATTCTAAATTTGGAGATAAACTAATATTAACCGGACAATCGCTGGGCGGTGGGCTAGCAAGTGCTGCAGGGGTTGAAACCAAAGCAAAAGCGATTACTTTTAATGCGCCCGGTCTCAATCGGAATACAGTTAATTATAATAATACTGATATTCAGAATATAACCGCTTATGATGTCAGGGGAGAATTTGTCTGGGGTCTATTAAATCAACCGGCAACCGGCGGCCATATATATCTAAATTCTGCCAATTGGTACCTATGGCCTTTTTCTTTAATCGGATATCATTTACCAGAAAATATAATACCGGCTATTGGGAATACTAAATAGTTTGTTTTATGGAGGGTATTAAATGAAGCTCTTAAAAATATTAATTATGATCGGGATCTTTATATTGCCGAATATATTGGGATACAACAAGATTGCTGCAAAGTCGTTGTTTGTAGAAGCATTAAGACGACATAGTTCTAATTACTGGTTTAGTGATAAAAAGGATATTGAGGTTTGCCACGCAATAGAATGGGATGATACAAACAAGATGGGAAAAATGCTAAAAGATGGACTTGACATAAACAAGCAGGGAAACCAGGGAATGACATTTCTCATTTACTCATTTTTAAAGGACAAGAAAAAGAGTTATGAATTTCTGGTGGAACATGGGGCGGATCAAAATATACCGATAAATGCAGAAGAAAAGCTTGATAATGATTGGTCATTAAAAGGTAAAGATACATCTCTGACTATGGCGGCAGGGGACGCGGAAGACCCTTTTTATCTAGAAACTGGATTAAAGAATGGGGGTAATCCTAATACTGTTTTTAATGATGTTCATATTCTTCATAATGCAATTAGGGTACATAGTTTTACAAATGTTCAATTGTTGATCGAAGCAGGAGCAGATGTGAATGGTCTATATGAAACAAATAAAGGGGGGCCACCTTTATGGAATGCTATTTCTGGCTCTCAATATGATATAGCCTATTATTTGTTGCAAAAGGGTGCTAACCCAGATTTATATAAAGATGAAATTACATTTGATATTTATCAATATAAAGTTAGATCATCACTTGGTAAAGATGATTTAGAAATGCAGAAAGAGTACAAGGACAAAGTAATAAAGATACTTGAAGGCAGGGGTTTTGACTTTAGCCCTGAAAATGTAAAGCGAATAAAGGCGGAGAAAGCGGAGAAGTTAAGAAAGTGGCAAGAAGAAATGAAAAATAGGTGATTTAAAGAGGATGTTGGTCTCACAAAAGTTGTAAAATCACAATAGGGATAAGGGGCTATCGACTATCAGCTAAAAGCTAATAGCTATCATGGGGTCAAAATGGACGAAGAAGGGAAGGGAACGCAGGAATTTGAAGACATATACCGGCGGATTGAGCGGGCTTTGGAAGTAATGAGAGGTTTAAAATACATTTTTATAGTGAACGACCGGAGTGAGGCATTCTCGACGGCGGAATTTGACAAGGCCACGGGGGAGCGGGTTGTGGCGGCGATAGCGGGAGTGTTTGAGGAAAGGCTTGGGGAGATGAAAGAAGTAACATAAAGCCCTGTTGGTGAAAGCTTACGGGGCTTTTTCTTTAGGCGAAGGTGAAGGCATGAGGCTTTAGAAAAACAGTAATTCAGCTCTTCTCGGCGGCTCCTGGGTGAGACGGAATCTCCGGAGCCGCACTCGTCGGGCTGTTTCTTTTTCACCGGACGAACGGCTAAGCAAAATCAGCCTTGCCCCCATTCCCCCGAACCCCCTTAAACCCCGGTTATAGGTAAGCGTCGCAATGCTCCGCTATCCTTGCGCATCGGGGGATTTGGGGGCTGCGGCCACTTCGATACGGCCTGACGGCCTACTCAGTGCGAGTTCAGTGGTGTAAATCGGCGGTCGCATTCCGCGCGCCCCTACGTCCGAAGCCGCGTCGTACGGCTTCGGCTGCGAAACGTCCTGTTTCTTGCCGCCTCAATCGCCGTCCATCCGGTGAAAAAGAAAGCTGGCGCCGATGCGATGGCTATGATACACCCTGCCCGGCCCGAAGTAGGAATCGGCTTACACCTCAGTTGTATAGCGCCCATCCGTCCCGTAGATAGTTTGTAGTGTAGATCAAGTCAGAGGCGGGACTCCCCAGATAATATAAAAGAATAATCAAATTTTATTGAGATTTTAAAGGAGTTCTAATGAAAGGTATAATTCCAAATGAAATTAAAGATATTTCAAAAAAAGTTGGCCCTGGTTCTATGGTTGCTATAAAGGGTAAACCTCATTTAATTCTTTTAATAAAGGACACAAAAGAAAGATTTGATTTGATTCCAGAAAATCCAATTATTGAAACTATACCTAGTGTAATACGTGTAATTATTGATAAGAAAACCTTTTGGGTACATATGATGCTTTTAAGATTATGTGAAAATCCAAATTTATTTTATGACACATGTTTTAATTACTACGATAAAAATGCTTGGGATTTATTTAAAAGAATGGCGGTAGACCCGAGTATTTTAGTTATTGCAACTGATGGAAGTAATTACAAGGCAATAATTGTCAAATATGATGAATTAAAGATTTCGATCAAGAGATATATTTCTCTATCTAAGCTTGATATACAAACTACCTGGAATGATGTTGAATATGAATGCGCTGTAAAAAAGATATACGATACGTTTCCTACTAATCAATCAATATTTGATACATTAATGAATTCCCGAACTGGTTTAGTTACAATAACAGATGAATGATAGATTCCTCACGGCCAAGGTAATTATACCGCTGCAAAACGGAGAATTCAAGGGTAAATTCGCTGACGCTCACTCACGCTGATGCGTTCGCCCTTGAGTTCTCCGTTTTTCGCTGGTAGTGATTTTAGGCCGTTCGGTAATAATAATGATAAGCCCCAGCTAATTTCGAAACCGGCAAGGAAGAAAAATGTCAATGACGAGTTACATAGAACGAGCAAGCGATAGCGAATTTATCATTGATATTTTTCTGACGAGCGGTATAATTATGGGAGCTGGGGCATTTAATCTGGATTTTTTTATATTTTTTTTAGATTCAAATATTTTTTCATTTTTATTGCTATAAAACGAGGCGTAAAGAAAATTAATCCGACTATGAAGCCTGTAATTATGAGAATGAGGTCTTTTAAAATATTTATATTAAAAAGTGGTAACTTGCTAATTGAAAGATCAAAGTAAAGGGCTATATAGCCAAAAACTATGAATAAAAGATAAAAAATTAAAGAAATCCATTTGATAAATATGTCAAAAATATTAATTTTGATTTCAAATTCTTTTTCATTGAATTTAAAGAAGTTAATGGCTGTTTTTATTTCTTTCCAATTAAATTCCTTCAATAGTCCGCTCTTTCCAAGTAATATAAATTGTTCTTGTTTTAAAGCTATGCCATAAATTTCAGTAATTAAATTTTCGGTGAAATGATTGTTTGTAATGGTTTTCATGTTTTTTATCCAGCTTGGAATTATTGATTTCATTTAAAAAATTTAAATTTCTAAGTGGTGGTCTCATTAAGTTAATGTTCTTAAAAGCCATTTGAACAAAAGCTGTAATCAATACAAGAAAAACTGGATATATGAATTCTCGGACAATAGCGAATATACTAATAACTTCATTTGGCATCTTTTTCTCCTTTTAAAACTTTCTTGGAAATATCGTCTTTATATTAAAAAAGATTATATTTCGGAGCCCCGAAAGGAGATATCTAAACGGCGATAGCCATTGCCGGGGCGGCGGGTGTGGCGGGAGGGTGCGAAAAGATATCGCAGATGCGCCAGCCGTAGCCCTGTTTTTCCAGTAGCCGGGTACGCCTCTTGCCAGG
This sequence comes from uncultured Spirochaetota bacterium, assembly GCA_963806975.1. GTDB lineage: Bacteria > Spirochaetota > Brevinematia > Brevinematales > JAOACQ01 > CAWEAK01. The sequence goes on from CAWEAK010000017.1 coordinate 50,393, forward strand.
GCTTCTTCTTTGGCGTACTTTACATAACTTGACCTTATCGGCAGGCGTTTGAACCATTGAGCCGTTTAATGACTGTAAAAAATGAATTCAAAGGCTTTCAGAAGCAGTTTTAAATAACCGTTTTGGAAAAAGCGCGATTCCTTCGCTTGCTTGACGATAAGGTAAGTTATGTAAAAGGCTGCCGGAAAAACAGACTTGCCGCCGAATGCCTGGGCGTCATCTTCGTCTAACTAGCCCAGGCGTGAGGGGGCAAGAGGTCGGTACAATCAGGCGTTTTTAATGAGGGCTTCCATAAGATGCATGATCATTTTATGTTCATCGAGCGTCAATAATTGATCGGCTTGGTAGATCGTTTCCCTGAATTGCCCATCTATGAAAGGGAAAAAAAGCTTTTGCCCGGTAGATAAAGCATGTATAGAAATGTTGAAGTAATCGGACAGCTTTATGAGGCTTTCTATCGGCGGGACGGATTTATTTTCATAATGAGTAACCATACTTTTATTGGTATCCAGCAGATCAGCAATATCTTTTTGGAACACGCCTTTCTGCTCTCTCAGGGTTTTTAAGTTAAAATGGAAATCGTTTTTTAATTCATCCGGGTTATTATTATCCTGTTTTATTTCTACCTTATTTTTTCCTTTCAGTAAAGCACTGGTCATGGATTCTATTTGAAAGCGTTGAAGCTGATCCATTTCATCGATCTGTTTTGCAAGATTCAATAGTTTCATGTTATGAAAAAAAGGCGTTTTATCCCACAAAATGAGAAAGTCTATTGTAATGCCGAAGTAATTGGAAAGCTTGATAAGGTTGTTCAGAGGCGGCTTTATATTTTTATTTTCATAGCTTTTAATGTTTTTTTGATTTATGTTGGTTTCTAAAGAAAGCTGTTCGGAGGTAATGGCTTTGTATTCCCTCAATTTTTTAAGGTTTTTTCCCAAAGAAAAAAAAACTTCTTGTTTGTTTAGTATTTCACTTGACAAAACTGTCTCCTTAAATTAGAATAAATCTTCCAATGAGATGATTATATTAACCTAACAGATTAAAAGAAAGCCCCTGCTTCCCAAAGTTTGCAGACCTGAAGAAACAAGGGCTTTTAATTCCGAGGGTTTAACCTCGAATTTATTATACATTATTCAATGGACTAAATCAATTTCGAGGCGTAACCCTCCATAAAAATATTTTTTTGGGAGGGTCAAGTCATGACTAACCTTATCAGTACCACCGACCTTTATGAAGCCGTCTTTTATCTGATGCAGGGTTTCAAGATCGAAAAGGTCGAGATCGTAAACCAGAACCGTAAGGAAATGGGAAAGTTCATTTTGTCCGGTGAAGGCATCCAGAAAGCGCAGCTTGTCTATCTGAACGGGGAAGCCACGGTCAATATTATGGACTTCCGGCGTACCTACAGCCAGCTTACTACTTTAGTCGGCCAGGCTAAAAGAGAACTCCGGGAACTGAAAGCCCCCGGCTCAATTTAGGGGGCTGACATGAAGAAAATCGTATTATCGAACCAGAAAGGCGGAGTCGGGAAAACGACATGCACCCGTGAGCTGGGGATTTATTTAGCGGAAAAGAGTTACCGGGTTTTAATGATCGACTGCGACCCTCAAGCGAACCTGTCTAAAAGCCTGGTCGATATTCCGGGCTTCGGCTTATACGAGGCTTTGACAGGTTCGGACTATGAGCCGGAAGATGTAAAGCTTAATTTGTCGCTTCTTTCCGGTGGGGTGAAGCTGGCAAGCCTCGAAAAGTCATTAATCGGTGAGGTCGACGCGTTTACAAGACTGAAAGACCTGTTAGAAGGCGAATTATTCCAGACCTATGACTTTATCTTGATCGATTCCCCGCCCTCTCTCGGTGTTCTGACGGGGAACGCTTTAACCGCTTCGGACTATGTTGTCATTCCCATGAACCCGTCGCTATATTCCATGCAGGGAACCAACGACCTCATGGCCACGGTCGCGAAGATCAGAAAGAACTTTAACCCGTCCCTTTCATTACTCGGCGTTATTATCAACGCTTTTGACTCTATTCCATCCATAACGAAACAGATCCACGGCGAGATCCGGGAAGCTTTCGGGGAAAAGGTCTTTTCCTCTGTCCTCTCGAAGTCTATAAAGATCGAAGAAGCGATAGCCGCTAAAAACGGCGTTACCTCAAAGAAAAGCAAGATAGCCGAAGAAGTCCGGGCGGTTGTCGAAGAACTTTTGAACCGTTTGAATCTGGTTTAGGGGGTGGTAATGTTTATGGAAACACCCATTAATTCAAATAGTTCAAAGAAAGATAAATTGCATGGCCGGAAAACCCTCAAAGTCAGCGGCTTTCTGGAAGAGTTCGAGAAAGACGACATCAAGAAAAATGTTGATATTGTGGAACTCTTTGCTTATTTCAACGTGAAGCTGTCAAAGGTCGGCAAAGGTTTTAAAGGGCTCTGCCCGTGGCATAATGACAACAAAACGCCCAGCCTTTCGGTTGATAAAGAAAAAGGTTTATACAACTGCTTCGGATGCGGAGAAGCCGGGGACGCTTTTGACCTTGTGGAGAAGATGAAAGGCTTTGACTTCAAGGAGGCTTTAAAGTTCCTCAAGGATTGGAAAGGGTTTAATTCCTTTTCATCTGTCCCCGCCGATCTGCCGCTTGAGGTTAAACCTCTTACTGTTACCGCCTCGGGCGATGTAGGAAAGTTGCCGATTGATTCAGCCGGCACGGTCTTAAATTCTCCGGACGGCGAAAGAATCAAGAACTTGAACACGGTAAAAAACTACTATCACAAAAGACTTTTCGACCATCCGGAAGCCCTCGAATATCTCAGGAAACGGGGATTAAAAAACACCGGACTTTATGAACGGTTTCAAGTTGGTTTTGCCGATGGCGGCTTAAACCTTGTTACCGGCGAAAGCCAGAGACATGAATTAACTGAAGCCGGTATATTTAATGAGCATGGAAAAGAACATTTCTTAAACTGTGTTATATTCCCCATCTTCGATGATAATGGAAACACCGTTTCCTTTTACGGCAGAGACATTTCAGAAGATTCAAATTTCAAGCACCGCTATCTAAAGGGCAAGCATCGGGGTGTTTTCAACCGTAAAGCCTCAAAGGTCTTTGATGAAATCATTTTAACCGAATGTATTATTGATTGTCTAAGCCTTATTGAAATCGGCTTCGAGAATGTCCAGCCGATCTATGGAACAAACGGATTTACAGAAGAACACTTGCGGATTTTGAAGAACGACCGGGTTAAAACGGTCATTCTGGCGCTGGATAATGACGAAGCCGGGACGCTTGGCAGTGAAAAGCTGAAAGAAAGCCTTATTAACGAATGTTTCCGGGTGAAAGTCATTTCTCCGTGGCAATCTAAGGACTGGAATGAAATTCTTATAGCCGGAAAGCTGGAAAAGGAGGACTTAAAAGCCCTTATTGAACAAGCCGCTATCTTTGAGGCTGAGAAGGAAACCGAAGGGCTTGAAGCTTCTTTCAAAGTTAGTCAGGAGGGCTTTAATACCGTTTTTTATATTTCCGACATGCTTTACAAGGTTTCGGGCGTGAAAGAGGCTTTTGTAACAAGCCTGCGGGTAAACGTAAGGGCAGAACGGAACGCCGAATTTCCGGGAGCTTCAGGAGAAAGGTATTTTGATAACCTTGATTTATATTCCGCCCGTTCCCGTTCCTCTTTTTCTTTGCAGGTTTCCCGGCTTCTTAGTGTGGAACCGAAACGGGTTGAAAAAGACATTTGCTTTATCGTTGATTATTTCGAGGCCGAAAGAGACAGAAGGATTTTACAGGAAAGCAAGGCCGAAGAAAAGCCAGTCTTGACGGATGAAGAACGGGAAGCCGGGCTTAAATTCCTGAAAAGCCCGAACCTGTTTGACGAAATCGTAAAAGACATGGAAAAGCTCGGCTATGTTGGGGAAGACCTGAACAAACAGCTTTTATATATCTGCGCCAGCTCCCGGATACTGGACGACCCGATCAGTATTTTGATTCTGTCGGAATCGGCGGCGGGTAAGTCCCGGCTTGTCGAGACCGTTGAAAAGCTTTTACCGCCGGAGGATGTTGTCGCCGTTACAAGTCTTTCGGATCAGGCTTTGAATTATGTAGCGGATTTCAAGCATAAGTTCTTTACGCTTGGCGAGTCCGTCCACTCCGATATTGTGGAACACCAGATCAGGGAAATGCTATCAAGAAAGGAACTGTCAAGGCTGGTAACTACAAAGGACGAAAAGACGGGAAAAATGAGTTCAAAACTTATCAAAACCCCCATGATCGTTTCAAGCGTCCTATCAACCACAAGCCACAACCTGAACCCTGAAAACGCCTCCCGTTACTTTGTAACCAACATTGACGAATCAAGAACGCAGACCATGCGTATCCACGAAACGCAAAGAAAGAAATATTCACTTGACCGCCATATTGAAAAACTTCATATCGTCCCGGAGATCGTCAGTAAACATCAGTCTGCTCAAAGGTTACTTCGCAATATTTTAATCGTGAATCCCTTCGGTGAAGCCCTCAATTTTCCCGACCATTTAATGAGGACCAGACGGGACAATGAAAGGTTTCTGGACCTGATCGCCTGCGTTTGTTTTCTACGCCAGTATCAAAAGATAGTCAGATGGGAAGGGCTGACGGAATTTATCGAGTGCGATATTGACGACTACCGGATCGCTTACAATGTGATGGTGAAAGGGATATTAGGGGCGACCATGAATGAAATACCGGGTCAGGCGGCCTTTTTATATGAGGAACTCCGCAGGGTAATGAGAGAGAAAGCGGAAAGCGAAAACCTCAAGCCGGAGGAAGTGAGCATGACTCAAAGGGAAATCCGGGAAAGGACTAACCTTAATCAGATGTTTGTAAAGCGGTATTTGAGGGTTCTTACGGAATATGAGTATATCCGGGTCAGAGGAAACCATTTCAGGGGCGGGACGGCCTCGTATTCTCTTATATCCGATGAAAACATCGTTAAAATGGATTTATCGATTATTCCTACGCCGGAGGAAATGACTAAAAAGATAGAGAAAAAAGGAAGTTCTCTAAGTGGGTCAGTAAATGAAAAAGAGCCGGAACAATAGTAATATCAATCAAAAATGGGAAAGTGGGTCAACCGGGTCAAAAGCGGGTCTGACCCGGTTTTGACTTTAGAACCCTTGATTTTAAAAGGTTTGCAAGTCTAAAAGGGAGTGGGTCAGTATTTCCGGGGGGAGACATACCCCCTAAAAAACGGGAGGTAAAAACAAATGAACATAGAAAACTTAGTCCAGGACTTTCTAACTTACTACAAAATACGGGGTTTCAAACACCAGGGCTTGATCGTTAAAAAGAACGCCCTGATAGCTTTTACGGCCTATCTTAAAGAAAGATTGAACATCAACGAGCCGGAAGGTTTGAAAAAGCTTACAAAAGCCGATCTGGAAAACTTTGTTGATTATCTTCGGGCTAAATCCCTGAGCATTGACACAATCCGTACTTATGGCCAGGTCGCTAAATGTTTTCTAATGCGGAATGATCTTCTACCGGATAACATCGATTGGGGCAAGGCCAGCCTTGACCTTTATGCCGGGCTTCCCGGGGAACTGCGTTCCGTTTGTCTTGAATACGTTGACAAAAGGCGTAAAGAAGGATACCCGGCTTCAACTACCGGCAGGTTTGCGGAGCATGCCCGGAACTTTTTGAAGTATCTTGTCTTTGAACGGAATGTAAACAGCCTTGCCGATCTCCGCCGGGATGATGTCAGGGATTATGTAAAATACCTTGCAGATCAGACAGACAAAAAAGGCAACCGCCTTTACGCCCCGTCTACCTTACGGCAGAAAACCAACCTTGTCAAACCCTTCCTTATTTTTCTATCAAAGAAAGGCTTATGCGGCGGATTCTCCGGGCAGATGGGAAGCGTCAGGGCTGAAGACAAGGTTTCAAGGAATATCCTGAACCGCAAGGAAGTTGTTAAACTGTTCAACGTGAAGGCTGAAACACCTTTTGAGTTTATGCTTAAAACAATTCAGGTAGTTTTGTATTCCTCCGGCGTGCGGATCGGGGAGTTATTGGCCTTAAAGATCGAAGATATCAATTTCGAGGAGCAGGAAGCGACAATATTTGAGACAAAGACGAACAAGGAAAGAATTGTCCAGCTTGGCGATATCGGCACGGCCTACTTGAAGGTTTTTATTGATAACGTTCGCCCTCTGGTTTGCCGGGGCTTTATAGAAGGCACTCGTGTCTTTCCATCGGCTTATGAAGGTAAAATACCCTGCAACGAAACGGTGAACCGGTACTTATCAAAAGCATGTACAAAAGCCGGGATAAAGAAGAAAATTACCTGTCATTGTTTCCGTCACTCGTATGGAAGCCATCTTTTAGAGAACGGGGCGGGAATCAAACAGGTTTCAGACCTTTTGGGTCATGAAAAGCTGGCGACAACGGAACGCTATACCAAACTATCGCCGGAGCATCTCAGGTTGACGCTTCTCAAGTATCATCCACGAGAGGTAAAAGCATGAACGGACTCACTTTTGAAGCCGTCAAAACAATCGTTTCCGAAGTCCTCACCAGCCGGAACTATTCCCAAAGCTCTATACAAAGCCTTACCCGCATACTGAAACGCTTCAATGATTATCTTGAAAGCAGAAATATTCCTGATTACCGGGACGTGAGGGAAAGCGAACTTAACGGATTTATGGAATACCTTGAGAGAAGCTCTAAGCGGGGCATTAAAAAAGAAAGCGTTCAAAAAGATGCTATGGCCATGAAGCGGATTTTTCAAATACTTGAAAGAGAGGATAAAATCCTTCAAAATCCTTTCGGCGATATTGAAATGAAAGGGAAGCGGCATAACATCCGGGACAAGGTACTTTCCGAAAAAGAAATGCGGGACTTTATCGATTCCGTTCCGGTAGACAACCCGCTTGACTTCCGGAACCGGACAATATTAGAACTTCTTTACGGAACGGGCATACGCGCACGTGAACTCTGCAACCTTGAATTACCTGATATATTTCTGGATGAAAAAATGATTTTTATCCGCAATGGTAAAGGAAAAAAAGACAGAATCCTTCCGCTCGGAGAAACGCCGGTAAAGTACCTTGCGCAATACATTAAAAAGATCAGGCCGAAATATTCCCGGCTTCCCCGAAAGAAAGACCAGTCAAGGAAGCTGTTTCTAGGCAGTTTCGGAAAGTCTCTTTCAACCGGCGGACTCTCCGGGATAATCCGCAAGATTAAGGAAGAACAGGGAATTACAAAACCGGTTTACCCTCATATCATCCGTCATTCCTTCGCTACTCACCTTTTAAATGCCGGTGCGGATATTCGGGAAGTTCAGCTTTTACTTGGGCATAGCTCTTTAGATTCAACGCAGATTTATTTGAACCTTTCCACCGCTTATTTGAAGGAGGTTTACCGGAAGTTTCACCCGTTAGAAAATGAATTGTATTTTGATGTATTATCGAGAGAAAGTTATGTTTTAGAATGGAATAAAGTTTGATAAAAACATAGAAAAAAGCTAATATTTATATCGGAGTAAAGTAATTATGGAAAAAGAAAAGGTCTATCTTGACTCTACGATTCCGAGTTATCGTGTTTCAGAATTAAGTGATAATGCGGAAGTTTTAATACGCCAGAAAATTACTATAGACTGGTGGGAGAAAAAACGGCAAAACTACGTTTTATATATCTCTGATGTAGTTCTTGAAGAAATCGAAGAAGGCGATCCGGTTTACGCTCAAAAACGGTTAGCATTGGTAAAAGAAGCATTTTTATTAAGACCAAAACCGGAAATTGAGGAAACAACCCGGAAATATATGGAATATTTTAATTTTTCAGAAAAACTCTACCGGGATATGTCCCATGTCGCTTTTTCGGTTCATCACGGTATGAACTACCTTTTGACGTGGAATTTTAAGCATTTGGCAAATGGACATATACGGGAACAACTTTATAGATTAAATGAACTGCTTGGTTTTAGAACGCCTCAGATCGTGACACCTGAGGAACTGCAAAATTATATTGAAGGAGAAGAATTATGATAGACGATCCGATTGTAGAAGAAATGAGGAATGCCGCAAGGAAAATGCAGGAAAAATGTGGGAATGATCTTCATAAGTATTTTAAAATGATAGAAGAAGGAACAAAAAGACACGAAAAAGAAGGCTGGAAAGTGGTTTCTGAATTGCCGGAACACAAAGAAAAGACTCCGGTTGCCTGTTAGTTTATGACTCAAGCGGATATTTTAATCCGGCGGCAAGCCGCTATAATGCTTTTGATGTTTAAAGCGAAAGCAGAAATCATAAAACGGAAAAAGGAAAAAGCGGCTAATTTATTGAGGGAAAAAGAAAAAGGGTCTACAGGGAGGATAACCCCCAGTTCTCCACAGGGGAATATTATTCCACCAACACCCGACATTAATCCTGAAAATTATATTTCAGCCGACGATGTTCATACCGACCGTTATATTGTTGATGAAAAAGGTGAAAGAGTTCCAGACTATAAGCAAGCAGGATATAGCACAATTTTAAATAATAAGAAAATGGTTGAAAAATTGTTAGTGGAAGGGCAAATAATAATCAAAGTTCCAGATGAGTCAAATTCAAATAGAATTTCAGGGCAAGGCTGCTATATAACAAGTATTGCTGATGTAGCGACATTTAATGGCAATAGCAAAACTCCACCACAAGTCGATGCTATTGCTGATACTGGCTATTATGCAACTGGTAAATCAGGTCTTGGTAATGCAAAAGGTTTAGTAGAAAATGGTTTGAATGGAACATATACAAGAGTACCAGGTAATAGTGATGATTTACGAAGTACAATAGACACAAGACTCGGGGAAAATAGACCAACAATAATAGAGATGGTTGATCAAACCGATTCGAGCCATACTCACTTTGCTGTTGTGTCAGGTGCTCGATATGACAGGGAAGGAAATATAACACAATATCTATTAAGTGATCCGGGATCAAGAAATCCTAATATAACAATGGTCAATAGAAGTGATTTATCTTATGTAAAGAATAATAATTACCAGGTTCAATTACTTGTACTTTATGATAAAAAGTAAATAGGGAGTAAAATATGAAATATATGAAATGGTTAATTATATTGTTAATATTAACTATGAACATTATAAGCGCGAAACCAAGCTTAATTGTTACTAATTTTGAAGCGGCTATTTATAGTACTCCTGATCAAAAATCAAAAAAAATCGAATACAAATTTCAAAATAATGAATTCATACTGGTTGATAATATCACAAACATCGGAAGTCAATATTGGTATCACTTTAATAGAGAGACAAAAAAAATAGGTGGATGGGTGATTGATAAAATTGGAAATTATTATGCTGATGATGATATCCATAATTATATGTTGAGTAATGAACTATACTTTGATTATTATCATACTGCCGATGATCTTTTTGACATAAAATTTCGAGACTACAAAAATTCGTATTATAGTATTCAATACAATAGACAAGGTGAATATGAAGGTGACAATTTACTATCAATTTACAAAACAAATGAAGGTATAAAAGAAGTCATTAATGATGTTATTGGGAAAAATATAATTTTTGAAAAAGATTATATCATTACTTATGACAGTAATCTAATTGAAGTATATAACTCAAAAGAAGTAACTGAAGAAAAATATACTAAAAAAATTTATTATAAAAAGACATTTGATTTTCTTATAAAAAATATAGTATCGAATAAAAATCTAATTAATGGAAGCTTTGACTTAGATGAAAAAAATCTTGTATTAACAGCGAAAGTTAAATATGACTCTAAAGCTGACTATCAGACAGTTGTTTATAAGTTTAAAGATGGAAAATTTGAACCTTTTTCAGAATCAAATAATCAACCATCATCAGACTCATCAAAATCTGTCTTCACCCTCACAGGCGACAACGTAAACGTACGAGCGGAAGCGGCGACGAACGGGGCGGTGTTGGTGAAGCTCTCCAAGGGAGCGAAGGTGACGCTTTTGAAGCGGTCGGATGCGGCTTTGACTGTGGGGGACAAGAAGGGGTTTTGGGCTTACATTGATACCGGTATTACTAACAAAGCGGGGAATGAGACGATAAAGGGCTGGGTGTTTGATTATTACTTGAAGGAAGAGAAGTAGATAGAAAGCCCTTTGGAGTAGAATCCGAGGGGCTTTTTTTGTGGGCGGTGGCGGCAGAAGGATTGTAGCGGGGGCGGAAGTATGAGGCTGTAGAAAGCTAAATCGTCTTTCGTCGGGGACGGATGGAAAACTCCGGCGCGTTTCCGGCTGTCAACACAGCCTGCGTTCTCCATCCGTCTCGCTCCTCAAGCCGCCTGCCGAAACCCGGAGCTCATTACATAATTTGCCTTATCGTCAAGCTGGCGGGCGAAGCGAGGAAGCAAAGCAGGGAGCGGCCCCTCGATAGTGCTGCAAAGCAAGGAGCGGTAGACTCGGGGACCAAAGGGGATAGACCAGCCCGCCGATAAGGCAAAATTATGTAAAGTAGCCCCAATTCTCAAAACTTAAAGCTTTATCTTTCCCGATTCCTTAATCAGTAAGGTCTGGGTCTAACGCTCCGGGTCTCGGCAGGGCTGTCGCCGATGCTACAGGCTATCGCAAGCCCCACCCGCCCGTGCGCCGGCGAAAGTTTGGCGATTCTGCGAAGTGCCGTGCGGCTCCCGTATAAAAACTTTACTTGAAAATTAACTATCAATCTCTTTAATTGAAGATTTTAACTTATTATAGATTGAAATATCCACAATAACGATATAATCTTCTTTTACCTGATTCCACCATCCTTGTCTAATAATCATTTCAAGGTCTCCTGGCTCAGTAAGTAAAATTTCTCCTTCATTATCAAAAGTTTTCAAAAATTTCATGAAATTTCTCCTTGATGTATTTAACCAATATAAACGAGGAGTGAAAATTCATAGATTTTATAGATTTTGAGTAAAATCGTAATTCATTGTCTTTTATAGATATTTATAAATACATAAGAAATATATTAAAAAAATATTTTTATAGCATTTATTTGTGTATCCCGGCTGGGTGGTTCTTCTAAGTACCGTTAGGTTCCCTGATAAGATTTCTTGACGATAGTATTTCATATTGCTTAAATTTGATAAAATTGTAGGAGGGAATATTTTTATGGATAGAGAAGAAATTTCAACGTTAATTGAAAAATTGACAATGTTTAAAGAGAAAGACAAGGGAAAAATTTTTAATAAGGAAGAAAAAGGAAATTTGTTATCAATTATACAAAATCTTACTGAACCTGTTACTTTTGAAAAATTGGATGAAGTTTTGATAAATCAATCTCAAATAGACGCTAATGTGAAAAGAAGTAACTTTGACAAAGTTTCAAAAATGCATGATGGTAATGATTTGACTAAATTACGTATAAAAATTAAATCATTAGAAATTTTAAAGCTTGCGTATGAAAGTCCTGATCATTCATTTACGATTGATAATGATAGTGATATAATTTGTAAAGAAGCAATAAAGAAATTGGAAAACGAGGACTTACTTAAATCTTTAGATAGTATAATAGAAAGATTTAAATTAACAGATAAAGGGCTTAAGGAAGCAGAAAATCTAATGAAAAAAAATTAATAAAATATTATTATTTTTCTCACGGCCAGGTTAATTATACCACTCAAAACGGAGAATTCAAGGGTAAATTCGCTGACGCTCACTCACGCTGATGCGTTCGCCCTTGAGTTCTCCGTTTTTCGCTGGTGGGGATATTAGGCCGTTCGGGAAAAATATTGAATGATAAAGCCCCAACTAATGACTTCAAAGCGCGAACCGGGAATTTGTCAAGGGCATGCGCCGCGGCGCAGGCGACTGGCGGGAGTTTACCCTTGATAAATTTTCGGCGAGCCTTATACTATCCGTAGTTGGGGCTTGCAGGAAAGAAACCGGGCTTATTTTCTCCGAAATCCTGGAGCCACGAAAGGAGTTATCTAAACGGCAATGATTATCGCCGGGGCGGTGGGTGTGGTGGGAGGGTGCGGGAGAATGTCGCAGATGCGCCAGGCTTTCTTTTTTACCGGATGGACGGCGATTGAGGCGGCAAGGAACAGGAGGGACGCAGTCCCGAGTTCCGCAGCCGTGGCCGGAGGATGAGGCCACGGACGCAGGGGAGCGCGGAATGCGGCCGCCGATTCTCACTTTTGAAGCCGCGGCCCCCAAATCCCCCGACGCGCAAGGATAGCGGAGTATTGCGACGCTTACAACTAAATGGGGTTTAAGGGGGTTCGGGGGAATGGGGGCAAGGCTGATTGCAGGCGCGCCTGGCTTAGCCGGTAATCCGGTAAAAAAGAAAGGGCCTGACGAATGCCCGGCGGAGAATCCCGTCTAACCCAGCCGGGCGTGAGAAAGGACGAGAAAAACCTTATTTCACGACCATTTTGTATAAATATCGGATTGACAAACGTTCAGTTGTAACGATAGAAATGCTGCCCCTTGT
>CAWEAK010000018.1:0-47194 GCA_963806975.1 uncultured Spirochaetota bacterium
TTACAATCCGTCCTTGATTTTGCTGAAAAATGAAGAGGATAGTTATCGACATTTATAAAGATAAGTGGTATAATATTAATAATAATTTGCAAATGGGGCGGTATATGTCTTTACCAAAAGAAAAGGAAGAAAGTCTATATTCAGCACATATAGTAATGAAAGATTTTCTGAAACCTTCCGATCCAATGCAAATGTTCAGTAAAGAGCTTTTCCCAATATTTAATGACGAATCTTTTGAAGATTGTTATTCAGACGTTGGAAGAAATGGTAGATCACCTTCATTCCTTGCTATGGTAACATTACTTCAATGGAAAGAATCACTGTCCGACGATGAAACGGTAAAAGCCGTTAACACAAGACTTGACTGGAAAATTGCCCTGCATCTTGAAGTTGCCGCTAAGGATATCTTTGAAGCCAGCACACTTTGTGTATTCAGGAAAAGACTGATAGAAAATGATAAAATGTGCATCATATTTGACACTCTATTAAATCAAATTAAGAAAAAGGGTTTCATTAGAGACCATGCCAAGCAAAGGATTGATGCCACTCACGTTGTCAAACATTTGAATAGAATATCCACTACCGATCTTTTGTATAGAGCGGTAAAATGGGTTGTTATAGAAATAGGAAAAGCTGACCCTGAATATTATAACAAAATTATTCCGGATGATATACAGGAACGTTACAGTAAAGATTTCAGCTCCTTCGGATTATCAAAAGAAAAACGCGGAGACAGGCAGGCCGAGATTGTCGAAGACGGTTTCAGGATAAAAAGGATCATTCAGGATAATCCGGCAGAAAGCCTTAAAGAATTGAAGCAATTAGTGATTATGGAAACTATTTTCTCTGAGAATGTGATCATCCGGATAAAGGAAGTTGGAGATAAAGAATTCATTGAAGTAGAAGAAATAGTAACCCCGAAGCAAACGATTTTCACGCCTGACGATCCGACATTGAAACTGGGCAAGAAGGGTAAAACCAGCTGGGTAGGAGAAAAGTGGCATGTTGTTGAAACCGCGGAGAAAGGGGAAGTCAATTTTATAGTCGGTATGATACAACAGGCCGCGAATGAGAATGATAATAAAATTCTTCCTAAACTGAAAGAGATGAATGATGAGATGGGTTTGAAGCCTGATAAGACATACGCAGACACAAATTATATAAGTAGAACGGCGATCATGGAATTCGAAGAACGTGGAGAAAGATTGATGGGATATGTGCAGAAAGATACTTCAGCAAAACCTGAAGGATTTAAACTGGAAGATTTTAAGATCGATATGGATACCCTGACAGCTATTTGTCCGAAAGGAATTAAAAGCGAAAAACATATTAAAAATGGTGGCAGTAATCATAGTATAATATTCCCGAAAAATGAATGCATGGTTTGTTCTTTCTTTAAAGATTGCGTAACCGGCAAACAAAAGAAACGTGTTTTAGTAGTCGGAAAAGGTTATGGATATTTTAGAAAAAGGAGGGATGAGCAAAAAACCGCTGAATTTAAGAGTGAAATGAGTGTCCGGGCTCAGGTAGAAGGTACCATTAGCGAATCGGTAAGATTTCATGGACTCAGGAAAATAAAATATAAAGGCACTGAGGGCAGACAATTCCAGTATTTAATGACAGGGGCAGCGGTAAATTTTAAGAGATATATAAAGAAACTATTGTCATTACAACAAAAGTTGCCAATATCTGAAGGAGCATTGGCTTAATAGAGGAACAAAGATGGTATAATGCTCAAATAACCCGGAAAAAAGAGGTAAACAATGACATAAGACAATGTTGTTCTAAGTCTTAGGTAAAAATTTAAAATATTTAAAAATCCGGAGAAGATAGTCGTTTTTTTATATTATTTTTCAGCAAAATCGTCCTTGGATTGATACGGCGGCAGTGGCGTCCCTGGCACTGATTATGTTAAACAATTTATTTTTGTGATTCGGGATAATGCGCTTTAATGCATAGATTATATAGTTCTTTTAGAAAAGATTACCTGGAAACGGCTACGGGAATTAAAACAGGTCCTCACATGAGAAGCAGCAGTTTCGGTCATTTACCGGGGACATTTGAGACTTTTTTTATTGATAATATTTTTTCAGAGACTGAGGATCGTCTTAATTAAAAGTTATAAGCCATACTGTTATTTCCGACAAGGGGAAAAAGAAAGGAAGAAAGACTTTCACCCTTTATGCCATAAAGACCAAGGCATCATCCAGTGTCGGCAAAGGCTTTTTAAAAATAAGAACTCTTTATAGGAGATAGTTATGGATAAAAGATTATACCGTTCCTGCAACAACAAGGTTATTTCCGGGGTTTGCGGTGGAATTGGAGATTACTTTGCTGTTGATCCTGTAATTATAAGGATTATTTTCATTATCGCATTTATAATATTTCATATTTTTACATTCTTAATCTATATAGTTCTATGGATTATACTTCCATGCGAAAAGACAGGAGAAGTAAAAACAGAAGAGCAGAAAAACACAGATGAAAAAGAAAAATCTAATACAGGGTCCACTTCTGCAACCGTAATTATTGCCCTGACTTTAATTTTATTCGGAATATTTTTTCTTATTCCGGGATCGTTTTTCAGATTCGGGGATATTGCAGCCTTTTTAATCGCCTTTTTCCTTATTTTAATTGCACTAAAGATTGCCTATGAAATGATAAGAGATCAGGATTATTCTTTGATGAAACTAAGTGCGGCCTTCATTATATTGAGTTATACCTTGTTTATAATCCTGAATAGACTTTCAATCATCGATTCCGGAATATACTTTGAATATGCAAAAAACCTTCTTCCGGCTATCCTCATACTGCTTGGAATCGGTATCATCTTTAAGAATATCGGAAATAAAATACTGCCTTTGATACTGGGAAGTTTAGTCTTTATATTTATCTGGACTTATTCATTTATCAATGGAAACTACACTCCTTCCGGCTTTATGGAAAGAGTGATGGAGGGATGGAGATTTCCAAATTTTAACTGGAATGGACGCTGGCATAATAACTATCGAAAAGGCTTCTCAAATTTCGGCATCAGCAATTTTTCCGGCACTTATAATCTTCCAGAGGGTATTGACAGTCTAGTGTTTAAAATAGAAAATTCAGGGGGCAATCTGAACATAAAGGACACCGAAAACTTAATGGAATACAGGAGTGATGGCATTTCACCCAATATATCTACGAATATCAACAATAAAATTTTTACTGTTGAATTTTCTAACCATGCATCCGACTCAAGACTAAAACTGAACCATTTGAAGGGCGCCGATATTTATATCACGGTATCCGCCGGAAACCTCGAGGGTGATTTAAGAAACATGAATATTCAAACTCTTAATGTAATACTAAACGGAGGATCGGTTGATCTAAAGCTTGGCGAAAATACTAAACCCGGATCAAGGGTCATGCCTGTCAATGTTGAAAACAATATAGGAAGCACGACAATCAGTCTTCCCAAAAAAGCTAAAATAAAGATCAAAGTAGATACAGCATTGGCACATATAGGCATTCCGGATGAATTTGAGAATATTAACGGTGAATACATTTATAATGGAGGAAATCAGGAAATCGATATAACGGCAAAGGTCAATATGGGTAATCTTGAATTCCAATTTTAAAATTTCAATTTTGAGCAGGAGGTTAAAATGTCAAAAGTTACTCTGGCCCTCGTAGGATTCGGTACAATAGGCACAGGTGTTATCGAAATCCTTAAAAATAATAGTGAAATAATAAAAAAAAGAACGGGAATTGAAATTGTGCTTAAATATATTGTGGACATAGATATAACAACTCCCAGAAAAACAGATCTGGCATCAGCCATAAAAATTACAAATTACAAGGAAGCGCTCAAGGACCCTGAAGTCGATATTGTTATAGAACTTGTAGGTGGAACAGGTTTTTCAAGTATTCTTGTTGAGGAAAGCATCAAATCCGGCAAGAATGTTGTTACTGCAAATAAGGCGCTTCTTGCCGAAAAGGGCGCAGCCCTGTTTAAACTGGCTGATGAAAATGGAAAAAATATAGGATTTGAGGGAAGTGTCGGCGGCGGTATCCCTATAATCCGTACAGTCAGCGATGCTCTTGTCGGGGATAAAATATATTCCATTTATGGAATTGTTAATGGAACTACGAATTATATCCTGACAAAAATGTTTGAGGAAGACCAGAGTTTTGATGCGGCGCTTAAGCAGGCCCAAAAACTCGGGTTTGCGGAAGCCGACCCCACTCTTGACATAAACGGTCATGATGCCGCGCATAAAATCGCCATCCTCGCAGCTCTTGCATTTAATACTGCCGTGGATTATCATCAGGTCTATACTGAAGGTATAGAGGAAATAAAGCTTGAGGATATCAGAAATGCCGAAGAACTCGGTTATATTATTAAGTTATTGGCAATAGCAAAGCTTGATCCGGACAACACAGTTGAGGTCAGGGTTAATCCCACTCTTGTCCCGGCTGATAACCAGCTGGCATTTGTAAGTAATGAATTTAATGCCGTATTGATAGAAAGTGCATTCCTGGGAAATTCTATGTATTACGGAAGAGGCGCCGGTTCACACCCTACGGCATCTGCGGTAATAGGCGATATAATTGACATCGCTAAAAGTATTAAATCTCCGGTTAAGTCAATAAAATATGTTCCATTCAATAATTATCAGTTAAAGAATATCGGTGATATTGAAAGCAGATATTATGTCCGTTTTAATGTTCTTGATAAACCGGGTGTGTTGAGTAAAATTTCAGGGATTTTCGGGAATAACAACATAAGTATAGCCTCGGTTATTCAGGAAGAACGAAGCAAGACAAATTATGTACCGCTTATAATGACAACTCATACAGCTCTTGAAAAGAATATGAATAGAGCCCTGGATGAAATTGAAAAGCTGGATTTTAATAAAAAGCAAGGCGTGATGCTTAGGGTTATGGAATAATTATTATTAACTTCCCCTCCTTGTCAAGGAGGGGTTGTATTGCACTTTTGAGTGTTTATTACCACCACTGCCCCCTCCTAAAATAGGAGGGGAATTAAATCATGCAAAAACAAACCGCACATTATTACTTTATTCCATCATAGTATATTTTATCTATATAATCAAGCAGGGCTTTTTTATTTCCTTTTTCCCTAAAATATAAGATGAAACCAGAGAGCATTCCCTGATAAATTTCTATAGATAAAAAGAAAATATCGAATATAATATGGTTCTTAATGGTTTTGTTTTGATTTACAGACGTATCGTTAGTTTGTAAATTTGGCTCAAATGGCAATCCCGCATCAGTTTGCTGAGGGGATAATTTATTTGGAAAGATAATCTTCAATATAATAAATGATACCAGGCCAAGGATAAATATTCGGCTTATTGAGTTTACAGATTGATAAATACCGCTTGAATAAATATCAATAAAAAAGAAAGATATTTTCTTCCCTTCGCTGGATGTAAATATCTTAATTAATAGAATCGGTAATGTAAAAGCGAAAAGTGAAATCGTGTTGAGAATTGCCTTTAAAAATAAATCCCTTCTTGTTATGACAACAAAAATTAATAGTGCAGATAAAATGATAACATTTGCTTTCCAGTCTAAAAAAAAAGCCCCTATTGTAAGGCATAATAGGGGTATTATAACAACGTAATACTTCATAAGTAAAACTTCATAAGATTACTTTTTCTGTAAAGCTTCCTCAACGAGTTCTATTATTGCCATTTCCGTTCCGTCCGTAGCCCTATATCCAAGCCTATATATCCTTGTATATCCGCCATTCCTGTTTTTATACCTTTGAGCAATATCGCTGAAAAGCTTTGATAAAATCGCCCTATCTTTAATAATATCCGAAACCATCCTTTTATGATGAAGATCATCGGTTTTTGCCTTTGTGATAATCCTTTCTGCAAAAGGACGCAGAGCTTTCGCCTTTTGAATTGTCGTTTTAATATTCTCATATTTGAATAAAGCTGTCGCCAGATTTCTTAAAAGAGCTTTTCTATGTGATGTATTCCTGCTTAATTTCTTAACTTTATCTCCATGCCTCATGATTATTCTCCCTCTTCAAAATCTTCCATTGTTTCCGTTTTAAAATCTGTGGTATCCAAAACATCTTTACCGCCGTCTTCCATGGATAGTCCATATAATTGCAGTTTTTCTGCTATTTCCGTTAAGGATTTCTTGCCGAAATTTTTAATTTTCATCAAAGAATCCTTATCATATTTCATCAAATCACCAATGGTATTAATATTTGAGCTTTTAAGACAATTAAACGAACGAACTGATAAATCTAATTCAGTGATTGGTTTTGCAAGAATATCATTATTAACAACGACTTCACTAACTTCACTTGCAACTGCAGTTTCTTCCTCTGCCTCAAAATCTACAAATAAAGAAAAATACTTCTTTAAAATAGACGCAGCCTTTGAAACAGCATCAACCGGGGCAATTACTCCAGATGTCCAGACCTCCAGTACAACCTTTTCGCAATCCGTTTTTTCCCCTACACGATAATCTTCAATAATGTAATTCACTCTTGTTACAGGTGAGAAAATCGCATCAATAGGAATAACTGAAATTACAGAATTCGAGTCAAACAAATCCTCAGCGGATCTATAACCTCTTCCATATTCAATCTGAACATCTATTGATAAATCAGCTTCATCATTAAGTGTTGCAATTTTTAAATCTTCATTGATCACATTAACCGTATTGTCAACTGCAAAATCCTTAGCAATAAGTTCCCCTTTTCCGCTCTTTGTTACGCGAATCACCTTCTTATCGCTTCCATCATTCAGATGGAGCTTTATTTTTTTGATTGCCAGAATAATATCTGTAAGGTCTTCTTTAACGCCCTTTATTGGCTCAAACTCATGATTGATTCCTTCTACCTTTATAGATGTAATCGCATAACCGGGAATATCGCTTAGCAAAATCCGGCGTAAAGAATTTGCTATAGTTACGCCGACTCCCTTTTCGAAAGGATAAATATTAAACTTGCCATAGAAGGGGGAATAGGAATTCTTTTCGTATTTTATCTCATTAGGCAGCATAACATCTTTCAACAGCCCTTTTTGAGTCATTTACACCCTCCATTCTCACAATAAAACATAACTTACTTCTCTGCCCCTTTTTTATTCTTTATTTCGAGTACAATTCAACGATCAACTGCTCATTAATTTCTATTTCAGGATTAATCTCGGCTCTTGTAGGAATAGTAAGCATTTTCATTTTTAAATTCGTAAAATCAACCTCAAGCCATGTAGGTATAACCTTATTTTGAGCTGATTCTATAGATTTTACAACCACATCGAGATTCTTAACCTTATCAGAAAGGATTATTTCCTGGCCGACATTCACCACATAGGATGGAATATCAATCTTTTTACCGTCAACAAAAACATGTCCATGATTAATAATCTGCCGGGCTGCCTTCTTCGACGGAGCAAAACCGGCCTTATGGATCAAACAGTCAAGCCTTCTTTCCAGATACTGAAGAAGCATTTCACCCGTAACACCCTTATGTTTTGTTGCCATTTCAAAATACCTTCTGAACTGCCTTTCATAAATGCCATAGTATCTTTTAACCTTCTGTTTTTCTCTCAACTGTACAGCATATTCAGTAGGTTTTTTATTAAATTTTGAAACCTTACCGGGAGGACTTGTTCTGTCTACGAGTGTACAAGACTGAGAATAACATTTATCTCCCTTTAAAAACAAACGAACGCCCTCTCTCCTGCAAAGCCTGCAAGCCGGACCTGTATATCTTCCCATATCATTTTCCTCTCTATACTCTTCTCTTTTTTCTCGGACGGCAGCCATTATGCGGTATAGGCGTAATATCTCTCAATGTTTTTATTTTCAATCCAGCCGCATCCAGTGCACGGATAGCAGATTCTCTACCCGGCCCCGGTCCTTTCAATCTGACATTTACATATTGTATACCATGAAATTTAGCAATCTCTACAGCCTTTTCCGAAGCCAGCTGAGCCGCATACGGCGTTCCTTTTTTTGTCCCTTTAAATCCAACACTGCCGGAACTTGCCCATGCCAATGAATTTCCATTCAAATCAGTTATATTTATAATTGTATTGTTGAATGTAGCCCTGATATTGGCTATTCCTTCCAATACATTCTTCTTTTCTTTTCTCTTTTTGGTAACCGTAGTAGCCTTTTTTGCCATTAATATTCTCCTTTAACAAGCGTGCCGCTTGACCCAGGTGTTGCTCAACCCAATCTCACACTCTTCTGTTTACTTATCAAGACAGCTTCCCGCTATTCTGCTTTATAATACTCGCCGCAGCAAGGCTGCGGATTCGATGTTGTCTCTTCGGCATGATATTTATTTCTTTTTGCCTATGGCATTATTTCTTGGACCCTTTGCCGATCTAGCGTTTGTCCTTGTCCTCTGCCCCCTTACCGGGAGTCCTATTTTATGCCTGTGCCCGCGATATGTTCCCGTATCTATCAATCTTTTAATATTCATTGCTATTTCGGTTCTCAGATCGCCTTCCACTTTATAATTATCTTCAATAATATCCCTAATTTTAGCCAGTTCATCCTCGCTTAAATCCTTAACCTTTTTATTTGGTTCAATCTTGGCCTTATCGACAATACTTAAAGAATTATGTCTCCCAATCCCATAGATATAAGTGAGCCCGATAAATACTGCTTTGTTTCCCGGTATTTCCCTGCCCGCGATTCTTGCCATTAAAAACCTCCATTTTTAAGCGTCCCCGAGACGCATAACAAAGACTTACACTTCACGGCTTTACGGAAGAGCATTTTTAAGATCTCTTATTTCCCATTTGCCGCTGTTTATGTTTTTGATTTTCACAAACAATCATAACTAAACCATGTCTTCTAATTACTCTGCATTTTTCACACATTTTTTTTACTGATGATCTTACTTTCATTCGAATACCCCTATTTGTATCTATAAACAATTCTGCCTTTAGTCAAATCATACGGCGACATTTCCAATGTAACCTTGTCTCCCGGAATAATCTTAATATAATTCATCCTCATTTTTCCGGAAATATGTGCCAGAACCTGCTTCTTACTCTCCAGCTCGACCTTAAACATAGCATTTGGAAGCTGCTCCAAAACTATTCCATCAAACCTGATTACATCTTCCTTGTCCATCAAGACTCAATAACCTCCATAATATCTTTAAACACTCCATCAACGCTTTGTTCTCCGTTCACCTTATAAAATATCCCTTTATTTTTATAATAATCTATCAATGGGGCTGTTTCCTTTTTATACACATCCTGACGCTGTTTAACTGTTACCTCGTTATCATCACTCCTCTGAGTTAAAATAACCCCATCAGCATCACATTTGTTATCGTTTTTCGGGAGTGTAAAATAGATATTATAGATTTTGCCGCATTTTGGACATGATCTTCTGCCGGTCAGCCTTTTCATAAGATTTTCTTCATTTACATCTATAAGAATAACCTTTGTCAAGGCTTTATCTTTAGCATAACTATCGTATAATTCAGCCTGATTTATAGTCCTCGGAAAACCGTCGAAAAGGAAACCGTTTTTACAATCATCTTCCTGAAGCCGTTCAAGTACAACTTTTACAACCATAACATCCGGCACAAGCAATCCTTTATTCATATAATTCAAAATTTCATCAACTGGAAAACTGCCCTTATAATTACCCTTTACAATAGCCCTGAAAATATCACCCGTAGAAATATGCGGAATTTTCAGATCAGAACAAATTTTATCGGCCTGTGTCCCTTTCCCTCCACCCGGAGGAGCAATCAAACATAATTTATTCATTTTAATAATCCTCTATTTTTTCGTTGATCTTGTTAAAAAGCCGTCAAGATGATGCATCATCAAATGGGATTCTATCTGCTTTAACGTATCAAGAGCAACACCGACCATAATCAAAAGCGAAGTGCCTCCCATTAAATAACCGAGAGCACTGGGAACATTAAGAGCCCTTATAACAAAATTAGGAATTAAAGCAAGTCCCCCTAAAAAGAGGGCTCCCGGCAGTGTTATTCTGCTGAGCGTAAAGGCTATAAATTCCTCTGTTTTCTGGCCCGGTCTCACGCCGGGTACAAACCCGCCTGATTTTCTTAAATTTTCAGCTATATCATGTGGATTCAACTCTATTTCTGTATAAAAATAAGCAAAAAACAGAATCATTACAAAATATGAAATAGAATACCACAATCGTCCAGGAGCCATATTCTGGCTGATAACATTCAATATTTCGATCTTTCTTGCGAACCACTGGTCTATCTGGGCAGGAAAAGTTAAAAATGAAGACGCAAAAATTATAGGAATTACACCCGTCGGGTTCACCTTGAAGGGCAGAAATGAAACCTGCCCTCCGCGGGCTCCTCCTGCCACAGCCCGGTTTGCATATTGTACGGGTATTTTCCTTAAACCCTGTTCCTCAGTCACAACAAGACCGATAATTACAACAAATAAAATAAGAACGACCACGAGGTTCATTGGATCGGTTGCCCCTTTCGAAAGGCCCGTAAACATCTGGAAAAGAGAATGGGGAAGCCTTGCAATAATGCCAGCCATAATAATCAGAGAAATCCCATTTCCAATTCCTCTTTCCGTTATCTGTTCTCCCATCCACATTAATATTAAAGTGCCTGCCGTTACCGCCAGCGTAAATATTATTAAGAAAGAATTGTCGCTAATAGTTAAAAACCCGGCTGTCATATTATCTACAATCAAACCCTTTGCAAATATCAATCCCTGAATTATTGTCACAAGAACAGTTCCCATTCTTCCATACTGCTGGAATTTTTTCCTGCCCTCCGGCCCTTCCTTAAGCATCCTATCTACAGATGGTATAACCGCCTTAAATAGCTGCATAATAATCATAGAAGTGATATACGGCATTACTCCAAGAGAGAATATGGAAGCATTATCCCTTGCTCCTCCTGTAAAGAGATTTAAGAAATCTGCAAGACCGCCGCCGCCTGCTGAACGTCTGGCTGATTCAAGCAGTCTTACAAGATTAACTCCGGGAACCGGAATCTGTACTCCAATCCTGAAAACAACTAAAACACCGATTGTAAACCAAAATCTCTTCCGTAAATCAGGAACCTTGAAAATATTTATAAAGGCTTTTAACATAAATTCTCCCTTGGTTGCTATATTAAGTTAACTTGCCCGTCCATTCCCTCTACTTTTTTCCTTGCAGATTCGGAACATTTATTTACGGAAACCTTTAGACTTTTCACCTTAAGTTCTCCATCCGCCAAAAGCTTGACGGGAGCTTTGTTATTTTTAACAAGGCCCATTTCTTTTAATAACTCTATCGTTGCTTCAGTGCCTTCTTTTAATATATTCAAAGCTTCGACATTAATAATGTTAAAAGTTACCTTATTATTATTCTTAAAACCACGCTTGGGTAATCTTCTGTAAAGAGGCATTTGTCCGCCTTCAAATCTCGGCCTGGTCGATCCTCCTGATCTTGCCTTTTGCCCTTTTGCGCCTCTTCCGGAATAACCGCCGCGCCCGCTGCCAATACCGCGGCCGATTCTCTTAGCCTTCTTCACGCCGATTTTCTTTATTTGAATTACAGACATATTTCCTCCATTAATGGTTAACCTTATTGATTAATTAATCCGAATATTTCCTGTATAGTCTTATCTCTTTTAGCGGCAATATTTTTTATATCCATCAAATTATACAGTGCATTTAATGTGGCCTTAACAAGATTAACGGGATTGTTCGATCTTAACGACTTAGTTAATACATCTTTTATGCCTGCCAGTTCAAGCACAGGCCTTACAGCCCCCCCAGCAATAACTCCGGTACCTTTAGAGGCGGGCCTTAACAAAATAACACCGCTTTTAAATTTACCCGTAATTTCATGCGGTATGGTAGTATTTTTCATATAAATCATTTTTGCCGCTTTTATAGCTTTATCTTTTGATTTTTTTATGGCGTCTGCCAATTCATTAGCCTTGCCGTAACCTATGCCGACCATTCCTTTACCGTTCCCGACAATTACAATAGCATTAAACCTGAACCGTTTTCCACCGGTAGTCACCTTTGCTGCTCTCCTCAGGCTTACTACCTTTTCTTCCCATTCGCTTTTAACTGCATTTCTTACATTCTCTCTTGCCGCCATTATTCACTCCAAATGATTTAAAATTTAATGCCCTCTTCTCTGCAGGCATCTGCTAAAGCCTTTATCTTTCCATGATATTTAAAACCGTTCCTGTCAAAACTGACTGAATTTATTTTCATGTCCTTTAATTTTTTCCCGACCTCTTTACCAAGAACTACGGCAGACTTAATATTTTTTCCCAACTTCTTATCCTTTAATTCTTTTGAAATAGAAGAAACAGAACAAATCACTTTACCTTCAACATCATCCATGACCTGTATATATAGATATTTCTTCGATCTATAGACGAGCATTCTCGGTCTTTCCTGCGAATAACTTAAACTTCCCTTTGTTCTTGCTTTAGCCTTTAAATACTTTCCTCTTTTTCTTTTAAGTATATCAATCATAGAATTTCCCCTATTTATTATCTCGTCTATTTAACAGCTTTACCCTGCTTTAATTTAATCCTCTCATTTTGATACCGAACGCCCTTTCCCTTATATGGTTCAGGCGGCCTGACAGCCCTGATATTAGCTGCTACCTGTCCGACAAGCTGTTTATCACAGCCTCCGATACTCAGCACCGCAGGATTATCCAGTTTAAGATTTACTCCGTCCGGGACTTTGAAAACAACCGGCTTTGAATATCCGACAGTCAGAATCAAATCCTTTCCCTTTATTTCCCATTTATAACCCAGGCCCTGAATGGAAAGGTTCTTAGTAAATCCCTCTTTTACACCCAGAATATGATTTCTTAGTAATCTCCAATAGAGTCCCTGACAGGCTTTATAATTTTTGGTTTCACCCTTCCTATCAACCTTAACTTCGTTATTTATTACGCTTATTTCGACATATTGGGTTAAATAGGATTGCTGCAGCTTGCCAAGTTTCCCTTCAACCGTTACAATTCCATTATTCACATTTACTTTAATTCCATCAGGTATTATTAAATTCTTTTTTGCTAACCTTGACATGAATCAACTCCTACCATACGTAACATAAGATTTCGCCGCCCACTCTTAAAGACCTTGCCTCTTTATCGGTAAGGACACCCTTTGATGTAGTAATAACCGCAACGCCCATGTTATTAAAAACCTTCGGTAAAGCATCAGCGCCGCTGTAAACCCTATTGCTTTGTTTGCTTATCCTTTTAAAACCGCTTATCGCAGGTTTTCCATTTATATATTTTAATTGAACCGTAAAAGAATACTTTGATTCATTGGAATCCTTATAATCAATTATATATCCTTCTTTCTTTAATACACTTAAAATATCTCTGATGATTCCTGATTTTTTAACTTCTACCTTCGGTACTTTACGGGAAACCGCATTTTTTAACTTTGCCAATGTATCTGCGACGACATCCATATTTTTACTCCATATTAAAATCTATCTTTCTATTACCAGCTCGATTTTGTAACGCCCGGTATTAAACCCTGCGAGGCAAATTTTCTAAAACATTCTCTGCATAGACCAAAATCTCTCAGATAAGCTCGCGGACGCCCGCATAATTCGCATCTATTATATTCTCTTACTTTAAACTTCTTCGGCTTCTTCCATTTGATAACCAATGATTTCTTGGCCATGTAATCCTCCAGGTATTAACAAATCATTATTTTTCTTTAAAAGGAAATCCCAGCAGTTTTAACAATTGAAGAGCTTCTTCATCGTTTTTTGCCGTTGTTACTATTGTAATATCCATCCCGCGAATTTTTTTAATTTTATCATAATCAATCTCAGGAAAAACAAGCTGTTCCTTTAATCCGATTGTAAAATTACCCCTTCCGTCAAAACTTGCCAGATTTAAACCCTTAAAGTCTCTTACCCTGGGAAGAGCTATGGATATAAGTTTATCAAGAAAATCATACATCCTGCTTCCTCTTAAGTTAACCTTCACTCCGATGGGCATACCCTCTCTCAAATGAAAATTCGAGATAGATTTTTTTGCATAAGTTTTAACAGCTCTCTGCCCGGCTATCATAGTGATTTCTTCCACGGATGGGTCTAAGACAGCTTTATCCTGCGTAGCCTCACCTACCCCGATATTTATGATAACCTTAACAAGTCTTGGAATCGCCATAGGAGTGGAATATTTATAAAGAGACATCAGGCTCTTTATTGCTTCAGTCTGATACAGATGCTTTAATCTTGGGGTATATTTTACCGCGTCGGATTTTTTTGCCGGTTTTGCCGCTTTTTCTGTTCCAGCAGCCTCTATAGCTTTTCCAGCTTCAACAGACTTTCCTTCTTTTGCTGTTTTATTCTTTTCAACTGCTTCTACAGGCTTTATTTTTTGTTCTTTTTCGACAGCTTCAACTTTTTTTGCAGGCTTAGCCGCTTTCTCGGTTTCCACTGATTCAGCAGGTTTTCCCGCTTTTGCGGTTTTATCTTTTTCAACAGCTTTTATTTTTTGTTCTTTTTCGACAGCTTCAACTTTTTTTACAGGCTTCGAAGTCTTTTCTTTTTCGGCAGCCCCTGCTTTCTTTACTGGTTTATCGGTTTTTTCAGTTTCAGCAGCCTTCGATTTATCGTCGCTCATTCCTAACCTCTCGATTATTCAAATTTATAACCACATTTTTTGCAGAATCTTTTTATTGCGCCTTTTTCATCAGTATAAGCCCCTATCCTGACACCTTTTCCGCATTTTGGACAAATCATCATTACATTCGATTTATTGATTAGGGCCTCAACTTCTATAAAACCACCCGAGGGTTTCTCTTTTGATTTTTTAACGGACTTTTTTACTAAATTAACACCTTTAACAATAAGACCATTTTTTTTATTTGAAACACTTAGAATTTCTCCTTTTTTTCCCTTATCTCTTCCAGAAATAACGGCAACCTGGTCGCCTTTTTTTATCTTTTCCATATAATAATACTCCTAAAATACTTCCGGCGCTAAAGATACAATCTTCATAAAATTCTTTTCCCTCAATTCCCTCGCAACCGGTCCAAAAATACGAGTTCCGCGGGGCTCGCTCTGCTTATCAATCAAAACGGCTGAATTCCTGTCAAACCTGAGATATGATCCGTCTTTTCTCCGCAGTTCCTTTTTTGTCCTTACAATAACAGCCCGAACAACCTCGCCCTTTTTTACGGATGAATTCGGAAGTGCCATTTTAACACTTGCTACTATAGTATCGCCAACGTACGCATACCTTCTTTTTGAACTTCCCTCAACATGAAAACATTCTATTAACTTAGCGCCGGTATTATCTGCAACATCCAGCCTTGTTCCAAGCATTATCATCTTATGCCTCCCATATTTCCATCTAATTCAAGATGCTGACTATTTTCCATCTCTTTTGCTTGCTGAGAGGTATGGTTTCCTGTAGCAATACCCTATCGCCAGCAACGCTCTTATTATCTTCATCATGAGCAAAATATTTTTTTCTTGTTTTTAATATTTTACCGTAAACCTCATGCTTTTTTACACCTTCAACTATTACTGATCTTGTCTTATTCATCTTATCGCTTAAAACAACTCCGACCATTTCTCTTTTTTTATCTGAAGATTCCATAATAATACTCCCTCATAATTAGCTATCAGTTATCAGCTGTTAGCCATCAAATATTATTTGTCAGCTTTTAGCCTCAACTTTCAGCAGTTCCCTTTCTCTTAAAATAGTATTGATGACAGCAACCTTCTTAGTTAAATTCCTTTTTTCCATAGGATTTGAAGGCTTTTCAATTTTAGATTTAAACCTTATTGATCTCATTGCAACCTGCGTATCACTTCTCATTTTTAACAATTCTTCAACTGTTAATTCGCGCAGTTCCTTTAATTTCTTCTTTACCATAATTTCCTCACAACAAGCAAGCGTGACGCTTGACCCAGACGGCGCAATCACCAATCAAATCAGCCTCACGCTATTCTGATTTATTACTTTAATCAACCCTTTTGACAAACTTTACTTTTATGGGAAGTTTGTGCAAGGCCAGACGGAAAGCCTCTTTTGCCGATACTTCATCTACACCGGAGATTTCAAGCAGAACCCTGCCAGGTTTAATAACGGCAACCCAGCCTTCAGGCATGCCTTTCCCCTTTCCCATTCTAACGCCTTCACCCTTCTGTGTAATCGGTTTATCAGGAAACACCTTTACCCAGAGCTTAACGCCTCTTTTTAAATACCGGTTTACCGCGACTCTCGCCGCCTCAATCTGTCTATCTGTAATCCATTTTGGCTCCAGAGAGATAATGCCGTATTCACCAAAGGTAACTAAATCACCCTTATGAGCATTACCCTTTATAGTTCCCCTTTGCTGTTTTCTATATTTTGTTCTGCTTGGAAATAACATTATTTTCTCCTTCCTTCAAGCTCTTCTTTGTATATCCAGACCTTAACTCCAATAGCTCCCATTTCAGTATGGCTTTCAGAAATCTTATAATCGATATCCGCCGTCAAAGTGCTCAAAGGAAGCCTTCCCTCCTTGAACTCCTCGGAACGTGCAATCTCAGCCCCGTTTAAGCGGCCGGATATTCTTATCTTTATACCTTTTGCGCCTGTTTTCATAGCATTCCTGATGGCCTGCTTGATTGCTCTTTTATAAGAAATACGTCTTTCTATTTGACGCGCAATATCCTGCCCGACTACACCGGAATCCAGCTCAGGATTTTTAATTTCCCTGACAGAGACCGAAACCTTTTTATTATGAACTAATTTTTCAATAGATTTTGATATATTCTCAATTTCAGCGCCTTTCTTCCCGATTATTATTCCGGGCTTTGAGGCGTTAATAGTCACATTAACAAGCTGAGGAAAACGGCTTATCTCGATTTTTGATATAAATGCCTTTGAGTAATTTTTATTAATATATTCCCTGATTTTAAAATCCTCAATCAAATAATTTACATAATCTTTTTCACTATACCAGATTGAGTCCCAGGTCTTAACAATACCCAGCCTGTAAGAAACCGGATTAACTTTCTGTCCCATTAATCTACCTCTCAATTATCAGTTTATTCATTACCATCTGTTACCAGTACTGTCAAATGACAAGACTGCTTTCTTAAAACATCAGCCCTGCCTCGAGCCCTTGGCATCATTCTTCTTAAAATAGGCGCCTGGTCCACAAAAATAGAGTCTATCTTTAATTCCGCATCCTTTACTTCTGTAAACCTGTTTCTAAAATTTGATTCGGCAGAGAATATTACTTTATATGCCATCCTGGCAGCCTTATTCGGCAGCATTTTCAAAGTAAAGAGCGCATCATCAACCTTCTTCCGTGATACTATCTTTACAACTTTTCTCATCTTAAAAGGTGAAATCCTTAAATATCTGCCTTTCGCAATTGCCTTCATAATTATGCTCCAACCATTCTATTCTTTTTCTACTTTTTTCGTTCCGGAATGAGCCCTGAAGATTCTTGTGGGTGAAAACTCGCCAAGCTTATGCCCTACCATATTCTCCGATATATAAGCAGGAACGAATATTTTACCATTATATACCTGAATTGTCAAACCTATCATCTCCGGAATAATAGTGGAACGTCTCGACCATGTTTTGATAGGTTTTTTATCAAGAGCTTCCTGAGCCTCTAAAACCTTTTTATATAATTTCGAATCAACAAAGGGTCCCTTTTTTATAGACCTAGCCATTATTCAACTCCAAAAAGATTATTTTTTCTTGGAAAGTATATACTTATTAGAAGCTTTCCCATGTTTTCTCGTTTTATATCCTTTAGCCGGAACACCTGTAGGGCTTTGAGGAGTTTTATATCCCTTCTGTTTTCCTCTTCCTCCACCATGAGGATGATCAACCTTATTCATTGCAACACCTCTGACAAACGGACGTATACCGAGATGCCTGGATTTGCCCGCTTTACCAAGAAAGATATTACTGGCATCGGCATTTCCAACCTCACCCACTGTAGCAAAGCATCTGAGCAGAATCATTCTGATCTCACCGGAGGGTAAACGCAATATTGCATACCTTCCTTCTTTGCCGTCGAGTTTGGCGTAAGTTCCTGCCGATCTTGCTATCTGTCCACCCTTTCCCGGCATAAGTTCTATATTGTGAATTATTGTACCGACCGGTATATTTTTAAGAGGAAGGGAATTCCCCGGTTTAATCTCAACTTTATCACCAGCTTCAATAATATCTCCAACTTTCAATCCGTTTGGAGCAAGTATGTATCTTTTTTCCCCATCGGTATAATGCAGCAATGCGATACGAGCGGATCTGTTAGGATCATATTCAATGGTCATTACCTTTGCAGTAACGCCAAATTTATCCCTTTTATAATCAATAATTCTATAAAATCTTTTGCTTCCGCCGCCTCTATGCCTTACCGTTATACGGCCACCGCTGTTCCTGCCGTTCCCTCTTCCTCTTTTTATTCCGCTGATGAGGACTTTTTCAGGTTTATCCTTTGTTATCTCTGAAAAATCAAAGTTAACTTTATGCCTTAATCCGGCTGTAATCGGTTTAAACCGCTTCAAACCCATATCCTACCTCGCTACTAAACGTTATAAAAGTTAATCTCGCCTTCTTTAAGTGTTACAATTGCCTTCTTCCACATATCCGTAAGACCGTAACGATAACGAACCCTCTTTAATTTGGGGCACATTAATATGATATTTACTTTATTCACTTTTACTTTATAAAGAGATTCCACCGCTTTTTTAACTTCGATCTTATTTGCATCTTTAGCAACTTTGAACAGAAACTTCTTACTGTCCTTCATGTCGCTTGCCTTTTCTGTAATAATCGGAGCCAACAAAATACTATTATAATCCTTCATTTCCTTCTCCATTACTCTTATTCATGAGCCATTCTTGAATCCAGCTCCAATGCCGCTTTTTCAGATATCAATACTTTATCCGCATATACAAGCGGGAGGATATCCAGATTATTCAAGGAAGTGACCTTTATATTCTTGATATTCCGTGATGCAAGAACAATCGATTTATTATAATCAGGTATTATAATGACAACTTTCTCTTCTTTGTTTTCTATATACTTATCAAAAACCTTTAAAAATTCCTTTGTTTTACTTACATTAAAATCAAAATCAGAAAAAACCTTAACCTTCTCCAATTCAAGTAATTTAGTAAAAACGGTAACTAAAGCCTTCGCTTTTTGTTTTTTATTGATTGATTTTGAGAAGTCTCTGGGTTTCGGCCCAAAAGTAACGCCTCCTCCTCTCCATAACGGAGACCGTATCGAGCCAGCCCTTGCTCTTCCAAGTCCCTTCTGCCTCCAGGGTTTTTTGCCTCCGCCCCTTACCTCGGATTTAGTCTTGGTAAATGCGTTTCCTTCTCTTTCATGGGAGAGTCTTGCCACAACAGTCTGATACAGAACTCTATCTGATTTTTCTCCAATAATTGATGACAGTTCTATATCTTTTACCTTGGATTGACCTTCATATACACTAACTTTCATAAGCCGAATCACCCCTTTATTGCATCTCTTAACATAACGTAAGAATTCTTCGCTCCAGGAATAGAGCCGTTAATAAAGATTAACTTCTTTTCTTTATCTACTCTTATTACCTTCTGACCCAGTATACAAACCTTGGTATTTCCATAATGACCCGGCATTTTCTGGCCTTTCCAGACTTTCGCAGGATAGGTATGCCCTCCGATTGAACCGGGACGCCTGTGCCAGTGTTTTGCGCCATGGGCACCGGGGCCTCCATGAAAACCATGTCTCTTCATAACTCCAGTAAAGCCTCTTCCTTTCATTATACCGAAGACATCAACTTTTTTGATTCCATCCAGCAAATCAAGGAATTTATTATCCTGATAAACCGAGGAATCATCGATTCTTACTTCACTTATAAAACGAGGAGTATTTTCTTTATCAAAATCATATCCCAGGATAGCAGCATTATAACCGTCTTTTGCAACAGTTCTCTCGCCAACCATAGTCATGTTAGAAAAGTCAACAACAGTAACGCCCATCAGACCTTCATTATTATAAACCTGGGTCATACCAAGCTTCTTTCCAATAATCCCCAATTTCTTAGCATCCATTGTTAATCCACCTAAAAACAATTATTACTGCTTTATTTCCACTTCAACACCGGCAGGCAGCTGTAGTTCCATCAAAGCGTTAACCAGATCGGAACTCGGGTCCAGAATATCTATAAGCCTTTTGTGAACCCTCATTTCAAACTGCTCTC
Organism: uncultured Spirochaetota bacterium; assembly: GCA_963806975.1. Lineage (GTDB taxonomy): Bacteria > Spirochaetota > Brevinematia > Brevinematales > JAOACQ01 > CAWEAK01. The sequence continues at coordinate 20,210 of CAWEAK010000018.1, forward strand.
TTGCGTCCTTATTAACATGAGGTGATTTTAAAACAGTATATTTCTTTATTTTTGTCGGTAAAGGTATAGGGCCTGAAACCCTGCCCCCTTTACTCTTAACCGATTCCACTATCGAATTCGCGGATTTATCTATTAAACCCACATCATAGGCTTTGAGCCTCACTCTAATTCTACTCACAATTAAACCTCTTTAAATTGCTTTATTCAATAATCTGAGTAACTGCACCTGCACCTATTGTTTTACCGCCTTCGCGTATAGCAAACCTCAATCCCTTTTCCAGAGCGACATTTACTATAAGCTCAATTGTCATATTAACGTTATCGCCGGGCATAATCATATCCGCACCGTCTATCCCTGCAAGGTTTCCGGTAACATCGGCTGTCTTGATATAAAACTGCGGTCTGTAACCTACATGGAAAGGAGTTTTCCTTCCACCCTCTTCCGGCTTGAGGACATAAACCTGGGCTTTAAATTTCTTATGAGGAGTAATTGAACCCGGTTTAGCGATAATCATACCTCTGCGGATTGCATCCTTTTCAACACCTCTTAAAAGCAAACCGACATTATCACCGGCCTGACCGTCATCAAGAAGCTTTTTGAACATTTCCACACCGGTAACCACAGACTTGGTTGTTTCTTTATATCCTATTATTTCTACATCCTCGCCTACTTTTATTTTACCTCTCTCAATTCTACCGGTTGCAACTGTCCCTCTACCGGTTATGGAGAATATATCTTCAATAGGCATCATAAAAGGTTTATCCAATTCTCTAACAGGATCCTTGAAAAAACTGTCCATTGCATCGCAGAGTTCTTTTATACATTTATATTCCGGGGCATTCGGATCGGTAGAGGTCGATTCCATAGCCTGTAATGCCGAACCACGGATAACAGGCGCATTATCGCCGTCAAATTTATAGAAATTCAATAATTCTCTTATATCCATTTCGACAAGATCTATAAGCTCCTTATCGGCTTCCGAAACCTGATCGACCTTATTTATAAAAACAAGAATAGAAGGCACTTCCACCTGTCTTGCAAGGAGAACATGTTCCCTGGTTTGAGGCATAACGCCGTCAGTCGCAGCAACTACGAGAACAGCTCCATCCATCTGAGCGGCCCCGGTAATCATATTCTTAATATAGTCGGCATGACCCGGGCAATCCACATGCGCATAATGCCTTTTTTCGGTTTCATACTCAACATGAGCTGTATTAATAGTAATACCCCTTGCTTTTTCTTCGGGAGCATTATCAATTGAATCGTATGCTCTTACTTTCGCTTTTCCAAGAAAAGATAAGTATTTTGTAATATCTGCCGTTAATGTTGTTTTACCATGATCAATGTGACCTATTGTTCCCACATTCATGTGAACTTTGTTCCTAACAAATTTACCTTCAGCCATTTTATTGCCTCCTCACTACTTTTTCTTTATATTACAAGATTTCATAATTATACTATTCTGCTTTTAAGATAGTCTCCCATAAACTCTTTGGCACTTCAGCATAATGATCAAAAAACATAACATAAGTCCCTCTTCCCTGAGTAAGAGACCTTATAACCGTTGCATATCCAAACATATCTCCCAGAGGAACATGACCGGTTATCATCCTGGCATTACCTTTTGGTTCCATCCCATTTATCTTTGCTCTACGCGAGCTTAAATCCCCAATTACATCGCCGAGATAATCTTCCGGAACCAGGACATCCACTTTCATAATAGGCTCAAGAAGCGCTGGATCAGCCTTCCCCATCGCATCTTTAAAAGCCTTAGAAGCGGCTATCTTAAATGCCATTTCTGAAGAATCTACCTCATGGTAAGAACCGTCTATAAGAGTCGCTTTAATATCCACAACAGGATAGCCTCCGATTGTACCGCTGTTTATTGCTTCTTCAATTCCCTTCTTTACTGCAGGAATATATTCCTTTGGTATCCTTCCGCCGACAACCTTATCAACAAACTCAAAGCCCTTTCCTGTTTCCATGGGCTCCAGTTCAATAATTACATGCCCGTACTGTCCGCGTCCTCCGCTCTGCCTGACGTATTTACCTTCAACCTTGGAAATCTTCCTGATAGTTTCCCTGTAAGCAACCTGGGGTTTACCGACATCCGCCTGGACCTTAAACTCCCGCAACATTCTGTCCACTATAATTTCAAGATGAAGCTCACCCATTCCATAAATTAGAGTCTGCCCTGTTTCTTCATCGGACTTAACCTTAAATGTAGGATCCTCTTCTTGAAGTTTTCTCAATACTTCAGACATCCTGTCTATGTCTTCCTTTGTATTGGGCTCAATCGCAACTGAGATTACAGGATCGGGAAAATCAATCGCCTCAAGCAGAATCGGCCTGTTTTCATCAGAAATACTGTCGCCCGTTACTGTGTCCTTAATACCGACAACCGCAACTATATCACCGGCAGTTATCGAATCTATTTCTTCCCTCTTGTTTGCGTGCATACGGAGAAGCCTTGCAACCCTCTCTTTCTGTTTTTTATTGACATTGTAAACATAGCTTCCCTTATCCAGAGTTCCTGAATATACTCTGACAAAAACAAGCTTACCGACATAAGGGTCAACCATCACCTTAAATGCCAATCCCGCGAAAGCCTCTTTCGCATCGGGACGGCATGTCTCTTCTTTATTCGTAATGGCGTTTATCCCTTTGGCCGGCGGTATATCAAGCGGTGATGGAAGATAATCCAGAACCGCATCCAGCAAAAGCTGCATTCCTTTATTTTTTAAAGCGCTTCCGCAGACAACAGGAAAAAGCTTTGTCTCTATTGTAAGCTTGCGCAGACCCTTTTTTAATTCTTCAGCGCTTAACTCCTGGCCCTCCAGGTATTTTTCCATCAGGTCATCATTTCCATCGCAGATATTGTCAATAAGCGATACCCTGTATTCCTCTATTTTACCTTTCAAATCTTCAGGAATGGGCACTTCATTAAAATTTAAACCCTCTGAATCATCGTTAGGCCATATATAAGCCTTTCTCGCAATAATATCAATAGTGCCCTCAAAAGTGCTCTCTGCCCCAATGGGAATCTGTATGGGCACAGCTTTTACACCGAGCTTTTTCCACATCGATTCAACAGACTTATAAAAATCTGCTCCGATTTTGTCCATCTTATTGATAAATGCTATTCTCGGAACATTATATTTATCCGCCTGACGCCAAACGGTTTCGGACTGAGGTTCCACACCTTCTCCCCCGTCAAAAACCGCAACTGCACCATCAAGTACCCGCAGTGACCTTTCAACTTCAGCCGTAAAATCCACATGCCCGGGAGTATCAATAAGATTAATCTTATAATCTTTCCAGAAGCATGTGGTCGCAGCACTCGTTATTGTGATGCCCCTTTCTTTTTCCTGGATCATCCAGTCCATTTCGGCTGCGCCTTCATGAACCTCCCCTATTTTATGTGTTTTTCCTGTATAAAAAAGTATTCTTTCACTTGCCGTTGTTTTACCTGCATCTATATGCGCGGCAATACCGATGTTTCTCACCTTCTCCAACGGATGCAGCTTCTCAGTTGCCATAATCTCCCCTTGTTATTACCACTTATAATGAGCAAAAGCCTGGTTCGCTTGAGCCATTTTAATCGTATCCACCTTCTTCTTAATACATGAACCCGTGTTGTTATAAGCGTCTAAAAGCTCTTTACCAAGCTTTTCAATCATAGAATGCTCATTTCTCTCCCTGGAAAGGTTTACAAGCCATCTTAAACATAATGAGTTCTGCCTTTCAGGCCTTACATCAACAGGAACCTGATAAGTTGCCCCTCCTACCCTCCTGGACCTGACTTCAACAGGCGGTTTGATATTGGCTATCGCTTTATCAAAAGATACAATCTCGGCTTCGCCGGTTTTCTGCGCAAGAAAAGCAATAGCTCCATAAACTATTTCCTTTGCCGTGTTCTTTTTTCCATCCAGCATTATTCTATTAATAAGCTTTTGAACCATTAAGCTTTTATATTTTGTATCAGGCGATACCCTATCCTTCGCAACTTTATTACCTTTTCTGGGCATATTTTTAACCTCTTAAGTTTAAGATTTGACTCTCTTTGCGCCATATTTGGATCTGCTTGATTTTCTCTTCTCAACTCCCATTGAATCCAGAGTTCCCCGGATAATATGATACCTTACCCCCGGTAAATCTTTCACTCTTCCCCCTCTGATTAACACCACCGAATGCTCCTGAAGATTGTGTCCGATTCCAGGAATATAAGCGGTTACCTCTATACTATTCATAAGCCTAACCCTTGCAATCTTTCTCAAAGCTGAGTTAGGTTTTTTCGGGGTCATTGTCGTAACTCTAACGCAAACTCCTCTTTTTTGAGGATTTGACTTCAAAGCAGGAGATTTACTTTTATACTTTACTAATTCTCTGCCTTTTCTTACCAATTGACTGATCGTCGGCATACAACTATACTCCCTATAAGTATTTGACTTTCTACGGGTATTTAAAGAATATTCACCCCTTGAAAAGTTCAAAAAAATAAACTTATGTGTTTACGGTATAAACAATAAACCTTTGATTGGCTGTTAGAATGAGAGCAATCTTTCACCATTCAAAGTTTGAGTTCACTAAAGCGGGACATATTATAAAAAACAAAACCCAACTTGTCAACTTTTTCTAAAATTAACTATTTTCCAGCTAACAATTTCCCCGATTTCAAAAATATTATCCCGCGGTTTTGATTTTAATTGCCAGGTAATTTTTAATTCCCGTCCCGGCTGGAATAAGCTGCCCAATTACCAGATTTTCCTTTAAACCCTCAAGCTTATCTTTCGCGCTTTTTAAAGCGGCACTTGACAATACTCTCGGTGTTTCCTGAAAAGATGCTGCAGACAGGAAACTCTCGGTAAAAAGCGAAGCCTTTGTTAAACCCATCAGGATAGGCCTTGCCTTAGCTGGCTGACCGCCCTGGCTGGTTATATTCTCATTTTCTTTATAAAATTTTATCTTATCAACATTCTGGCCTGAAATAAACTCGGTATCCCCGGGGTTAACCACCTCTACCTTTTTCAGCATCTGCCGGATAATAACGCTGATGTGCTTTTCATTAATATCCACACCCTGCAGGCGGTATACCGATTGAATTTCTGAAAGCAGAAATTCATTCACTTTAGTATAACCAAGAACCTTCAAAATATCATGAGAGCTTGTTATTCCGTCGCACAAAGGCTCTCCGGCCTGAACTTTATCTCCTATTCTGACAAAGATATTCTTCCCTGTTGGAATTACATGGGAAAAAGCTAAGCCATTTGTTCCTTTTATCCAGATAATATATTTTCCCTTTTTTTGCTCAATATTCTCAACAAAACCGTTCACTTTCGCTATGACTGAAATATTCTTCGGCTTTCTTGATTCAAAAAGTTCGGTTACTCTCGGAAGACCTCCGATAATATCTTTGGTTCTCCTTTTTGCTACAGGCCTTCTTGCAACAATATCACCGGGTATAACCCTTCCACCCTCAGGAACTACCAGGGAAGTGCCGTGAACAAGAACGAATCTCTCAAGCTCCTTTCCCTCATCATCATAAATTACAAGAATATTTTTATTCTTTTCCTCATTTCCATCAAGACTTTCTAATGCGAAACCAACAACACCTTCATGTTCGCTTATAAATACCTCGTTGTAAGGATCATAATCGGCTATTTTTTCCCCTTTTTTGATAAGCTGACCCTGTTTAACATAAACAAAAGCCCCGATTCTAACCGGATATTCGTTTATGCTGCTTTCGAGTATGTATATTTCATCTTTGTCCACTACGACAAAAACCTTTTTCCCGAATTTAACCTCGCTTCCGTCCTTTAATTTCATAACAGGTTTTTCGCTCAAAAATTCCTTTCCGTTTAAACCAGAAATGCTTCCCTTACCTTCAATCTCGCTTTTATTATATTTACTTATCAATTTTCTTACCTTTACATAAGACTTTCTTGGGGCAACCAGCTGATCTTTCCCATCTATATTCTTCGATATAAGATTTTCAGGCAGGGCAACTATATAAGAATCATAACTAAGTTTTAATTCATTCTCTTCCAGTTGAGTCGCAGCCGTACCTCCGATATGGAAAGTTCTCATAGTAAGCTGAGTGCCGGGTTGTCCGATAGATTCTGCGGCAATTATACCTACGGCTTCTCCAATATTTACAAGATTTCTTGAGGAAAGATCCCAGCCGTAGCATTTTGTGCAGACGCCATGAATAGATTCACAGGTAAGAACACTCCTGATCTTTACTGTTTCTATACCCGCATCTTCAATGATCTTTGTTTTTTCTTCGTCCAGAATATCATTGGCCTTTATTAAAAGATTACCATTCCTGGGATCGTAAATATTTGAAACAGACACATGCCCAAGCAGCCTATCTCTCAATTGTTTTATTACTTCATCGCCCTCTTTTATAGAAGAAATATCAATACCCTTAACGGTTCCGCAGTCTTCTTCAGTAACAACCACATCCTGAGATATATCCACAAGTTTTCTTGTCAGATATCCGGCATCGGCAGTTTTTAAGGCTGTATCGGCTAATCCCTTCCTGGCGCCATGGCTTGAAATAAAATACTCGAGTACCGACAGGCCCTCTTTAAAATTGGATTTTATAGCCAGCTCGATAATTTCCCCGGATGGTTTTGCCATTAAGCCCCTCATTCCGGCAAGCTGTCTGATCTGTTCCCTGCTCCCCCTTGCTCCTGAATCCATCATAACATAGAGCGGGTTAAATCCATCCCTGCTTTCCTTAAGTTTTGTTTCTACCAATTTTTTTATTTTTTCATTGGCGCTCGCCCAGAGGTCAATAACCTGATTATACTTTTCATCATGAGTAATAAGACCCTTCCTGGCATTTTCTTCGGTTTTTTCCACCTCTTTTTCCGTTTTTTCTACAATATCATATTTTTCCTCAGGGATTTCGACATCGGCAACAGAAATTGTAACGCCATAAATAGTGGAATATTTATAACCGATGCTCTTCAAGTCATCTACAAGCTGCGCTGTTTCTTTGATCCCAAACTTCTTATAACTTCCTGAGATTAAAGTTTCAATCTTTTTGCTCGTCATTGTGTCGTTTATATATCCAAGCCCCTCGGGTATAATTTCATTAAATATGACTCTGCCGTAGGTTGTTTCAACCCAGCTACCATTAATACGGTATTTGATCCTTTTATTATAAGTCACAGATTTACTATCGATTGCGAGTAAAATCTCCTCCAGATCGTCAAAATGTTTCAATTTTTTCGGGATATTATTATCCGGTTTTGTTAGATAATATATTCCCAGAACCATATCCTGTGTGGGGTAAACAATAGGTTTTCCATTTGCCGGATTTAACAGATTCCTCGATGAAAGCATAAGCATCCAGGCTTCTATCTGCGCTTCCGGAGTCAATGGAACATGAACGGCCATCTGGTCGCCGTCAAAGTCTGCATTATATGCATGACAGACTAGCGGATGGAGCTGAATAGCCTTCTCTTCAATCAGGATAGGCTCAAAAGCCTGAATACCAAGCCTGTGAAGCGTTGGCGCCCTGTTTAATAAAACAGGATGATCTTTTACAACATTTTCTAGAATGCCCCAAACCAGCTCATGCTCAGTCTCTATCATTCTTTTAGCGGCTTTAATATTATGTGCATAACCCTGTTCAACAAGCCCCCTCATTACAAAGGGTTTGAATAATTCAAGGGCCATCAATTTCGGCAGTCCGCACTGATGAAGCTTCAGATTAGGCCCTACAATAATTACGGAACGACCTGAATAATCCACCCTTTTGCCAAGAAGATTCTGTCTAAACCTTCCCTGCTTTCCCTTAAGGATATCAGAGAGGGACTTGAGCGGCCTGTCGCCGTTCCCTGTAACCGGATGAGACCTTCTTGAATTGTCAAAAAGTGAATCCACGGCATCCTGAACCATTCTCATCTCGTTCTTTATTATAATATCCGGAGCATTAACAGATTTTAATTTTCTTAAGCGGTTGTTTCTATTGATCAATCTTCTATATAAATCATTAATATCCGACGTTGCGAATCTCCCGCCGTCAAGCGGCACCATCGGACGTAAATCCGGCGGTATCACGGGAATAACGTCAAGAATCGCCCACTCGGGTTTATTATTAGACTTACGGATTTCTTCAGAAAGTTCAAGCCTCTTCAAAACCTTTTTGTCCACCTTTACCTTTGTGTCGACATGCCTGCGCAGAGAATCTATTAAGGTGTCCATATCGAGATTCTTCAGTATTTTTTTTATGGCAATAGCGCCCGTATCGGCGGTGAAAGCCTCTTTATATTTCTCTTTATACTCTTCGTACTCTTCATCCGTAAGCACCTGATTCTGTATAAGATCGGTTTCACCAGGGTCTATGACAATATGTTTCTCAAAATAAAGAATACTCTGGATATCCGATGGTGCGACGTCAAGAAGAAGAGCTATCTTACTGGGAACAATGCGGTAATACCATATATGAGCCACGGGAGCAGCCAGCTCAATATGTCCTGTACGGTATCTTCTGACCTTTGCTTCCGTTACCTCAACCCCGCATTTATCACAGACTATACCCTTATAGCGGATCGAACGGAATTTGCCGCATGAACATTCATAGTCCTTTGTAGGCCCGAATATCCTTTCACAAAACAGGCCGTCTCTCTCCGGACGTAATGTTCTATAGTTAATCGTTTCCGGTTTTTTTACTTCCCCATAAGACAAATTCTTAATCAACTCCGAAGAAGCAAGCTGTATTGAAATAGACCCGAAAGTGACCGAAGTCTTCATAAACAGTCTCCTTTGACTTTATACTTTAGGCTATTACTATATTAAATGTAATTTCATATCTATCAATTCTTTTTCCTTATCGTTGAGCGGAACCCTCTTGCCTGTTTTATCATAGACCTGAATATCGAGGGCCAGCCCTCTCAACTCCTGTACAAGCACGTTGAAGGACTCGGGAATACCCGGTGAGGTAGCGTATTTACCCTTTATAATTCCTTCATAAATCCTTACTCTTCCGTCGGTATCATCAGACTTTATCGTGAGCATTTCCTGCAGCAGGTTTGCCGCACCGTATGCCTCAAGAGCCCAGACTTCCATCTCTCCAAGTCTTTGTCCTCCGAAGTTTGCTTTTCCCCTCAAAGGCTGCTGTGTTACAAGTGAGTATGGCCCTACGGAACGGGCATGTATCTTATCATCAACCATATGATGGAGTTTCATAATATACATCACGCCTATAAAAACAGGCTTTTCGAAGTAATCTCCAACTTTACCGTCCCTGAGAAGGAATTTTCCATCATTTGATAGTTTGACTCTCTCAAAATATTCAAGTATCTCCTTCTCCGATTCACCGTAAGCCTTTCTTTCCTCAAGAAGCTCCTTCTTTATTTTTTCATTGGCCTTGTTTATCTGCTTTTCAATCTCTTCCAGTGTGGCTCCTTCAAACACAGGGCATTCATACTGGACACCGAGTTTCCATCCGGCAAAACCGAGAAGGCTGTCGAAAAGCTGCCCAAGGTTCATACGGCTTGGGACTCCGAGAGGATTTAATACAATATCCACAGGCGTTCCATCCGGCAGGAAAGGCATATCTTCCTCGGCTAAAACCCTTGATATGACTCCCTTATTTCCATGTCTTCCGGCTATTTTATCACCGGGTTTAATTTTTCTCTTTTTTGCTATATAAACTTTTACAAGTTTTAAAACTCCCGGTGAAAGCTCATCCCCATTTTCGGCGCTGAATACCTTAACGTCAACAACAACTCCACCCTCTCCATGAGGAACCCTTAACGATGTGTCTCTTACATCTTTAGCCTTTTCGCCGAATATGGCATGCAGAAGCCGGAATTCCGGCGTTTCTGTAGGTTCTCCCTTGGGAGTAACCTTTCCGACAAGAATATCGCCCGGTTTTACATAAGCACCTACCCTGATTATCCCATCTTCATCAAGATTCTTAAGGGCGTCTTCACCGACATTAGGTATTTCGGATGTAATTTCCTCGCTTCCGAGCTTGGTTTCCAGGGCCTTGCATTCAAACACCGTTGTATAAACGGAAGTAAAATCGTCATTTTTCAAAAGCTTCTCGCTTATCAGTACGGCGTCTTCATAATTATATCCGTTCCAAGGCATAAATGCCACAAGTATATTCTTGCCAAGGGCAAGTTCACCCTTTTCGCTTGCAAAACCGTCGGCAAGCAAATCTCCTTTTTTAACTTTATCTCCTTCATCAACGACCGGTTTTTGATTAAAGCTTGTATCCTGATTTGTCCTTCTGAACTTGACAAGCTCATAATTCTTAAGTGTTTTATTACTCTCTTCAATGACAACTGATTTTGAATCCACCTTCACGACTTTGCCGTCCGACTCGCTCAAAACGACAGCCCTTGAATCCTTTGCGACATACCATTCCATTCCCGTGCCTACGATAGGCGCATCGGAATGAAGCAACGGCACCGCCTGCCTCTGCATATTAGAGCCCATCAAAGCTCTGTTAGCGTCGTCATGTTCGATAAAAGGAATAATGGATGCCGAAACGGACAATATCTGCTTGGGCGACACATCTATAAGCTGAATCTTGTCGCTTGGGACAAGTTCGAATTCACTTCTGAATCTTGCCTGGACAAAATCCTCTATTATCTCGCCCTTTTCATTCATCTTAGCATTTGCCTGTGCAATATAATAATTTTCTTCTTCAGTAGCGGATAAATACCGCACTTCATCCGTCAATTTTTTATTTTTTATTACAACATAAGGCGTTTCCAGAAACCCATAACTGTTTACATTTGCATAGGTTGAAAGCGAAACTATCAAACCGATATTCGGGCCTTCCGGAGTTTCTATAGGACATACTCTTCCATAATGAGTATTGTGAACGTCGCGTACCTCAAAACCAGCCCTGTCTCTCGACAAGCCGCCGGGGCCAAGGGCTGAAAGCCTGCGCTTATGGGTCAGCTCTGAAATAGGATTTGTCTGATCCATAAACTGCGAAAGCTGGCTCATACCGAAAAAGTCGTTTAAAGCGGATACAATCGGTTTAATCGCGATTATATTCTGAGGAGTAAGATCTTCAATTTCCCTCGATGAAAGCTTTTCATGTATGGATTTCTCAACCTTTGTGAAAGCAGAAATAAGCTGATTTACAATAAGTTCGTTTACATTTCTTACCCTTCTGTTTCCAAGATGATCGACATCATCAAGGCTTGTCTGCTTATTGTAAACCTTGATCAGATGCTGAAGAGTCCTGACAATATCCTCAAAAGAAAGCGTCTTTTGCTCAATCAATGCATTTTTTTCTTCCTGAGTAAGGTCAGGATATAGCTTTAAAACCAGTTTATAACGTCCAACTTCTCCCAGGTCGTACATCTTCGGGCTGAAAAACATGTTGTGCAGTTCCTTGACAATACTCTCAAGAGGGGCTGCTTCACCTGGATGAAGAATGCTGTAAATTTTCTTAATGGCTTTGTTTACAGTATCTTTGGTATCGTCTTTTTCAAGAGTATTAATAATGGGTTTATTTTCCATAACCGATTTCGGATCGATAATTTTAATGATATTCTTACCTTTTTGATAAAGCTGGTTGATGCTGTTTGGGAAAAGCTTTTCCACCGCTCCAACAATAATATTGTTTTCCTCGTCTAAAACGTCCTCGGCCACATATCTTCCTACAAGTCTGGATATAGCTTCATCCTTTTCTATCCTTGATAAATCAATTTTTCTTACCTTAAAAAAGGCATTGATAATATCCGGCAGGTTCATCTCAAGCGCTCTGAGGAACATTGTTACCAGAACCTTCCTTCTGGAATCTATCCTGACATACATTAAATCCTTTTTTGTATCGATAATAAATTCAAGCCATGAACCTTTCTCAGGCACAATTTTAGAAGAAAATTCCTTATTTTTATAGCTGAAAAGCACACCGGGGGATTTATAAATCTGGTTAACAACAACCCTTTCGGCTCCATTAAAAATGAATGTCCCCCTTTTAGTCATCAGTGGAAAATCACCTATATAAATATCCTTTTCCTTAATCTCACCGGTTTTTCTATCGATTAATCTAAATATTGCCTTAACTGGAACACTGAAGGTTAAATTTTTATCAAAACACTCATCCTCGGTATATTTACAATTACCTACTTCATACCCGACATACTCAATAACGATTTCCCCGTTTGCCCCCTCTATCGGGAAAAAACTGCGAAAAACATATTCAAGACCCTTACTTTCCCTATCTTTAGGGATCTTTATCCATCTGAAGAAAATCTTTAAATGATCTGAGTTGAATATCCAGTAAATCCGGAAGAGGAGCTCTATCCTTATGGGTAGCAAAGCTGATTCTACTTTGTTCGATTGACATAAAAAACACTCCACAACTGAAATATAATAAATACAGCTTCCCCCTTTAATCAATAAAAAAAGGGGGAAGATAATCTTTGATTACAACGAAGTTTTCAACTAAGGTGAGAGAATGAGGGTTGTCCCCCATTTAAAAAAGAAAAGATAGTATTATTTAATCTCAACTACGGCTCCGGCATCTTCAAGCTCTTTTTTAAGCTTATCAGCGTCAGCCTTTGATATATTCTCTTTCACAGGCTGTTTTCCGCCGCTTTCAGCCATATCTTTAGCTTCTTTCAATGCGAGACCCGTTGCGTTCCTTACAACCTTTATTACCTCAATCTTCTTTGCACCTGCATCTTTAATAAATACAGACACTGCGGAAGGCTCTTCTGCAGCAGCTGGAGCTGCACCGCCTGCAGCCGGAGCCGCAATAGCCATCGGTGCAGCGGCTTTCACATCAAATTTTTCTTCCAGAGCCTTTCTCAGTTCATTTAATTCTAATACCGTCATATTAGAGATCAAATCAATAATCTGCTCAATCTTATTTTCAGCCATATTTATACTCCTATAATAATTTCAACAAGCGTGCCCCTTCATTACACTCAGAATAAGCTGCTTGACCGGTTTACTCACCCGAGGTCTTGCTGTTATTCCGAGACAGGCCTCTTTTTTGTTTATTTATTTAACTTCCCTTTTTCTTTTCGAGCGCTTCAACTGTTCCGACAAAAGATGTCATTATCCCGTTAAGAGTGCCTATAAAGTTCGAGATAACGGAATTAATACCGCCTGCAACCATCGATATAAGTTCCTTCCTTGAAGGCAGTTTTGACAATGCAATGATACTTTCTTTATCCATTGCCTGTCCATCTATCAGACCTGCTTTTAACAAAAGTTTCTCATGATTTTTTGAATATTCAACAACTATTTTTAAAAGCTTTAATATATCCTCTTTCGAAGAAAAAAGAATTGTATTTTGTTTTAAATAGTCATCCAGCCCTGTTATTTTGGATTCTTCCAAAGCCTTTTTTAAAAGAGTGTTTTTCATAATCTTTGAACTGCCACCTTCTTTCAATATACTCTTTCTTAATATATCCAGTTCTAAAACTGTCAGACCCTTAAAATCCGCTAAAATCAATCCGTTTATGTCTTTCAAGTTCTCTTTAATCTTTTCAACAACCTGAATTCTTTCCTGACTTGGCATAAAATCCTTCCTCGTATTAGTAATATCGCCGGCCGCCGGTAAACGGCATCCGGATCAATTCCATCAATATTATACAGCGATCCTTTTAAAATCTATCTTCACGGCCGGACCCATTGTCGGAGACAATGCCATCGTTTTTATATAATCTCCCTTTAGATCAGCCGGTTTGTTTTTAATCAACACCTTATGTATTGCCATAGCGTTTTCATACAGATCATTTTCAGGTAAAGATTTTTTACCAATGACTACATGAACATTCCCTGTTTTATCTGCCCTGATTTCAACCTTTCCTGCTTTAAACTCCTTTACAACCCTAGTGACATCCATAGTCACAGTTCCTGTTTTCGGGTTAGGCATCATTTTTCTTCTGCCAAGAATCGGCGCTACTTTTCCAATAACCTTCATCATATCGGGAGTCGCTAAAACAGCATCGAAATCCAGCCAGCCCTGAGAAATCTTTTCCACCAGGTCTTCACCGCCGACAAAATCAGCGCCGGCCTCTTTCGCTTCGGCGGCTTTTTCTCCGGCAGCAAATGCAAGAACCCGAACAACCTTTCCTATGGAATGCGGAAGAACAACAACATCTCTTATTGTATGCTTCTGCTTGATATTAAGTTTATAGCTCATATCAATTGACTCATCAAATTTCGCCGTTGCAATATTCTTAACGACTTTCGAAGCGTCTTCAAGACCATATAGCGGTGTAAGATCGTTTTTTTCAATCAGGGTCAGAAACCTTTTTCCGCCTTTATAAACTACTCCGTTTTTACTTAAAGTCTTCATTTAACCCTCCACCTCAATCCCCATATTCAATGCTGTTCCGGCAATAATCTTAATAGCCGCTTCAATATCATTCGCATTAAGGTCCTGCATCTTCATCTCGGCAATTTTTTTCAGCTGTTCCCTGTTGATCTTTCCAACCTTTTCTTTATTCGGAACGGCAGACCCTTTTTCAATTCCAAGCGCCTTCAGTATCAAATTTGATGCCGGAGGCGTTTTTGTAATAAATGAAAAGCTTCTATCTTCAAATATTTTAACAACCACAGGAATCACAAAACCGGCTTTATCTTTTGTAGCCTCGTTAAATTGCTTGCAGAATTCCATTAACGGTATACCATGAGGCCCGAGAGCAGTCCCTACCGGAGGCGCCGGATTAGCCTGCCCGGCTGGTATCTGCATTTTAACTTCAGCTTTTAATTTCTTTGTTTTCGGTGCCATTTCATTCTCCTTTTTTTCTGTAAAAAAGTTAAAAGTTATAAAATAGAAAGTTCTCTATAAACAATAACTTTATATTTTTTTACTTTATACTTTCTGTACCTGGTTAAACTCAAGCTCAACAGGCGTCAATCTTCCAAAGATTTCAACCCTGACGGTAAGGCTGTTCTTTTCATTATGAATTTCCTGAATCTCACCCTCAAAGTCCTTGAATGGGCCTTCGCCGATCTTTACCTTCTCACCCACAGCAAAGCCTGATTCAAGCTTTGATACATTCTGTTTAATCTCGCCTGTTTTTTCGAAATATAGATTTTACATCGTCATAAGCCAGGGGCGCTGGCCTTTTATTCCCGCCACCGGCCGATAAAAACATCCCTACTCCGTTGACGGATTTGATTTCAGAATAAACCTTTTTCCAAATAGCATCATCATCAGGCAAATCCAATTCGGCAAGAATATAGCCCGGGTAAAGATTTCTCTTTTGAGTCACTTTTTTATTCTTTTTTTCAACCACATATTCTTCTTCAGGAACCCGGACATCCAGCAAAACATCCTTTAAAACGGTGCTGTTCTTTTTAGTACGCAGACCGCTCATTGCTCTTTTTTCAAAGCCTGTATAAACCTGTATTACAAACCACCCTCTCGCCATTTTAGCGGACCAATCCAATAACTATAATATTTATAATATAATCTATGAATGCTAAAAGAAGTGAAAAGGACACTATAAAAAATATGGTTACAATCGCCGAGTTTAAAGCATGCTCTTTTGTAGGCCAGGTAACTTTTCTTAACTCAAGATAACTTTCCTTAAAAAAGCTTCTATTGACAATTATTATAATCACTACGCCGACAGCTAAAACCGCAAGTACAATCCAGCCAATCCATTTCAATATCATAAAAGCTCCTGCTTAAAAGCCTCTGAATTCAATCAGGCCTGGAGGGAATTGAACCCCCAACCAACGGTTTTGGAGACCGCTACTCTGCCAATTGAGCTACAGGCCTATTTATTTAGTCATCAGTCGTCAGTCAACAATCAATAGTCAATAGTCTTTAATCAAATGATGACTGACGACTTTCGACTGTTGACTGACAACTTCTACTTCACTTCTTTATGCAAAGTATGCTTCTTACACCGTGGACAGAATTTCTTTATATTTAACTTTATTCTTTGCTGAACCATTTCTTTAGTTTTATTAGTAGTATAGTTTCTTTCTCCACATGATTCGCATTCCAATGTTACAATCTGCATAAAACACTCCACTCTTTCTTTCAATCTATTCACTAAGCCCACAGGCGGGATTGAACCGCCGACCCCCTCCTTACCATGGAGGTGCTCTACCAGCTGAGCTATATGGGCTTGAAGCATTTTTTATTATATACTTATGTTTACGAAAAAGTCAAAAATCTAACAAGTTATTACAAAAAGCCGTAATAACTAATTGCAGCAATGAGTTGTTATAAACATAAGACAATTTTCCTGAACAAAAAAATTAAATAAGGCATTAATTGGTGAAAACTTTCTTCAAGCTTATTTTATTGCTCAACATAGATATCTTAGCTTATTGGAAACATAAAGCGGTGATTATTTTAAAATATTTATTATAATATTACAAATAAATAACTGAAATATTTTTTTGATCCCTATTCTTGAATCAGTCTTTCCAGAAAACTGTAAAAATCAGGAAAAGATTTTGAAACACAGGATGGATTCGATATTTCCAAACCGGGAATTTTTAAACCTGCGATTGAAAACGACATCGCTATCCTGTGATCATTATAAGTTGAAATAAGAGCAGGATTATATTTCTTTGCAGGAAAAATTTCAAGGCCATCGCTTTTTTCTACAACATCTGCACCGATTTTTATCAATTCGGTGGAAATAGCCATAAGCCTGTCGCTTTCCTTAATTCTCAGGCTTGATACATTCCTTATTTTTGTCGGCGACTCCGCAAATATAGCAGTAACGGCTAAAGTAGGCACCAGATCGGGACTATCATTCATATCGATATCAATCCCTTTTAAATGACCGTCGGATTCCAAAATAATATTATCATCTTCTATATTTACAAAACAGCCCATTTTATTTAATATTCCGGCAAAGCAAGAATCCCCCTGCAGCGATTTCTTTCCCAGGCCTCTAATTTTAATATTTCCCGATAAAATAGCCGCGGCGGCCAGAAAATAGGAAGCGCTTGAGGCGTCTGGTTCTATTCCGTATTCTTTTAAAGGTTTATATTCACCTTTTTCAACGGTAAATTCCAGATAGTCTTCTTTCTTTACAAAAATTCCAAACTGTCCCATCATTCCAATAGTCATGTCAATATAAGGCTTGGAAGCCAGTTCTCCCGTTGTACTTATCTTAACGCCATGATTGCTGTAAGGAGCTGACATTAATATAGATGAAATATACTGGCTACTGTTTTTTCCGCTTATTTGGCATTCACCCCCTTTTATTCCGGCGGCTTCAATCAAAACCGGCGGACATCCGTTGTTTTTCTGAGCAGAAACCCTGCACCCAAGCTGGCTCAAGGCATTCAGAAGATCTTCTATCGGACGCTCCCTCATCCTTTCATTTCCGTCAAGTAAAAATAACCCTTTCCCGAGGGAAAGATAGGATGTCAAAAACCTCATTGCGGTACCGGCGTTTCCCACAAAAAAATTGTGATCTCCTGCCGGTAATATCCCGCCCTCTATAATGCATTTTCTCTTTAATTCATCAAGTTGAGTTCGAATTCCCAATTCATTCAATACTTTCAACATATAAATCGTGTCTTCGGATAAAAGGAAATTTAAGAGCTCCGATTTTCCATTAGAAAGAGATGAAATGATTAAAGCCCGGTTTGTAATACTTTTTGAACCTGGAAGAAAGAGGTCAAGTTTGATGCTTTTTTTACGGATAAGCGGGACCAGATATTTATCATACATCGTCGTTTACTCTTTATTGATTTTTAATACTTCATTTTCACTGACAATCCAGTCCAGCTGAAAATCATTTTCTGTAAACGGAACATCCGGCAGAAGCTGAAAATCGAAACAAACGCCAATGGCTGTTCTGACCTGTTCATTAGAAAGAAACCTGTCATAATAGCCCTTCCCATAACCTATCCGGTAGCCGTTTTTACCGAAAGCTATTCCTGGGACAAAAGCTATATCGATCTTTCCATTAAACTCCTCGGTGTCCGGTTCGGGAATATTATAGGCGCCCTTTTTAAAGTCAGAATAAAGATCATTAATTATATATGGTAATATTTTTTCAAATTTTATTAATTTAGGAAAGAGAATGGTTTTATTTTTACTATATACATCCCGGGCGAATGGAAGCAGATATACTTCATTATTGATCGGCACATAAAAAAGAATTGTCTGAGCATTAGTATCCATAAACTTTCTTAATCTTCGGATAATCCTAAAAGACTTGTTTTCTATACTTTCTTTCGATAAGGCCTTCCTCATCCTTAAGAAGTTTTTCCTAATATCCTGCTTTTCACTCTGCATAAATACAAACACGCCCCTGGCTTAATTATTTTTCTCTTTTCTTGAGTTGTCGATCTATTATTTTGACGCCTTTGCATCTTTATTCAATTTCTTAATCGCTTCATTGATATATTCCCCATTAACCCCTCCAACCCTTCTTCTTAATGTCAGTAAAGGAGCTATTGAAGTTCTGGAATTATGCTGCAATATTGAATCGGCCAGCTGTTTAACAACATCACTGCGGGTTTTTGAATCTAAAGTTACAGCATATTTATTAAGGGTATCCAAAGCAGTATCCGAATCAGTCAAACTACCCAGAGCCTGAAGCAGACAGACCTGGCTGATATTATCCTTATTTCCCCATAAATAACCGGAAAGAATAATTCCATCGGATTTATCACCGATTTTACCAAGTACAAGAACCCCCATATTGAATATATGCCATATATCGGCTTCCA
Source organism: uncultured Spirochaetota bacterium (assembly GCA_963806975.1). Lineage (GTDB taxonomy): Bacteria > Spirochaetota > Brevinematia > Brevinematales > JAOACQ01 > CAWEAK01. The sequence continues at coordinate 38,874 of CAWEAK010000018.1, forward strand.
TAACACCCTTTCCCACGTTTGCATCCGGTTCCGATGTAGCGACCCATGATTCGACCTTTCCTTTCACATTTGTAAGCTTAAGTTCTCCTACTCTTCTAATGGCGCAAAACACTTCATCGTAATTTCCGCTATCCAGGAAACTTGAAATCACCGTCTCATCTGTTAAATCCATAATCATTGAACTTTTACCCTTATAATAATAATCAGAAAGTTCATAAGAATAAAACTCTGAGAATGATATTATCATAAGAGCAAAAATCACAAAAAACATCTTCTGCATAATATTATACCCCCAATTATATTACTATATTTCATCCTTAAATTGCAAATTTAAATAAACAGGCTCTTCAAGTAATATTGATACTCCTCCGAGGTCTCCGTCAAGCAGCAGGAAATTTAAAGCGCTGCAGAAAAAATATGCGTCTTCCACAGCTTCAATAACTTTCTTTCCATCTGTAAACTTTTCCCCGTCAATTTTTTTATCAAATTCCAGAACAGCGTCGGCATTCCGGATAATTCTTCCATCTTTATCGGAAACCATCAGCAGAAATTTTTTTGAAAATTCTTCATAAAACTCCCTCGATTCCTTTCTCATCGTTCTTGAAATCTGGCTTCTCTGAATGGAATACTGGTTTGAACGGGAACTCCTCTCATGCACGCTCATAAAATTATCATTATCTAATTTTCTAATTTCCCTTATTACTTTGATATACTCATTTACTCTTTCAAGAATACCGTTCAACCTGTACTGAGTGTCTGAAAGATCCCGCCGCATATCCAGGCGGTTCCCATTTACCAGGATAACATTAAAATCCACTTTATTTGAACTGAAAATGTAAGAAAATTCTTTATCAAAAAAATCAATCAGGCAATTAGTTAAAAAAACCTTGTCTTTTATTGAAAACAAAGCCCTGACATCCTTTTTTTCCCTGTAAGAATTAAGTATTTCACCGAATTTGACATACTTTTCAATTAACTTGAGCCCTTTCATAACAGGGTCTTTTTCGTCATCCAAACTCTTTTTTTCAAGCGTTTCTAAAACCTCCGGGTTCGCATCCTCAGCCTTTATTTTTATTATATTTTCTTCTTCTTTCTTAATAGACTTTGATAATTCTTCCTTCCATTTTTCATTTAGATAACCAATGCGGTCTTCATCCCTTAGATCAATAAAGTCTTTAAACAATATGTTTTTCCCTTTTAAATCAAGTTTATAATAATACTCGATTAAAGCAAAAATCTTCACATATACCTTTGTAAATATAAAATCAATATAAGTCTGCAATTTTTTTATATTAAGTATGTAATATTTGAATCCAGCTTTCTTATATCTTTCTCAATAATTAAGGCGTTTTCAACACCGGTTTTCAAAGTAGAATAATAAGGATGTAAAATAAAAATGGGTTTAAACAGCTGGATAAAAAGCGGTTTGGCAAGATTCACAGTTTTAGCTGAATTTCTGATTACAGAAAGCTTTTTGAATAATTCATCATTAAAAAGATTATCGAAACGGTAAATGATTTCAAAATAATTCGCAAAAGCCGTATTTGCCATAAACTTTTTTTTAATCTCGGTAGAAACAATTTTATCCTGATAAAGAATTGAAGCGAGAATCATTCTTGTATTTATAAGAGTATTCTGATACTGATTAAGAATCAATTCCTTGAAAGCGTTTTTAAAACTATCGCCTTTAAATGTCAGTATACCGCTTATAATGCAGCCGAGTTTTGCAGATATATATCCGATCCATTTATTCATTGGTTTAATCTTTCCGGAATTCTGGTTAAAAACCATTACTTTTTTTTCTACAGCCTCTTTCTGTCTTGAATATATCTTAGGTTTTTCCGGGCCAATATTTGTATTCTGCAGATTGCCGGCCGGATTTTCATTTTTTTTAACCGTAACACCTGTTTTATCGGCCTTATTCATATCAACAACTTGTCCACCGGCATTTACAAACTTCTTGAACATGTCTCTCTTTTTGCTTTCATCAATACTATCAAGATTAAGTTTTTGTCTCATTTCATCCATTTTATCTTTAGCCATCATACTCTCCTAACCAATCAAACAATGTACCTCCCCGTAAATCCCTGAATTCAAAGCCCTCATTATCAATAGTAAAATCCATATTCGAAAAAGAAATAATATCGAAAAGCAGGCTGTTTCCTTCGCTTTCTATTTTTATTCTTGCCGGTTTTCCATCTTCAAACCTCTTTAATACCTCAATCCTTATTTCACTTTCTTTATAATTTAAAGATATAGTTTGAAGCCTGTTTTTTTCAATTAATACACTTTTTATTAATTCACCTTCAAGGATATCTCCCTGAATTTCCCCGAAAAAATCATAAAAATAATCACTAAATATTTTTGATAAATAAATGTCCTCGCCTGAATAAACAGTTTTCCTTGAGTGAACAACCACTTCTATGCGGCCATTCCCAAAAGCAGTAAAATCAAATATCTGCCTGTTTAACAGATTCTCATAAACCCTAAATTTAAAAATTCTGTTTTTAACAACTGACAAATCCCCGCTGCCATGATAAACCTCCCCGTTTACCTCGGCAAAAAGAAAAAACCTAAACCCTATAAAATCACTGACTTCACTCTTGATCATTTCTCTTTTTGAACATGACTGACATGATTAAAAAAAATAAAACAAAAAAAGCTGCATATATTGACTTTTTCATCGGTTAACCCGCAACTGAAACCCTGTCAAACAAAATATACGGCGTATAAAGGCTCCCCTTTTTTATAAAGCTTATTTTCTACAAACTTTATGGAATTCAGCATATTGTAAACATTTCCTGAAATCATAGCATCTTTTACACGGCCTTTAACCTTACCTTTTTCCACAAGATATCCAAGCTCTATATTAACTGAAAAATCCCCCGCAATCATATTGCTCATACCACCCCCGAGGAATTCATAGACTATAAGCCCGTAATCCATAGAAGCTATCATATCCTCAAGCGCAGTATCCCCGGTTTCCAGAATTAAATTGGAAAAAGATGGAACCGGAAGCGAACTCACGCCTCTGCTTCCATGTCCTGTGCTTTCTTTTCCCGCCTCTTTGCCGTTGTTAAGTCATATATAAAATTTTTAAAAACTCCATTTTCAATAATTGGAAGAGATTTCGGAACCACACCCTCGTCGTCAAACGGATAGCTCCCAAGCCCTCCCTTGTAAAGAGGATCATCAATTAATGTCAGCCTCTCATCACCGATCTTTTTATCAAGCTTTTCTCCTAAAACGGAAATGCCTTTATACAGAGACTTGGCATTGGCCGCAATTTCTATGGATTCAAGAGAAGACCTACCGCCTCCGGGGTGAACAGCACGGGAAAATATCCTGACCGGACGCTTACCTTATTTAATGCGTTCTTATAACGCCATTCTATATTTTTACAGATTGTTTCAATATCGATGTTCAAGCCGTACGAAGAATCGCCGTCTCCGACATATAACAAGCCTCCATTATCCTCTACAAGGAGCATATTGGCCGACAGTCCGAAATGAGTTTCTTCATAAGTTCCATAAAATCCGCTTGTATTTGCTATATAATTTTTGGAATAACTTTTTGAAACAGATACGCTGACTTTCGCATTATTATCAATAGATTTTAAATCTTTTATCATCCCTTCGCCTAGCTTGACGCCGTCTTCTTTTTTATATTCCAGAACTTCTGGAAAGTATAGCTCAGGTAATTGAAAAACCGAGCTGCCAGGTAAAGTTATGTCCAGTTCATCGCCAAACCCGCGCTCTCAGATGCGCTATTTAATAAAAATTCCCTGTCATCAAGTGAATTAATAAAAGAATTTCCAACCCTTCCGTTTTTAAAGAGCCTCACTCCGACAGCAAACCTGTTAATATCATCAATCGACTTGATATGATCCATATCGAAATCGATGGAGGTAGACTCGGAATATGACGCTATAACATCGCCCTTTCCAATTGAATTCAAAATATCCCTGACTGCAAATTCAATTTTTGAAGTATCCATTATTAACCTTCTTTCAATTAACCATTTAGTATAAAACTATTCTTCGATATCGTCAAGGCATTCTAGAAAAATCTTAAATTAACCTATTTAATAAACTTATTCTCCTACATTGTCAGAGATTGAGTTTTTAATTTTTTAAAACTCAAAAAAAAGGGATTTAAATTTTTTTCACTATTTCACTTAACAATTCGAAAATAATATATATCAGTTCAAAGTTAATTATAACTACTTTTAACTTTCAACTCTTATGGAGGCTACTTGTGGAACAAAGGAACCAACCTCATTCACCTCTGGGAATCTTGTTTCTGATTCTTTTTATAGCTGCTGCGGCTTTTTCAGCTTGGCTGATATCAACGGCTCTCGAGGCTAAAAAAACAAAAATATTAAAAACTATTAATTATCTTAAATCCGAGTACGATTTCGCAGAGCTTAAAATCAATTTTAGAGACGGGCAGAAAGTAGGTTTAGTCAGACTCTTCTTGATAATGACGGCGATTCCATTGCAAAAAAAGACTTTGTTCTTCAGGGAAGCGATATATTTCTTGAATCAAAGGTAGTGGTTATCGATTTGAAGAAAAAGAAAGAGCGTTTATATTTCCAACAAAAGTCATACAGATAAAATCCCTCCAAAGGAAGGGTTTGATCTCCTTTCACTTTAGTCAGAAAATAACATTCCAAAGAACGATTTTACCAAAAATCCCGATGCCGATTTTGTATCTGCTATTAAAGAAATCTATTCTGTAGCATTTTCAGGAGAAGAAATTAAAAATCAGCTTGATGAAAAATCCATAAAAGTTGTTCTTAATATGGACGCCGTTCTCCATCAAAATCCATTTCAAGGCTTTAGGAAGGAAAATCATATAAATGTATTGCCCATCCTAATGGCGGATTAGAACTAATGGAGGTAAAATAATGGAAAACCTAAAAACTATTCAGGGACTTGAAACTGTTTTAAACGCTTTGCTTTCTTTATTGAATACTTTAATCGCAATTTCAAAATTTCTTTTTTTAACACCCTGGGGCTGGCTTATCCTTGCATTTTCACTTTTTTTAATTATTATTTACAAGGCAAGGAAACGAAGGGTTCAATAACATTTTCAGGTCTATCGGGCTCAAATCCTGGAAACATTTTCTGGCTTTATTCAAACCTCACTTCTATTGTAATCGGTTTAGTCCTGCTCTTTTTCATCTCATTTGTTTATAACACAATCAGCGATATGTCTAAAAGCCTCTCTCTTTACCGTGAAATCAAGACTCTCGAGGCAACTCTAAAAAATCTAAAATCCGACAGGAAATTAATCGAATTGACAGCCGCTCCCATTACAGATACTGATAGTCCGAAACTAAGCGCTAAAATAAAATACTTTTCATATTCACCTGTTAAAGATATTGATATTATTTCCGGCGAATCTTCCTATGTTATTCCGGGTAAAAAGCTTTATATTGATTTCGGCATATTCAATTTTGACTATTCATTAATCGAAAAATAAACCACAAAAAGCATAGCATTTCCGAATAAGATTTTCTCGAAAGTAGTCATTCCTGAAACGGCACTTCCATTCTTTACAGGCTGGATGATATACCCGTATCCTTTAATAGACGACCAGAGCATTTACCTTTTAGAACCGGCGGAATATAAAAAAGAAATATTAAAAATTCTTGAAACCATTAATAACGAAGCTAAAGCCAGAAAAATCGGAATCCGCACGGACTATAGTGAAGCTGTCGGTTTATATCCTATCCCGGGAAAAACTTGACAGCTTTTCCTCGACAGCTGCTGGTGGAATTGTAATGAAGTAATACTATAAAAAAGCGAGCTGCTAAAACGCATCCTCAGAATCCTTCATTAAATTATATATTCAATAATTCCCTGCTATTTCTTCAAATTTTTAAGGTTTTCAATATCAATTTCAACCGCTAATTTATTATTGTTTTCTTCAACAATATACTAATAAAATTTCTTTTTTGCAACTTTTTTTTATATTTTGCCCCTTATCATAGTTGAAACTATTGAAGTTTTAAGTTAAATTTATTGGAGGAAGAAATGAAGAGAAAAGTTTTAGCCGTTTCAGCAATTATTACTCTTATTTTCATCATATGTGCTGCTTCTTTTGCTAAAATGGGCGATGGGGGACCCCGCTAAGGTTCGGAAAAAAATTCTGCTCTGGCATTAACCGATGATCAAAAGGACAAAATCTTTAATACCGAAATGCAATGGAAGGAGACATAAACGCCCTTAAGACAGATTTAAACCAGCAGCGTTACGATCTGCAGAAGGTTCTTTCCGCCGCCACAATAGATGAAAAGCAGGCTATAAATTTAATCAAAGAATATCAGGAATCCAGAATAAAATCCAGGACAGATTCTTTCAGGCTCATCTGGATATTTTGAAGATTTTAACCCCCGAACAACGTGAAACCTGGAGTAAACACAGAATGTTCGAAGCCATGGATGAGAGATCATAGAAGGCCGGGTAATTTTAAAGGACATATCATGGGTGATCCTGAACATAATAACGTTGACTAATAACAACATTACCTCATTGAAGCTGCCAGCTAATATTGGCCGCTTCCGAATTTTTTTTTGGAGATACAATTATGAAAAGCAAATATTTTTTAGAGCTATTAATGTCGGGGATTGTGTTAATTTGTTATGGCAGCCGGGTCATTGTTTGCCGATACCTTCATATTAAACGATGGGACCGTTATTAACGGCAAAATTGTTCAGAATAATAAAAACTCCGTGATAATTGAAGATGAAAAGGGTAATCTCAGATCGATTCCTAACTCAATGTTTAAAAAAAGCTCTCAATCAGATAATAACAAAAATAATACTAATACAAATACCGTTAATCCGGTTATTCAAGCCCAGCGCATTATTGATTCAAATGAAATCTCTGAAAAAGGCGGCGTGGAAAAATTGCAGAATGCTTCTACCCAAATTTCCCCGGATTGGAGGTATTATTTTTATGCCAGGAACGCAAAGTTGGGTTCTTTTGGATTTTTAATTGATTTGTTTTACCAACGCTAGGCAACTGGGTTATAGGTGATTATGTGGCGAGTAATTGGCGATATAGGATTCATCGGCGGAGCTTCTTTGTATGGCGTGGGAGTTTATCAGAATAATTACAATTATCAATCATACGGTTTCTGGACAATTTTCGGTTTTAGCGTATATACTCTGGTCAGCGACATAATATATTCTGCAGACTATAACAATAAATTGAGAGAAGGCCTCTGGTTAGCTGATGCCCAGCCGATCCCCATGCGGCAGTATTGGCAATGAATAAGCCTTACACGGCACCAGATTTGCTGCGTTTGAATATTTTATCACTCAGATTTTAGATTATTGATGCTTATTAGAAATTATTTGTAATTTGATTTAAAGGAGTTCTTTTATTAAAAAGAGAGTTTTGTTAACGGTTTAGATTATATCCTTAAAGGAGGAAGTTATGTTAAAATCAATTACTAAAAATAAGGTATTACTGATTATAGGGCTATCAATTTTTTTAGCATTACTTTTTCGAGTGTGTTTGCCAGACCTTATGGCATTGGGGATACAGATGGTACAGACCTTATATAGGTATAGGCGTTATGGTAAATGCGCTGCCTTATGACTTATTTCAACAGTCATAATAGACGGAGTACCTTATTACTATTATGACGGTTACTATTTAAGACCTTATCATACGGGATATATCGTAGTCCCTGAACCGCCTGCTGTTGTAGCCACACTCCCGACACTTCACAGACTTGGTTCCAGAGAAGATACGGTTATAGTATATATTCCTAATTCAAACGGCAGCTATACTTCTGTTGTGTTGACAAAGAATGATAAGGGTTACGTGGGACCAAAGGGTGAAATTTCTAAGCAGCATGCCGACAGTCGACCAATTAAAGGCGTTGTACGGGGTAAATTTTACTGCTGCAGCACCGGCATCCGTATCTAACAAATTTCAGAATGGTACAATCATGTAAAAGTTGTAAACTCCCCGGCTTTAAATGGGGTAACCAATTATTACAGTATTTTTGGATGTTTCGGATGACCCTCTAACGTCTCCGGGTATCCTGGCGGTCGGACAGTTTGTAGTCTCTAATGGAACCGGATCGGGAACGGGCATATATGATCAACAGAAATGCGAATTATCATGTGATTTATGTACCGGTGGGGTTATGTCCAATATTGGTATTTTAGCCGATTTAACCGGGAAAGGGAATGTGCTTTAAATGGGGTAAAGATATATTGACGAGTTTCTATCAAATACAGTTAACGGCAATATCACAATTACAATAGATTACGGAAGTTTTACCGACTATTCAAACTTA
>CAWEAK010000019.1:0-68549 GCA_963806975.1 uncultured Spirochaetota bacterium
GGCTTTTAATTTTGCAATTGTGTTTTGAGCGGTTATCAGCATACTTATTCCACAAAGTATCCAATTCATAATCAAAAATATTCCAACAATTTACATAAAAATAATTGTTTTTTGGATCCTCTAAATTTACAATATTTCGTTCAACAATATTCTGCTGATCTTTATTAATAACTTGATTTCTCCAATCTGATTTTGTAGCTTCAGGAATTTTCCCTTCATAATGATCATCAAATTTATCATAATTTGAAAAATGCAATGCTTTATTTTCCAAAAAAGATAAAATTTTATATAAATCAAAATATTTTTGAATTTTTTGATTATCATTATAATTTAATTCTAATAAATCATGAGGCTCATATGGCATAATTATACCAACTTTTTAAAATTTCGTCAGTCAAAATATGGCGTTTAACTCATTTTATACACATTTGTGCTTCATATAACATTGATGATAAAAAAATTCCTATTTATCAAAAATATTTCCTTCGGATATTATAAAACAAAAGCTTTGAAAAAGTAAAATCTTATGCTTTATACCAGGTTGCTTTCAAAGAGAGTGTTAACGAACATTTGAATGCTTACTGAGTTCACTGCAAATATTGATTAAATATATTATTATGATTATATTTTAATTAAGAGGGATATTTATGTTAAAAGATTTAAAATGTTCAAGCATTGACAAAACTTTGCCGCCGATGTCTTTAAATGAAATCAAAACTGTTCTTACCGAGCTGCCGGGATGGTCTTTGAATAATTTAATAATTTCAAGGGAATTCCAATTCAAAGATTTTGTTAAGGCAATGGAATTTGTGAATAAAACTGCCGATCTCGCAAATATTGAAGATCATCACCCCGATATTTTTATTTCATACAATAAAGTAAGAATCGATTTATCAACTCACAAAATCGGCGGTTTATCTATGAACGACTTTATATTAGCGGCCAAGATTGAAGCCATTATTTTTCCTTAAGCTTTGACTTTACCCTTATAGCAATGACTTCAAGCACGAAAGCAAAAGCAAGAATGAAATAAGTGATTAGTCCCACTTCGTGTAAATCAAAATAAAAATTGCTTGCCATGAATAGGTCGAAACCGATACCGGCAGCACCTGCCGCCGCGCCCATAGCGACTGTGTTCGAGAAATTCAGCTCGAACCGCAGGAATGTCCAGGATAAAAGGTATGTAGCCGATGATGGAATGACGGCCTGAAAGACAATCTGCCACCAGTTAGCTCCAGTGGCTTTCAGAGCGTCTATGACACCCCGGTCCAGCTCCTCGTAGCACTCGGCATAAGCCTTTGTCAAATAACCAATGGAATGAAAAGAGAGGCCTATGACTGCGGCCGTGCTGCCCAATCCTGCCGATACTGCAAAAATCAAAACCCAGAGAATGGAAGGAACAGCCCGTACGAATGCCACAGAAGCCTTAACTACGGCAGTTACATTTTTCGGAGCCAGATTCTGCGCACCGAGAAGGCCGAGAATAATAGCTACAACCGCGCTGAAAACGGTAATCAAAAATGACAGCCCGATGGTTATGACTATTTCAGCAAAAACATTGGGAATAGAAATACGGTGAGAATAGGGATGGATAAATATGGTTTTGAAATTATCCAGAGTTTCTCCGATTGCGTTATAAATATTAATACCGCCGTAATCCAGCGTTAAAACTTCATAGAGCGTAGCAGAAGCAATAATTCCCAAAGTAATCCTGATAATAATGGCAGCTTTGTCCGCAGGTTTTTCCGGCATCACACGGTCTTTTTTTTCACTGCTATTGTAATTTACAACTGCTATCAGATCCATCATAATATTATCCTTCGAACCTTATTGGAAATGGATTCCACAGTTATTACAGTGATAACGGTGACAATAACCACAAGGCTTGCAACATGGTAATTAAAAGATTTATAGTAAACGTCAAATAAAAAACCAATGCCTGTTCCTGTAAGAAATCCGACAAGAGTGGCGTCGCGGATATTCGTTTCAATCATGAACAAAAGCCAGCTCACCACCTGAGGCATACTGGAAGGCAGCACAGCCTGGAATATAATGTGATGATAGGCCGCTCCGGTCGCTTTAAGAGCTTCAACGGTACTCTCACCCATTTCATCAAGCGTCTCCATAAAAGCCCGTGTAAGAAATCCGAACGATCCCAGGAACAACGCAAGAAAACCCGTCAGGGTACTCTGGCTGAAAGCGAGCATAAGCACCATAGCCCAGGCTACAAGCGGAACATTCCTGAAAAAGGAGGCTAATCCCCTGGCAATGATTGTAAAAAAAACATGGACACGTGTACTGCGCGAACCCATTATAGAGAGTGTCATTGCGAAGACGGCAGCCGTTACACTTGAAGCGATAGCCATAAGAACAGTATCCAGGAGCTTTTTTAAAATATCCCCCAGCCGCAATAGCGACGGAAAGTCGGGATAGAAGTTTGATATACCCCAGATAAAAGCCTTTAAAATACTCAAAAAACCCTTGGCAGGGTCATATTGTGTAATTATCATCGAACCTGTGGTTAGAATGGCCATAATACCAAAAAATAGTAATGCGATTCTTCTTTTTCTTACGAAAATATCTGTCTGCATAGCCTATCCAGCGGCTTCGGTAAGGATACATGCGGGCTGGTAGTCAAAACTTTCAGCAATTTGTTCTGTGCCGTATATTTCGGCAATCCTCTTTCTTGTAAACTGCGGCGGAGTTCCATCAAAGTTTATTGTGCCTTTGCTGAACCCGATAACACGGTGTGAATAATTCAAGGCCACATTTACCTGGTGAAGGCTGATAATCAGGGTAATGCCGCGGTCCCGGCAGATGTTTTTAAGATAATCCATAATAATTTTTGATGAACCCGGATCAAGAGAGGCAATAGGCTCATCGCAGAGTATCATTTTTGGGTTCTGTACCAATGCTCTCGCAATGCCGACCCTTTGTTTCTGGCCGCCGCTAAGCTGATCGCAGCGATTATACATATGCTCTTCAAGACCAAGGATTTCGAGGATTTCCCAGGCTTGTCTTCTTTCCTCAAGAGTATAGTTCCCCAGGACACCGGCAAGGGTTGATTTGTATCCGAGCCTGCCATGAAGAACGTTTTCAATAACGGTAAGGCGTTCCACAAGATTGTGGTGCTGAAAAATCATACCGATTTTTGTCCGAATCTTCCGCAGATCGTGTTTTCTCAGTTTAGAAACTACAACACCGTCAAAATATATTTCTCCATACGTTGGCTCAATCATTCTGTTGATACAGCGCAGAAGTGTAGTCTTTCCGGAGCCGGAAGAACCTATAACTGAGACAAATTCTCCTTCATTGACTGAAAAGCTTACGTTTGCCAGAGCAGGTTTTGTTCCAATATAACATTTTGTGACGTTCTTAAGTTCTAACAATGCCATGAAACTACCCTCCTGAAAATTTATAAGGAGCGCTAAACAGAAAGCGCCCCTCAATTATTAATCAGACTAAGTTTTTATTTTATGCCTAAAACCTGACGCATCCCGTTATAATCTTCGTCGGAGATTTTAACAAAGCGATGCGGCTGCATAAATAGTCCGGCCATAGATGTCCCAATAGGCCGAAATAGATTCTGATTGTCCTTAATCTTGTCTGAAGTCAGCGCAGTAATGATTTTGTTTATTGTATCCTGGCTGATGAATGCATCATTGGCCTCAACAGGCGTATTCAATACCGGAATAGATTTGACGATAACGAATTGCACACCGGCAAGATCGGTAAAAGGCGTATCGGCGTCTTTTTTAACTGTATAAACAGCACCGGGCTGTTCGTCAGTACCTGAGGTCAGTTCTAGATAGTTTTTTACATCGATATCATCAACGGCTGAAATATCAACTTTGCCTTTCAGCAGATTAACAAGAGACAACTGATGTGAACCTGAAAAAATTACCTGACTGAAAAATTTTCCGTCCCCGCCCTGCATCAGATCATCTTTCTTAAGGTCTTTCCATTTTGCCATATTATGGAAATAAGCCAGAATAACCGATGATGGCATATTGAAGCCTGAAGTTGAACTCGTGGAAACAAAGGAAATTTTCTTTCCAACTATGTTGTCTATGGAATAAGCACTTCCTGTCATGTATTTACCTTCGTTGTCCTTCTTAACGAGAAGGCGGCTGAAGTACATAGCGTCTGTCAACGTGCCCGAATTTCCGCTTTCCACCACCAGAGGTACGATATGTGGATCTTTTGCATGACCGATGAGGTACTCAAAAGGACCGAAAAATCCCAATTGAGCATCGCCGGAATCTAACGCCGCCATAGCAATATTGTAATCTGTGGTGAGCTTATCCTTTACCTTATAGCCTGTGGCGTCTTCGATTATTTTTCCAAACTCGGCGCGCATAACTTTCTCATTATCACCCGAATTGTTTGGAAGCCAGGCCATCGTAATAACTTTCTGAGGTGCGCAGCCGGTGAATAAGACTATGAACAACAGAAACGCCGCAAACATAACTTTTGAAATCCTCGGGATTTTTAAAACCATTTTATCCTCCAAAAACTTTATTGAATCCTTATACTTTATTATAAAATCTTATTGTTTACATAAAGCCAATTTTATATTAAGTTTTAATGAATTATTAATTACTTTCTTCGAATATTCAGATATTTTACCAAGTTGCAATTGAATGTTTACTGATTATGCTGAGTTCTTTATTAATATTATTTTGATTGCAACTCAGTATTAGAAGCAGTTAATTATATTTCTTCAAAAATATCCTGATATCTTTGAAATCATCAATACGCTCGCGGATGACTTCATGAGGCCAATCCCACCAGGCAGTTTTTTCAATTGCATCTTCTATGTCTTTCTGAAATCGCCGGCGGATCACCCTCGCAGGAGCACCAACAACTATACAGTACGGGGGGACATTGTGAGTAACAACCGAATTACTTCCCACTACTGCGCCGTTTCCGATTGATATGCCAGGCATAATTACAACCCCATGGCCGATCCAGGTGTCATGCCCGATACGTACCTTCTGTAAACGGCGCCAGTTAAAAAACTCATCATCATCTTTATCCCGAAAACAGTACTGTTTCATCCGGTATGTGAAATGATGGAGGCTGGGCCTTTCTATGGGATGGTTGCCCGGGTTTATCCGGCAATGCACCGCAATATTGGAGAATTTTCCGATTTCCGTATAAATCACGGAACCATATTCGCAGATATAACTATAATCATCAATTGTACTTTCAGCAATGCTGGTGAATTCTCCTATCGAAGTGTAGCTTCCGATTGAAGATTTATGAATAACCGCGGTGGAAGCAATGGCCGGTTCCGCAGAAAGTTTTTTTTCCGGAGGAACATTGAAACTTTCAATATAAGTCATGATAAATACCCTCTAATATTTTTATATATTCCCAAGTTGAAAGCTGTACATTGTCTCCCAGAAACCGCTGGAGAAATACAAGAGTGAGACATTATTCAGATTGAATTCAAATGAACGTTCATAATCGTTTTGATTCGCCTCGATATGCCGGCAGGCCGTTTCAAAGCCCAGCTTGGACAAATCCTCATAAGCAAGCGATATATGGGGATGAAATTCTTTCTTTTCACTTTTCCTGTATTTTTCATAAGTCAGACAGTCCCGGTTGAGCCGGACAAGCTGTTCAGTTTTTTCAACCGAATACAAAGCAATGTATTTCTTCAGTCCGTTTTCCATATATTCTGTTTTCACAAGCCTGCCGGTCTTAACTTTAAACTGTGAACGGCTGCCGATAATTTTTCCGAATTCACTGATGAAACCGGGCATTTCACCGGCAGGCACAATTACACCGGTTCGTATTGTTATATGGGGAGGAAAAGCAAGCGCTTCCACTGAACCGCAGATTTTGGATAATTCCGCCTGGATGCTATGAATTTCAGTAAAAACCGGTTCCGGCAGAATAGAAACAATCACAAGACGGATATCAGAGGAATCATTGATATTCATATTAATTAAACTCCCGGTTTAAAGTTATTTTTTATATCCGAAAAAATCTTCTCTATATATTGAAACGACTCCCTGATTTTAGCCGGATAAAACCAATGACTTGTCAGTTCAATCACAGCGCTGCCTTCAAAATCAGGAATTGACTTAAAAAAATGTGAAAAATCAAATATACCATGACCCGGTGGCACATGCTCATCTCCCCTGCCAAAGGGAAGCTGTGCCTTTTTATCTTTTTCAGTATAATAAGTTGTTATCCCATTGTTATTGTTAATATGAATATGTTCTATCTTTAACCCTGTGTCCAGAATTGATTGGAGTGCTTCAAACTTATGATAGGACGCTGAAAGGTTAAGGTGCCCTGTATCAATCATCATTCCAACATTCGGAAGGCCGACAGTTTTAACAACTGAAGCAATTTCAGCCGGGAATTCGCCGTAAGAATAGGGCGAATGCTCAAGATAAGGTCTGTGGTTTTCCACAGCAATCATGATTTCCGGAAAAGACTTTCCAGCCTTGCGGATGAGTTCAACTTCTCTGGAAATAAAGGCTGTTTTTTCAGAATCGGAAAGAACAACCTTCCCGTAACGGGCGAATTCGATATTATCGACATACCTTGAGGGATGATATACCAGCAACCGGCCTCCAATGCGCCTTGTAAATTCAAGACAGCTTAGCAAAACCGCAAAGTGTAATTCCGGAAATTCACGGTTCATCAGATTTAACGCGATAGGTACATGAACACTGATATCAAACCTGTAACGGCTAAGGATTCCAGCCACTTCCCTTGTAATCACAGGGTTCAGCCTGCCTATGTGAATAGCGTCAAAGTCCTCGGGACAGATTTCTACTGCCTGATATCCTGTATAGGCAGCCAGGTCGAGGTTATGTACGAAAGGTAAATTGTCCCTGTCCAGCTGAGCTCCGGGTATACGCAGTCCTATTCGAGGCATACGGAATACACCTCTCTTCCACGGACGAATGTTTTTATGATCCTCGGAAGTTCACCTATGTCATTTACCAGGACAAGGTCGGCGTCCTTTCCGGCTTCAATGGTGCCTGTTTCCCGTTCAATACCAAGCGCCCTTGCCGGATTGGCACTGAAAAGCTTCACAGCGCCCGGAAGATCAAAAATTTTCTTTTGAACAAGCACAAAAAGTGCGTAAAGAAGTGTGGAAGGAATATAGTCCGAGCAGACAATATCGCCGTATCCATTTATCAGCAGATCGCGGGAACTCAGGTTGTTATTGTGCGAGTATCCACGCAGAATATTGGGAGAGCCAAGTGCGACATATGTACCTGAATCTTTTGCCGTTTTTACAGCTTCAAGATTGACCGGAAACTCTGAAATTACCGCACCGTATTCTTTCATCTTTAAAACTTTTTCGGCGCTGTCATCGTCATGGCTTGCCAGCGGTATGCCTTTTCTTTTGCAAATCTCCTTGATCTCGCTGGCATTTTTATCACCAACTTCCTCTCGAAAAGTCTGCCGGTCAATAACCAGTTTTTCGATTTCCTTGTCTCCGATCCCGAAACGGCTACTGTAATATTTATAAATCTGTTCTTTCTCTTTAAACTGACCCTGTCCGGGAGTATGATCCATGAGGGACATAAGATCGATCAGGCCTTCTTCTGCGAGTTCTTCTATTCCCTGGAGATCATTGGAATTTGTAATCTCATAGCGGGCATGAACTTTTGTCTTTACACAAAACTGTCCCGAAAGCCTCTTGATTTCTCTTATAACATTTCTAACGATATCCAGCGAGCGGACAAGAATCACACCTTCCTGTGCGAATGAAAGCGAATGGTACATAGTTGTTACTCCGGCAGAAGCCAGTTTTTTGTCGAGCTCAAAGAGCGCTATACGTGTCTCGAGATACGTTCCCGGACGTGCCTCGATTTCCTTCTCAATCGCATCGCTGTGAACATCTATAAAGCCTGGTATAAGGAGTGATCCCTCTGCATTTATTTGAGGAACATCC
The DNA here is from genome assembly GCA_963806975.1 of uncultured Spirochaetota bacterium. Lineage (GTDB taxonomy): Bacteria > Spirochaetota > Brevinematia > Brevinematales > JAOACQ01 > CAWEAK01. The sequence goes on from CAWEAK010000019.1 coordinate 7,931, forward strand.
CACCCGAAAGAGTTTTCGGAAATTCCCTTAATTATGCCGTCTTCAATCAGGACCGCTCCGTTATCCAGAACATCTTCCGGTCTAACGATCCGGGCGTTGATGATGGAAAAGGGTATTTTCATACACTGCATAACATGACCTCAAGTATTATATTATTTCAGTTTTTTTATGAAATATTTCGGTGATTCTTCATAACAATGTTTTTCATAAAACCGGTGCGCGTTAACACGTCTCAAATGGCTGTGCAGTTCTATCCGGTCGCAGCCCCTCCTATGTGCCTCTTCCACACAGTATTTTTCCATTGCTTCGCCGATTTTCAGTCCCCGGTATTTTTCATCTACGCAGAAATAGCTGATCCTTGCAAAACTTCCTTCAACAGCTATCTGGGGGATAAAATACAGGGAAATAAATGCCGCGACAACATCCTCTTTCTGATAAACAAGCAGAAGCGCATTTTCATCCCTGCTGAAATTTTTAATTTTGTCGCTGACCGCTTCCACAGTAATATCATAATCTAACTGACGAATAAGATCTGCTATCGCGCCGGCATCCGAGATTAAAGCTTTACGGATAGTCATAAATACTCCATAGCCGTCTCAGACCTCAGAAGGAATTCTGTTTTGTTTTTGTTCAGGTGCAAATCATATTTTTCATCGGCGAATGTGTTAAGAGTATCCGGGTCGTGAAAAATACCGACCATTGTTGTACCGCGGGAGCGAAGCTCTTTAAGAATATCAAGAACAATCCCTGTGGATTTTACATCCAGTGATGCTGTCGGCTCATCGAGCAGCAGGAGCCTCGGCCTGCGTATGACCGCGCGGGCGATATTCACCCTCTGCTGTTCACCCCCGCTGAAAGTCGATGGATAGGCCCCAAAAGTTTTTCCGGAATCCGGAGGCGCACCAGGATTTCAGCCGCTTTTAGCCTAGCCTTACCGATATCTTCGCCGTCATTAATGAGCGGCTCAGCTACCACATCCAGCGCCGGTATCCTCGGGATTACCTTCAGGAATTGGGTAGTATAACCGATTTCATGCGCGCGAATGCGGATCACCACATGCTCCGGTGCTGCAGTTAGATCGACATTGCCGAACTGCGATGACTCATAAAATATGCTTCCGGAGGTCGCAATATAAGTACGGTAGATGCACTTGAGAATAGAGCTTTTCCCTGCGCCGCTCGGCCCTGAAATCCCCAGGGATGAACCTTCCCTCAATGTGAAATTTACATTATAAAAACTTTCTATTACTTTATCGTTCAAAATATGGATATAAAACACCTTGCTCAGATTTTCTATTTTAAGCATTAAAGTCCTCTTGCTGTTTCATTTGTAAATCTCTTTCCCGGACATAATCCCGGTATTCCGGAGGGGTCACTTCTTTTTCAATTGTGATTAATTCCGCAATTTGAGCGATTGCCGCGATTTTACCCCTTATAAACGGCTGGAAACAGTTCGGAACATGGTCTTTATAATAGCGGTGCAATGCAGTGCATTCAACGCATTTTCCATGCCACTCGCATTTTACTTTCGGGCATGAGCATTTAAGGTTTTCCACATCTGAAACTATGCTCCTGTTCTTTAAAACCTGTTCATAATATTCTTCTTTTGTTCTCATAAAATTAACCCGCTTAAAGTGTGGAATTAACAAGAAGCTGTGTATAAGCATGCTGAGGGTCTTCCAGTATCTGGTCGGTTAAACCCTTTTCAACCACCCTTCCGTTTTTCATAACCATTGTCCGTGTTGTGAGATGCCGGATAATGCCCAGGTCATGGGAAACAACTATGATGGTAAGCTTCATTTCCTTCTGCAGTCTGCGGATCAGGTCAAGCACGCGCGCCTGAACCGACAAATCCAGCCCGGTTGTCGGCTCATCCAGAAAAAGTACAAGCGGGTTGTTTGAAAGAGCGCGGGCAATCTGTACCCTCTGCTGCATACCGCCGCTGAAATTCTCCGGAGCTTCATCCATCCTCTGAACAAGCACTTCGGTTCTTTCAAGCAGTTCTGCAGCCCGGCCGCGTATTTTTTCAACATTCCGCCAGTTAGCCATCAACAGCCTTTCTCCTATATTTCCTCCTGCGGATATTTGCATTTTTAGTCCCAGATGGGGGTTCTGATAAACCATACCCATAAAGTGGTTTCTGAGAAGCCGTTTGCGGAAGGAATTGATCTTGAATAAATCGGCGTCAGTAACAAAATCTGTGTTAATACCGGGGATTGAAAAATAATTCTTTTGCCCGGAATGAATACGCATTTCACCGAATGTAGGTTCCTCCTCGAAGTAAAGGATTTTAACAAGGGTTGATTTACCAGAGCCGCTTTCTCCAACTATTCCCAACACTTCATCCTCATAAAGCTCAAAACTGATATCATTACATGCAATAACCGAGCCGCATGAAGAGCAGATATTTGATGATGAATCCGAAGTTGAAGTCAGGCAGTCAGGACAAGAGTTCCCATATATTTTAGAAAGATTCTTCACTTCCAGAATCGGCCTCATTTTAAAAGTCCTTCCTTTATTTTGTTACAGTACGAAGTGTCTGAACAGCTGTAAGTCCTATTTCCGGTCTGGTCGTCCACTATCTCATTCAAAAAGGTATCTGTACTTCCGCACTCAGAGCAGGCATGTCCCTCAAAATCCTCCACCCGGAAGCGGTAATCCTCGAATTCAATCGGTTCTACAAATGTATAAGGAGGAATGGCATAAATCCTTTTTTCCCTTCCCGCCCCGAAAAGAAAAAGCGCATCGGCGTTGGATAATGCGGGCACATCCCACCTCGGTATCGGCGAAGGCGACATTAGATGGCGGCGATTCACCATCACAGGATAATCTGCCCCTCTTGTGATTTCTTTAAATTTGACGATGCTTTCATAGAGATAGAGCCACATTCTGGAATAATCCGCCTCGCCATGCATCCTGCGGGTTTCCCGTTCGGAATGCTCGACCAGCCTTAGCGGCTCCGGCAGAGGCACCTGGAAAACCAGAATCTGTCCGTTACGGAGGGGTTCTTCAGGTATCCTGTGGCGTGTCTGGATTATGGTTGCCGATGTTGTATCCGTAACAGTTTTAACGCCTGTTACCTGTTCTATAAATTTCCTGATATTAACTGCGTTTACGCTGTTATCACTTCCCTGGTCAATCACTTTGAGAATGTCATCAAAACCGATAATCGACAGGGTTATCTGCAGTCCGCCTGTGCCCCAGCCCCTCGCGATAGGCAGTTCCCTCGAACCGAAAGGAACCTGGCAGCCGGGAATCGCGACCGCCTTTAAAATTTTTCGCCTGATTTCACGCTTGGCAGTTTCATCGAGGAAAGCAAAGTTATATTGTTTATTCCTTTCCATTATTTTTAACCTTCCGGCCTGTATTTTTGATTGAACGTCTCAAACGGTCAAGCGAGGACTGGAAAGTCACATAATGCGGGAGCTTGAAATGATTGGCAAAACCCATCGATTCAATCCCGTCTATATGTGTCAGTACAAATTCCTGGTCCTCCGAAGGGTATTTTGGGCGTTTGTTCTGCATTGCGCGGTCAAGCACCGCCATCGAAATTGCTTTGGTTTCGTTATGGCCGAAGCATAGCCCATAACCAAGTGCGAATTTCGGAGAACCTTCATTAACTGTGATGGAGGAAATGATTTCGGCCTCGGTTACTTTGATCTCTCCGATCGAAACCGCTTCATTCCGATATGGATGCTCTGTCAACACAGGAAGGTAGCCGACCCGCAGTTCGCCGATTGTTGGATGAGCGCTTCCGTATCCCCGCATATTGGAATATGCCAATGCAAGCATGCCCCCCGTTTCGCCTCTTGCCATACTTTGCAGTGCTGCGCTCCTCGACGCGGGAAACACCAATGACTCCCTGGTAATATCAAAACTTTCCGTTTCAGTATTTCCTGTATTAAATTTAGAAACAAGCAGATTTTCTCTTCTCAGGATTTCGACCATTTTCGGAAAAGTGTCAGGAATTTCACCGCTATATTCAAGCTTATCAAAAAAATTATTTATGCTTTCTTTAATAGATTCCGGAGTTTCTTCAGCCAGGCTGAAATCAAGAAGGCGTAATGTATAGTCCGGCGTAGGCCCCAATATCTGGCCTCCTGGAATATCCTTGAAAGCTGATGATATCCTGCGGATGACTCTCATATTTTCCGTCGAGCACGGTAGGGAATATCCCAGCCTTGGTAAAGTGGTTCTATAACCTCGAACCATAAATGCTGCTTCGAATGTATCTCCGGCTGACTGCTTCAAAGCCAGCGCAGCAAGATCGGGAGCATAGAGAGAACCCTCTCCCATAACCCTGTCCACAAGAAAATACATCTGATCCCTTATCTGTTCTATACTGAGGGGGTCTGATTGCCCCTTTACTCTGTTATAATTAAGGAAGCTTTCGGCATTTTCAATAGCTTCACGTCCTCCGGAAACTGCTACATACCCCATTAATTACTTCCTCATAAGACTGATTCGTGAAGACCGCGGAATGCTTGCTATATTCATCGAACGGTCGATAAAAATAATATCGATGCCCAGCGGATACTCCGAATTGATCTGGTTAATAATTGAAAGGTCGCTATTATCTATGCCGTATACATTCAATTCTATCGAATCTTTAACGCCCGGGCCCCTCAATTCAATTATGCCGCCCATTTTTCCGCCCAGCTCATCAATCTCATAAAATACCGCAGCACCGCGGTCGGGGAATTCCAGTTCGCCTCTTCTGATATGTGCAAGCATGCCCCCACTCGAGCCACCTTTGACAACTACATAATCCGCTTCATCGATACCGACATAAGTTGATTTTGTCATCTGATATATCCGGTGGATAAATTCCTCATTCGCCCCGGGGCCTATCACAGTGAAAGTGACTTCATGGTCAAGAAGAGTATAAAGCACTGCCGGAAAATCATCCGGGAGTTTTAATATCCTGCCGGGGTGTGCCATAGAATCCAAAAGAACCCGGAAATTTTCCTGAGTTAATTGAAAATCACTTCTTTCCTGCTTCATTTATCCCTCTGCCATCAGGCCGAATTGAACTTTCGTACTTTCAATAAATATTTTTTCATGTCTGGTTTTTCTTTCCATTTCTTGTTTCTTTTCTTCCATCATCGGCTGGATTTCCCCCAAAACGTATTCGTCTTTAGCCTGGAGAGAAGCGTCTATTACAGCGAGAACAAGCGATTTGTTTCCATCGCTTCCCGCAAGCATCCCGTAACCGCGTACAGATTTATATTCCACTTCCGAAGATGTTGCCAGGACTTCTCCTGTATAAAAAGGATTCCCAAATGAATCGATTGTTTGCATCATTATCATACCTGTGTTCTTTTCATGTATGATTTTAACAGGGAATTTTTTAACAATAAGAGCAAGCCTTTCCGCTTCAGTGGAATCTATAAACTGCAGAATAGCGGCATATTCATTTAAATTATACACATCCATCTCCTGTCTCAGCCGAAAGTACATTTTTACCTGACAGATTATTATCAGAATAATTTTTTTAAGAAAAGTTTAGATGATTTTTATGTAGGGGATGTGTTTTTATTGTGAATTATTAGTTAATTCTTGTAAGGAATTCATTCCTGAAGTGTAGAATAAAATTTAAATGCAAAACATATGGCTTCAAGATACTTCCTTTACAGGCTTTTTGCAGCGGCAAATTTACTTTCAAATTTTATAACCGCCATCAACAAAAATTGTTTCAACATAACAGGATGAGGCAGGTGAAATATTAGACTCTTATCGGTAAAAGAACAAAAGGTATGCCTTTATAATAAAGCTGTTCCTGTATGTAAAATAAAATATTATTATGAAGTAAACCGCTTGTGAATTTTGTTATGAAATTTGGATTGGAAAAAACAAGCTGTCCGCCGAAGAAAACAGAATTAGGAAATTTTTTAATAATTTCAGGAGTCAGGATAAGTATCTCATCCACAACATCTGTTCCGAGGGCTGTATATGTCTCGGTATAATAACCGTATTTCCGCATCAGATAAGCATAAGTTTTTGTACTCTTCTGAAGATTGTCTTTTAACTGTTCTACTTCCTCCAATCCTTTGAAATTAGCAGAATCAATAATTCCGATCTGGACAAATATATAATTTTTAAAAGTATCAAATCCTAAAAATTTTTGAATACCGAAAAGAGAATGAAGTCCAATACCGTTATAACCGCTTACAAACAGTACAGCTGTCTTTCCCTGTAAATTGTATTTTTCTTTATTGTCCGGCTCATTATCAAATGAATACTGTGATAATTTTTCTGAACTTTCCACCGCTGTCAAAAGTGAATCCAATCTCTTTAAATTTTTATTTACTTTATTATATTGATTTTTCACCCACAGGCAAAATATAACTATAAAACCAGTAATGAATAAAGTAACCCATCCGCCCTCTCCGAATTTAATTGTAACAAAAAGTATCAAAGTGAGAAGACAAAGTATCAAATTTTTTTCAATTTTCCTGTTGTTCCACCAATGCTTCACCATTCCAAGCTGAGATAGGTTAAAAGTTATAAATACATTTATACTGTAAAAAATTAATAGAATATCCACCGAACCCCTTGTAATAAGAAGCACTAATAGAGCCGCCCCTCCCATAACCAGAATACCATACTGTGTCACAAGTCTGTCGCTTAAGAAAGTAAATCGTGAGGGCATCCATCGGTCTATAGCCATGTTGGAAAGAACTCTTGGCCCGTCAAGGAAGCTGCCCTGAGCGGCCACAAATAATAGAGTAGCTTCGGAAAGCAGCGTTATGAATAAAATAACATTTTTTAAGGTATCGGGCCAGGCTGCCATTGCGCTCTCAAAAGCCAGGGCATTTAAAGTTTTACCGGCTTCGGGTTTTATTTGGTAAAGCAGATAGGTTATCATAAGACCCAAAGCCATAAAACTTAAAGATGCAGCCATATAACCCATGGTTTTTTTGGCGGTCTTCACCCTGGGTTCCCTGAGATACGGCACCCCGTTACTTACAGCTTCAATGCCTGTATAAGTTCCGGCTCCCAAACTATAAGACTTTAGAAATAATGTTAATAGGCCTAAAAATCCAAGATTTATTGTAGCCTTTTTAATATCAGTGCCTGTGGATTGAACAATGCCTGAAAAATATGAAAGATGAAAAAAACAAGCATAAAATATCAGGAAAATATGTGTGATAATAAAAACCATAAATATTGGGAGTAAAATACTAACGGATTCCTTTACTCCTCTTAAATTCAATATTATTAAAAGCAAAATACAAAATAATGAAAAATAAATTTTATATTGATTGAATTGAATCGGAAAAAAACTGAACAGCGCATCGGCGCCGCTGGCTACTGAAACAGAAATAGTCAGAACATAATCAACCAGCAGGGTGCAGCCGGAGACCATTCCTACTGTTGGGGAAAGAAGCCTGCTTACCACTAAATAACCGCCGCCATCGCCTGGAAAAAGCTCCACAATCTGTGAATAACTTGTACTTACAATAAATATTGTAATAACAATTGCTATCCTAATAAATAAACTCAAATGCGGATATTGAGCAACTATTCTGAACGCCTGTTCCGGTCCATAGCATGAGGACGAAATAGGATCCGCGCCCAATCCAACCAGGGCAATTAAAGCCACCAGAGAGAGTTTATGAAATATGGAATGATCTTCAGGATTTTTAGGTTACCGATTATAATCAATTTTAATAAGGAAAATATTGATTTCTTTCTTTCATAAGTTTCATTTTTATTTGACATATCCATTATTTTGACTCCTGTTAATAAATATGGCCGGTAATTTTATTGACAATTAATAAGCTACAGTCATAGAAGAGCATGATGTATTTTAGTATAAAGACCGGTAATTATAAATTGCCCGAATTTCTAAGCAATACAAGACTGATATTTTAAACCGGATTAAGTATCGCTATTATTTATTTTTTAAACAATCAACAAGAATCCAATCATTCATATTGTGATCCATTCCTTAATTTCATCAACCAATATCCTGCCGTCCCCGCTTTCACCATTGAAACAAACTGTACGGATAAGCTTCAGCAAAGAACTAACTTTATTGTCATCTGCAACCAGTATTATTACTATAATCCTCGGCACCATAGTTGTATCAATAACATTTAGTCCGGTATCCCTGGACTTGAATTCTCCGGCTTCAATTACCGTTAAGTTGAAAAATTCGTTTTCAAACATTTTGTTTTTCAATTCATAAAGGCGGGATGGCCTGATATAAACTTCTATTCTTTTAATAGACGCCTCCAATTAACAAAATTTTTATTATTTTCAGTAAGAAAACCCTCCCTTTGGAACCGGTATCCGCCGGGAGGGCGCCTCACTATATGTTTGAGAAGGTGAGAACTCTTTTTATTTCAACTTTCTGTTATATCGCATCATCGCCTTTCTCTTCAGTCCTTATCCTGATTGCATCCTCAACGGGATGGACAAATATCTTACCGTCGCCTATTTCGCCTGTCACGGCAGTATCTCTTATGGCTTTTACAAGCTTTGCGACATCGGAATCTTTTACAATTATCTCAATACGCGTTTTAGTTATCAGGTCTATCTTATATTTTTTGCCGCGGATATTATCTTCTTTGCCGTGCTGTTTCCCATGGCCTTCTATCTCGGTGATCATTATTCCGGGATGCCCGATGGCATCAAGAGTCGTGATAACCGCGCCTGCTTTTTCAGGCCTAACTATTGCTTCAATTCGTTTCATTTCTCTACTCCTATACCGCTTCGACGCCGGTTTCGCCGGTGGAAACTCTTAAGGCTTCTTTTGCGTCGATTACGAAGATTTTACCATCACCGGCTTTTCCTGTTTTTAATACTTCCTTCATTATTGATATAACATGAGGAACATCCCAGTCATTCACAACTATATCAACCCTCGTTTTTGGTATAAAGCTGATTTTTGCGTCAACTTCTTCATCAGGATCAATCTTGCCGTAAGTGCGTCCAAAACCTTTTACTTTTGTTACCGTCATTCCCTGTACAAGCGATTCATCTTTTAGTACAGCCACAAGAACTCCAAGTTTTTCCGGCCTTATCATTGCCGATATCATTTTCATACTGTAGTTCTTTTTAACCGTTGTGACCATTACATACAGGAAGCTTACCAGTGCAAAACCACCCGCTATGTAAAAACATATCTGCGCTTCAGCTTTGTTGTCCGCAGTGCCGGTTAAATTCAGGTATATTATTCCTACAAGCATCAGTAGGTTCAGAACAAGACCGGCTCCCGGAACAAGTGCATGCCTGAGCAGGTTAAAATCCTTACGGCCTTTAAAAGCTACAATTGTCCATACACAAACCAGTCCGTAAAGAACAAACGTTCCGAAGTTCGACGCAAGGGTAATACCGGTTAAACCGACAACCGATTGAACTCCTATAGCCGCTATAACACAGGAGATTACAACAAGTACCCATATTGTCGTATGCGGAGTCCTGTTATCATGATGAATAAAGCTTAAGAATTCAGGAAGCTCCCTATCGGCTGCCATTCCATTTGTCACACGAACTGCCGTATTCATACAGCTTAGAGTCGTGCCTACAACCGCTATTGCAACCGTTACAGCCATTATTATCATTAGGCCGAATCCAATGCCGCCTAACAAATGATCGCCTATAAGTCTGCTCATATCTCCGATTGGCGCAGACGAAGCCGCAAGCGCATCCCAGCCTGTGACTATCTTTGTTGTTGCCGCAGCCGTTGCAGTCGCCGCAACCGAAACCGATCCAGTCAGCTTTTCACTTACCATAAGATTTGCCGCAAAGTACTCAAAGAGGTAAGCAATAACACCCTGTACAAAAAGAGCCAGGATTATCGCTTTGGGAATATTTTTCCCCGGTTCCTTTGTCTCCGCTGACATTGCAGTCGCGCTTTCAAAACCTACAAGTATCAGTATTGCAATCGTAGACTGAACCAAAACTGCTTTAATATTATGAAACTTAACTATATCAAAGCCTCCGGTAAAACCCCAGGTTGCGGCATGCTCGGGATTTGATAACCTGTACCATATTGCAAGTCCGCTAAACACTATAATAGCAGCCCACTGGATTATATTTATCACGATATTTGTCTTCGTTGAGCCGGTTACGCCTTTATATGCTATATAGCCCGTGACAAAAGCGAAGACTACCCCGATTATGGTGAGAGCCGGGATAGTAAGCGTCTGGCCGGTTACCGCATTATAAATATAACCGATAAGCGTAGCCATCATGGCCACCATAACACCGGGATAAACCCAGTAGAAAAGATGAGCTGCCCATCCCGTTAATAGTTTGGAAAGACGGGCAAGCGAAGTCGGCCCGGCACGTTTCTCCTTTCGCGAATCAAGAAAAGCCTTCTCCGCGAAGTAAGCGCAACTTGCGAAACCGGCTTCCGGATATATCTTAGCGAGTTGTGCATAAGAAAGAGCCGTTAAAAAAGCCAGCACTAAAGCTACTAATATACCGGCCCACATATCCGGGGCAGCAGAAGCTCCGCTGGGATCTGTGGCTGAAGCCTGCAGCTGGTACGTGATCCAAAGGAATGCTCCCGGCGCTATAAGAGCCATAGCATTCATAGCCGCGCCCATTAACCCAAGCGTCGGCACAATCTGTTTCGATGTTATTTCTCTTTCAGACATAGAATCCTCCTTATTCTGAAATCTATCGTATGGATATTAAAATGCATTTATTATGCCATTTGGATGAATATTTAATCATAACATATATTAATTCTATATATAACAGCATAATAAACAATTTGGAATTTTATTGCAATGCACATTTAATGCACATAATGATAAATGAAGTGGTTAAATAATAACCGTTTATTAATTGTAATGATTATTATTTAACCACTTCAAATGGGTAAAATTGAATTGATTTGATACTGATTTGTAATCAAACAAAAGGCATAAAGAAAAACGATATTATTGTGAATTTAAAGTTTGATTTTTCTTATAATTTGATCAGTCAAACTTCTTTATGAATTGAAAGTGGCCTCGGTCTCTTTAAGTAATTTGCGTATTGGAAGCCCCTGCGGACAGATATCCTCACATTGGCCGCATTCATTGCAGGCGTTTGGCTTGCCTACTATCCGGCTGTAACCAGTAGACCAGGAATCCTTAGTATTCCACATTGAGGAGGCATTGAGCGCCGCCAGCAACTCGGGAATCTCAACTCCCTGAGGGCATGGCTGACAATAACGGCAGGCGCTGCAGTCGGCCTTAATGCGCGTCCTCATAGCGTCCCGAGCGGCGTCATATACCAAAAGGTGACCTGAGGACAACGAATTGGGTTCGGCTGATTCAGCGATTCGAAGATTTTCTTCAAGCTGTTTTGGATTATTCATACCTGATAAAAGGAGGCTGACGCCGGGCTCATTCCAGACATAGCGGAGAGCCCACTCTGCGGGGCTCCATCCTTCAGAGCGATTGTCAAAGACGGCCTGCATCTCTGATGGCAGAGAGCTTGCCAGTCTTCCGCCCTTAAGCGGTTCCATAACCACAACACCCAATCCCTTATCAACAGCATATTTCAGTCCCGAGTAACCTGCCTGGAATTCGGTATCCATGTAATTGTACTGCATCTGGACGAAGGCCCAGCCATCGTATTCATTAATTATACGGGGAAAGTCATCCTTATGTCCATGAAATGAAAAGGCGGGGAAACGGATAAGGCCAAGATCACGCGCTTTATCAAGGAATTCACGGACGCCGAGATTCTTCATGCGATCCCACGACTCTCCATCAAGCCCATGTACAAGGTAGAAGTCGATATGATCGGTCTGAAGCCTTTCGAGCTGCTGCCCGAGGAAGCTGTCCATTTCAGCCCGTGTGCTGATCATCTGCTGCGGCAGTTTCGTCGCAAGCCGAACTCTATCCCGCCAACCGCCTGCAAGCGCTCGTCCGACAAAAGGTTCACTCAGCCCGGCTTGCCCGAAGGTCTTTGCATGATAAAACCATGCGGTATCCACATAGTTTACACCCTCTTCTATAGCATCTCGTAACAACCGTATTGAAGCAGTCTCATCAATCCTGTCAGGAGAGCCAAGGGTTGGAAGACGCATACAACCGAATCCCAGAACTGACACACTGATACCTGTATGCCCAAGAATGCGATATTTCATAGTAAGACTCCTAGTCTCATATATTTTATAAAAAAATCATAATAAATCATGGGCAAAATGTCAATAAACTTATTAACATTGAAGTATGCCCGGTTTTTGGTCATTGAAAATTGTTGAGAAGATTTTATACAATCTCATTATTTTGGAATTATCAGTAAAATTATTTTATAATCATGAATATAGGCAGAAAGAAAGAATAATATAAATATTGGGGTTTTTATGAGAATTATCAAAACTATTCTATTAACAATTGGTTCTATTCTGGTAATATTTATCTTAGTTTACGCAGGTCTTGGCATTTTTGTATCTTCAAAAGTTAAGGCCTTACCAATGGTTGATAAATATTTAGACCGGCTCGGCAGGAAAATTGACGGTGAAAATTACTTGTTTAATGATAAATCCGGCAACTATATTGTTTTCCCGGCTAATAATAATACAAAGAAAGGTATCATTATTTATCCGGCTGCTTTCGCTGATGAAAAATCATATATACCTTTTGCGTTTAATCTTGCCGATGTTGGATATTCCGTATTTATAGCAAAAATGCCTTTCGGGCTCTCAATGCTTAATCCTGAAAACGGTTTGAATTTTACTGATAATTTTAAAGATATAAAGAAATGGTATGTTATAGGCCATTCGATGGGAGGTGCTGCGGCCTCTGTTTTTGTAAAGAAACATCCCGGAATTATTTCAGGTCTTATCTTTTGGGCTTCAATGCCTCTTTCCGATATGAAAAACATTAAAATTAAAATGCTTCATTTCTTCGCCACAAAGGATGGATTTTTCAGCAAAAAATCCCTCGAAAATGCAAAAAAATTGCTTCCGTCTGATACTATTTATTACACTGTCGAAGGCGGGAACCATTCTCAATTTGCATGGTATCCTGATATGCCCGGTGATTTGAGGGCAGATATTTCAAGAGAAGAACAGCAGAAACAGGTTATTAAAGAGGTGACTAATTACTTACAGCAAGCCAATTGAGACTGAATACACGATTATCAAAAAAGAATATTAACTTTTCCAAAATAAAAATAAGCAATATTATTATTGACATTTATAGCCTTTTGGCTATAATATATGGAGATAAAATGATAGTATTCATTTATTGTGATATATTATATCAAGATAATATTGAAAATAATAAAGGATCGGTAGTAAGATTTTTAGAAAAATTAAGAAATGAACGGCCAGATTTATGGACTCAAGTTTCTGTAACACTAAATAAAGTTATGGAATCATCAAACCTTGGTATCTTTGAAAGGCAAGGAAGAGTCGAAAAATTAAAAAGAACAAGTGTACCTATTTATGAATTCAAAATTCCTCCGACAAGAAAAGGTGGAGTTGTAAGATTATATTTTGCATTCAAAAAAAATGATTTAAACACTATTCATATATTATCTGCTGAATTAAAACATAAAAAAGAACCGGATCCAATTAAAATTAAACAGGCAGAACAACGATATAAAGAGGTTTGTTTATGAAAGAGTTACAAGTTTTAAAAGAAGAATCAGCTTTGGATATTCTTGAAAAACAATATCAGGAAGCAAGTAATAAAGAAGAAATAGATTATTGGACACCTTTAAGTAAAATAATACTGGAAAGTATTGAAATTAGGGATTCAAAACAAATGTCGCAAGCAGATTTGGCTGAAAAAATGAAAACACGGCAATCAGTAATTTCTCGTTTTGAAAATATGGGCAGATTACCGAATTATGATTTTATAGCCAGGCTATCGATAGCACTTGGACATATACCGGGAATGACTCTTTATGGCGATTATATGGCTGTAGTTCCAAATGATAAACAGGAATTAATTAAGGAATTAGCTGAAAAAGAAAAGATGTCTACCGTTAAATATGTTCAAAATCTATTGGAGCAAGGTATAAATAAAGTAAGTATTTATAAAAATACTATGCCTTACAGCGCTTCATTTCCTGAAGTTTTAAATTATAAAGAAAGTAGACCAGAAATATCAGCGCTCACTTCTGTATCACCAAATTGTCAAAATAATATAACATTAGCAGCATAGGAGGATTATATGAATTTACCGGATCAATATCATAAGATTATTCTTGAAGAATTTGAAAATGTTTTAAAACTATGTAATGGTGCAAATTTATTGGAAGATAAATTATACTTTTTTAGTGCAAGCTATGGCATAATTAATCGAATTATGAACTTATATTGTGATCCTACTTTAGTATTTATGCATCAAGTTCTTCAATCTACTCATCAGGGATTTGTTCAGCGGCTTACCCAAAATAATATGCCCCCTTCAATTTCTAATAGTTTTCCGGATAAACTGTTGAAAGGGCTTTTTTTGTATTTTACTGAGCTAATAAAAACATTCGCTGATAAAGATGAAATCAAAATTAGAGAGGTTTTAGAAAAATTTTCAAATCTATGGTATGCAACTTCTGGTAATGGTTTTTATTTATTCCTAACTGAAAAACTGATAATTAAATAAATCTTGTGGTATTTAAACCACAATATCAGCAAATCTAACTATTTAATGAATCAAATATTAAGGATGTAATGTAAGGTCAAAATTCATTTCGCCGCACTCTCAATGAAGGCCGCGATGTTGCTCTTAAGCTTTGCCAAATCCTCTTCATGCAGGTACATCATGTGCCCTGCGTCGTAATAATTGAGATGAATATTTCCTTGAAGCCTCCTTGGGAGCTCGAGATGATCCATTGTATACTCGGTGGCAAAGAAAGGAGTCGCAAGGTCAAACAGACCGTTTTCGACCTCTACCTGCAGGTGTGGATTTGTGATCAATGCCTGCGTTAAATCAGACTCGACATTCATGCCATTTACTCCGCTTTCCCTTCCCCGTTTCCAGTTCCATTTCCCACCGGCATCCTCGGAGGAAACCCTGTAGGTCTTATCCTTACCGAATTGAAGTTCGTCCCGGATATAGCTGTTGAAAGCCGCGGTAAATGCTCCTGTCACAGCTGTGCTCTGGGGATCGTAATATGCATTCTCGGCCAGTAAATCATAAGTCGGCCCTGAATAGCGGGAATCCAGGCGCCCTGTAATCAGGCCGCGGCTTCGCTGAAGCTCCGCAATAAATTGCCAGAGGGTCACTCGCAGGTTTGCTTTGATTAAGTAATCTTCGCTTAATCCTGTGAAATGAGAGAGTTTTTTGGCTACAGTCCCTTTCTCGGCTTCGCCGAGCATCGAGCCCTTCATCAGTGCCTGGGAATACTCGGTCATGGCAAACGTCCGCGCCTCAGCCAGAAATGCGTTCAGGTCGTTAGGAATTTCCTTCAGCATCTTCTGATACCATGCAGCAGCCGCATAACTTGGAAGATAAAATATGTACGACATATCGTCGCCATGATTGAAACCCAGGGTGTTCAGGTCGAGAACAGAAGAAATTAATACAATGCCATTTAAATAAATTCCGAGGCCTGACTGTAAATCATTTCCAAGCACGGCCGAGCGAAACGTACCATAGCTTTCACCGATCAGGAATTTTGGAGAGTTCCATCGCTTATTACGGCTGATAAATATATTGATAAACTGTTCAAGCGATTTAACATCCTCATCAACCCCCCAGAAATCTTTATCCTGCGCCTTGCCTACTGCATGGCTGAATCCCGTTCCGACAGGATCAATAAAGACAAGATCGGCCTTATCGAGAAGGCAGCTTGCATTATCAACAATCCTGTAAGGCGGCGGCGGTGTCGGCAAGGCATCTAATGTAACGACGCGCCTTGGACCGAATGCGCCCATAAGCAGCCAGATCGACGACATACCGGGCCCGCCGTTGTATAGAAAAGCAACCGGCCGCCGACTCAAATCCTTGACATCGCTGCGTGTGAACGCAGTCGAATAGATAAGAGCAGCGGGTTCGCCCTTATCGTTCTTAATAAGTGTGGTAGATGCCGTGGCATTATAAGGTATATCCTGTCCGTTCAGATGGATCGTATGGGAGGTTACAGACGACTCTTCCTTTGGCGGAGTTGGTTCTGCCGCAGCCTTTTCTTGATCCGGCTTTACTACATTACAAGACGCGATTAAAACAGATAAAGCAATCAATATAATTATATTCTTTTTCAAAAGAACCGCCTTAATATTAACAGTATTTTTATTTACAGAATAAAATTCTTCATAGTCTTAAAGCATATTCTTGAGAAGCCATGGAACGTCAAGCTGACAGGGGCAATTACTTTTACAGTTTGTACATTCATTAATAAAAGGCATCTGCTTTTCATCTTCGGAAATCAATTTATTATCCCTCTACTAAAGGTAATTTTATTGTAAATATTGTTTCTTTATCTATTTCGCTTTCGACTTCTATCGTACCATTATGCTTTTTGATAATCTCATAGCATAAACTCAAACCCAGTCCGGTTCCTTTGCCAGATTCCTTCGTTGTGAAAAAGGGTTCAAATATATGCTTCTTTATTTCCTCACTCATCCCTTTACCGGTATCTGATATTTCTATAATGATTTTTTGTTCAATCCGTTTTGTCGCAATGATAATTTTCCCTCCGGCAGGCATTGCATCAATAGCGTTATTGCATAAATTCACTATTACCTGTTGAATTTGATTCTTATACGCAGTAACAGCCGGAAGACCGGTTTCGTATTCCCTTTTTATTTTTATATTCATTAATTTTGTCTGAGATTCTATTAAAGATAAAGTTTCATCAATGGTTTGGTTTATATCAATCGATTCTGCCTGGCTCTTTACCGTCCTGGAAAAGGTTAATAAATCCACAACCATTTTCCGGCACCTTACAGCTTCCCGCTCAATAGATTTTAAAGGCATATATAACGGATTATCTTCTTTAATCCTTTTAACTATACTCTGAGCAAATCCAAGGATCACACCCATAGGATTATTTATCTCATGAGCGACTCCACCTGCCAGCTGCCCTACAGCAGCCATCTTCTCAGACTGAAGCAGCATTGCCTGAGTTGCTTTAAGCTTGTCGTAAGCTTCCTGCAATTCCTGCGCTCTTTCCAATAATGCATCGGCCTTGGCTTTTTCAACCGTAAACTCCCGCTCTCTTTCCTGTAAACGCAATATTTCTCTCATATCCCCGCCCACTCCGACAAATCCCAATAAATTACCCTCTTTATCTTTCATTTTTGAAATTGAAAAGCTGGCAGGAATATCTTCACCATTTTTTGTATGTAAGAAAATTTGATGTTTATTAATGAATTCTTCTTTTTCATCCGGAAATTGGATTTTATTATCCTTGAAAAGCATCTTTGCCGGACTGCCGGTAATTTCCTTTTTAGAGTATCCAAGCAGGCTTAAGGCCGCGTTGTTCTCTTCAATAATTTTTCCATCCGTGTCTATAAGAATCAAAGAATCGCTCATTGTAGCAAGAATATCGTTTGCCGCATAAGCCGGAGTCAGAGTCATTAAGCCGTATTTAGTTATCGCATAAACAATTCCACCGGCCCAGATAAGAGGAAGGATATTACCCAGCTGGGGTAGAAATTCTACTTTTAAAATTGGAATCAGTACATTGGTAAATGAACCTAAAATAATTGGAATAATCCCTGTAATAACAATAATAAATCCCTGCTTTTTTTTATAACTATACTTAGCTTTTTTAATGTAAAATAAATATAATAAAATAGTAATTATCACAAATAAAAAGTAATATGAGAAATATAAAAATGTCCAGATTGAATTCGTCCAGACTCCTAACCATCCGTAATATACTCTAATATTATCGCAAATTAGATAACCTGAAAATTGTTTATAAATAAAAAATACCGGTATTAAAATGAGGAAATAAAAATACCATTTCTTAAATATTTTTTCTTTTCCTGTAAAACTAAGCGCCATCCATAAAGCAAAAACAGGAAATGTACTCCAGCCGATGGACATAAAATTTGACCAAAGCATTGCACTTTCTTTAGTTTCAGCAGCCGAATAAAAAACTGCAAAAAAATTCCAAATAAAAAAGCAGCTTAAAAACAACGCACAAATTCTGTTCATTATTGCATTTGGATTTTTATATAGAACATAAATTATAAGCCATAAAAAAAGTATAGAAACCGTATATTCAATTAATAAATAGATATTCATAATATCCCTGAATCCATTTTTAAAGACGCTGAAAATATTCCCTGCCAAATTCCTGAACAATATCAACAATTAAATCTATCCTGGATTATAATTAATTATACATCTAATACTTCTTTTTGGCAAAACATAATTAAATTGCAGTATAGTCTCCTTTGCTTGCGCATTTCTAACTCCAATCCTATTTTTCAAAATCTAAAATAATTTTTGTACCCACCCGGGGAGAACTTCCCCGTTCTATCCTAATACTTCCATCTATTTGTTGAACCATCATTCCTACCAGCTTCAGGCCAAACCCGGTTGAATTTTCAAAGCCAACAGATTCGGGTATTTCTTTTCCATTATCCTCTACTATTATTGATACATTATTGTTTTTTATTAAAGCAGATACTTTAATTAAACCTTCATTTCTGCCTGTAAAGGCGTATTTCAATATGTTTGTTAATAGTTCATTGACTATTATTCCTAATGACTGTAATGTTTTTATATCGAGAACGAAATCATCGATTGTTTTCTCAATATTTACCGATTTAAAGTTTGGAAAATTTACTACAATTTCATCCACAAGAGTTGAAAGATAATCTTTAACAAGCATATTATTAACACCTGTTGATTGATAAAGTTTATCATATAACAACATCATACTTTTAATACGGCTTCCGGCATCCTGAATGGCCGATATAGCTGAAAAATCTTTCAGAGTATTAGCCTGAAGAACATGAAGGCTATAAATAGTGTTCATAAAGTTCTTGATACGGTGGTGAACTTCTTTTAGAATGATATCCTTTTCATTAAGAAGTTTTTTAATTTTTTCTTCTGATTGCTTTCTTTCTGTAATATCATAATTGACGCCTATTATCCTTAACGGTTCTCCTTCGGGATTTCTGATGATATAAGCATTTGTCTTGATATTTCTAATGGTTTTATCGGGTAAAATTATACGATATTCCGTATTATATTCTTTTTCGCTGCGTAATGCCTTTTGCAATTCTTCAATCACAAACTCCTTATCTTCAAAATAAATACTATTTACCCAAACATCATAGGTTAAGGTATCACCTTTTTTGATCCGGTACAACTCGTACATCCTGTCATCCCAGAGTAAATGATTTTTTTGAATGTCCCGCTCCCACACACCGAAACCGCCGGCAAGCGTTGCAAGATTACATCTTTCAATGACCGATTTTCTTGCCAGTTCGGCAAGTTTCCTTTCAGTTGTCACCTCGGTGTAAGAAATAACACCTCCGATACTGCCGTCTAATTTGTACCATGGCCTCATTTCCCAGCTGTTATATGTAACGGACCCGTCAGGACGCTCAAAATAATCATCGTCATTATGCTCAACAGCACCATTCAGACATCGTTTATGGATATCACGCCATCTTTGAGGAATTTCCGGAAAAACTTCGTAATGACTTTTACCGATAATATCTGATTCCTTAACATTATAGTCATTAAGCCAACGATCACTCGCTGCGATATAACACATATTTCTATCATGAACAGCGATAGCTAAAGGATCATGTTTAACGATCTGCTGTAAAAGTTTCTCGTTCTCCCTTAGAGTCTCTTCCAGTTTTTTATGCTCGGTAATATCATAAATCGATCCTTCCAGAATTCCCTCGCTGCGATAGAGCTTAAGAGATGTAATGCAGTTTCTTATTTCACCGCTCCTATTTATCATTGAGCACTCAAAATCAGTAACTTTTCCTTCAGCCTCGAGTAATTTCAGCATTCTATTACGCTCTTCCTTTACAGCCCAGTAAATGATCGAAGGCTTGCCTACTATTTCCTCTCGTTCATACCCTAAAACTTTAAGAAATTTCTCATTCATATCCAGGATTTCTGATCCATCATACAAAGTCCTGAACATTCCAACCTCGGCATTCTCAAAAATATTTCGGTACTTCTCCTCACTCTTCCTGAGAATATATTCCTCCATTTTGCGCTCAGTAATGTCATGAAAATTCAGCAAAACTCCCTCGATAATCGGATCATTTACAAGATTTGCCGCGGTCAGTTCTATTGGTTTATAACTTCCATCTTTACACTTATATCTGAACTCCACCTTTATTGACATATCATCTTTTTGAATTATCGAAAATAAATCTTTTTTAATACGCTCAATATCGTCAGGGTGTACCCTTGACAAGCCGTTATTGTTGACGAGAACATCCTGTGGCTGCCAGCCGAATAATTTACCAATATTCGGGCTCTCATATTTAATTATTCCTTCCGGGCTTATTATACTGATTACGTCTGAAATGTTAGATATCAATGCCTTTTGTTTAATTTCACTTTCTTGTATTATCTTATTTGCCTCAAATAGTTTAAAAGCCATCTTAATTGAGGCATCGAGAATTGTTATACCCGAATTTTTAACAATATAACCATAAGAAGTTATCTTTTCTGTCTTTTCAACAACTTCTGGTTCCGTATGGTTTGATAAAAATACTATGGGTACATCATGGGTTTTTAAAATAATTTCAGCGGTTTCTGTACCGTCGATTCTTTCTCCCAAATTTATATCCATTAGTATTAGATCCTTGAATACTTTAAGTGCTTTTTCCCCTGTATTTGCTGTAATGACATTATATCCATATTCTTCAAGAGCCGCTTTCTCGGACAATGCTATTATTACTTCGTCTTCTACAAGAAGGATTGTTTTGTTGTTTCCATAGCTCATATTCTTCTCCTCCTGTAATATACCAGGTAAGCATTTATTTGTATGTTTACCTGGTATTATATAAGTCCTTATTCACCAGAAGATTATAGAACTCAATTACCGGAGTCGCATTCTATTTTCATTTTTCTTGTTTTATTTATAAAGCACTAACAATTATAACTAACAAAAAACAAATATCAATAATTAACAAGTTGTAAAAGAAAAATCAAAAAAGCTGTTTATTTTCTCCGGCAGGAATGAGCAAGAAGAATTTATTGGATGGAAAGTATTTTAATATTTAAAACCTTACAAAGTGGCCAAGCCAGAATATAAAAAGAATCATTAATATGTGAATAACCCACCATAAAGGCTTGAAAAGTAATATTTTACTCATGTTATTCCTCCCAATTACATCCACAGAATATGCCCTAAAGCAAATACAGCCGACAGTGAAACCAGGTGTACTATCCAGTAACCCATATTCGGATATCTAAAAAATCTGCCCTTATGCCGGGGTTTAATGAGATTATCTTCCCTTGTTAATTCGAGTTCGAATAAAAGCTTGCCTATGCAGAATACTGAAAAAAGAATTAAAATATCCGGTAATAAGGGATAAGGTTTCCCATGAA
This sequence comes from uncultured Spirochaetota bacterium, assembly GCA_963806975.1. Lineage (GTDB taxonomy): Bacteria > Spirochaetota > Brevinematia > Brevinematales > JAOACQ01 > CAWEAK01. The sequence continues at coordinate 29,382 of CAWEAK010000019.1, forward strand.
ATGTAAAGGATGCCATAGTTATCATACCAATAATAGCAAGCATGCCGTTCATCAGATAGGCGTATGGCATTAAATTTTTGATAAGGAAAAGAGTTGTAACTATAAAGATTGACATCAAACCGGCAATAAAAGGAACAAAATTAACCAATTTCGCCGTTTCTCCCATGATTGGATGAAAAAAGTAATGCATCATAAATCCTCCAACCGAAAGAAATAAGAGAGCCGCGATAAGAAATGTTTTCAGATAACTCTTTTGCGTCATTTTAAACCTCCCGTTTTTACTTTTAACACCTGAATAGCCAAAGCTTACTAATAATTAATTATAATCCTTACGGCAGACTTTGTACATTTTAAAACAGAAACTATTTAACTTATTTTTTTCTCATTCTAAAAATTTTTATAAACCCGCAAATGCCGTTTTAAGACTGAACTTTTTTCGCAGTATTTGCCTCAATCCAGGATACGAAGGCGTCAATAAATTTTTTTATGAAATTAATTGTTTCTGAATTAGTTAAAGAACCATTGGGGCCGAAAAGCTGGGACGCGTTTGAGATATATGCCTCCGGTGCCGGCATCGCAGGCATATTGAGAAAGACAAGCGACTGCCTCAGGATATGGTTTGCCCCGAAAGCCCCCAATTGGCCTGGAGAGACGCTCACTATTGCTGCCGGTAATCCATTCCATATACTCTTGCCATAAGGCCTCGAACCAACATCGATAGCATTTTTAAGCGCGCCTGGAATAGACCTGTTATATTCAGGAGTTACGAATAGAACGGCATCGAATCTTTTCATCGTTTCCCTGAATTCAGACCACTCTACCGGGGCATTGTTATCAAAATCCTGGTTATACAAAGGAAGCCGGCTTATATCGACCAGTTCCATTGATAAAGATGAGGAAGCAATGCTCATCAAGGCTTTTGCCATCTTTAAATTGAAAGACTCTTTACGAAGGCTCCCCACTATAACTCCGGCTTTTCTTTTTGTCATAATACTACTTCTCCTTAAATATTATGGCTTTAATGCAAAAAGTCAATTTTTAAAATTATAGCCACAAAGACTCCGTGTCTTTGTGTCTCGGTGGTAAATAAATATTTTTAGAATTTTTGCAGTGCCGCCATTTACTAAATTTAATAACTAATAATTATAAAATCAAGCAATAACAAATCAAAATTTCTACGAAAAGTTGCTATATTGACCTTTATATATTTGATTTTTTATATATTCTATAATATAATCGTTCTTCACTTAACTGGTGTCAGGGAATCCGGTTAATATCCGGAACGCTGCCCGGCACTGTAAGGGGAACGAAATCCATTTCAAAGTCACTGTCCGCAAGGGATGGGAAGACGGAAAGTAGGAAGCCCCAAGTCAGGAAACCTGCCGGTTAAGAATCAAGAATTTCCACGGGATTAAAGGAAAGGCGATGAAACCGCGTAGTTTTATTAAGATTATTATCTGCATGTGTTTTCTTATTTTTTCAATTGCTCTGCTTTATCCGGAAACAAATATCACCAATCCGGATACAAATGTTGTTAATCTTTCCTATTCCAATTCGATGCCAAATATTCCTATAGCAGTAGAAAATCACCCGGGCATGGAATATGATCATCTGAACGTTGACGGTTTCAACTCTGTCCGCGCCAAGTTTCCATCCGCGTTAATGTCGATTAAATCTTACGGGACTCCCGGCCAGGTTTCGAGCGTCGCCATGAACGGAGGCACTGCCGAACAGACCGGTATCGCAATTGACGGTATTTCAATTGAAAACGGACAGAATGATGTCCCTGATGTTTCTATTTTACCCCTCGAACTCGCCAATAGTGTGGATATTTATAAAGACAATCTTCTGCCTTACGGTATTAACGCTCCTGCTGGTATGGTAAATTTTAATATGCCCGGCACAAGGTATGACCTCAATGAAGTGTCACTTTACGGAGGAGATTTTTACCGTTACGGAGGTAAAATCGTTTTTTCAAGAAGCTATAAAGATATGGGCTTTATGGTTGCCGGGGCATACAGCAGCGCAAGTAATAATTTCAATTATACCAACAATTTCGGTATTACAAACCAGGCCCAAAATATGGATTATTCCAAATATTCCATGATGGGAAAATTCCGATATTCAGATTTTGACGCATCTTTATCATATACATCAAAAGAAAGCGGAACTGGTTTCTTCTACGATACCACAGGCCGTGAAAAAGACAACGTGCTATTGTCTGATCTAAAATGGGAAAAAGATTACGCCAGGATAAGGCTTTCATACTATTACTGGCATAACAATTATGCCGATCCTGCAATTGCGGAATTGACCGATGATACCAATCAGACAATATCTCTAAACTTGAAAAACGCTTACAAATTTGGGTTTTATACTCTGCAGCCTAATTTCGGCAATCAATTGTTTCTTTTTTCAGGAACGGGTATGGGCTACTTATCTGATGATGAAACCAGCGCCGTTGTAGAAAATATCTTTAAATTTGACCCTCTGGAGATGGACCTTTCTTTAAACCAGGTTTACCGGGTTAGCCGTGGTTATGCGTCTACAGCAGGTTTTTCAGCATCATGGGAATTATTCGATTTATTTAAGTTATCCGGTTCCATATCCGGAGTCAACCACTTTCCTTCATTTAATGATCTCTACTGGCCGAATGATGGCATGGAGAAAGGTAACCCCAATCTTCAACCTGAGACCGGTTATAACTGGAAAGCTGGAGTCCTCTTTAAGGAAATGCCTTTTATGGCAAGTCTTTTTTATAATGAAAGCCGGCTTCAGGACCTCATTCTGTGGAGCCCCGTTAACGGAGTATGGATGCCGGGAAATGTAGGCCGAACCCTTTCACAGGGGCTTGGCTTAACTGTCTACTATGAAAATTATTTCAACGAATACTACATAAGGGCTGATTTATCTTACAGTATCAATGATACAATCAACAATGATCCTTCGTCTCCATATTACGGCAAATATATTATTTATACGCCGTTTTTTAAAACGGCCTTAGGTGTGGAAATGTCTTATTTGAAAACCTGGGGAGTACAGATAGCTTTTAATCAGGCCAGCGAGCGTTTTACAACAGAAGCCAACAATGATTGGCTTCCCCCGTATTATGTAGTTGATGTTCGTATTTTCTGGAAATTTCTGTACCTTTCAATAGAGAATATATTCGATTATCAATATGAGGAAATTGAGGGTTACCCCCAGATGGGCCGTTCGATCACGTTGGGGATAGATTATAAAATAGATTAAATATCAAGTTTCAAAGGAGGATTTATATGATTAAGGTTATTTATCTTTTCATAGTAACAGGTTTGTTAACAGCATTTTTTTCCTGTTCGCTTAACCCGCAGGCACCGGCGAACCAATCAGCTAATAATAACAGCATACTTATAGCCGATGAAAAAAATAATATGATCTATCAGTTAAATTTGAACTCAGGTTCCGCTTCATCTTTTATTTCATCAGGGATCAGTTCCCAGCCAATTGATTTAAATGTCGAAGGGAATTTTCTTTATGTTCTTCAATCATCGGCTAATCCTTGTTCTATTCAAAAATATGACCTTTCAACCGGTAAATTGTCGGGTTCTGTCCCTTTAAACTACGGATCTGCCCAGCAAATGTCAAGCGATGGTAATAATCTTTATGTATGCGATTTAGGGGGTAATGTCACAGTTGTATCATTATCCGGATTTTCGGTTTCAGGCTCAAAATCTTTTTCAGGGCAGGCTGTTCAGGGAATATTTTATACTAACGGCGAAGTTTATGCTGGCGTATCCGGCGGTTATCCTTCCTACAATAATTCACAAATAGCTGTTCTGGCGGTAAGTAATATTGCCGGCGCCCCGGCATATTATAATACCCTGCCAAACCCGGTGTGTTTTACCACAGACGGAGAGGGTGCAATATTTATCGCCTGTGCAGGTACAGAGAATTCAACAACCTATAATTACAATAACGACGGAGGAATACTAAAATTTTCAGGTTCTTCTATAACAAATATTATAACTAATAAATCTTATGCTGCCGGCGGGGTCGACAATGAGATTCAGTATTATAACGGCCTGATTTTTGCTGCAGAAAATACCTATGCGACGGGAAACACCGGGGGAATCGATGTTTATCAGCCAAACGGGACTTTTGTCACAAATATTTTACCCGGCGTTACAATAAACTGCATTATTGTTTACGAAGGTACTTTGTTCGCCGAAGGTAATAATGGGAAAAGCAGTCTTTATCAGATTAATATAAGCAATTATTCGATTATTAAAACGTATCAGCTCTCCGCAGCCTATAGCGATGCCTGGGGATGCGCAATGGCTGTTTATTAATTAAACTACCCCACGGTACACATTCGACAAGCTCAGTTCAAGTGCGGTGGGATATTGTATGGGAACTGGAAAATGAAACCACTCTTGTTAATGGAAGGCATTATGGTAAAATATATGGTTTTGATCCTCGGCGGAGCGCGTTCCGGGAAAAGCGATTTTGCTGAAAAACTGGCTTTAAAGCTTCGAAAAGGAGAAGAAACGATCGGGTACCTCGCGACCGCTGAAGAAGCCGGCAAGGATTTTAAACAGAGAATTCTCATTCATAAGGCAAACAGGGGCTCATTCTTTAAAACCTTTGAAACTCCGCTTGATATTTCCGGTAAAATCGAAGAAATGGAAGCTCAATACAGGATTATCCTGCTTGAATGCCTGACCGTCTGGCTTGGAAACCTGTTTTATTACCATAAATCGAATCAGATCGAGCCGGAGGTGGATCGAAACCTTGAAAAAATAGCCTCCTTTTGGTGTAAAGGCTATGTTAAGGAAGAAACATTTCAATCGGTGTTCGATGAAGGACAGTCTGGATTTAAAATTGATGCCAAAGAATTATTAAATCCTGAAAGCAAAATATTAATCATCGTTTCCAATGAACTGGGCATGGGTATTGTTCCGGCAGATGAAGAAACGAGATTATACCGGGATATCCATGGAAGGATGAACAGGAAGATAGCTTCAACTGCAGATTTTGTTTACTTTATCTGCGCCGGAATACCGCGGAGGCTGAAATGAGATTTAAACCCGGTTTTTTAAAATTCTTAAGGGCATTTCCGCTTTCATTCGGTATGCTCACCAGGCTCCATTTTCCCGGTAATGCCGGCATAAGAAATCTTGATGAAATTATACCTTTTACTGCGGCTTTCTTCCCCATCGTAGGTTTATTTTACGGCATATTATGGTATCTAGTGGCGATTGGCTGTTTACAATTTCATATCGAACCTGAAATATCCGCACTGATACTTCTATGCCTGCCTTATTTATTCAACCGTTTTTTTCATCTGGACGGCCTTTCGGATACTCTTGACGGCTTTCTTGCCGACAGGACAAAAACCGGGCGGCTGATTATCATGAAAGACAGCCATGTTGGGAGTTTTGCGCTTGGCGGGATAGTAATTTATCTTCTTGCGAAATGGATTTTTTTAAAGAAAATATTTTCTTTACCGGATTCTGTTCCATTATTACTGATTATACCGGTATTATCAAGGTTTTCAATGGCGGCCCTTGGTTTTGTTTCCATCTACCCCCGGGAAAACGGAACCGGCAAAGCATTTGTCGGGCGAATTCCGGCTTTTGTTTTTACGGCCGGTCTTTTAATTACTCTTTTCTTAAGCGGTCTTTTAATATTATTTTTCGGTTTGAAATTTCTGGTTTCTGTTATAACCTGTTTTATTACTGCCGGAATCTGTATTATGGCTGTTAAATTTTACGCGAATCACAAAATCGGCGGCGTTACAGGCGATGTTCTGGGAGCGCTTAATGAAACGGTGGAACTTGCTTTACTGATTATGGTCATAATTTTAAAATAAGCGGGCAATATGAATTTTAAAAATAGATTTTCATACAAACTTGGTACTACATCTTACATTTTACCTGTTGAAGAAGACAATCTGATTCAAAATGTTCATTATCTGAAGGATAGTTTTGATACTATCCAGCTTCTTTTCTTTGGAAAAGATTATATAAATGAAGTCGCGTCTTCTTCCATAATACAGAGATTGCAGGGAATTCAGGATGAATCGGGAATCATTTATACTGTTCATTTACCGATTGATATTCATCTTTTATCATCAAATAACAAAGAGCTCCTTGAAAACACAGGCTTAATCGTTTCCATCATCAACCGGATGCTTAACTTAAAAACCGATTATTTCATTCTTCACATTGATAAAAAGGATTATAAAGAAATGGAGGTTTCTCGGGACCGTGATCGTTTTCAGAGAATTTTGGAACTTTTAATAAGCGAAACGGGAGAACATGCCTCAAAAATCGCGATAGAAAATACTTTTGATGATTTAATGGATTTCAGGGATATTATTCTTGAGTCTCCTTTTAAAATTTGTATGGACTTCGGGCATCTTTTTATAAAAAAACAGGACCCTTCAAAATTCAGGAATGTTTTCCGGAATAAAATCCGCGTTCTTCATATTCATGGTATTGATAACGGTCAGGACCATAAGGCTTTGGACGTGACTCCACCGTTTGAATTGAATATAATGCTGGAAAGCTTAAATGAATTTGAAGACACTGTTATAATTGAAGTGTTTAATGAAGCCGACCTTGAGATTTCACTTCATATTATCGAAGATTATGAACAAAATAAAAAATGGTAATGTTTTATGAAAAAACCCCATGTCATTCCGATTCTAACCCTGATATATTCTTGTAAGGAATCTCCTATTAACAAATCAGTTGGATTAAAGGAGATTCCTCACAAGAATAACAAGAAGAAGAAATCGGAATGACAAGTGAGGAGATAAGTAATTGAAAGTAATTGTTTTTATAATATAGAAATAGAACCTTTCGACGTGAAAACTTTTGACATTACCATAAAAATAAAAAGGAGATTTTATGGAGCTTTTACAGAAGACCGTAAATAAAATTTTACCGCTGAGCATGGCACTTGAAAATGACGCCCGTCATAAAATGGATTTAAAGACAAAACCGCTTGGAGCTCTTGGCAGGCTTGAAGAAATTGCAATTTCGAATGTCTTTGATTCAAAATAACCTTAATCCGGTTGTAAATGTGAAAAAAATGTTTGTATTTGCCGGAGATCATGGAATTACCGCCGAAGGTGTTTCCGCTTATCCCGCCGAAGTAACGCCTCAAATGGTTATGAATTTTCTCAGCGGCGGTGCCGCAATCAACGTTTTCTGCCGTCATGCCGGCGCAGGAATCAGCGTGATCGATATGGGAGTAAATTATGAATTTGGAAAAGCGCCTGGATTAATTAATAAAAAAATCGGCAGAGGAACACGTAATTTTTTAAAAGAGGATGCGATGACCGGGGATGAAGCTATTCGGTCTGTTGAAGCTGGCATAGAAGTTTTTAATGAAGCTTATGATATTGAAAAATTCGATCTTGCCGGCTTTGGAGAAATGGGTATAGGCAACAGTACCGCGGCTTCAGCGATAATTTCAGCCGCTGCCGGCCTGAGTCCTGATGAGACAGCCGGCCGCGGAACCGGATTGGATGATACCGGATTAAAAAAGAAAGCCGAAATAATTAAAAGGGCGCTTATGGAAAGACTGCCTGATCCGAAAAACGGCATGGATATACTGCAGAAAGTGGGGGGATTTGAAATCGGCGGGATTGCCGGGGCTTGCCTTGCCGCAGCCGCTAAAAAAATCCCTATTGTCCTGGACGGGCTGATCTCGACTGCCGGCGGTATTATAGCATATCTTATCAAACATGATATCAAAGAATACTTTTTTTCGGGACACAAATCGGTTGAGGCAGGGCAAAAAGTTGCCCTTAAAATACTTGAGATTGAACCTTTACTTGATCTTGGAATGCGCCTGGGTGAAGGAACCGGCGCTGTTCTGGCAATGAACCTTATCGAAGCCTCCTGCCGGATTATGTCTGAAATGTCTTCCTTTGAGGAGGCGGGTGTCAGCAGGACAAGCGACTAGTGCTTAATTGCATAAATAAACTATAGTTCTTTTATGAATAACATATTTTATTGTAAATAATTATAAATGTTATGAATTAATGCAATTAAGTACTATAACTCAGTTTAAAGGTAGTCTTATTGTAAACGTTGTTCCTTTATCAATTTCACTTTTTGCTTCTATCGTTCCATTATGCTTTTTAATAATCTCATAACATAAACTCAATCCCAGTCCGGTTCCTCTGCCGACTTCCTTAGTTGTGAAAAATGGTTCAAATATATGCTCCTTTATTTCTTCACTCATCCCTTTGCCGGTATCTATTATATCTACTTCGATCTGTTCCCCTGCCTTTTTAGTCGCAATGATGAGTTTCCCGCCATCAGGCATCGCATCGACGGCGTTATTGCATAAATTTACTATCACCTGCTGAATCTGATTTGTATTTGCTGTAATAAACGGCAAGCCTTTATTATAAGCTTTGATAATTTCTATATTCTTCACTTTTGCCTGGCCTTCTATCAATGACAATGTTTCTTCAATCGTCTGATTTATATCTATTAATTCAAACTGGGTCTTTCCAGTTCTTGAAAAGGTCAATAAATCCCCCACAAGTTTTTTGCATCTCATCGCTTCCCTTTCTACCGATTTCAAGGGCATATACAACGGATCATCTTCCTTAATTCTTTTGACAACGCTTTGAGAAAATCCCAGGATCACGCCCATAGGATTGTTTATTTCATGTGCCACGCCGCCAGCCAGCTGGCCTACAGCCGCCATCTTTTCAGACTGAAGCAGCATTGCCTGCGCGGCTTTCAGCTTGTCGTAAGCTTCCTGTAATTCCTGAGCCCTTTCCATCAATGCATCTGACCTGGCTTTTTCAATTGTAAACTCCCGTTCGCTTTCCTGTAAGCGTAATAGTTCCCTCATATCCCTGGCCACTCCGACAAATCCCAATAAATATCCCTCTTTATCTTTCATTTCTGATATTGAAAAGCTTACAGGGATATCTTCACCATTTTTTGTGCGGAATAAATCCTGGCGGTTTTTGAGCGAATTTTCTTTCAATAACTTATCCCCTTCATTTCCGATAATTGTTTTATAACTTTCCGGAAAAAGTCTTTCTGACGAGTTTCCAATAATCTCATCGCTTGTATAACCCAGCATTTCGAGAGCGGATTTATTTATCTCGATAATTTTACCCTCCGGGTCTATTAAGATCAATGAATCGCTCATTGTTGCAATAATATCTGAGGCGGCATAGGCAGAGGTCAGAGTCATTAACCTGTATTTAGTTATTGCGTAGACAATTCCTCCTGCCCAGATAAGACATAAAATATCACCTATCTGAGGCACAGAATTTATATTTAAATTTGGAAGCAGTACATCAGTGATTGAACCCAAAACTATGGGAATTATACAGGTGACAATAATTATTCCTGTCTGCTTTTTTTCAATACTGTTGTTAGATTTTAAAATAAAAAAATAACCCAGAATAATAGAAATTAATATAAATGAAAAGTAATAAATATAAAAAATATAGCTCCAGATTGTATTTGACCAGATATCGTACCATCCGTAAGATTCTTTGATGTTATTATTGATAAGATCACCCGTAAATTGTTTATAAATAAAAAATGCCGGGATAATCAAAATAACAGGATAAAAATACCATTGCTTTAAGATTTTTTCTTTCTTTGTAAAAACAAGCGCAAACCACATAGCAAAAGAAGGAAAACTGCACCATCCAATAGAAGAAATATTTTGCCAGAACATGGCCATTTCCTCAGTTTTTGCAGTATAATAATATGCCGTAAAAAAATTCCAGATAAAAAAACAGCCTAAAAGTAAAGCACACGTAATGTTAAGTATTGCCTTTGGATTTTTATACATGACAAAATAAATCAGCCATAAAAAAAGCAAGGAAGCAGTATATTGAACTATGAAAAGGATATTCATAATTTCCCGGAATTTAAGATTTTAAAATTATTTTAGTATAACAGAATCAAAATATTTTTTTATTTTTTTGTTAAAGGTACTTGATTTTATCATATTTTTTCTATCAAAACAATCTTTTTATCATTTAACTATTAAAATTTTATAAAATGTTCCTTTAAAAGGAACAAGTTTAACAAAAGAGCCGGTTTTGACAATCATTTTTATCTGATTTTTAACTATTTCTTTGTGATTTTATTATCTTTCCAGTACACTATATAAAAATATTTATTAAGGTAAGGAGATTTCTTATGAAAAAAAAGATCGATAACCGCAATATACTGTATCCTATGCCTGTAACAATTATCGGAACGCTGGTGGATAAAAAGGTGAATTTTATAAACATCGCTCATGTGGGAATTTTAAACTCCGCTACGCCGCATCTTATTTCGCTTGGAATGAATAAAACTCATTACTCGAACATAGGAATAAGGGAAAATAAGACTTTCAGTGTTAATATCCCATCCAGAGGCCAGATGATAGAAACAGATTATGTGGGGCTTGTTTCAGGCAGACAGATTGATAAATCAAATGTATTCAAGGTTTATTACGGCGATCTAAAGACTGCCCCGATACTTACCGATTGCCCTCTTTCCATGGAATGCAGGCTTGTGGATATTTTTGATGTCAAAACCCATGATGTTTTTATCGGTGAGGTTGTCAATACTTATGCCGAGCACAATGTTCTGACCGACGGAAGGGTTGATCTTCTTAAAGTGGATCCTTTGCTTTTCGACATGCACAGCGTCCAATACTGGTCCATCGGCGAAGCTGTAGGAAAATGCTGGAATGCCGGCAGGCAGTATGATAAGCATCTATAAAATAAATAATGAGGTATAAAAATGGAAAGAGGAGTGGATACAAAATTTCGAAATTATTCATCGAATGGAGGTTTTTAATCCTTGATAAAATTTCTTTAAACACCTGTAAGCAATTTTTTTGTGTTTTTTATCCTGTGTGACAAGCCCTTTCAGGTTATAAAATCTCTGATCTATGTTTGTTCTCCTCGGACATCGGAAGTCAAAAAGAATCCATGGGCTCATTCCCTTAATATAAGGTATTTTTTTTATGGTTTCTATCTGTTTTTGATAGACGGCCAATTGTTTATCCTCGGTAAACAACTCCTCCGGTTTTCCTCTCTTTCCGGCCCTGGCATCGGCGCCAAATTCACAAATGATCACCGGCTTTACAGGGCGGCTGTTTTCAAAAAGCGCCGATAATTTTTCGATGTCCGGGTCGTACCAGCCTAAATATTCATTTATACCAATAATATCGAGATGTTCTGCAAGCCTGTCATGAATCCTATTATTGGTATGATCGACCAGACAGGCAGCCGAGACCGGTCTGGATTGATCCATTTCCTTCGCCCTTTCCGCGAGAGCCTTTATGAACCGATAACGGGAATCGGTATCCGGGTTTTCATTTCCGATAGACCAGATGATTATACTGGCCCTGTTAAAATCCCTTTTAATCATTTCCAACAGCTGGTTTTCGGCGTTCAGGTAAGTGTCCCTGTTTGAAAAATCAATGGCCCAATAAACAGGTATTTCCTCCCAGAGCATGATGCCCAATTCGTCGGCTATCTCTGAGGTTTTTTCGGAATGCGGGTAATGAGCAAGGCGGATATAATTACAGCCCAGATCTTTAGCAATCATAATGTTTTCCCTGATTTCTTGTTCCGTCAGCGCCTTGCCGTTCATTGCGCTGTCTTCATGGCAGCATATCCCCCTGAGAAATATTTTTTGACCATTGATCAATATATCAGTGCCGTAGATTCTTATCTCCCTAAAACCAATTCTTTCCTGCAGAATATCCCCTTCAAAATCAGCCTCTACATTGTATAGCTTAGGATTTTCAGGACTCCAAAGTTCGGGTTCGGCGTCAAAAGTAATACCTCCAATTCCGCCTTTTACCGGGATTTCTGCGTTAACTCCCATTTCCTTTATTGTTAAGCGGACGTTTCCAAAAGCCGTATTATCCGAGATTTCCGCTTCAGCCCTGATCTTTTTATAATTGCTGCCTGGAAGTAGATATATGAAGAAATTCCTGATAAATGTCGAGGGAAGCCTTAACAATTCAACATCCCTGTAAATTCCCCCGTAATTAAACCAGTCAGTATTCTGCATTGGTACTCCGGAAGCAACACGAGTATTATCCGCCACAACCAGCAGCCGGTTTTCTTCCTGTAAAATGCCGGTAACATCAAAATAAAAAGGAGTAGAACCTCCCCTGTGAAAGCCGATATACTTTTTATTGAGAAAAACCTTTGCCTCGTAATTCACTGCCCCTATCCTTAGAATAACCCGCTTTTCCCCTTCGGGAATATATTTAAATTTCCTGGTATATACGGCCGGACCTTCGTACCAGAAATATTCTCTTTTATGTAAATTAAAACAGGAAGGTACCCGGGTTTTTTCCCATCCGTCAAAATCATAATCCAGGGGAAGCTTTCTACCCATACCATCTTCACTTTTCTCCATGAACCATTCACTTCGAAGGCTTGTATTATAAGGATTCCAAAGTAAAATTCCATTCCCCGTTTAAGGACTCTCTTTTTCTCCCGTAATCCGTTAACATAAAAGCGTGGGTACATAAATTTACATGAAATTTTTTCAAGTAATCATCATTATGAATATTGGCAAAGAAATTTTCAGGGCTCTCTTCCATATATGATTCTCCTGGAATACAGACTTAAAAAAATTATTATGATTTAGAAAGAATTGTCTTATAATTTATAAAATAACAGCACCGGCGGGCAGGACTGTTGAGTAATATTGTGAAACATATAACATTCCTGGTGTTATCAAGGAACAAATAACAGAATAATAATTTAGACCTTCTTATTGATAAAATTTCTATTTATCCGCTGCTATCTTCAGAAAAGCCTCAACTATTTCCGGGTCAAATAACTTTGCGCTGTTCTCTTTCATAAATTCAATGGCGGTTTCATGACCCATACTGCCGCGGTAAGGACGTTCTGCAGTTATAGCGTCATAAACGTCTGCGACGGTTATGACCCTGCTGATTTTTGGAATGTCAAGTCCTTTCAAACCTTCGGGATACTCGCTTCCGTCCCAGTGCTCGTGATGATAAAGGATCCCCGGCACAATCTTTTCATAAGATTTAATATTACCGATGATGTGCGACCCTTCCACAGGATGCTGTTTAACAATTGCATACTCCTCCATGGTCAGTTTCCCGGGCTTATCCAGTATTGATTCCGGAGTGGCTATTTTGCCGATGTCGTGCAGCATGGATGAGATTTTTATGGTTTCCCTCTCTTCTTCCGGCATATTTAACGCAGCCGCGAGGGATAATGCATATTTTGCAACCCTTTCACTGTGCCCGCCGGTCCATTTTGATTTAGCGTCGATGGCACGCGTGAGTGCCAGCAAAAGATCAAGAAGGAGCTCCTCTTTTTCCCGATAGATTCGGGCGTTTTGAAGAGCGACACCGACCTGATCGGCCAGCATTCGAATCGCTTCATTCTCATTTGAAGAAAAGCCTTCAATCTTTTTCTCAATAATAATGCATGAGCCTTGATAGTTCCCGGAACTAAAAAGCGGGGCATGGATTACCGTGCCTTTATCCAGAGTGATGAATCTGCTGAGCCATTCCGGTAAAAACGGACCGCCTTTTTTCAGGATAAATTCACAGTATTCCTTGGTATGGATATCCTGATCCGGCGGGATTTTTTCAAAAGGAACCGGACCTGTATGAACTACCATAGAATCAGCCTGATCAGCCCTGTATACAGATAAGATGAACGATTTTACTGTTTCATCAGGCAAGACCAGGATAACCTGCCCTGTATGCAGAAATGACGCTACGATTTCTGCAACCATATCGATAACTTTCGGGTCAAATAGGGAAGTCATCACTGTTTTATCAATCTGGTTCATCGCTTCCATGGTTTTCTCCCGGTAGCTAATCTCGTTAATATGAGTATAAATCTTTTCAGACATATAGTTTAAAGTTTTTCCGAGAAAACCGATTTCGTCTTTGCCGCAAATCTCGTTCCTATAAGTATAATCGCCCTTTGCAATTTTATATGCCGCATCGGATAGTTCGTTCAAAGGCCTTGTAATTTTTTTTGCAAAAAAGCTGCCTAAAATAATTGAAAAAATGATTAAAATGACCGCATAGCCTATCAGAAGGTCCTTATCGGCATGGAACTTTTCGATGATTATGTTCCGGTTGATGAAGACCCGCAAAAGCATCTTTCCACTTGAATTGGCCGGGTCTTTGTAGTCTATTCTGAAAAAGGCATCATAAACAAAGGAGTTGGTCACGGTATTGGTGTTTTGAGTATACTTTTTATGAACCGCTTGATTCAGCATTTCAAGTAATCCCGGCTGAACATTTGAAAAGGCCAATTCGGAATTTTTTCCGATAGTCGCTTCCTGCCAGGATTCATTTGTTTTACGGATATATAACTGCAGGCCGATACCTTTATTTTTCCTTATCAGGTCCTTACGAAGCAGGTCCAGATTTTCATGAATATCGCTGGATACTTTCTTTGCATCACTGCTGATATTTTTGTCTTGTCTGACGGGCATTTTCTGTATAATAGCCGCCCCAAGATCTCTTGCAAATGTTCTGATGTCCACAATGACAGTCAGGATATAGACAAATAGCCCGATACATAGACCAAACAGAATGAAATAGATCATTAATCTGAATCCAATCCGCCGGTGGAGTTTGAATGGTAATTTTTTCTTATGTTTCATAATGCTGACAGATGGGAAAAATTATAATGTAATGACTAAAAAACTTCAATAAAACAATCAAAAAACAAAAAAAGGTATATTCTTGCTTATTTCGATCCAGACGATTCCGCTCTTTGCGTACATTTGCTGCTATCGTAAATAACAATGCCCCATTCCCAGGTTTGTTTCACTAACCAGGGAATGGGGCTAAATGGCTATTTAGTTTTTCCCTAATGTTGGAATTGATGGTAAGGTCGTATACATTCTGTCGCCTATATTATTAGGATCGAAAATCTCTTTAATTTTTGCCTGGTACCAGAATACAAGCGGTTGTTTCAATTTTCTCAATTCTTCATGAATCTTTTCGTCAGTCCAACCGACTTGCAGGTATATAAATTCTTTCCCGGGCGGATAGCCGTTAGAAACTGCGTCCCTTACCGCATCTTCCATGTGTTTGATTGCAGCGGCATTAGAAGCTGAATCGGCGGGGTCATAGGAAACAAACTGTTCGAATCCCATTGCTCCTCCCCCAGTAAGGCCGCTTCCACAACCCATTAACGCATCGCCTCCGCATTGAACAAGATTTCCGCTTTTGGCATCCCTTGCCAGTCCTGCGATGGCAATCGGGGCATACCCTTTTACAAGATCAGGGGTACCGGATTGCATCCAGCTGCCGAGATAGCCGCCCACCCAGACAAAATTCAGGTGTTTATGACCCAATCTTTGCAGATACATATTGGTAAATTCGGCCATTTCCTGTTCACAGTACTTTTCGACTTTCCAGCCGCCGGTTTCTGCAAGTATCTTATCGAGAATCTTATCCTGAAGCTTAATGTCCTTAATAGATCGACCTGAAAGAATTATCTGAAATGAAATTTTCATTTCTTCCGTGAGTTTTTTAATTTCCGGATCTTTTACCATTGTTTCAACATCATTAAGGGTTTTTGTATAATCATTATACATCAGCCAGAAGGCGGGAGCCAGATCTGCGCCCGCCAGATTGAACTGCCTGTGGAAGATATAGCCTATTTCGTTATCATAGATTTTGTAATAACTTTCTGCCCATGCGTCCCAGTCCGGCATGGCAAGGGTATAAACCCTGAAATTATCCCCAACCGGCAAACGGTAGGCGGGAACCGTACCTTTAACATCCAATTTCGCAGGGCCATTCCAGGGGGATAGCTTAATAGCGCATTTTGTATATACGCCTAATCCTCCTCTTGATCCCATTACGCCTCTCAGTATACCCCTTATGCTCGATCCCGGGCCTTCACTGCAGAAACATTCTCCGGTAGAATTGAAAGAACCGACTGTTAAAACTTCACCTTCCGGAGTAACCCACTCCATACCCAGAAGATTATCGGAATTATGTCCCATATAATATGTGCTCGGCCCCGGCCCAAAATAGGCGCAAGCGCTTGCTACAATCGAAGTGGTTGATCCTGCCCCGATAATATTAAGATTCAGCCCAAGCTTCATTACTTCGGCTTGAAGTTGAGCACAGATAACATAAGGTTCAACTATCGCCACCATATTCTTTTCATCGATTTTAATAATTTTGTTCATTCTTCTGAGATCGAGCTGGATTGTATCTTCACTGTCCTTTAATGGCGCTGCCCAATGGTACCAGCCTGTAGAAATCGGTTTTAATTTTATTTTATATTTGTTGCAAACTCTGGTAATCGCCTGAACCTCTTCTGTACTTTCAGGCATAATAACCGCAACAGGCCGGGGCATAAATTTACTGTAGTTTTTACGGACGGTTTCAGCCATCCATTCAAATGCATAGGAATCCATAAATGCCGGATCATCGGATATATATTCCGGTCCTACTATATCTTCAAATTCGCGGTAAGCTTCTTTTGATAACGCCATATTTAATCCTCCTTACAAAATTTACACAGCCAGGTCTACAAGCTCCATGATGTCAAATATTTTCATTTTTCTCTTTCTTCCATTTTCGGCTTCAATAAAATTATCCTCGCACCATGGGCAGGCAGTTACAAGGGCTTCGGCGCCTGTAGATTCAGCTTCATCTATTCTTTCCGAAGCGGTCGCGCTGGAAAACTCGGGATAAGCCTCTTTTACTCCGCCGCCGGCTCCACAGCACCATGCAGATTCCCTGTTGCGTTCCATTTCAACCAGTTCCAGCCCGGGTATTGCGTTTAAAATATTTCTCGGCTGATCATAAATTCCATAAGCGCCGATATATCTTGGTCTTGGAGGATCATAGATAACAGCCTGACCGAAAATTTTCTTTTCCTTGCCGTTCCACTCGACATAAGGCTCTCCCTGTCTTCCCAGATAACAGGGATCATGATAGGTCACTTTCATATTTACATTTTTGGTAAATTTTAACTTGCCTTCTTTAATAAGCTTATCCGTAAATTCAACCATATGCATTACTTCTATTTTTGAGCCGTCCTTAGCATAAAGCCGTTTGAATGTATGGTAGCAATCGGCGCATGGTGTCACAACTGTTTTTATTCCGGCTTTTTTCCATGCGGCCAGGTTATTATCCAAGCCATCTTTATAATCTTTTTTGTAACCCATATGGTAGGCGCGACCGCCGCAGCATCCCTCGTTTTGTCCGAAAATTCCGAAATCAATCTTTGCTTTTTGCATTATTCCGACAGAAATTCTGGCGATTTTCTGAAGATAAGGATTATATGAATATTGACAGCCCGCATGAAAAACAACTTCGGCTTTTTCTTTTGAAAGGTCTTTAATTTTAAGATCTTTTGTCCAATCTCCTCTTTTATCTTTAGGCTTTTTGAGCATATTGTTCAGTTTTCTATAGCCTTCAATTACCCTGTCATTCTGGGGTATTGTCTTTCCGTCTTCAACCAGTTTAAATCTCAATTCATGCATAGCCGCTAATGGTTCCATATCGTAACGGCATATTTTACATGTAACATCGCAGTTTCCACAGAGCTGGCAATTAAAAACGGAATCTTTTACCTTTTCGGTCACCTCGACCCTGCCTTCCAGCAAAGACAACAAAGTCACCAGTCTTCCACCGGCCGAATAAGAATGAAAGTTATTAAATTCTATACTCGGACATCCTTTTGCAAATCTCCAGCTTTTTATTTGATCAACAGGAATCCATTTACAATAAGCGCATCTTGTACAACGCAATGCATCAAGTTTATAATCTTCAAGCGCCATAATACATCCTCCTCTTATTTAATTAAAACACAATTTTCCCGGATTCATAATATTGTTGGGGTCGAATAATTTTTTGATTTTTCTCAATGCAATTTTGCTGTCCGCATCTTTTTGATACATCAAATCCGACCACATCCCATAAGGTCTTGAAAAATAAGCGCCCTGCAACGAATGCAATCTGCTTGCTTTCATAAATAATTCTTTTACCATTGCCGCCTCTTCCTTATCACCGGGATTATATGGAAGATTGAACTCGCAATGATAGGATGCTCCCTGGTGCTGCGGCTGCAGGTAGACACCTATATCAGTTGAAGGATAATTAAATTCTTCAGCCGCCGAGTTCATTGTTTTTACAAATTGAGGTGTTTTATCAAGAGTTGTTAAGAAAAATATATCAGTACATCCGCCTTTGTAGTTAAATTTCCAGTATTTTTCAGATGAAGGATTCAATATGGTATCGAGAATTTCTTTATTACTTACCTGGGAAATACCGGTCAGGGCCTCCAGACCATGTTGCTGGGCATAAGCAATGATATCATTCTCCATAACTTCAACTTTTTCTTCGGGAAATAATGCTCTTCCCGATATACCGATTAGCATTGTCCATAATGGTAAATCTTTTTTAAAATTGTCAATTTGTTCCGCATTTTTCCCGAACATATTTGCCAGTTGAGAATTATTTACAATGATTACTTCATCACCCATTCTTTGTCTCTGGATTTTATAGGTAAAATCTATAAGATTTTCGAGCTTTTTAGCAGGAATTATTAATAGTTTACGGATACTCGGTAAAATTTCGCATTTGACGGAAGCCCAGAATACGATTCCCATTGTCCCCTGTGCGCCGGTTAATATTTTAATAAAATCGGTCGCATTAGGGCCTTTAGGGTCTACCTGAACTGAACCGGCCTTCCATTGATCCTCCAGATTAAGAGACGAGTTTCCGGCATCGCCGGTATAAATAATATCTCCGTTCCCGAATACTACTCCGCAGGTTCGAAGAGGTTCAGTAAGCGAATATTGATATTTTGGTATGGTAGTAGGCTGTCTTTCGAGAAGACTTGCCATTACAGACTTATTTGCTTTCGGAAGCAGAGGCATTGTAACCCTTAATCCTTCCTTGACAAGGGCCGTTTCGAGCTGGCTATAAGTTACGCCGGGTTCTATAACTGCTATTCTATTCCTGCGGTCAATCCTCAGGATTTTGTTCATTCCGCTTAGATCTACAATCACCGCACTGGCAGCACCGGGAGCAGTATCGCCGTAAAAATGGGGAGCACCGGAGCTGACCGGTATAAGCGATGTTTTTGTTTCATTTGCCCATTTTACAAGCTGCTGAATTTGATTTGAATCTGATGGTTTTGCTACCAATCCCGGTTTTATGCTTTTAACGAAAGAATTATCTTTAACATAAGATTCAAGAGCTTCTGCATTATCGATAACATTTTCTTTACCGACAATTTGAGATATCTTTTCTTTGATACTGTTCATCTATTACCTCCCTTGAAAAATTTATCTACTCATGTAACATACTAACCCTTTTGAAAGGGGGATGGGTGGATATTTATTTTCATATCCCCTTTGTTAACTTTAAAATCCCCCTGACCCCCTTAAAAGGGGGAAGTCACTTATCATCGTTTTGAGTGTTCTTTACCCGTTGCTCCTGCACTGAGCAATAACAGTTTTATCTATTAACTCATCGATTTTTTAATCCTGCTGGCAACAGGTAATATAAACAATCCTCCCAATAGGGTAACCGGAATCAGAACGATCAGAACCTGTGCCGCTGTTTTCCCGCCGCCGAGTAAAACCCCGGCAAGCATAGGTCCGACAATCGTACCAAGGCGTCCGAAGGATACTGTTGCGCCGACACCGGTATTTCTTATTTCAGCCGGATAGCAGAGCGGAGCGAAAGCATAAAGGATAGACTGCGCGCCTGTTACCGCAAGGCCTATGACGAATGCTACAGGCAATATCAGCCCGAAATTAAGGGATGCAAAGCCCAATATGGATAAAAATACCGCAAGTGCAATATATGCAGTAATAGGTGTAGAAAATGTAAATTTCTTATCCAGCATATATCCCGCTAATGCCGCTCCTGCAGAAGAACCTAAATTATAAATCATCTGGATAACCTGAGCATTCTGCCTGGACAATCCCATGGCTTCCATTAAAGAAGGCATCCAGCCTAAAAGTAAATACATGACAAGCAGTGTCAGAAACGTAGCCATCCATATTGATATCGTTGTGGATCCCTGACCCTTTCCGAAGATCCCGGATAGTAAATTACTACCTGATGCCTTAGATTCAGTTCCCTTTTTTGACAAAACCGGCTCTTCTTTAGGGAGGAAAAACGCGAGGAGGGGCGCGATTATAATAGGAGCAATACCTCCAATCAGGTAAACAGGCTTCCAGTTATTGCCGAAAGCTCCTATCATCATTACTACGCTTGAAAGCAATCCGCCTATAGGTATGGAGCAGTAAATAAAGCCTACAGCCCTTTTCTTAAGATGTGCCGGACTGTGGTCGCTGGTCAGGGCTATAACAACCGGCATAGCAGCTCCCAATCCAAGGCCTGTAAAGAACCTTGATAACATAAGCATTCCAAGCCCGGTGGCAAATAAAGTAGAGATAGATGAAATACCGAATAATAACACGCCTATTACAATAACTAGTTTACGGCCGAAACGGTCGGCCAGAAATCCGCCAAGTACTGCCGCAAGAAAGACGCCTATGGCGCTTGCCCCAAGGAAAGCGCCCATCTGGGCAGGTATAAGATGAAAAGCAGGCGCGAGCCTTGGCGCGGAAACGCCGGCTGCCTGGAGATCAAATCCCTCCAGTAAAATAACAAGGGCACATAAAACAATAACACGATAGGTATGAAGCGATTTCGTAGAATTTTCCATGAATAACCTCCAAAATTTTTATTCACCGAACTAATTCAGCGAACTAATTCATTTTAAAACAATTGTAAAAAAAGTCAATAGTTTTTTAATATTTATTTTTGTTGTTGTTCCAGGTCAAATATGGACATGTTTTCCAATATTTAAACTGGAAAAGATGTAGGAATCAATAGACTTTGCCGTTTTCCCCTGCGCCCATAAACATTATATTTTATCGCTAAAGCTAGGTCTTATAGAGCTTGCCTGTCATCCACCCCTGACCTACTTCATTTCCTAAGGAACGATATTTTTTATCGATACGTGCATAACATATTGGATTAGCTTTTATGACATCGATCTCTTTATTTTCCAGTACTAAATTTTCGTTGATATATACTTGCAAGACTTCTCCGAAATAGGCGATATCCATGGAGAACTCCATCCTTTGGCCTGTATAGCGACATTCACAGATAATAGGGAACTCTTCAATCATTGGCGCTGTTTCAAGCTCACCATAGAAAGTGGTAAAAATTCCGGACTTATCTACTTCCCGACCACTGACCAACCCGCAATAGTCAGTTTCTGCAACATATTCGACGGAAGGTATGTTGATGCTGAATGTACCGTTCTCGATGATTCCCCTCGGTGTGTAATGATTTCTGTTCAGGCTAACGTAAATAATATCCGGATTATGGTTGACACCACCGACAAATCCAGCGGCCATATAATTTGGCTTCCCGTTCACATTGGCGCCAACCAAGACTATCGGTTCCACCGGTAGTGGAATAAATGCCCCGGTTTTTACCTTTTTCATTTTCTTACCACCTTTTTAAGTCAATGATAATAAGAAATATTTTTTAACCATTTACCTTGATATAGTTCCGTCCCAGCTATCCACCCTGGTTTTCTTCATGTCTTCTTCATCAAACCACTTTGTTGTTACAACCTTTGTTTCTGTATAGAAACGGATTCCGTCTTTCCCAAGAGTGTGGAGATCGCCGAAGAACGAATCCTTATGTCCTGAAAATGGGAATATTCCGACAGGGACTGGTATGCCCACGTTGATGCCGACCATTCCGCCATGTGTTCTGGAAGCAAATTCACGGCTGTAATAACCGTTCTGGGTATAGATTACTGACCCGTTTGCGAACCGGTTGCCGTTCATCAATTCAAGCCCTTCCTCGAAGCTATTTACCCGCTTCACACAGATTACCGGTCCGAATATTTCATCATTTCCAACTGACATTTCCGGTGCGACATGATCGAATATCGTCGGGCCGAGATAGAAACCATTTTCATATCCTTTAACAGTCGCTTTCCGGCCGTCCAGCACCAGTTTTGCTCCTTCCTTAATCCCGGTCTCGATCCATTCCAGGATCGATTTTCTCTGACTTTCGGTTACCGCAGGCCCAAGCTCAGAATTTTTATCATAAGCAGGGCCTATCTTCAATTCGCTCTGCATATTTTACCAGAAGAGACACAAGCTTATCAGCTATTTTTTCGTGAGCAACTATAACAGGAAGCGCCATGCATCTTTCTCCGCAGCATCCAAACCCGGAATTGATTATTCCGCGCGCTGTCCTTTCAAGAGCGCCATCCTCCATAATAAGCGCATGGTTCTTCGCCTCGCAGAGAGCCTGAACCCTCTTCCCGTTGGCCGCCGCTGTTGAATAAATATGCAATCCTACTGATGTCGACCCTACAAAGGATATGCCCCTCACATCGGGATGTTTTAAGAATATCTCGGCTTCATTCCTGCTGCAGGTTACAATATTAACCACGCCGTCCGGTAGCCCGGCTTCCTGAAGGAGTTCTGCGCACCTCATCGATGTCATAGGCGTAATACTTGAAGCTTTTATTACGATTGTATTTCCTGTAGCAATGCAAAGCGGCATCATCCATCCCATTGGAATCATGGCAGGAAAGTTGAATGGAGCTATGCCGGCGAACACTCCGACCGGTTCCCTGTATAGTACGGTATCAAAACCTGTTGAAGTATTCATCAGCGCTTCCCCCATCATCAGGGCCGGAGCGCCGCAAGCCATCTCGACAGGTTCGATGACTTTAAGGATATCTCCCTTAGATTCTTCCCAGACCTTGCCATGCTCCCTGCAGCAGATCATTGTAAGTTCATCTATATTCTTAAGCAAAAGCTCTCTGAATTTATAAAGTACCTGGACTCTTTTCAGCACAGGAGTGACCGCCCATCCCGGAAAAGCCTTTTTCGCCGCTATAACGGCAGACTCCACCTCTTCAGGGGTACAGCAGGGTGCCTCTGCCAGCTTTTCTCCGGTGCTCGGATTCCAGATATCCATATATTTTGACGTCTTTGATTCGATCCATTTTCCACCGGAAAAATATTTCAATTTTTTAAATTCGCTCATTTTATTCTCCTAAAATAGTTAAAACTTTCATTCCTCGTCATCCAATGTTTCAAAATACTGATCACCCAAGTCATTCGGATTAAATGCTTTTCGAATCTTTGATTGATAGCGGAATACATTTGGCTGAGGAAATGCAAGGTGCATTTTATCCCTATCTTTTTTCGGCGTGGTTTTTCCATCGGCTCCTCTTGCTGCGCCGTTCCATTTTTCCATACCGCTTGCTATCCAGCCTTTTTTTTGTGAATATACCGTAGCCGCATCAAAAAATTCCAGCGTACCTTCTGTGGATTCTTTATCAGTACGGATCCCAGCAGGTGAAATTTTCCCAGAGACCTGTGCCTCCGCCTCCCTGTCCGCCGATTGGCCCCATCATGCAATCGCCTCCCGCGTCTACTATCGCTCCTTTTTTCTCCCATGGCAATTTAAATTGAGCCCCTTCCTCAGCCTGAGAAGCGCCGTAATCCATCGGCATCAGGAAGCCGAAACATCCGTCATATCCGCCGCCAAAAACAAGATTTAAATTCTTATGTCCCAGTCTTACCAGGTAAAGTAAATTCCAATCGCGGATTTCAGGAACATTCATTGCTTCAACTTTCCAGCCGCCTGTTTTTTTGAGAATCTCATCAAGCGCCTTATCCTGCCATTCGATATCGCGCTTTGTCATACCTGCCATTACAAATTGAAAATCCCTCGTAGATTCGCCTGTAACCTTTTTTACTTCAGGATCTTTCAGAAGTTCTTCCAGGTCGCTTAAAGTTTTTGTAGGATCGGTCAGGATCTTTACCATTGCGTATTTTAAATCTCTTCCAAGCATGTTGAATTGACGATGGCCAAGATATCCGATTCCCGCATCCCAGATAGAATAAGCTCCGTCAGCCCAGGCTTTCCATGACGGAAACGAGAGCGTATAAGCCCTGAATTTTTCCGGTAATGACATTCTATATGCAGGAACAGTTCCTTCTACGGGAAGTTTTGCAGGTCCCGGCCAGGCAGACAGCTTTACCGAACATTTAGTAAATATACCCATCGCGCCTTTAGTGCCTAATACTCCTCTGAATACTCCCCGCATGCTTGGTCCCGGCCCTTCGCCGCAAAACCATCCGCAGCCTGACCCTAAAGACCCTGTCCGTAAAATTTCTCCATCAGGCATAACCCATTCCGCTCCCAAAAGGTTTTCATATAATGAGCCGAAGTATAGATTCCCCGGTCCGGAACCTAAATAAACAGCGGCGCTGGCCAAAATTGAACCGCTGCATCCTGAACCTGGAATTTGCGTGTTTAAACCAACCTTCATTGTTTCTGCTTGAAGTTGAGCGCCTATTACACCCGGTTCTACAACAGCAAACATATTCTTTTCGTCGATTTCAAGAATTCTATCCATTCTTCTCATATCCAGTTGAATTGTATCATCTTCAGAAGGATAACCCATTGCCGCCCAGAAAGTGCTTGCGGCTTTAAATTTTACCTTATATTTATTACATAATTTAACAATTGCCTGAACTTCTTCCAAACTCCCCGGGAGAAGAACTGCGGCTCCCCGGGGACTATATACGCCAAAAAAAGGACCTTGATGATTTGAAGTTTGCGACATTGAATATCTGTATGAATCAAGCGTCGCCGGATCGTTTGAAATATATTTCGACCCAACAATATCTTTAAGCGCTAAATAAATATTATTCGATAATGCCATGTTAACCCTCCTTTTATATAGCTTTCAATACGAGTTCAACGATGTCGTAAACTTCCATCGTTTCTTCATTTTGACTGACCGCATCCATGAAGTTCCTTTCGCACCATGGACAGGCGGTTACCAGCGCTTTAGCTCCCGTAGTCTTTGCCTCTTCAATCCTCTCTTTTGCCGTCCATTTTGATAACTCCGGAGAAGCTTCGGGAACGCCGCCGCCCGAACCACAGCACCAGCTATATTCACGGATTCTTTCCATTTCAACCAATTCAATCCCTGGAATACTTTTTAAAATATTTCTCGGCGGTTCATAAACTCCCCATGCGCCGTTATATCTTGGCTTTTTTGGTTCATAAACAATAATTTGATTTTTAATTTTCTTTTCTTTTCCATTCCATGGAATATAAGGCTCACCCTGTCTTCCAAGGTGACATGGATCGTGATAAGTGACCGTCATGGGAATTTTATTATTGAATTTTATTTTCTCTTCTTTTATAAGGCTGTCTATATATTCCACAGTGTGAATGACTTCAATTTTAGAGCCATATTTTGGATACAAACGCTTAAATGTGTGATAACAATCGGAACACGAAGTAACTATCTTTTTGACGCCTGCCTTTTCCCATAAAGCAATATTTGCTTTAGCCATCTTAGCAAATTCATCATCGTAGCCCATTGAGAATATTCTGCCGCCGCAGCACATTTCTTTATCACCCATAATGGCAAAATCAATTTTTGTTTTCTGTAATATTTGAACAGCTCCCTTCGCTATATGCTGCAGTTTTTCATCAAAACTATATCTGCAGCCGGCAAAAAATAGAACTTCTTTTTTTTCAGTACCAAGAATCGGCGCATTTAAACCGTCAGCCCATTTCCCTCTTTTATTTTTAGGTTGAGACATTGAATTCTGTTCTTTTTTCAAACTTTCAATTACTTTTTCATGCACTTTAAGTCCCTGACCGTCTTTGACAAGTTTAGCCTTCAGTTCGCGAACCATTTCAAGAGGTTCCAGATTGTACCGGCATACTTTACAACTAACATCGCAGGAGCCGCAGTTCAAACATGAAAAAGCCACGTCCTGAACATCTTCCGTATAAACGCTTTGTCCCTTCAAAAGAGACCTGCCGACCGAATATCTTCCACGTGCAGAATAACTATTAAAATTATTATAAGTAACACTGGGACAATTTTTAGCAAACCGCCAGCTTTTTACCTGATCAAAAGGAATCCATTTACAAAAGGAACATGCACTGCATCGTTCCATTTCAGCCAAAAAATCTTCTAAAGCCATATTATTTCTCCTTAACCATATAATTTATCAGAAACAGAGTTTACCGGGATTCATGACATAATTAGGATCAAAAATATTTTTTACTTTTTTCATAGCCATTGTAGTTTTTGCATCCCTGTTATATGTCATTTCAGACCAGATACCATAGGGTCTTGAAAAATAAGCACCCTGATTCTGCAAAACATCAATTAATAATTTTTCGGATTTCAGACTTGCGGAAACATCTTTTTGATTTACCGGCAATATGAATTCGCAATGACAGCTTACTCCCTGATGAGCCGGCTGTAAATAAACGCCTATATCTGTCGCCGGATATTGATTTTCTTTTGCGGCAGAATACATGGTTGATGTAAAACCCGGTGTTTTATCAAGCGTAGTCATAAAGAAAATCTCTTTTAGGCTTCCTTTATTCCTAATTTTCCAATAAGGATCTGCCGAGGGGCTTTTTAAAATTTCATAAAAGTCCCCGCTTCGGCAGCTTCCTATTTGTCTTTCCATTTTCAGACCGAATTGCTGAGCAAGGTCATTAATATCCGCTTCCTGTCCTTCAACTTTTTCTTTCGGTAAAATATCTCCGCCAGTAATTCCAACAATAACTGTCCATGCCGGCAGTTTAGATTTTAAAAGCTCTGCTTCCTCTGAATTTTTTGAAAGAATATTTGATAAATATGTATTATTCACAATAAACAGCTCATCGCCAAATCTGAACCTGAGAAGTTTATAAGTAAAATCAACAAGATTATCAAGTTTTTCAGATGGAATAAAAAATAACTTCTTGTAAGCCGGTAAAACTTCACATTTTACAGACGCCCATGTTACAATTCCCATGCTTCCCTGAGCTCCGGAAATCAACCTGTAATAATCAACCTGCGCCGGTCCAGGTCCGACTGCCGGTACAACCCCTGTTTTCCAGTCCTCATCTTTTTCACCGCGAAATCCTCCGCCGCCGCTTAGTATTTTGTCGCCGTTGCCCCAAATTATTTCAAGGCTTCGCAAAGGATCCATCATATTCCACTGGAATTTTGGTGAAATTATTGGTTCACGCTCTAAAAGACTTGTTATAACCGATTTATTTGCTCTTGGTAAAAGCGGCATAATTATTCTCATTCCTTCTTTTTCAAGCGCTTTCTGGAGTTCGCCATAAGTTACTCCAGGTTCGATAATAGCCAATCTGTTTCTTCTGTCGATTTTCAAAATTTTTTTTATCTGCCTCAGGTCTACAATAACAGATTCGGGAACAGAAGGCGCTGAATCCCCCCGTAAATGCGGAGCCCCCGAACTGACGGGTATAAGCGGCGTTCCCGTTTCGTTTGCCCAGCGGACAATCGCCTGTACTTCATTTACATCTTTCGGTCTGACCACAAAATGCGGTCTTAAAGAACTTTTATAATCTCTTGAAAATTCTTCACGTACCGCCGGATCATCTATAACACCGCCATTGCCTACTAACCCCTGCAATTGTATTTTCTTTTCTTTCATGCATGCCTCCATTTAAAATTTAAATTCACCGAACATGTTCATTTTATATCGATATAAAAAAGAAGTCAAGGGAATTTTTATTAAATTTACCTATCTCTTTTTGTATGTCCTTATACCAAGTTGCATTACAATGATTTATAGGGAATTGAAAGCGCATTCATAAACTCCTTTTGGAACATTTTTTCGAGGGCCAGATCAACATGGATAATTGTTTTGGCTATCCTGTCAGCCTCTGTCCGTTTTTCTACATTTACCAGAGCCAGATATGCTCCATGTCCTGCCGCATTTCCTGCCATTATAATATTCTCCGGCTCGCACCAGGGAAAAAGTCCAATTACAAGGGCATTTTCCTTGTTGATATGCATCCCAAAAGCCCCTGCAATAACCATCCTGTTTACGGATGTCACATTAAGACGGCTCATCAAAACCCTGCATCCTCCATGAAGGGCAGCCTTTGCAAGCTGTATTTGACGTATATCCTTTTGACTCAGAACTATATCTCTACCTATGGCAGTTTCATGTCCCCAGGCCAGCACAAATTCCTTTACCCCGGATTGCCCCATTCTTAGCCTGGGTGTATTAATCTTTTCAGAAAACGCGCCGTCTTCATCGATAATTCCTGTCTTAAACATCTGGGCAACAGCATCAATTATCCCTGAGCCGCAAATTCCGACCGGCTTTACTGCATCCGAAGTATTTTCTTTATCCAGCCCTGTATCAATGACCGAGTAATTAACCTCGAATGTCGCAGGATCAATGTTAACCCTCTCTATCGCACCTGTTGAAGCCCTCATGCCGTTTAATATATGCGCCCCCTCGAGCGCAGGTCCGGTGGCGCAGGAGCTTGAATACAGGATATCCTTGTCGCCCAGCACGATCTCGCCGTTTGTACCAAGATCTATAATAAGTGAAAGCCTATCCTGTTTATACGGCTCTTCCGAGATTAATACTCCTACATTGTCCGCTCCCACAAACCCGGCCTCAATGGGGAATACATGAACATAAGCAGACGGATTTATGAGTATTCCCAATTCGCGGGCCTTGATTTCACAAGAGCCCTGGATGGACGGACTAAAAGGCCAGAGTCCGAGGGAATCCGGTGATATTCCCAAAAATATATGGTGCATGACGGTGTTTCCTACGACAGTCATGTCCATCACCTGGTGTTCAGAGTACCCGTTCGCTGACGTCATTTTATTTATTAAGGCATTTACTGAGCTTATAAGCTCTGTCTGCATCTTCTTCAAGCCGGCACCGGGATTATCTGACGAGTAAGATATTCTGGACATAATATCCGTACCGAACAAAACCTGCGGGTTTGTGACAGATCCGCTTGCGATAACATCGCCGTTGTTCAGGTCGCATAGATACATGGCAACGGTAGTTGTTCCGATATCCAGCGCTATTCCGAGACATGTTTTATCATATCCCGGTAATACCCGGAGAATCTCTTTTCCCATCCATATAAAGACAGTGATCTTGTCCTTTCCATCCTTCAATGCAGAGGCAAGGTTTTGCAGTACATTAAGGCCGCAAGCCAAGTCTTGGAATCCGAAGTCTTTCTTTAAGATTCTTATCGTATCTTCCAAATAAGCATGCCCGGTTCCTGCCTCTGAGGAAGGTACCTCTATACAATATCCCTTTACTGCAGGGCTGAGTATGTCGGACCTTTTAGAAAAAGTTTTTTCAGATGTCTTTGATGTTAAGATATTTTCTCCGGTAATAAAAACAGTAGTATCCCCATAGATGCGAGTCATACATGCCAGCCTGCTGTCCGTTTCCATTATATTACAGTTTATGAGATTTGATTCTTCAATGGTAAGAGGATTTACATTGCCATCAGCCACGCGTATCCTGCATTTACCGCAGGTTCCTTTCCCATTACAATGAGAATCAACGTAAACACCGGCTTCCCTGGCACATTCAAGAATTGTCTTGCCTTCCTCTACGAAGGCTTCTTTGAAGGACGGCGCAAATAGAATCCGAAAACTTTTCATGCTTTGCCTCTCTTTCCTGCCGATGAGTCTTCGAAGTTACATAATTTAGAGATGAGAATAAAAGTTAGTTTTTTTCCACTGTGGAAATAAAAATCCGGCTTTATTACCGAAGGTCTTCATAGATATACCGCAGGTTGAACCAAGTATAAGGCCGCCATTTTGAAAGCTTTTCCCGGCAAGAACAACCTCTTTTTGAATACGCTCTTCATTCCATGATATAATATCAATGTGCCCCATAAATGAAACCCTTTGGCCGAATTCCTGCGTCAATTTATACAAGTCCATACCTGCCTGCGAATCCACAGGGTTGATACAATCAAACAGGGCCTCTATTAAAAGTTCAATTGCTTTTGTCATTTCTCCATCTGAATGAAAAAATGCGAACATTCCGTATTCCTTGATTATTCCAGCCATTTTTTTATATAGCGGCCATAATATATTGGAATAATAGTCTAAGTGGAAAAGCAGACCCCTGTTCCCGGCTATATCGTCTGCAATACATATTGCATTCAGGCCGTTAGCCCGAGCTGATTTGATTTTATTTTCCAAATCTTTCAATGACTTTGCGGCAATATCTGAAATCAGAAAGGGTTCTTTTTTTGTGCTTAATATACCATTTTTAAATCCATATTTTTCGATCAAGTCTGCAAACGGTCCATTAATATAGCCTACAGTGAAAAATTCCCCAAGAGCTTTATATGATCCTTTTTTGAAAAGCGATCCGGAACACCCTGAATTTAAATCAATACCCACCAGGGAAACTCCAAGCTCCTGTGCGGCCTTTTGAATCTGTTTACAATAAGACCCGGAATATTCTGGAAAATAGTACCCCAGAAAATCATTACCTATGAACAGCTCTCCGCGGGGTAAAAAATCCGTGTGTCTGTGTTTCAAGGCGTTGATTACCGTTTCAACGTGCTGAGGCATTTTTTATCTTTCTATAATTTGTAGTATAACGCCTTGCTTTTGAATCACGGCCCAGCAGGAGGTCTGCGGCCATGATATAAGGCTTCATCCTGGCCGCATTGACTATGGCTGAATTGAGCCCCGAATGAATGGCCAGCGCAAGGAAAATTGCATTGATAACCGGTCTGTCCGGGAGGCCAAAGGATACATTGCTTGCACCCAGGACAAAATTCACTCCCAGTTCTTTTTTTACTATCTGCATGGTTTCCATTGTAAGGATTGCAGCCATATTATTTATAGCGCTTGATTCGGCAACACAGTCGGCCAGCAGCTTTTCAGGTCCAATTCCCAGCTCCTTTGCCTGACTGGCAATATGCGTAAGTATCTCAAGTCTCCCGGCGGATGTTTTGGGTATTCCTGATGAATCCGAAGCAAGCATTATAAGTGATGTATCATATTTTTTGACGAGGGGCAAAAGGGCATCAAGATGCTCCTTTTCACCTGTTGCCGAGCTTATGATGGGTTTGCCACACCCCAATTGCAATGCCTTCTCCAGGGCAATGGGATTTCTGCTTTCAAGGCACAACGGCACATCAACGGAATTCAGCACCGCTTCAACCGCCTTCGGAAGAATGACATTCTCATCAACGCCAAATGCCGCCACGCTTATAATGAGGATATCTGCGCCGGCTTCAACCTGTTTAATAGCCTCCTGACGGATCGGCTCCATATTGCCTGAGATCAGGCCTTCTTTTATGGGGCCCTTGCCAAAAGGGTTAATCCTCTCCCCTATAAGAACCGTCGGCAGATTATCTCCAATCACTACTTCTTTTCCCTTATGACTAACCAATCGAGTTTCCATTTTTATTTCCTTTTTAATCTTTATTGATCAATTAATTAACTGATTTTGCTTGATACTTTCAAACCGGGATATCAATAGACCCCATATTCTCTGGTGAATTCGAACATCGCTTTTATATTCTCCAATTTTGCGTCATCCAGACCGGTTGATGCGTCCATGATGTATCCGCCGTCCTTACCTGCTATATCGATGAGCTTTTTACAGCATACTTTTACATCCTCCGGAGTACCTGTCGCCAATATGGAAATTGGTACGTTACCGCGAATGCAGATTTTGTCGCCGAGTATCTGTTTGGCCTTAAAAATATCGGTCGATTCAAATGCATAAATGGCCTTGCCGGCTGGAATATCCTTTATGATCTCAAGCCTTGAGGTGCAATTGCCCTCCCATAGCGGACAGGGGGTAAGGCCGTTATCAATAAGCCTGACCATCAGTTCCCTGAATGTTGGCCAGAAGAATTTTTTGAATTGCGGCTCTGACATAAAACCATCGAGCCCCTTGTGTACCGGAATAAATACCCGCGGATTCCCCGTATTCCTAGCGCCGTTTACTGCATTCTCAAGCATGAAATCCAGAAGTTTTTCGCAGGCTTTTATAACCTTATCCGGCCTGCGGTACATATCCAGCATGAGGCCCTTGGTGCCTCTCAGGTAGTCTCCGAGAGTATCGAACGGCGCCTGGCAAATGGGGCCGGTCTGAAGCGGGAATCCTGCCTCTTTTGTTTTTTCAGAGAACCTTCTTGAGTATCCCGCAAGCTGTGCCGATTTCTCACCGGCTTTTTTAAATGTGTCCAGGGCCTGTATGACTTCCGGAGAGCTGAACGCCGCAAATCCGGTAGGCATTCCGATAGAATATGTAATGATATTATGAAGCGGCGGGAGCTTTTCCAATCCCTTTAAATTGCCGAATATCCGGGGCCAGTATTTCCTCACCATAAAATCAGCAGGATCAAGCAGGTAATGATCGTATTCATCAGCGGTCATATACTCGCCCTCAACGAATTGATAGGATACATCGGGAGCTACACCGTGACCCGGCCACTTTAATTGCAGGCACTCCAGGCTATCCAGCAATGGACCTGTAAAACGCAGCGGATAAGGGTTCTGTTCCATGTCCTGCTGGAAGTCGATCATGATTTTCCATTGGGCATCCCAGACCTTCTCAGGATCGTACATCAACTCCTGTACTGTCCAGCCCATATATTTTGCCGGAAAAAAACCAAACATGACCATGATTGGTACCCTATCCGGTTTCTTAAGCGCGATGACATCTGATACCCTCTTTTCCCTTTCCTGATAAAGTTCCTGCGGTGTTTTCATAGTTAAGCCCCTATCCACTGGTTACATAAGGTAACCGCTGCCATGGCGTCCTTGCCATAAGCGTCGGCTTTTACGTATTTACGGATCTCATCATCTATCTGCCCCCCTCCGATCATTATTTTAATGTCTTTCCTTAGACCTGCTTCTTCTATGGCCTCAACCGTCTTCTTCATTGAATCAAAAGCCAGTGTGAGGAACCCGGAGAGTCCCACAACAGAAGGGCTGAACTCTTTGATCTTCTGCACGAATACATTAACCGGTACATCTATACCTATATTCAGAACATCATAATCTGACACCTCAAGCATAAATTGAACGATGTCAGTGCCTATATCATGAATATCTCCGGCAACTGTTCCGATCAACACCTTTCCTTTTTTCTGTGCCGGACCCTCTTTTTCTATAAAGGGTTTAACAATCCCGGAGATACCTTTTAATATCTCCCCTGCCATCATAAGATACTGGTATAAAGTACTCACCGGTTTCAAAGCGCTTTCCTACGATCTCCATGGCAGCACGTGCATCATCAAGAACATCCATAGGATTTGTACCTTTTTTAATAAGATCCTGTGTCATCGCAAGGGCATCTTCTTCGACCAAGTCGGCTATAAGTTTGATCAGCTCTTTATTCATTGAAAACCTCCGGATAAGTATAGGAAAAATTATAATCAGCGGTGTATAAAAACTCAAAAAAATAAGATAAAACGAAAATATCAGAGTTTTCTGGCCTATAATCTTCTGTCGAATTTACACTGAGATAGGCTATTGTGTGCTTTATCATCCTGAGACAATATTAATACCGAAAGAAGCTTATTTTATTTTAAATCTATTGACTTATTTTATAATTATATTAAAATAAATCCGTTTGTTGAAAAATTTTGGAGGTTGTTCATGGAAAATTCTACAAAATCGCTTCATACCTATCGTGTTATTGTTTTATGTGCCCTTGTTATTTTACTGGAGGGATTTGATCTCCAGGCAGCCGGCGTTTCCGCGCCAAGGCTCGCGCCTGCTTTTCATCTTATACCTGCCCAGATGGGCGCTTTCCTTGGGGCAAGCGCCATAGGCGTCTTTCTTGCGGCAGTACTTGGCGGATTTCTGGCCGACCGTTTCGGCCGTAAACTCGTTATTGTAATAGGCGTGTTATTATTCGGTATTTCATCTATCTCAACTTTATTTGCCACCGGGCTTGGAATGCTTATGTTATCAAGGTTCTTTACAGGCCTTGGATTGGGAGCTGCTATGCCGGTTGTTATAGCCCTGACCAGCGATCACAGCCCGGCACATCTTAAGAAAAGGGCTGTAGGCTTTATTTACTGCTCCATACCTATAGGCGGATTGCTTTCAAGCGTAGTAATGATGATAGGAGCTTTCGGCAATAACTGGAAGCCTGTTTACCTGATTGGAGGTATTGCTCCTATTATAATCGCGCCCCTCCTCGCGTTTTTCCTCCCTAAAGAAGAGCCGGTTTTGTCAAAAAAGGGAACTGAATCTAAGGCATCAGGTAGTAATTTACTATCCGGGATCTTCGGAAAGGGTCAGGGATCCACAACGATATCAATATGGATGGCTACGTTTCTGACACTGCTTGTCATGTATTTACTTTTAGGCTGGATGCCTTCTTTAATGGAAGCCATGGGATTGTCCAGGCAGAATGCTCAGGTTATCCAGATGATTTATAATTTAGGTTCTTCTGCAGGAGCGGCATTAGCGGGATATATGCTGGATAAGAAATTTACATTTTCTACACCTATTACTGCATATATTGCACTTGCGGTATTTTTATCCATATTGGGCTTTGCATCCCTTAATTTCGGGCTGATATTGCCTGTAGCATTCGTCATAGGCCTTGCGGTAACAGGCGCGCAGTCTATCCTTTATGCTTTCGCTCCGCTCTGCTATCCGGCTGAAATAAGAAATACCGGTGTCGGCGCGACTGTATCCTTCGGACGCCTTGGTACGATTGTCGGACCTATGCTTGCCGGCATTTTACTCGGCGGCGGGAAAACAGCGGCACAGGTTCTGATCGTTCTGATTCCGGTTACCCTATTGGGAGGATTGTTTATATTACCTGTTGCAGGCAGGATTAAAAAATCGATGAGTTAATAGAAGGCAGCTTAATGCCCATATAGGAAATTTCTTTCTTATATGGGCATTAACTTCAATAGGTAGAGAAGATGTTTAAAACCAGTAATATCGGCGGTAGAATAATACAGCTTTTGCCGATTATTAGGGAAAAACTAAATAGCCATTTAGCCTAATCCACGATGTTGAGGATAGGCTTCTTAATATCATTCTACTTTTATCCGGCATTCTTATTATAACAAACTAATATACCGCCGCTTTTTCAATATCAGTGGAGAGTAAATTACCTTGATATCGTTCCGTCCCAGCTGTCCACCCTGGTTTTCTTCATGTCTTCTTCATCGAACCATTTTGTTGTTACAACCTTTGTTTCAGTGAAAAAACGGATACCGTCTTTTCCAAGGGTGTGGAGATCGCCGAAGAACGAATCCTTATGCCCTGAAAATGGGAATATCCCGACAGGGACTGGTATGCCCACATTGATGCCGACCATTCCACCATGTGTCCTGGAAGCGAATTCACGGCTGTAATAACCGTTCTGCGTATAGATTACAGACCCGTTTGCGAACCTATTGCCGTTCATTAGCTCAAGCCCTTCCTCGAAGCTCTTTACCCGCTTTACACAGATTACCGGTCCGAATATTTCATCATTTCCAACTGACATTTCCGGTGTGACATAATCGAATATCGTCGGGCCGAGGTAGAAACCATTTCCATATCCTTTAACAGTCGCTTTCCGGCCGTCCAGCACCAGTTTTGCTCCTTCCTTAATCCCAGTCTCAATCCATTCCAGGATCAATTTTCTCTGACTTTCGGTTACCGCAGGCCCAAGCTCAGAATTTTTATCATAAGCAGGGCCTATCTTCAATTCGCTCGCATATTTTACCAGAAGAGACAAAAGCTTATCAGCTATTTTTTCGTGAGCAACTATAACAGGAAGCGCCATGCATCTTTCTCCGCAGCATCCAAACCCGGAATTGATTATTCCGCGCGCTGTCCTTTCAAGAGCGGCATCATCCATTACAAGCGCATGGTTCTTCGCTTCGCAGAGGGCCTGAACCCTCTTCCCGTTGGCCGCTGCTGTCGAATAAATATGTAATCCTACTGATGTCGACCCTACAAAGGATATGCCCCTCACATCGGGATGTTTTAAGAATATCTCAGCTTCATTCCTGCTGCAGGTTACAATATTAACCACGCCATCCGGAAGTCCGGCTTCCTGAAGGAGTTCTGCGCACCTCATCGAGGTCATAGGCGTAATACTTGAAGCTTTGATAACGATTGTATTTCCTGTAGCAATGCAAAGCGGCATCATCCATCCCATTGGAATCATGGCAGGAAAATTAAACGGAGCTATGCCGGCGAACACTCCGACCGGCTCCCTGTAAAGTACGGTATCAAAACCTGTTGAAGTATTCATCAGTGCTTCGCCCATCATCAGGGCCGGAGCGCCGCAAGCCATCTCGACAGGTTCGATGACTTTAAGGATATCTCCCTTAGATTCTTCCCAGACCTTACCATGCTCCCTGCAGCAGATCATTGTAAGTTCATCTAAATTCTTAAGCAAAAGCTCTCTGAATTTATAAAGTACCTGGACTCTTTTCAATACTGGAGTTGCCGCCCATCCCGGGAAAGCCTTTTTAGCCGCTATAACGGCAGACTCCACCTCTTCAGGGGTACAGCAGGGTGCCTCTGCCAGCTTTTCTCCGGTACTCGGATTCCAGATATCCATATACTTTGACGTCTTCGATTCGATCCATTTTCCGCCGGAAAAATACTTCAATTTTTTTACACTATTCATTTATAATCTCCTGAAATATTATTCACCGAATACGTTCACTGAATGCGTTCATTTTATATTGATATAAAAAAGAAGTCAAGATAAATTTTATTAAATTTTATAACTACTTTCAATTATCGGCTTGATTTCTATTTTGAGGCAGTTATAACATTTCGAGTATTTTATTATAAAGCAATTCGGGCTATTGACAGGAATGGGAAAAATGCTTTATAATCAATATGTTATTTCTACAAGGCTTTGAAAGCTAACAGAGCAATTAACAGCCTTAAAGCTTCATTTGATATATCAAATTGACAAATCACAAATTTACTATTTTATCCGGTTTACTTGTTTTGTTTTAATCCGGATAGACATGGCAATAGATTTAGATTTTATTTGAATTTTTAGGAGGAATTTTATGGGTAAAATGGAAGATTTAGAAAAAATATTAGAAAAAGAAAAAGAAAATAAAGAAAAAAACAAGATAGATTTAGAGAAAATGAGAGATGAGTGGGTCATCGAAGTAAATGATTTATTTTCAAATATCAAAACTTGGCTAAATCCTTTATTTAAAAAAGGATTATTAAGAATCGTTGCGGATCAGAAATCATTATTTGAAGAAGCAGTAGGTAGTTATACCGTACCCCTAATGGAAATATATTTTTTAAATCATTCAATAACAATAAGGCCCATAGGCACATTTGTTGTTGGAGCAAAAGGAAGAGTTGACATTATTTCATACAATAAAACAGTAAGCATAATTAAACTTGATAATGGTTGGAAAATTCCAATAAAACAATCTTATGGCTTCGATTTTATTGATTTTAATGAGGATAAATTTGCTGAAATAATTGAAGACATGGTTAAATAATATGACTATTAAACAAAAAACCCCATCAGAAATTTATGATAACTGGAAAAATACTGAAAGCTCTATTACTATTATTTTGAACAATGCAAAAAATAATCACATCCAAAACATACCAAATTGGGCATTATATAAGACATTTGATGAAATATCAGAAATTATTGAAAATCTATTATGTGAAAATAAATATCAATATACACTCAATTTAATAGCTTCAATAGAAGGTTTGTTCAATCATCAATTGAAATATTATATTAAAAACAAGAGTAAGAAAAATTATGCAAAGGCTCTGATAAAAAAATTTAAAAAAGAATTACAAAATAATAAATATATAAAATTTGATAATATTTTAGATGAATGGAAAATTAAAGATAATAGAATAAAACCATTAATTTCTAAATTGAAGGATTATCTTCAATATAGACATTGGTTGGCTCATGGAAGACATTGGAGTATTCATTATCATAATATTCCCGATCCTCTTGATATTTATCTCTTATATGATAAGTTAAATAAATTAATTAATTTTGATTTGAATATTTAAATGGAGTAAACTGCGCCCTTTGTCAAGAACAATAATCTTTGAGAATTAAGGTGTCCTCCTGGTCAATCTCAGGCAGTCTTTTGTATTGCAAATGCATCATAGTATATTTCATCAGGAGTTGAGTACTCCAGGGACTGATGAAATCTTTCTGTATTGAAGAAATTAAAATAGTTGTCTATCGCCTCCTGTAATTCTGTCATATCAGAGTAACTGTTTAGATAAATCTCCTCATACTTCAACGATCTCCAGAGTCTTTCAACGAATATATTATCCAGGGCCCTACCTTTCCCGTCCATACTGATCTGTATATTCTTACTCTTTAAAACGTCTATAAACTTCTCTGATGTAAACTGGCTTCCCTGATCGGAATTAAAGATGGCGGGAATGCCATACTTCCTCAAGGCTTCTTCCAAAACATCTACGCAGAAATGGGCCTCCATTGTATTTGATAGTCTCCAGGACAATACTTTGCGGCTGTATATATCTACAATCGCTGCCAGATAAACATAAGAACCATTCAGCTTGACATAGGTTATGTCTGTCGCCCAGGCATGGTTAGGAGCCAATAATCTTTTACCTTTCAAAAGGTATGGATATTTCTGGTGCGCAATATTCGGTACACTTGTCCTCATCCTGGGATATATCGCCGTCAGTCCTATTTTTTTCATCAAACGCCTTGTGATTTTACTTGTAAGACCGTGTCCTATTAACGCTATGGATATTTTTCTATACCCATAAAATGGATGTTTATGATATTCTTTCCTGATTAAACCTACCTTCTCAAAATCATCCTCCTCAAGGACGGATTTATCTGCTGGTTTGTAATAATACCAGGAACGGCTCCTTTCAATGCCACTACAGAGGTCTGTAATAGTGATCCCCTGCCTTGCACATTCTAAAACTTCGGCTCGTGTCCATAAATTGCCTTGTACTTTTTTTTTAAGACACTGTTTTCAATCTGAAGTTCACCGATTGCGTTGATATATTGGGATTCTTTTTCCTCGTTCTTACGGATTTCATCACC
Organism: uncultured Spirochaetota bacterium; assembly: GCA_963806975.1. Taxonomy (GTDB): domain Bacteria; phylum Spirochaetota; class Brevinematia; order Brevinematales; family JAOACQ01; genus CAWEAK01. The sequence goes on from CAWEAK010000019.1 coordinate 68,291, forward strand.
TTTTTTATTAGGCCGATCAAATATTTCAGCAACTCCTTCCAGTAATTGTCTTTTCCATAGGCCGATCTGATTCGGATGAACCTCAAATTCAGAACCAAGCTGAGCAATCGTTTTGTGTTCTCTGACAGCTTCCAAAGCAACCTTTGCTTTAAACTCGTTAGTAAATGATTTCCTCATAGTGTTTCTTCTCCTTTTTTGTTATTCGGAGGATTACACCTTAAACTATCAGCTTATATTGTGCAATTTTCAGGGCTCATTA
>CAWEAK010000020.1:0-50424 GCA_963806975.1 uncultured Spirochaetota bacterium
AATTTTATTACAGCAGCCGATAAAAGCGTCTTTCCAGTGCCAGTTGCCATTTCAAAAAGAAATCGATCCCGGTCTTCACTTACGCTTCTGTATTGACTTAATAGCCCTGATCTGATATCTTTAAAAAACGAAGTTCATTTATTTCAATAAAAGATTTACGGCTCTGTTCGTTCAGGCATGTCGGGTCCGATCATATTCAGGCATTCGTGTAAAAGCAATATAGTCTTCAGGTATCGATTCATTCGATAAGATTTTTCCTGTCTGGCTTAAAATTAAAATAGCCTTTAACTTGTTCAGATGATGGAAACCGGCTTATAATGTGAGGATTTCCCCTTTCCAGGTCCCAGAAGTAATGAATATTTCCGTTTGATAAAAGCACAAAACGGCAATTCTGTGAGACAGCATATTTCCGGGCCTGTTCTTTACCAAAAAGCGGATTCTTATCTTCTGCTTTTGCCTCAAGAACAATAAAAGGAAATCCTTGTGCATCAAGAAGCAGAAAATCAATAAAGCCATTTCTTGTTTTTTCAAAGTCCTGCCCAAGTTCATCTAATGATAAATCAGTCAGCTTGGTATTATTTTCTAAAAGAATATTCGCTTTTTCTTCTGACGTGTCGAAAAATCTCCAGCCCGATTCTTCAAGAAGTTTGTTTATCTTAATTCGAGCTTTGGCTTCCTTATCGGCCATTTTCTATACCTGCTTTTAATTCCGGTTAAATATATCTTAACGAACCCACCCCAAACTGTCAAGCCTGCTTTATTTCCCCTCTCTTAGCAAAGAGAGGGGTATCCGAAGAGCCTGCCCTGAGTGGCAACGAAGGGACGGGGTGAGTTTTTCCGTTTCCAAACCCCGGAGCAAGTTTTCACTATATCTCGTCACATTTAACAGCATAGTATAAAGAAAATCGTATTATCAGCCAGGAAAAAATAAAACTGGTTTAATTAGGTAAGGGCAGGATGCCCGTTGACGTAGAATCAAAACAGGATGTTTTGGTGAGACGGCATTTAATGAATAGTGATATTTTAGTAATTTGCCGGATAATACTCGGAGCTGCTCCAAGGCGGCAATATAAAAACTTGCGGAGGGTGGCTCTTTCTTTGCTTCGTTCTTTCTTGCCAGTGAGAAAGAACGAAGGAAGCGTCTTAATTGCCGCTCAGTAATGCTCCTCTTTATGCTCATAAAGGCCTGTGACCGCTGCATCAGTCCACAGACGAATTGTAAGGCGGCTATTAGCAAAAGATGGCTGGAAGAAAAAGCTTTGCATGGAAACCGTGCTTCGACAGGCCTTGTGGTGAGTACACAGACTGTGTGAAAACTCAGCAGATATGTTATAATATTGGTAGACATAAAGCGGAGTAAAGCAATGGGACACATAGAAGGAGAATCGAGAGATCAGATAGTTCTGTTTAATGAAACATTGGATAATATTGTAGAAGAAGAGCATCCTGTCCGTTTCATAGATGCGTTTGTAAACAAGCTGAACATGAAAAAGCTTGGATTTAAATTAAAAGAGGCGCCAACCGGCAGATATTCGTATAAATCCGAAACGCTTCTGAAAATCTATGTTTACGGATATCTGAACAAGATCAGGAGCAGCAGGAAATTAGAGAAAGAATGCCGGAGGAATATGGAATTGATATGGCTGACAGGACGTCTTGCGCCGGACTTCAAGACAATTGCTGACTTCAGAAAAGCGAATAAAAAAGGGATACAGTCGATATTCAGAGAGTTTCTCAAGTTGTGCCATAAAGCTGGACTTTTATCTTTTGAACTGGTAGGGATAGATGGAACCAAAATCAGTGCGCAAAACCATAATAATAATGTATATCAAAGGAAAAACATTGATGAGGTAATCCGTAGAATAGATCAGAAAATTGAGGAATATCTGAAAGAAATGGATAAAAACGATAAAGAAGAAAAGAACGAATTTGAATTTCTTTCGGGGAATATAGAGGAACGGTTTAGAAATTTAAAGACAAAAAAAGAAAAAGCTGAGGCGATCAAAAGGATTTTTGAGGAAGATCCTGAATTAGAGAAATATTATGCGAATGACCCGGAAAGCCGGTTTATGAATGACAAAGGGAAATCTGACATAGCGTATAATGTACAGGCTGTTGTGGATAGTAAGAATAAATTGATAGTGGCGATCGATGTAACCAATGAAAATAATGACTTAAAACAGATGAGCAGGATGTGTGATCAGGTGGAAGAAATAAAAGCCGAGTTTGAGGTAGAAAAGGAGACCATCAAGGTATCTGATGCCGGTTATTACAGTGAGCCGCAGATATTGGAATGCCTGGATAAGGGGCATAATGTATATATGGCAAATCCGGAAGATGAATATAAGAGGAGAAATCAAGGCAAAGATATAAAAAAGGGAATATGTGAAAAAGAGTATCGTGCGGATCAATTTAAATATGATAATGAAAGAGACGTATACATTTGCCCGGAAGGTGAGATTCTCAAGCGGAGAGGTGAAGCTATCAGGGTGAAAAGCGGCAAGGAAGTTTATAGGTATGGTTGTAATAGCTGTAAAAACTGCAAAGTCAGAAATAAGTGTACAACAAATAGAGAAGGACGTTTAATAGAAATAGCCGTAAGAAAAGAAGATATTGAAGTGTTCAAGCAAAAAATCCGCTCAGAGATCGGGAAAAAGATTATAGAGAAAAGAAAAGAGATATGTGAACATCCGTTTGGATCGATAAAAAGGAATATGGGGTATAGTTATTTTTTAATGAAGGGTAAGGATAACGTCCTGACAGAATCATGTCTGGCGGGATTCGTACATAATTTTATAAGAGTATTCAATATACTGGGTACAAAGAAGCTTATGGAACTGGTTTGCGGATAAAAAATGATATATATGGAGGTTTTGTTCCGATTTCAGAAAAGAAAAAAGTTTTATATCGGAAGAATGCGTAATAAATGAAATTTAGGATAAAATCGGCCGATTTTACCAGGTTACTATGCTGAGTTTTCACACAGTCTGACATCGAGCCATCAGCATAAACCCCGGGTTTCTTTATTACAGGTGTTTTCGTTTCCTGACCCCGCATTACGAAGGAAGTGTAGAGTTGCCGGCGACCCTTCGATACGGCCTGCGGCCTACTCAGGGTCCGCGGTGGCTGAGTAGGGTGAGCATAGCGAGACGCTTGCAGCCGTTTTGAGCCGATGCAACTCAAACTTCCGGAGTAAAAGCGGGGCGGCGTTTTATTTTGCTCCCCGCAGGTTGCAAAGCGGCCAGGAGCCGCGAAGGCTGCGATTGTTGCTTTTACCAGTGAGTCCCTCACCTTTCCAGTCTAACCCTACCGCGACGGTATCTTTCTGGAAAGGTGAGGAACGATTCTAACTATCGAGGCCAGGACGGCCGAGTTCGCAGCCGTTGTAACCGAAGGGGTGATTCTTTCTTTGGCTACTTTCTTTCTGATCATTCAGAAAGAAAGTAGCAAAGCCTTTGATTCTTTATGCCCATAAAGGCCTTCGCACGGAACGCTGTCAGGTTTACGTTATTCCGCGATATCATCCATGAAGCTTGACAGACGCTTTACTTTTATCGTTATATTCGAATCGAAACTTTTATAGAAGATTTTATTCTTTTCATGCGGCTTGATTACGATCTCATGCCTCGCCGCGGATTTTATTTTCATTACCTTAACGGCGTCTACCCTTGAAAACCTTGAAAATTCTATTTCGATAAACTCACCCTTTTCTATTATAGACTCAATCCCAAGGTTTTCAGCCTTAATTTTTAGTCTTGAGATTTCAAAGAGCGTGCCGACCTCGGAGGGTATCATTCCGAATCTGTCAACAAGTTCTTCGTTTAAAATACGGATTTCCTCTTCGCTGCGGACTGAGAGTATTTTTTTATAAATCTCCATCTTTGTAGAGCTGTCAGGAATAAAACCGTCCGGAATAAATGCGTCGTAATTCAAATCTATCAGTGTTTCCACTCTTTCCTTGTATTCTCCCTTGAGTTTTTCCACCTCTTCCCTGAGAAGCCGCATATAGACGTCATAGCCAACGGCCATCATATTTCCATGCCGTTCCCTTCCAAGAATATTCCCGGCGCCACGTATCTCCAAATCCTGAAGGGCAATGTTAAAACCTGCGCCAAGGTCTGTATATTCATTTATCACAAAAAGCCGCTTCTGGGCCGTTTCAGTCAGGGCCTTATTTTCGGGATACAAAAAATAGGCATAGCCCTGCCTTTTTGCCCTCCCTACCCTGCCCTTCAATTGATAAAGCTGGGATAAACCGAAGCGGTGGGCGTCGCTCACAATTATTGTGTTTGCGTTTGGAATGTCAAGCCCCGAATCAATAATAGTTGTGCAGACAAAAACATTGTATTCCCCCCTCACAAAACCCATAAAGGCCCTGTCGAGTTCCTCTTCCTCCATCTGGCCATGCCCGATTGTTACCTTTGCCTTCGGCAGCATCCTTTCAATCAGGAATGCGTATTCAGGAAGGCGGCGGATTGAATTGTGAACAAAAAAGACCTGTCCGTCTCTGTTCAATTCATTCTCAATAGCATACTTAACAAGCTCCATGGAAAAATCTGAAACGTAGGTATCAACCGGGATTCTCATATCCGGCGGCGTCTGGAGGAGACTGATATCCCTGATGGAAGCCATGGCCATATTGAGCGTTCGTGGAATCGGGGTAGCGGACAGGGAAAGAAAATCGGCGAGGGGATAACGCGATTTTAGGATTTCCTTATGGTTTACGCCGAACTTGTGCTCCTCGTCTATTATGACTAGACCTAGTGAATGAAAATTAATTTTATCCGAAAACAGGATATGGGTCCCGATGATTATGTCAATCTGGTGCTTTTCAATCGCCTTTATTATATCCTTGAGTTTTTGTGCCTCGGTAAAGCGTGATATGTATTCGACCTTAACTGGAAAATTCTTAAACCTTTCCTCAAATGTATAATAATGCTGTTCCACAAGAACGGTTGTCGGGGCAATAAGAGCCACCTGCTTTCCGTCCATCACGGCCTTAAAAGCCGAGCGCATAGCCACTTCTGTCTTTCCGAAGCCGACATCCCCGCAGAGAAGCCTGTCCATCGGCTTACTGGATTCCATATCTTTTTTGATTTCCTCAATTACCTTGACCTGATCTGGAGTTTCTATATATTCAAACCTGTCCTCAAAATCTTTCTGCCATACCGTATCTTTTGCGAAAGAATGCCCGGCGAGAGCGGCCCTCCTCGCGTAAACGGAAACAAGCTTCCCTGCAAAATCCTCAATGCTCTTTTTAACACGGTCTCTTTTTTTCGCCCAGCTCTTACCGCCCAGGGAATCGAGCTGAGGCTTTTTAGCGCCGCCGCCTATGTATTTTCCTATTAGATTGGACTGCTCAAGGGGTACAAAAAGCCTCTCTTTTTCAGCATATTCCAGAAGAATATAATCCTTTTCCTTGCCGAGAACATTGATTCTTTCAATGCCTTTAAATATAGCTATACCATAGTTCAGATGAACTACAGTCTCTCCCTCTTTGATATTTTCCATATCCTCAAAAATAGTATCAATCTGCCGGATTCTTTTCCTGAAAAGCCTCTTCTTTCCGCTGATATCGCTTTCAGTTAAGACAAGTACCTTATTTCCGCCGGCTTTAATCTCAAAGCCCCGCTCATAGTTCAGAACAATTATAAAAAGCTTCCCCTTTTCATCAATCGATTCATTGGTTTTGAGAAGACGCGGCCCAAATTTTTTCAGTATATTGATCAGCCTGTCGGCTAAGTCTTCATATTCGACAAGAATAAAAATCCGGTAGCCCTCGGAAAGGTAAACATTTTCTATATCGGCGACAAACCTTGAAAATCCTTCCCCGAATTCCGGAGGACTTTGAATACCGACGGTGAAAGGATTTTCCATAAAGCTGTTTTTTATAACGACTCTTTTAAGTTGTTTTTCGGTATCCAGTAGTTCATCAAAATTTAAAAGAAGAGGCTGCGCCTCTCGAGACTGGGTCTCACCTTTCGGCGTATATTTCTCATATTTTTCATGGATATTTCTAATTTGACTTAATATATTCTCATTATAAAAAATCAGATTCTGCTTTTTGGAATAATCCAGGATTGAGGAATACAAGCTGTAAAATTTCAAAAAATGTGAATGTATATGCGTCTCGCTAAGGAGTTCGCTGTCAGATTCTTTCACATATTCCTTTTCCAGAGCGAATTCACTGGCGGGAATAAGGAAAAAACTTTCGATAGTACTTGTTGAAAGCTGGGTAAGAGGATTGAATAATTTGATGCTCTCAATATTATCTCCGAAAAGGTTGATCCTGACAGCTTCCTTCATATTAGGCGGAAAAATATCGATAATATCCCCGCGTATAGAAAAACTACCCTGCTGGCTTACCTTAAAATCACGGATATATGAAAGCTCGACAAGCTTCTTTGAAAGAGCATCCCTGTCAACATTGCCGGTTGTTTTCATCTCAAAGATGCTCTTTTTGAAGTATTCCTCAGGCGGAAGTTTTCTTAAAAACGATTCCGCCGTTAAAACAACGACAGGGCTTTCCCCCTGTAAAAGTGAAAAAAGGGTATTTATTCTGTCGGCAAGTTTGTCTGCCGACGGAAAGACATTTGAAAAAGGTATTACATCAATATCCGGATAGAAAAGGGCTTTCACACCGAGGGAAAGAAGGCTCTCATAAATCTCTTCAGCCTCGATTTCATCCCTGGCGATATAAAAGGTGGTCAAGTCACTTGTCATACCACCGGCCATACCAGTGGTTTTGCCTGCCGAACCCGAATTCAATTCCTTCAGGATAAACGGATACGCCCCTGCGGGAAGATTGAATTCCAAAACATCGTTGTCTTGCAGAAGCTTTTTAAAATCAGCCTCATTGAAATATGAGCTTATCAAATCAATAAAATTCATAGTTATCAATTTTAAAACAGCGTATGGAATTAATCAAAAAAGACTGCCCAGACTATTACTTAATGCCTGAACGAAAATTAGTCTCATACAGTAGCTTCAATATTCTAAGCAAATATTACGATTTGAAGAATTAATAACTCAGTACTTAAAAGCACTGCCTAAGGTCATTGCGAGGCATGCTTCTTGCCTATCTCTATAATTTCCGCTCAGGCACAACTTATGATTTTACTGCAAAACTATAAATATTCTTTGGTATTTAACATGGCTTGTCCGGCTTATAAGTGAGACACACTTTTTTTATTTCGAGAGCAAAAATAGAGTATCAGTATTAACCCTATAATGGCAGTTATTAGTGAAATAATAGCGCTCGTTGAATCAAAATATGTTTTCCTGTCAAGGAAAGTTATAACTGCATTCGGCAAATTTACTATGTATGAAGTGATAATATTCCTGGTTATTCTGAAAGAGATTGAAAATACGATTCCCACGGCAGCCAAAACAATCAGGGTATGAATATCACGCATGTCAGAGTACCCAATATGATATAAAGCAAAGCATATTCCGGCAAAAATTATGGCAGGTATCATACCAAAATACTTTTCGAATTTGGTCTGCAAAAATCCTCTAAAGAATACCTCTTCAAATAACGTAGACATAACTAAGCAGGACAATAAATACAGCAATTTGTCTGAAGAAGGAATTATAATATTTTTATGAAATAAGCTTCCGGCAACCGATATCGCTGCTATGATGAGGCCTATTAATATTACTTTCAGCCATTTTTTTGATGAAATGCCAATTGATGATAATTCTTCCTTCTTATAAACGACGGTATAAACCATTGGAATAAATATGCAAATTCCAAGTGCAAATATTCCCTGGTAAAATAAATAAAACAACAATGAGCCTCTTCCAAATGAATCTGCAATAAAGTTAATCAATACTCCTATCGCAAAAATTAAGAGAATCAGGAATAGTTCCATTTCAGGTTTAAAAGCCGCCAGGATTGGTTTTTCTTTCATATAATATCTCTCCTTTCAAAAATTTTATATAAGTATCTACTCTTTAATTCCCGTTATTATCAAACCGAAGGAATTCTCTTCAATATTGAAATTTTTAAGTTTACTGTTTGATATAATTTCAAAAATCTCATTTTTAAGATATGAGGAATTTATCGATGATATCAAACCCTTTTTCATAGAGGCTTGTTTCGTCATTCCTTTCATAATCAAGGTAATTACCGGGTTCACATTCCTTTTCAGATCGCTGATAAAAAACCTCCCACCCTTTTTTAAAACCCTTTCCATTTCATTAAATGTCTCAACAGGTTTCGCCCATTCATGGAGAGATCCGTTTGTAAAAACCGCGTCGAAATAACTATCTTCAAATGGAAATTTTTTTGTCGCATCCGATATTGTATAGTGTATTCTTTCTTCAAGCTTATATTCCTTGGCGTTTTTTTCGGCAATCCTTTTCATATCCTCGCTGATCTCAAGCCAGAAAAGAGATGTGTTTTCCGTTTTTTTCAGCCACTCAAGCCCGAGATAGCCAGGCCCCGGACCGATCTCCAGGGCTTTTCCCCCGGTAATACCGGCTTTAATAATTCTGTCAGTATTAATAAGCCCCCTATCTCTCATTCCTCTCTGCATTTTGTCATAATCGGTAACAATTACTCCACCGACAATGCCATTACCAGTTTCCGGTATTCTTGCTTTAATCATAAATATTCCTCCTGATATATTTAACATATAATATACAACCTTGTATAATATAACAAAAAAAACGACTAAGGCAGTTCACCTTTGTCGAAATCCTCTAAAATGCTTTTCAGCCAATCCGATTCGGCTTTTATATGATATTCCGTATGAGAAAAAACTACCTTTGCCAATCCCGGAACATCAGGTTTTGATAATTGCTCTTTTTTATGTTCTTCTATGTGCTTAACAGCAACTTCCAGAAATCCAATGCGTTTTTTAATATATTCTTTAATTTCATTAAGAGGAAGTACACCAGAAAATGCAAGAGCGATATCCAATTGATAATATTCCCGTTCATATTTCTGCCAGATTTCTTTTAGTAATAAAATAAATTCCTCTTTCCCCTTTTCGGTTATCTGATAAACGCTTCTGGACGGCCTGTTGCCGATTTTCTCCTCACTTACCCTCTCAACAAATCCTTCTTCATTAAGTTTATTCATGGCAAAATATATCGAACCGAAAGCGATGGAAGTCCAATCCCCCATATCTTTTTCGATAATATTTTTTAATTCATAACCATACAAGGGTTTATCTCTTAATAAACCTAAAATTACCAATCTAGTAGACATATATTAAACCTCATATATACAAGCTTGTATATATAATATTATATATAATTAATTTCAAATTGTCAATATTTTTTACAAATTTTTTCTAACCATTAACAAATTATTTATAATATCTTAATAATAAGATTCTATAATTACTGAGATTATTGGGGTGTATATGGAACAGGAAAAAAGGAAATATGACAGGAATGAGTTTAATATCGGTATTACAGCAATTATTAATAATAAAAAAATAGACTGTTCATCAATAAATATTTCTTCTGGGGGAGCTCTTCTACGGGTTAATAAAAAAGACACTGAGTTAATAACCGAAGATGATATCGGAATCGATGCCATTTTTGAATTTGACAATATATCAACTGGCGGCAAGTTTTCCGGTAAAATTACAAGGGTATTTGCCAATCTGAATGAAAAATTAATCGCCGTGATATTTTTTAGTGCTTTTTAAATAATTTTAACTGCCGGAAAGTCTGACCCGGTTAAAAGCGGCTATGCTGTTAATCGGGTGGATCAAATGAAACGGCTTGATGGGTAGTACAGTGATTTACCCGGACGGTTGGTTAATTAAAGTTTTTTGGAGGATTCCTGATGGAAATAAACACTCGGAAAAGAGATGCGGTTCTGATCTTTGATTTCAAAGGAGAACTCGATCTTTATCATGTGGAAGATACAAGAGAAATGATTAGAAAACAGATCGATATGGGTGAGATATATATAATCTTAAATCTTAAAGAACTTACTTATATGGACAGTTCAGGATTAGGCGTGTTGATATGGGGTCTCCAATACATAAGAAAAAAAAACGGTTTTATACGACTGATCAACCTCAATGGGAGCCCAAAGATTATACTGGAGCTTTCAAACGCAATCAGGCTTTTTCCTGTATTTAACAGTGAGGAAGAAGCATTGATTATTTAAATGCATTAAGGGGAGTAAGATGTACATTATAAAAAAGCTTGTGGTCGATGATTTTAACGATATCTTTGATACTGATGAAATGGAGTACATTGAGTTTTCAACAAGTTATGATAAGATCAGGGAATATACAAATTTGATTATAGACAAAGCGCCCCATAAATTCAAGGAAGGTAATCTCCTTTCACAGCAATTTTCGGAAATAATTAAAAACGCAATGAAACATGGAAACAAGCTGGATATGAATAAAAAAGTCCATATCTGGTTTTCATTCCATAAAAAAGCAAAATTTATAGTCGAGGATGAAGGAGAGGGATTTTCCAACCTGGAAGAATGGAACAAATACTACAACAAAAGACAAACAGCGCTTTATGACCAGAATTTTGAACATTTTCTCGACCTTGCTTCATACAGAGGGCCTGACAGCGACTCTACCGATGGGGGCAACTCTCTTATTGCCGCCCTTGAATACTGGAACGGCGGTATGATCTATAATAAAAAGAAAAACAAGGTTGGCGTTGTCCGCTGGTATAGCGGCGGATCAACATATAATTAAAGGAGGCAATCATGGCTAAAGTAAAAAATCCTGGACATTCGGGAAAACATGCACATACCGAATATAATAAGAATGAAAATACCGTGTATATAGCGGAGGTATTAAAAGAACCTGTGATATTTCAGGTTGAACCTGTTAAAGACAGGGGAGAGGTGATATCAAAGCTTATTACAAGCTCAACCTGTATTTATGAAGATGCGCTTGTGAATGAAGTTGCAGACGCCATGAGTTCATGATGAAGAAGTTTTTGCAGTAGCAGTCGTTGACAGGTCTCTCCATCCAAAGGGAATTATACTCCGGAAAGATCTTTTCGATATTCTGGGAAAACCCTATTGCAGGGATGCCTATCATCGTAAACATATCCATAAACTTATGAAAAAGGCGGAGATATTTCAGGAAAATACAAGTATTTTTTCAATAATCGAGCATGTAAGCTCAGATCTTCAAAAACCTTCAAATACATTTTATCTTGTTGTTGATTCATTAGGAAAGATATGCGGTATTATTTCCACAAGAAGAATTCTTGGCTATCTCTCAGATATAACACAGAAGGATATTCACCTTGCTAAAAAAGTGCAGACAAGTATTGTTAATGAACAGACCCATATCAGCCGTGATTGTTTTGAATTTTTAGCTTTTTCTCAAATGGCTAAAGAAGTCGGCGGTGATTTCTATTACATCCGTGAATATAGACCGGGCAGATGGGTTATAGCGATTTGCGATGTCAGCGGCAAAGGAATTTCTGCTTCTCTCGTAACAACCGCGCTTGGCGGAATGTTCAGCACATTTGATTTTAACCGCGGTATTAAATCCTTTATTAATACTGTAAACCGATTCTTTATTGATACTTTTTATATGGAAAAATATGCCACAGCAGTTATTATGGAGTTAAATGAAGAAACCGGAGAAATTCTCTTGTGCGATATGGGACATAAGCATATTTTCATTGAACGGGATGGTCAAATTTTAAGACTTCATACAAACGACATCAACCTGCCTATCGGGATCATACCGGAGCAGGAAGTTGTTTTTAACCGCCTTGCTCTAAAAAAGGGCGAGACGATTATGCTTATGACTGACGGTCTCTGTGAACAGAGAAATGACAACGGTGAAGAATATCCGTTAAAACGATTCGCGGATATAACCAAGAAAGAGAGTAAAAACGGCCTTATTGTCGTTAAGGATACAATTCTGTATGACCTGAATCATTTCAAGGGTAACCGCACTCAGGGGGATGACATTACTTTGATGATGATTCGCTATCAGGGTGTAAAAGAATCCCATAAAATACTTTCTTCTTTGAGTCTATTCCAGAGCCGGACAGCCGAAAATGCGGTTCTTTAGCCGGTAAGGATAATGACTTCCCCCTCCGCGAAAGATGTAAGTACAATACGCCAGTTTAGCTCAGGAGAAAAAATGGATAATAAAAAACCGAACCGACTGAAATTAAAAAACTTTATCCCTTTTTTGAATGGTAGACTTCCGGGGCAGGTTGTAATCCAGATAACAAACCGCTGTAATGCAGGATGTCCTCAATGTGGAATGCGTGCGTCAGAACCGATTAGCCGCAATACTCTGAAAGAAGATCAATTATTAACAATAATAAACAGCATTGCGGATAGGGGAATACCTTCATTTTCACTGACCGGCGGAGAGCCTTTGATTGAACTTGATCTTATTGTTAAGGCTCTTGAATATGCCGGCCGTTTTGAAATTCCCTTTTCAAGAACCGGGACAAACGGGTTTTTGTTTTTAAATCCGGACAATCCCGGTTTTAACAACCGTATCAATAAATTAGCAGAGAGGCTTTCCGGAACAAAGCTTTATACTTTTTGGATAAGTATCGATTCGGCAGTAACTGAAATTCATGAAAAAATAAGAGGTTTACCCGGTGTAATCAGGGGAATTGAAAAAGCCCTTCCTATTTTTCACAGCCATGGCATTTATCCATCAGCCAATCTCGGATTAAACCGTTATATTGGCAGCTATAGGGATGATGACATGAATCAAGAAGAATTTGCGGTTTATTACGAAGATTCCTTAAGAAAATTTTATCAATTTGTTATAGGTCTCGGATTTACAATGACAAGTACATGTTACCCAATGAGTATAAAACCGGAAACAAGTCTTTCCAACCTATACGGAGCCTCTTCACTGGATAAAATTGTTAATTTTTCGGGGCAGGAAAAACTTGATGTTTACCGCACCCTTTTCAAAGTAATTCCTGAGTTCCGGGACAAAATAAGGATTTTTACACCGCTGAGTTCGCTTTATTCACTTATGAACAATAGACCGGACAAAAATTCTTTGTATATATGCCGGGGCGGTATAGATTTCTTTTTTATTGACTGCATCAATGGACAGACCTATCCCTGCGGATTCCGTTCGGGAGAAAATCTTGGTGATTTTGATAAATTGAATTGGGAAAACCTGGGTAAAAAGAAAGCCTTTTGCAGCCAATGTGATTGGGAATGCTTTAGAGATCCATCCAATTTGCTTTCTTTTCCCGTATTGGCAATGAAAAACCTCCCGGCTTTACTGTTTGATATTATTAAAAATACCGAATTTTACCGTCTTCTGGTTCAGGATTTAAGATACAGCAGGATATGCGGATTTTTTGACGGCAGAACACACCCGGACTATCTTAAGATGCGCCGTCTGGCTCTATCCTTCGTTAAAAAATCGATAAAAAGAACAAAAGTTTTGCCCAGGACAATAAAAGCTTTTTCTACAGGTCTTGAATAATGATAAAGCAATTTATTACAAAGTAATTCTTTCTATTTTGACTTTTTTTAAATAAAATTATACACTAATTAACCGATTCCAGACACTTCAAATTTATCAGGTAATTCACAAAATAATAAAATTTTTAGTGATTTTCTGATTAATCCATTTGTAATTGTCAATCTTATAGCTAATTTCCAAGGAAGGAATAAAACAGTTATGCCGATTATCAGTTTACTTTTTGTCATAACTTTAAATACATTACCTGAAACAAATTTGACGCTGAATGATTGTTTTTTGAAAGCCGTACAGAGGAGCTATGCCATCGCTTACCAGGGTGAAAACCTTAAACAGGCCGAAGAGCAATATCTGCAGGCAAGTCAGAATTTTATGCCGGCTTTATCGGTAAGTGGAAGCGGTTATAATACCACTTCTCAAGCTTCACTTTTTAACAGCGCTCTTCAGTTGTCGCTGTCACAACCGCTATTCCGCGGCTTCAAAAGCATTGCAATACTCGAACAATCAAAACAGATAATAAGCGAGCAGAAAGAGGCATGGAAGTGGGCTTATAACCAGTTATACCTTGATTCAGCCACAGCATTCTATAATCTCATAATTATTCAGAAACAGCTTGAACACATCAAAAACCAGGTCGGGCTGTATTATGAAAGAACAATGGAAATCAAAGCCTGGGTAAAAATCGGCAGGAGCCGTGCCAGCGATCTGTCAAGCGTCCAGGCCGCCCGGGCATTATCGTATTCTCAACAGGTACAGATGGAAGGACAACTTTCCAATGCACTTGAATTATTTCAATTCCTGACAGGCATATCAAATTTATCAACACTTGTTTCTGAAACAAATCTGCCGGAAAATCTGCCGGAATTAAGCAAATTCCTTAAATCAATGGAGGAGCGTCCCGATTTGAAGGCGGCAAAATACCAGAGCTTCAGTACGCAGAAAGCCATAGATATTGCGAAGAGTGAAAAGCTCCCCTGGGCCGATCTATCAGTATCCTTGGGTAATTCCCAGCTTGTGAGCAGTACTTCTTTGAGCTGGAATATTCAGCTAACCCTGACATATAGTCTTTTTGCCGATACCTTTATACAGTCCAGGATCAGGCAGGCCGAATCATTAAGCAGACAAACCGATAACATATATCAATACCTTTATGAAAGCATCCAGCGTGATATCCGTATCTCCTATTCATCACTATTGTCCGATATTGAGCAAATCAAGACTTATCAGGAAGCCCTACAATATCTTAAAAATAATTATCAGTTAATGGAAAAAGATTACCGTTTCGGAACCGTAAAAATGACAGATGTTTTAACGGCTTATGGTTCTTATGAGGATTCGCTCCGAACGCTGGACTCCCTCATTTATTCGGCACAAATCGAATGGCTGCGCCTTCGTATTTATTCCGGCGAGTTTGCGCTTCCTGCGGAGGTTAAATTATGACCTTACCCGAACTATCCATTAAACGCCCGCTATTCGCATGGATGCTGATGACCGGACTCATTGTACTGGGCGGAATTTCATTTATGAGGATGGGAATCAGCCAGCTTCCGGATGTCGATTTTCCGGTAGTTTCTGTTAATATCCGGCTGGAAGGCGCCGCCCCGGAGGTTATTGAGACAGAGATCGTCGATACCGTGGAAGACGCAGTGATGAGCATTCAGGGAGTTCGCCATGTAACGTCCCAATCGGAAAACAGTGAGGGAACCGTTACCATTGAATTCGACATGAGCCGTGATATAGACATCGCAATCCAGGATGTACAGGCTAAAGTAGCGCAAATCCAGCAGCGGTTTCCAAAGGACGCCAAGCTGCCGACGATTTCAAAAGTAAACCCCGAGGACCAACCGATACTGTTACTTACATTAGACAGTGATAAATATCCGCTCCGTTACCTGATGGAATTTGTAAATGACCGTCTGAAAAATCAGTTCGCAATGGTCACGGGAGTGGGCGATATCACACTAGGCGGATATGTCGATCCAAACCTGCGGATATGGCTTTCGGCCAAACAATTGAATTATTATGATCTGACTGTGTCTGATGTCATCGATACCATACAAAAAGAGCATTCCGAGTCACCGGCAGGGATTATTAACAGCAAAAATAAGCAGCTTTTTGTAAGGACTATGGGTGAAGCCACAACTGTTGAACAATTCAATAACCTGAACATCAATCAGCGGAACGGCCAGCCTAATTATTCAACGATTCTTGTCAAATCCATCGCAAAGGTCGATGAAGGGCTTGCAGATGTTACAAGGCTGAGCCGGGGAAACGGTGTTCCCGGGGTCGGGCTGAGCATCCGCAAACAACGGGGAGCAAATGCCGTTAATGTGGCCAAGGCAATCCGCGCAAAGGCAGATGAGATTCAGAAAACTCTCCCCGAAGGCATGCATCTGGCGATTAATTTCGACAGTACCAGATATATTGAACGGTCGGTCAAAGAACTGAATTTCATTCTTATCCTCTCTATATTACTTACCGCATTCGTATGCTGGATCTTTCTCGGGTCATGGTCGTCAACGCTTAATGTACTTCTCTCCATGCCTACTTCGGTAATCGGGACATTCATTGTACTTTATTTTTCAGGGTTTACATTAAATACTTTCACTTTAATGGGGTTGAGTCTCTCCGTCGGAATTGTGGTCGATGATGCCATCATAGTGCTGGAAAACATTGTCCGGCATCAGGAAATGGGTAAAAAGAGGCTTGACGCAGCAATGGAAGGCTCAAGAGAGATCAGTTTTGCGGCAATTGCTGCAACAATATCCATTGTGGCTATTTTTCTCCCAGTAGCATTCATGAGCGGGGTAATAGGAAAATACTTTTTCCAGTTCGGAGTAACTATCACGGTTGCCGTATTATTGTCCCTGGTAAATGCACTTACCCTGACACCTATGTTCTGTTCCCAGTTTGTCGATGCCGGGAGCAGGAAGACAACGATAGGCAGATTGATTGACTGGCTTCTCTCCGGATTGACGAATGCTTATAAGCGCTCCCTATCCTGGGTTTTGGAACACCGTCTTATCGTTATTATACTGGCATTCTTATTCTTCGGCCTGAGCTTCCTGACTTTACGCTACATAAATAAAGAATTTCTTCCTTCTGAAGACCAGAGCCGCTTCAATATCCGCCTGAAAACACCCATCGGTTCATCGCTTGCCTATTCCGATTCCAGGTTTTCCGATGTTGAGAAATTCCTCGCAACGAGAAAAGAAATTGACCGCTATGTTCTTCAGGTTGGGGGAGGTTCTCCGGGAGATGCCAACAGCGGATCGGTACTGGTTACCATGAAAGACCGCGGAATGAGAGGCATCGATATGGATGCAGGACACGAGCTTAGCCAGCAGGAATTTATGACGCTTTGCAGGAGCCGTTTCAATAAACTCCACGATGTCCGCGCGGTTATTCAAGACCTTTCAATGAGAAGCTTTGTCGCATCCAGGGGCTTTCCTGTTGAATTTACCGTTCAGGGGCCGGTTTGGAATGCACTTGCCTCGTATTCGCGCCAAATCATGGCTGAGTTGGATAAAACCGGACTTGTTAACGACCTCGACTCGGACTATCAGGAAGGAGCTCCCGAACTCCATATTATTCCGAACCGGGAAAAAGCGGCGGAGTATGGCGTCAGTGTAGCCAGTATTGACCAGACTGTGAATGCAATGATCGGCGGAATCATAGTCGGAACTTACCTCAATGGAAGCCATCGTTATGACATTAATGTGAAACTCGAAGATACCAAACAGGAACCCATAGATAAGATAAAAAGCCTCTATGTTTGGAACAGCCATGGCGAGAGGATACCTCTGTATAATCTGGTTGATATAGAGCAAAAAAACACAAAGGTCACAGTCAACCGTTATAACCGTGAACGTGCTGTTACTATATATGCCAATGTGAGATCAGGAAAATTTCAACAGAAGGCGCTTGAGGCAGTAGAGGTTATTTCCAAGCGTATCCTGCCCGACGGTTATTATATCACCATGAGCGGAAGCTCAAAAACATTCGATGAATCTTATCAAAGCCTCATATTTGCATTGGTTCTTGGAATATTTATTGCATATATGGTGCTTGCGGTTCAGTTCAATAGCTTCATCGACCCAATAACAGTGTTAATGGCGCTTCCATTCAGTGCATCGGGAGCATTAATCGCACTATATGTTACCGGCCGTTCAATCAATATTTACAGCATGATCGGCCTTATCCTTCTCATGGGAATCGTTAAGAAGAATTCAATTCTGCTGATCGACTTCACAAAAAGAGTCCGTGCAGGTGGAACAAAATCCATCAAGGAAGCCCTGCTTGAGGCATGCCCGATCCGTCTGCGCCCGATCTTGATGACTTCCCTTGCGACAATAGCCGGGGCAGTACCCCCTGCCCTTTCAATCGGTCCCTCGGCAGAAAGCCGCATTCCAATGGCAGTGGCACTGATCGGAGGCGTAATTGTTTCCACGCTTTTAACCGTTTTTGTGGTCCCCTGCGTTTACAGCGCACTCAGCCGGAATGAGACCTCAAAGTCTTCTTAAGATGAGCTGTCCGGTTTCAGTTTAAATCAAGATTCTTACTTTTTTATTCTTCTATAAAAATAATTCATTTTTTTCTTGACAACGTAACAATGTTATGTTATACTATTGTTGTAACAAAACATTGTTACGTCATGGGGTCAATATGGATGAAAATGATTTGATATCTAAAAAGGAACTGCTTGCCGTCACAAAAATTTCTTATGGACAGCTTTACCGCTGGAAAAGGGAGAATTTGATACCTGAATCCTGGTTTATTAAAAAATCATCATTTACGGGACAGGAAACCTTTTTCCCGAAGGATAAAATTCTAAAACGTGTGAATGAAATACTTAATCTTAAGGATAAATTTTCTCTGGATGAGCTGGCAAACATGATATCTCCGGGTCTGACAAAAAGAATGTTTGACAGCCGGGAAATCAGGAAACTTCCTCAATTAAAACATGAGATCATCGATAGTTTTGAAATCACTCTTAAAAGAAATTATTTCAATTTTCTCGAAATATTATTTATTTATATTTTATGCGAATTAAACGATGAATTCCAGTTTGATGAAACCAGCAGACAGAATCTTATAGTAAGTTTTTATGGCTGGTCAAAAGCTTTGAAAGATACGTCTTACAGGTTCATTGTCTTGCTAAAAAACTCTGAGTATTTCTTTTTATTAACCGGTCAGGATTCAAAATTATTTTATGATAATAATACAAAAGAAGTTAAACTTATTGATCTCGATGAATCGGCAAAAGAGCTGAGCTTAATTCTGAAAGATTTGTTAATGGGTTAAATCCGTATTTATTTATTATGGAGGTAAAAATGGATAATTTTAATGATGTTAAAATTTCAGGAATGGCAAAGGTTAACGGTGGAAAATTCCGCAATGTTGATATATCAGGAATGGGTGAAATCACAAGCGATGTGGAAGCAGAAAAAATTGATATTTCAGGTCTTGGGACTATCAAGGGAAATGCCAAAACACAAAAGATAAAATCAAGCGGGAGTGGTTCAATTGAAGGAAACCTTGAGTGCCGTTCAATAAAAACCTCAGGTTATATGAAAATCGGAGGCCTCCTCAAAGCTGAAGAAACGACCACCAGCGGCAGCCTATCGGTCAATGATGGTATCAAGGCAGAAAAAATCCGGAACAGGGGTTATCTGTATTCCGGGAATGGCGTCGAATCAGAGGATTTCGATTCCAAGGGAGCTTTTAAAATTGAGGGACTTTTAAATTCAAACAAGGTTGACGTTTTCTTCGGTGGCTATTGTTATGCCAGGGAAATCGGCGGGGAAGATATTTCAGTCAGGCATCCGGGCTTTTTCGATTTTAGTTTTATTCTGGGGCTTTTCGGTAGTAAAGACAGGCTGGAGTCCGATCTTATCGAAGGAAATACGGTTTTTCTGGAATACACAGATGTTAAGGTTGTACGCGGGAACAGGATAAAAATAGGAGATAAATGTATTGTTGAGCAGGTTGAATATACTGAAACGCTTGATATCCATCCCGGAGCTGTTGTAAAAAATCAAAACAAAATATAAAAAAAGGAGCAATAAATGTTGCGTTTGATTTGGGGAATTTTGCTGGCTTTTTCATTCATTAATCTTTATGGAATGGGACAGAGGGCTGTTATGATTCCGATGAAAGCCGGTAATCTAAGAGTAAAAGACGGGGAGATGCTTAAATACACAGGTTATATTAATGGGGAAAAAACTTACACCTTATATACCGTCACAAAACTCGAGAAAAATCCTGCCTGGGGAGATTCTGTCCGTGTTTATGAGTTTATTCAAAACAGCAATCAAACCCGCCCTCTTCCGGAAGATTATAAAAAATATGACGGGTATTACCTTGTTTCTATAGATAAAGCCTCGCTTGTCGAAGAAATGAGGGATATTTCAGATCTGAAAGATAAAATACACAATTGGCCGTTTCACCAGGAATTCAAATTAACGCCTGACTTAAAGGAAATGGAACATACTCAAAAAATATGGGACGGATATTCTGAAAGAACAATGAAAAGCAGGATTAAAATCAACCCAAAACTGCAAAATTTTCCAATATGGACAATGAACGCGATTGCTTTTGTCGGCGTCCGATTTCTGGATATCCATAGTCATGGAGTCTTCCTGGCTTTAGAACCGGAAATAATGAAAGAGCCAATCCCGGGGTTTGTCAATGTTGTTTTAAAAGAAGTAATCGAGACTAAAGCCGGAAAATTCAATACGACCAAATACTCTATGGGAATAGCAGACCCTTTCATCGGAAGGCTGCTTGAAAATTACATGAAAAATACATTTTTATGGGTCGATGATGATTCGGGAAGAGTTGTAAAAATCCACAGTTCTATAGGGGAAGATGCGTATCTGGATATTATAACAAATCATAGTTAACAAGCCGCTTGAGCCGCAACAACTGTCTGTAAGACAATCATTACCGCACTCGGCTCAGCAGCGGCATAATATCTTTTCAAAAAAAGAGTTTTTTGTAATTCCTGGCTCTGCTGATATATCTGTGATATGAATTTAAACAATTGACTTTCAATAACATATCTATTATAATTGTATAGTGGCTTATCCAAATTTCAAAAAAAGTTTAACAAAAATGAAACTATTTACTTCCAGGGATATTATTAAACTTTCTGAAAAGAAGTTTTGGAGATATGAAAAATGAATATTATAAAAGATCCTATATATCAGCAATTGAATAAGATTCTGCGCGGCCTGATTTCCAGCGGTAAGTTTAAACCCGGAGAACAGTTCCTGACAGAAAGGAAAATATGTGAACAATTTGAGGTCAGCAGGGCTACCGCGAACAAAGCGTTATCAAACCTTGTTTCAGAAGGTATTCTGGAATTCAAAAAAGGGGTCGGAACCTTTGTCGCAAACAAATTCATAGACTTCGATTTAAGGTCACTAATCAGTTTTACAAATATTACCCGTGATTCCGGTAAATCTCCTTCTACAAAAATTCTTGATTTTGAGATAATGAAGGCAAAAGAGGCTGAAGAATATACCGTATCCGAATTATCAGCAGAACCGGATGACACTTTGTACTATATGGAAAGGGTACGTCTTATTGACAATATGCCATTCATACTGGAAAGAAGGTATATCGCGGAAAAACACTGTAAAGGGATAAAGAAAAATATGATAGAGGACTCCCTATATTCTTTATGGGTGGATCAATACAAACTGAAAATCATTGGCGCGGTGCAAATTATCAAATCAATCATTATTAACAAACAGGATTCGAAGCTTTTGAATATAGATAAGCCGGAAGCAGGTTTTCTGGTTTCCGGTATTGGCTACCTGGAAGGCAATGTCCCTCTCTGGAGTGAAAGGACTCTGTTCCGCGGTTCAAAATACGAATTTCGTAACACATTAGGCTCTACAAATACAAGTAGTCCGGGAACAAGGCTGTTTCTTAACTCTTAAGACAAGATTATTATAGGGCAGTTCTAATATTTTTACCTATTTCCCGTTAATTATCAGCCGTTTATACAATTTTCAGTTCGAACTTGTTTTTAATGCTCTCATATGTCCAAGCTGATCGATTGTAACAGCGGCAAGAAGTATCAAGCCTCTTACAAGATCAATCCAGTAGGCGCTGACATCCAGAAGAATCATTGAGGTTGTAACTAAAGAAAGCAAAGCAATTCCAAGTATCGCGCCCATTATAGATCCTTCTCCTCCATTCAAACTGGCCCCGCCTATAACCGCCGCAGATATTGCGGTTAATTCCAGCCCGTTACCCATTGTAACCGTAGCCGCACCGTACCGTGCCGTGTAGATAATCCCTGCGATGACGGCAAGAAAAGCGCAGAGAACGCTCACACCGATTTTTATTGCGTTCACATTGATACCGGAAAACCTCGCGGCTTTTTCATTGCTTCCCACATAGTATACTTTACGGAACACCGCCGCTTTTCTTAACAGGAAGTCGCATATAATAATTGTGACAGCGAATATGATAATGGATACCGGAATTCCAAAAATTGTTCCCTGCCCTATAAACTTAAAGGATGCCGGAAGCGTAAAGAGAGATATAGCCGCTCCATTGGTAACCGCATAACATGCCCCCCGGAATATCGCCATGGTAGCCAATGTGGTAATGAAAAAGCTGAGGCCAATCCGTGTCACAAACAAACCAACTATGAAACCCTGAAATGTCATAACAACCAGGGTAATTAGCGCTGCAGAGCCAGGGATTCACACCCAGGTTGAAAAGCGAGCCCAATAAAATACCGGAAAAACAGAGAACAGAACCGACCGAAAGATCGATACCGCCGACGATGAGCATAATCGTCATCCCGACTACTACAATACCGTCAGTCGCGAACGACAGCAAAAAGGCTTTAATATTACCCCATGTTAAAAATACAGGGGATAAAAAAACTCATTATAACACTAATTAATAAAATAATCAGGATTAGATTCCCTTCACGCAGCTGTTTCATATTGTTTAATAATGTGATGGTCTTATCATTCTTTCTTTTAATACTTTTCTGGTTTTCCTTTTCTATAATCAATTCCGGCATGCTGGACTCCTTCATTTTTATATTTACAATTTTAAGCCTGACGCTAAATGGATAATATTGGATTCATTGATATCCCTGCCTTTTAATTCCCCGCATTGGCTTCCCTCATGCATTACAATTACCCTGTCACAAATCCCTACGATTTCCGGAAGCTCTGAGGAGATCATGATGACCCCCATTCCTTCGCTGGCCATATTTCTGATTAATTTATGAATTTCCATTTTAGCGCCTACATCAATTCCTCTGGTCGGTTCGTCCAGAAAATATTACCTTCGGTTTCACTGTTAAAAGCTTTGAGATGAGGACTTTCTGCTGGTTCCCCCCGCTTAGTTTTGACATGGCCTTATCGATACTGGGACTTCTAATTCCAAGCTTTTCAACATAATCCAGTCCCTGGGCTTTTTCTTTCCTCTGGTCGATCAATCCCATTTTTGTAATAAATTTCAGATTGAGGGCAGAAATATTCTTTTTAATCGACATTTCCAGAAATAAGCCATATATTTTTCTGTCCTCTGTGAGATATACAAGTCCTTTCTTAATGGCATCATAAGAGGATTCAATTTTAAGTTTTACTCCTTTGTAGTATATTTCTCCCGATGTGACCTTGCGGAAACCGCATACACCCTGGGCAAGTTCGCTTCTCCCGGCGCCGGTCAAACCGAATAGACCTACAATCTCACCGGGATAGAGTTTTATATTGATATTATTAAAACGCTTTTTATCTGAAAAGTTTTTTATTTCAAATAACACATCGTTCGAATTTATTCCTTCCTCTTTTTTCTTCGGGTAAACATCCCCGATAATTCTTCCTACCATTTTATTTACAACGGTTTTTGAATCGGTTTCCTTTACTTCAAAAGTTCCGATATAGCTTCCATCCCGCAGAATGGATACTCTGTCGCACTCGCTGAAAACTTCCGCCATCCTGTGGCTGATATAGATAATTCCCATTCCATTCTTTTTCAACTCCCGGATAATTTTAAACAATGCCTGAGCCTCGTTTTCAGTCAGTGCGGATGTAGGCTCGTCCAGGATTAATATTCTACAACTGCATGTCAAAGCTCTGGCTATTTCAACCACTTGCTGTTTTGAAATATTCAAAGTGTTGACTATCCGGGAAGGATTGATTTCATCGGTGAGTGGTTTTAAAATATCCGCCGCTTTTCTGTTCAAATTCCGAAAATTCACGAAACCTTCTTTTTGCTCGTTTATTGAAGACATAAAGATATTTTCCGCGACGGATACATGCTGGCAAAGCGCGATTTCCTGATGAACAAAGCCGATTCCCAGTTTCTGCGCATCATTCGGGTTTTTTATGTCCGCTTTCTTTCCGTCTATATAAATCTCTCCGCTGTCCGGCTGAAGAACACCATCGATGATATTCATTAATGTAGATTTCCCTGCCCCGTTCTCGCCGACCAGTGCATGGACTTCTCCTTTCTTCAAGGTAAGGCTAACATCTGACAAAGCTTTTGTCCCTGGAAAACTCTTAGTAATACCTTTTACTTCCAGAATATTTTCCTGCATGGAGATATTCCTCTTTAATTATATTTCTTTGTAAAGGGACGGTTTCCCGTCCCTTTACAAAATTATTTTTTTGTTTTTTATTAATGGATTTATTCCTGTATGCCTTTCGAACCCCGGTCTTTGATGTATTTGGTAGTGTTATAATAGTCCACATTATCTTTATTGATCATAGTATAACCGTTGTCGATAAATGGAACATCAATTGGATTTTCTTTTCTTAACTTGTAATCGTTTAAGGGATCAACGAATTGCGGATGAGCGGCCACATAAAGGGCAAGCATTCCAAAATACCCCTGAATACCCTGGTTAGGCTGCATAGCTCCAAGAACATCTCCAGCGCGGATCATTTCCAATAATTCTGGATTGGTGTCTCTGCAAAAAACAATGATCTTCTCACCGTCTTTTTTATCTTTATTCAATTCTTTTGCTGCTTTTGCGGCGCCGAGCCCATCGGGGCCGTCGGGCATAACAATAGCGCGGAGATCGGGATGTGCCTGTGCTGCAGCCATAACACCGTTATAAGCCTTGTTCACATCCTGCAGGCCGGAAAGTTTTGTTACAATTTTAACATTTTTATATTTGTTTTCTATCTGGTCTTTGAATCCCTGTATATAACGCATATGATTATCCTGGCCGGGATTCTCAATGGTCATAATATTGCCTTTTCCGCCGATTGCTTTAACCACGATATCAGCCGCAATATTCCCGCCGCGAACATCATCAGCCGTGATATAAGCCTGTCTTTTACTGTTTGGACTGTCGGAAGCAAACGTTACCACAGCGATTCCCTGAGCAACTGCGCGGTTGATCGGTTCAATAAAAGCGTCCGAATTCATCGGGGAAAGCAATATTCCCTTCGGTTTTTTGGCAATGACCTGTTCGAAGATTGCCAGCTGTTTATTGACATCGTATTCCGGACAACCGGTATAAACTGTCTTCACACCCAGCTGTTTTCCCAGGTCTTTCATGGTTTCATACACTGAAAACCAATAATCTACACCCGAAACAAATACTACCATATAATAAGTTTCTTTTGGGTCGCCCTGGAACTTATATTCCCTGGCTTCTTTTGCCCATGCCGTCAGTACAAAACTACTGATGACCATACTGAGAACTGCTAACTTAATCAGACCTTTCATGGTTTATCCTCCTATAAAAATTGTTTATTTTTTTACACTCCAGCCAACTTATATGTATTGTGGCTAAGCCACTATGTAAGTTTATCTTGAAAATTTTGATCTGTCAATACTTTTTAGAAAAATATTTATTGCTAAAATGCAAAATTCCTTTTTACCACTGCGGCGGATAGTAATTTTTATATGTATCCCTGGTTATGATAAAATTCGGCAGGTATTTGATCGGAACTATCTCCAATCCATTAAACCAGTCTATAGCTATTTCAACAGTCAGGGCACCGTCGCTTTCCGCGGATTGCCAGGCAATCCCATGCAGCAATCCCTCTTCAATACAATCCAGACTGAGTTTACAGTTTCCGGTTGTAACAGATACTATATCTTTTCTGCCGCTTTTTCTCAAAGCGTCCATTGTTCCCACCAGAGGATCACCGGCATCGCCAATGACAATGCCTTTCAGTTCATTCCCATATTTGCTTATCCACTCATTCACCAGAGAGGTTGTTTTATCTGCTTCCAGGTTAGTGGATTTTTTATCCAGACAGACCATTTTAGGCGCGATTTTCTTCAACTCAGTAGTTATCGCATAAGTCCGCCCGTAATAAAGAGAATTGCCTACCGTATGCTGGACAATACAGTAACCTCCATCATTACTCAGCATATCTGCCATCATTCTCGCCAGAAGCCTGGTTTGTCCCCAGGTATCCGCTCCGCTGAATGCGGTGATATATTTATAAGCTTCCTGTGAAGGGCTTGAAGTGCCATGCAGTTACCGGAATTCCCAATTCGTTTATTTCTTTAAACCAGGCGGTACTTGTCGTCGCGTTTATCGGGGTTACCACTATAAAATCCGGTTTTTCATGCACAGCGGCGCGGATAAGTTTTTCCTGCGCCTCCTCCGTCCAGTTCCCGGATAGTGTTTTCACTGTTATTGAAAAAGTATCCGCTATTTTTTTTCATGCCCCTTTCTTCGGCTGCATAATAGGGATGTTCTCCAGGCCGGACCCATATAAGCTTTTTCCCGGAAGAGCCATCCGCCATCGATACCGGCATATTTACCTTTTTTACACCAAACCCGGCATATTCATGATCATACCAATGCCGGTCGTCATCCTCCGGATATTGATCCGGATTGTCCGGCCTCGGCGGTATTTTTTTCATCTTCGGGTTCCAGATAATGAGCGGCTGCCCGTCGCTGGATTTTAGCAATGAGGTGTCAATGATTTTAAAACGTTTGATATTTTCTTCAATGAATGAAATGTTCTCAGAATTTTCAGTACCCATAGAAGAAATATAACCGATCGAACTTACCGTATCCCTCAGGCCTGCAGTAGTTTCCGTAATGGAATTGGTGTTCTGGGCTGATATCAGCGCCAGGTCGTTCATAGAATTATCAATTTTTTCAGCTTTAATACCAATATCCCTTGAAGAATCTTTTACCTCTTCGGTAGCCTCTATAAGACTGTTGAGGGAATCTGAGATTTCAGCAGTCTCAGTCGAAACTTTACCCAAACCGGATATTATTTCATTCATACTCCCGGCTAAACCCTGGATACCATCCGTCATTGTTTTGATAGACAGGTCGGTTTTTTTTATCATATCCGAGGCGTTATAAATTAATGCGATAATCTGACTTAAATTAGAGGCAATGTTTTTCGAGTTCTCCCCTGTCATCTCGGATAACGTCCTGATCTCACCCGCAACAACTCCGAAACCCTTTCCGAATTCTCCGGAATGCGCCGCCTGTATAGCGGCATTCATTGCCAGGATATTGGTTTGTTCTGCTATACCATCAATAACCTGGATAAATTCCTGAATAGTATCAGTGGATTTCGCTATATTCTGAATGGAATCCATCGAATGCTGCATATTGTCTTCACTTTCCAGAATCTTCCGGTTCAGGGAAGTGATAACTTCTTTTTTCGACTCGGAAAGAGTGCTGATTTCCACAATGGATGCCAGCATATTCCGGATCCCGGTTGTTGATTCGGTAACAGACCTGGACTGCGCCTCGATATGTTCCACAACGTTATGAATCCTATCTTTAATCTCATTAATATCTGTTTTTACAGACTTTACATGATTGTCCAGTTTGATTCCGTTGTTTTTGATGGAATCCATATTAACCGACATTTCTTCAATCGAAGCGGAAATCTCAACCGAACTCGATTCCAGTTTTTCTCCTATCTCATTTCCGGCCATCGTGATATTTTTCAATTTTACAATAATATTATGGATTTTAGAAAGAAAAATGTTGAACTGCCTGCTAAACCTGCCGATTTCATCCAGCTTGCTGACTGGAAGCCTTTGAGTAAGGTTCCCTTCCCCCTGCGAAAAATCAAGGTGGGTTTCAATCGCCGCAAGGCGCTGCAGGATCAGTTTATTGAACATGTAAACGAGATAAAAACAGGCAGCTAAAAAAAGTATAATAATTGATATTTCTAAACCAATCCATTTAGTTAATATTTTAAAAATCCCGGTCGCCAGGAGGATAATTACAAATCCCAATAACATTGATATGGTGATATAGAACCTGGTTTTAATAGAAAGAGTTTTCATCTTGACAGCTACCTCCGTTTAACAGGCGTGCCCCTTCGTTACACTCATGACAAGCTGCATGATCGGTATGGTTCGACCCATCGGCAGTCTCAGGGCAGGCTGTCTGCTCACCAACCGCCCCAGCAGAATTGCTTCGGAGTTGTATATTTTCGGTTGGTAAAATCAAGTGAAAAATTATTATACCTGCCTATGTTTTATGGCCTGTTATTAACTTATCTTATCAGTAATCATTACAATTTCAGAAGTTATCTTCCGATGATCCCGCCGCTTACATCAATAGTCGCCCCTGTTATATAACTGGAAACTCCGGATGATAAAAACGCGACTGCCCTTGCCACTTCTCTGGTATCGGCAATCCTGCCGATTGGTATCTCTGTATTATATTTCTCTTTATTCTTATCCAGGGTTTCTGCTGTCATTTCCGTATACATCATACCCGGCGCTACTGCGTTGACAGAAATCCCGAAAGCCGCGACTTCTTTCGCGAGGGAAACTGTAAAAGAAACCACGCCTCCTTTACTGGCCGCGTAATGAGATTTGCCGGTTTTTGACCCGTTAAAGGCGGATTGAGAAGCGATATTGACAATTCTCCCCGGGATTTTTAAGCCGGTCAGGATATTTACCATTTCCCGGCAGGCTAAAAAGGTGCCTGTTAAATTAGTCCGGATGACATCTTCCCATTCTTTGAGAGACATATCCTTCACCATAGAAATGGGACAAATCCCGGAATTATTCACTAAAACATCAATCTTTTTAAATTCACTCAATGTTTCCCGGAATATTCTCTTCACATCTTCTTCAACTGTTATGTCTCCCCTCACCGCAAAGGCTCTCACCTTATATTTTTCGACCATTTCCTTTACTAATTGATCAGCCTTCTCCGGATTTTTTCTATAATTAACAGCCAGAAATGCACCTTCGGAGGCCAGGGTTAAACAGATATCTCTGCCCAGTCCATGCGAACCTCCGGTTACCAAAGCAACCTTTTCCTTCAATTCAAGATCCATAAGTCTCTCATAATCATTCTCTTTTCTAAGTGTTGATGAAAATGCGGGTTCCGCTTTCCTTCATCGCCACCTGCCCGATCACGTTCCGGAACTCGTACTTTACACCGCGGAATAATGTGTTTTCTACCCATAACGGAATCCCGCCCTCGATATAACCAATCGCCGATACCTGAAACCCCGCTTCCATCTCATTCTTTTTTAAGAATTCCAGGTCTTTACTGCTTATCAGTACCGACTTTATGATCTGGTCTGCGCCTACGATTTTTAAATTGTATTTATCAGTCAATAGAGAAAAAACAGAACCTTTCAGATCGATTTTATTAATCCCGGGACAATATTTTTCAACCAGGTATCTTCTTTCTAAAATAGTCGGTATTCCATCCACAAGACGCAGCCTTTCAATAAAATATAAAAACTCATCCGGGTTTATTTTCAATTCTTCCTGTATCTTCATATCCACATCTTTACCGGGAGTTTTTTTAAAATTCAATACATTTGTAGACGGTTTTTTCCCGGATTCACGTGTTATATCATTAAAGCTTATCAAGGATCGGATATCGAAATCGATGAATTTATCGGCCACAAAAGTCCCCACGCCCTTTTTAAATTCCAGAATTCCCTCGGATACCAGGTTCGAAAGGGCTTTATTAGCCGTAGCCCGGCTCACTTCAAACCGCTCGCAAATCTTTCTTTCCGTTAAAAACTGGTCACCGGTTTTAAATTCACCTTCCAGTATCAATTCCCTCAACAGCTTGTTCAGCTGCTGATAAATCGGGTCTTTAATAATAATACCCATAAAAGCACCCTTCCGATTATTTATTTGATTCATAATGATCGAATACTATTAAGCAGCTTAATAAATCCCCCATATTTTTCTTTATAAATTGAATTCTTTCCGGAATCCGGAATATAGGTCCTTTCAACTTTCACTATGCGGTTAACCGACTCTTCCAGGTTTTTAAATAGTCCGATGCCCAGGCAAACCATCATGCTTAACCCAAGTGCCCCGGTCTGGGGAGACTCGGGAATTTCCACTGTAAACCCGGTCACATCCGCAAACATCTGGCACCAGTAGGGATTACGGCTGGCTCCGCCGGTTAAGCGGATTGTTTTTGCGTGAGAACCGGACTTTATCAAATTAAGCAGGTGGTAATTGTGCGCGAAGCATATTCCTTCCGCCGCTGCAAAGAGAAGGTCTTTATAATTATGATAACTCCGCAGGTTCACAAACACACCGCCTTTGTTTTCGTTTCCCAGACCGCCGTATATCAAAGGCAGAAACAAGATTTTATTTTCCTTAAGGCGGTTTTGTGAAAGAATATTCTCAAATTGCTCAAAAGTCACTTTTTTTCCGATGACGTTTTTCATCACCCAGTCGATATTTGAGGAAGAGGTGGGGCTTGAATCGATTGCAAGGTAGGCGCTGTTGTCCCCCCGAATGGTGCATTGCCGTATATCCCGGTTATCTACATGCTTTTTTATCAGGCCCATATTAATGTTCCAGGTCCCGGCAATGGAGCAGAACTGGTCTTCTCTGATAAAACCCGCCCCGATACCGCATGCATCCACATCAAAAAGTCCCGCAATGACCGGAGTTCCCTTTTTTAAACCGGTTTCCTCCTCCGCTTTCAGTGTTACATTTCCAGCGATTTCAAAGGATTTCAGCAAATCGGGGAGCTTCTCCCCGATTTCCCGGATATCCAGTGCAATTAAAATATCATTGCTGTATTTTCTTGCGATATTATCCATCAATCCGGAAGCGCTCATATCGCTGTAATCCGAGGTATATTCTCCGGTAAAGCAATGGGTAATCCAGTCTTTGCAGAGCATTACATGTCCGATTTTTTCATAGATTCCCGGACGGTTTATCTTCAGCCATTTTAATATAACACCCGGCTGCCCGTCCCATATACTTTGAAGAGTTGTTTTACGAAGCGTCTTTTCCGCTATGTTAAGTTTTTCAACAAGTTCCGAGGCCCGGTGGTCCATTGACGTAACCGCGTTATCAATTGGTTTTCCCGTCTCATCCGTATAATACAAACCGTTTCCATGCCCCGAGACGCCAATGCCCGCAATATGTTTCGGATCGACACCGGAAGTTTTTAACACATCCTTCACAACGGATTTTACATTTTCCCATAATCTCAGCATGGGTATTTCCGATGTATTCTCTCTTTCGGATAAAAGCGGGGTCTTTTTTTTCGCTTCTGCTGTATAAATACCGGTTGTGCTGTATAAAACAGCCTTCGTATTAGTTAATCCGACATCGATCCCCAGAACATACTGTTTCATAAGCCTATCCTATATAGTACTCTAAATTTATGGCACAAGCACAACTCTCAATGCTTCTCCGGAAACCATCAAATCGAAAGCCTTCAATATCTCGTCAAATTTCAAAACATGACTCGCGATCTTATCGGCAGGAAAACTCTTGCTCTGCAGTAGTTCCACCGCCCTTTTCACCTGCGCCGGCGTTGAGTCGCTGGAACCGACAATCCTCAATTCACCATAATGGATTTTCCTGCTATCGATACTGAGCATGCTTTTACCCGCCGGCAGGGAAGCAAAAAGACAGACCGTGCCGCGTTTTCTTACATAATCGAGGGCCGCTTCCTGGGGAGCCGCAGCCGGAGCCGCCACGATCACCACATCCGCGCCAAGTCCGTTTGTTTCATCCATAACGGCTTTCACCAGGTCCTGTTTTACCGGATTAACCAGCACATCGCACCCAAACTGCCTTGCCTGTTCCAGCCTGTTTTCGGATACCTCGGATAAAATAATCTTTTTCGCACCAAATTCCCTAGCAACACAGAGATTCATAATACCCATCGGGCCTGCACCGGATACGACCACTGTATCTCCCTTTTTTATGCCGCAGTTTTCAGCTGAATTAACTGCGCAGCTTAAGGGCTCGCATAAAGCTGCATATTCGGCTTTTACACCGGCGGGTACCTTGATAACATGCCCGTTTTTAACGGCGTCCTTCGGAATGACAATATATTCCGCCATTCCGCCGTTATAGGAAAATCCCATCGGCTTTAAATTACTGCAGAGGTTATTATTCCCATGTTTACAATAGTAGCATTCTCCACAGGAAACGGAGGTAGCCATCACCACCCTTTCACCCGGTGAATATCCTTTTACATTTTTTCCGGTCTTTTCAATCACTCCGGTAAATTCATGACCCATCACAATCGGGGCTTTAATCCTGGGGTTTCCGCTTTTATAAGCCTTCAAATCAGTACCGCAAACCGCGCAGGCGTCTATCTTCGCCCGTATTTCATCATCACCGCATTCCGGAAACGGTATCTCTTCTATTTTAATATTCTCAACGCCATAATATATGACCGCTTTCATTGTCTGCATATTTATTCTCCTCTAATGCATTTCTCTTCCGCCGGTGACATTAATTGCCTGGCCGGTCATGTAATCCGCGCCTTTTGAAGATAAAAATAATGTAACCGCAACAACATCTTCTATCTTTGCCAGACGTTTCAGGGGTACTTTACTGACCATTTCTTTGGTTAAATCTTCCTTTGATATATTACGGTTTGCCATATAACCCACAGAAACATTACTCCAGACACCCGAATTATCTACGATCCCCGGACATAGACAGTTCACATTAATTCCGCTGCTCGCCAGTTCATAAGCCAATGCCTGAGTAAAAGATATGATCGCTCCTTTAGCGGCGCAATAATGGCTCATTAAGGCTGAACCGGTTTTTCCCGATTTAGAGGAGAAATTAATGATCCTGCCGTATTTATTTTTTTTCATCATGGGTACTGCCAATTTAACAAAAAAGAACGTGCCTTTACAATTGACAGCAAACTGCTTGTCCCATTCTTCCTCGGTAATATCTTCAACAGCCCTGTTGCCGATAATTCCCGCAACATTGACAAGTATATCAATCCTCTCGCCATAGACTGCTTTAAAAGCATCATATACCGCTTTTACATCATCCCATTTTGTGATGTTCGCCTCTTTAAAAGCGCATTTTTCACCAATACTATTTTTAATTGTTTCCAATTTTGCTTTATCAATATCGGTGATAAAAACCCTGGCTCCTTCTTTAACATATTCTCGAGCGATAGCTTCTCCAATTGACCCGGCCGCTCCGGTAACCAGAACTATTTTGTCCTTTAAATAATAATCCATATTATTCTCCTTCAATTTTTTTTTACCTGTCTCCCCCTTTTCAAAGGGGGTTGGTGGGGTTTTTATATTTCACTTCGATTAATGACATTGATAGAATATCTGCCAATATTTTTAAATCCCCCTATCTCTCTTTGAAAAGGGGGAATATTTTGTACAATTCAATCTTACCGCATCAGCATTCCGCCTGTAACATCGATGGTAGCTCCTGTAATATAATCTGCTTTTTCCGATGCCAGGAAAACTACCACATTAGCAACTTCCTCCGGATCGGCAATTCTTCCCAGCGGAATCCTTTTAATATAATCTTCCTCTCTTTCATCCAGTGCTTCCTTATTCATAGGCGTTCTCATCATACCGGGGGCAACCGCAACTACATTAATCCCGTCTTTAGCCACTTCTCTTGCAAGAGAGACGGTGAAAATGACCATTCCACCTTTGGCAGCGGCATAATGAGCATGCCCGCTGGTGGAACCATGAAAAGCCGCCTGCGAAACCACATTGATGATCTTACCCTTGCTCTTTCTTCCAAGCAGGTGATTGATCATTTTCTTGCTGAAAAGATAAGGACCGGTCAGGTTAATCTTTATCGTCTTCTCCCATTCCTCATCCTTCATTTCCTTAACAAAAGCGGTCGGCCAGGTCCCGGCGTTGTTGACCAGGATATCCACTTTCCCATATAAATCCACGGCTTTGTTAAATGTATTTTCGATATCTTTCGCGCTGGTAATATCCCCGTAGATCGCGACAGCATTAGATTTGTATTTTTTATTCAACCCATCCACGAACTTCTTCACATTATCTTCATCCACAATATAATTAACAATCACATGGGCGCCTTCTTCCGATAGAAGCTCGCTTACCGCCGCTCCCAGACCGCTTCCTCCGCCGGTAACTATAGCGACTTTTCCCTTTAAATTAAAATCCATAACTTCTCCTTTTTACTATTTAATTTTGTCCCCCAATTAAGGGGGTTGGGGGAATTTGTTCAAACTCTTTTTTCATACACAAAAATCCCCCTAACCCCCTTTTAAAGAGGGAATATCTAATTATATAAAAGGATAATAGTTTGCTGCAGTCAGATTCTTGAACACATCCTTATTGACAATGCTCCTGATTTCTTCTTTTTTCCAGAGTTTCTGTATTTCCGCAGCGAGTTTTTTCGGCGAATTTAGAAACGCGTCCGTGGAACCGCCTGCCATATGCGGCGTAAGCGTGACATTCGGAAGGGTTACCAGCGGGTAATCCTTTCCCGGAGGTTCTTTCATAAAAACATCCAGCGCCGCGCCTGCGATTTTTTTATTTTTTAAGATATCAATCAGCGCTTCTTCATCCACAAGGCCCGCCCTGGAAGTATTGATAAAATAAGCAGCCGGTTTCATCATTTCCAGAAGTTTCCGGCTTATCATTTTTTCAGTTTCCGGTGTCATACGGGCATGAACAGAAACAAAATCTGAGGTTTTCATCAGCTCTTCCAGGCTGACGAGTTGAATTCCATAATCTGTTTTTTTCACATAGGGATCATAAGCGATAATCTTCATGTCAAAACCCTGCAGTCTCCTTGCGACACGGTTCCCAATCTCGCCGATTCCAATCAGGCCAACCGTTTTGTCCATCAAATCCGGTATGTAGGATGAATTCGGATATTTACGTATCCAATCTCCGTTTTTAAGCCCATAATGTCCGCGTGCAATGTTCCGACATTCGCAGATAATCATCCCGACGGTAAAGTCCGCGACAGAGTCCGCGTTCCTTCCAGAGGTATTGAAAATCACAATGCTTTTTTCCGAAGCGTACTTGATATTGATATTCTCATAACCGGCGCGTAAAACACCGATTACCTTCAGGTTTTTCGCATTGTCGATCATTTTTCTGGTAACAGGGCAGAACTGAGTAATGATAATATCCGCATTCCTGGTTGCATCCAGAATGTCCTGGGGCACCTCGTAGGCCTCGCTCCCTTTTTTTTCAACTAAAAGATTGATTTCCTGCAATTCGTCAAAATCCCTCAACTGCCAATCCAGGGTTTTGAGTTCTACTTTAGAGGATTTTAGAATTTTAAATCCATCTTCTATGTACTGTTTGGGTATGAACAGGTCACCAATACCGACTATCTTCATGCTTCACCTCTATAAAAATTTGGACTTTATTTCTATTAATTAGTTTTCATAGTATACTGGTCGTTAGAACTGGTGGCTAAGCCACATAATATAGCATTTTTTTCCCGTCTTGTCAATCCTTCTGACGGAATTTTGTGTCGAGCAAATTAAAATGTCCCTTTTTCAAGTAATCCTCCGGTTTTATAGTTCACAATTTCCCGGAATTACTTATCTGTTTTTTCTGTTATTAATGTATAGACTGCCAGAGCTCCGATTAAAACTATTCCCTTAACCAATGTCTGCCAATACGGCGGGATACCTGAGACCATCATCCCAACAGTCACACACATTATGATCAAAGCGCCTATCATTGTCTTTAATATAGAACCTTCACCGCCATAAAAACTTGTTCCACCCATTAAAACTGCGATAATAGCTTCCAGCTCCATGCCATTACCAGTTAAAGGGTCGCCCATGGACAGATAGCTCGATCTTGCGATACCGCCGATGGAACATAGAATACCGGTTATAATATATAAAAACCACACTGTAGACACCACATTTATTCCAGATAATTCCGCTGAGGCCCTGTTTCCGCCGATCGCAGCCGTGTATTTGCCCAACAGGGTCTTCTTCTGCACAATAATCATAATAATAATAATTGCTACCGCGACAAAAAAAGCCATCGGCAATCCCAGGAAAACATCCGCGCGTCCGAAATTATTCAAATCCGGAGGCATATGGCCTTTTATTAAACCGACCTGCCTTGGCGTTAAATTCCAGGCTATACCGCGGTATATATACATTGTTGCCAGGGTTGCTATGACGGGTACAATTCTCCATTTCATAACCAGCAGCCCATTAATGAAGCCCATCAACAAACCAAAACACAGAGTCAGAATAACGCTCGGGATAAATCCCAAACCGCTTTTCAGCATAATACAGTACAGTACCCCGCTTAAACCGACAATACTTCCGACTGACAAATCTATATTGCCGGAAATCATTACAAGAGTAGCTCCAATACTGACTAACAGAATAGGGACTGCCATTCTCAAAATATTTATAATATTATTAGGATTTAAAAAATTTAATGATACAATACTGAAGCCAGTTACAATGAAAACCAGCACTACGAACACAAATACATTCTTGAATGCTATTGTCCAACTTATTCTGCTTTGCCTTTCCATTTTCACTTGCTCCTTTCAGTAATATTTCGGGCTCTTAGTAATTGACTTTTTTCATAAAATGATCAATTTACAATCAGTATTTTCTTCTATCCAGCGCAAAACGCTGCAGTAAAATAGCGACCAGGGTAATTACTCCCTTTACAATAATTTGAATATCAGGCGATAAACCCAGCATATTCAATGATGATGACATAATACCAAGGATGAAAGCACCTATTACGGCGCATAAAACCGATCCTGATCCGCCCAAAATGCTGGTTCCGCCCAGGAGGGTTATCACCAATGCGTCAAATTCAAAACCCTCGCCGATACTCGAAATACCGGAATTATGAATAGACCCCATGATTATTCCGACTATACCTGCAAGCAGCGAACTGATCAAATATAATATTGTAATATGTTTTTCCACCTTAATACCGGATAGCTTTGATGCAACCGGGTTAGCACCAATATAATAGGTCCTTTTCCCAAATACAGTCATTCTTTCAACAATCAAAGCAATAATTACAAAAACCACCATCACCATAACAGAGGAATTGATTGCGCCGGTTAAATGAAACTCGCCGATATTTTTAAATTCATACGGCAGGCCTGTCGCTCTCTGGGAGCCCTGTGTAATTATCAAAGCTATACCCCTGGAAAGAGACATGGTGCCCAGTGTGATAATGATTGAAGGCACTTTCATTTTTGTGATAAAAAATCCATTAATCAAACCTATAACCATACAACATAATAGCGTTAAAATTAGAGCGACTACATAAGGCATACCAAGTCCCCTGGCCAGTTCCATACCGGCCCCGGAAGGAGATTGACAGAAATAAGCCGATAATACAGCGCCCAGGCTTACTATTCCTCCAACGGACAT
Source organism: uncultured Spirochaetota bacterium (assembly GCA_963806975.1). GTDB lineage: Bacteria > Spirochaetota > Brevinematia > Brevinematales > JAOACQ01 > CAWEAK01. The sequence continues at coordinate 37,021 of CAWEAK010000020.1, forward strand.
ATCAAAGTTTCCGCTGATTAGAATAAAGGTTACCATAATAGAAAGAATAATTAATTCAGCCTGCTGTGTTACCAGGTTTGAAAGAGTATTTATATTAAAAAATCTGGGGACAAAAATAGATGCCGCAATAAACATAAGAATGAGAACTCCCATCATAGACGTGATAATACTTCCCTGCTGTAAAAAACGAACAAGCTTAATTGCTATAGGTATATCATTTTTTTTACTATTAGCTATTAATCTTCCCGGCATTATACTCCCCCCGTACAAATCTGAAGTATTTTTTCACTTTGAATATCCTTACTATTTGACATTTCCGCTTTTATTTTGCCGTCATAAAGAAGGAAAATCCTGTCGCACATATTCAAAATTTCAGGCAATTCAGATGAGCAGAAAATAATAGATTTACCTTCCATAGATAACTGCCGGATTATTTTATATATTTCACTTTTCGCTCCGACATCGATCCCACGCGTCGGCTCGTCCAGGATGAGAAGATCGGCATCGGCAAATAAACACTTTGAAAAAACCACTTTCTGCTGGTTCCCTCCCGAGAGTTTTGCAACTTCTTTATTAACACTGCTTGTAGTAATGCCTAATTTCTTTACATTTTCTGATGCAGCTGTCTCTTCTTTTCTGGTGTTGATAAATCCCGCATTTGAGATTTTTTTCATATTCATTACCGGGATATTGCTTTTTATTGATAATATAGTAAAAAGCCCCTGTGATCTCCTTTCTTCAGGAACCATTGCTATTCCTGCGCTGATAGCTTTATTAGTTGTATGAATCAATTTTTTTCCTTTAAATGTAATTTCTCCGCTCACCTCATCAGCTCCGTATAAAGCCCGCGCAAGCTCTGTTTTCCCGGAACCGATAAGCCCGTAAAAACCGACTATCTCTCCCCGCTTAACGCTAAAGGATAGATCTTTAAGTTTTTTATTGGATAGATTTTGAGCAGAAAGAAGGATTTCAGCATTTTCTAAATTCCTCATTAAATACTGCTCATAAACCGCTTTTCCGATCATCATTTTAATCAATTCCGACCGGTCCTTTACTTCAGAAACCGGTTTGGTTTCAATATGTTTACCATCACGCATTACTGTTACATAATCGCCTATTTCAAATATTTCATCAAGTCTGTGTGATATGTATATGACGGTAACGTTTTTTTCTTTCAACCCTTTTATAATTATAAAAAGCCTTTTTATTTCTTCTTCTGATATTGCCGCAGTCGGTTCATCCATAATAATAACGCCGGATTCCCCTGAAATCGCTTTGGAAATTTCAACCAGCTGCTTTTTTGCGACACTCAATCTCGAAACACGATCTTTTGGATTGATAGAAATATCTATACTCTTCAAAACTTCAATCATTTTTTTAATTTTGTTTGTTTTCCGGATAAAACTCAGCCAGGTATCTTCCAAACCAAGAGTGAGGTTTTCTTCAACTGTAAGCTGGTCCACAACATTCAGTTCCTGGAATAGTGTACTGATACCTTTCTGTTTGGCTTCCCTGGGGTTATGAGCCGTATATTCTTTACCGTTTAATAGAATAGTTCCACTTGTCCTGATAATTGCTCCGGTGAGGATTTTGATGAGCGTGGATTTTCCTGCGCCGTTTTCACCGACCAGGCAATGTACCGTATTCCTTTTTATATTAAGACTGACATCACCCACTGCCCGAACACCCGGAAAGTCTTTGATCAGGTTTTTTATTTCCAATATAAATTCACTCATCATCCACTCCCAGTCATACATTTTAAATAGGAGGAAGCCTTTAAGGCTTCCTCCCTGAATTTCAATTCAAATCTTTACATCTTTACTTATAAGCAGGTAATTTCATAGTGGCCTGATTCTCTTCATTAAACCATTTTACAGCATCAGCCGGTTTCATTGTGTAATAACTGACTAAAGATGCGGGAAGCTTATAAGCTTTCAAGTTAGCATCATCCTGTTGTTTAATTTTTCCGTTCTTGATGTCAAACAGATTATCAATTCTGAACATAGCTGTTTCCCTTGGAGGAAGGGCCAGAGACATTTTCAGTGAAGAGCTTGGATCGTATATCGCAACTACTTCACTTTCAGGAAGGTCAACACTGCATAATACTTCAGTTATAGGCACCCCATTTTTCATTATTCCTCTTCCGACAGCTTTCAGTCCGGGTAATGTGCCGACAGTCAGGTCAGCCGATTCGGAATAAATGACATTCAATTCCGGATGAGCCTGTACTAAATCCTGAATAGTCTTTTTTGCTACATCAGGGCCTTTACTGCAGTCAAAACAGCCGAGGTCCACAGCGTTCGGATCAACAGATTTAACACCCTTAACAAAAGGTATAGTACGGCCGTTCGCTACTGCTTCATTATCAGGCCAGCCCAATTCGACACATACTACGGGCTTGTTTGGGAAAGCTTTTTTCCATTGCTGTGCGGCTATCTTACCCATTTGTTCGGAAATTACAGCTTCATCATGTTGAACAGCAGGAATTTTAACGGGAGTATGAATTTCAAAGAAGCTAGCCATTACAATACCCTTTTTCAGAGCCGCTTCAATTCCCGGTTTTGCGGCATCCGGCTGCCAGACGTGAAGTGTAGCCATATCAAAACCCTGAGCAACAACCTGATCAATGTTAGCGATCATGGTTGCATTGTCAGATTTTCCATCAAAAACCTGAACATCTGCGCCATATTTTTCCTTGGCATACTTTTTAGCCCAAAAAGCCTGAGCCTGATGGAATCCATTCTTGAGATCGGACACAAAGAACGCAATCTTAAGCGTCTTTGCTGACATAATGCCCACGCTGAAACAAGAAAGAACAAATGACAGTAACACTACTCTCTTCAACCAGTTCTTCATTCTATCCTCCTAAATATACGGTCTTCTTAAGAAAACCGTTTTTTAATAATACTGAAAAGGTGGCTTATCCACCTTGTGCTGATTAAACCGGCATATAAATTAATTAAAGAACCTATTATTTAATAACCGCTAACATCCTGAGCCAGACCATAAACCATTAACTCCGGCACACAACCTCCTTTAGTCAAAGCGCATACCTGGTAAACCATATCCGCAAAATGTTCCGGCCTTACGGCAAGGGATTCGTCCCAGTCGAATTTTGTCACACCGGACGAGGTCTGAAACCCGGTATTGGAACCTCCGGGAACCAAAACAGTTACGCAAACCCCAAAAGGCCTCAATTCCGTGTACAAACACCTGGAGAAAGCATTTACAGCTGATTTCGCAGCTGAATAAACCGACCATCCCGGCCATGACCTTTTTTCACAAGCGCTGGTGACATTGATAATCTTTCCGGATTTCTGTTTTTTGAACTGCGGCGTAAATTCACGGCAGCTCATCATAACGCTGGTCAGATTCAAATCGATAATCTTTCTGTTAATTTCATCGTCCATATCTTCAATGGGAGCTACTTTCAAAGCGCTTCCGGCATAATTCATCAAAAAATCCACCCTGCCGAAATTATCCAAACATTCTTTTAACGCTCTCTTAAAAGTATCCGCCTTTGTTACATCCCCCTTAAAAGAAATAACCTTTGAACCAAAATCCTGGCATTTCTTTACGGTATCTTTCAAACCTTCTTCATTTACATCAATCAGTACAAGGTTGCATTGATCTTTTTGCGCGAACAGCTCAGAAGTTGCTTTAGAAAAACCTGAAGCCGCTCCTGTTAAAACCGCGACTTTTCCTTTTAATGATTCACTCATAATGATTCCTCCCGTTATTTTTTATTTATTCCATTTAAACATATAACCATAAATACCGGTATAATTTGTTTTTATACAGAATAAACCGCCCGGATTTTTACTTTTCTTGATTTGATCCTCTGATAAACCGAAGGTTGCAGATGTGATAAATAGTTCATTCATTAACGGTCCGCCGAAAGCCAGACATGTCGGCGTTGTAAAAGGGACCTCAATTACTGTGTCAACTTTACCATTCTTATCATACCTGGTAATTCTCCAGCCCTGCCAATGAGCGCTCCATAAATAACCATCAATATCGGTTATCAAACCATCCGGCAATCCGTATTCTTTTGGAACCTCCGCAAAAACCTTCCGGTTGGATATTTTTCCGGTTTTTAAATCATAATCGTAGGCGAGAATCCGGCTTTTTAACTGTTCCGACGCATAAAATGTTTTCCCATCCCTGCTGAACGTCATTCCATTTGGAATAACCAATCCGGTATCCAGGGTTTTTGATTTCCCATCAAGGCCAATACTGTAAATAGAACCGTCCGGCCTGTCCAATTCCTTTGTATTGTAATCACCGACCAGGTACCTGCCAAGAGGATCAACCACACCGTCATTGAAACGGACATTCTCTTTTTTGCTTAAAAGCGTTGCAATCATTTTTGTTTTAGATTTACCTTTTTCCCAGAGAAATAAACCCTCTTTTGTCACCAGTATCCAGTTATTGTGAGTACTTCTTCCCAGAGCAACAACAGGCCTGTCTATTTTATAGGTTGTCACCTTTTCTGTTTCATAATCATAAGCATAAATATTATACTTCTCCGTATCGACCCAATAAAGGATATTATCATTTGGGTCCCAGATCGGAGATTCTCCCAATATATCTTTATTATCAGCTATTAAGCGTACTCTTTCCATAATATTATCCTCCTATGATTGGTTATTTAATAACTTCCCTGCTGTCCTCCTGCGCCTGTCACAATAGCCACACTTGAAACACAGCCAAGCCTGTTTGCTCCCGCCGCTATAAGAGATACTGCTTTGTCGTAATCCCTGACTCCACCGCTTGCTTTTACTCCCATATTTGTGCCGACAATCCTTCTCATCATAGCAATATCATTAACGGTCGCGCCGCCTCCGGCAAAACCGGTACAGGTTTTTACAAAGTCTGCTTCCGCTTTTTTTGCAATTTCACAGGCCAATATCTTTTCTTCATCTGTTAATAACGATGTTTCTATAATGACTTTCAGAATAGTTGTACTTCTTGAAGCTCTTCTGACAGCGCGGATATCTTCCTCCACCAGCTTCAAATCCCTGGATTTTAAAGCTCCGACATTCAGTACCATATCCAGTTCGTCTGCGCCGCTATCGATTGCGCTCCTCGCTTCAAAGGCCTTACTTCTGGAATCCATTGCCCCGATCGGAAAACCAATCACGGAACAGACTTTTATACCGGAACCTCTCAGTTTCTTCGCGATATAGGGCACCCAGCCAGAATTTATACATACCGATTTAAAACGGTATGTCAATGCCTCAGAACAAACCTTGTCGTAGTTCGCAACAACTGATTCCGGCTTCAAACATGTATGGTCAATATACTTTGCCAATTCCGCCGGGGGAATAGTTATCCTTCCCGCATTCAATGAGGCTGTATCTGTCTTCTGGTCAATTGGCTTATCTTTCATCCTGGCCAGAACTTCTCTCGTAATCTGCTCAATCAATTCTTTCTGTTCCATATTATCTTTCCTCTCTTTCAATAGCCATCATTTTATTGATTCTCGGCCAATGCCTGCCGCCTTCAAAACGCGTTTCCAGCCACAATTTCGTCATTGAACACAATTCATCCGCTGTGTGCTGAAGAGTACCCAGGGAAAGTACATTCGCGTTATTATGCTCTCTGCTGTTAATAATGGTTTTAGCGCTCCAGCAAAGAGCCGCCCTGATGCCATGAACTTTGTTGCAGACCATGGAAGATCCAATTCCTGCGCCATCCAGTATAATCCCCCGGTCACATTCCCCGCTTACTACCTTTTTTGAAACCGCTATCCCAAAATCCGGATAATCTACTTTGTCCTTACTATTATTCGTTCCAACATCCACAACACTGTAGCCGATATTCCGGAGATAAGTTTTTAACATTTCCTTGGAATCATAAGAACCATGGTCAGACCCGATAGCAACCCTTTTTACCTGATCGGTCTTATTAATAAGATCACTTTTTTCCTGTTCTTTCGTGCTTTCCTTAGACTGACCGATCACACTGCTGACCCTGATCTCTTCTATTGAGGTCATTTTTCTTCTCCTTTATCTTCAACAAGCGTGCCGCTTGACCAGGGTATGGTTCCCCGTAGTTTACTGCGCCTACCTATCAAGCTGGCTTCCCGCTATTCTGCATTTATAATACCCCGCAGCGCTTGCACTGAGCTTGTCGAATGTGTGCTGCGGGAATAGTTTATTTTAATACCACTTCGTCTACAATACCGGCAATTACTGTTTTTACCGTTAATGAATCCGGTTCCTGAATAATCATCCTGGCAGAACCGCCTTCTTCCATTACCAGAACTGTGTCGCCGATCCCGGCCTGTACAGCGTCAACTGCAAGGAAAGACTTCCCTGCCGGTTTTCCTGCAGGATCAATCGGCTGAATAAAAAACATTTTTTTTGATTCATACCCATACATCTTTGTTGAGGCAACAATATTTCCTATCACTCTTCCCAGTGTCATACCGCGGCCTCCAGTGATATCCGGTCTACAATGCCCATCACTGCAGCGTCACAGGGATTCATTACGGTTTCCAACACCCTTCCCGCTTCCTTGCTGGTTTCATAAAATATAATCTGCCCTTCGCAGGATCTGATCATATCAATGGCGACAATCGGATCTCCATAACTCTGCAGTTTTTCATCCACAGGCTGAACTAGAACGAGTTTTGCGCCTTCAAAAGAATCTATCTTAACCGAACTGACCACACGGCCAATTACTTTACCTAATTTCATAAAAAACCTTCATATTATCCTGAAATAATCCACTAAAGTACAGCGCCTTTCCCTGGTAAAAGTCCTCGCCCTTGTCAATCCTTCGCCTGTCGGGCTGGCGACTGTAAAGGAAGTAAAACCGGCGCCGCCCTTTCCCAGACCGCAATAACTCGGGCCGTTTTTTACAAAAATGGAGCAGTTCATAACCTTGGCCATCCGGCTTAGCTTAGATATATTTAAAGAATGCATTATCGCGGTATGCCGGAATCCATGCTCGCACTCAAAAGCCAGATCAATAGCAGTATCCACATCTTTTACCCTTACCAGAGGTATAACCGGCATCAATTGTTCCGTCCAGACTAACGGATGCTCCCTTCCAACCTCGCAGAGAAGAATTCTTGTTTCTACAGGTAAATCCAACCCGATATCCTTTGCGATAACATTCGCGTTCTTTCCCACATATTTTCTATTTGGACACCCTTCTTTTCCCGGGCCGCCCGGTTCAGTTATAACCAATTCGGTTATTTTTTTAATCTGATCCTCATTCAATTCATAGGCGCCGTTTTTCTTCATTTCCTCTTTTAATCTGTCCGCGACAGAAGCAACAACAATGACCTCCTTTTCACAGATGCAGATAATGTTGTTGTCATAACCCGCGCCATTTACAATATCTTTACCGGCTTTAACTAAATCGGCTGTTTCATCCACAACACAAGGAGGATTGCCCGGCCCCGCGGCGATTACTTTTTTCCCGCTGTTCATTGCCGCTTTAACCACAGCCGGACCTCCGGTCACTACCAGTATGGCTATCTGTTTATGACTCATCAATTCCTTTGCCGATTCAATCGTCGGTTCTTCTATACAAACCAGAAGATTAGCGGGTCCGCCGGAATCTATAACAGCTTCATTTAACAAACTGATAAGATAACATGAAACTTTTTTTGCCGCCGGATGAGGATTGAACACTGCCGAATTCCCGCCCGCTATTATTCCGATTGCATTATTGATGATTGTAGCAGTCGGATTTGTGCAGGGTGTTATCGAACCAATTACTCCATACGGTGCCCTTTCAACCAGGCTTAAACCGTTATCGTCCGAATACGCGGCCGGCTCCAGATCCTCAACTCCCGGAGTTTTTAAAGCGGCCAGTTCATTTTTAATAATCTTATCATCCAGGCGTCCAAGCCCGGTTTCTTCCCAGGCCATCTTTGATATCAGCTCTCTATAATCCAGAACTGTTTTTCTAATGCTTTGTATTATATCTTTTCTTTTTTCAAGAGTCAGCTTCATTAATTCTTTCTGGGCTATATCCGCGGCTATCACAGCATCATTTAAATTTCTGAAAACCCCGGTCCCGCCCTGAGACGACTGTTCACTTTTTATACTTAAATTTTTAACAACCTCTTCAACTATTTCACGGACATTCTGTTCTAAGTTTTCCACAGGCCGCTCCTTTTCTTAAATAAAATAAGACTTAATATCCGCATGGGGTTTTGGAATAATGATATCCGAGCATAACAACCCTTTTTTCTTCACCTGCTCCACCCCGGCCTGCATAGCTGCCTCAATGGAATAAAGGTCTCCCATCATTTTAACATAGGATTTTCCGCCGAATCCCATAGACAGCCGGACTTCAATGATTTTCACTCCGCCGGTTTTGGCAGCGATATCCGCCGCTTCTATACTGGAAATGACGGAGTATGTTTCTATAACACCGATCGCGTCCCATTCGTCACAGGACAGGGTTTTACCAATAGCGGGAACCACATCTTTATGGATCATCGGCAGGAACAGCTCATCCACAAGAAATCCCGTACCGGATTCTTTACCGGCCTTTAAAGAGTATTCTACTGAAGCAACATCACCTGTAATGATGATCAAGTACTTTCCGGGACAGATAGTTTTCGCCTCGATGATGTTCACAGGCGCCGACTTAACCATTGTGTCCAATGATTTTATCCCAACAGCGACGCTGCTGAATTCAAGAACTCCTAATACCGTTAAATCCATTTTTTACTTCCTGTAAGCAATTTGCCCTCTTTCATCGATTAAATCTACAATACCTACAATAATTGCATCCATCGGTTTATTAAATGTTATTTCGGTTTCCCTAGGCTGAACTGCCCTCAGCTATCATAACCAGCTCATTTTTTCCGGCGCCGATCAAATCCAGGGCAACCAGGAAATCATTTTTTTGCTCCCCTTTTTGATTACTCTTAGCAATTAAAAGATATCTGGAACCGGGAATTCCATCATTTTTTGTATTACATACAATAGTTCCGACAACTGTTCCTAAAATCATAACAAAATCCTAATTCGCTTTGTCTTTCTGATAGACATAGCTGCCATCTTTCTCGATATTATCTACAATCGCGATAACAGTGCCGTCAGTCGGCCTTCCTTCGGTTATATTCGTCATCCGGGCGCTGCTTCCCGTTACATAAAATACTATTTCACCCTGCCCGGCTCCGACACTATCCATTACAACCACAAAATCATTTTTTCCCTTTTGTGTAACCGCGTCAATCTTCTCAACCAGTAAAAACTTAATGCCTTCAATTTTAACAGCTTTATGGGTGGAAACAACTGTCCCTATTACCCTTGCCAATGTCATATTTTATTCCTTGCTTTTTACAATCTTTTTCCCAAGCGGTAAAGCAGAATCTACATTATCATGCGGCCTGGGTATTACGTGGGTAGAAACAATCTCTCCGACCTTTTCAGCAGCGCGTAAACCAGCATCCACAGCCGCTCTTACCGCCGCAACATCGCCTCTTACAATCGCCGTAACATAACCGCCGCCAATCTTCTCATAACCGATCAAATCCACCTTCGCGGCTTTTACCATTGCATCTGATGCTTCCACCATAGCGATAAATCCTCTGGTTTCTATCATTCCCAAAGCTTCCATAAAAATCTCTGACATAAAATCTCCTTAAAAAATTATTTATAATCTTCCCTGCCTGATACTTCCGCAAGTCTTTTTTCAACTATTTTTTTGGCTTCCAGAACCTCGGCTTCTGCTCCCGCTATGTAAACCCTGCCGAATTTACCGAAACCCGTCACATCAACAATGTTAATATGGGCGGCTTTTTCCGCTTCGTTTGCTGCATAGTACGCATATCCGGCCGGTTCAACTTCCAATACAAACAATGTATCGCCCTTTAAAACCATCATACCGAAACGGGTCCTGTTAATCAATTGAGCATGGTGGTCCTCCACGTTTTTAATCAGCTGGCTGGTTAAAATCCGGGGTTTTATCCTTTCATCCACAGATCTCGCCGATTGCTTTTAATACAGCTTCTCCGGCCATTCTGGCATCCCCCTGGCTGTCTGAATGAACTTCCAGCAGTCCGAACGCCCGCTCCACAATCTGCATACCCGGGGTCACATTAGTCGCTTTCAAAGCAATATCGGTTAACGTATTTATTTCAATTCCGGGAGCGATTTCAATCAAACAACTGGCCTGTCCGGCCACCGGCAGATATCCCCTGGACACCGTCGATAAATATGACGCCATCTGCAATTGCAGAGAATCGAGAAAAATAAAAGTCCTTAAATCTATCATGATCATTTCCCTCTCTTGGAAGTTTTTATTCCGCCCAGCGGCAGCGCTGCATCCACATTATCGTGCGGCCTGGGTATCACATGGGTCGATACGATTTCCCCGACCCTTTCCACCGCGCGGACACCTGCATCAACAGCGGCCTTTACTGCGGCGACATCACCGCGTACAATTGCCGTTACAAAACCGCCGCCGATTTTTTCATAACCTACAAGCTCTACTCTCGCCGCTTTCACCATTGCATCAGAAGCTTCTACCATAGCTATAAAGCCTCTGGTTTCAATCATACCAAGGGCTTTTGCCGTCAATTCATCCATACTGCTTCTCCTAATAAAATAAAATATTCTTTTATTAAACCTGTGGCTTAGCCACAATACAAAGTATAGTATAATCTATTTTTTTTGTCAATAGTTTTTTAAAATATTTTATTGATACGTCAAAGAAAGAAGAAGATTATCCAAACGATCCGGTTTTGATGTTTCCATCCCACTCATAAGTGGCAACAATGATACCTGTAGTTGAGACTCTGCTCTCCATTGCTCTCCCATAACCTTATTCATAAAATCATCCCAATAACCGACAGACCATCCGCCATTTTTAAAAACTCCGCTGGTATCTTCCTCGGGTCCACCGGGAGCCTGCATAATTCCATCCAATGTCACAAAAGTTAGAATGACAAGTCTCCTCATAATAATCCTCCTATGATAAATGTCAATATATCTTCTCAAAAATATTTTTTTATATTTGTTTCAGTTTAAATTGGGTAAAATCTTCAAAAACCCAGTTATTTTTTAATGTGTCGTAAATTATTCCTAATAATTTTCTGGCTGTTGCGATAATTGCCTTACCGGAACCTTTCTTAGTTTTCATTCTCAAATAAAATGCACGTAAATAATCAGAATAACGTATTGCGATTAATGTGCATTGTACAAGGGTTGTTCTGCCGATCTTGCTTCCCTGTTTTGTTATTCTTCCATGCATTACTGTCTCATTTGAGTCACTGACTCTTGGAACTATACCGAAAAAAGCATCAAGATTTTTACGGGAATCAAAGTCATTAATATCGCCAATCACGCTCAATAATATTGTTCCGCTCTTTTCACCAATTCCCTTTATGCTTGTTATATTTTCAAAACCTTTCAATCCTTTCCCTTTTTCTTTCAATTTATTATCGATCTCTTCAATGCTGCTTGTCAGGTACTTTATCTGGTCTATACAAACTTTAATTTCAAGTTCTGATGTATCGCTAATCTTATAACCAAGAGCTTTGCTGAATCCTTTCTCACTTGATAGAAATTCCTTGTCAGTTTCAATCCCGTTCATCCTCAAAATATTATGCACTTTGTTTTTGAGCGCAGTACGAAGTTGAACAAACTTGTCCCTTGTGTGGGCCAGACTTTCAATCTCTGATATATTTTCTTCTTTCATCCTGACCTCCGGGATCATGCCTTTACTAGCATAATAGGCTATGGTTTCCGCATCGTTTTTATCAGTCTTTTTTACCGATTCGCTGATCACCTTAAATTTGTAAGGGTTAATTACAGCTACACTCTTTACATATTCTTCCACTTTCTTTTTAAAGTAACGAGTGGTTGTTGTTGTTTCAACAACCACCATATCTTCTTTGTTAAGATTCATAGCAAAATCCGCCAGGCACTTCAACTTGAATGTTTCAAACTTTTTCTCATCTGTTTCCGGCGTTAAGTAACAAACCGTAAAACTGTTACTGTGTAAATCCACTCCAACAAACCTTTCCATATTTTGCCTCCGTTTATTTAGAGTAGATTTATTACCGGTAAACACCATTCTCCTATCCAGGGTCTATGCCCTACGGTGACGTTTCGGTCATAGGTTTAAAATTAATCTCCTTTTCAGGGTCAAAGCCCTATGTTTTTATCCAACCTACAACCTATCTACTCTCATATTATTATAATATTATTTCAACATGAGAGCTTTTATTTCACCGGTCTATTTATCATACCATCTCCTTTCTTAGCGGGAAATAGCATATAATCAAAATTATTATGTCTTATCAGATTTATCAAATTTTATTTTTGGCCAAACATGGTGCCGGCAATAGAAATATTAGTTGAAAATATCTATCTCAGGTGTTATACTTTTTTGGAAATTCTGGCATTATTTGGAACAAAGAGGAAAATTATTAGTCATCTTTCAGAGGAAATGAATATGAGTTTCTTACTAAGTGGTCTCATTATAGGGCTTTCCATTGCTGCGCCTGTCGGTCCTATTGGAGTTTTATGCATCCGCCGCACATTGGCCGAAGGGCGGATATATGGTCTTATATCAGGTTTAGGAGCAGCGACGGCAGACGCGTTCTATGGATCAATAGCCGGATTCGGATTAACATTCATTTCAAATATTTTAGTCGGACATCAAGTATGGCTGCATCTTATCGGCGGTATCTTTCTTTGTGTTTTGGGAATAAAAACCCTGTTATCAAAACCAGCAGAAAAAACTGTGTCAATAAGAGGGAACGGTTTCGTTACCGCCTATTGCTCAATATTATTGCTTACTCTTACAAATCCTATGACAATTATTTCCTTTGCGGCAATATTTACGGGTTTAGGTTTAATTGGTACGGCTAAAAATTATTTATCAGCAGGAATCCTGGTATTTGGAGTATTTATTGGTTCAGCGTTATGGTGGCTAATTCTTAGCAGTGGTGTTAGCTTATTTCGAGAGAAATTTAATAATCGTGGATTGCTTTGGGTTAATAGAATTTCAGGTTTAATAATTACATGTTTTGGTCTATTTGCTTTTATCAGCTTTATAATAACTAATTAGTACAGGTGTGATTTAATGTTACATGTCTGTTAAATTATCACTTCTGATTCAGGTTATTATAATGAAAATAGAGTCTTATTATTTTACAGATAAGGCTTTCCGTAAAGATTCTTTTTTTCAGGCCATTTTTGCGGGCCATTGAAACCCAGCCTACATCTCCCATAAACATATAAAGCCACCTTGGAAAATTCATAGCAATATTAATGTTCTCTAATTTTTTAAAATTATTGTTTTGAATATCCTTTGCGATTGTAGAAAAGGCATTGTCCATTTTGCTTAAAGTTTTTTTCATAAAGGGAGCGTCCTTAGCTCCTAACAACATATCTCCGTTGCCGATGGAATCTCTGCTGG
>CAWEAK010000021.1:0-15710 GCA_963806975.1 uncultured Spirochaetota bacterium
AGGCGGCTCTTTCTTCGCCTACCTTCTTTCTGGCCGTATTGTCTGTCGAAAAACTCATAAACAAAAAAAGTAAATCTCATAGATGGATATCTCTTATAAAATTTTATTAATTTTAAGAGATATCCAAAAATTGTTTACAAAATAAACGAAATTATCTATTAATTCTCTTATTTTCAGACAAATATTCTTAAATAGCCAAACCTTTTCTGACTAACGCCTGAAAATACTTATTTAAATTATGCGCCACCACATTCCAGCGACAGTCCATCCCAACTTTTTCATTGCCCCGGTAATAAGTCCTCAAGAAGTCTTTCTGTGTCTTAAGATTTCGAAAAATTATGTTCTTTCCCAATTCGTTTGTTGTATATATTTTGTCCTTCTTCGCTTCTTAACTTATTTAGATACCGATCAATTTCTTTTCGATGACTCAGTTCAAATAAACTGAAATTTACTGTCTTTTGACTCCTTTTTGGCTTTATCTTTTTATAACAATCCTCATATATAAAACATCCCTTACATTGAGTCCGGTTAAAGAAAAAGTGCATCTTTTCATTTTTCTCATCAATATATCCTCTGCTTGAATGCTTACCCGCACATCTTAAACAGATACTGCCTTTATCATCTGTGATTACCTCAAAATTCTTCCTCTTTTGAGATATTTCACTGAAATCTTTTTCTTTTACATCAATATAACAATCCAATCCATTCTCTTCCATTTCAACAATTACCGGCATATTTTCAAATCCAGAATCCAGCAGATACTTGCTTTTCTGTTTTACTCCCAACTCCTCTTTTAGATTTTCCACTTCCTCAATCATCGGTTTCGCGCTCTTTTTCTCATCCAGTTTTTCGTTTTTACAGCTTAATATAATGTCATTATTGCTGATCATCATCTTAATATTATATCCCTGAATATACCCGCTCTTGTCAGGGCCCAGTGTCAGCGAACTGTCGGGATCGGTTAGATTATAATGATCTTTGCCTGTTATAACTTTATCCCCTTCTTTCAGTCTTTCTTCCTCAAGCATCTTTTGATATACTTCCACTTGCTCCATTACTCTGTTGTAAAGCTTTTCCTGACGTTCGATCCGCTTCTTTTCATCCTTATATTTTTCTCCTTCCAATTCTCCACGGTTTAGCTTCTCATCCGTATCTAAACTCCTCTTTACTACTTTGGCTGCCATTTTACGGTAGGCACTCATTACCTTATCCGCTCTTTCTTTCGTCATCGTCTTTGACTTTGATGCGTTGGCTTTGATTTTCGTACCGTCTCCAACTACCACTTCCCAATCAATCTCTCCTATGCTATTTAATAGAAAAAGTATTACAGCAAATAGATTTGTAATTTCTTCATCAAACTGAATTTTAAAATCGCATAGCTTTGAATGATCTATGCTCAGACGGTTTGATACATACATAAAACCTATATGGGTTCTGAGAAGATTTTCTACCTTATGGCTGGAATGAATACCTTGCAGATAGCCATAGAGAATCGCTGATATAACATCCTGAGGATGTTTACCTTTCCGCCCTGTTTCGTCATTGAAATAATATTTATCAAATCTTTGTATATCTAAGTATTTTGCCACAAACTTTTTTAGTAAGACTTCTCGGCTGTATTCGTCGAATTGTTCCTGCAAGTTGATGGCTAGTAGCTCTCCCTGATCAAGATTTCCCCTCTTATATCGAGCCATTGTTGTGTACCTCTCACTTATTTTTAACTATCTATATTTTAGCATATTTTAGGCTTTTTCGACAGACAACGTACAGAAAGAAGGTAGGAAAGCATTTTGCCCCCTTTATGCCATAAAGTCCGCCGGATCAAATTAATCATAAATTAACAATCCACATATTGATTCTTAATTATTTTTTGTTATTATTAATTGATAAAATTTAGGATAATATGTACATTTTCATAGGAGGATAATAATGAAAAGAACATTATTAGCAGGTTTAATGGTTTTAACGCTTTCCACTTTCGGATTGGCTGCAGGTATGGAATTATCCGGGGCTGGTGCTACTTTTCCAGAACCCTTGTATGCCGCTATGTTCGCTGAATACAATGCGAAAACAGGCGTTAAGGTGAATTACCAGGGAATAGGTTCAGGAGGCGGAATCAAACAGCTGACAAGTAAAACAGTTGATTTCGGCGGATCCGATGCGCCTATGACAGACCAGGAATTAAAGGACGCAAAGGCTGAAGTACTTCATTTTCCTACCTGTCTTGGCGCAGTTGTTTTAACCTACAATATTCCAGGAGTAACGGCAACTCTGAAGTTCACACCTGATGTGATTGCAGACATCTATCTCGGCAAAATCGACAAATGGAATGACCCAAGAATTGCGTCTATTAACACCGGAGTTGCTTTACCGGATATGAGCATTATAGTTGTACGCCGTTCTGACGGAAGCGGAACAACATTTGTATTTACAGATTATCTTTCATCGGTAAGCCCTGAATGGAAATCAAAATACGGTGCAAACAAGGTTGTAAACTGGCCTGTGGGTGTAGGTGGAAAGGGAAACCCCGGTGTTGCCCAATATGTTAAACAGGTGCCCGGCGCTATCGGTTATGTTGAGGTTGCATACGCTAAACAGAATAAAATGCCTTATGCTTTGGTTCAGAATAAAAGTGGAAATTTTATTGAACCTGATTTAAAATCTATTTCCATTGCGGCTGATGTGGCTATACCAGCCGACACAAAGGTATCCCTTGTTAATACCGATGCCAAAGAAGGCTATCCGATATGCTCATTTACCTGGATCATTATTTATAAAGATCAGGGTTACGGCGGAAGGGATTCAAAGAGGGTTAAGGCTTTAGTGGATGCAATGTGGTGGATGATCCATGACGGCCAGAAAATCAATGAAAGCAAGGATTACGGCGAGCTTCCACAGGGTGTCGTGAAGCTGGCTGAAGATATTTTGAATTCGGTGGTTTATAATGGCAAAAGCGTCAGAAAATAATATTTCATTAAATAACAATACTAGTGAAGGGAGCGCGCTTATGGGCGCGCGCCCTCACCGTTCTAATTTACCGGTAAAGACTTTTAAAGGTTTTATTTATTTAAGTGTATTGATTGTCTGCATCCTTTTATTGATCATGTTTATTAGCCTGATCTTCAATGCAGTGCCCTCAATAGTAAAATTCGGATTCGGCTTTTTTACAGGCAGAACATGGGAGCCTTTCACGGGAACTTTCGGCGCACTTCCTTTTGTGATGGGAACCTTGATGACATCCCTGATTGCTTTGGCTGTTTCAATTCCCTTTTCTTTCGCAGTCGCAATTTTACTCGGTGAGTATTATCCGTCCGGGCCTCTTTCTTCTATTTTTAACTCTGCCATGGAATTACTTGCCGGTATCCCTTCTATAATTTATGGTATGTGGGGTCTTTTTATACTTGTTCCTATAATCCGGAGTTTTGAAATAAAAATGCATGTTATACCTCTTGGAGTCGGGATTTTCACGGCAGCTATACTACTGGCTGTTATGATAATTCCCTACGCCGCGTCGATTTCAAGAGAAGTCATTACTCTGGTACCGAATGAACTGAAAGAGGCCGCTTATTCATTGGGGGCAACCCGGTATGAGGTCATAAAAAAGGTTGTTTTCCCTTATGCAAGTTCAGGCGTTATGGCAGGCGTTCTTCTTTCCTTCGGCAGGGCGCTGGGAGAAACAATGGCTGTTACAATGGTTATTGGAAACGCTTATGATATACCGACCAATGTTTTTGGGCCGGGGCATACCATAGCGAGTCTTATAGCCAATGAATTTGCCGAAGCAACCGATAAGGTCTATGTGTCTTCGTTAATTGAAATGGGGCTTGTGCTGTTTTTAATTACCATTGTATTTGGAATTCTGGGCAGATACATAATAAATAGGATGACAATCAAATAGTATATAAATGAACATTTGTAAATTGAAATTAAATAGAAATGGAGTTATAAATGCTGGTTAAAAAATCCGTTTTTTTTAATATATTGAAAGACAGAATATTTATAACGGTTATTATGCTCCTTTCAATAATAACGCTTCTTCCTCTGATCTTAATACTCTTTTATATTTTTAAAAACGGCATATCGTACATAAACTGGGAGCTTTTCTTCAACCTGCCCAAACCGACCGGCGAGCCTGGCGGAGGTATCGCAAACGCGATTATCGGCAGTTTGATGATCGTGCTTGTCGCCAGTGTAATAGCAATTCCGATTGGAGTTTTGTGCGGAATATATCTTTCTGAAAATAAGGGCGGAAGGCTGGGAGATATTGCCCGTATTACAGTGGATGTACTGCAGGGGGTTCCTTCGATTGTAATAGGTATTATAGCTTATATCTGGGTTGTTCTGCCTTTCGGCGGCTTTTCAGCCATATCCGGTAGCATTGCACTATCTATAATGATGCTGCCGGTTGTTATAAAAAATACGGAAGAAACATTGAAAATGATCCCCGATAGTCTTATAGAAGCCGCTTATGCCCTGGGCGTTCCATATCACAGGGTTGTATTGAATGTTATTTTGCCGGCGGGCTTAAGCGGAGTTATAACAGGGATACTTTTAAGCGTTGCAAGGATAGCAGGCGAAACGGCGCCCCTTTTATTTACATCTTTCGGGAATCCTTATATGAGTTTAAACCTGTTTAAGCCGGTTGAAACGGTTCCTCAAATAATATTCAAGTATGCGACCGGGCCTTATAAGGACCTTCAGAATATAGCATGGGGAGCCTCTTTTATATTAGTGGCGTTTGTCTTATTATTAAATCTTATTGCTAAGGCGGTAGTCGGCAGATGGAAAGTGAAGTTTTAACCAAGATTATTGATGTCGTGGATTTGAATGTATTCTATATGGACAATCAGGCATTGAAGTCAGTGAATATGACGTTTTATGAAAACAAGGTTCATGCCGTGATGGGTCCTTCCGGCTGTGGAAAATCCACATTGATCCGCTGTTTTAACAGAATGCATGAGCTCACGCCCGGGACAAGGGTTACAGGCAAGATTTTATTAAACGGCAAGGATATTTTATCGGTTGACCCGATTATAGTTCGACGGAATACCGGAATGGTATTCCAGAGGCCAAACCCATTTCCCACTATGAGTATTTATGATAATGTCATTGCCGGATATAAACTCAATTGGCTTCCGCTTCGGAGGGATGAGGCGGACAAAATAGTTGAGGAATCGCTTTTAAAAGCGGCTTTGTGGAATGAGGTAAAGGATAAGCTTCATAAAAAGGGGACATTCCTCTCGGGCGGACAGCAGCAAAGACTCTGCATAGCAAGGGCGCTGGCGATGAACCCGGCTGTTCTTCTTCTGGATGAGCCGACTTCGGCCCTTGACCCTAAATCGACATCCTATATTGAAGAGTTAATTGTTGAGCTTAAGAATAATGTTTCCATTATACTTGTAACGCATAATATAGCGCAGGCAGGAAGAGTATCGGACTTTACGGCATTTATGTACCTTGGGGAATTGATAGAATACGGTGCCTCGGAAAAACTCTTTACCGTGCCCCAGGATAAACGGACCGAGGAATACCTTACAGGAAAATTTGGATAGGAGAGAACCATGCTTGAAGAAAAAATAATTGAATTGAAAGAAAAAATTATTCAATACGCTACTCTTGTAAAGAAAATGATAGAAGTTTCTGTAGAATCTATCATAAAGAAGGACGCATCTCTTGCGAATGAAGTAATAGATGTATATGAGCCTAAGGTAAATGAACAGGAAGTAATTCTGGACGAGGAATGCATTAAAATAATAGCGCTTTATCATCCTGAAGCGAAGTTTTTAAGGATTGTCATGATGATCGCTAAAATGGTAACCGATCTTGAAAGGATGGGCGATAAAGCTGTAAATATTGCCGAAAGCGCTATTTATTTAAGCGATAAGCCGAAAGTAAAGCCTTTTATCGATATTCCAAGAATGACCGAAGAAACATTAAAAATGCTTGACGACAGCATTACATCTATTGTAAATGAGGATGCCAACCTGGCATATAATGTCTGCAGCCGCGATGATTTAGTGGATGATTTAAGGGACCAGATCCTTAGAGAACTAGTAACATTTATGCTTTCGGACGCCTCCACAATTGAGAGAGCCCTTCATTTACTGAGAGTGGCAAGAAACCTTGAGAAAATCGCCGACGTAACGACAAATATCTGCGAGGAAGTCATTTATATCAAAGAGGGAAAAATGGTGAAACACAGTAAACCCTCATAATATTGGGGTTTTCTTTTGGCAACAGCAGAAGGTTCTGGCTGAAGGAACGCATTGCTGGGCGGTAATGCATCAAACGCCATTCTTACTTTTTGGCATAAAGAAACGAAATGCCTTATTACTTTTCTTTGTCAACAGCGACAAAGAAAAGTAATCAAAAGAAAACGCAGCCCCTCGGGTTTTCCGGCCTCAAACTCGGCATCCTGCCTCGGCAGCAAAATCGGTCAGTGTATTTTTTCCGACCCATAAATGGGGCCCCGGAAAAAATACACTGACCTCATAAGAAGAACAACAATTTCGGCCGGACACCGCTCCGGGCGGCTAAAACCCGAGGGGATAGGAAACGAAAGCAGCTCCAGACACTTTTCATCCGGAGGGAAACTAAAACAAACTACTTAGACACATTTAGCTTTTGTACTAAGGGCTTGGCAATCGTTAGTATAAAAACAACAGGATTTCGTTTGGATCGTTGGAAAAATGTATTTAATTAAAATTTCCAACTCCCTAAAAAACTATCAATTTTTGAAACATTTTGCATAAAAATAAAATTATGTAATCACTCATTTAATGATTTACTTAGAATACCAAACATCGTTAGTTTCGATTGTATCATTAAATAAACTGCCGATTACCCACATCCTATTATTATATACGACACTTGAAAAGCTACACCTTGGAGAAAAAGCAGCGCCGACACTCGCTAAATTCCAATTGGTTCCATCACCGGAATACCAAACATCGTTAGTATAACCACTGCTTAGTATGCCTCCAATAATCCATATTTTATTATCATAGATAAAACTGGAAAAATGGTATCTTCCATAAAATGAGGCACTAGTTGTGGCACAAAACCAATTAGTTCCATCACCGGAATACCATACATCATTAAAAGCACTTGAAGCATTAGCTCCTCCGATCACCCACATTTTATTATTGAAAACAACGCTTGAATGGCTGCTCCTTGGAGAAAAAGCTGCACTGCCCGTTGCCTGATGCCAGTTGGTTCCATCACCGGAGTACCAGACATCATTATGATAGCTGCTGGCATCCCATCCGCCTATGACCCATATATTACTGTTAAATGAAACACAAGAATGCTCTTCTATCTTGCTAAAAGAGGCAGTTGAAGTCGCACAGAACCAGTTGGTTCCATCTCCGGAATACCAGACATCGTTTGAATAATATCCGTGTCCTCCGACAACAGTTTGCCCTCCGATCACCCACATTTTATTATTAAAAACAACACTAGTATGACGGCTTCTTCCAGAAAAAGCTGCCGAAAGCGTGGCCGGTGCCCATTGAGATCCATCGGATATTGAACCATTCGTACTACTTGAACTTGAGCTTGATGATGAACTACTCGAAACTGAACTTGTTGAATTTGACGAACTACCGGAAGGAGTTACATTAACCTGACATGAAAGCAGAAAAAATAATAATTCCGATCAGGGAAGCCAGTTTACATCAGAGAAGTTTATAGACGTTTTAAAGAGTAAGAATATACAGATCAGTATGGACGGGAAAGGTAGGGCCCTGGATAATATATTCGTTGAAAGACTCTGGAGATCGTTGAAGTATGAGGAGATTTATCTAAACAGTTACTCTGATATGACAGAATTACAGGAGGCGATAGACAACTATTTTAATTTCTTCAATACAGAAAGATTTCATCAGTCCCTGGAGTACTCAACTCCTGATGAAATATACTATGATGCATTTGCAATACAAAAGACTGCCTGAGATTGACCAGGAGGACACCTTAATTCTCAAAGATTATTGTTCCCCGTTGCGTCAAATAAAAAGGTACTCAAAATTGAATCGTTGTCTCATAAATAAAACCTACTCCAAATTTTTATCAGAATCATATTTCTTTTTATGAATATTCCATAGTTTTTTCTGGCATTGAGATATCTTTCTTCTCAGTTCAAAAAAATCCAACTCTTCATGAACTTTTCTTAAAATTACCTTTTTCCCGGCAAAAATTAGAGGATGTTCTATTACTCTCTGGTACGGTGTTTTAACATCATTGTGCTTCTTTCTGACCTTGCTGCCAACCCTTTCTTTTTCAGTCATTTTCATAACCGGAAGAAAGTGGTTCGTATAAAGGCGAAGTGATTGATAAAGCTTATTCAGTATATTAACTTCTTCATCAGTATCATACCTAACATACCCCACTGATTTTCGTACCACTGAATAATTCTTCTGTTCCACATAGCAATTATCATTAGAACGAGAGCTTCTGCCTCTCGTAAATTTTATATCATTTCCTTTGCAAAACCTATACAATATGTCGTTAATAAATTCTCCTCCATTGTCTGAATCCAAACCCAGCAAAGGAAATGGGAGCCGGCTCTTAACTTTCTCGATCCCCTCTTTCACCCAAATAGCAGCCTTGTTTTTCACTGCAAATGTCTCCGTCCAGCCACTGCTTATATCCACCATATCCAGTGTCTGGGCAAAATCTCCCTGGCTGTTACCTCCCTCATGTCCGACCAGGTCAATTTCCATGAAGCCTGGTATATTTTCATTCCAGTCTGCCCAAGTCCTCACGGCTATCTGGTGTTTCAGAAGTGTGCCCGGTTTTGTACCGCTCCGTCCCTTCAAATCCATTTTCTTCCGTTCCGGTTTCATCAACCGGTCTATGCTTGACGCACTGATTTTTCTCAGCTTATCTATAGTCTCTGGTAACGCCATTATCCGTTCATTTTTCAACAGATTATCTATAATTTCGTTCAATACAGGCTTTAATCTTTTACCGCAGATAAAACCGGATAATTTCCAAATAAACTTTAAAAGCTTTATGACTTCAGTATCATAATACTTTGTCCTGCCCGGTCTATTTCCCTTTTTAGCTATATCGCCCTTTACATAACTTTTTTTGCCAGTTCTGAGCTTTTTCCCATGACTTCTTAGCAATCTTGCAGCATAGTTACGGTTAAGTCCTGTAATTGATAAAAATCTGTCAAGAATTTCATTTTTTGCTTTTTTTCTGACTTTCTGGTATTCTTTTGCTGTCTCCCGATAAATTGGCTTTCTCTCAATCATCGTTAGCTCCATATTTCCTCCCGGTTTAAATCACCGGGATTATTTTCGTACAATTTTCGAGTACATTTTTAATATGAGGCAACGAATCGTTTTTGAGTACTTTTATTATAAAGCAATTCGTGTTCTTGACAAAGGGCGCAGTTTATAGTATTATGTAACGTACATAATTTATATATTAACAAAAAGTATAATTATTTACTTCCCATATTAGAAAAATACTTGCCAAAAGAAGATTTTCCAATAAATAACGAAATAGATTATATAAGAGGAGTTCATAATTATCATTTACTTTATTTTAATGATATATATGATATCAACAGTCCTATTTTTTTCATCAAACGCCTTGTGATTTTACTTGTAAGACCGTGTCCTATTAACGCTATGGATATTTTTCTATACCCATAAAATGGATGTTTATGATATTCTTTCCTGATTAAACCTATCTTCTCAAAATCATCCTCCTCAAGGACGGATTTATCTGCTGGTTTGTAATAATACCAGGAACGGCTCCTTTCAATGCCACTACAGAGGTCTGTAATAGTGATCCCCTGCCTTGCACATTCTAAAACTTCGGCTCGTGTCCATAAATTGCCTTGTACTTTTTTTTTAAGACACTGTTTTCAATCTGAAGTTCACCGATTGCGTTGATATATTGGGATTCTTTTTCCTCGTTCTTACGGATTTCATCACCTTTTTTATTAGGCCGATCAAATATTTCAGCAACTCCTTCCAGTAATTGTCTTTTCCATAGGCCGATCTGATTCGGATGAACCTCAAATTCAGAACCAAGCTGAGCAATCGTTTTGTGTTCTCTGACAGCTTCCAAAGCAACCTTTGCTTTAAACTCGTTAGTAAATGATTTCCTCATAGTGTTTCTTCTCCTTTTTTGTTATTCGGAGGATTACACCTTAAACTATCAGCTTATATTGTGCAATTTTCAGGGCTCATTATATAATCAGAATACACTTAAAAAACTATTTTGATCCTATATGTTCAAATGTTGATCAACTAATTGATTTAATGAGAGCCAATGGATCATGGTATGAAAAGGCTCACTATATTTTTAATGAAGGTAAATATTTAGAATCAGCAAAGGCTATACTTTTAATGTTAGAAAATGCTAAACATTTACTTTCTAAAAACTATAAGAAATTTATCCCTAAATAAATTATAAATGTGCCCAAAACGTCGCAAAACGAGCATGTAGAAAAAGCCAATTTTTAATACTGATCCTCCCTCACCAGACAGCCTGCTTTTTTTACAGACTATTTGGCATCCCTTTTTATATAAAACCGGGCTGAATTTACCGGCAAAACTGCTTTTTTTATATCTTTTCCGGTGAAATCTATGCATCATGAACCTCTTTCGTTTCTTTCCCCTCGAGTTTTATACCAAGTTGCATTCAAAGTGAGTGGAACGTACTTATAAATGCTTACTTGGTATTATACTGATTTCCTTATTAGTGTTGTTTTAATTGCAAATCAGTATTAGCCGCTTGGATCGGTGTCCGGCCGAAACTGTTGTGCTTCTTGTAAGGCAGTATGTTTTTGCCGGAGGGTGCCCATTTATGGGCCGGGAAAAACATACTGCCCGATTTTGCTGCCGACCCCTCATCAGTTTGTTTGGCTTCTTGCAGTGGCTATTCAAACTGGTGAGGGGGAGGAAAACCCGAGGGGCGATTCTTTCCCTTCGACTCCACTCAAAGCAAGTTTTTACAAAGGCTTATTACGGTTACCGAGCGAAGTCGAGGTACTGATCGGCTCAGAAAGAAGGTAGGAAAGCTTTTACCTCCTTTATGTTCATAAAGGAAGAAAACCCATTCTATGGCTTAATGGAAAAAGGCCCCCCGGCGCCTTTGTTTGGATCAACCGGCACGGTTGTCAAACCAATAATTAATTATAACTTAAAATTTAACTAACAATTGTTATGTATAATTAAACGGCATCAGGATGGTTTATTATGAAAAAGAAGATCGGTAAATGGAGAGAGATCGTTTCTATCCTTGACTATTCATATCAGCCGATAGTGAATACATATACCGGTAAAATTTTCGGTCTGGAAGCCCTGCTTATATATTATAAAGAAGCCGGTTTTGAGACAATCGAATCTGTTTTTGACAGGGCTTATCATGATAAATACCTTATCCAGTTTGAGTTTATGCTTATGGAAAAAGCCGTAGCTAAATTTTCCCAGCTTGAAACTTCCGACCATATAAAGTTATTCTATAATATGGATAACAGGATAATACAGATGAGCGAATACCAGCCCGATAAAACTCTCAATTTACTTCATAAATACAACATTGAACAGAATCAGCTCTGCCTTGAAATCACTGAGAGGCATCCGTTTGCTTCATTCATAAACATAAAATACATATTTGATGATTATAAGAAGCAATCTTTTAAAATCGCAATAGACGATTTTGGAACGGGATTTTCAGGATTTGAATTCCTTTATCATTTTGAGCCTGATTTTATAAAAATTGACCGTTTTTTTATATCGAACATTCACTCCGATTCAAAAAAGAGACTATTTTTATCATATCTTGTAAATATATCGCATATGATGGGGATTTCGGTAATAGCGGAAGGAATCGAGACTGAAAATGAATATTATTTCTGCAAGAGCATAGGCTGCGATCTTATCCAGGGTTATATGATTGAGAAACCCTTTAAAAATCTATCCCTGTTTAAAAGCAAATACGAATATATCGTTTACCTGAATAATATCGATAAAAGAAAAAAAACAATCGACGATATTCTAATATACAGGCAGATGGAATATATTGAACCGATACCTGTCAACATTGAAATTATCGATATGTTTCAAATTTTTAAAAAAAACAAAAAGAATTCTTTTTTTCCGGTTGTGAATAAGGATAATGAACCTCTTGGAATAATCCAGGAAGAAAGTCTGAAAGATTATACATATTCTCCTTTCGGTAAGGAAATCCTTATGAATAAATCGATTAAAAAAAAATTAAGGGAATTTATTGTAAGAAACTCAATTTCAGAAATTAATACCAGGATCGAAAAAATCCTCAGCCTTTTTACCTTAGATGAGAATTCGGAAGGAATTATAATAACAAAAGACGGAAAATATATCGGCTTTCTTGGGGCAAAAGCGCTTTTAAAGGCTATTCATGAAAAAAACATCGAACTGGCAATGAACCAGAACCCTTTATCTAAACTTCCCGGAAATAACTCAATCTACCAATATTTATCACAGGTTCTGGAAGAAATAAATATGGAGCATTTCTTAATTTATCTTGACTTGAACTGTTTCAAATCATTTAATGATAAATATGGTTTTCGTCAGGGTGACAGGGCTCTTTTAATCTTTTCCGAAATTCTTAAGAAATTTTCAAAAGATCTTTATATCGGCCATATCGGCGGAGATGATTTCTTCCTTGGATATAAATCACATGGTTATGATTATGAAGAGACAATGAAAATAGTCATGCAGATTTTAGATGATTTCTCATCCGAGGCCGTATCTTTATATAATGATGAAGACAGAAAAAAAGGATACATAGTTTCTTTAAACAGAGAGGGATTTTTGCTGAAGTTTCAGCTTTTATCCGCATGTGCGGTTATACTTCATATTCCAAAGCATCCGATTCAAATTTCTATTGATGAGATCAGCCTTATTATTGCCGAATTAAAAAATCTGGTAAAAAAAAATAATGATAAAATTATCTCGGTTTCTATCTTAAAAAAAGCCACGGAAAACCACAAGCTGCTTGACCGTTGCAATTCTCTACAGATTAGTTTCAGTTCCTTTGTTTTTCTTTTGTAATAAACTGCCTATTGCTGAGCCTTATACGGCGATGATAACCTGATTATCTAAAAATTAACTATAAATTAATCAAATATTAACATTTTAACGATAAAGTATATAAGGAAGCTGTTAACAAAACAGCCCGTAGATTACCGAGAGTTTTCGGTAATGCATAAAATGATTGAGAAGTTAAATTTTACTTAATTTAAACTTAAAGCTGTTATAAATATTAATCGGAGGTTTTTATGGCTAAAAAATCGTATGCGGGTAAAATGGAGCATGCCGGGATTCTCCTGGAAAAATTAAAATTAGCGGATTATAATCCGAAAGAGCTGGGTATAAATCAGGAAACAATTCAGGAGCTTGAGGCTCTTCTGAAAGATGTTAACTCCGAAACAGGGGATGTGGAGAAAATTAAAATTCAATTGACAAAGAAAAAGGAAAATATTAAAGAAAAAGAAAAAAGCATTGGAAGAGTTTTAAAAGATATAAGAAAAATGTTGAAAAAAGACATTACTAAAAAGGTTTTGAAAGAATTGGGTTTTGACAGCAAGTAACTGAGGTTAATATAAATGAAGATTTTAGGTATCTACAACATTAAGGGTGGAGTAGGTAAGACTTCAAGCGCTGTAAATTTTTCCTATCTTTGTGCAGGGGAGGGCGAAAAAACGCTTCTTATAGATTTAGATCCCCAGGGTTCATCTACCTATTACTTTAATATAAAACAGGGAATAGATGCCAGCACGAAAAAAATAATTTCCGGAAAGGCTGAATTGATAGAGCTTGTAAGGCAGACCGAATTTAAAAATCTTTTCATCATTCCCTCGGATTTCTCTTTCCGGAATATGGATGTAATACTTGATGATGTGAAAAAATCAAAAAAAAGACTTTCTGAAATTCTCAAACCCTTAAAAGGAAGCTTTGACTGGATATTCTTAGACTGCCCTCCCGGGATTTCCTTGTTGTCCGAAAATGTTTTCCAGGCATCCGATTATATTATTCTTCCGACGGTTCCGACACCCCTTTCGCTGCGGACATACAAGTTCATTATTGATTTTTTTAACGAAAACGATATAAATACAAAAAATATTATTCCTTTCTACTCAATGGTGGAGCAGAGGAAAAAAATTCACCGGGATATTCTGGAAAATACAAAAGATTCTATCGCAGGAATTTGTGAAAATTACATTCCTTATTTATCGGACATTGAAAAAATGGGTGTAAACAGAAAGCCTGTTCCATTTTACCGGCCCAATTCTAAAGCCGCCCTGGCATATATTTCCCTCTGGGGTGAAATAAAAAAGCGGCTTAAATAAAACAACTGCCTATTATTTTTAACCGGTGTTTTTGACTAAAACAAAAGTGATATCATCATTCTGGGGTTGACCCTCCCGGAATACTTTTATATCTGAAATAATTTCGTCCCTTGTTTTATCCAGGTTTTTTGTTCTTGTGTTTACCATAATTCTTTCCAGTCTTGATAGAGGGTATTCAGTTTGATGGCTGTCAATCTGCTCAATC
The DNA here is from genome assembly GCA_963806975.1 of uncultured Spirochaetota bacterium. GTDB lineage: Bacteria > Spirochaetota > Brevinematia > Brevinematales > JAOACQ01 > CAWEAK01. Next base: position 14,559 of record CAWEAK010000021.1, read on the forward strand.
ACGCCGTCGGTTAATAACACGAGAGATTCTCCCTTTAATAAGCGCCCTTTAAATAAATAAGGTTCGATTTTGGGCATAACCCCAATCGGCGGATTCCGTCTGCCGGGATTAATCCTGGATAATGTTCCATTAAACAGGTAAACAAAACCATGGCCCATATCCGCAGCAACAAACTCACCTGTATTCTCATTATAATCAATAAATATCCCGGTTACAAATTCATTAAGCCTTCCGATATATTCATTAAGAACATCAAGAAATACAGGGAATCCGCCGTCAAAATTATAAATCTCCGCCATACCTCCAAGTACGGAAGATACAAGTGAGGCTGAAATTCCCTTACCGCATACATCGCAGATAAAAATTACCCAGTTCGATTTTGAATATTTTTTTACAAAGTAAATATCTCCGCCAACCTCATGGGCCATTATAGTAACGGCGGCCAGTTCAAAGTTTTCATTCTTTATAAAATCCTGATCCTTTATAATGCTCCTCTGGATTCTTCTTGCATGCTCCAGATCATTTCTTGTTTTTTCAGATAGATAAACCATAAGATTTTTTGTGTTGAATATTCCCAAAAAATGGTTTTCATCGTCTTTCAATAAAAAATACCTGAATTCTCCTGAGTGTAACTCTTCTTCCAGTTTATCTGCAACGTTAAAAATATTTTCCTCAAAATGAAAGGATTCTGTTTTAATGGTAACCATCTCAACGCTTCTGTTCTTCAGAACATCCCTGCAGTAAGGTTTACCGATAATATTGAAGAGATCTTTACGGATTATAAGCCCGATAATCTGATCATCATGATTTATTACTCCAATAGCATTAATCCCGGTATTATATGACAATTCATTAACAACGTCATCGATTTTTTCATCCGAATATATATAATAAAAATCGGCTGCCAGATTGCCGATGGCTTTTAAATGAATCACAGGCTGCTGTTGCAATCTTAACACACCCTCTTTTCTATCAAACTTATCTGTTATGAGAGTTGATGATTTATTTTGTTCCGGCATAACATATTCCCAAACTTAAGGTTATCTTTTCTCTGATACAATAAAAATAACAAGATAAGATAAACTGCATAAAATTGAAAAGACAGAAAAAAATCTGCTTATAATATAATGAGCCCAAAAAATTGCACAAAAT
>CAWEAK010000022.1:0-170426 GCA_963806975.1 uncultured Spirochaetota bacterium
GTCCAGGACGGACTGGTGAGGAGGTGGTAATAACAAGATAGCTTTTGAGAATAAACTCAAATAACAACACCTCGGACAAAAAAGATTTCTTGACATGAAATGGAATATTTTGCGAAGGGGCGGCGTTTTCTTTTGATTACTTTTCTTTGTCGCTGTTGACAAAGAAAAGTAGCAAAGTATTTGATTTCAGCCCTGCAATCCCCCTAATTTGATATTTTAAGGAATAGTGTTTATAATTATTGATTGTATAATGGACAACAGTCAATCATAGATAAAATGAGGTAAACTTATGGATAATAGTTATCAAAGAAGGCTTCTTATAGTTTTTCTGTTTTCTTTTGTTATTTTCATCGCCTATATTTATTTTATACCGCAAAAGACACGTCAGGAAAATATGCAGCAGACTAATGCCGGACCGGCAGCTTCTTCAGTACAAACAAATTTATCAACAGGTGAAACTGCCGATGTGGTAAAAAAAGACATTCTATATTCCGGCAAGGCCCTTAAAACAAATATTTCTATTGCATATGAAAACGAATTATTCTTAAATATTGACACCTATGGTGCAAGGATAGCAGGGATTTCCATTGATGGCAAATGGAACAGGAAGAAGACCCCGGTTTCCATGATATCAGCCGATCAGCTTTATCTGCCTGGAGATTCATACTTTGGCGGAATTGACAATCTTCTTGGGGTGACTGACAGACCTGTTTTTGAGTTAAAGGACTATACTTCAAACAGTGTGTCTTTGACGGCTATTTTAAATTACAAAGGGAACGCTGTTGAATTAACAAAAAAGTATTCGCTTGATAAAAATTACCAGTTTTTTGAAGAGCTGACAATAAAGAATATTTCAAAAAATGCATTCAAGATTGACTTTAAAGGAACGGCTTTAACTGTATCCACAAGTTATTCATTTTTTACGAAAGAGATGGCAAATTCAGGAAACCCTCTGGTTGCCAGGTATTTTGACGGAAATAACATTAAGACCGCCCTGGGTTCAGGATTTTTAAAATCAAGAGATAAGTCCACTATCATAATAAACCCAAAATGGATGAGCTTAAGCGACAATTATTTTATGTCTGTTGTTAAGCCTGAGTTCGGCGACAATACCGGAGTATTTATCCTGGTCAAACAGGATAAAACGTACAATGAGATTGCTTATGGATTGGAGATTCAATCCATTTTACTCGAGGCCGGTGAATCAAAAAACTTTAAGATTGATTATTATATAGGCCCGAAAAAAGAGGCTTTTTTAAGCCAGATAGATAAATCTTATACCAGTCTTTTTGCCTGGCCAATTGCGTTTAACTGGTTTATGAAACCGATTGAGTGGGTCATATATAAGATCATGTCGATACTTTCCATGTTTATTACTAACTGGGGAATAATCATTATAATACTATCTTTATTGATCAAGCTTGTACTCTCGCCGCTTTCAATTCAGGCTGCGGTTTCAATAAAAAGGTCGAGCCTGCTTCAGCCAAAGATTAAAAGCCTTCAGGAAAAATATAAGGATGATTCAAAGACCTTAAATGAAAAAATGGCAGAACTGTATAAGAAAGAAGGGGTTAATCCGCTCGGCGGATGTTTCCCCTTGCTCCTCCAGATTCCTGTATTTTTTTCCCTGTACAGGGTTCTTTCTACTTCCGTAGAATTGAAGGATGCCACATTCCTCTGGATTAAAGACCTTACTCAGCCGGATACGCTTTTTAAGATGAGCCTCCCGCTTCTGCCGAGTAATTTTAATCTGCTCCCGATTATTATGACTATAATACAGCTCATTCAGATGAAGCTCCAATCGATGAAGACAACTGCAAATACACAGCAGAATGCTATGAATACGTATTTAATGCCGATAATATTTCTGTTTCTTTTCTGGGGAATGCCTTCAGGACTTGTTTTATACTGGACTGTTCAGAATATCTATACAATAATCGAACAGGAAATTATTAATCTCGATAAAAATGTCAGGCTTAAAAAGAAGTAGTCCCGGCGAGGCTCAATAATTATGAATGAAACAATAATAGCTTTAGCAACCCCGATGGGCGAAAGCGCCTTCGGGGTTGTTCGTTTAAGCGGTGAAAACACAATAAAATTTATAAATCAGACTTTCGTTTATAAAAATAGAAATTCAAATTTAAATGACGCATTAAGTCTTAAAATACCGGACAATATGATGGCTTTGGGAAAATTGATTTATCCTGATACCGGTGAAGTTTTAGACGAAGTAATTGTTAGCTTATTTAAAGCTCCGCGCTCATACACCGGGGAGGATGTGGCTGAAATTTCCTGTCATGGAAACCCGCTTATTTTAAAAGAGATTCTTGAGCTTTTTATTTCAATGGGTGCCCGCCCGGCCAATCCCGGGGAATTTACCGAAAGAGCCTTCCTGAATGGGAAAATAGATTTGACCGGAGCCGAAGCTGTTAATGACCTGATCCGGGCACATACAAGGTACGCGAAAATCTCGGCTCTTAATCAGCTTGAAGGAAAATTTTTTGAATTAATCAGACGGATTCATAATAGAATATTGGATCTTCTTGCTCAGATTGAGGTCAGTATCGACCATAGCGACATTGAAGAGGAATATTTTGACAGCGAAAAAATAAGAGAGGTTCTTCTTGAAATAAATAAAGAAATTGAGGGTCTGTTGAATACAGCTCAGTCCGGAAAAATGACAAGGGAAGGTTTAAAATTAGTTATTGTCGGCGCGCCGAATACAGGCAAATCGAGCCTTATGAATTATTTATTAAAAGAAGACCGGGTAATAGTCTCAGAACTGCCAGGTACGACAAGAGATACGGTAGAAGATGAACTGAATATCAAGGGTATTTTTGTGAGGCTCATTGACACTGCCGGAGTGCGTCCGACAGAGGATTTGATTGAACAAAAGGGGATTGAGAGGACAAAAAAGGCCATTCTATCAGCGGACCTGCGGATTATGCTCTTTGATTGTTCAAGGTCTGTTTCAACCGAAGATGATATATTGTTTAATTCCATTAAGGATAAAAATAATATTTATATACTTAATAAAACAGACTTAAATAAAATTACTTCTGAAAATGATCTCTTTGATAATTTTCATATAAAGGCTATACCTGTTTCTATATTGAATGGAAATGGAATTGAGAAAGTAGAACATGCTGTTACCGATTTTTATTTTTCATTCGGAGTTGATCCCCTGAAGGATGTGATTGTAACAAACCTGAGACAGGAAAATCTCTTAAGTAAAACAAGGAAATTCCTGACGAATGCCGTAAAAGCCATTGAAGATGATATGTCTATTGAATTCATTGCAAGCGATATAAGAAAGGCAAGGGCTTCAATTGAGGAAATCACAGGAAAAACGACTGACGAAGACATCCTGGACAGGATTTTTTCTCAATTCTGTATTGGAAAGTAATATTAAGCCTTCTTTTTCTCTTCCTGTGAAAGCTTTGCGTTCCATTCTTCCCTTTCATAGATATTTTTATATCTGTAATAATTTGAAAATACCTTTTTTATATATTCCCTTGTTTCAGCATAAGGAACGAGTTCCATAAGTTCAAGATCGCTTTCTGGATAAAACCTTTGTTTTGTTAAATTGATTACCCTTATCCCGCCGTTGTATGAAGCTATCGCCGTTAACAGCCCATAGGATTCTATACTGTCGTTTAAGAATGTCGTTCCAAGCATAATGTTATTGACAGGATTATAGAGATTGATATTTCTTTTTTCCCGAACCTTTGGAGAAACAAGCCTTGCAGTGGCTGGCATAAGCTGCATCAGCCCCCTTGCCCCAGCCCTTGACCTTGCTAAAGGAATGTACATGCTCTCTCCCCTGATGATCGCATAAACAAGGTATTTATCCATATTATTGGTTTCAAGCTGATTGAGAGCAAGGTTTATCTCGCTTTCATAAGGCCTCGGATAAAGAAGCATCTGAAGGTCTTTAGAAAGGACGGTAAAATTTTCATTTAAGAAATCGGAATTCTCTATTGAAAGATAGATATTCCTTGCCGTACCGAAATCTTTATTTTTTACAAGCTCTTTCAAAATAAGAATATTCTGCTCAACAGGATTTGATATATCGGCTGAGGTCAATATGGCCTTTGCCCTTTCAAGCAGGCCGAACCTTGTATGTGCGACGAATTTCACATAATTCTCGTTATTTTTTATCCGGTTTAATATATCCGGATCAAAATTAATTAAAACATTGTCATTAATCTTTTTTGTCAGGCTTATCAGATTTTCCCTTAATACCTCACGCTCGGCCCCCTTTTTGAAGGTAAAGAGAATCTTGTTGTAATAGTATCTTAGAATTTATATCCTGTGAATTTTTATATGATTCATCAAGACCCCTTATATATTCTTCTTCGGTAATTTTCTTTTCTTCCAGAATGCTGTTTATAAAACTGCGCGATTGAATAGCATAGTAGCTGTCCGGTATTTTTGAAACCGAGCCTTCAAAACTTTTCAGGGCTTTCTCAAGATCGCCGAGCTTATATGAAGCATATCCATTCCAGAAAGCTATGTCATCGCTTAAAACTCCTGTTTTCGCGTCAAGATTAAGAACGGAGTATGTTTTTTCCACAATATTTGTAATTTCATCATACTTTTTAAAGGCCAGAAGATTTCGTATTGTATGCTGTAAATTTTTCTTTACATAAAAATTATCAACATCGCCTTTTAAATAATTATTGTAGTATTCCAAAGCTTTTTTATAATTATAATGTGCTCTTCTTGAAATCGGCCATAACAGCCGGTAGTAGTATATCCCCCTTACAATCCCGGAATGGCTTTGTATCGGACTTTTTGAAAGAGTATACATATCCGCCATTTCCCGATAAATATTAGAATATTCATTTTCTACCTTTAATTGATTGATCAACTCCCCTACAAAGGGTTTGTTGCAGTTATAAACAATATCCAGGGCCAAAGATTCCACCTCATCACAGGGGGGATTATATTCTTTAATATAATTGCACGCGCTGTCTACATAAGTGCTGTAGATACCCATTTTAGAAAGGGAATTTAGAATGGTTTTTTTTTCATTCCGGGAGTAATCCTTCCAGTTGAACTGCACACTTTTGCTGTAAAACAGCTGCGAATCCTCATCTAAATCATCAATATTGGCAATATATTTCCCGCTCATTTTGAAATTTCTCATTTGATAGTAAAGCCTGGCGAGAGTAAAATTTATCTCATTCTTTTTATAACCGGAATTTAAATATTTATTATCTTCAATAACCTGAATGGCTTTTTGAATTGAGTTTTCTTTTTCATAAACAGAGGACAGCAAAAGCATTGCGTCCATCTTTGAAAGGGAATCATCGGAGTTTTTCATTGTGGATAGGAGTATTTCCCTTGATTTTTTATTATTACCGGCTTTGCCGTAAGATTTTGCCAGCAGTATATCCACATCATCTCTCAATATGAAATTACTGTTCTTATTTTTTAGATTTTCCAGTGTAGTTATAATATATGGAAGGTCTTTTAATTTTAAATGCTTATCATTTAAGAAGAGAGACATCTTTTTAAACGTCTCCAATTCATTGTATTGCTGTTCGATCAGGCTTTCCATAAAAAATTCCCTGGTCGGCTCGAGAGAAAAAAGCATTGCGGAAACGAGAATGATCGATGTTACAATCAATTCCGCCTTTAAAGTTTTCATCGGTCTGCCAAAACTCATCATTCACTCCGCGTTTATTATTTTTCATATGCCCTAAGCCAAATGTTATACTGAGTTACAATCAAAACGATACTAATAGTGAACTCAGTATAATACCAAGTAAGCATTTAAAGTTCGTTACACTCATTTTGAATGCAACTTGGTATTATATTAATTATTAAGAGAAAAATTCTATCAATGATTTGTGTTATAGTCAAGTTTTACTTATTATTATCGCCTTATCTGTCTATATTCTTGAGTGATTATACTTTCACCGATCCGAAGTGATAGCTCTTTTATATCTTCCGGGTTTACAAGATTCGGGACAATTGTTGTCCTGAATTGATGAGAGACCTTACTATTTTTAATAATTTCTATAGATTTCTTTATTTTTGAAACATCAAAGACCTTTACACCAACAGTCTCAGGGTATTTATCGTACAAGTTTTTAATATCCATTGCAATGAAGTCAATAAGATTCTCATCAATAAAACTTTTAATCACTTCCGGCTTGTATCCGTTTGTATCAAGTTTGACTAAAAAACCGTTTGATTTACACCATCCAAAGAATTTTCTTAATTGATCTTGCCATAAAGTCGGTTCTCCTCCGCTCACACAGACACCACGGATTTTACCTTTTCTACTTAATAGAAAACTTTTAATATAATCTTCAGGTATATCGGGAGATTTTTCAAACAGAGCCGGTTCGACAAGGCTCCAGTTATGGCACCATGAACATCTGAAATTACACCCGCCGGTAAATAAAGTCGAAGCTACTACGCCGGGATAATCTATTAATGAAACCTTTTGAAAACCTTTAAACATATTATATTCTTTCACAAATGCCCCATTCGGATGCTCCAAGATTTTTTCCCGCTGATCTGCGAGGAATTATAATTGGGTCAAGCAGCTTGTCCTGAGTGTAGCAAAGGGGCATGTCTTGTTAAAGTCTCAACTCTGTGCTACAAGTTTTTTCTCGTAGGTATTTCTTTCCGTGAATTCCTGCTGTTTACCGGTATTCCAGTGCTGAACCGGGCGGTAATAGCCCACAATTCTCGAATAAACCTCTGTCGGAATCACGAGTTTCTTGTTTTCATCTTTTTCCTGCATTCTTCCCCTCCACAACTAATAGCTGGCAGTTCGCAACTGACAGTTCATAACTGAAATTATTTAAAACTAACTTATATACTCTCTATATACTTGCCGTACTTGTGCAGTTCCTCTTCCGTATGAGGATAGGGACAAGTCCAGTGTTCCCCGGTTATGTAACCATGTATGGGACAGACCGAAAACGTCGGCGTTATTGAAAAATATGGAAGCCTGTACTGGCTGGCGATTGTCCTTACAATATTTGCGATGGCTGTCTGGTTTGTTATTTTCTCCCCAAGAAAAACGTGAATCACAGTCCCGCCTGTAAACCTTGCCTGCAATTCATCCTGATGGTCAAGAAGTTCAAAAATATCATCTGTCGCGTTAACAGGCAGGTGGACCGAATTTGTATAATATGGCGCCTCTTCCGTTCCTGAAGAAAGAATATCCGGAAATTTCTTCTTGTCCGCCTTCGCTAACCGGTAGCTTGCGCCTTCGGCAGGAGAAGCCTCGAGATTATAAAGATTGCCTGTCTCTATTTTAAATGTTTCGAGAATATCGAGCATAAAATCCAATACCCTTAAAGCAAAAGCTCTCCCGGTTCCGGTATGATAAGGTACTTTAATGAGGTTCATTACCGCTTCGTTCATTCCAATCAAAGCTATTGTTGAAAAATGGTTTGTCCAATACCTGCCGCTCCTTTTTTTAATATCCTCAAGATAAATACGGGTATATGGATAAAGCCCGGTATCTGTCAATTCCTCAATAATCTTCCTCTTTATTTCAAGGGAGGTTTTTGATATTTCCATCTGCTGTTTTAGTAAAGTGAAAAATTCATCTTCCGACGAGGATTGATATGCAAGTCTTGGAAGATTAATAGTGACAACTCCGATTGAACCGGTCATAGGATTTGCGGCAAAAAGGCCGCCTCTTTTTATCTTTTCTTCATCGGGATTATGATTTTCAAGGGTTTTTTTACTTAATTGAGCGCGAACTTCACGGTTATCAAGTTTCAACCTGCAGCACATACTTCTTGAGTCTTCCACACTCATATCAGAATTTATAAAATTACTGAAATAAGGGGTTCCATATTTTGCAGTCATCTCCCAGATTGCTTTGTATGCGGGATTTTCCCAATCAAAATCACTTGTAATATTGTAGGTTGGAATAGGGAAAGTAAAGGGGCGGTTTCTGGCATCACCTTCAAGCATCACTTCGGCAAAAGCCCTGTTGATATATTCCATCTCTTTTTTAAATTCAGAGTAAGTTTCGTCCTTTATTTCGCCGCCGGCAATAACACCCTTATCTTTCAGATAACCGGGGCAGACAAGATCAAATGTTAAATTTGTAAAGGGGGTTTGAAAACCGACGCAGAGTAGGTACATTCAGATTAAAAACAAATTCCTGAAGAGCCTGCCTTGTTTCTTCGTAGGAGAGGTTATCATAACGGACGAAAGGAGCCAGAAGAGTGTCAAAATTGGCAAAGGCCTGAGCGCCGGCCGCTTCTCCCTGAAGGGTATAAAAGAAATTGACAATCTGTCCGAGAGCGGAACGGAGATGCTTCGCGGGCTTACTCTCAACCTTGCCGCTGACTCCGCCGAATCCCTTAATCAAAAGCTGCTCCAGGTCCCATCCCACACAGTAAGCGGAAAGTGAACCAAGGTCATGGATGTGCAGCGCTCCATTGCGGTGAGCCTCTCCGATTTCAGGAGTGTAAATCTTGGAAAGCCAGTAGCTCGCCGTTATTGTGGAAGAAACATGGGCGTTTAACCCCTGAAGGGAATAGCTCATATTACTGTTTTCATTAACGCGCCAGTCCCTTAAGTGAACATAATCTTCAATAATATTCAGGCTCTCATTGAGAGTCCTGTTAATATTACGGATTTCATTCCTTTTAGCCCGGTAAAGAATATAGGCTTTTGCAGTTTTTCTAAAGCCCATATTCATAAGTGTATCTTCAACTATATCCTGAATGTGCTCAATACCGACTATTTTATCATCCAGCTTGCTGACCACCATAGCGGTAATTTCCCAAGCCTGATTGTAATTCCCCTCACCTGTTACCTCGAAAGCCTTATTTACGGCGGACGCAATCTTTGCCGCGTCAAAATCAAGTACTCTTCCATCTCTTTTTGTTACAAATGCCGCCTGGTCAATTGACTTTTTTGATTGAACCAGCTCCCCTTACCATTTTTTCCATAGATTCCCCTCCCAATCTGCATGAAATTAGTTATTACGATGAAGGTTCTTTTCTTTGCGATAAATTTGACGGCTTTAGTGAACGGATTTGAAAATCATGACTAATAGTAAAATACTTTAAACTGATTCTTTGTGACGTGCAATTTTTTAATGAATACATAAGCACCCTGATTATTTATTTATATTAATGAAGTTTATTATATTTTATTTTTATTTAAAAATCCAAAATTAACACTTTTTTAATACAATCTTCAATTTTCTATTTGCTTAATAAATATGAAATTAAAAATCGATAAAAATATTTTTATTTTTGTTGAAATTTATTTTGAAAACGGGACAATGATATTGTCATAACAAGTTCCTTCTTTCTGCTTTTCAAAAATTGTTTTTTAATCAAATAAGCGTAGCTGGTCTTTTTCATTCAGCTCTTTTTCTTTTTGTTTTTTTTCTTCTTTTAATCGCTTTTTTTCAATCTCTTTTTCTTCCCTGATTTTTTCCTGTTCAATCTTGTATACATCTATTTCTGCACTTTCTTCTTCAGAGGCTATTTTTATCACGATATCATTTATCATGCTTTTTGGAATGATTATCCCTTCCGGAGTTTCATAATAAGTGAACTCATCGGTAATATCCGGCAAGCAATATCCTTCCTCCCCGATATTTATATTACGGATATTCCTGATCTGGGCAGCCTTGTTGCCAGTTGTTGATTTATTCGTTTTAAAAAAGGCGCTGATATTATCCATTGTAAATTAGTGCGAATTGTCTTTATCAAAAAGAAAATTCAACCTTGCGATTACCGTCATTATTCCCGCTGCCCAGATATTGGCTTGTCCGCTAGTGATATCAAGTTTGCGCATCCGGCAAAGGTCCATCAGAAGTTTTTCCGCATAGCTGAAATAATCATTATTCAGATATCTTTCGCAGAATTCTCCTAACATTCCCGCTATTTCATCCTGCCGTTCTTTCTTTTTTGCTTTAATATTTTCCGTTTAATTATTGACAAAATTTTAAATCTATATTACTATATAAAGATATCTTGATATAAAAAATTTGAAAATAAAATTATAGGTAAGTAGAAATTGACACAGTATTTTAAAGCCCTTTCTGACAAGACGCGGCAGAGGATTGTAAATTTACTTATTCATAATGAGCTTAATGTTAATGAAATCGTATCCCTGCTTGGAATGGGACAGCCGCGGGTATCGAGACACCTCAGAATTCTAACCGAATGCGGTATTATAAAATTTAGAAGAGACGGTCTCTGGGTGTTTTATTCGGGCGCCGATAAGGGGGAAGGGAAGGAATTAATTGATTCCATCGGCTTTTTATTTAATAGGGAAGAATCTTTTAAAAACGACACAAAAAAACTTGAAAAATTGAGGAGCAATTCCCTCAAGGAAACCAGCCTCTTTTTCGACAGCGTTGCAGAAGATTGGGAGGCTTTGAAGCATAATATAATTGGTGATTTTGACCTCAGCCGGATCGTTCTTGAAAAGATGATTAACTGCTCTGCGGCTGCAGACCTGGGTTGCGGTACCGGTGATTTTCTTCCTGTCCTGAAGAAGAGGGCAGAGAAGGTAATAGGCGTTGATAATTCGCCCAACATGCTGAAAACTACCAGAGACCGTTTTGCGGGACAAAATGGCTTTGATTTAAGGATGGGAGAAATGGAACACCTTCCCCTTCGGGACGGCGAGGCTGATTTTGCGCTTATCAATATGGTACTGCATCATCTTTCCGATCCTTATTCAGGTTTACTTGAGGCAAACAGGATTCTTAACCACGGAGGCATGTTAGTTATAGCCGATTTTGACAAACACATGGATGAATCTATGAGGAAAAAATACGGCGACAGATGGCTTGGCTTTGAGAAAAAAGAAGTAGAAAAATGGCTGGAAAAAGCCGGTTTTAAGACAGAAAAATCCGAAGAGAATGATCTTTTGAAAGGGAAAAAGCTCATGATTTTTTATTCGAAAAAAATATGATTTAGAGGCCAGTTATGTCTAAATGCAAAATAACAGTATTAAAAAAAATTTTTCACAGGGATTTATTTGAGAAATATTCCAGTTTAAGTCTTTCGGAGAACATAGGAGGATGCTCTATGTTTAAAACAGGAGATTCCTTCTTCGTCGATAATTATAATAAAATGCCGGTAAATTTCTGTCCCTGGGCCTGGGCCGATATCCATAAGGATGTTATCGCGGCTCTTTTCGGCGGGGATTTTCCCTGGATGAAGCAAAAAGGAACAAATATTACCTGCTGTACAGACGGTTTAATGCCCGTTATATTTGAAGTTGAAAGAATTGAAGAATAAGAGGCCTGTTTTGAGAATATCGCTTGAGCTGGTTCCAAGGGATAAGAACCATTTGATAGAAGATTTAAGGTATGCCCGCGAAAATATCCCGGGAATTGATACGATTAATATTCCCGACCTGCTGAAATTCCCGATTAGAAGCTGGGAGGGTTGTATCTATGCGAAGGATTATTTCCGTAATACAATTCCTCATATAAGAGCTATAGATTATGAAGAAGAAAATAAACTTTGTCGGCTGGTAGACTTTTTGATAAAAAATGAAATAGAAGAAATATTGATCATCCGGGGCGATGTATCTCCGGATTTACGAGGTACTATTAACCCCGGAGCTTCTCTGGAACTAATAAAAAAAATAAAAAGTGAGATCAGGGATATTAAAATATACGCCGCAGTTGATCCATACAGAAATGAAATCAAAAAAGAGATGGATTATTTAAAAGAAAAAATAGACGCCGGCGCTGATGGATTTTTTTCTCAGCCTTTTTTTGATCTGAGGCTCCTGGAGATTTACGCCGATGCTTTACGGGGTTTTTCTGTTTTTTGGGGAGTTTCCCCGGTAATTACAAAAAAATCCCGCGAATACTGGGAATCACGCAATAGAGCTTATTTTCCCACTCATTTTGAGTCCACAATGGAATGGAATATCCTTTTCGCAAGAAAAGTCATCCGGTTTTGTGAAGAAAACGGCTTTAATCTCTATTTTATGCCGATCCGTGTGGATTTAAGAATGTATTTAAATGGTATTTTTAATAAGCATGCCCCTTCGTTATACTCAGGACAAGCTGCCTACCACAGGCAAAACATCCTTACTTTATAAGGAGTTAGTCTTCCCTGAGTTTATTGAAGAATCGAGAGACTATCTATAAATGGTTTTATACTATTAGCTTTACTGCATGGATTGTTTAATAAAGAATCCTCGAAGGCAGAACCTCGAGGTATTAAAGTAAGAACAACTGGAAGCATCCTCTGGTATGAGCCTGTCGAACCACAGATAAACTCCGAAGAGCTGCGAGGAATTACACCAGGGTCAAACAGCTTGCCCTGATTAAGGGGCACGCTTGTTATTAAAATATAAATCTTTAAATTCTAACCAGGAGGTAAAAAAATGGATTACAAAGTGAAAGACATCTCCCTAGCGGATTGGGGAAGGAAGGAAATCGAGATAGCTGAGAAAGAAATGCCGGGGCTTATGGCAGTCCGTGAAAAATATGCTAAGGAAAAACCGCTTAAAGGAGTTAGAATAAGCGGGTCGCTTCATATGACTATACAGACAGCCGTTTTGATCGAGACCCTTACAAAACTCGGCGCGAATGTCAGATGGGCAAGCTGTAATATATTTTCAACACAGGATCACGCTGCAGCGGCTATCGCTAAATCGGGCATTCCCGTGTTCGCCTGGAAGGGTGAAACGCTTGAAGATTACTGGTGGTGTACGGTACAGGCGCTTTCTTTTCCCGGTGGAAAGGGGCCGAACCTCGTCGTGGATGACGGCGGAGATGCAACACTGATAATACATAAGGGTTATGCTGCCGAGAATGATCCTAAGACACTTGATAAAAAACCTTCAAATAAGGAAGAGGGAATCATTCTTGACCTGCTTAGAAGTGTATTAAAGGAAACACCGGATAAATGGCATAATGTTGTTAAAGAATGGAAGGGTGTATCTGAAGAAACAACAACCGGAGTCCACAGGCTCTACCAGATGAAAGAGAGGGGTGAACTTCTCATTCCGGCAATAAACGTAAATGACTCAGTAACCAAATCAAAATTCGACAACCTTTACGGATGCCGTGAATCTTTGGTTGATGGCATCAAACGCGCTACGGATGTTATGGTTGCCGGAAAAGTTGCCGTTGTCTGCGGTTACGGCGATGTGGGGAAGGGTTCGTCAAAGTCCCTCAGGGGTATGGGTGCAAGGGTTATTGTTACCGAAATAGATCCTATCTGCGCTCTTCAGGCTTCAATGGAAGGATATGAGGTCAAGACTGTCGAGGATACGCTGGGGATCGGTGATATTTACGTTACAGCTACCGGAAACAGGGACATCATCACAATCAAGCATATGTCTAAAATGAAGGATGAGGCGATCGTCTGCAATATCGGACATTTTGACGATGAGATTCAGGTATCCACATTGGAGGCTTATCCGGGGATAAAAAAGAATCAATATAAAACCCCAGTATGATAAATATGTCTTCCCTGACGGTCATTGCATTTACATCTTGGCTGAAGGAAGACTTGTTAACCTCGGCTGCGCAACAGGTCATCCATCTTTTGTAATGTCGAATTCTTTTACGAACCAGACATTAGCACAGCTTGATCTGTGGAAAAACAAAGATAATTATAAGATTGACGTATATAGACTACCCAAGCATCTTGACGAGGAAGTGGCGAGACTCCATCTTGAGAAAATCGGAGTTAAGCTTACAAAACTCACAAAGGAACAGGCCGATTACATCGGCGTTAAACCCGAAGGGCCTTTTAAGGCCGACCATTACCGCTATTAACGCAGCCAGACTTCGTTTTTAACAAACGCCAACCAAAGCGGATGTAATATAACCTTCTTTTAATACCCAGGCCAGAGCCATCTGTGAAAGGCTCTGGCCTCTTAAAGAGGCAATTTTATTTAAATCGCGTACTTTATTAAGTTTGTCTTCAGTTACATTCTTTTCTTTCGGTATTCTAAATTAAAAATATTTATGATTTAATCAAACCTAATTTTTTATATATTGGATTAATATTTTTCCTGAATACAGGCATACGTATCTGAAATAATATGCCTCCTGCAAGGCAAAAAATACCGCATATTAAAAGTGTAAGCTGGACGCCTATACGGCTTGATATACTTCCTACCAGAAGACTGCCGAAAGGCCCCATACCCATAAATGCCATAGTATAAAGACTCATAACTCTTCCCCGTTTATCTTCATCAACAATAGTTTGAATTATTGTGTTGCAGGATCCAATCAAAAAAATCACACCAAAACCTATAAACAATAGAACGAACATTGACAACAAGAAGTTTTTAGAAAAAGAAAATACAATCAAACTTACACTGAAAATGAATGCGAATACAGGTATCCTGCTACCAAGACCAAGGGCGTTTTTCCTTGAGGCGAGGAATAACGCTCCGGTAAAAGCTCCGATTCCTGCGCTTCCCAATAAAAACCCAAGGGTATGAGCGCCTCCATGAAGAATATCTTTTGCGACAACGGGCATAAGCACCGCATAAGACATACCCATAAGGCTGAAAAGAGCTATCATCATTATTATATAACGGATCGGCAGGAAATGAAAGGCAGTAGTAAAATCCTTCTTTAAGGTGGGTTATAACGTGAACATCCGTTTTAGTGATATTCCTCTTTAAAATTCTCATTGAAAATAAGGCTATTATAACCGCTATATAGCTGACCCCATTTAATAAAAAGCACATTCCTTCTCCGAGTATGGCAATTATAATACCGGCAATAGATGGGCCTACCAGTCTTGCCGCGTTGAACATTGCAGAATTCAGGGCGATGGCATTGTTTAAATCCTTTTTTTCTTCGACTAATTCTATAACAAAGGATTGCCGGGTAGGGGTGTCAAAAGAGTTGACCAGCCCCAGGAAAAAGCTTAGAATTGCTATATTCCATACCCTGGCAAGCCCTGAAAAAACCAGAAAAGCAAGAAACAGCGCCTGCGTCATAGACAATATCTGTGTAACGATTAATACACTTCTTCTGTTGCGCCTGTCGGCTAAGACCCCGGCTAAAGGCGCTATGAAAAATGAGGGTATCTGGTTTAAAAAACCTATCAGCCCCAGCATAAAAGCCGAATTCGTTAGACGGTAAACAAACCAGCTCATAGCGACCTGCTGCATCCATGTTCCTATCAAAGAAATGCTCTGACCGCTGAAAAAGAGCCTGTAGTTCCTGTAGTTTAATGCGCGGAATACATTTTTTGCCCTTGACAAACCATTGCTTAAGTATTCATTAATACTCACATTTCATCCTGATATTAGATTTAGATTTGATTAAGAGAACTTTGTTCTCCTGCAATATGATACGTTGAAAAGTTAAAAACTTCAACAGGTATATTTCCCACAAAATCTGTAAAAATAAGTAAACTCCTGGTTTTTTATAGAAGTTAAAAGATAAGACATTTCTAAGTCGTCAGGATTAAAAAAATTATAAAAACATAATATATCGGGGCTTCTTATTTCAGTAAGTTTTATAACAACTGATGAATCATTACCAAAACCACCATTATTATCACTGTCGATAATCTCGTAAGGTGAAGCCAGAACAGCATCCGCTCCCTCTTTCAAAAGAAAAGAGACAATCCCTTCAGAGTATAATCCGGTAACACAGCAGTTAAGAATTGCCATCTTGACATTTCCGCAGTATAGAATCTCATCTGTAAGGCTTCCCTGTAATTCTATTTTTCCTCTGTTTTCAACAATCTCTCCATGTCCCGAAAAATGAATGAAACTGGAATCTCTGAGATTTGTTTTATAATCGCTGAAATTCGATTCTGGAAAATACTCAACATTAAATCTTTTGTTTAAAATTTCCTTGATTTTATAAACTTCGTTTACGGCAGTTTTCATGGAAGAAGAATAAATCATAGTAAAATGATTCCCCGCCTTTTTACAGAATCTCTCAGAAGAAGGCATAAAATACCTCACAAGAATCCTGTCCGATAAAATCTCAAACGGTAAAAATAGGCTTGTATTCGACCAGAGTATTGACAGAAGTAAATATTCACTGCGATTCCCTGTTATCGGAATCCCGGTTTTCTGAAGTAATTTTTCAAGAATTTCCCTCATAGCTGAAAAGTAACTCTGAATATCTTCCATTCTTTTATTTTTAATGCAGGAATCAACCCCGTTTTTCATATTCAAAAGCTCTTTTTCAACTTTCTCATAGTCCTTCCAATCGAGATAGCTTTCTATGAAATCGTTTTTTAATGTATCTGCGTATATGAAACGCAAATAAAATCCCTTTTTCGCCTTTATGTTCAATAAAACAGGTTTATTCTTAAGAGCCCGGCTTAATAGCGGCAGTTTTTTAAGGAAATCCTCTTCAAAAAAAACCTTGCTCCCATTGCCAAAAATACAATTTGATATTCTAATATCAGTATAACCTTCAAAATCTTTTTCAACGGTTAGCCTGGAAGAATTATCTGTAATGACTTCACTTTGTTTTATTTGATTAATTGAAAAATCTTCCCTATCAAAAAGAGCAATCCTTCCATCTTCTTTTACCGTTTCAATCTCTTCCCGGGTAATATCCACAAGCCTTATATGATTTCCATCAATTGCTTGCCAATTATTGTTAAGGCAGAGCATCTTTTCTCCTGTCACTGAGGGGATTTTACAACAACTACCCTCGATTGATTTAAGAATCTCACAGTCCTTGGATTTGCGAATAATCTGGCGGCATCCTTATTATTTAATACAAAATATGTATTCATCCTGCCTGTAATGTCAAAAGGAATGGTATAAAAAACCCTTTTACCGCTTCTTGGGGAATTAAAAGCATAATTGAGACTTGTCGTATACTCACAGACCCCATATTTCTCCAGCGCATCCTTTGCAACGGTCTCAGGACCGTAGAGGAGAACGCCGTCCTCGTCAAATATCCTCATCTGTATACTTGGGTTAAATTCCTTGTATGTAATTGTATCGATAATCAAACCGTCATAATATTCCAGATCCTTAGAATCATTTTGAATATAATTCGTAAGTTCAACCTTTTCCAGATCCCTGTAAAATATATTTGCAATCCCATTCTTCCCGTAAAGGCTGAGCTCAACCATACTCAGGAATTGATTTTCCTTCTGGACAGCAGGATAATAAAATGCCCTGTCGGCATGAGTTATGATTTCATAACGAACATCGCTTTTCATAGAATAATAGTCTTTCAACAGAAAAATATCAGAAATTCTAACATAGCCCATTGCCTTAATTAATTTTTGCCTTAGATCATCCCTTACCATAGAGTTATTATTGTCAATATATCTGCCGTAATTTACAGCCCCTTCGTCCATGGGAATATTAATCTCAGATATTACCTTTCCGGTAGTCCAATTTATAAAACTGTCATATTCAGGTATTTCTTCTACAAGCTCGTTTTTTGTTTTTTCACCCTTATTCCATAACTGGCTGATTTTTATTGTCTGGGTAAAAATACCTTTTCCGGTTATGATCAATAATATAAGGATAATTGCTGTACCTTTCAGCAAGATTACCTCCTGTGATAATCAATATTATCGGATTGATCTTCTTTTACTATACAAAACTATTCATGGCGAGACTGCAAAAAGTACTTTTTGTGTCATTGCAAACGTCAGTGAAGCAATCTAATTTCTTTATAGATAAGCAGATTGTTTTGGTGCAATCCACCTCGCAATGACTATTATACACTTTTTGCAGTCTCGCTATTCATTTGAACTCTCTATCACCATGTGTCCGGTATATATATATTTGAAGAATCTTACAAGGCTTCTATAAGTTCTGTCCATGATTCAACAGTTCCATTACTGTTGAATGAGCAAAAAAGTAGTCTGAATCAGGGTAAATCATTATTTACTGTCTGACTGCTTCCGAATTAATTTTTAGCTTACTAAAGATGAATTTTTGATTATTAATAAAGCAACTAAAAAGTGAAGAAATAAAGAGTAATATAAAGATTTTTATATGCATTTTTCTACATCCAGTCCGGATAATATTAATTCAAATTTAAAGAAAAATCAATGTTATGGTCTGTGTGGAATCATACCCGGATCAAGCAGTTTGCCCTGGTTAAGGGGCACGCTTGTTGAAATAAGTTTGATTATTTATTAGAACCTGCTTTAAATCAGATCGGCTGAAAAATTAAACCTCCAATAAATTTTGACAATTAAGATTATTCTGATTAAAATATAAGACTTTATCGTTTTTTAAGGAGAAAAATATGCCCGTTCCGAAACATAAAACAGCGAAAACAAAAAGCAGAATGAGGAAATCTGTCGGCTATTACAATATGAAAGCCCCCGGTCTTTCCACCTGTCCGAACTGCGGAGCAAAGAAACTTCCTCACAGGGTTTGCATGAGCTGTGGTTTTTATAAAGGAAAACAGATTATTACTAAAGTCGTTAAGGAAGACTGATTTTTAAAGGCTTAATTCTTTTATGGGAGAATTCATGAGAATAGGTGTGGATTTAATAAGCGGAGAATCTGCTATAGAAGATCTGGTCAAAGGCTGCATCGATGCTGTTGATTGCTGTGATGGTTTTGATGTGGTCGTCATTGGCAAAGAAGAAGTGTATAAGCCTCTTCTTCACCAAAAAAAGATAACCGGTAAAAGTAAAAATATTCACCGTATAAGTATTATGGAAGCATCTGAAATAATCACAATGGACGATGATCCGCTCACTATTATTAAGCAAAAAAAGGATTCCAGTATTGTTAAGGGATTATATGCCCATAAAGCCGGAGAAATAGAGGCTTTTTTTTCGCCGGGTAATACAGGAGCAATTGTTGTTGCCGCATCATTAATTTTGGGCAGGGTTAAGGGATTAAAAAAGCCGGCATTAGCCGCTTTTGTACCGAATATAAAAGGGAATGCAAGTCTTTTTCTTGATGTTGGGGCAAGCGCGCAATGTGAAACTGAAGACCTTCTCAAATTTGCAGTAATGGGTAGAATTTATTCTCAGGAATTGATGGAGATTAAAGATCCAAGAGTGGCTCTGCTCAATATCGGCGAAGAATCTCATAAAGGAACATCCACTATTAAAGCAGCCTATAAAAAACTATCCGAAATGAATGTTAACTTTATCGGCAACATCGAGGGGACACAATTATTATCAGATGACGCTGACGTAATTGTATGTGATGGATATATAGGAAACATCGGTCTAAAAATAGCCGAAGGGGTTAATTCTTCAATTTCAAAAGTGCTTAAAGATTCTATAAAGAAAAGCATTCCTGCAATGTTGTCTTATGTGTTTTATAGAGGTGTCATTAAAGAATTAAAAGAAAAATGGATCCGGAAGCTCATGGAGGAGTACCCTTGCTGGGTATTAACGGCAATGTCTTCATAGGCCATGGGAAATCAGGAAGGGAAGCAATCAAATTCGGTATACTTAACGCGGCGAATGCCGTTAGAAGCGATATTCTTGGTAAAATCAACCGGAAAATGGAAGAGTTAAACCTTGCCAACACTTAGTAAAAAATGGGGCTTGTCCCAATTATCCCTTCTGCTCGAAAATAATTTATTTTCAATTGGTTATTGGAATATATGGAGGTTTTCACTTGATTAGAGCAAAAATTGCAGGGCTTGGTAAATATATTCCTCATAAAGTATTAACAAACCATGACCTAGAAAGGATAGTTGATACAAGCGATGACTGGATTATATCAAGGACTGGTATAAAAGAACGCCATATAGCCGCTCTCAATGAGACTTCTTCGTCCATGGGGGCTGAGGCCGCAAAGCAGGCAATAAAGATGGCGCAGATTTCAAAAGAGGAAATTGATTTTATTGTATTTGCTACAATGACACCCGATATGCCCTTTCCAGCTTCGGCATGTCTTGTGCAGGAAAAATTAAAGATTCCGAATGCCGGAACTACAGATATCGAAGCCGCTTGTTCGGGATTTATTTATGGACTTTCTTTAGCAAATGCATATATTGTATCGGGAATGTATAAAAATGTTCTTGTTATCGGTTCCGATGCTATGTCCAGAGTCTTGGACTGGAAGGATAGGAATACCTGCGTTCTTTTCGGAGACGGTGCCGGAGCCGCTGTAGTAACCAGGAATGATATTGATGAAAGCGGTTTTAATGGTTTTAAGCTCCATGGGGATGGAAGTTACAAGGATTTGTTATATATGGATGCCGGAGGATCTCACAAGCCGGCAAGTCATGAAACCGTTATGCAGGAGCAGCATTACCTGCGAATGAAAGGAAACTCCACTTTTAAAGTTGCAGTGAAGGCTATGACGGAGATTTTGCAGGATTTGCTTGATGAAAAGAATATTTCTATAAATGATATAAAATACCTTATTCCTCATCAGGCAAATGCTAGAATTATATCGGGAGTTGCTGAAAGGCTTGATTTTCCTATGGATAGGGTCTTTATAAACCTGTCCAGATATGGAAACACAAGCTCTGCTACAATTCCCATCGCATTAACCGAGGTATTTGAGGAAGGAAAACTTAAAAAGGGAGATTTAATAGCCTTTGTTGCGATAGGAGGGGGATTTACCTGGGGAGCGAGTATTTTAAAATGGTAATAATTTATATGGAGGGCGATCTTGATTAAAGCTAAAATCTCAGGGATCGGAAAATATATTCCCCATAAGGTTCTGACAAATCAAGACCTTGAAAAAATGGTGGAAACAAATGATGAATGGATAACTTCGAGGTCAGGGATTAAGGAAAGGCATTTAGCTTCACCGCATGAGACATCAATGACAATGGGAGTAAAAGCCGCGGAGAAGGCAATTGAAATGGCCAATATCCCAAAAGAGGATATTGAGATGATAATATTCTGCACCACTACTCCCGATTTGATCTTTCCTGCATCCGCCTGCCTTGCTCAGGATAAACTGAAGATACCCAATGCCGGCACTTTTGATGTTGAAGCCGCGTGTTCCGGATTTATTTACGGCATATCAATGGCAAATGCCTATGTTACTTCGGGTATGTTTAAAAACGTTCTTGTAATAGCGTCCGAGACACTTTCCAGAGTTACCGACTGGCAGGATAGAAATACCTGCGTACTATTTGGAGACGGTGCAGGTGCTGTAATTATAAGCAGAAACGAAGATGACGATTCAGGTTTTCTCGGTTTCAGGCTTCGCGGAGACGGCAGCTATAAAGACCTGCTTTATCTTGAGGCAGGCGGTTCTTATAAACCGGCAAGCCATGACACTGTTGATAAAAAACTTCACTATATAAAAATGAACGGTAATGCGACTTTTAAGGTTGCAGTGCGGTTTATGGCAGACGTTCTTGAAGAGCTTCTGAAGGTATTAAAGCTGAAAACGGAAGACATTCATCTTTTGGTCCCTCATCAGGCGAATATTAGAATTATCAATAGCGTAGCCGAGAGACTCAATTTTCCGATTGACAAAGTGTTTATAAATCTTTCAAAATATGGAAACATGAGTGCCGCCACTATTCCTGTAGCATTAACTGAGGCTCTTGAGGAAGGCAGGATAAAGAAAGGAGACCTTGTTGCATTGGTTGCATTTGGCGGGGGTTTAACCTGGGGAGCAAGTGTTTTAAAATGGTAAGTTCTTTCAACTTTTGACTCTAATAGGAGGTGCCTTTAAGATGGGAAAATTGGATAATAAGAATGCGATTGTGACAGGTTCTGCAAGGGGAATTGGAAAAGCAATAGCTATGAAGCTGGCCGGTGAAGGAGCTAATATCGTGATTGTGGACGTCAATCTTGAATCTGCTCAAGAAACATCAGGGGAGATCGCCGCAATTGGAAGGAAGAGCTTTGCCCTGAAGGTTGATGTTTCAAATTTTGGAGAAATGGAAGCGTTGATAAATAAAACAAAAGATGAATGGGGCAGTGTTGATATTCTTGTGAATAATGCCGGGATTACAAAGGATAACCTCATTCTTAAAATGACTCCGGAAGATTATGATATGGTAATCAATATCAATTTAAAGGGCGTTTTTAACGGCATAAAGTCAGTTTATCCCGTAATGATGAAGCAGAGAAAAGGCAAGATCGTAAGTATCGCTTCAGTGATAGGCTTAATCGGCAATGCAGGCCAGGCAAACTATGCCTCAAGTAAAGCCGGTGTTATCGCTCTTACTAAAACGGCTGCTAAAGAGCTAGCCGGTAGAAATGTTACAGTTAATGCGGTTGCCCCCGGTTATATCCAGACCGCGATGACCGATAAACTCCCGGGTAATATTAAAGAAGAAATGCTTAAGTTAATACCCTTGAAAAGAATGGGGCTGCCGGAGGATGTTGCTAAAGCTGTGCTTTTTCTATCATCAGAAGACTCTGATTACATCACAGGCCAGACTATTACTGTAGACGGTGGAATGGTAATGAGCTGAATAATTGGAAGGAGGTTATGATATGAGCCAACGAAGAATTGTAGTAACTGGAATGGGAACCATCAACCCCGTAGGATTGAATGTAGCGGCTTTCTGGGATGGATTAAAAGAGGGTAAATCAGGTATTAAAAGAATAACAAATATCGATTTAAAGGATTCGCCATGTCTTATCGGAGGACAGGTTGATAATGCCGATTTTAATCCGGAAAATTATATGGAAAGGAAACTCGTCAAGAGGATGGATCGCTTCAGTCATTTTGCGATTGCTGCCGTAAAAGAGGCTCTGGAGGACTGCGGGGTTTTAAAATCAGCAATTGATAAGGAAAGGATTGGGGTTGTTGTCGGTTCCGGAATTGGAGGTATTCAAACCTTTTACGATAACTCGGTAAAATTGTTCAATTCCGGGCATAATCGAGTCTCGCCTATGATGATTCCAATGCTGATAAGCGACATTGCTTCAGGCTATATCTCGATTATTTATGGTTTCAGGGGACCGAATTATTCTGTTGTTTCCGCATGCGCATCGGCCTCGCACAGCATCTGCAGCGCTTTTAACCACATATTTGTCGGGGATTCGGATATTGTTATTACCGGTGGAAGCGAGGCAGCAATAACAAACCTTGGGTTTGCTGGTTTTACTCAATCTTTAGCGCTTTCAATCCATTATAATGACAGACCTGAAAAAGCCTCAAGACCTTTTGACAAAGACAGGGACGGTTTTATTATGGCTGAGGGAGCTGGGATTTTAATCCTTGAAGAACTTGAACATGCAAAAAAAAGGGGAGTAAATATATATGCTGAACTGGTTTCTTATGGGGTCAGCGGCGACGCTCATCATATTACAGCGCCATGCCCCGATGGCAGCGGAGCGGCATTAGCCATGAAAAATGCCTTAAATAAGGCCAAGATTTCACCAACGGAAATCCAGCTTGTTAATGCTCATGGAACATCTACGGAACTTGGCGATATTGCCGAAACCAAAGCTATTAAATCAGTTTTCGGCAAGAACGCATATAAAATTAAAGTGAATTCAACAAAGTCCATGACCGGTCATTCCCTGGGAGCTTCGGGGGCAATTGAGGCTATTGCTGTAATAAAGATGATTCAATCTGGAATTATCCACCCAACAATTAATCTGGAGAATCCCGATCCGGAATGCGATCTGGATTATGTTCCTAATAAAGCGGTAAGGTATGATGTTAATTACGCTATTAGTAATTCTTTTGGCTTTGGCGGTCATAATGCTACTCTGGTTTTTAAAAAATACTTATAAACCTCAAAAAATTTCAAAAGCCCGTCTAAAGAAACTGAAGGAATTATGCCGAAAACTCAATATAAGAGTGAGCGATTTTTCCATGCTCGACAGGGCGCTAACACATTCTTCGTGTATGGACAAAGCAAATGATTACTCCGATACATATGAAAGGCTGGAGTTTCTTGGCGATTCTATACTGAATGCTTCGATAGCCTATCATCTTTTCGTGAGTAATCCCAGGCTTAGTGAAGGCGGATTATCTTCGCTGCGTTCGAGCCTTGTCGATGAAAAGACCCTTTCCGAGCTGGCAATGATTTTTAATATTATTGATTATATCAATCTCGGCAAGGGAGAGACTCTCTCGGACAGCCGGGCTAAAGAAAAGGTCGCAGCCGATGTTATTGAAGCGATCATCGGAGTGATATTTATGGAGAAAGGCTTCAATAAGGCTCGCGTTTTTGTGGAAAAATTAATGGAAAATGAGATTAAAAAGCGTTTAAAAACCGGAACAAGAGATTTTAAAACCCAGATTCAAAAATGGTCTATTGCTAAATATAAAGAATATCCGGTCTATCAGGTTGTAAAAGAATCCGGACCGGATCATAACAAAATATTCGAGGTAAAGGTGCATATTCACAATGATGAATATTCGGCCGTAGCTGCCGGAAGAACAAAAAAAGATGCTGAACAGAAGGCTGCCGAAAAGGTCTGGAGAGAAATCAAAAATAAATTGAACGATATGACTTAATCTTAAGGAAGCAGATTATGATAAGAAGCATGACAGGTTTTGCCAGTGAATTTAAAAGCACCGATAAGTATGATGTTTCGATGGAAATAAAAAGCGTTAATTCCAGATACTTCGAGTTTAAATTAAAATCCAATTTTTCAATCGAAGAATGGGAAAATGAAATAAAAAACAGCATTTTTAATAGATTAAAACGCGGAAAAATCGATCTTTATATCAAAATTGTCGAGAAGGACGCCCAAAACTATAATATCGTGGTTAACTATGATCTTGCAAAAAAAGTTGAAGAGGCTCTGGTTTCACTTGCAAAGAAAGTAGATATAGTACCGGAACTGGCTATGAAAGATTTTATCTCTTTTGGCAGTATTCTTCAGATAGAAAGGATCGGCGGCTATGAAAACCTTCTTGATACTATTCTTGTAATGTTAAATTCGCTGCTGGACAAAATTCTTGAAATGATGCTCTCCGAGGGAGAAAAAACAAAAGAGGATATTGAAAAGTCTCTTAATATTATAAATGACAGCAACTCAAATATTGAGATGATTTATCCCGAGAGTCTGGAAAAGTATAAAAAGTCTTTAAAAGAAAGGCTCCAGGAACTTCTTCCGGAATCCGTCGAAGAGGCTTTGACAAACAACAGACTCTTAATGGAACTTGATTTAATAGCCTCAAGGACGGCTATTAATGAGGAAATAGTCCGTCTAAAAAGCCATTTAAACCAGTTCAGGAATATTCTCTCGGGGAAAACAGGCGGCGACAGCAAAAAACTTGATTTTATCGGCCAGGAAATGAACCGAGAGACAAATACAATAGCCTCGAAATCGAACGATTACCAGATTATAGAAAATACAATAGTAATAAAGGGAGAAATAGAAAAAATAAGAGAACAATTAAGAAATCTGGAGTAGAATGATGAATGGGGGAAAGATCATTGTCATTTCAGGCCCCTCAGGAGTGGGTAAAACTACCCTGTATAAAAAA
The DNA here is from genome assembly GCA_963806975.1 of uncultured Spirochaetota bacterium. Classification (GTDB taxonomy): domain Bacteria; phylum Spirochaetota; class Brevinematia; order Brevinematales; family JAOACQ01; genus CAWEAK01. Next base: position 25,294 of record CAWEAK010000022.1, read on the forward strand.
CTCCTTTCTGAATTTCCAGCCCTGTCATTTTCAACATCTGTCACAACCAGAGAACCGCGGCCCGGTGAAAGTGAAGGTTATGATTATTTTTTTATTTCTAAAGAAGAATTTAAAAGAAAGATAGAGAATAATGAGTTAGTTGAATGGGCGATTGTTTATAAAAACCTATACGGTACCTTGAGTATCTGAGGTTGTCAGAATTATCGAAGATGGGAAAAACTGCCTTCTGGATGTTGATGTACAGGGCGGTATGAGCATCAAACAGATTTTTCCCGAAAGCATTCTTATCTTTATATCTCCTCCTTCAGTCAATGAATTAATTAAGCGGATTAAAAAAAGACATTCTGATAATATGGAATCAATTAATACCAGAATGGAAAATGCCATCTCTGAAATGAATTATTCGGGAAAATACGACTTTGTCCTTGTTAATGATAACCTTGACAAGGCCTATGAAGAACTGAGAAAAATAATCCTAAAAATTACCGGATAGATTTCGAAGAACGGGTTATTTTTATTCCTGCATCAACAAACTCAAATTTGTTTCTCTCTATTTTAGCAAATTCCCCTGCAAAATCATCAAATTGCTTTATTTTTTCAGTATTGAAAGGGGTTTTATTGATTACTACTCGCAGAACCATATATGCCTCGTCGCTTTTTTTCGGTAATTTAAACCTCATTTTTTCATTTTTTTCCGATAATGATAATTTTTGCCCTGCTTTTAAAAAATTATCCCGGTAAGTTCCTGCCGGAAAAAGAGTCTCACACTTTCCCGATTCTTCAATGCCGAATATTGAAACAAATCCGTCGTCATCAGAAGAAATTTCTATTTCCGGGATTTCTCCCTCAAAATATATCAGTTTACTTATAAAAACAGAAAGATTAAAATGCGGGTCTCTAATACCGGGAACCTTTTCATAAGTTGCCTGTGCATAGATTGAAATTCTGGAACCGCCATTAACATTAGATACAATATCGGTTTTTATAACTGAAAACTCTGTAATATAACCCTCAACCCTTATTTCAAGAGAGCTCTGGTAGTATTGATAGGCATGGAGGCTCTCAAACATACCGCTTAAGAAAAACATCCTGCTTACTTTTGATCCCATAAACTGGAGGATATCCATTTTAGCCCTGTCCTTCATCTGCTGGAGAGATTCATCCATCGGACTTGTTTCATCAAAATCCCTTACTTCTTTGACATAGATGTACTTGCCGGTGTTGGTAACAAACCCGGCTGGGCTCTTGTCAAGAAAATTGACAATCTCTGTACCCGTTTCAGCAAAAGCTAAAATCGGGAAACATAATAATAGGGAAAAAAATAAAACCTTCATTTTAAATCCTTTCAAATTTTTTAAGGCCTCAACATTGAAATCTCTTTTCTATAAAATTATAATTGTTTAACGGAAAAATGTCGAAAGATCGAATTTATTTCCAAAGGGTATGATACCCTTTGGAATCCCCGGTTATTATTAACGTATTTTTCGTAACCCATATATTGGAGCTTAATAACTCAAACCGTAACTAAGGGATTACGATTTATAAAAAATTGGCAATTCGAATGAAGCAGTGATATAGTATTAAGCAAAAAAACAGGAGTCTGTTATGAAACTATCGGAAATAGCAAAGGCCATCGGAGGAGAACTTACCGGGAATGAAGTTGAAATAACGGGAGTTTCAGACCTTGAAAACCAGAGTGAAAATACGATTGCATTTGCTGATAATAAAAAAAATCTGGAGTTCCTTCAAAAGACTAATGTCGCAGCTATTATTATTCAAAAGGGAATTGACTGCCCGGATAAGCCATCGATAAAAGTCGATGAACCGAAACTTTCCTTTATAAAAGTCCTTGAAATCTTTAGCCCCTACAAACCCTATAATAACGCAATATATCCGAATGTCTACATAGAAAAAACGGCCAAAATCGGTAAAAATGTTACCATTCTACCCTTTACAAATATTATGGATAATGCAGTGATAGGTAATGATACTATTATTTACTCACAGGTTTTTATCGGAAAAAATGTCAAAATAGGAAATAATTGTCTTATTAAGTCCGGAGTAAAGATTGATGATGAAACTGTGATAGGAAATAATGTGATTATTCACCACAATTCAGTGATTGGCGGAGACGGTTTCGGTTACATTCAGAAAGACGGAAGGAATATCAAACTCCCGCAGACCGGTAGGATTATTATTGAGGATGATGTTGAGCTTGGTGCCTGTGTCACGATTGACCGCGCCACGATCGGCACAACCGTTATCGGCAGGGGTGTTAAGGTTGATAACCTTGTCCAGATCGCTCATAATGTAAAAATCGGAGAAAATTCAATTATTATATCGCAGACCGGGATCGGTGGAAGCACAAGTATCGGGAAGAACTGCATTTTGACCGGGCAGGTCGGAATCTCAGATCATGTCACCATTGGGGACAACGTCGTGATCCTGGCCGGGTCAGGCGTTGAGAGTAAAAAGGTAATCGAGTCAAACAAGGTTTTATCGGCGGCTTTCCTTCCAGGGATGTGATGGAGCAGAAACGGATCCATTTTGCAATGGACAGAGGCTCCTGAAATGTTAAAGACTCTGGCGAAGATAAAAAAGAAGCTTGGAATGGAGGAATAAAATTTTCAGGTATATACCTGAAATTAACAACAGCTCCCGTCTGATTCCTACCCGCTGCAGCCGCATTCAGCAGATTTATTACCGATTATTCCGCCGATTACGGCGGCCGCGCATCCGACACCGGAATTGACTTCAATTGCCCCGGCAGGGCAATTGAGTCTGCAGGCCCCGCATTCCATGCAGACATCCCTGATTTTCATCAACGCCTTTTTATCCCTTAATCATAAATACATTGTGAGGGCATACTTCTATGCAGGTGCCGCATCCGGTGCATTTTTCAGCATCAACTACAAGGCTTTCGCCGTTCTTGATATATTTCCAGACCATCGTTATCTCCTTTCAATTGCTTGTATTATCATTATCCCAGAAACAGTAAAAATTACCGGACATAATTTAAATGTTATAAAATCAATTTTAAAACCTGTAAACAATGATAATATTGCCATTAAGAATAACATAATCGATGATGATATATAAATCAAATTTGATATTTTATTATTCTCTTTATTCATAATTGCGGTAATAAAAACAAGCGCCCCTATAAATATTAAGGTCAACCCTTCATTGACCCATTCCATTAAAATTATATTCTTATTATTATCAGATAATATTCCATAAACACCGTTCGCGATAGTGATTGTCGGAATTAAATGAGAAACACCCCATAAGAAAGTTAATAATCCACCGATTATTACTAAAATTTTTGAAATCATGATTACCCTCCTATAATGTTAAGAATTTTCAAAATATTTAATACAATACCGCATATAAAAACCACAGCCATAACAGGCACCGATGTTTTAACTTCAAGAGTCGCACCGGTTTGATTTGTAAATGTCGTCGAACCAGTAAAATTCAAAGATATAAAAGATATTACAGGCATAATTATCAATGAAAGTAAAAGGAAACCGTAAAGAGAAAACCTGAATATTAATGCCATTAACAAACAATACAAAAGCCCTAAAACGGCTCCCTTTAAAGAAAAAGCCTTAAAAGGCAAGTATGGAAGAAGAAGAGGAAATATAAAAACCCCGGCGAGAACTGAAACGATGTATTGAATAAGAATAACTGAGAGTCTTTGTATATAGTTTCTGTCAAAGGGTAAACTGAAAATAGAGCCCATAATTACGAGTGCAAGGATTAGCGTCATGCTTTGAACAAGTTCAACAGGCGCGACTGTAAGCCTCTCTTTCCAGTTAAAGCTAACTTCGCTCATCCCGGCGTCTTTTTTCATTCCATTAGCCATGAATTGTTTTATATCACAGGCCCTGACGGGGCCATATACTATTTTAAACTTTGTCATCATCCCGGCTTTATGAGCGGATACACCGACAGCGCCAAGTTGAGGCAAAATGACCGTCCTGTGCTTTACAATCTTTTCGAGTCCGGAATCAATTATTCTTTTAGCAAGCTCAAATGTTCCGAATGTACCTTTACCGGCGGCGCACCAGACATTTATGCCTCGTGTATCAAGGACAATCAGCCAGGCGTCAAGACCTTCGAGATTTTTTCTAACAATATCAAAAGTCAGTTTATAATTGGCCGTGGCGAATACAGGGGAATTTTCATCCGGATTACCGATCCCGTAAATACCCGGCAACACTTTGTAATTACCTCTGCCAATATCGAACCTTACCATAATATTCCCGAGACGGTCAATTAAAGTTAGCCTTGAGGATAATAAAGGAATTTTAAATCCGGAAATTTCCGTAAACCCTTTGATATAGCTTTCATTATTGTTCATTAGAGACTCCTCAAATGATTTTTTCTGAGCGCATCCGAAAAAAGTTTGAAAGATTCTATCACATTGGTATGTTTTTCTTCAGGTATATGTTGAAAGATATCAATATACACTTTATTCCATACAGTATTGATCTCACTGCTAATTTTCAGCCCTTTTTCTGTTAGACGCAAATTTGTATATCTCCTGTCTTCCTGATTTTCAGACCTTTCAATAAGCCCTGATTTAAACAATTCGTCCGCTGTTCTGCTCAAGGTGCTTTTATCCAGGTCCAATGCGAGGGATAGCTGCTTTATTGTCATTTCACCCTTTAATTCTATTTCCATAAGCATATGACATTGAGAAACAGTTACTCCACAGCAGCAATTCCCGGATGAAAACTGTCTTTCAACTTCCCTTTCAATTACCCTTATGGCATTTCTAAAATTCCTGATTTTTAATTCATCCATTATTTAACCCATTATTATGTGTATATATCAACTATTGTAATATGCAACTATAATAATGTCAATAATTTTTTTATACTTATTATTCTGCTTAAAATCCCAAAAGATCCAGTAAAGCCTTCTCGGGATGCCTGTTTTGTCCCTGATAGGGATAACTATGAATATGCAAAGCGGGATTGAAATTTAATTCAATGATAGCATAATTATTTTCATCCGGTTTTGCCTTGATGTCTCCAATGATAATATCTGCACCACATATTTTCGCCCCGACTGCTTTGGCAGCCCTTACAGCAATTTCTTTGTAGCCTGCATGGACTTCATCTGTGAAATCAATGCTGTCGCCGCCGGTGCTGATATTGGAGTTTTTTCTTAAAAACACCTGCTCATCTTTTTTTGGGACATATTGAGCATTTTTTCCCTGGTTTTCCAGGAATTCTAGTTCCATATCTCCTAAACTAATATATTCCAGAGGTGTTTTATAGCCTTTACCCCGCAGCGGATCACCATTTTTTATATCCACCAACTCTTCGATGTTATGGATTCCGTCGCCGGTGACATTTGCCGGTACCCGATGCAGGACCGCAATCACCCTTTCACCGATGATAAGGAAGCGGTATTCCCAGCCGTGAATGAATTCCTCAATAATTACGGAAGAATCGTTTTCAAAGGCTGTCTTCAGAGACTTTTTGTATTCCTCCATTGAAAAGCCTTGCTTCATTATACTGATACCAATCCCGAAATTGGTGTTGTTAGGCTTTACCGCAATATCTATTTTCTGGAATTCTTCATAACTTTTAAATGCCTTGCTGATATCAGTATATAATTTTCCGCTGGGGACATGAATTCCATGCTCTTCCAGAATCGCCTTGGTGACATTTTTATTTTCCATTATGAGAGGAGCGATGTAGGTGTCGGCTGATGTCTGGGTAGCCTGTTTGATGTACTCCGTTTTATTTTCCCCAGTTAGCCGTACAAAGTTATCGTGCCAGTCCAGAACATCAACTTTAATTTTTCTTTTCAACGCTTCATGAATCAGGATTTGCGTTGATAATTCCAGGCCCCGGTAATTATTATCAAGAAATTCCATTGTATTCTCCCTTTAAGTAATTTCTTAAAAAGTGACGATTCGAATGAGCGCGATTCCCGCTGCTTTTATTATGTATTCATAGTATCTACAACACTTTATAAAATCTTATTTTATTACAGCAGCATTATCAAGGGATGATCTAAGTACGTCAGGTCTTTTTATGTTCAATTCTTCCGTTATCCGCTTCTTCTGCACTCCATCTTAGCTTAATTTCCTCATCTTTCTGATGCCGTATTCTATAAAATTCTCATTACCGCGTTTCATTTCCTCAATAATCCTAGTTGATGGGAGAAGCGCCATGTTATGAATCTTCATCCTCTGCAGTAGGACACTGTTCAGATATTTTCCAGATGAATTGTTCCCGTCCAGTAATTCAGCTATCGGGATCATTCCGTCAATGATTACATCTGCCCACTCTTTCAGGCGGATTATTGTCCCATCTGCCCGAAATAGCTCCAATCCTTCCTTCCTCCCGGCAAGGGCGGTCAATTCATCATTCCTGTCAATAAAACCGGATTCCTCCTGTAATATCAACCTGCTTTCATTAAAAATGCAATAAAGCAGAAAAACATGATAAAAATAGAGCTGTTCCAGGCTAACCCCGGCCTGATAAAAGGGATTTAAATCAACTGAGCGGATCTCGACATATTTGATACCGTTAGTCTTGAGCCTTTCCAGATGTGATTCCCCCTTTTTTGCCTCCGATTTAAAGCGGATAGAGGAATAAAATTCGTTCTCCTTCTGCAAAATATGAGAATTTAACTTCAGACATTTTCCGGCCTCACATAACCATATTTTCTTATATTCGTCCGAACGGGTTTGCAATGCCTTCTTCAGTCCGGCGATGTAAGTTTCCAGATTGTCATAAGAAACTTTAACACCCTTTTGCCGGTTTAAAGAGTAGCCGAACAGGCTCATCCGCAGTGAAATCGAATATTCTCTGTACCGGTTGATCTCTTCGAAATTATCCGTCCCAGTTGCAAAGCTTTCATCGGCAACCGGTGAGGCTCCGTACAGGTATATGATCAGCCATCTATAGCGTAGATAATTCCTGGAGAGGGAAAAGTATTGATCATTGATGAAGGATTGCCGGTCTTTTTCGGGTTTAAGGCTGTTATAAAGATAGTCCCATAATTCATCCTGAAAGGAAAAATTGTAATGGATACCGGATATCATCTGCATTTTCTTTCCATACCGGCCCGCAAGGCCGCGCCTGTATATCTCATTTTTTCTACCGAGGTCAGAGTCATTGAATCGGGCTATGGGAATATTTTTCTCCTCAGGCAGTCTGCAAGGCATGCTGAAGGGCCATAGATATTCCCCGTTGAGATTTTTTTCAACCTGGGATTGAATATCAAGAAGTGTTTTGTATGCCTGCCCTGCCGAATCGGAGGGTGGGGTGATTATTTCAATCTGGCTCTCGGAAAAATCAGTCGTAATTTCGGGATTCTCGATCTTATCTCCGAAGGCTTTCGGGTGAGGAGTCAGTGCGAATCCCCTTTGCCATCAACCCTTAGTGATTCCTTTTCAAGACCCCATTGTCCTTTCGTCAATAATTGATAGCGGTCCTCTTTCCGGAATAAATTTAAAACATCTGTATTGACCATATCTATTCTCCTATTTATTTATATGTCTAATATTGTATAGTTTTACAATATTCGAACTATTAGGGAAAAAAATTAGCCGATAAATTCCTTGATTTGATTCAAAGCATCTTTATTTACGGTACAGGAAATGGACTGGCCGTTTCTCGTGCAGGTAATCAGACCAGCGTTTTCCAATTCCTTGAAATGGTGTGAAACCGTCGATGGGGAAATATGGATCAGCTCGCAGGCTTTGGTAAATCCCTTTTCGACCGGAATACAACAGGTATCTGTCTTTCCCATTTCGTATAGCATTTCAAAAATCTTTAGTCTCTGCTCGCTTGATAACGCTTTGAATATTTTTACCAAATTCGATTCTTTCATACTTATAGAATAATATGAATATTCAAAAAAGTCAACCTGTTTTAAAAATATTTTCTCATGCCGCTTGATTTATAATGTTATTTTTCAATCCGATTAGTTGCAGTAATAATTTCTGTTCCAAACATCCAATTGATTGGAAACCAGCTATAATTTTTTCTGTATACTCGTTTAATATTATTAAAACCGGAAGATTTAACAAAAGGTTCCATCATCACAGGCCTGCAGCTTCCAGATATAAAATTGAGTATTCCTTTTTCATAGAGTTTTTCATACAATATTTTTTGCTCCCTGTTTTTACTTAAATTAACCAGCACCAATTTTCCGTCAGGTTTAAGTACCCGCTTAAATTCATTGATAACTGCAGGCATTTCCGATAAATCAATTAAATCAAACATATAAGAATTATATAATACATCGAATTTATTGTCCTGGAACGGAAGTTCTCTAGCATTTCCAATAGTTATTTCAATTTTATTTTCTAAATGATATTTTTTAATTTTTCTTTCTGCTTTTTGAAGCATTTTTTCTGAGAGGTCCATAGCGATGATCTTTTTATCTGTAAATTTTGCTATCTCTAAAAATCCTCTTCCGGTACCGCAGGCAACCTCCAGAACCAGATCATTTTTACCTATTTGAGCAAGCCTAACCGCTTCTCTGTGATGGATAATTTCATGATCTGTAAACGGATCATATAGTAAAGCCAGGCCGTTATACAATTCCGCAATCTTCCCTGAAAATTGACTTTTTTCAAGTATAATTGCCATATATGTCTCCTTTCATAATTTAATATGTGTATACACATCTACATATTATTTAAAAAAACTAACAACACCCTTTCAAAAGATTCAATAATCCCTCAATTGTTTCTACAACATATTCTTTATTAAACGAATAATAAATTTCCTTGCCTTCCTTGTGAGAATTCAATATTTTCAAACGCTTCATTAAATTTAGATGATGAGATATTGTAGGGCGGGATTGTTTGAAAAATCCCGCAATATCATTAGCTCGTAATTCGTTATGGGTAAAAAATATCTTTAAAATATGCTGTCTTGTTGGATCAGCCAATGCGGACAATATTTCAGTAATTAATTCAAATTGGAAATTATCGTTCATATGTATACACTCATCAACGTATAGTTTATTATAAAACTATTAATAAGTCAATACTTTTATCTGATTTCTTTCCTAACAAAGAAATCAATGCAATTTTCTCTACTAAACAATTGAATAACACTATTTTTGTGTCTGCTTATATAATTATCAATGTCATTCCAAACATCCTTATTGATGGCCGATGACAAATAAAACGCCGGCTTTATAAGATCGCCGGTTATTATATTTTCCGATCTGGCTATTGATTCCAGTTCCGTATCCGGATAAATGCGCAAACCTATCATCATGAACACATTAGTTGGTTCTGTTTCTTCGACAATATCAAGAGTTGTTTTAACGGTATCACGATTCTCTTGTGGACCTCCTAAAAGCAAATAATACATAAACTGTTGATTTCTTTCCTGGCATAATTTAGCCGCATTTATAATATCCGATACTGAAAATGATTTTCTTAATGAAACAATCATTTTATCACATGCTGTATCGATCCCAAACTCAACTTTGGTACAACCCGTGTTTATCATTTTGTCTAAAAGTGATTTGGTCATATAGGCCGGATTACATGTCGCAGACCATTTTATTTTTAAACCGGAACTGATTATTTTATCGCAAATAGATTCGGCAAAATCAGGAGGATAATTAAAAATACTATCTGCAATTTCAAACTCTATATCATTGTATTTCTCAATAGCCATCTTCATTTCGTTAACGATTGATTCCGGTTTTCGGTATCGAATAATTCTCCCTTCAATCTGAGGATAATTACAATAAATACAGTTAAAAGGGCATCCTCGTTTTGTTTGAACTCCGACTTTTAATCTGATTATTCCCATCGGTGTATTTTTAGAAAACGTAAAGTATCTATTGTCGTATAAGTCATAATCAGGCAAAGGAATTTCAGCCAAATCGGGAATTGGGTCCCATTTCTCGGAAGTGATAACCCCATTATGATATCCTACAACTCCAGGAATGTTATCTATCCGGCTTTTTTCTTCCAGTGCTTTAATAAGTTTTGGCAAAGCGACTTCTCCTTCTCCAACTATTGCATAATCCGGTTCCAAATAACAAAAAGCCTTTTCTTTAAAGCTTCCTATAGCAGCGCCGCCTATTATAACTATACAACCCGCTTTTTTACAGATATCAATAAATGGTTTTACACCATCAAGATAAAACTGCTGATTCACCATTATTACATTGTCACTATTTCTTACGCTGATAGCGACTATATCGGGTTTCGTTTATTTCATTCTTCAAATCCTCGGCTGGGGAGGCGCTGAAACAGAGATCAAGAAACTTGACCGGTAAATTGTGTTTCCTTAAGGATGAAACAACAATATTTGGGCCCAGGGGTAAAACTATTGGTATTTTCACCTGATTAGTAGATACGACTAACGTCATCATTTACAACTCCAGAATATAAAATATTTTTAAAATTCAAGAATTTATTTTCTGCTCAATAATATCCTTTTTCATCCTGTCTAAATCCTCCTTTGAAATTTCACCTTTCGCATATCTCTTTTTCATTATGTCAATAGCACTTTCTTGTTTGCTATGATTCATTCCCCATGATGAAAAGTGTCGTCATGCAGAAAAAAATCATAACTGCCATGAATAATATTCCAAATACAGGCATAAAGCCCCACCAGCCCATAAACCCGGGCCATCCGTAATTCCAGCAATTTCCCCACATCATAAATTAGCCTGGAATTTAATTTTTCCTTTTTCAGCCAGCTTTTTCAGGAAGTACATAACACTGTCTTTTGAGAGTTTAAAATGCTCGGATATTTTTTCAGGGTTTACTTCTCCTGCTGTTTTTATAAATTCATAAATCTCTTCCTCAATCTGCTCAGACCATTCCTCGAAAAGATTTCTAACCTCCTGTGTTGCAAATTTTGCTGAAGCCGAGGTTTCCTGAAAAGCCCCCATCATATTTTTACACATATCCATCGGTCCGCCGCCTTCACCCATCATTGAGCCCATCATATCACCCATAGACATTCCACCCATCATTTTCGGCATCATTTCTTTCATCATATCCTGCTTTTCCTCTTTGGTCATATTTGAGAAGAAGCTTTCCATCATCTTTTCCATCATATCCTTTTTTTCGTCCGAAGACATTTTTCCCATCATTCCTTCCATCATTTTTTCTCTGAATCCCATAAAATTCCTCCTTATTATGATATTCAACTGTCTTATTTACACATATTCCACCAAGCCGGTATGGAGAACATCGGTGTTGTCAATTTCTCCTCATTTAAACAACTGACTATTTCCAGGAATATTCCAAGGGCGCTGAGAAGCCTGTCATCTTTGAGCTTATAAAAGATAAACGCCCCTGTTCTTTTTGTCTCAAGCACCTGATTTTCTCTTAAAACACGCAGATGATGTGATACAAGCGGTTGAGAAAGTTTTGTGTTATTAACTATTTCGGAAACGGAACACTCCTTGTCGCCAATATATTTTATAATCCTGAGGCGATTGGAATCTCCAAGAATTTGAAAGTAAATCTGTAGTTTTAACGCTTCATCCATATAAACACCCTTTTATATAAATTAGTATATATATAAACCATTGCTTATATTATACCACCAAAAAGTTATGTTGTCAAGGGGAAAAGCAGATTATTTTTGAATTAAAATTATGATTTTTTCATCCAGTCCTGGGCAGCCATCTGAATCGGGTCCCATGGTGAGCTTAGAGGCGGAGTATAGCTTAGATCCAAATCGTTAAGCTCTCTTATTGTCATAGAATGGTAGATTGCAGCGGCTGCAATGTCCAGTCTTTTTGAAACCTCTGCAGACCTGCTTCCAACCATTTGAACTCCTAAGAGCCTTCCTTTTTTTCTATCGCCTGTCATTCGAATAATTATTTTTGTCGCTCCGGGATAATACACCTTGTGATCCCAGGTAGTAAATTCGGTCGTTAGGGGATTAAAATCACTTTCTTCAGCCTCTTTATGGTTGAGACCAGTCCTTGCGGTGACTAAATCAAAAAGTTTCAGAGATTGTGTCCCCAGAGTACCTTGAAATTCCACATTTCCACCAATTGCATTTTCACCTGCAATTCTCCCCTGCTTGTGTGAAATTGTTCCCAGGGGTAAATACACGAATCTCTGGAGAATCCTGTGCCATGTTTCCACACAATCCCCTGCAGCAAAGATATCAGGTATATTAGTTTCCATTCTTTTGTTAACTAATATGGCGTTCTTTTTATTTACTGTTATTCCAGCATCTCTTGCCAGTTCGGTCTTGGGAACCGCACCGGTTGCAATAACGACTATATCCGCCGCTTGTATGAAACCATTTGTACCTTCGATAACGAGACTGTTATCTTCTTTCATAATCTTTTCAACAGAAACGCCGGTGAAAATTTTAGCGCCTTTTTCTTCGAGTTTCTGCCGTATTACCAATCCGAGTTCCCTGTCAAAAGTGGGAAGAATTGTATTCAGAAATTCTATAATAGTGACAGCGATTCCGCGGTTTATAAGCGCTTCAGCCAATTCCATACCAATATAGCCAGACCCAATAATAACCGCCTTTGCGGGATGTTTAGTTTCCAGATACTCTTTGAATCTAACAGATTCCTCAATCCAGCGTATAAAGAATACTCCGGGGAGATCCCATCCGGAAATAGGGGGGATCGCGGATACCGCTCCCGTTCCGATAACCAAACGGTCATATTTAATATCGCTTATTTCACCTGATTCTGATTTAACTTGAATAGATTTTAGCCCGGGATTTATCTTTGTAACAACAGTATTAAGAAGAAGTTTAATTCCCTGTTCCTCGATCTCAGCCTTAGTTCGGTGAGCAAGGCTTTTCCAGTCTTTTATTTCATCCCCTATATAAAACGGAATGCCGCAAATACTAAAATTCGGGTAATTATCCGATGTAATTATCAAAGGCTCTATACTCTTATCAAGCTCACGAATTCTGAGAGCCGCGCTTATTCCGGCATCGCTGCCGCCTATGATTATAATTCTCATAAAATATTTCCTCCGATAATTTTTTCGTGCGAAACGGAATCAGATTATTTACATAGATCTTTTCCGGTTGCTTTTAGTTTGTTTAAATCATCCCGGTAGATTTTATGTTTTCTCAAGACATTGAATATCAGCGAATTCAAATTGAGAACTACATTGATATTATTGTAATCGTATTAATACTCATGATACACCCGCCGCTTTTAAAAGTGAATTGTATTTTTAGGTTTTAATGAATTACCCAGCAAGCTGCTAGGTATCAAAAGATTGGATTATTCCCTAAGAGCGAAGCAAGCTTCGAGGAATTAAACCCGGTCAAGCGGCACGCTTGTTAAATTCATTTGGCTTCATTTATAAATTGTTCAATTCTTTCTTTGATCTTGGCCCTGACAATTATTGTTTGATCAAGTATTTCCTCATCTGTGCCGGTAAAAGTAGACGGATCATCAAAACTCCAGTCAATCCTGGTGTACTTTCCCGGGAAAACCGGGCAACGTTGCCCATTGGCCTTGTCACAAACTGTGATGACATAATTGTAGGTTTTACCTTGCTTGAAGAAATCAAAAACACTTTTTGTCTTATTTCCGGAGATATCAAATCCTTCTTCTTTCATTGCTTCAACAACAACCGGGTTAAGAACACCCGGTTCCAGCCCGGCGCTCTCTGCAATAAATTTATCACCGCCGAGCTTGTTCAAAAATGCTTCCGCCATCTGGCTCCGTGCGGAATTATGGACACAGACGAAAAGAACTTTTATTTTATCCATATATGCTACCTCCAAACTTTTATTATTGAGAATACCATGTCTTTGTTAAGATATTATTAATTTGCTTATCTTATCATCCAGTTAAACAAATAGCCGATTAAAACTATCGTAATTGCCATTATGCCTGTAAATACAACTAAAAGCCTGGGCTTTAAAACTTTTCTTAAAATAATCATTTCCGGGAAGCTTATGGCCGTTATGGACATCATAAAAGCAAGAGCTGTTCCCATAGGTATTCCAAGTCTTACCAGTTCATTTACAATCGGTATGGTGCCTGCCGCGTTGGAATACAGAGGAATACCGACAATGACAGCCACTAAGACAGCGAAAGGATTGTTTTTACCGACATATTGTGAAAGCCATCCAGTAGGAGCCCAGCCATGCATTACTCCTCCGATAGCTATACCGATAACAACAAAAGGCCATATTTTTTGTAAAATTTCCAAAACATAATCTTTCGCTCCAAGTAATCTTTCCTTCCAATATAGCTTTTCCATTTCAGTATCATTCAATTTGATTTTATATACATATTCTTCTACATAACGTTCCATCTTCAAAGCTCCGATAGTTATACCCCCGATTATTGCCACAATAACACCTGTCGCGATATAAAGAAGAGCTATCTTCCAGCCGAAAAGTCCCCAGAGACATGACAAGGGCAACTTCGTTCACCATCGGTGAAGAAATTAAAAAAGAGAAAGTTATTCCAAGAGGTATGCCCGCTTCGAGAAATCCGATAAAAACCGGGACTGCTGAACATGAGCAAAATGGAGTTACAATCCCCAAAAGTGCGGCAAGGGTATTGCCAAGAAATCCTTTTGCTTTTCCTTCACCAAGAAGTTTCTTTGTACGTTCGGGCGGAAAATAACTTCTTATTATCGATACGATAAAGATGATAACCGTCAACATCAGAAATATTTTCATCGTGTCATAGAAAAAGAAATTCACTGCACCGCGGTAATGATCGGATTGTAGGATACTCAGTTTTAATCCGAAATAATTCCATTATAAACCTGAATAATATAGTCAACCAACTACTGAAAACTACTGCAAGCTTATTTAGAACCCAATCTATCCCTGAAAACACAAAATAACCTCCAAATTAAACTCAATTTTCATAATCGATGCAAGATACAAATATTTGACGGGTAGCTGAATTTGCAATTCCGGCAAGCCTTTCATAAACAATTTCAATATTAACATCTTCTGGTCAGCACCAATCGCACCTTTCAATCATTTTATGCGGCTCAGGCTACAGCCAGATTATTCTATAACCAGCCAATCTACAAATGATTCCCACAAATTTATATCCTCTGAACCACGCTCATTGCAGTCTTTTCAATAATTTCCGGAGCGATTTCTGTTTTGCCTTTTTCCACTCCCATTTCTGTTGTGATAAAATGTTCAAACGGTAAATCCAGTTTTTCAAAAATCTTCTTCCCGCAGGAAACCGGACAGCCGTCTATGACAATATTTTTTTCAGCGCATTTTGCTGATTCTATGAACCCGGAAAGTTCAGCCCCCATTGCCGCGAGGCATGTCATTTTACCGACTCCATCTTTCATAAGTTTTCTTGCAACCGCGTCAGCTAAATATCCCGTATTAGCCGCGCCTGAGCATGCATAAATCAATTTGATACCACCGCTTCCGCAACTACAGCATTCAGCCATATCATTTTCCTCCGCTTAAAATTTGCATTATTTGATCTTTATTGAGAACCCTTCCGGCGCTTTTCACTACACCGTCAACAGCCAGCGCCGGCGTCATCATGACGCCCATTTCCATGATTTTCTCAATATTGGTTACTTTCTCAATGTCCGCGGGAATCCCCAAAATCTTAACCGCTTCAACAGCATTGGATTCCAGCCGCTTACAGTTGGAACAGCCGGACCCTAAAATCTGTACTTTCATAAGCACCTCTTTAAATGAATTTCTTCTTTAATCTGGACGCAACATTTACCAGTATAATCATAACAGGCACTTCAATCAGAGGACCGATTACCGTAGCAAATGCCTGATTGGAATTTATCCCAAAGATAGCTATTGCTACTGCTATTGCCAGCTCAAAATCGTTCGACGCGGCTGAAAATGAAACAGCTACACTTTGTTCGTAGTTCGCGCCCAGTTTCTTGGCGATGAAAAAATGTAACAAACCACATAATGAAAAAGTAAATTATGTATGGTATTGCAATCCTGACTACATCAAACGGCACTTCAATGATAAACTTCCCCTTAAGTGAAAACATCACAATTATTGTGAATAATAATGCAATTAATGTTAAAGGGCTGATAAACGGTGAAAATACCTCCTCAAACCATTCTTTTCCTTTGGTTTTGAGAAGAATAAAGCGGGTAAATAATCCCGCAAAGAAAGGAATTCCAAGGTATATCATTACTGTCTTTGCCCGATTCCAGTACTGAAATTTGTATATTTAATCCTTTCTCAATCCCTAAAGCATTTAAAAACACCGTAATAAAAAGATAAATGTAAAGAGCATAAAACAAAACCTGGAATATCGCATTAAAAGCGACTATACCTACGCCAAGCTCCCTGTCGCCTTCAGCGAGGTCATTCCATACGATTACCATGGCGATACACCGTGCCAGACCGACCAGTATAACACCGATCATATAGCCCGGATTGTCTCTTAATAAAAGTATTGCAAGGATAAACATAAATAATGGGCCGACAAGCCAGTTTTGAATTAAAGAAAGAAACATAAGTTTCTTATTCCGGAATGTTTTACCCATTTCTTCATATTTTACTTTTGCAAGCGGTGGATACATCATCAAAATTAGACCTATTGCTATTGGAATGGATGTTGTCCCAACCTGAAATTTACCTACCCATGCGGTGAAAGGCGGATAAAAATAGCCAATCATAATACCTGCGGCCATCGCTATGAAAATCCATAGAGTTAGAAACTTGTCTGTAAAACTGAGTTTTTTTTGAAACTGATGCCATTTTAAACTCCCTTTTATCATGGTTTTATTTTCTGGTAAATACCGTTGAGCCTGGTTTGATAAATATTTTTTATCGTTTCCTCATCCTCTTTGATGGGCTTACCGGGAATGAGATCAACAACCTCTTCAAACGAGAGACCGGATTCAAGGTAAGTCTTTAAAGCACCGCATATCATTTTTTTAAAAGCGGAATTAAAATCTTCATGGGTTAATCCGAACTCTTTTGTGATCCTGCGGATCTCTTCCCACTGAAACCAGAAATAAGTCGGCCCCATTGCCGTAAGAACCGCGTATGCCTCAAGCTTTTCTTCAGGAACCTCAGGGCAGTCTCCCAAAACAGTTACTATTTCTGTTATCAGATTTCTATCTTTATCGTTCAAATCAGTTGAAAAAGCCACAGGATTGAATCCGGCATTAATATAACTAGGCCCATTGGGAATAATACGCATAATACGGCTGAAGCTTCCAAGAAAACCTGAAAGGTCTTTTATTGTATGTTTCGGTGATAGAGAAACAACTATTGAATCCCGTTTAAGTGCGTTTCCTATTTCCGAAAGCGCCTGACCGATCACAGGCGGGTGAAGCGCTATAAAGACAATATCTTTTGAGGCAGGTATTTTATTATTACCTGGATAAGTCTCTGCTTCAGGGTACTTGTCTTTAATTTTCTTCAATACTTCCGGATCATTATCACTGACCGATATTTCAGGGAATTTAATCCCTTTTTTGTGGAAAGCCTCAAGAAAAATTTTTGTTACCCTTCCACCACCGATAAAACCGATAGATTGATTGAAATAATTCATATCAAACCCTCCTATGTATGAATATATTACAATATAATCATATTGTAATATATAAAAAGGAAAATGTCAATAATTAGAAATGCATTTTTTTAATTGAAATAATTGATAGCGTTTCATTTTTCTAAAACACATTTAACATCGGCGGATTGTATTATATCATTCTTGTAACGGTCAATTTGTGGAAGCTGCGTTAAAAAAGTCTTAAGGAATGGAAATTTTATAATAATATCGTCATTTACCTTATAACAAACAAACTGCGCCTGCTTAATGGAATCGATCAAATCGACATTTTTGAACTTGTTTAGATGACATGAAACATTGGGCTGGTTGATATTTAAACCTTTTGAACAATATAATAAAATATGCCGGAAAGCGGAAATGTTAATTGGTACAGAAATAAAAAACCTTTCTTCTAAGGTCTCACATTTTTTTTCAGAAAGCGAGGGTTGTTCTAATTTACATTTAATGTTCGTGATCAGCGTGTCTGGCTTCCTGAATGTTTATTATCATAGTATGATTGATGAAGGTAAAATGACCATAGACGAATATAATATTATGATGAAAAGAAACTGTATTGCTCATAAATCACTTTAACCGCTAAAATTAATGATATCTAAACTAAATATTAACAATAAAGTTATATTATAATATACAGGAGAAACTTATGGGTGAAGTAAAAGTTTTATTTGTTTGCGCGCACAACTCTGCAAGAAGCCAGATGGCTGAAGCCTTTTTAAATCATATGGGAAAGGGTTTTCTTGTTGAGAGCGCGGGTATCGAAGCCGGGACTTTGAATCCGATAGCTGTTGAAGTTATGAAGGAAGCAGGAATTGATATATCAGGAAATAAAACTAAAAGTGTTTTTGAATTTTATAAACAGGGTAAAATTTACAATTATGTAATAACGGTTTGCGACAATAAGACAGCGGAAAGATGCCCCATCTTTCCAGGAACACTTAAAAATCTTCACTGGAGCTTTGACGATCCGTCTTCCTTCCAGGGAACTCATGAAGAAAAACTAGAAAAAACAAGAATAATCAGAAACCAGATAAAAGATAAAATTTCAGAGTTTATTGAAGAAACCGGAAAATTATAACTAAATAAGGAAAATCATAAACCTTATTTTACTTTCTAAAATTTAATTTAATAAAAAAAATTTGCCTTTGTCTTCTATTTTTCTTATAATCTTATTGAATATTAAAAAATTGAGGTCTATTATTTTAAATATTAATAAAAACAAGATATTTGTATTGGATACGAATGTTGTTCTTTACGATTACCGCGCCATTTATTCTTTTCAGGAACATAATGTTATTATTCCCATTACACTGCTGGAAGAGGTTGATAATTTCAAGAGAGGGAATGAGATTATCAACTTTAATGCAAGGGAATTTTCAAGGGAATTGGACTGCTTGATGGGAAACAGGCTCTTGAATGAAGGAATTACTCTTGAGGACGGTGGAGTCATTATTGTAATGACCAATACCCAGGTCGATCCTTATTTAAAGGAAATATTCTGGGAAGATAAACCGGACCACCGTATCCTTTCAGTGGCGTATAAACTGGCAAATGAGTTCGGCAGGGATAGGGTTTTTCTTGTTTCAAAAGACATTAACCTGAGGATGAAAGCAAAAAGTGTCGGAATCTTTGCCGAGGATTATGAAACTGGAAAGATTAAAAACATCGATGAATTATATACCGGAAAAAATTTAATTGAAAACGTGGATAGCAGCAAAATTGATATAATTTATAAGAAGGGTTATATCGAACTGGAAGAAACAAACCTTGAAATTCATCCCTTTCCGAATGAATATTTTATCCTCAGAAACGGCAACAAAAGCATCCTGACCTGCTATCAAAAAGACAAAAATATATTAAAGCTGGTTGAAAAAAAGAAGGCCTTCGGTATCATTCCGCGCAACGCCGAACAGGTTTTTTCTCTTGATGCATTAACAAATCACAATATCAGCCTTGTTACTTTATCGGGAAAAGCTGGCACTGGTAAAACATTAATGGCTCTTGCTGCGGCGCTTGAAAAAGCCAAGGATTATGCTCAGATTCTGCTTGCAAGGCCGATTGTTCCGCTGTCAAATAAAGACATTGGGTATCTTCCCGGCGATATAAACAGTAAAATAGACCCTTATATGCAGCCGCTTTATGACAATCTTTCCGTAATCAAGCATCAGTATGACGAGAGCTCTCTTGAATCAAAAAAAATAACAGAAATGCTTGGCTCTGAAAAGCTATTAATTATGGCTCTCGCCTTCATAAGGGGAAGGAGCCTCTCAAAGGTCTATTTCATTGTTGACGAAGCTCAAAATCTGACTCCCCATGAGGTAAAAACAATCATTACAAGGGCAGGAGAGGGTACAAAAATAGTATTCACAGGCGATCCTTATCAGATCGACACGCCATATCTTGATTCGAGAAGCAACGGACTGACTTATCTGATCGATAAAATGAAAGGCCAGGATATTTACGCGCATATTACCCTGGAAAAAGGCGAGCGTTCGTACCTTGCTGAATTAGCCTCCAATCTTCTTTAATAAGCATTCTGCTTAACCCCAATAAAACACTTCGCCAGTCTCAGGAAAATGCTTTTCACAATCAATAAGTTTTATAATCCCTGCTTCAAGCCGATTGTTACTTTTTGAGCCATGGCATAAGTGCCCGCAGCCTTTCACCTGTTTTTTCAAGCTCAAGCTCAGCCCAGATTTTCCTTTGGGCATTAAAAGAGGGTTTATTTACCTGGTTTTCAAGCATCCAGTTTTTAGCAAATTCCCCTGTTTGAATCCGCTTCAAAACATCTTTCATCCTTGATTTCACACTATCATCGATCACATAAGAGCCAGAGGCGTAATCTCCGTATTCTGCAGTGTTGGAAATAGCCTGCCTCATCCCTGAAAAACCTCTTTCGTAAATAAGGTCTACAATAAGCTTCAGTTCGTGGATGCACTCAAAATATGCCATTTCGGGGGGATATCCGGCTTCAACAAGTGTTTCAAAGCCAGCCTTCATCAAATTTGACGCTCCGCCGCAGAGTACTGCCTGCTCACCGAAAAGATCGGTTTCGGTCTCATCCTTAAAAGTGGTTTCAAGTATCGCCGCTCTAGAGCCTCCGATAGCGCCGGCGTAGGCCAGGGCAATTGGAAGAGCGTTTCCCGTAGCGTCCTGGTGTACAGCCACGAGGCATGGAACACCGGCGCCCCTTTCGAATTCCCTGCGAACCATAGGCCCGACACCCTTCGGGGCAACCATCGCTATATCAATACCGGGTTTGGGAATTATCTGTCCGAAATGGATATTAAATCCATGGGAAAACATAAGCATTTTACCGGGATTCAGGAATTTTTCAATTGAATTTCGATAAACTTCACCCTGAATCTCGTCTGGAATGAGCATCATAACAATATCAGCCCATTCAGTAGCTTCTTCTATTTGCTGAGCCTTCAATCCGGCTTCTTCTACTTTTAGGTATGACGGGCTGTCTTTTCGTAATCCGACGGCTACATTCATTCCAGAATCCCTGAGATTCATCGCCTGTGCCTGCCCCTGTGCGCCGAAACCTATGACTGCGATTTTTTTCAGCTTTAAAAGTTCTGTTTTTACATCCGATATATTAAAAATCTTCATTTCAGCCTCTTAGAAGCGCGACCTTGCCGGTTCTTGCCATTTCTTTTACTCCGTATGACTTAAGCATACCGACAACAGCATCAATTTTGTTTGTATCTCCCGTTATTTCAATTGCTATTGCCTCATGAGAGATATCGACTATTCTGCCTTTAAAAACATCCGCAATCTCAATAATTTCCCTTCTTTTTACTGCGTCAGCTGTAACTTTAATAAGGGCAAGTTCCCGCGAGATATGCTCCTGCTCGGTTAAATCCTTCACTTTTATAACATCTATCAGTTTATTAAGCTGTTTCTTTACCTGATCGACAATCCTGTCATCTCCATCAACTACAATTGTCATGATAGACACCGTCGGGTCTTCGGTTTCTGCAACGGCAAGGCTTGAAATATTAAAACCTCTTGCCGAAAACAGTCCTGCAACCCTGGCCAGAACACCGAAATGGTTTTCAACAAGTACCGATAATGTATATTTCATAATATTTACTCCTATTAGATTTTTTCAGGCCAATCCACCAATCATCTGTGTGAGGTTTGCTCCGGGCGGCACCATCGGAAAAACATTTTCCTCTTTGCTAATTATTACATCAAGGATTGCCGGGCCGTCATACTCAATCATCTCTTTTAAAGATTTTTCCACATCAGAAGGCTTATCAATTTTTCTGCCCCAGCATCCATAAGCCTCGGCAATTTTTACAAAATCGGGATAATACTTCCCATTTGACTTATTTCTGATGTGTTTTTCAAGAAGAACAGCTGAATACCGCTTATTAAACAACAATTCCTGCCACTGTCTCACCATTCCAAGATAAGCATTGTCCATAATAACTACTTTAATATTAATATCATTGCTGATAGCCGTGGCAAACTCCTGAATATTCATCTGAATTGATCCGTCGCCGGCTATATCAAAGACAAGCTCATTCTTTTTTGCAACTTTCGCACCGATTGCAGCAGGAAGACCATAGCCCATTGTACCAAGCCCTCCCGATGTCAGAAACTTTCGCGGACCTTTAAAACTATAATATTGGGCTACCCACATCTGATGCTGTCCGACTTCTGTGGTAATAATAGCTTCACCCTTTGTCAATTCGCATATTTTTTCAATCACAAACTGAGGTTTTATTTCAGTATCGCTTTTTTGATAAGAAAGCGGGTATAATTTTTTCCATTCTTTGATCTGATCAAGCCAGGGATCGATCGATACATGTTTTGCTTCTTTCAAAATTTCTTTTAAAACATCCTTAACATCCCCAACAATAGGCACATCAACAACAACAGTCTTGCTAATGGAAGTCGGGTCGATATCAATGTGAATTATTCTTGCATTATGGGCAAATTCATCTATTTTACCCGTCACTCTATCATCAAACCTTGCCCCGATTGCTATTATCAAATCCGAATGATGGATCGCATAATTAGCAAAAACAGTTCCATGCATACCAAGCATGCCCAGGTAAATCGGATTATTCAGATCAGCCGGATATGCACCAAGACCCATCAAAGTTGATGTGCATGGGATACCCGTTATATTAATCAGGTCTGTTAGTTCTTCTGAGGCATTGCTTAATATTACACCGCCTCCGAAATAAATAACAGGCTTCTTGGATTCTTCAATTAATTTAAGCGCCTTTTTGATCTGACCCTGATGCACCTTCACTTTCGGTTTATAACTTCGCATTTCAACACTTTCAGGGAAAATAAATTCCGCCTTTCCGACCTGTACATCCTTCGGTAAATCAATTAATACAGGGCCCGGCCTTCCAGTGCTCGCTATGTAAAAAGCCTCCCTTACAATCCTTGCAATGTCTTTTGTTTCTTTAATCAGATAATTATGCTTGGTAATAGGACGGGTAATTCCGGTGATGTCCGCCTCCTGAAAGGCGTCGCTGCCTATCATGGAAGTCGGAACCTGCCCTGTAATTGCCACCATTGGAATAGAATCCATGTAAGCAGTCGCAATTCCTGTAACAAGGTTGGTTGCTCCGGGCCCGCTTGTCGCAAGGCAGACTCCGACCCTGCCCGTCGCCCTGGAATAACCGTCGGCGGACATGCGCAGCTCCCTGCTCATGCCTGACATGGATGATATTTAACTCCTTTTCATCATAGAGTTCATCAAATAAAGGAATTACCTGCCCGCCGGGATATCCGAAGATTGTATCAACCCCTTCCCTTTTTAAACTCTCAATTAAAATACGGGAACCATTCATCAGCACAAAGCACCTCCTCATCTATACTGAATCTTATAGTATTATCTATCAGTTAAGAAGTTTTGTCAAACGAAATAGTAATCGGTTAGTTATGATATTTTTTCCTCTATTATTTCAACTAATACCTGGATCAAGCAGCTTATCCCGACTCTAACAAAGGGGCACGCTTGTTAGACTTTATTTTATACTCTTATTATAATATATAAAATAATTTAGTTTTTTGAAGGAATCTAAATGAGCCGTATAATTTTGAAAGACGGTTTAAATACAAATCCGGGAAGTCCGTATTTACTGGGAGCGACACTTTCTTCCGAAGGTTGTAATTTTGCAATTTTTTCAAGAAACGCAGTTTCAGTTAATCTTTTACTTTTTAATGATTATAAAGATTCAAAGCCCTCTCATACAATTGAATTTGATAGGAAAATCAATAAAACAGGAGATATCTGGCATATCTTTGTCTACGGTATAAAAAACGGGCAGTATTACGGTTATACAGTTGACGGCCCATATACTCCTGAAAAAGAGGGACATAGATTCAATAAAAACAAACTCCTTCTCGATCCATATACAAAAGCGGTAAGCGGGAGCTATCACTGGAACACTGCCGCCGCATATGGGTATGATCCTTCTTCTCCCGAAGGGATCTTTCTTTCAGCGGGAAAAAGAATTTTGATACCGTGGTAAAAAGTATTGTTGTTGATGGTTCAGGTTTTGATTGGGATGGCGATAAGCCGCTAAATATTCCAATGTATGAGACCATTATCTATGAAATGCATATCAGGGCTTTTACTTTTGATAAAAATTCCGGAGTGAAAAACCCCGGAACATACCTGGGTGTCATTGAAAAAATACCTTATTTGAAAGAACTCGGGATAACTACAGTTGAGTTTCTTCCGGTACAGGAATTCAATGAACTTGAAAATATCAGGAGAAACCCATTAACCAGGGAAAAGCTCAAAAATTTCTGGGGATATTCCCCTCTTGCTTTTTTTGCACCTGATTCCTGGTATACAGTAAATCACAATGGTTTTCAAGCGGTAAGCGAATTTAAGGAAATGGTTAAGGCTCTTCATAGCTCCGGTATTGAGATAATAATAGATGTCGTCTATAACCATACCGGTGAAGGGAATGAATACGGCCCAACATTAAGTTTCCGTGGACTTGACAATTCAATATATTATATGCTTGAAAATGGAAGTAAATATAAAAATTATTCGGGCTGCGGCAACACATTAAACTGCAATCATCCTGTTGTCAAGCATTTGATTATGGATAGCCTGAGATACTGGGTGATAGATATGCATGTGGACGGCTTCCGTTTCGACCTTGCCGCAATACTCGGCAGGGATGAGGCCGGCAATTGGGTACCAAGTTATTCTGTTCTTGCTGAAATTGCCCTCGACCCGATTCTTTCAAATACGAAAATTATCGCGGAGGGCTGGGATGCGGCCGGGCTCTTTAAGGTTGGAGGTTTTCCACCGGGATGGGCCGAATGGAATGCTCATTTCAGGGATGATGTCCGGTCTTTTATTAAAGGTGATGATAACAAAGCGAAAGCCATCGCAAACCGCATTATGGGCAGCCCTGATTTATTCTGCAGCGGAAAACGCAGCCCTTACCATGGAATAAATTTTATTACTGCTCATGACGGTTTTACTTTAAACGATCTTGTAAGTTATAATGAAAAACATAATGGGGAAAATGGGGAAAACAATAGAGACGGCCTCAATTATAATTTCAGCTGGAATTGCGGCAGCGAAGGTCCTGTAAAAGACAGCGCTATTCTTGAATTAAGAAACAGGCAGATGAGAAACCTGTTTGCAGTTTTAATGCTCAGTCAGGGAACTCCTATGATACTTAGCGGCGACGAGTTCAAATTCTCAAAAAAGGGCAACAACAATACTTATTGCCAGGATAACTCATTAAACTGGCTTGACTGGAAACTTCGTAAAGAAAATAAGGATTTTTTTGAATTCTGCCGTTTTTTTATAAATTTCAGAAAAAAGCATCCCTCTCTCAGGAGGAAAATATTTTTTAATGAGAAAGATAATTTACATAGTCAATCTCCGGAAATTTCCTGGCATGGCAGCGAACCCGGAAAGCCCGACTGGAATTATAATTCTCATACTTCAGCATTCCTTTTGGACGGGTCGGGGATTAAAACAGGCTCCGATTTCGACGACTGTTTTATATTCACAGTAATTAACACTTACTGGGAAGATTCTCGAATTCACGATTCCATCTGTTGAAAATATAAAATTTTGGAAATTATTAGTGGATACATCTAAGAATCCGGGTTTTTATCAGGAGGGGAAAGAACAAAAAATAACTTCGAAAAGCATCTGTGTTAAATCGAGGAGCCTTGTTGTATTGTCTGCTGAATAAAAAAAGCGAGGATGCAATATCCTCGCTTCACCCACAAAGTGGGTTGCAGAATTGGGAGGGGAATCTAATTCTGCATAAATCAATAGGATTATCGGATAAAGCTTGATGTTATTAAAGATTTTTTGCAAATTATTTTAAAAATTAGCGGCGGGAGCATATGTTTATGAATAAATTTAATATTGATATAAAAAGTATTAAATTTGATGAAAAAGGCCTAGTACCTGTTGTTATCCAGGATGAATTGACTGAAAAAGTCCTTTTTTTATCATATATGGACATGAAAACTGTTGAGAAAACTATAGAATCAGGTATGGCTTATTTTTATACCGATTATAAAAAAGAAGAACATGGTTTAGAAAATTATACTAAACAGGAAATTGTAAATATCGCAAAAGAAAGAGATGGAAGCTCTCTTCTCATTAAAATTATTCCTGATAATAAGATCAGTCTGGATAATTACTCATTTGTAAATAACTCTATTAAAGGCAATGAAAAGCAAAACAGGAATAAAGCATCAATCCTTCAGGAAATATATGATGTAATAATGGAAAGGAAGAGAAATAATCCTGAAGATTCTTATGTGGCAAAAAAAATGAGAGAGGGAATAGACAGGATATTAAAAAAGATCGGCGAAGAAGCGGGAGAGGTTATTATAGCGGCGAAGAACGGTAATGCCGAGGAAATAGGCTGGGAAATGGCGGATTTAATTTTCCATTTATGGATGGTCTTAGGTTATTACAACCTGACGCCCGATATAATATATGATAAACTTATAGAAAGACGAAAGTAATAAGGAGTATCCTATGAGGAGATTTTTTATACCATCTAATAATGTTAACGAAAAGTTCGCGGTAATCACGGGAAGCGACGTGCATCATATTTCCGACGTTCTCCGGAAGCAGGCGGGTGATATCATACTCGCGACCGATGGGATGGGAAACCATATAACGGCAAAAATCACTCAAATCCAGCAATATCAGATTAATCTTGAAATCGTGGAATTAACCCCTTACGAGGAGAGAAAAATCTTCATTAAACTTTATCAGGCTATTCCAAAGGGAGGAAAATTAGACTGGATTATAGAAAAAGCCTGTGAATTTGGTGTGAATGAGATTGTCCCTGTAATCACAGAAAGAACCATACCTAAATATAACGAAGAAAGAGGACTGAAAAAGATTGCCCGGTGGGAGAGGGATTTCCATTGAGACCATGAAGCAGGTCGGGAGAAACCTGCCTCTCTCCATCCATAGCACAATATCTTTTAAAGATATTCAGAAAAACTTAAAGCCCTTTTCTTTTAAAATAATACTCTGGGAACTTGAGGAAGAACTGTCCCTGAAAAAGCTTCTTCAGAATCACACGGATACTAAAGAAATAGAATTGATTATCGGGCCGGAAGGCGGGCTTTCAATAGAAGAAGTCGAGGAATTAAAAAACTTCGGCTTTGTTTCAGCCAGTCTCGGCAAAAGAATACTTAAGACAGAAACAGCATCCCTCGCCGCTCTTGCCAATATTTATTTTGAACTGGACAATTAACATCATAGTCGCAATCTAAATTATATTAATAAAGAACTCCGCATTATAAAAAGCAAACATTTAAATGCTCATTGACACTCATTTAGACTTCAAGGTGTAAGATGGGCGGCTCAACAAAACCTCATCAAGACTGCGTGCAGTGCAAAAGCCAATACATTAAAATGAGCATAACAAATGTTCTTTAACATCAGACGGTAAGTCTATCAGTCCACAGGCAGGACACGGATGCTTTCATCCACCTTTTCATTAAGGTAGTTTTGAATTGCATAAAGGGTGCCTGTTTTAGCGGAAGGGCATCCCCTGCAAGCCCCAATATAGTTGATATACACATTAGACAACCCTTCAGCATCCTTAATATCGACTATTTCAAGGCTTCCGCCGTCATTTGCCAGCATCGGGCGTATTTCATCATCAAGAATCTTCTCAACAGCCTTGAGCTTCTGAACCAGGCTCATAGACTTGAAATCTTTTGCCGTAACGTTCTTTTGAACCAAATCTTTTTCCATATCTGCTCTTACCTCTTTTAATATATCTATCAGATAATATTTTCTCTCTTCATGCCCGCCAGGGCGAATACAGGACTTGCAGAAAGCCCCTGCTTTTGTGTATCTTGTTATATCTTCAACGGTCATGAGGTTGTTAATTCTTATAACATCTTTTATCGTACCAAGTGATACCCTCGCGCATTCGCATACAATCTCTTCATTCTCAAAGTGCGACATATCGACACCCTTATATATTGAAGCCGCTTTCTTTATAACATCGTAAGCCATAACGCTGCAGTGCATCTTCTGCGGCGGTATCGACGGTTCATCATCGGTGTCGCGCATAGCCCTCTCAACATCTATATTGGTTATCTTCACAGCCTCATCTACAGTTTTTCCGATGCACATATCTGCCATAGTATCGCTTGAAGCTATAGCAGTGCCGCAGCCGAAAGACTTAAATTTAGCCCTGAGAATTTTATTTGTAGCCGGGTCGACAGCCCAGTAAAGCCTTACCGCGTCGCCGCAAGCCTCGGCGCCCCAATCCGCGACAACAAGCTTTGCTCCCATCGATTTCGCTTCTTCTTCGGTAATTTCTCCGCGGTTAACAGGATTATTCATCCTTTCGCTCACTTTATCTGAATATTGCTCCCAGAGCGCGCCGCCTATTAAATCGTTCTTTGCCATATCTTTTCCTGCCTTAAAATCGCAATTATTGTTTATATGTCGATGAAATACTTCGAAGTCTTTCAACCGATTTCTTTATAACATCTATCGTTGTATCGATCTCTTCCTCGGTGGTAAAACGCGAAAGGCTTAAGCGGATTCCAGTGTGTGAAAGCTCCTTATCAATCCCTATGGCCAGGAATGTCGGATTAGCCTCAAGCGACTCGGAAGCGCATGCGCTTCCCGTTGAGGCGGCAACGACATTCTGATTTAAGTCCCATATCATAGCCTCGCCCTCTACGCCGCGGATGCTTACCAGTATTGTATTAGGCGTCCGGATTTCCCTTCTGCCGATAACCTCTGTATCATTTATTGATAAAATAGCATCCTCGAGTTTATCCCTTAATCGCCGCACTTCCTTTAATTCATATTCAAGGTTCTGGTTTGCAAGTTCCATCGCGAGGCCCATGCCAATAAGCCCTGCAACATTTATTGTCCCTGCGCGTTTCCCGCTCATCTGTTCCCCTCCATGCAGAAGGGGAGTAAGCTTCAACCCCTTTCGGATGAAAAGTCCTCCGACTCCTTTAGAGCCATGGAACTTATGGGCGCTGAATGTTAAGAAATCCACCTGTGTTTCTTTTACATCAACTTTCAATTTTCCAATTGCCTGAACAGCGTCTGTGTGAAAAAGAACACCATTTTCCCTACAGAGAGCAGCAAGCTCTTTTATAGGAAAAATAAGACCGGTCTCATTGTTTGCCCACATAATTGAAACAAGCGCGGTTTTGTCAGGGTTAATATGCTTTTTTAAAATCTCAACATCTACAATTCCATCATTGTTTACAGGAAGATAAACAACCTTAATGCCGAGAGTTTCAAGAAACTTGCATGAATTGGCTACACATGGATGTTCAACCTGTGTGGTTATAATCTGATTCTTTTTCCCATTGCGGATTACATCAAAATAAATACCCTTCAACACAGTGTTATTTCCTTCCGTGGCACAGCTATTTATGATTATATCGTCTTCATCACTTGCATTAATACCGGAGTAGAGTCTGTCCATGGCGATCCTCATATAGGGATGGACCTCGGTGCCGAAACTATGCAGGGAATTGGGGTTGCCGTACATCTGAGTAAAAAAAGGCTCCATAGCACCCTTTACCAGGGGATCAACAATCGTTGTCGCGTTATTATCAAGATAAATTCTTTCCATAAAAACTCTCTGTTAATTAAATATTCATGAAACCTGCTTTGTTTTTCTTCCGCAGGAACATGGCTGATGGCTTAAAGAATAAATATCGTTCATAACCGATTTCAATGTATAACCTTTTAACTGCATCAGCATGCTGTTTTCTGCCCTTGAAAATACGGATGTCAGGACTTCACCGATATTACTGTCAACAGGACATGATGATGAATCCGGCGCTTTACAGCGAATTTTCAATATATTAGGTTCTGTCAGGGAATAAATCTTATCCAGTGTAATTTTAGCCGGGTCTTTTGCAAGAGTAAACCCGCCATTCAGACCTTCCCGTGAACTGATATAACCGGATTTTTTTAATAAGCCCAGCGCCTTTCTTACTCTTACAGGATGTATCGAAAGCTGGCTTGCAATCCGTCCGCTCGTTAAAACGGAAGCAGGGTCACATGCCAATAATAAGAGGCAATGAGTCGCAACATAAAACTCGCTGTTCACTACTTTTTATTCTCCTTTGATACTGTAATTATAATTTATACAGTTCAGAAAGTCAAGAATAAGTGCTTTTTTGCATCTCATCAATGATATTTTCTAATGATTGCAGGTTAGCTGTTTCCTTAATCATGACTTTCATGGTATTTCTCATTTACTTTAGTGAAATCTATCTTTATCATATCAATCTTTTCGGAGTATTCTGATAGGAAGCTATGGATAAACGGTATTTTATCTATTAATAGTCTTTTCTTCTTTTCTTCATCATCTCTGAAGCTATAATTAGATTTAAAGCCGGGGCTATTCCACACTTTTAGAAGCGAGTCTAAAGTTTTACTTAACTCTGAAGTGGTATTTATTGTATTTAAAATATAAACATATAACCCCTCAATACTTTTTGAGAAATCAGTAAAAATCATCTCTATTCCCTTGATAATATTCTCAATTTCTTTTGATTTCATTATAATATCATTGATGCTGTCCGCAATTGACTGCGCTTCATTAAAAGTTAAATTTGCGATATTCCTGATTTCTTCCGCAAGCACACTAAATCCTTTGCCTTTAATGCCGGCATGAAAGGCCTCTATTGCGGCATTAATCGATAGCATTTTTGTTTCATCAGAGATTTCATTTATTATGTCTACAATAAAATAAACCTTTTCTGTCGACTTCTGGATAATTTTCAGAACTTTTAAGTTGCTATCTATCAGTGCCTTACCATCTTCTATATTGGATATGAGATAATGAATGTTTTGAGCTATTTCCGAACTGTTTTTTGCTATACTGTTAACTTCAACCGATAGATCTTTCCAGACATCCTGAAGAGATACAATATCCTTATTCTGAATTTCCACTCCGGTTGAAAAATTATTTAATAATTTTTCATATTCACCGATTAATTGATCAAGTCTTTCAGATCCATTTACCGCTTCCGATATGTTGAATGAAATATCCTGGAATGATCTTTCCTGAATTTCCAATTCGGATTCGAGACTTTTATTCATCCTGTTCCTGTCTGAAAAATATTCTGAAATAAACGGAATTATTCCTTTTATTTTTTGGAAAGCTTCTAAATACGATTTATTTATTTCGTCAGCTTTGTTAAGTATTTCAATATTTTCCTTCTTAATCCTGAGCAGATAAAACATCGTCCGGATTCCAAAAACAGAACTTGAGAACATTAATCCTGTTAACAGGGAATATTCAAAAAGAAAAAAGCGAAATAAAGCCAGTTTATTGATAATTTCTAAAATTAAAAAAATCAAAAGAATAATTATAGAAATCTTTACTATTCTTTTTTGATCTATATTGTTTTTTAATTTTAGTAAAAAATATAGTTTGAAAATAATGATAATAAATAATAAAACAGAGATAAAAAAAGCCTGATAGGTTCCCAATGCTGTGATAACTATTTTTCCAAAAAAACCCTTCAAATATACCGGTTGACCTACAATAAAATACGGAGTAAAGAAGGAAGCAGCCGAGACAGCGATTAGTAATGTTGTCGAAGCAATAAGCTGTATTATAACCTGTTTTTTCTTATAAAGACCCAGCATAATGCAATAATTAAAGAAAAATATAAAGGCAATATAAGTCATAATGTTAGTAAATTGGCAAAGCTGCCTTATAATATTGAAATCAATCTGGAAAATATTTATTAAAGATAGAAATAAATTGCCTGCTGCCGAGGCTGTTAATGAAACTGAGAGTAATCTTAACTCTTTAGAATGATCTTTTGATACAGTCCTTCCGGTATATGAAAAAACAAAAAGGAAAATGGCAAAAAGGAGGCAAAAGATAAAAGATATATTAAAATACAGGAATTCTATTTTAAAAATACTTTCGTTCAATCTAAATTCCTTTAACCCATTTTGATTCTATAAGGCATAATTCATTATCGGAAGAGTCTGAAATTTTATGGAAGCATTTTATCATGTTATTTTGATTTTCAATCTCAATCTGAGAATTTATCTTTTCTCCATATTTTGTTTCCTTTTTATAACTTGTTTTAAGGTTTTTCAGGTTGTAATTACAAATAATTTCTGTCGGAATTAATTCAACCGCCCATTCTATGTATTTTACATTATTGACATGATTGTTTGTATCAATATCGCTTTGCCTGACATAGAATTCCTTTTTATCATCGATTTTAACGGGGGGTTGAAGTTTATCCAAATCCGGTAAATCTTCGATGCCCTCATCAACACCATAGGTTTTGCACATACCATCTGAAATTCTTGACGGTCTTTTCTTTTCCATATCAATCAATATCCATATAGAATCGGCTGTTACTATTTTTTCACCCTGCCGGTCAAATATTTCATACTTCCTGTAGCCGTAAAATTTCTTCATGGCATAAGGATATGTCCTTACTTTTATTTTATCCCTGTATAAAGGCAACCGTTCTATAGAAATATCCCACTGACAAAGCACCCAGGCAAGCCTGTTCTTCTGAAAAAAATCCAGGTCAAATCCGATCTGTTCACTCTGATAGAGGACGACATCATCGAAATAATTGATAAGCCTTGGGACAAAGGCTTTCCGCCGGTTATCGGCGTCAAAATAATGTATTTCATACTCTTTATCGGTAATAACTGGCGGCATTATGCGCTCCTTAAAATATTTCTGCTTCTAATATTATCATTTCTCTCAAAATTCGTCAATATGATTATCAAATGCATTGATAATTTTGAAAGCCTCATTGTCTCGTTTTTTGGGAATAAAGCCCTAAATTTGATTTTTCTTAAATAAGCAAATAAACTATCTTCACTTCAAGCTGCTGCGACAATGTTGCAAAGATACTATGAATTCAGAATAGTAGAAAGTCGACTTGAAGTAGAGTAGTAAACCGGATCAAGCAGCTTGTCCTGAGAGTAATGAGGAGTACGCTTGTTTATATTTTACAATACACGGCGGTTTATATGACTAAATTCACATCAGTAGATATTGTTGTAAAAATGCTCCATATCCTTAAAAAAGAATACCCTTCATGGCATGCCCCGATAGTTACATACGTGAAAAACTCAAGGGGAACACCTTATAAAATACTTATTTCAACTATTATTAGCCTGCGTACAAAGGATGAAACCACTGCGGGTGCAGTTCTGCGTCTTTTTGAAAAGTTAAAAACGCCTGAAGAAATGCTTAATTTAACCGAAAAAGAAATTGAAAAGCTGATCTATCCTGCGGGTTTTTATAAAACAAAGGCTAAGAGAATTCTGGAAATATCCCGGATACTGGTATCTCAATATAAATCCGAGGTTCCAGATAGTCTTGAGGAGCTTTTAAAACTTCCGGGTGTGGGGAGAAAGACGGCAAATTTAGTAGTAACCCTGGGTTACGGAAAACCCGGCATCTGCGTTGACACTCATGTTCACAGAATATCAAACCGCTGGGGATTTGTGGAGACAAAAACGCCTGAAAAAACCGAATTTGCATTAAGAGAAAAACTCCCGCCTGAATGGTGGATTGAGTATAACGACATCCTTGTGGCTTTCGGACAGACGCTATGCCGTCCGATCTCTCCTTTTTGCTCTAAATGCCCTGTCGGCAATTTCTGCCCTAAAATAGGAGTCTTGAAAAGCAGATAAATATTGTTTTTAAAAAAAATATGTTAAAATATATTTAAGAAAGTTTTAAGAGGAACATGTATGATAAAATTAAACAGATATTTTTGCTTATTTTATTTTCTGCTTATTACTCTTACAGCTTTTTTATCATTGAATGGCTGTAATCAAATCAGTCCTTCCAGTAGTTCAGGAAGTGGTGGCGGCAGCAGCGGAGGAGGAGGAGTGACTTCACTTGGGACAAAAATTTTCTTAGCTGTAAATATGACAACTGATGAATATTATCAATTAACCGCTCAGCTTCTTTATTCCGGCGCTCATTGTGAAATTTATGTAGACAACAATTCGGTAAAATATGTGACTTCTCAGCAAATCAATAACGCTGGCCAGGAATTTGACACAAATACATTTAGTCTGGATACAGGTATTTATGGAAGTGGACCGGATGTGGACAACAATGGGAAGGTGACTATCCTCATTTATAATATACCCGGAGGAAATCTGGGAACAAGCTATATTGCCGGCTTTTTTGATCCTCAACAGGAATATAGCGGTTATAACGGCAAAGACATGCTATATATGAATATTGTTCCTACAATATCAGGTACAACCCCGGGTGTTGAAACTTTTAATCAAACGATAGCGCATGAATTTCAGCACATGATTAATTATTACCAGAGAGTAATGGTGAAAAATTATTCTGAAGAAGATACATGGATTAATGAAGGCCTTTCAGTTTCCGCCGAAGGCCTGTATGAAATAAGCAAAGGTATTTCACCCGGTCTGGATGATAGAGTAACTTACTACAATATCAGCAAATATAATAGCTTATATATAGCACAGGGCACTAATTTTGTTTCATGGGCCGATCTTTACGATAATTATGTGACGGATTTTCTTTTCTTCCAGTGGATTCGTATTCAGTCAGGAGGAACATCAACACAGATAAACGGGACAAATATTTTAAGAACAATAAGGGATAATATTAATCCCGATTATACCGCAGTAGTCTCAGCCGTAAATAATAATATTTCCGTTTTATCTTCTGCTGATTGGAAAACAATTCTGGGCGACTGGTTCATAGCGAATGCTATATGTTCAAACACAGGAATATATGGTTATAATGGCATTATATCGGTTAAGCCGACTATGTACACCCATAATTCCGCTAATCTTGCCCCCGGTTGTGGAGTATATTTAAAGAATTCATTGGGTATGTATTCGACAAATTATTCCGGTAATATTTCTTTTGCGGGAATAAACACTACAAATGGAGTAGTTTATACAAACTCCTCCTATACTGGTAATATTCTGCTTGCTTATAACTATGATGGGACAACTAATGGAAATAGCAGTACCGCAAACGGTTTACCGAACGCAAACATTGTTTCTGACTCAAAAGAGAATATTAACGGCGTACAATCCTTTGATAAGGTTATGTTAAGCGGGCCATTCCCTGTTGATTTCATCGTAGGCCGGAATGGAAAAAATACCCTAGACCAGAAGTCTATAAAAAATCAGACCAGCAGCCGGATCAATCAGCATTAAGACTTGGGGATTATTATGAAAAAAACTTTAATTCTCCTGATACTTCCATTACTTTTGTTGGGATGGGCAATAAACCCGCAAAGCTGGCTAACTTGAAAAATGGGCAGAAAATGGATGTTCAGGGAGTTGTGCGTTTGGTCGGCAGCGAACCGGTTACCCGCCTTGTTGTTTCAACTACAAATGGAATTGATTTCTATCTTCCCAATGAAGAAAAAAAGATAGATAGTAGATTTGTCGGAAAGATTGTCAGAGCTCAGGGTGACTTGTTTATCATCAAACTGGAAACTCCCGACCATAAATATAAGATTTACGAGGCTCATCTTTCCAATGTGATTTTGAATTCTTTTGACGAAGGAATAGCAAAATAGAATGGCATACAAAGCGGTACTTTTCGACCTTGATGGAACGCTCCTTAATACAATCGACGACCTTGCCGATTCCATGAACAACGTGCTTAAAAAAATGGGGTTCCCTCAGCATTCGATTGAATCTTATAAGATATTTGTCGGGGATGGAATGGAGACCCTGGCAGAGCGTTCGCTTCCGGAAAATAAAAGAGATAAAAAAACCGTAATTGAATGCCTGACCGGCATGAGGGAAGAGTACGGTAAAAATTGGGCGGTAAAAACGCGTCCATATAAAGGGATTCCTGAACTTCTTGATTTTCTTGAAAGAGCAGAAATAAAAACGGCGGTTCTTTCAAACAAACCGGATGATTTTACAATAGTTGTTGTAAAAAAATTTTTATCAAAATGGCATTTTGATATAGTCAGGGGACAAAAACATGGCAGCCCTAAGAAACCTGACCCGACAGGTGCCCTTGAAATAGCAAATGAGCTTAAAATTTCTCCACCCGAATTCATTTATCTCGGCGATACAAATACGGATATGCGGACAGCAGTGTCAGCCGGGATGTTCCCAGTAGGAGTTCTATGGGGTTTCCGAACTACCGGAGAAATGATTGAAAGTGGAGCGAAATTATTAATAAAAAAACCGGTGGAGATATTCCGCTTTTTCAAATAGCACTTTCACTCAATTACCCTAAAGAAAATGCTCCAAAAGGATTTTAAATCCTAATATAATAAGTATGAGCCCCCCTATAATTTCTATTCTTTTTTCAAAAAGATGACCGAATCTTTTTCCGATAAAAAAACCGGCTAATGAAAAAAAGAATGTTACAATTCCTATTATAAGCGCCGGCAATATGATTAAAGAATTCAAAAACGAAAGGCTGAGCCCAACTGCAAGAGCGTCAATACTTGTAGCAATTGACAGTAAAAAAAGAGGGCCTAAATCCGTCGGGCAGCTTTTATTTTCTTTCATCCGGGTTGATTCATAAATCATTTTAGCACCTACTAAAAATAATAGCCCAAAGGCTATCAAGTAGTCGACACTTGATAGTAAATTCCTGATTTCGAGCCCCGAAAGCCAGCCTACTAAGGGCATTAAAAACTGAAAGCCCCCAAAAAATAAAGCCATCCGCAGAATCCTGCCGAATTTTTCATTTTTTTCAGAACAACCGCTTGCTATTGATACGGCGAATGCATCCATCGATAACCCAACTGCAATCCCTATAACTGTGACTAAATCCATCATACTCTCCAATAAATTCAACAAACAGTATAATAAAAAAGTCTATTAATTTCAAGAACAGTTGCATCGCCCGTAAAATTAGACAAAATAAATAACCGGTAATAAAATATTATTATTTAAAAAATTGTTGAGAGGAAAGTTATGAAGCTTTTATGCCGGTTATCTTTTATATTGGGATTTATTTTTATGGGCATTAAGTTTTGTTTTCCTTTAACAATCAGTGACATAAGTTATAATCAATATTTCCCATCATACTTGCCTTTTCAATTTATCGCAGATAAAATGGATATGTATATTATATCATCAAATACTAGTTTTGATATTTATACTAATGAGGTTATAACAATAGGGAGGGGAAAAACAAATTACAGCATTCAGGTAATAAGTAATACCATAATTACATTAACAACAAATCTCAATTCAGATAGCGTTCAGAAGCCTCCACTGTCAGTAGGTAGGTTAGCAGGAGAAACCGCTGTTAGTCTGACTGGAGCTATTCTTCCCTGGGGAATTTTCTTTTATTTTTATACAGGCAAAACCGACCCTGTCGATAGAGCAAATATATCAATCTATACTGCTCCGGCGGTAGCCCTTTCTCTTGCCCTTTCATCGATAGGAACATATATTATCGGCACTAGCGGTGATGAGACCGGTAAATATTTTAACGGGGCTTTAACCGGAAGCTTAAGCGGTCTTCTCGGCGGTGTTCTTGCGGGAAGTGTCGGGAGCCTTGTAGTTCTGAATTCAGATTCCATACCAAAAGATGCAAGAACAACTTATGCTGCAATGCTCTTCGCAGCTTCCGCATCGGCTTGCAAGATCATCGGTTCTATCTTGGGTTTTAACATTACACGAAGCTATAAAAAAACGGCTTTACCGGCTTTAAGTATTCAACCCGATTATTTTAACGGCAAGCTTTCATTAAAATATAGCCTTGAATTTATAGATATGTCTTTTTAATAAGGAACAGCTTGGTTACGGCTAATTGATTACATCGATTGATAGATTTTTTTCAGCATAAGGCAGTCTCCCTCGATATTCGGGCTTTCGCAGACAAGCACTCCGCAAACATCATAATCCTTTAACGCCTTTAAAAACTGCCTGAAATGCATATCGCTTTCCCGTAGGATGACATGCCTCTGCTCCCCCTTCGAGGAATATTCTATTCCCGAATAATGAATATGCATATTTTTAAGCCCTATTTCTCCCAGCTTATCCTCAATGGTTTCAAATACTTCAGCAAATTCATCATAGGTATTATACCTGCCGTTTGTCCTGGCATGAAGATGGGCAAAATCAATACAGGGTAAAATTCTTCCACCCACCTCTTGGGATAATTTTATAATCTCTTCCAGCGTGCCGAATTGTGATGTCTTTCCCATCAATTCCGGACGAATCCATAGTTTCAGAGCCTCTTTTTCGGCGATGGAAGAAATATGCTGTAAGTGTTCTTTAAGAACCGGATATACGTCCTGGGGTTTTGTCCCCATGTAATAAGCGGCATGGAAAACAATACTGTAACCACCCGCGCTGTCTAAAATCCTTGCCGTATCAAGAATATAATCATAGCTTCTATCAACCTTACTTTTTTCACGGGCATAAAGATTGATATAATAAGGAGCATGGGCTGTTAATATAAGTCCATAATCCCTAGCTTTTTTCCCTATTTCTCTCATCTTTGGATAATCAACGATTATTCTCTGGACATATTCAATTTCCATTCCATCAAGATCAAGCTCTTTTATTCTCTGTAATCCATTTTCAATAGTCTTTTTCGGTTTTGCCGAGTGGGGAATCCCGGCGGTAAGAAAATATAACTTATCCATTATTTACTTTCTGTATCATTAATAAAATTTTTGACCGTAATTTTTCCATTCACAACCCCAAAATGCTCTTTTTTCTATTGCCTTTTGTTTGCAACTTCAACATGAATCTTTCTTCCTTTGAATTTCGCATCCCGCATAGATTCGAGAAAGTCTTCAGCCGAGGTACTTGGAACGTTCACAAATGAAAATTTCTCAAGAAAGGCAATATCGCCGATATTACGCCCGGATATCCCCGTCGTCTCATTAATAAAACTCAATAATTCTTTAATGCCTATATTATCCCTTTTTCCGATTGTTAGAAAAAACCGGACAAAGTCTTCTCCATCAAAATCAGACAATTCATTTTTTTCAATTTCTTCACCGGGTTTCTTTTCTGTCATCATTTTCATCAAAGCTGCCGCTACCTCGATCGAGGTATATTCTCCAAGCATATCGGAGATCATTGTTATAAATTTATCAAGGTTACCTTCCTCGATGCTTTCTTTAACCGAAGAAATAAATGATTGATTGCGCATATTTTCCACATCTTTAAGCGACGGAACATTTTTTCTTTCAATTTTTGTTTTGATAAATCTTTCAATATCCTTTAACTTTCTGAATTCTTTCATTGTAACAAAACTGATAGCTATGCCGTCTTTTCCAGCACGGGCAGTCCTGCCTATTCTATGAACATAATATTCTTCATCCTGAGGAAGGTCGTAATTGAATATGATGTCGATATCGTCAACATCAATCCCCCTTGCCGCCACATCCGTCGCTATAAGAATCTCAAAATCCCTTTTCCTGAAGCGTTTCATCACAAAGTCACGCTGGGTCTGCTTCATATCTCCATGAAGCCCCTCAACAGAATAACCGGCAGCATGTATCTTCTCTTTTAAGTCCTCAGCCCCCAGTTTGGTTTTGACGAAAACTATTGCAAGATTCTGGATCGTAAAAGTCTATCAATCTCGTTAAAAGCTCGGTCTTATCGTTCTCCCTCACTTCATAATAAAACTGCTGAACCATCGGCACGGTCAATTCTTTGTGAACTATTTTAATCAGCTCAGGGTCTTTCTGAAATTTTCTAGCCAGCGCCATTATCTCATCAGGCATTGTGGCTGAAAAAAGTACCGTCTGCCTTTCCGGATTACTGACGGCTTTAAGTATCTCTTTCATATCGTCAAGAAAACCCATATCCAGCATCTCATCCGCTTCATCAAGCACAACTGTCCTGACTTTATCTAGCTTCATCGTTCCCCTGTTGAGATGATCCAGCATTCTCCCTGGCGTTCCGATTACAACCTGCACGCCGAGTTTCAGGGCCCTTATCTGTCTATCGATTGCCTGCCCCCCATAAATTGGAACCACGTTTACACCTTTATGATACTTTGCGAGCTTATTGATTTCTCCGGCTACCTGAATGGCCAGTTCTCTTGTCGGCGTAAGCACAAGTGCCTGTACATCTCTTGACTTTATGTCCAATCTTTCAATAATGGGTATTCCAAAGGCTGCAGTTTTACCGGTGCCAGTTTGTGCCTGCCCAATAATGTCTTTTCCCTGCATAACGACGGGAATAGCTATGCCCTGAATCGGAGAAGGCTCCGCATATCCCATATCTTCAATAGCTTTGAGAGTTTTCGCCGAAAGCTCCATTTCTTCAAAAGTTTTTATTTCCATTCTTTACCCCTTAAAATTATACTGTTATATCCTGTTTACTTCCTATGAATAAATTCATATCTTCAACAATCAATTTCTTGCATAAAAGAGACTGTCCTATTTTGTATTGACTATTATTATACTTTTTATCACCCATTACCGGATGTCCAAAAGCCTCACAAACTGCCCGAATCTGGTGGTGCCTCCCTGTCCAGATAATTATCTCGGCTTTAGTTTTATTATCATGGTTTTCTATCGGTCGAATAATTGTAGCCGAAATTGTTTTTGAATTTTGATACCTAGTCTTTAACCAGAATATCTTTTCGGGAATTATTGATTGTAAAATTAAATTTTCAACTTTTACAATATTTTTATTGTTGTCTCTGATTATATTAGCTTCTATAAACAATCTCTTGCTTAAAGAACCCTCCAGTAATGCATGATAAATTTTAGTAACACAACCCGCCTTAAAATAGTCTGATAACTTTTTAGAAGTCTCAAAATTCCTCGCGAAAAGGACTATTCCCCTCGTGTTTCTATCTATCCTGTGAACCGGTACTACAAATTGATACGGCTCATTATTTCTGTATAAATAAGCTTTAACTTTCTCCAGAAGGGTTTCATCATATAATATACCCGGCGCAGCATGAACTGCTGTATTACCGTCCTTGTCAACGGCAATCAAATTTGCATCCTGATATAAAACTGTAATATCGGCTTTTATTTCTTTAAACCTGTTATCAGTTGCCGCATTCAGGCCTTGCAGACTTATAACATCTCCCTCTTTTATAATACAGGAATGAGACATGCTCTTGCCGTTTACTTTAATAGCCCCCTTTCTGAACATTTTATATAGAAAAGCTTTTGTGCCGTCCGTTTTCCTTAAAAGATATTTTAACAGCTTCTGGCCGCTTTCCGCCCCGCTGATTTTAAACTCCATAAATCCGCCGATTTATTTATTGGATATTTCCATTATATAATGGGATCGATAACCGCAGTGACTTCATATTTTTCCCTTAATTTTTTACCCTTGAAAATAACATAAGAAAAGGGCTTATTATCAATAAGTTTATAAGCCTGAATATAAAACTCTTCTTCATTTTCATCAAAATCATCAAAAACAAATTGTATATTTGTATTTATCAAAAGGCTTTTTTCTCTGTCCTCAAATAAATTGTGCCATCCCTCCTGCTTAACTTCGCTTTTATCAAAAGTTACATTCTTTGTAAGCCTCTGTCCATTGTAAAAATTATTTATTCCATCAAATAGTTCATTCCAGCTGCTGTTTGTAAAAACAAGCCGGTTATTAAAAACATACCTTTCCAGGGATTCATATCTTGATTTAACTTCAACTGACTGAATATCTTTTTCTGCTATAAAATTAGTTTCAGAATTACTAACGAGCTTTATAAAATTAGTACGCGAGTAATTCTTAAAATTTTCGTATAAAACCAGATCTATGTCTATAGGAAAATCATGATTCAATATAATCAATTTCCTTTCTTCCGGTTCTGGCCTCCTGTGCTGGAAGTTTGTTGTCTGGATATTGGAATAGGAAAGCCTTATGTTGTAGAGTTTATAATTATTCCACAATCTCAAGGCATTGCCATCCATTTTAAAATCTTGAAACTGCTCTTCATTTGTTTCGCTGTTATCGGGATTCATTTCAAGAGCAGTTTTCTGCAATTCCGATACTCTAATATCAGTATAACGGTACTTTTCGATCAGAATTTGTAAATAATTAAAAAAGAGTTTTTCATTATTATAAAATGCAGAATACAGGCAGTTAATACCATAAAGATACTTCAATAAATCTGAGTTTGCTCCTTTCGCAAGGAAAAGGTTAATCAATTCTATTCTATTTCTTTTCATAAATTTCTTAAAAACACTTTGATTTTGCATTGATATCAAAAGCAATCCCATATATTCCGTCAGGGATTCCGACTGCAGATAGTTATCATCTTCAAACTTTAGAATACCTCGAACATAAGCATGACTCATCTCATGAGCAAGTGTTTCATATACTTTAAAAACACTATTCCTTGGAATATCAGGATTCAAAGAAGCGATCACATCATCTTCTCCAGTTAATACCTGTGAGGTTATATCGGGAGAAATCTCAATTATATTTGCAGAGGCTTTACCATCGATAAATTCCTCCATGTCCATGTATTGAAACAGTTCATTAATAATATGAACCTGGCTGAAAGGATATAACCCAAGATTATTTGAAAGAGTTTCAAGTATCTGTGAAGCATATCTAAAAACAACATCAGAATTGTTTGTATTGATTGTATACAGAAAAATATTATCTTCCTTTATCCTGTTAAACTTGCTGATAAATATATTGCCAGTTAGAATTGCATCATCGGTCTCGCTTACCCAGGTCTCGGTTCTTTTATTATTCTTAACTGTTTCCTCTTTTAAAGCCCCGCCCATTATTGAGTAATAATCGTCATGAGTTCTGATCTTGAGTGTATAATTAAACCTTGGGGTTTGGGCAAATGGTACCGGAATCCAGATCTTTTGTGCATCAATAAAGACATTATCTTTTGTTAATAAAAACCTTTCATCCTGTATTGGACCTGGTAGATTAAAATGAAGCTCTATATTTGCCGTTTCTTCGCTCCTGAGAGGCGGGATACTTATTTTATATATCCCGCTTCCGTAATCAAGCCCCTGTTCAAACCTCATAGTCTCTCCATTGTACCTTATGAGGTCAATAGAAACCATTGAATGAGAAATTAAATATATTTCAGTCATTGAATCTTGCTGTTTATTTTTGATTTCATAGTCTAAATTACCGGAAAGAGATGCTGAATTGTTGTCGAAAGATATATCCCCTTTAAGATATTGAACGCTTACTGTTTTTTTAAGTAAAAAATCATCGCATGACTGAAGCATTACAAATAAAATAAATATTATAAAAAAAATAAAATTCTTTAATATTTTCATCAATAATCCTTTACAAATTAATCTGGATACCTACAAGCTTCTTATATATCCCGCCCATTGCAAGAAGCTCATTATGATCTCCGGTTTCAAGAATCCTCCCCTCCTCCATTACGACAATCCTATCCGCATTGACAATCGTTGATAATTTATGAGTAATAATAATGGTTGTTTGTTTTCCAAGTATATTTTTCATTGCTTTCTGGATAAGATTTTCAGATTCTGCATCAAGCGAGCTTGTTGCTTCATCAAGTATTAAAATTCTTGGCTTTCTCAATACAGCACGAGCCAGGGCAATCCTCTGTTTTTCGCCGCCGGAAAGCCTCACTCCTCTATCACCTAGAAGAGTGTCATAACCCTGAGGCAGTTTGCTTATAAAAGTATGGGCATGCGACAGATGAGCCGCATTTATAACATCATTATCCGAAGCATCCGGTTTTGAAAGTCTTATGTTTTCGGAAATTGTTCCGGAAAAGAGAATATTATCCTGGGTTACAAGGCCTATCTGTTTACGAATGGAAACGGGATTATACTCTAAGATATCTTTACCGTCAATCAAAACTTTACCTTTTGACGCATGATAAAAATTTGGTATCAAAGAGATAAGCGAAGATTTTCCTGCGCCGCTATGTCCGACAATAGCCACGGTTTCGCCCTCTCTGATGAAAAGATTTATATTTTTTAATATGGATTCTCCCTTATCATATTCAAAATAAAGGTTTTTAAATTCGACATCACCCAGGATAACTCCAATGTCAGGTTTTGACAAATCTTCTTTATCATGGGAATCTATAATTTCAAATATCCTCTGAGCCGCAGGTGAGAGTTTTCGAAGAACCATAATAATATCGCTTGTTCTGCTTAAGGGTTCCGCAAGTACAAGGGCAAGAAGAATAAAACTAACAATTTCCGCAGAAGTGGCTACATGATTTTGAACACTTATTGCCCCCAGGACAAGAATTATTATTACACCCAACCCCCCAAGAAACTCTGAGGACGGAGTACCGAGAAACCTTACTTTTAGCTCTTTCTTGCTTGAATTAAGATGTTTGTCGTTTGAAAGCGAAAATTTTTCTTTTATTGATTTTTCAACACCGTATCCCTTAATAACCTCGATACCATAAATCATCTCCTGAATATTTGATGTAATACTGGATATATTCTTCTGGACGCTCATGCTCAAGCGCTGGACAATGGAGCCGATACCGCCAAGGACAATCCCCAGGACCGGAGCTATGGAAAAAAAATAAAGCGAAATCTTTATGTTTATAGTAAGCATAATGGAAATAACTATAATTACAGTGAACGGCTGGGCTAATAGTTCAACGGCAATGTTCATAAAAAAGATTTCAATAACGCTTATATCATTTAAAGTCCTTGAAAGAATTTCGCCGGTTCGGTTTTTTTTATAAAAAAAAATCGGCAGTTCAACAAGTTTTTCAAAAATATCCTTCCGGATATCATGCATTACACTCGTAGCAA
Source organism: uncultured Spirochaetota bacterium (assembly GCA_963806975.1). GTDB lineage: Bacteria > Spirochaetota > Brevinematia > Brevinematales > JAOACQ01 > CAWEAK01. The sequence goes on from CAWEAK010000022.1 coordinate 69,995, forward strand.
GAGAATTCGAACTGATAAATATGAAATAATGTGAGGAAGCCCATACTAATACTACGCCAATTAAAAGAAGAATTGTTTTCCAATTGACTTTTTCAAAATTCTTACCGATAAGAGTGTCTGAAAAGAAATTCCCACTTACCAGGACACCGCTGACCTTGCTTAAACCTAATGTTAACGCAAATAACACACACAAAAACAATAAAAATTTATACTTGAGGGCGTAAGAAAAAACCCTCCTGTAAATTCCCATTTCATCCTCGAAACGATTGCTGAAAATCCGAATAATTGAGCAGATTTGCATAATGGTATAATGAAATAAACGACTTGTTATTGTAACGTCCGGCAATAAAAATAGCAAGGGTAAGAAGCCTTATTATTGTTCCAGGGGATGGTATTTTTTATGTGTATCTTTTAAGAGTTCAGATGAAACATGGGTATAAATCTGTGTGGTGGATATATCTGCATGTCCAAGCATTTCCTGAACCGCCCTTAGATCAGCCCCCTTCGTTATGAGATGCGTCGCGAAGCTATGCCTTAGGGTGTGAGGAGTAACATCTTTTTCTATGCCTGCGATAAGAGCCCTTTTCTTAATGATTGACCACACTGATATTCTTGACAATTTCTTGCCAAGTCTTGAAATTAATAAATAATCGGCAGGAATCTTTCTATCTGAAATTTCCCTCCTGTAAGACAGGTAATTCCTGACTCTCTTAAGTGCTGCTTTTCCAACCGGGACAAGTCTTTCCTTACTTCCCTTCCCGAATACCCTTATCAGGCTGTTTTCAAACGAAATATCGCCGATTTTAACTCCGCAGAGTTCGGATACCCTCAATCCGCAGGAATAAAGAAGTTCTATTATACAGGAATCCCTCACTCCGGCAGGCGAGGTATCATCCTGGCATACCATCGCCTCAACTTCTTCTACAGACATATAGTTTGGAAGTTTTTTAAGGTATTGCGGTGAATCTATCAAATCCACCGGGTTTTCCTCTAATATTTCAAGCTTCAGCAGGAAGGTAAAAAAGCATTTCAGGCTACTGATTTTTCTTGCAATACTCCGGTTTGAAATCTGGTTTTCATTGAGTCCAATAATAAAGTCTATCAGTGTTTCCCTTGAAATATTTTCAATCTTAATTTCTTTACCAAGAAATAAAAAAAATTCTTCTATATCGCTTATATAGGCCAGAACAGAATTCTTCGAAAGGTGTTTTTCAAAAGAAAGATAAATTTCAAAGTCATCAATATAATTCATAAAGATTATTAACCGCCTGTTCCGAACATAAAGGACAAACCGAAAGTGTAATTCTCAAAATTTATATTACCGTTCTTAATTCTGCTTGTATATAAATAGCTTGTAGTTAATCCAATTTCCAGAAAAGAAGTCACACGGAATGCTATCAAAATTGTCGGTTCAACAGTAAAAAATGAACCTGAGCTTTGAATAACATCAGTCGTATTAGTCATATTTCCATTGCTTACTGCATTATTGTTTACTATTCCATATCCTCCGGCTCCAATCAGGCAGTTTAAATCTATCCTGAAAAAATCAACCCGGTAATAGAAGTCTATAATCGGCCCTCCATATCCCATTGAGAGAGTATACTTATCATTCGATTTGTTAAGAAGTATACCTCCATACCCGCCACCGCCAAGGCCGAAAAAGCGGTTTATCATCCAGATTCCTCTTCCCCCTATGCACAACAAATTTCCTCTTAGGTCAAGATCAGCGGCGTAGAAATCATTCAAACCGTATTTTATCAGAGGACCACCCATCCCCCCCATATAGTTTTCTTCTTTTATAGGTATTTGATTTGAGTTGCTGATGATAGCTTCATTTTGCTTCAAATTTGATATCTCGGACTTTTTGTTTTTGCTTTCCTTAAATTTATCCCTATTATCCTTTACTTCATCGACATAATTATCCAGGTATTGATCATCGTTTGTTGTTTCCTTACTTTTAATATTATCTGTATCATTAAAAACATGTATTTTGTCCAGAAAATAATTAACCGTAGAATTCACAAATGATGTGATGTCGCTTGATAATCTTCTGCCTTCATAAGCTATTCCCTTATTTTCTGTTCCTTCTTCGATTTGGCCGTTATTTTTTCCGGCATTCCTGTTATCTTTATTTTCTCCTGTCATTTCCAATACAATAGTATGTGAAGCTTCGGAGAGCCCGGATTGTGTTTCTGCCTTGGCCGTATCCCCATATTCCATAACTCCGGTCTCTACGTCAATAACTCTCGAGTTTATATAGTATGTCCCTTCTATTCTCGTTATTGTTCCAAGCATAATCTTTTGCGCTGAGAGAAGCTGCCCGACTTTTGTTGCATAATCACTGCCGGTGAGGCCGGATAATTCAAGCTTTTGCTCCTCCAGAATCTTAGCCATATCCTTTCTTTCAACTATCTTGAATTTCTGGCTTTTAAAAAGCTCAATCCTAACCCTCTCCGTAACAAAGTCTGCGGTATCAGCTGTAACACCGCTCCTGGGCTCAAAGTCAAGCACAGCGATAATCGGGATGCTTTTTATAAGATTTGTCTGGGAATATGCAGCATACTTAATTAAAATTAAAACAAGGGAAAATATACATATTATATATTTTTTAAATATCACTATTTCCTCCGGCTGATTATTATAAAAGCCTTGAGATAATAACGCAAAAGCTATGCCATCACCAAAATAAACAACGGAGTACCTGGGACAAGAATTAATCTACTCAGGCTGATTCCCATGAAATGAAGGCAATGCTATTCTTATCCATATCGATATATCAAAAATGATAGAGCAAGTTATCATTTTATTAAGCAAGCCATAAGCCTGTTAAACAAATTTATCGGTTTGCTGCTCCTGCACTGAGGTTTTTTGCTTCAGTTCATTAATCTCATCTCTTACCTGAGCCGCCTTTTCAAACTCAAGGTTCTCAGCATAACTGAACATGAGTTTCTCAAGCTCTTTTATTAATACTTCTTTTTCAATATATTTTCTCTTGAATTCCGCTATTTTATTACCTTCCTCCGTTTCGACCTGAATCTGTCTTTCTAGAATATCCCTGATCTCTTTCTGGATGGTTTTAGGTGTTATATTATGTTTTTTATTATATTCCAGCTGGACCTGTCTCCTCCGGCTGGTTTCATCGATTGCTTCTCTCATCGAGTCGCTCATATTATCGGCATACATTATAACCTTTCCATTCAAATTTCTAGCGCTTCTGCCAATAATTTGAATAAGCGAGCGGGCTGAACGGAGGAAGCCCATCTTATCGGCATCCAATATTATGACTAAAGATACTTCCGGCAAATCTATTCCTTCCCTGAGAAGATTAATTCCTACCAGGACATCATAAATCCCAAGCCTGAGTTTTTTTAAAATCTCCACTCTTTCAATTGTTTCAACTTCAGAATGAAGATATGCTACCTTTAAGTCGTTTTCCGACAGGTAGTCGCTTAAATCTTCGGCCATCTTTTTGGTTAAAGTTGTTATAAGAACCCTCTGTTTATTCTTTATTCTTTCCCTGACTTCAAGAATAATATCATCAATCTGCCCTTCTGTCTTCCTAACCTCAATTTCCGGATCCACAAGACCTGTCGGACGAATTAATTGCTCAACAACTGCATTGCTGTGATGCAGTTCATAATCAGCCGGAGTAGCAGACACAAACATAACCTTATTAAGAAGTGTTTCAAATTCATCAAAATGAAGAGGTCTGTTGTCCAGCGCAGAAGGAAGCCTGAAACCAAAATCAACCAGGGTTTGTTTTCTTGACCTATCGCCGTTATACATTCCTCCGACCTGGGGAATTGTCTGGTGGGACTCATCGAGGATAGCTAAAAAATCATGGGGAAAATAATCGAGAAGCACAAATGGGCGTTCACCCGGCTTTCTGAATGATAGATGCCTCGAATAATTCTCTATACCGTTGCAGTAGCCCATTTCAGTCATCATTTCAATATCGTAGCGGGTTCTTGACTCCAGGCGGTAAGCCTCCACATCTTTCCCCTGGCTCTTGAGTTCCTTAAGCCTGTTTTCAAGCTCATCTTCAATCGAACCGATTGCCGTTTTCATTTTTTGCTCGGTTGTTAAAAAAAGTTTGGCGGGATAAATCACCACCCTATCAAGCTCTCCTATTATTTTTCCGTTCAAGAAATGAAGACGTCTTATGGATTCAATTTCATCACCAAAAAATTCAATGCGGATAACCTCCCTGGAATAAGCCGTATGTACATCGATGATATCTCCTTTTACACGGAAGGCCGCCCTGTTTAAGTCGAAGTCGCTTCTTTCATATTGAATTTTTATTAGATGTCGGATGATTTCATCTCTTGTGGATTGCTGTCCTTTTTTCAGAAGCAGCATCAACTCCCTGAAATCCGTCGGAGCGCCCAATCCATAAATGCATGATACCGAGGCAACAACTATAACATCGTTCCTATCCATCAGGGAAGCGACTGCTGACACACGCATTCTATCTATTTCATCGTTTATCTTAGCGTCTTTTTCGATATATAAATCTCTCTGCGGTACATAAGCCTCAGGCTGGTAATAATCATAATAAGAAACAAAGTATTCTACGGCATTATCAGGAAAGTATTCCCTGAATTCCCTGAATAGCTGCGCAGCCAGAGTTTTGTTGTGAGACATTACAAGTGTCGGCAGCTGTAAATTTTCAATCACATGTGCCATTGTAAAAGTCTTACCGCTCCCTGTAACACCGAGAAGAGTCTGGAAATTTATTCCATTTAGAAAATTATTTGTAATACTTTCAATCGCCGCCGGTTGATCGCCTGACGGTTTATAATCTGATTGTACATTAAACCTTGTCATAACTATTTGCACCTCTGTAATTGAATGAAGGCATGAGATGTGTGTTTTTTACTGATATTTTGAAAATAATTATTGTTTATTTTTTTTGAGTCATGGCATAGTAAAGAGAATAGCAGACAACTTTTGCCGGCGAAGTTAAGGGAATAAAAACAGCTCTTCCAAAGTAATCTTCGGCAATTTTTAAATTGGGCTTATCTATGATTCCCAGATACTTTGAGTTAATAAAACTTCCTTTTACCTTATCAAAAACATAAAATATACCATTATCGTCAAACCCAGCCGCTATAGAAAGATTTTCTGATAAAACCATTGGAGAATAAGAAATTGGAGAAAATGTACTGGCAAACCATTCTTCAGCCAAGCCAGTAGTTCCATCAGATTTACCAAAACCCTGCTTCTGTACAGTGCCTGAAGCTATGTAAAAAGTTGAATCAAGTGAATCAAAGAGTATAGGAGAATATTGAATCTTCCAATTAACAAGAGAGGTATTTGAACTCCAGGTTATAGTATTTAAGATTTTTACACCTTCTGAAGTTGAGAGAAAAAGCGATCCATTAAAAAAAGCAGCGGATTTATTAAAACTCCCTGTTGGAAAAGAATACATTCTTGAATATGAAAATGAAGCGTTTACTTCGATGATATTGCAGTTATTATCAATAATATAATAAACATTCTTCCCTTTTACAATAGAAGCAGCATTATTAATATATGCAGAATAATCAAATATACTTATAGAATTATCATTTGTTTTTACTATTGCTATTTTGTTTGATGCATAGAGAATAAGGCCGCTTTCATCAGCCATATACCCCTCTGATATGCCGATATTCAAATTAGTTTGATAAAGTACTGTGCCATCATTATAAGAAAAAATCCTTAAGATAGATGATGCTGGTTTTGAAGTAACAACATATAGACCGCTGCTTCCCGGATAAAGAGTTGTGATATTTTCATAATTTAAATTTCTTTCCCATCTGATTTTCCCTGTATCCATCCATATAGAATAAAGATTTGCAAGGCTATCTCCCACATAAAGATTATTGTTATTAACCTCAATTCCCTCAATGGGAGGAGCTGAAAGATAAGTCTCCCATACTACACCCTGGGTTGCATCCATAGAAGTTTGAAAAGAGCATGAACAAAAAACAGAAATAATTAAAATGGCGAAAACTATCTTATTCACTGTAATTGACCTATTTCAATTTGATATTTAAATTCTCTACATTTATAATATACATTATTCTATTATTAAATCAAGAAAATGAAAGGTTTTATTTAATTTATAAATCTTTAAATATTATGAATAAAGGATATAGTTTCGGGAGTTGATTATGAGAGAGTTTTTGTCTGGTAACGAGGCGATTGCACGAGGCGCTTTCGAAGCAAATGTCTGGGTAGCTACCGGATATCCTGGCACCCCAAGCTCTGAGATTATAGAAACTATTAGTGAAAAATATTCTGAAATAAACTCAGAATGGAGTGTAAATGAAAAAGTGGCGCTGGAAGTCGCTCTCGGCTCCTCATTAGGCGGAGCCAGGTCTATTGTTACAATGAAGCATGTCGGGTTAAATGTTGCGGCTGATCCATTCATGACATCTGCTTATACAGGGATAAATGCAGGTCTCTTAATAGTATCCGCCGATGATCCAGGAATGCATTCTTCACAGAATGAGCAGGATTCCAGAAATTATGCCAAATTCGCAAAAATCCCTTTACTGGAGCCGGGAGACAGTAATGAGGCAAAAGAATTCGTTAAAATCGGTATGGGTCTTTCAGAAAAATTTGATACACCTGTACTTTTAAGACCAGTTACAAGGGTTTCACATACTAAATCTGTTGTTCACTGTGACAAGGCTGTTAGAAAAAGGCCAGCCTTTAATTATCATAAAAATCCATCGAAGTTTGTTATGGTACCAGCAAACGCTATTCCAAGACACAGAGTGCTTCTCGATAGATATGAAAGGATTAGTGAATTTTCAAATCAGTTTGAATACAATACCGTTGAGTATCATAGTCTTGATATTGGAATTATAACCCATGGTCTTATTTACAATTATGTCCGGGAGGCTTTGCCTGAAGCCAGTATTTTAAAGATATCACTTTACCCCATCCCAATGGCAAAGATCAGGGAATTCGCTGCCCGGGTGAAAAAACTTTATATAGTTGAAGAACTTGATCCTATCATTGAAGAGGAAATCCTGGCTGGTGGAATTTCAGCAATCGGTAAAAAAATTATACCTATGTATGGGGAGCTATTTGCCGGTACAATAAAAAAGGCTTTCTATCCCGAAGAAGGAGAAAAGAATAATAAAACAGAAGTAAATGATAATAAAGTTGAACAGATATTAGAACTTCCGCCAAGGCCCCCGGTTTTGTGTAAAGGCTGCGGGCATATCCCTGTTTTTGAAACATTGCGGGATTTAAAATATACTGTCTTTGGAGATATCGGCTGTTATACCCTGGGAGTTCTGCCGCCTTACGGAGCAATGGATACAACGATATGTATGGGCGCCAGTATTGGAAATGAAATAGGTTTTAACAAAGTTGGGCAGCTTAATAAAATCAAACCCGATTCGGTCGCTGTTATCGGTGATTCTACGTTTACGCATTCAGGTATAACAAATCTTTTAAATGCAGTCTATAATAAGACCCCTGTTACTGTCTTAATTTTAGACAACCATATTACCGCAATGACAGGACACCAGCCCGATGTAAGCTCAGGACTGGATAATAAATTTGAAAAGGCCGGAGAAATTGATCTTGAAAGCCTTGTAAAGGGACTTGGAGTAAAAAGAGTAAAAAGAGTCAATGCTTATAAAAAAAATATTCTCAGGGAAACTATTTTAGAAGAGGTAAAAGCTATGGAGCCTTCGGTTATCATTGTGGATGAATTCTGTGTGATCAGCGAAAGCAGGATAAAAAGAATTATTAATAAATCATAGTAAAATTTTGAGGCTTTTATGAACTTCGGGATATTATCATATATCATCGGCGGAAGTTTCGGCTTTTTTTTAACCATTCAATATCTGATCTTTTTCCTTTTAATGCTCAATAAAAATGAAATTAAAGGATCCAAAGAGGTATCTTTTATATATAATATTTATTGGTTTATTCATTATTTTATCCAGTGTTTTCGGTTATTTATCCTTTTTTACAGAAAACGGATTCTATAGTATATTGTTTAATAAATTAAAAATAATATGCGGAATCTTTATATTGAATTTCTTTGTTATACTTCTCTATTATTTAATATTTAAGATTAGAAATATGAAATTTGTTGAAACAGATGAATATAAAAATAACAGTAAAAAATATCTGACGGTTTTTATAGGAATATCAATAATTTTCTCGATATTGATTTTTATATTGAGATTTACCTATCAGGAAAAGACTGCTTCTCATATTATAATAATTCTTTCTTTTATCATATACCTTTTTTTAACAGGTCTAATCGGATACTCGGCTTTCCGGAATATATTAATAAATGAGAGAGGTAAAATAACACCTTTTAACTTTTACCGGTACTATACAGTGCTTGGAAGCGGAATAGCGGCTATTATTCTTATTGTGGTAGAGATATCAATATCTTTTTTTACAAATAAAGAGATATTAATTAAGACAGGATCTTATTATATGTACGGTATTTCATTGCTTTCCCTTGGCTTAAGTTTGAATCTTATTTTTGAATATCTGGAGGTTTTAACCCGTGCCAACGAAGCGAATAAAAAACTCTTGGATTTAAACAAACAGATGATGTATGAGGTAAGAACAGCTCAATCATTACAGATTTCATTACTTCCCCTGGATAAACAGAAAATTATTCAAAACTTTATTGATATGGAAATTTCTTATATGCCAATGCAAAGCGTGGGTGGTGATTATTACGATTTTTACAAGCTTGACGACAAAAATATTCTTATTTTTCTTGGAGACGCTTCAGGACATGGAGTATATGCCGCTATGATCTGGGCAATTCTTAAAGTGGAGGTTGAAGAATTAATTGAAGATAATCTATTTAACAACCTGTCACAGGCTTTCACACTATTAAATCAAAGAATAACAAGAATCCTTGAAAACACATATTCTTACGCAACATTATTTTCTCTTCTTATCAATCTTGAGAACAGGACAGTAAGTTATATTTCTGCCGGGCATCCGGACCAGTTTTATTTTTCGCTTCAGAATCAAACACTTAATAAGATTAGAAATAAAAATCCCATTATAGGCATATTCCGGAATGCAAAATTCAATGCCGATACTATTGCCTGCGGTAATGGGGATATTATACTTATGTTCAGCGACGGGATTGTTGAAGGCACAAATCCAGATGGAGAACTGCTTGGTAAGGAAAAATTGGAAGAATATTTTTCGGAAGCCTGTAAAACGGATGGAAATGCAACTATAATAATAGGGGATATTCTGCTGAAATTGGAAGATTTTTTTGAAGGCACTATTCAGAAAGATGATAGAACACTTATGGTAATAAAACTTTGATTATTGAGGTAGCTAAACATGGATACTAAAAGCATTTTAATATGCGGGGTAGGTGGACAGGGTATAATCCTCGCTTCAGATATATTATCTTTTGCCCTTTTTAAAAAAGGTTTTGATGTTAAAAAAAATGAAATTCATGGTATGAGTCAAAGAGAAGGCTCTGTTGTTAGTTTTATAAGATACGGTGATAAGGTATATTCACCTGTTATTTCACAGGATGAAGCGGATTTCATTTTAAGTTTTGAGAAACTCGAAACTCTTAGGAATTATAATTACTTAAAAAAAGGCGGCTGTGTTGTGATGAATAATCTTGAAATACCCCCGACGCCAGTCAGGTTAAGCTTGATGGAGTATCCAAAAGATATAGAATTGATGATTCAAAAAAAGGCAGAAATTTTAAAAATTGTTGATGCATTTGAATCAGCAAAAAAGATCGGGAATGCAAAAGCGGTTAATGTCATACTTCTGGGAGTTTTATCGAATTATATTGAAAATATCGATAATTCCATCTGGGAAGATTCTATAAAAACTTTCGTAAAAGAAAGATATCAAGCCTTGAACTTAGAGGCTTTTGAGATTGGAAGGAGACTTTAGGAGGTTTATATGAAAAGAAATTTTCCACATCCGATATGGAATGAAGAAATGGAAACAATGGATAGGGAAGTTAGAAAATCACTTCAAACTTACCACTTAAAAGAGCTTGTCTGGTATGTTTATGAAAATGTGCCTTTTTACAAGAACAAATTTGATGAAATGAAAATTAAACCTGGTGATATCAAATCTATTGATGATATTACCCGTCTTACCTTTACAACAAAGATGGATTTGCGGGATAATTATCCCTACAAGCTCTTTGCTGTTCCTATGGAACAGATTGTACGAATACATGCGTCGAGCGGAACAACTGGTAAACCGACGGTCGTAGGTTATACAAAAGAAGATATTGAAATCTGGTCGGAAGTAATGGCAAGGTCACTAACCGCATCCGGCGTAACCAAGCATTCCATCGTACAGAATGCCTATGGTTACGGTCTTTTTACAGGCGGGCTTGGTATTCATTACGGAGTAGAAAAAATCGGGGCATCAGTTATCCCGATCTCAGGTGGAAATACGGCAAGACAGATCCTCATCTTAGAAGATTTTGGATCAGATATTTTAACGTGCACCCCTTCATATTCACTTTATCTTGCTGAAGAAGCAGAGAAGAAGGGGATTAATTTCTCAAAACTTAAGTTAAAATATGGTATATTTGGTGCTGAACCCTGGACTGAGGCTATGCGTAAAGAAATAGAAAAAAGACTTCCGATTAAGGCCCTCAATATTTATGGGCTTTCAGAAATTATCGGCCCCGGTGTTGCAAACGAATGCCAGTTCCAGTGCGGACTCCATATTTTCGATGATCATTTCTATCCGGAGATAATAAATCCGATAACCGGTGAAAATGTAAAAGACGGCGAACAGGGAGAACTTGTCATAACAACCCTGACCAAGAAGGGAATTCCGCTTATCCGCTACCGGACAAGAGACCTCACCCGCATAATACCTGGGGAATGCAAGTGTGGAAGGACACACCCCAGAATTGACAGGATTATGGGTAGAAGTGATGATATGTTAATAATCCGCGGCATCAATGTATTTCCTTCCCAGATAGAAGAGGTACTTGTTCAAATTGAAGAAGTTTCGCCCCATTACCAGTTAATCGTTGAAAGGGAACACAATCTGGATGTCCTCACGGTTATGGTTGAGGTCAGTCCAAAGGTTTTCTCCGATGAAATAAAAGGGCTTGAAACCCTGGAAAAAAAGATTCTACACGAAATAGAAAATGTTTTAGGTATATCCGTCAAAGTAAAGCTGGTTGAGCCTAAAACAGTAGAGAGAAGCGAAGGAAAAGCGAAAAGGATCGTAGACAAACGGCAGATTTGAAGATTACTACATAAACTTTTATTAGTCATTTACAAAAAAGGAGGGTTTTTATGGTAAAACAGGTTTCTATTTTTCTTGAAAACAGGACAGGAAGGCTTCATGAAGTTACAAGCCTTTTATCGGAAAAAAACTTAAATATAAGGGCACTATCTGTCGCGGATACATCTGATTTCGGTATTTTAAGGCTTATTGTTGACAATCCCGATAAGGCGATCGATGTTTTAAAGGATGCAAATTATACTGTCTCTTCTACCGATGTCGTTGCTGTGGAAGTTATGGACAAACCTGGCGGCCTTGCTAAAATCCTTGGGGTTTTCGACCAGAATAATATCAATGTTGAATATATGTATGCCTTTTTAGCGAAAATACCCGATAAAGCGGTTTTAATTTTCAGATTTGACGATAATAAGGCCGTAATAGAAAAGCTGAAGGGAAAGGATATAAAGCTTATTGAAGCGAAAGAACTTTACAGCCTTTAATAAACAAACTCCACAACCTTTTAATACAGAATAGTTCGACTAAGAAGTTTCATTTTTTATTATATCCAAATTTTGCTAAATCTTTTAAAGTTTAATAGAATAATCTAGTTAGATTTTGCTTTTTTGCTAAAATAAAAAGGAAGCATTATTCGTTATGAATTATAGTTATGGTAAGGTGGTATAATGAAAAGTCCGCTTGTAAAAAACAGCCTCAGAGGTATCAAAATGAATATGTATAGAATTATTATAATAGCTACAGTACTTTCGGCTTTAGTTTCCTGCATGAATGCTCCCAGCAAGGGGGAATCTTTATTACTGAAAAATCTTAATGATAAAGAGAAATCAGCTATTCTGAGCGATAAAGGCATTCGTATGTATAAGAATATGACCGATAAAGATGACGCTTCTTTAGCTCCAGATATCCGGGGTGTTTTTGAAGAATCTTTAAAATATGACCCGGCTAATAAAGATGCTGGAGATTATTTAACAAAAATCTCAAAATATGTAAATGAATATACCTCAAATAATATTAGCCTAGCTAAAAAGAACATGGAAAAAAAACAGGGTAGGACTGATGATGATGATTATTCGCTCTGTGTTTTACTTCAGAAAACTTACAAAGCAGATCCTTCAAACAAGGATGTCATTGCTTTTAAAAACAATACTAAAGATATACGTGAAAATCTTGCAAAAAAAATGCTTCTTGATGGAGATTCTCAATTAATCCTGGCAAAAAAAGATAAGACTAATCAGGAAAAAACATCTGTTTCTGCAATAGAGAAATTTGATAAAGCTATCTCTCTCGGGTCATCTCTCGACGGTACATTATCATCAAAAAGAACTGAGGCTGTAAATATACTTTCAGTTATTATTGAAAAGAATATTGACGGAACAAAGAAATTAATTGCACAAAACAATTTCAAAGATGCTGAAACTAATATAAAAACATTAATTAAAAATAATGAATATTCGAATCATAAATATGATGATGCCCTTGTAAATCTTCAATATGAGCTGTATTTTACATGGTCTAATAATCTTTTTTCATTAAATAAAATTGATTCGGCTTCTGAGAAAATTGATGCGGCATTAAAATTTAAACAGACTCCAGAAGCACAAAGTCTTCAGGCTAAAATTCAGGAAAAAAAGAATAAGGCCAATGTAGCCGGATCATTTAATTCATGGCTTTCTGAAATTGATGATCTTATCGCACAAAAAGATTTTGTATCGGCTGTTAAAAAAATTAACAGTATTGAGGGAAAGGTCAAAGAGAAAGACAGGAAAAGCCAGCTGACAGATAGGAAAAATATTATGAAATCACAGATTGATACTATTTATACTGAAGCCGTTACTGATTTTGTTAATGAGAATTATACAAATGCGATTAAGGGTTTTCAAAATATACTGGCATTAGAACCAAATTATAAGGATGCTAAGAATTATCTCGAAAAGGCAAAATCAAAGACAAAAATATTGGAATCTTATTAAATTTTCGCTTTCATTTCTATTTATACCAACTTGCATTCAAAAAGAGTGTTAACGAACTTTTAAATGCTTACTTGGTATTATACTGAGTTCTTTATTAATATTAATTTGATTACAACTCAGTATAATTGAAAAACAAGGGAAATTGTCTGATTTGAGAGGAGTTTTTATGAACAATCTTGAAAAGGAAATACTGGAGTTAGAGATTCAGGAAAAAGAACTGCAATTTAATTCATTTTCAAATAGCGATGCTCTGAATATCGGGTTGAAGCTGATCGAAAAAGCCCGCCAGGAAAAAAAATGCATTACTATTGACATAACAAGGTCCGGTCAGCAGTTATTCCATTATGCCTTTGAAGGCACTTCATCGGATAATGACCAGTGGATAATTCGAAAAAAATAATGTTGTACATCACTTTGCCAAGAGTTCTCTTCATGTCGGTCTTATCTTAGAGCGTGATAAAAAATCAATCGAAGAAATATTTTATATAAGTCCGATGGAATACTCCGCGCATGGAGGAGCATTCCCTATCATTATAAAAAATACGGGTGTAATAGGAGCTATAACGGTCTCCGGACTTTCTCAGAAAGAAGACCATGCTCTTGTGGTCAGCGTAATCAGGGAATATCTCAAATAAATATGATTAATAGTTTTACAGGAGGGTTTATGAGGAAACTTGGTTTATTGGTTTGTCTGATATTTTTATTAATATCCGGTTCTCTTTTTTCTAAAAGTGATACAATGGGAATGACCTCTGTAGGTATTTATGGTAATTTACTTGGCAGCGGAACCGGGACACTTGGAAGCGGTATTGGGGCAACAGTTAAATTTGGGAATTTTCCTGTAATTGGTGCCGAATGGATGTTTGGCAACTCTTCAAGAATTGCTGTCAGCTGTGATTATTGGGTTATCAATAACAAATTATCAGGCCCTTTATGGTATTACCTTGGTCTTGGCGCTTATGCCGGATTTGGTTTAGGCGGACAGAGTGCAAGCATTGATTGTGGAGGAAGGATTCCAATTGGTATCCAGATCATGCCTTTAAAGAAATTTGAGATTTTTGCAGAGGTTGCGCCTCTTGTGGCAGTATTACCGACAATCAGCATAGGTTATTCTATTCGTGCCGGTTTTAGGATCCATTTTTAAAAGCATACCTAGGAGCTGTCTAAAAATTTTAGGCAGCTCCTTTCTTTAAAATACATATCGAATATTATCATTTTTCTTCATTAATGCCTATACCATATTCCTCAAGCTTCCTGAGAAGCGTCTTCCTTCCAATGTTAAGGATTTTAGCTGCCTTTGATTTATTCCAGTTTGTATAATCAAGCGTGGTAAATATAGCCTTTTTCTCGATTTCATAAAGAGTTGTTCCGGCTTCTACTGTGAAGCTCTTACCGATTATGTTACCTTTTATGTTTTCCGGAATCATATCCTCCGTAATGATATCTCCATGATTAAGAACAACGATATTCTCAATTAAGTTTTGAAGTTCCCTGACATTTCCAGGCCACTGATAATTCTCAAGGATTTTAATGGCCTTAGGTTGTATTGATTTAATATTACGTTCATATTTATTTGAATAATAATTAATAAAATGTTCAGTAAAGAGAGGAATGTCTTCCTTTCTCTCGCGAAGAGGTGGAATCTGGATATTTACAATATTAAGACGGTAATAAAGATCCTCACGAAATTTACCTTCATCCACTCTCTTCAATAAATCCTTATTTGTTGCTGTAATAATTCGGATATTTACCTTTTGTGTTTCCTCTCCTCCAACTCTGTCAAATTCCTGCTCCTGCAGGACCCGTAATAACTTTACCTGGACATTTTGAGAAATTTCTCCTATTTCATCCAGAAAAATAGTACCCCCGTCGGCCAGTTCGAACCTTCCTTTTTTACGCGCTATGGCTCCTGTAAAAGCGCCCTTTTCATGACCAAAAAGTTCGCTTTCGAGAAGGCTTTCGGGAAGCGCTGCACAATGTACTTTAATAAAAGGCCCTTTCGATCTCCTGCTGTTGATCTGAATACTATTAGCAATTACCTCTTTTCCTGTACCGCTCTCTCCTGTAATTAAAACAGAAGCATCTGTAGGGGCAACCTGTTTTATTATCTGAATAATTTTCTGGAATGGTTTAGAATTGCCTATAATATTTTTAAAGCTATACTTTTCCTCAACCATTTCTTCAAGCTGATTTTGCCTAGTTCTTCTTTGGGTCTCTTCAATTGCCCTTTTTAATATGAGTGAAAGTTTATCAATATTAATCGGCTTTGTGAGAAAGTCATAAGCCCCATGTTTCATAGCATCAACGGCTTCATCAACTCCTCCATGACCCGTCAAAATGATTATTGGCGCTTCATTGTTTATCGCATAGGCCTGTCTTAAAAAATCCATACCGCCCAGATTAGGCATTTTTAAATCAAGAATTACGGCATCCGCTCCTATGGTTTTCAACTTATCCATGCCATCCATACCATCCTCTGCGGCAATTACATCAAAACCTTCCATCTTTAATCCGCTTCTTAATCCCTCACGTATATTCTTCTCATCATCAATTACTAATATATTCTGCCTACCCATTTTGATACACCTCTGTATATTTAATTCATATTATATATCAATATAACACAAACGTCAAGGGGCACTGTCCCCTATGCCGCAACCGCTTATTTTCATTGGAAATCAATATTGATTCCGAAAAAACGAAGGCTGTACTTTTTCCAGCCAGTAATGTTACACTTTTTGGGAAGAATAAAGAGATTTCAACAAAAATGAATGGAATTACATCAGCCCTTTAAATTTTAGAATCCATTGAAGTTGAGCAAAGCGAAAATTAAGAATTATCATATTAACTGAAGATTATTATTAGTCCAGGATATTAAACCTTCATTTATATTATAAAACCGTCTGAAGTGAAATTCTTTAAATACTTCAAGCGCTTCAGCCGAACGCCTTCCGCTTCGGCAGTAGATGCGGTATTCATTGTTTTTATTAAAATCCGGATTGTTTCGATTATCCTGGATAATCTGATAGGCTTCCTTTGCATTAATAGTTTGTATTATCTGTGTTTCATTTTTTACAGAAGTATCTTTTTATAACAATTGATGTAGAGAGTTGTTAACAGCAATATGATTATAATAACTCCGGTTTTTCTCATATTTACCTCTATTTGACAAAAGCTTATGTATTAGAATGAATATTATTGTTTATTACTCTGATGGCTTCAAGAAAATCTTTTATTAGTTTTTTATCCTTAACTCCCTTTTCTATTTCAACTCCGCTTGACACATCAATTCCATAAGGGACTATGGTTTCAAATAATCCTGAAATATTTGATGAATTTAACCCTCCTGCCATTATTACCCTTTTTTTAATAAATTCTTTGATTATTCCGCCTCCCAAAGATTCAAGGGCAACAGGTTTACCGGTTCCACCGAAAGCTTCGGTAGTATATTTATCTACAAGCCAAGCTGATATAAGGCTTTGTTTTTGTATCTGGTTTTCCATTAGATGTGAAATTGTTTGATAATCCAATTTTTCTACTCTTACAGCCATTATTATAGGAAGATTAGTCCTTTTCTTAAAATCTTTTATAAAATTATAGGAATAAATTTCAGAATCCCCATGGATCTGAATTGTATCAATGCCTGTTTCCTCAATGGTTTTTAAGAGATCATCCTGCCCCTTATCCACAAACACACCAACCTTGTTAACAAAAGGGGGCAGGTTTAAAATGATTCTCTTTGCTTCTTGAATGCCTATATTCCTGGGGCTTTTTTCATAAAACACAAGCCCAAGGGCATCGGCGCCGTTTTCGATCGCCGCTTCGGCGATCTCCCGGGTTTTAATACCGCAGATTTTTACTCTCACTTTCATATTTTATGCCAAACCTCTTTATCATTATTTTATTAAATCCATAGATAATAATCTATTTTAATTCTTTTCTTTTTTTTAAGCAAAATACTAGTAACTTAAGTAATTCAGGTAAAATATTTGATTGAAGGTTTATTATTACTTATAATCATTGATCTGGGAAATTTTATTAATCAATCTATTTTTCAAGGGTAAAAATGAAACGGGAAAGACTTGGCATAATTATATTCTTTTTTTTATTTTTTTTTATTTTATTAGAAATAAGGATATTTTCAATTTCAATTTTTCCTGATCCCCGATTAAAAAGTGAAGATGATAAACGGCCCGAAAGGGGAGTGATTTATGATAGAAATAAAAAAGAACTGGCTGTAAATTCAACTTTTTATTCATTCTACTGCCGTCCTAATCAGATATCAACAGAATTAAAAAAATCTATCTATAATCAGCTTCTTCAAAGCGCTATATTAAATGCCAATGATCTGGAAGGTCTTTTTTTAAATAAAAATTTTTCATGGTTAAAGAGGAAAATTCCTCCTGAATATATTGATACTATCAAAGACTGGATTGATTCTTTAAAAAAAAATGGCAATATTTTAAAAGACGAGCTAGGCTTGATTCCGGAAGCAGGAAGGTATTATCCTAATAACGCAGTTGCCGGTTGTGTCGGTTTAGTAGGAATTGATAACAAAGGCCTTACTGGTATAGAAAACACTTTCAATTCACATCTTGAAAAAGGATATAATGTCTATACCACATTAGATGCAGATCTTTCTACCATAGTATTTGAGGAGTTAAAACGCGGGATTTTTGAAAACAGGGCAGAGTCCGGAAGTGCCGCAATTATTGATAATGAAAACCGTGAAATACTGACTATGGTCAGCTATCCGACTTTTGATCCTAATAATTATCGGAGTATTTCGCCAGAAAATCTGAAACTTAGTGCAATATCTTTCATATTTGAGCCCGGCTCTGTAATGAAACAATTTGCTGCTGCCTATGCACTTGAAAGAGGCTATGCCACACCATTCAAACCAATTTACAAATGTTCCGGATCAGCGACCGTAAAAGATCATGAATTTAACTGTGAATCAGCTCATGGTTATGTCGATCTTACCAGGATTATTCAAAAATCATGCAATGTCGGAATGGTCCAAGTGGCCGATTCTTTTAAAAAAGAAGATTTTTATACATTTCTACGGGGTTTCGGATTCGGAACTTCTGTAAATTTGCCTTTAAATGATATACAATCGGGAATTTTCAGGCCATCGGAAAAATGGTCTCTTTTATCAAAATATATGATTTCAATCGGACAGGAGATAGGTGTAACGACAGCCCAGCTATTAATGGCATCAAGCGTGATAGCCGGCGGCGGTATCTACAAAGAACCGGTTTTAATTCGTGAAGTTAAGGATTTAAAAGATAAAAATGTATATCAAGCGGATAGGAATGAATATTCAGTTATTTCAAAAGAGACATCCAGGACCTTGCTGAAAATGATGGAAACTGTCGTCAGTGAGAATGGAACAGCTATAGCTGCTAAAATTGAAGGTATTCCAATTGCTGGAAAAACAGGAACAGGTCAAATTGCCAAACCCGAGGGTGGCGGTTATTATAAAGATTTTTATAACTCTGTATTTACAGGCTATATCCCTTCGGATAAACCAAAATACACCGTAGTCGTTGTTATAAACAAACCTCATGGCGAAAAGCATGCAGGGGGTCAGATTGCAGCCCCGGTATTTGCTAATATCATCCGTAGAATGATTACATCTACAGGATATTTTTCAAATTAACTCCTGGAGGGTGTTTTTAAATGAAAGATTTTATAATAGAGGGTATTGAACCAAAGGAGAGTCTCCCAAATGCCAGGATTATAAAAGACGGAAAATCCTATACTCTTCATTCGATTCAACCATTCAAGGAGGCGGAAAGAATTGCTTCAAAATTTAATCCTTCTATGAAGTGGGTTCTTATAGCCGGTTTTGGATTGGGTTATATACCTGAATATCTTTTAATAAATACCGAATACCAAATAATAATATTCGAACATACTGATGAAATTATCGAATTTGCTAAAAAATCAGATAGAGTAAAAAAAATTATTAATAATAAACGTGTATTTCTTATTACAAATGATAGTGGAGAAATAATCCAGTTCCTTGATAATAATAATATTAAGGAACTCAATTTTTATATTCACAGGCCTTATTATGCCCTTTTCCATGATATTTATTCCAATCTTGAAGGGATCCTTATTGCCTATCTTTCTAAAAAGCAGATCAACAAAGCAACATTGAAAAGGTTTCAAAAGGTCTGGCTGAAAAATATAATAAAAAATTCCCTTTTTTATTTTTCAATACCAGGGATTAAAAATATCCGGCATAATTTTCAAAACATACCAGCTGTGATTGTAGGAGCAGGTCCTTCACTTAGTAAAAACATTAATATTTTAAAAGAAGCACAGGATTATCTTATAATTATTTCAACTGATACTGCGCTTTCGATACTTTATAATAACGGTATCAAAGCGGACTTCGTAGTCAGTGTTGACCCGCAGGATAAAAATACTCTTTATCTTCTTTATTCTGAATACAAAGAAGCAACTTTGATATTGGACTCTGCGGCTTCTTTTATAAGTTTACTTAAATATAATCCTGCAAAGACTCTTTTTTTTGACAGTATTTTTCCTCTTTATGAGGAATTAATGCCATTCTGGAAAGAAAAGGGAACCCTTCTTTGCGGGGGATCGGTATCCACAACTGCCTTTGATTTTGCGCGTTTTTTAAACTGCAGCCCTATTATTTTTATAGGACAGGACCTGGCTTATTCTCAAAAACATACTCACTCGGAGGGAAGTATACTTGAAGAGTTCCTGTATTACAGAATCAACCGTTTTGAAACCTATGAAGCCTATAACGCTAAATCGCTTATATTTTCAGATAAAATTGAAGTTAAAGGCCTTGATGGTAATAAGGTGATTTCTGATAGAAAGTTTGTGAATTTTGTAGATTGGTTTAAAAAAGAAATAAATTTTACTCAGACTGAAGTGATTAATGCAACCGAGGGCGGCGCTTATATTGAAGGCGCCAGTCATCAAACCCTGAAAAAAACTGTCGAAAATTTTTATAATGGCGGAAAAATCAATAAATCCTTTTCAATCGAACATGATTCTGAGAATCCTTATAATTTTATCATTTACCTTCAAGAAATTATTAATGGAATGGAACATTTAATATCCTATGGAAAAATGGCATTTCAGGCTTCATTACGGGCATTGAGTTCTTTTCAACATAATAATATCAATCAGTATGAATTGAAAATAATGACAAGTTTCGATAGAGAATTGTTTAAATTAATAAAAGGGAAAAACAGCATCGCCCATTTTATCGAATTAACTATGCAGGAATCTATAAAAAATACTGGATGGTAATGATGAAAATAATTTAGACAAAGAACTGCTGGAAAGATGGTCTTCTTTTTATAGAGAAGTGTATTTCGGTTCACTAAACATAAGAAAGCTTATTAAAATGAGAATAAAATTAGGTGTTAAATAAAAAAGGGAAGGGTTATACCTTCCCTTTTTTATTTATATAATTTTCTCCCTGCATCTCTAATATTGTACTCTAAGTAACAATCTTTAAGATCATTTTAGTTATTTGTAGCACCAGGAGCTTTTGTAGCAGATGAAGCTGCCTGTTTTTTAACTTCCTGCTGCATCAGATAAACTTTTTCACCTATACTCTTCAAGTCATTCACTCTTCTTTCAAGTCTTACTTTTGCAAGTATTCCCCAAACTGCCTCATCATCTATATCCAGTTCTTCCCTGATGATGGCTCTATCGAATTCAACTTCAACATCTTTAAAGTATATAACAAAGTCACCACCGCTTTCAATTTCAGGTTTAAAAACAATATAGGAATCAAAAGCTATAAAAGGATAACTTTTTGGATAAAGCGGTAGTCTCTGCAGGGTTCTATCCTGTATGTTTTCTGTATATTCCGGGTTATTCCATACAAGCTTTCTCCAGCCGTCATAATATGTCGAGCCTAAGAAATAATCCTGAACAGCCTCATTTCTATCCCTTAATCGAAGAGCAACCTGCATTTGATAATTCAATCCATATACCCAGGAAGATATGGATTTGATCTGCCCAACATTCATTAATATTCCCATAACAAGGCTATTCTCTTCCCCAGAATCGGTTACGTTAACATCCCTGCCATTGTCATAATACGGAAATAGGTCAAAAGGAGGTTTAACCATCGCCCATGATAAAAACCTGCCCTCTATAAGATGAATCCTCGCTCCCAGCACATCCCCAAATTTTTTACTTGCAGACTTTTTTGTGTAAGAAAGAACATCATTCTTTACAGTGTTTGCAGAAGATGTCATTACTATTTTCCAGTTATCAAGTGTCCAATCCTTCGCAGTAAATGTTACTGTTGGAAAACCATACTGGGATAAATCTGTCGAAGTATTCGATGCGACAGCCTCATCATGAATCTTCTTATCTTTATCCACTACAATAGCCATATTTGTTTCAAATGTTGGAAAATCAATCAAAGTTTTCTTTACAGCGGAGAAAGATGTAGAACTAATTAAAAACATGAAACAAACCAATACAAACAATACTCCTTTCCTCATATATACACTCCTTTAAACAAATTTTCCTGTTATGATTAATTTTAAACTACCCCATAAATTTGTCAATATTTTTATTATAAAAATACTAAATAAATACATTTATTTTCCGATACTCCTAAAAGGGTAGCTTTTTATAAAGTATCCTATACATCGGATATGAAGAAATAAAAGTTTAATAATGCTAAAAAAATACTTTATTTTATGATTATTTTTCATTTTTTGATTTTGAGTGTAATTATTTTTTTAAGAAATAGTCCAATAACTTAAAGATATTATGGGATTTTAACAACATTCTTTATAAATATAGCTAGCAAATAATTCAGTAAAAATATAATTTCTCCATAACAAACAACTTGTTAAAAAATCTTCTCTATAATATAATCAATGTATGGATTTTATTTGAGGAAAAAAGGATCTATGTCTTTAATTTTAATAAGATTCATTGTAATTATTACTCTATTATTCCCCATCTGCGGCTTTACTTTAAATCTTCTTCCCGGTACTCAATATATTTATTATGGCTATGGAGCTAAAGAGCTGGCTTTAGGTTTAACGGGTATTTCTGAACTTGGCAGTATCGATGGAAACAGCTTCAACCCCGCAAGTTTAGGAGATGAAAGAAGAGTTGCAAACAGCTTCACTATCGGCGGTTTTGGAAGCCAAAATTTACTTTCCTCCGCCGGTATTGCATATCCAACTGATATAGGTGTTTTTTCCATAAATGGATTATATACAGGAAATGCAAATACAAATTTCCTGAATTCTCTATATGGAGCCCAGGTAAATATTGCAAAGCCTATAACCGAAAATCTATTCTGGGGATTTGGCATTAATTTAGGTTCAGGGACTATGGCATCATATTCAGACTGGCAAGCCGGTATTGATATGGGAATCATTTCTTCCGGTAAATCAGATAAAACAGGGATCGGTTTTTATGATCCATCCTATGGGTTGGTTTTAAAAAATATTGGCAAAACGATTAATCTTACTCCTTACGATCCCTTCCCGGCAATGGGAATAGGTGCAGGAGCCTCTTTTTACCCGATAAAATTCGACTTCTATAAACTAAAAATTATAGGTGATCTATTTTTCCCCTTCAATCCATTCAATGTTGTATTAAATGCCGGCATAGAAAATACCTTCTTCGATTTATTTAAACTTAGATTCGGATACATTATCAGTACACCAAGCCTTGGAATTCCTAACATAGGTCCTTTAAACTTCGGGGCTGGTCTTTCCGGTAAAATAAAGCTTAAAGATTCAACGGATATCGATCTTTCCTACGCTCTTCAGAACCAGAGCTTCAATGGAAAGCAGGAATTGGCCCATTTTGTAACTGTTAATGTCGCATGGGGATATTATGACGATCAAAAGCCGACAGCTATAATTACTCCGAATACCGTTTATTTCTCACCCAACTTTGATGCTATTCTGGATGAAGTAAAATTTTCTTTAGATATAAAAGATAATGAAATGGTTGACAGCTGGGAAGTAAATATTATCGACAGTGATAAAAAGATCGTTAAGACTTTTAAGAGTCTTGAAAAACTGCAGTTAAGAAGTTTAACATTTCAGAAATTCATAGGACAGATTTTATCCAGAAAACAGCAGGTTGAAATACCAAAAGAAGTCGTCTGGAATGGACAGAATGAAAACGGTCTTAGAATGCCGGATGGTGAATATACTTATATTTTAAAGGCCTGGGATGAAAATAGGAATACCGTTGAAACTGAGCCCGGTAAAATCATTCTGGATACAATCGTACCCAAAATCGAAACTACTCCAAGTTATCTTATTTTCTCACCGAATAATGATGGCGTTAAAGATGATATAACATTTAACCTAAAAAGCTCGGATATAGAAGATATTGATAAAACAAAAGCTGTTATTCAGGATACTAAAAGTAATATTATTAAATCATATGAATTTGAAGGAAAGCTCCCAGACAAAATAGTCTGGGATGGAAGGAATAATAACGGAACATCGGCTGCAGAGGGCGAATATTCTTTTCATATAATAATATCAAATCTGGCAGGGAGCAAGGCTGAAAATACAATTACAGGCATCCGCCTTGTTACAAATTATCAAACAGTATCCGTTGAAGCCGGCAATGATGCCTTTTCTCCAAATGGTGATGGTGTTAAAGACAATATTACTTTCAAAACTAAGATTTCCAACAGCTGGGGCCTGGAAAAATGGTCACTGAAAATCTATGATGCTAATAATAGTGTAGTTAAAGAATTCAAGGGGGAGAAAAATCTTCCCGATTCAATAATATGGGATGGAAAATCAGTTGAAAATAAAACATTGGCGGATGGAATCTATAGTTATGATCTTCAACTTAATTTTGACAGTGGAAACTTCCCTAAATCAGCCAGGAACAATGTCAGAATCGATACAACTCCTCCATATCTTTCTGTGAAACCCCAATATAACTCTTTCTCTCCAAACGCAGATGGCAAACAGGATACTATCGACTTTTACAATATTGTGAAGGGTGATGGTAATGATATTATAGAAGTTAAGATATCAGATTCTTCAGGGAACGTCGTATATTACAATCAATATGAAAAAAAGGATTTTCCAAGTACTATTACATGGAACGGTCTGGATAAAGATTTAAAACCCCTTCCTGAAGGGAAATATAATTATGAACTTGATGGAACGGATTTCGTTGGAAATAAGAGCAGCGCAGTTGTTAAAGATATTTTACTGAAAACCGGCCTTGAAAAAGTTGCAGTTCAGAGCGATGTTCCGGCTATTTCCCCGAATAATGAAAATGCTGTTCATAAAGCCTTTTTTTCCCCATCGGTAACCTCGAAAGAAGGAATTATTTCTTTTACCCTTGATATAGTTAGAGATAAAAAAGTTATCAGGTCTTTCAATAGTGATAATTTTATAGATAAAATAGAATGGGATGGGAGCGATGATTCCGGAAAAACGGTAAAAGACGGGATATATACATACCTCCTCAAAGTTAAATATAATTTTGGCGACGAACCTGTTTCAACGGCAAAAACTATCAAAGTTGATACCGTTGCCCCTTATATAGATATCAAACCGGATTATTTAATTTTCTCCCCAAATAATGATGGAAGAAAAGACACTCTGACAATTAAGCAGGCGGTTAAGGGCGACAATAATGATAAATATCAGGCTGTAATTATTGGGCCGGAAGGAAAGTCAGAAAAAACATACAATTGGGTTGGTACGGTGCCGGCGGAAATTGTCTGGGATGGTAATAATGATAACGGAAATCCGGTTAATGAAGGTATATACACTTACCAGATAACGGGAATTGATTTTGCTAAAAATAAAACATTAAAGACCATCAATGGTATAAAGCTCGTCAGAAAATTCGAGACTCTCGACTTCTCGACTGATGTAAAAGCCTTTGCTCCAAATGGAAGCGGCTCACCCAATACAATAAAATTTCTTTCATCACTTTCTTCTACTGAGGATTTACTTCAGTCGGAACTGACAATTCAGGATAGTAAGGGGGAAATAATTAAAAAATTTGTTACCGATAATGAACTGAATAAAACTATCACCTGGGATGGAAAAGATGAAAAGGGTATATTTGCCGATGACGGGTTATATACGGCTGAGATGAGGTGTAATTTTAACAGCGGTAATCTGATAGTTTCCTCAGTTTCCAATATTGTTCTGGATAAAACTCCTCCTGCTTACAAGTTTAATGTTTCTCCTGAATTATTCACCCCCGACGGCGATGGAGAAAACGACATCTTATTCATAAACCTTGAACTGAATGATTTCAGCGATGTTAAACAGTGGGAACTAAATATATACAAAAAACTTGATGACGTCGCTAAAGACTCCCTATTTAAGAGATTCTCAGGTACCGGGAATATTAAGCAAATATTTGAATGGGACGGTCTTAGCGACGACAAACAGGATCACGTGGAATCAGTGCAGGACTATATTTTAGAATTAAAGGCTGAGGATACTCTTGGGAATAAACTGCCCAATGTGAATAAAGTAATATCCGCAGGAGTACTAGTAGAAAAGACCACTGAAGGCCTTAAAATAAGAGTAAGCAATATACATTTTGCCTTTGACAAGGCTGATTTGATAGGCGACAGTAAAAAAACACTGGATAAAGTCATCTACATTATTAGAAAAATCCTTTCAGATCCTGAAAAATATGGGATTACTGAAAATTACAAGATTGAAATCAGCGGACACACCGATGACATAGGAACAGAGGAATACAACCAGAAACTTTCTGAAAAGAGGGCTCTTGCAGTTTATAAATACCTAATCGAGAATGATATAGACCCGAAAATTCTTACATCTGCAGGTTATGGTAAATCAAAGCCTTATAAGATAATTACACAGGATATGAGTAAAGAAAAAAAGGATGATTATAGAGCTAGAAACAGAAGAGTGGAGTTTTTTATAAGAAAATAGAAAGAGGGCCGCCAAAAGCGACCCTCTTTCACTATTGATATATCATAACTGATCTATTTAAAGAGCATAATAGTAATATGCCAGAGATGGAAACCTGGACCTCAGAAGAGCAATAACCCTTCTTTCAATTTGTCTCGTGGCTTCGGCAGATATTGAATATTTGCTTCCCAAGCTATGTAGTGTCTCTTTTTCCTCACAGTTAAACCCATACCTTTTTTTTATTATATCGCTCTCTCTGCAAGGAAAAGAATTAATTGCTTTCTGGATATCGTTTGATAATATTCTGGATTCCACAATTTTTTCGGGATTATAAGTGTTATCCTGTATACTTTCAAATACATCATCGTTTGTTTCAAAAATACCACTGTTGGATAGAAAATCTCCATTACCCTTAAACATTATCAAAACATCTATAGCATCCCTTCTCTTAACGTTTAAGTCTTTCACAATATCATCAATTGTTGGTAGTTTTCCAGAATCAGCGAAAAATTCCCTGATATAGCTTTTTACCTTTTTATTAATTTCATCCTTCCTGTAAGATATACTCACACCAACTGTTGGTTTAATAAAACCTCTTAAAATGGATTGCTTGATCCAGAATGCAGCATAGGTAGAAAACTTTACTCCTCTTGTAGAATCAAATTTCTTAGCCGCTTTTATCAAGCCAAGATTGCCGTTTTGTATAACATCCATAATTGAAGAGCTCCCCCTGCACAATTCAAGAGAAATTTTTACAACAAGTTTTAGATTTGAATTGATCAATTTGTCAAGGGCGGTTTGATCGCCATTCTTGATCTTCTTTGCATACTCTATTTCTTCATCCGTAGTAATTCTAGAATACTTCGAAATATTATTAATGTACTGTTTTAAAATAGCCACATCCTTCATATTCGGCCTCCTCTGGGGACGAATATATATTGCAATATCTGTGCCATTCATCTTCAATAATTAGCTTTTTTATTATATGAATATTACTCATATAAAGAATAATTTTGATAAGATAGATTTTTAATAACAATTAGTATGCTTTTTTATACATACTCTAATGAATTACTATTGATAATAATAAGTAATTTGTTAAAAATCTATTTATTTTCGATGATATTTAAGATCAATATACCTATTTTGAAGATTTCATATTCTTGAATAATATTTCTCTATTTTTCAATATCGTCAAGCCATTTTAAATCTTCTTTTTCAAGCTCAAGCTGTATCTTATATGCCACATCATTTTTTTTAAATTTATTTGAAAGCTCAAAAACCAGTTTTTTTATTCTATAAACCTCTACTGAAGTAAGAAATTTTCCTATACCCTTATTCTTAACAAAATCATTAAGTAATTCTAAAACTTTAATGTTGGCGCAGGTTTCCAGAAGGAAACTATATTGCGCTATCTGTTTATAATACTTATTTTTGATCATAATTATAAATATTTTATTTATATTTGAAGCAAGGAATGGAGAAACATCAACAATTTCATTCTTTAAGTTCTCGAATAAAAAAGAAAAGCCTTCTATGTCCTCTTTTTTCTTTATTATTGATAAATAATTATTAATAACATTGACAAAATTTTTATTATCCAGATGATAATGTCTTTTTAATTCCTGAAAATCTTCAGCTTTCATAGCAAAGATATTATTCTCAAGTTTTTCAACGACATCCTTTGAAATTTTCATAGTCTTACTCCATTATTTCCAGTAAGATTACTGTAATGTCATCTATCCTATAGATTTTCTCCTGACTGTCGCCATTATGCTTTTCATTTATTATCTTCTCTTCTAATATTTCCTTCATTCCCTTTATACTTAACTGATTGTTATTCAGCAGATATTGTTTAAGAAGCTCTTGCTCGTTTGAAAAAATATCAAGTATCCCATCACTAAATAAGCAAATTTTTTCACCAGACTTAATGTTTCTAATTTCTTCCATATAATTAAACTCTTCAATAATTCCAACAGGAGGAGATTTATCCATTCCAAAAGTTTCACTTTTTCCTTCTTTATTAATAGTAATTGCATGAGGATGCCCTGCCGAACTATATTTCATAACTTTATTTTCTATATCAATTAAAATTACAAATAAAGTAACAAATTTACTTCCATTCATATTAAGATTAATAATTTTTCTATTCATCATTTTTAAAAAAAGAGATAAATCTATATCTTTATTATGCTCAAAAGAACTCTTAAAATCGCCATAAACATCCTTAACCAATACTGTAAGCATTGAGGCCCCTATTCCATGACCGGATACATCGGCTAACATGGCTAAATAATACTTTTTCTTCTCAATTTCAATTTCGTCGATGTAATAGAAATCTCCTCCGATTTCGTCTGATGGTAAAAATATACTTTCAAATTTAATATTTTTATTATTGGGAAGATCCTGCGGTATAAGACTTAAATGCATGCTTTTTGCTACTTGGAGATTATCAATGAGGTTTTTATTCATTTCTTCAAGCTTTTCCCTGGTATTCATAATATATGTATTATCAATAAAAAAAATTATCACTCCCTGTAACGTTTCCATACTTTTTATTGGGAAAAAGCGAATATTGTACCATAGACCGGACATTTTCATATTTACAAAATTCAATTCCAAATCACTTTTTTCTAATTCCTTTATCTTTTCTTTCATCTCCAATCCAAATCCTCTTGGAAAAACCTGAGATATCTCCTTTCCAAGATAACTGCCGTTGCTATTGATAATATTTTTTACCTTTTCATTCAGATAAATGATCCGGTTTTCCTCATTCAATAAAACAATACCATCCCTTGCATTTTCTACAATACTTTTATTGATCATTGCCTGTCTTTTAATGCTGTTTTTCCATATTTCTTCCTTTGTAATATCTTTTATAATAATGTAAAAACCCGAAAAAATATCCTTAATAATTATCCTTTTCAAAATTCCCTCTGTTATTACTTCGGTAAAATTGCAATCTCTTGTTATTAGATCAATTTTAACCTCATCAATTTTCTCAGAAATCTCAACGGTTTTGTAAAATTTCTGCAGAGAACCGCTGTCAATAAAATCAATAAATTTTTTATTAATAACCTCATTGGAATCATAACCAAACATTATTTCAGCCCCTTTATTCCAAGAAGTAATATTGTATTCTGAATCAACGGAGATAAAAGCGTAGTCTTTTATACTTTCCAGCATAACCTGTTTTATATCCAATTCTCTTTCATTAATCACCGTTATGATATCAATAATTCTTTCTTTAATTTTTCTGGTATTAAAAAATATTTTCCTTTTTGCTCTATAAAGTGAGAGCCTGCTATTATAGACAAAAATATAAAAGGCAAAAAGTTTTTTACCCTGGAAGATAGGTAAAACAAGAAACTTTTTCTTTTTTTTAAATATATTCTGTTGAAATTTAGTTTCCAGTTTTCCTTCCCGAATCTTTTTTAATTCTTTTAACTTCTTTATTTCAATCTTTTCATTTTGGCTGATTTTTAAAGCGCTTAATACCTCTTCATTTTTAAAAGAAATTGTTTCAATATGAAATGCTTTTTCATCAATGAGAAAAAATAGGGATAAATCGGAAAGTAAGATGTTTCTCAATTCATTGCATAGATAACTGAAAAAATCTTTTGAAAAACTGATGGATATCTTTTCTATCCTTAAAAAATTTTTAAACATTCTTTCAAGTAAAATATCAAATTGATAAGAATTTTTCGCAAAATCAACTGACAAAAAAACAAGGAACAAAACTAAAATGCTTATCATTAATATAATAATATAAGAACTGCTCATAACCTTCTCTTTTATTTTTTGCTGAACTCGGACTCAATATCTCTCACTATTTTGTCCAAGAGTCAATACTAATACTTAGTAATATAAGAAAATATTATTAAGACCAATAAAATGATTTTGGAATGAAATACTTATAATATAGCTTCATAGCTTCATTGTCAGTCATTAAAGCTAAGAAATCAACTAAAGCTCTTTTTTCGTCAATATCTGAAATATAGTTTGCCTCGTTAAGTTGTTTATTTACTATATCCATATTTTTTTCTAAAAAGTGGTATAATTCAAAAAGGATATTTTTAGTTTTATTCATTTCATTTGTTATCAAAGGATGATTGTATACATTAGCATACAGAAAATTTCTAAGATTCTCTATAGCCTGTAAGACTTCAAGGCTTAATTCAATATGATCCTTTTTCAAGCTTTTTTTTATGACATCCTTAACAAGAGTATCTATCCTTTCAGAGTGTTTTCTGCCAAGAATTTTTTTTTCAGATTCAGGCAGATCTTCTTCAGTTAATATACCTGATTTCACAGCATCATCTATATCATGAATTACATATGCAATAATGTCAGATATTCTAACAACTTCACCCTCAATAGTCAAAGGATAATCATTATTATTTTCAGGCATAATGTGATCTTTACCGGTTTTTGAATGTTTTCTTATCCCATCAAGAACCTCAATTGTAAGATTAAGACCCTTTCTGTTCTTTTCGAGGTTTTCCAAAACACGCACACTATGTTCCGAATGCTTAAAGTCAGGATAGGCTTCTTCCCTTATTACAGTTTCTCCGGTATGCCCGAATGGGGTATGTCCAACATCATGTCCAAGAGCTATAGCTTCCGTTAAATCCTCATTAAGGCAAAGTGCTCTGGATATTGTTCTTGCTATTTGAGAAACTTCAAGAGTATGAGTTAATCTTGTTCTGAAAATATCACTAGTTGATGAAAGGAAAACCTGTGTTTTATGTTTAAGACGTCTAAATGATTCACAATGTATAATTCTATCTCTGTCTCTCATATATTCGGTTCTTGTTTCATCTGATTCTTCTTTATTTTTTCTTCCTCTTGTATTTATACTTTTAGAAGCTCTTGATGAAAGTATTGATTCTTCTCTTTCCTCAAGAAATTCTCTTATATTCATAAGAATACTCCTAATATATAAATAATATTTCTTTTCTTTACTAATATGTATTATTAATCCATAAATTTAATCTTTTATTTTCCTATTTTTTTATATTCACTCTAATTACGAACTTTTTAATTTGTGCGTACCTAGAAAAATAAAATTGAAATCTTATTAAAACTTTTCTATTTCTTTTTTATTATTTTACCCTTTATTGAAAATCTTTTGTTTTTGTTCATAAAAAAGCACAAATATTATAAGCGTTTCAGCACAAATTTACGCACATAAAAGGAAATTCTTTAGAAGTATAAAAATTTTCCGAAAATAATAATAGCATTTTTTCTACATGAAGATGTTTCTCTATCATATTTAAAGGATAGTTTATTGTTTGTAGTGTGAAAAATCAAATTTTATTGAATATCACTAAGTAATAGAAGGTGGTTTGAAAGGAAGTCCACTTACTTCGGCTTACTTGAAAATCGGATCAAGTAATACTCGGGTCAAGCAGGACTCTCTTTAATTGGAGTGAAGGTATGAGTAAAGTAAGAAATTTTGCAATCGCAAGTCTTATTATTTTAATAATTTTTTTAACTTATTTTATGTTTTTTTCAAATAGGTTTGATTTATTTTCTTTTAAGGAAGATGAGAAAATTTATCAAAAAATCAAAGTCAGCTATGAGCTTGAAGATTATCAAAAGGCTTTAAACCTGATTGAAGACTTTTTGTCCGAATATTCTCAAAGCAGTTTTAAAAACAAGGTATCTATAACCGCCGCAAATATATTTTACCAGAAAAAGGATTATGAAAAGGCGAAGTATTATGCTGAAAAAGCCGTAAGTTTGTCTGATAATAATATTGATTATATAGATTCAGTAATCATTCTTGGGAAGATATACAAGGATTTGGAATTTTTTGAACCTGTTGTAATGAATTATCTTGAAGATGCATATTTAAAAGCAGATAATATAAATAAGAGTGAAATAGCTGTTTATCTTGGTTATGAGTATCTTTTTAAAAAAGATTACATCAATTCTATCCGATATTTTAACAGTACTTCGGGAGAACTTTCTATAATAGGCAGGGCAAGAGTATATATTGAACAGGGTAAATACCCAGAAACGATTCAGGAATATAATAATTATTTTTCATTATATCCAAAAAGTGAGAAAATAGAAAATATAAAAACAGTCTTTTTTAAACAGTCTATGTTTTATGCGGAACAGTTGAAAAAAGCCGGGCTTTATGAAAAAGCAGTTCAGTATTATCTTAATATTTCTGATCGATTCCCGAGAGACAACGCTGCTGACAGCGTTTTTATTAATATTGCAGAAGTTTATAGAATTCAAAAAAACTATGAAAAAGCGCTTTACTATGTGGATAAAGTTCTTGCAAATAGTGTAACTGCCTGCAATGAGGAGGCAATATTCGACAAGGCCTCTATATTTTATGAGATGGGGAAAAAGACAGAATCTCTAAAACTATTCCAGGAGATTATTTCTAAATATCCTACAGGCTTTTTCTCAAAAAAAGCTGAAGAATGGATTGATGTTATTTCAAAGGATATAAATTCTTAAATAAATTTAACAAGCGTGCCCTTTCGTTACGCTCAGGATAAGCCGCTTGATCCTGGTGTAATTCCTCGCATCTCTGCGGAGTTCTCGAGGTTTTGCCTCAAGGATTCTTTATTAAGTTTGTATCAAAACCCAATTTTAGATAAAAATATAAATAATATTAGCAGAAAGAGTTCAATACCTTCATTATGAGCGCCTAAAACATCTCCAGTGATACCTCCGATTTTTTTACCGGAATATAAATTAAAGAGATAAGAAAATATTACAACAGAAATAATTCCCAAGATTATGTAAATAATTTTTATTTTTAAAGATAATATTATTAAACCCAGCAAAAACAGCAGAATAATGCTTGAGGTAAGAAGTATTTTCATATTCACTTTACCAATAACACCAATAGCAGTTCCCCTATCACTCGGATACTTTGAAATAAAAGAAATAAATACAATGCCAAACCTTGATATGATAGGAATTGTAATAAATAATGGGATTAAACCTGTTATAAATAGAAATTTTTTTATAATAATCCATTTTAATATTAAAAAGATAACAATTACTCCAAGTGTGAAACTTCCAATCCAGCTATCTTTTAGGATAGCAATTCTATCTTCTTTCTTTTTATCTGCAAGGAATGCATCAATCACAGCACAAAGCCCGTCAAAGTGATAAAACCTGTTTAAGATATATGATGTTAAAATAATAACCAGGCTTGTAATTTCAATATCTACTTTAAGAATGAATCCTACAGCAGCTATTATATAAAGTATTAATCCGAATAATAGCCCGATAACCGGATAGAAAATAAGAGACATTTGTTGATTATCTTCACTATACATATTCTTTGAGAAAGGAAACGGAATTCTTGTGAGTGTTGAAAATGCAAGTAAGAAAGACGATAGTAAATTTTTCATTTGCCCTTCCTTTTTTTGATGATTGTTTTTTTATTAGAAACAGACTTTTATAAACCCATCTATAGTCTGATATTCAGCGCCTGTCATATAAGCAGTTTTTCTTTGATCATAAATATATTTTATACCAATTTCCAAAATATCGGAAATAACAAATTTAATTGCCGCTGTGTATTCATTCCCAATGCCGTAATATGATTTTAAACTTGTTTCCCCAAGATAAAGCTCTTCCTCGAGTGCATAAAGAGCCGAATCAAAACTGGCAGAATGGTAGTTATTCCATCTACCTATTATATAGAACCATGAAAACGGCTTTATGGTACTCCTCAATGTAGACATATTCCCCATCTCTTTTGCAGTAAAATTCAATAAATTCTGCCATTTGAAAGTTAAATAGAATCTTTGATTAAAGAATGTTCCCTCCGACATAAAATATGAACGAAGATTTATTGTATCCTGATAATCGGAGTATTTTGTTTTAACCTCAAAATCCAAAGTTTTAATCCAATTCTCATCAATTTTTACTTTTGAGTTGAGTTTTGCCTGGTATCTTTGTTCAATGCTGTTATTTGTTATTTTTGATGATAAATCTGCGTATAATTGAGTTTGCAATATAATAAAATTATAATCGATACCAGCAAACATTCCCCGGGTATTTTTTGAATCCCTAATTATATCTGTGCCATTCGGAGCATTAAAATTAGTCTGTGCATAATACCCCAGTAGGGATGTTTTGAGAAATCCGTTTTTAAGTATAAGTCCTTGAACTCCAGAAATACCGTCAAACTCTGCAATTTCTCCATACAGGTTAAAGTTATCAAAAATAAGACTGTCGTAGTTAAAGCTTAATCCAGTGCTATCAAATTTTTTATCATATCTTGTCTGGTTTGCTGCTGTTAAGCCGAGAGTTGTATCAAATAAAGGGATTTTAGAACTAATGTTTCCTCCATAATCTCTCTGGCTATGCATTTTATTAATACTGTCATAATAAAAGTAAGAATAAAAACCGGTTATTCGCAATGCAGGTGAAAAATCTGAAATATTTACAGGAGCATCCTCATAGCAAATAGCAGCCCCATTAAAAAAATCCCTTTTTCCATTATTGTCGGAATCCACAGCCAAACTATAATAGGGCTCGATTCCCCTGTCAAGTTTTTTTATCGGAAAGCTGTCGATATCAGATAATGGAGGAATGAATGATGGACCAAATAGGAGATTCTGGCCAAGAGAAATCTTATAATGGCCCAATAAAAACTTATAGTTTTCGATTTGAATTAATGCATTGTAGCGGGAACGAAGAAAAATTTCATTTGAATTTCCAATCGGATTAATCACCGGGCTATCACCCAAGTTTTCAGTGGCATAATATAGATTAATAAATTTTGTATCTACATTAAAACGATAAATTAAGGTACTGGAAATATTTGATTCATTAATAAGCGAATTCGTAAGCTTATATGTTGATTTATCTTCGTAGCCTATAAATGACTTGAAAGAAAATGATTTCTTCTCAGGAGGTTTTATGGTAATAAAAGGGGATATAGTTAGCAGTTCACCTTCGGTCAAACCGGCGTTTGTAAGATCAAAAAGAGCGCTGATTGTATGGTTTTTTCTATATTCATCTAAACGGTTAGCCTTTTCAAGATTCATCGATGGAAGTTCAGCCAGATATTTTACCGGTGTATTATTAAGATTCATTGGATTTAACTGCAGGTCATTAAAAAAAGAAATATTTTCAAGATCGTCGTCGGAGTAGTCTCTTAAGATTTCATCGGTACTTACCCGGTTGCTTTCTAAGTAAAAATAACTTTTCATTCTTTCAATATTTTCATTATCGAATCCAATTAATAACAACTCATTGAAGTTTTCAATTTCACCATGGATATTACGATAATTCATTAAAGCTGAAGCCAGGGTTTCAGTAATACCGAGAATTTTAAAAAACCGCTTTAAAGGTTCGGATTGGATTTTATTAAGGTTCTTTTTTTCTTTAATGAAGTTAAGATAAAATATCTCATCCTGCTTTTGATTAGTTCCTACTGTCGGCTGGATTTCCTGGCCAACTGAATAGACAGGATGAAGCAAATAGATAAAAAATATTGAAAGAATTAAAAGGTATTTTTCAAAATTATTCATCCTATTTAATACCATAAAGTTATGCTTTTCTTTTAGCTTCTTCAATGTATCCTTCGGCGCATTTTAACATTTCTTCGTATATTCAATGACTACTTCAGGGTGTTCTCTTCCGAATATTCTTTATTTTAACGGCTTTGACTTGAGAAAAGCAATATGCTTTTAGTCACTATTTGATATGAAGGAAGTCATTTTTTTAAAAAGCTTTCTTAATAAAGGATGATGAAAATTTATTCTGACTTGGGAAGAGGGAATTGAATTTGGAAGTAAAGGAGATCTTGGGAAAGTGAGTATTTAATCCTTTATTTACTCTGATCTATTGCATACCTGATAGATTTTCCAAGGAAACGGCTGAATTTATCCTCAACCTCACTTGTTTTTTCTCTGATTACCATTTTATTGCCAGAGTTAAAAAGGATAATTGTGTCGGGTGTTTCTTCCATATATTCAATAAGGAAAGGATTTATTGTAATTTTTGTGCCATTCAAACGTGTTACTTCGATCATAAGCCTTCTCATTTATAAAAAAAGACGATAATTAGTTAGTTATCGCCTTTTTTTATTTTTA
This sequence comes from uncultured Spirochaetota bacterium, assembly GCA_963806975.1. GTDB lineage: Bacteria > Spirochaetota > Brevinematia > Brevinematales > JAOACQ01 > CAWEAK01. Next base: position 106,214 of record CAWEAK010000022.1, read on the forward strand.
TTATTAATATTTATCTCTTTAAGTTCAGAACTTCCTGAAGCATTGCATCGGATGTTGTTATTACCCTGGAATTAGCCTGAAATCCTCTTTCAGTTACAATCATATCAGTAAAGGTTTCGGATAAATCCACATTACTCATTTCAAGAACACCGGCATTAATTTTACCGCGTCCCTGGGTTCCTGCAGCGCCTGCATTTGCCATTCCGGAGTTGTTGGATTCAGTAAAAAGGCTTTCTCCTTCTTTAACAAGCCCCATAGGATTCACAAATGCCGCTAAAGCCACCTGCCCGATAATTCTTCTCTCGCCGTTGGAATAGGATCCGGTTACAGTCCCCGAATCGTCAATTTTAAAACCCTCAAGATACGACATTTCATAACCGTCCTGAAAATATGCCCTTGTACTTGTCGGCGAACTGAATTGTGTTATAGAATCTTTTACCTGCCCTGAGGTTCCAAGATCTAAATTAAAGTTTCTTGTTTCACCATCCGGCAGTGTGTATGAGACATTTGCAGTAAGCTGACCCTGTGTTGATGTTTGAGGATTGGCGCCGGCAGCCTCAGTAATTGACGCAATTGTCCCATTGGTATTAAAATTCATTTTCAGCTCATTATTTGTGTCAATTTTTACTCCGCCTATATTGACTTTTAAATTGTTATTATTTATTCCATCTATAGTTACAACCGTTCTCCATTGGTTTAATCCCTCTTTTCGGAAATTCACTACCATTCTTCTTTTTGTTCCGTACCTGTCAACAACATCTATACTCGTGGAATGTGTGTTTGTTATAAGCTCATCTGCAGTCGGATTAGGACCTAATATCGGTGTATCAAGATTTAAATTGCTCTTCATTTTTACATTGGTTGTTTCCCGGGCTTCAAGTTTTTCCATTATAGGGATTTTCATATCTTCCAATGGAGCAGAAGGATTGATAACCCTTTCACCGTTCTGAAGTGTCATGGCATTCCACCCCTGAACCTTTAATCCGTCTGGGTTTACAAGCATTCCATCATTATCGAGCAGAAAGTTGCCGGAACGGGTATAAAAAGTTCTATCCCCAAGCTTTACAGTAAAGAAACCCTCTCCTGCAATCGCCATATCTGTATTCTTACCGGTAGTTTGAAGGCTTCCCTGGTTCATAAGTGTATCGATGCTGGAAACTGTCATACCAAGTCCAATCTGTTTTGGGTTTAATCCCCCCCTCTCATCTGTCGGCTTGGCTGCGCCTGTTAGAGTCTGGGATAGAATATCCTGAAATGTGACTCTTCCTTTTTTAAAACCGGTTGTATTGACATTAGATACATTATTGCCGATTACGTCCATTCTTGTCTGGTGATTCTGTAGTCCGGAAACTGCCGAAAAAAGCGACCTCATCATAGGCTTTACTCTCCTTCTTTTTATATTTGAATAAATTACTTTAAATAAAAGTTGTTTTTTTAATCCTTATTTATAGGTTCGGTGATTTCCGAATCCTTAAATTTGTTATCTGTTATATTTGATTTATCAATTACAGTATCCCGTACTTCCTGTATCTGGGATAATGAAATTTCTATGCCGCCAATATTTAAATAAGTATCCCCGTTCTTAACTTTTATACTTTCAACAATACCACTACTGGATTTTCCGCTATCGTCAGTCCAGGTTACGGTTTTATTTACGAGATTAACCGCTTTAGTGAATGAAAATTCTTTTGTTAAATTTTTAAAGTTGTCGGATAATTCGTTCATCTGCTTTAAGGAAGTAAATTGAGCCATTTGTCCGATAAATTCCTTATCATCAAGAGGTTTTGTTGGATCCTGAGTCCTGAGTTGTGTTATGAGGAGTTTCATAAAATCGGCTTCACCAAGCGCATTCTTACTGACGATTTTCTGATCCTCTTTTAATTTTGAATTGAATTCATCTACTCTGTAATTTAACTGAGTCATTTCCTGCGGTGACAATTGGGTATTGATATTCATAAATTCCTCCATTCTGATAATGATTATCTTATTTAAGCTATGTAGTTAATGCTTGATTCAAGAAGACTGTTTATTCTTGAATCAGAAATTTCTTCTATCGAATTATTCTGTATATCTGTTATTCCATCAATTCCATTATCAGCAAGTTTTGAAGAGTTATTATCATTTCCACCGTTGCCCTGGCTTCCGAGACTCACATTAAGATTAGTCAAATTAACGCCGGCTTGTTGCAAGGCGCGTTGAAGATCGCCAAGATTCTGATCAAAAATCATTTTTGCTTCAGGAGTAGAAACAACAATTTTTCCTATAAGCTGCCCGTCTTCAAGACTGAATTTCATACTCATTCTGCCGAGCTCCGGGGGAATAAGGTTCATCTTTAGTTCGCTTTTCCCATCTTTTAAAGTTACCAATGCTCTCCCAGTGATATTCTGCATAAGGGCTTCCAGATTTACCTTGCTAATGCCGCTAGGCATAGCTTGCATACTGCTTTGCCGGCAAACCCGATCCCTGAATACCAAAGTTTTGATCAAATTGTTTCGTATTGATAATGATGTCTTCTCTTTTTTTTAATGACTCACCTTCATTTTTATCAATAATTTTCTGAATAGAGTTGATAGTATTATTTTTTTCTAAAGCTGGTTCTGCTTTTTTAATATCTGCAAATTGTTTATTTGTTGATTTTTCTGAAGATAGTACCTTTGTTTCTTTTTCAGTCTTAACTTTTGATGATGTCTCTTCATACTGAAACGACCGCTTATCGATGATTTTAACTTTTTCCTGATTACTTTCTGTTTCATTTTTTTGTTCTGTTTGATTATTCATGTTTCTTTCCTGATTTTTTAAATCCTTTTGGAAAGTACCTGTTTTAACAGTTTGCAAATTGTCTTTTTCTAACTCTATGGCATTAATATCATTTAACTTTTTATTAATAAGTGATAATAAATTATCAAAACTCTTTTGATTTCGAAAAGACTTATTTAACATGTCAGTTATTTTGTTTAATATTTCATTAAAAAAACTGGTAAGATCGATACTTACTTTTCCAAAATCAAGTTGCATTTTTTCATTTTTTTTATTACTTTTTTCCATTAAGGCTGAAATTTTATCTATGATTGCTTTAATATTTTCAATTGAAATATTCTCCGCTACTTCAGGATTTTTTTCTAATTCTTTTATTTTATCTTTAATATTTTCTATTTTTTTTCTCAAGTCCTTATCATTTAAGGGTTTATTTTTTTTATCTTCATGAGTGGATATATTCTGTAATGTTTCTTTAAAATTAGGGTCTCTATTGTTTAAAATATCAAAATTATTTTTATTATCTTGTTTTGAGACAGCTTCCTGTATGTTTTTTGAATTTTCCAGTGGTAAATATTGTATTACTTTATCCAAAGTCATTTTACACTCCATGAAAATTAATTCTTGTTATGATTTTCGGTAGAATTAAAAAAAGTTTAATAAAAAAGATGTTTAATTATTTTTTAATTTTTATTCTTAACGGTTTGAAATAGTTATTAATAATGTTTACTAAAATATAGGAATTTGTAATTCATTATTTTTATCTTTTTTTCGATATAATATTAATTCATTATCACTCACTTTGAATGTAATATACTATGGAGAGTCGGAATGGCAGATAAAATAAGGGTTTTAATAGTTGATGATTCGGCTATTGTCAGAAGTATGCTTCTGGAAAAACTTTCGGAACTTTCGGATATTGATGTGATTGGAACTGCGCCTGACCCTTTTATTGCAAGGGATAAAATAGTAAAACTTAATCCCGATGTAATTACACTGGATATAGAAATGCCTAAAATGGATGGCCTAACATTTCTTGAAAAGCTCATGAGTTATTTTCCAATTCCCGTTATTATAGTAAGCTCGATAACAACAAAAGATAGATATGCTGCTATTAAAGCCCTAGAGTTGGGGGCATTTGACGTCGTTAATAAGCCAGGAGGGAGCATTACAATAAATGATGTTATTGATGAAATTGTATTTAAAATAAGACAAGCTTATCGATTAAAAGAAGGATTCATTTCAAAAAGAGCTGAAATTGATAAAAAAATTTCAGGAAATAAGAGATTCAAATATAATTCCAATATTTTATCTAAAATCAGTACAACAGAGAAACTGATAACAATTGGCGCTTCTACCGGCGGTACATCGGCTCTGGAATTTATATTTAAAAACCTCCCCCCGAATCTCCCGCCGATAATGGTTGTAGAGCATATGCCGCCAAATTTTACAGAGCTATTTGCCAGCCGGTTAAACGACCTGTCAGAACTTGATATTAAAGAAGCTGAAGATGATGATTTAATTAGCCCGGGACGGGTTTATATTGCGAGGGGCGGACATCATCTTATTGTAGTAAGAAAGGGTGCCTCTCTATATACGAAGCTTGTTAATTCTGAAAAAGTACATTTTCAAAAACCTTCTGTAGATGTTTTGTTTAATTCAATAGCAGAACAGATTGGGAAAAACGCAATTGGGATTCTGTTAACCGGTATGGGTAAAGATGGAGCAGAAGGGCTTCTTCACTTGAGAAAGCAGGGTGCGCTGACTATAGCACAGGATGAAAAAAGCTCGATTGTCTGGGGTATGCCTAGAATGGCTGTTGAAATCGGTGCCGCCGCGGAAATACTCCCGCTTGAATCCATACCGGAAAGAATTATCGCCATATTAAAAGATTAATTATGTTTTTAAATTTATCTTTATGAAATATCTTCTTAAAGCATCTCTTAATTCATAATCTTCTATACACATTATTGTTTTATCAATCTTATTTATTATTTTTTTATCAATACTAAAGTTCTCGTTATCTTCAGTTTTTAATTCACTAATTTTTTTTACTTCTCCATTTTTAAATCTTAAGGAATCAAAAGGCATCAAAAAAGATTCTTTTTGAAAACAACTGAAAATGCCAGCTTTTATATCGTCTCTTTGAAATGTTAATTCCTGTATCCATATAGAATCATCAACATTAACTGTCAATATACCATTTCTAACATTGTAAGGATAAGTATGAATAGCTATACTTTTTCCCACAATATTTTTCCATTCTTTACGCAGTTGGATTAAAAACAACTCCTTTTCCGGTATAGTAGTTTTTACAAAATTATTTAATCCTAACTTAATTAATTGGAAACCTTTGGTTCTTTTCATGCTTCAATTATAACATAATTTTTTATTTTTATCTTTTATTTTTTATGCTTTAGATTTATAATATGAAAGAATACAAAAAAGGATAAAAATATGCCGCAACTAAGACAAAATATTATTTTAAAAGAATGGGTTATCATTGCAACGGAAAGAGCAAAAAGGCCGGAACAATTAAAAGAAAATAAAAATATTCAAGAGGTTAGTCTGCCTGATTATGATCCAGATTGTCCGTTTTGCCCCGGCAATGAAAATAAATCCGGAAATACTAAAGAGATTTATAGAATTGAAAAGGACTCAGCCTGGCAATTAAGGGTAGTTCCCAATAAATTTCCAGCTTTAATGCCAATGGAAGGGAAAATTCAGATTAATACAACAGGATATTTAAGATGGATGGATGGAATAGGAAACCATGAGGTTTTAATAGAAACACCAAAGCACAATTTGTCTATAGCCATGATGGATGAACAAACTGTTTACAGGATTCTAATAACATATCAGAATAGAATAAAGTCTCTTATGGAACTCGATTATGTTGAATCTGTGATCCCTTTTAGAAATAACGGTACACGTGCAGGAGCGTCGCTGATTCATCCGCATTCTCAAATAATAGCTCTTCCAGTCATTCCCACGGATATTATTTTAAGAATGAATGAGAGCATACGGTATCATGAAGAGCACAGAGACTGCATTTTCTGCAGGGTTTTGGCTTCGGAATTGGAAACAAGGGATAGAATTGTTCTTGAATCAAAATATTTTCTTGTATTTGTTCCATACGCGGCTTATTCTCCATTTGCAATGTGGATATACCCAAAGAGGCATTCCTCTTCATTTAAGGAAGTTGAAGAAGACGAATTGAAAGATTTGTCTATAGTATTGAGGAAAAGTTTAAAAAAACTTTATCTTGGTTTAAACGATCCAGATTACAATTATATTATTCGTTCTTCTCCGAAGGGATATAATAATTCGGCTTTTTTTCATTGGTATATCACGATTATCCCGAGATTAACACGGACGGCAGGTTTTGAATTGGGTTCCGGAATGTTTATCAATCCGACAATTCCCGAGGAAGATGCGGAATATTTAAGGAATATTGAAGTCTAATAAAAGTTAACTCTATTTATTTAAAGAGTATAAAGTGTAAAGTTAAAAGGTGCTACTTGATATGACTTCTTCCCTTCCTTGACTTTTTTTATGAGAAACTATATCTTTAACGATGATAATTCTACTACATAAAATTAATAAACTGAAGAACCTATTATAATTTGTAAAATTTTAAGGAGGATATATGTTAAAAAGAGGTTTTAAGGTTTCTGCTTTATTAGCAGTTGTTTGTGTACTCTTTGCTTTGATTGGCTTTACCGGATGCGGCAGCAGTGCAAAATCAAGTGCAAAGTTTAAAATTGGTTTGGTTTTTGATATTGGCGGGAGGGGTGATAAATCCTTTAACGATTCTGCTTATACCGGTCTTGTAGAAATTGCGAAGAATTACAAGGGTTTTATCAAGGATTCTGCCGATAAAATCAATTTTGGTAAAGATGTGGAGATTAAGTTCCTTGAACCAAAATCCGGAGGGCAGGATAGGGAACAATTATTGAGGGTTCTCGCCGAAGATGGATATAATGTAATTTATGGCATAGGATTTATGTTTACCGATGCTATTACAAAAGTAGCTAAGGATTTTACAAATACTCATTTTGTAATTATTGACGGTTATATCCCCGATCTCAATGAATCGGCAAATATTACCTGTATAAGCTTTAAGGAAGAAGAAGGCTCTTTCCTTGTTGGGTCTGTTGCGGGTTTGTTGAACAATAAGGCGAAAATAGGCTTTGTAGGCGGGATGGACATTCCTCTGATTCATAAGTTCCAGGCTGGATATATGGCAGGTGCTATGTATATGAATCCGGCTTTGAGGAAACCCAATATGATTATTTGCCAGTATATCGGCAAGGAACCTTCTGCTTTTAATGATGCCCCGTCAGCCTATAATATAGCCGGAAATATGTATAAACAGGGAGCATCAATTATTTACCATGCCGCCGGGGCTTCCGGTGCCGGGCTTTTTCAGGCCGCGGAAGAGGCTAAAAAACTTGCAATTGGCGTTGACTCTGACCAGGGTTTAATCTATTCTTCCGATACAAACACAGCAACTCAGGCAAGAGGTAAATATATTTTAACGTCTATGCTAAAAAGAGTTGATCAGGGTGTTTTTATCTCGGCAAAAGGATATATTGAAAACGGCAAAATGCCGGGAGGCTATCTTTCATATGGATTAAAAGATGACGGTGTTGGGATTGCCTTAAATGATTATAATAAAGATCAATTAGCCGGAGTTATGGAAAAGATCAATGATATTAAGGCGAAGATTGTCAGCGGTGAAATTTCTGTTCCAGACCATGAATCAAAAGTTCCCGATTTTGTAAAAAAATTAAAGTAAAGCAAATCTAATAAAAGAGGCGGAATACAAAGAAGTATTTCGTCTCTTTTTATCAAGCCGCTTGACCCATGTATAAATCACCGTAGTTTTATATGTTCAATCTATCAAGTAGGTTTTGCGCTATTTACTATCATTAAAGGAATTTATATGGCGGATAATCTTCTGCAGATGAAAAACATTACAAAAAGCTTTCCTGGAGTTCTCGCTAATGATAATATTTCTTTTGATTTGATGCCCGGTGAAATACATGCCCTTGTCGGCGAAAATGGAGCCGGTAAGAGTACGCTTATGAAAATACTCTATGGTTTATATAAGGCTGATTCGGGAGAACTACTTGTCAAAAACAAAGTCATATCAATTAAAAAACCAAAAAATGCTATAATGTACGGTATAGGTATGGTACATCAACATTTTATGCTTATTCCCGTATTTACAGTACTTGAAAATATTGTTATCGGGCATGAAAACCATACTATGGGAATAATTAGAACAGCAGGACCAATTAAAAAAATTAATGAAATTATGGATGATAATAAGCTTTTTGTTGACTTAAATACAAAAGTGGAAAATATTCCTGTCGGATTACAACAAAGGGTGGAAATATTAAAAATTCTATACAGGGGAGCTGAAATATTGATTTTTGATGAACCAACAGCTGTTCTCACGCCTCAGGAAACCGTAGAATTGTTTAAGACTTTGAAAGAACTTAAGGCAGGTGGAAAGGGAATTATATTTATTAGTCATAAGTTAGATGAAGTTATTGAAATAGCTGATAGAATCACAGTTTTAAGGAATGGGAAAGTAATTAAAACCATTCCAAACAAAAACGCAACCAAATCTATGATAGCCGAGTTAATGGTCGGAAAGCCAGTACTTCTTAACGTTGATATACCGCCTATTAATCCCGGTAAAGTTGTCCTGGAGATAAAAAATCTATCTAAAATAAGCGACAAAGGAATCAAAATATTAGATGGAATTAATATAACTATTAGAGAAGGTGAAATATACGGTATCGCAGGTGTAGAGGGGAATGGTCAATCATCACTTATAAATTCAATTACCGGACAATATAAAAATGAATCGGGAGAAATAAAACTTTGCGGTGAAAATATTAAATCATATTCGGTGAGAAAAAAAAGAGAGAAAGGAATTGCTTATATTCCCGAAGACAGGCACAAATTCGGACTTTTTCTTCCATTTGCAATCGATGAAAATTCTGTTATTGGAAGGCATCATAAACCTCCGTTTGTAAAAAATTATCAAATAATTAATAAATCAGCGATAAGAGATTTTGCAAAAGAAATTATATCCCGTTTTGATATCAGGACTTCTTCAGAAAAAAAGATTGCGCTTACCCTATCGGGGGGTAATCAGCAAAAAGTAATAGTTGCAAGGGAAATCAGTTCCAATCCGAAACTGCTTGTTGCCTCACAGCCCACGAGAGGCGTGGATATCGGTGCAAGTGAATTTATTCATAATCAGCTTGTAAAGGCAAGAAATGAAGGAAAAGCCATTCTTCTGGTATCGGCTGACCTTGATGAAGTAATATCACTTTCCGATAGGATTGGTGTTATTTATAAAGGAAAAATTATTCAGGAATTTTCAAGGGAAAATGCGGTCAAGGAAAAGATTGGATTCTTTATGATGGGAGAGAAAAATGAAATTACCTCCTGATAAACAATCAGATGATAAGGGTATATCCATTTTAAGATTTGATAAATACAGCATCATTGAAACATTATCACCGGTTTTGGGATTTTTAACCTCCATTGTTTTTTTATTGATTATTGTGATCGTTGTAGGAGAAAATCCATTTAAGGCTATTTCTGCTATATATAGTTTTTGTCTAAGCAACACTGCAAAAATTTTTACTATTCTTTCCACTTCGATACCTTTGTTTTTTGCCGGCTTGGCAACTGCTCTCGCTTTCAGGGCAGGTGTATTTAATATAGGAGTTGAAGGCCAATATTTTATAGGAGGGTTGACAGGGGCTTTAATCGGGATTTACCTCCATCTTCCAGCATTTATCCATATTCCAATGGTCGTGATTTTTGCTATGTTAGGCGGGGCTTTATGGGCGATGATACCCGCATTTTTGAAGGCTTCAAAGGGGATTCATGAGGTGATTTCAACAATAATGTTTAATAATATTGCACTGGCTCTTGTAAATTATCTTGTTAATAGCCCGTTGTCAGGAATGCAAACGGGGCATAGTCTTGAGCCGCAAACTGAAAAAATTCAAGCCACTGCTTTATTTGGAAAGCTTAATAATATTTTCAGAGTTGTTGGGCTTAATGTTCCTAATTATATCTATATGGATTATAGTTTAATTATTGCTATTATTATAGGACTAATTGTATGGTTTATTCTTTACAAGACCAGATATGGTTTCGAAATAAAGGGTGTTGGGACATCATTAAGCGTTTCTTTATATGCTGGTATTAAAGTAAGCCAGATACAAATCTGGACTTTTGTTGCGAGCGGTGCAATTGCTGGTCTGGTTGGTCTTCAGGAAATATTTGCAATTCGCGGCTTTTATACTTATCAAATCGCCTCCGGCCTTGGGTTTGATGGAATAGCCATAGCGCTGATCGGCAAAAATTCACCGATAGGGGTTGTATTCGCGGCAATACTCTTCGCTTTTTTAAAACAGGCCGGATATGGACTACAATTTTATACATCGGTACCCAATTCAGTTATTAATGTAATCACTGGTTTAATGATACTTTTTATTGTTGTAATTAATGAAATAGTAACGAGATACATTAGAAGTATCAGAAAAAAGGAGGCTGTTTAAGATGGATTTATCTACCCTTTATTATTTTTTATTGAAAGGACTTGAGATTTCTTCACCTATAGCTTTTGCCGCTCTCGGGGCTGTTTTTTCGGAAAGAGGCGGTGTGGTTAATATTGCCCTTGAGGGTTTTATGATAGTGACTTCTTTTACAGTTGTCTGGGCCTCCTTACTTTTTCATAATATATGGATTGGACTCAGTGTCGCTGTAATAACAGGAATATTAATGGCCTTAATACATGCGGTAGTAACTATAAACTTCCGGGTAGATCAAATTGTATCTGGAGTTGCAATCAATATATTCGCTCTTGGCCTTTCAAGATTTTTATCACAAAAAATTTATGGGCAGGAGACACAGAGTCCACCTAATCCATATACTTTCCCCAAGTTTTTTGATATTAATTCAATGGCATTGTGGATTATTCCAGCCGCTCTTTTAAGCTGGTTTGTTTTAAATAAAACTGTTTTCGGTTTAAGACTAAGGACAGTCGGTGAAAACCCTGAGGCTGCGGATACACTTGGTATTAATGTTTATGTAATGCGTTATTCAGGAGTTATTATAAGCGGAGCTTTATGCGGTTTTTCTGCAGCAACACTTTTTCCCTCACAATGGGTTTCCGGTATGACGGCTGGCAGAGGATTTATAGCCCTTGCAGCCATGATTTTCGGAAGATGGAACCCTATCGGGGCGGTTCTTGCTTCCCTATTATTCGGATATGCGGATACATTCAGGATTATGTTTGAAACTAAGATACCAATACCAAGCCAATTTATTCAAATGTTCCCATATATTCTGGCTTTAGTTGTTTTAGCAGGATTTGTAGGCCGTGCCCACGCTCCTGAGGCTGACGGCAAGCCCTATGAGCCGAGCGAAGATTAATAAGCGTTCCGCTTTAATTCCTCAGGATAGGATATAACCGGGCAGTTTTTTTAAGGGCTTAAAGCCCTCTGGACACCCGGTATAATACTGGTTTCTAATTTATTCTCAGTACCATAAGCGAAGATTCCAAAGGGTATCATACCCTTTGGTGGGGTAATAGGGGCTTTGCCCCTAAATTGTGTGAGGAACTTATTCATATTTCGTATAAAACCATATTATCTATATGAACCACACTGGAATAAGTGCTGTCTTTTCCAAGGATACTTTCTATTTCTGCTGTCTTTTTACCAGCTATAAGCTTCACATTCTCGGAGGAATAGTTTGATAAACCAATCGCAACATTAGTACCAGCCAAGTTGTTTATGGAAACAGTATCTCCTGGCTTAAAGCTGCCAGTGACTTTAACGATTCCGGTTGAAAGCAGGCTTTTGTGGTTAAGTACAGCTTTTACCGCCCCGTCATCAATAATAATCTTACCTTTAGGTTTTTTTCCAGTGATCCATCGCTTTTTAAAATTGAGATTTTTTTTAGCGGGAATAAAAATAGTTCCCTCAGATAGATCATCAAATATTTTTGATAAGATATTGTCTTTAAAACCATTCGCAATTACCGATGGAACACCGCTAACAGTTGTGATTTTCGCGGCCTCAAGCTTGGTAATCATTCCGCCCTTAGTAAAAGATTCTTCTTGCTTACCGGCGTATTGAACAATTTTATTTACATTATCTATTATGCGGATAAATTTCTGTTTTTCTGTATTGAAATCCTGATAGAATCCATCAATATCCGAAAGCATAATATAAAGATCGGCATCTATTAAAAGGCTGACAAATGCACCCAAACGGTCATTGTCTCCAACCTTATTAATTTCTTCAACGGCAACCGAATCATTTTCGTTAATGATTGGAACAATGCCTAATTCCTGCATAGAATTAAGAGTATTTCTTGCATTAAGATAATTTGTTCTATTTTCAAAAATATAATATGTAAGCAAAACCTGCCCTACATCTATACCATATTTTAAAAATTCGTCTTTAAAGAGATTCATTAAATAAACCTGCCCAAGCCCGGCAAGGGCCTGTTTTTGGGAAACTGAAAGCTTATCGATGATTTCCTTATCTTTATACATTTGATGTATTCCAAGTCCTATAGCTCCACTGGCTGTAATTACAAACTCAACCCCTTTATTTTTTAATTCTACAATATTTTTAACAATATTTGTTAAGTTCTTTCTGTTTATAGTGCTTAAATTTGTAATCTGTTTTGTCCCAAGTTTGACAACAACCCGCTTAACATCAATTTCGGTTTGATTCGGCAGTTTTATTTTCATTCTTTATCTCCGGAATCCCTTTTTTCAGCTTCAACAAATTTTTTATAAAGAACCGTTTTTAATTCGGGCAACCCCATGCCTGTTAAAGCTGAAATGAGGTAAATATCCTTTGAGATTTTCAGGAATTTATTTTTTAATTCTTTTTTATCTTTTTCCTCAAAAATCAGGTCAATTTTATTTAATGCTATAATAAAATGCCTCTGAAATAAGGCTTCGGAATAATTTTTTAGTTCGTTTTGAAGCACAATGAATTTTTCCAAAGGTTCATCAATCGAGTCAAGGATATAAAGAACAATATTAGTTCTTTCAATATGTTTTAAAAAATCAATTCCAAGGCCTTTTCCTTTATGAGCACCTTCTATCAAGCCGGGAATATCTGCTATCAACACACTCGTATAAGCATCGTCAATTGTCATTACACCGATATTAGGGTGAAGGGTTGTAAATGGATAATTACCAATTTTAGGACGGGCATTTGTAATTTTAGAAACCAGAGTGGATTTCCCGGCATTGGGATAACCAACAAGGCCGATATGGGCAATCATTTTCAATTCAAGAAGGAGTTTTTTCTCTTCACCAGGTAATCCCTTCTGAGCATAGAAGGGGCTCTGATTGGTTGAGCTTTTAAACCATACATTACCCCGTCCCCCCTTCCCTCCTTTGGCAGCAGCGAATTCGGAACCGTTTTCCATCAGGTCAGCAATAATAGCATTGCTTTCCGAATCATAAATAATAGTCCCGGCAGGGACTTCGATTATCGAAGATTCTCCCTTTTTCCCGAACTTTTTACTTGTCATACCGTTTCCACCATCCTGCGCTTTAAACTTCTGGTTGTTATGAATATGGGAAAGGGTCCTTAGGTGAGGATTAACTCTGAATACAATACTGCCGCCGTCACCTCCGTCTCCTCCATCCGGACCTCCAAAGGGGATATACTTTTCCCTTCGGAATGTGGCTGCTCCAGCACCGCCTTTGCCGGCTTTTATTTCTATCGGGACTTCATCTTTAAAAATCATTAACAGTCCTTATAGTACCTATAAATTTAATTTTTTAATCCTATTAATGGCCTCTTCAATGTCTTCTTTTTTTCCAAAGGCGGTCATTCGAAAATAACCCTCGCCGTTCTTTCCGAAACCGACACCCGGTGTTCCTACTATCTGAGCCTGATTAAGAAGAAAATCGAAGAATTCCCATGAAGAATATTTTTCTGGTATTTTTATCCAGATATAGGGGGAGTTTATCCCGCCGAAGCATTTGAGTCCTAGTGAAGAAATTCCCTCACGGATTATACCAGCGTTTAGTAGATAATAATTGATGATAGCCTGAGTTTCATTTCGGCCCTCTTGTGTAAAAACCTGGTAGGCGCCCTTTTGTATTATATACGCCACACCGTTAAACTTGGTTGACTGCCGCTGAAACCAAAGTTTTCTCACAGGATAAGCCTTTCCCTTTTTGTCGTAAGCTATTAACCCATTAGGGATTATTGTATAGGAACAGCGAGTTCCAGTAAATCCGGCAGTTTTTGAAAGGCTCCGGAATTCGATGGCAACTTCTTTTGCCCCTTCAATTTCAAAAATGCTGTGCGGTATATTTTTATCCCTGATAAAAGCCTCATAAGCGGCATCAAAAAGAATCAATGCTTTATTTTTTATAGCATAATCCACCCAAACTTTCAGCTCTTCCCTTGTTAAAACCTGTCCTGTAGGATTGTTTGGGAAACAGAGATATATAAGATCAACGGATTGATCCGGTAGTTCGGGTTTAAAATTGTTCTTTTCATTACATGGTAGATATATGATATTTTCATATCTACCATCTATCAATCTGCCTGATCTTCCAGCCATAACATTACTGTCCAGATAAACCGGATATACAGGGTCGGTAATGGCTACTTTTATATCGTTAGAAAAAATTTCCTGAATATTGGCTGTATCTTCCTTTGCACCTGTCGAGATAAAAATCTCATCCGTAGAGATATTAATACCCCTGGTTTTAAAATCAGAATCACTTATTATATTCCTTAAAAATTCATAGCCTTCATCAGATTTATATCCTTTAAAAGTTATTAAATCAGACATTTCATCAACAGCCTTTTTCAATCCTTTGATTATCGAAGGGGGTAAAGGTTCCGTAACGTCTCCAATTCCAAGAGAAATAATCTTGGCTCGAGGGTTTTTTAACTGAAATTCCTTAACCCTTCTGGCAGTTTCCGTAAATAAATAACTTCCTTGAAGATTTAAATAATTTTCGTTGATTCTGATCATTTTCAATAACCTCTTATTAATAAAAAAACATTATTGTGTTTCACGTGAAACAAACTGAAATGTTGAATAAAGTTAATTTATAACTTGCATTAAGACTTTTTTTGATCTTGAAGACATAATCAACTTTTTATTGCAATCAAACGATAAATGTTCTCTAATTCTTCCTTTGAAAAATAATGAATCTCAATTCTACCTTTTTTATTTGTGCCCTTTATTTCAACTTTAGAACCAATTGTTTTGATAAATCTTTCCTGAATTTCTTCAAGAGAATTGTCTCTCATCTTATATGTTTCACGTGAAACAACTTCTTTAGGTTTTTTCAGGAAGTCTTGAGCTTGTTTTTCGGCCTCTCTCACAGAAAGGCCGTTTTCAATAATATACTTAGTAAAATCTATAATTCGGTCAATATCTTCAATAATCAGAATAGCTCTTGCGTGGCCCTCTGTAATTTCTCCCCGAATAATCTTTTCTCTGACATATTCAGGAAGTTTTAATAACCGGATAGTATTTGCTATAGAACTCCTGTTTTTCCCGATTTTTTTTGCCAGTTCATCCTGGCTTAAGCCTAATCTTTCAATTAATTCTTTATAAGCCTGAGCCTCTTCTATGGGATTAAGATCTTCTCTCTGTATGTTTTCAATGAGAGCGATTTCCAGCTTATCCTCTTCAGAAAAATTCCTTATTATAACAGGTATTTCTAATAGACCGGCAATCTTTGCCGCCCTTAAACGCCTCTCACCGGCTATAAGCTCATACCGACCATCACCAAGTTCTGAAACAATAATAGGCTGAATCACCCCCTTCTCTTTGATAGAATCAGCCAATTCTTTCAAAGATGCCTCATTAAAAGATTTCCTTGGTTGATAGCGGTTAGGGATAATTTTATTTATATCAAATGAATTAATTTGACTCTTATCAACTTCCTGGATCTCATTTTCATTCATAAGGGACATCATACCCCTACCCAACCCATGTTTCATTTCATTATCCTATTTTTTTTAGAAATTCTCTTCCGAAATTAAGGTAAGCATCTGCTCCCTGACTTTTATAATCGTAATCGAATATTGCTACACCGTGGCTTGGAGCTTCAGACAGTCTGACATTTCTTGGAATAATAGTATCATATACCTTATCCTTAAAATAATTTTTTACTTCTTCAACAACCTGTTTTGATAGGTTTGTTCTTGGATCATACATTGTTATTAAAACTCCTTCAATTGCGATATTTTTATTAGGGCCGCTTTTTACAAGTTTGATGGCTTTTAATAGCTGAGCGAGACCTTCCATAGCATAGAATTCGCTTTGCATTGGAATTAGAACACTATCAGCAGCAACAAGACCGTCTAAAGTTAAAAGGCCAAGTGAAGGAGGTGTATCAATCAAAATAAAATCGTAATCAGAAATTATCTCTGTAATAGCGTCTTTTAGGATATATTCCTTTCTTGAAGTATTTACCAGCTCAACTTGAGCTCCGGCAAGGTCAAGAGTAACTGGTACGATTCTTAAATAAGGGTATTTTGTTTCGATAATTACATTTTTCATCTTTTTTTGGCCTATAAGAACTTCATAAATACCATTACCTTGTCTTTCATGAATATCAATACCAAGACCGCTGCAGGTATTCCCCTGAGGATCTATATCGATAAGAAGAGTTTTTTTTTGTGCATTGGATAAAAAAGCTGCAAGATTAATGGCTGTAGTAGTTTTACCAACACCGCCTTTCTGATTTGCTATCACTATGGTTTTTGACATATACACCCCGTTTTATAATAACCATTCTAATAGATAAAGATTATACAAGGCTTTTTATAAAAACTCAAAATTGATCACACTCAATAAGTATAGATATTTTGATAATATCATTCTTTCATTTTAACATATACCGCGGATGTTCCATTATTATCCTGATATTTTAATTCAAAATAGATCGTATTAGCTTTTATAAGTTTTACCAGTTGAGTATAGCCGTAAGAGCGGGGGTCAAAACCCGGGTCCAACTGGCGAAGATAAATGCCCATAGTTGATAGATGAGCCCATCCGTCTTCCTGTACAGCCATTTCAAAAGCCTCTTTTAATAAAAGAAGAGGATTTGCATTTTCTTCTGTTTTTGAATCAGTAATTTTTTTATGAGTTTTTGGCTTGGCTGCAGACTCCAATTCCTGTAAATTTTCTGTATAAATAAAAACATTACTGGCGTTTACAAAAGCTTTTGGTGTCTTTTTCTCGCCGATTCCAATTACGAACATCCCGGCCTCTCTGATTCTGGTTGCGAGGCGAGTATAATCACTATCACTGGAAACGATACAAAAACAATTTACCCAGCCGCTGTGCAAAATATCCATTGCATCAATAATCATAGCGCTGTCAGTTGCATTTTTACCAATTGTATAGCGAAATTGCTGAATAGGCTGTATGGCAAAATTATTTAATACTTCTTTCCAGCCGTTCATATTCGCGGTTGTCCAGTCACCATAAATACGGCGGATTGTAATTGACCCGTATTTACCTGTTTCCAATAACATTTTGCTGATTAGGGCGGGTCTTGCATTGTCTCCATCAATTAATAGTGCAATTTTATACATCAAATTATCCAAAAATTGTTCCGGCATTTCAACCTCCTCAAATTTTTTATACTTAATTATGACTTCTTTTATATGTACTTTCAAAAATTATGTATATATTATTCCTTATAATACTGAAAAAATTTTGATATGAATTATAAAATCCTTTATACTAAATTCCATTAATATATCTGGAGAATAAATAATGCAAAAATATATTGAAAAAGCTAGGATAATTATGGAAGCGCTTCCTTATATTAAGGAATTTTATGGAAAGACAATTGTTATCAAATATGGCGGAAATGCCATGGATGATCCGGGACTTAAATTAAGGGTTATACAAGATTTTGTATTATTAAAACTTATAGGGATGAATATAATAGTTGTGCATGGTGGCGGACCGCATATTACTAATCTTATGGAAAGACTGGGTAAAAAGGCTGTATTCGTTGAAGGACATCGTGTTACCGATAAAGAAACTATGGAAATAACAGAAATGGTTTTAAGTGGTTTATTAAATAAGGAAATTGTTGCTATTTTAAATTCAAACGGGGGAAAGGCTGTTGGTATATCTGGAAAGGATGACAACCTGATTGTTGCTGAAAAGAAAGAAGATAAAAGCGGTAAAGGCTTGGATTTCGGGCTGGTTGGAGAAATTATCAGTATAAATCCTGGTTTACTTTTATCCCTGATAAAAGATGGTTATATTCCCGTAATATCTCCAGTAGCAATAGGAGAAGACGGCAATACTTATAATGTTAATGCCGACACTGCGGCAGGAGAAATAGCAGAAAGTGTAAAAGCTGCAAAACTTATATATCTAACGGATATTAAGGGAATTTACAGCGATTTAAATGATGAAACAACCTTTCTTGATAGTATAAACGAGACCGATGTGATAAAAATGAAAAAAACCGGCCTCATTTCCAGCGGGATGCTGCCCAAAATAGACTCTGCAGTAAAAGCTATAAAAAACGGTGTCGAAAAAGTCCATATCATTGACGGGAGGGTTGAACATTCAGTGTTACTGGAACTTCTTACGGATGCCGGTATCGGAACAGAAATAAAGGCTTAACTTTATTCAGCTTAAATAACTCGCATTGATTTTAACATAATCGCAGGTTAGATCGCTCGTCCAGAGATAGAATTCCTTTTTACCGATTCCCAGGTCAATTGTAATTTGTATTTCAGGTGAAAGCATTTCTCCGCCCGCTTTGCTTTCATTAGCTTTGTTAACATCACCATTTTCAAATATTAACAGATCGTTAATATATAATTTTAACATTAAAAGCTCAAGCTTGGCTCCGGAATATCCCACAGCGGCCAATATTCTCCCCCAATTTGGACTCTGTCCAAAAATAGCCGACTTAACAAGATATGAATCAGCAACAGCCCTTGCTGTTTTTTCGGCATCGCTGGATGTAAAAGCATTTTTTATATTTATATGTATAATTTTGCTTGCTCCTTCTCCGTCTTTAACGATAAGTTTGCCAATACTCTGACATATTTTTATTAAAACCTGCTTAAAAATATGATACGAATCATCTTCAGTAATAATTTTATCATTTTCAGCCATTCCGTTTGCCATCAAAAAAACACTGTCATTGGTGCTTGTATCGTTATCCACGCTTATGCGGTTAAATGAGAGGCTTATAGCCTCTGTTAATGCTTTAATTAGCAGTTCTTTTGCCATCACAATGTCAGTTGTAATAAATACTAGCGATAGTAGCATGAAGCTCTGACGGAATAGTCTCCATATCCGGTTTTATCATACCGGCTCCCTTTGCTGTTGCTCCGATCCTGACATGCTTTCCGCTTAACTCGAATTCATAAGCTACATTCTTCATTTTTTTATCCGTTGTCATTATGGCATTAGAAAAATTTCTATAATCATTTTCTGTGCGAATCAATCTGCATACCTTTTCAATTCCATATTCAACCCTGTCCATTATGAGTTTACGTCCTATTACTCCGGTTGAGGCAACCATTACGGAACCGTCAGAAAGAGCAAGATACTGCTCAACCAATTGAGCCATTCTAAGAGCATTTTCCTTACCGGTTATTCCAGTAAGGCAGTTGGCGTTGCCGCTATTGACTACAATTGAAGATATTTTATTTTTTGATCGTGATATATCAAGGAGAACCGGCGCCGCTTTTACTTTATTTTTTGTGAAAGCACAGGCTATATCGCAGGGTAATTCAGACAAAACCATTCCAAGATCTTTATACCCTCCATCTTTTAAACCACAGGAAATTCCCGTCGCCCGGAATCCTTTTGGCTCGGTTATTCCTCCCTCTAGGACTCTTAATTGAAGTTCCATAAAGACTCCTGTTTTAGCACTCTTCTTCATTTATTCAGAACTATTATTGAAGTTTTTAACAGCATGTCCATCAATACCTTTCACAAAATTATCACTAACTGAAAAAAGGATTTTTGTGAAAGCTGTGAGCTTCCACAAACTCCTATCTCCCATTTTTTCATCCATGTTCTACAGCGCCACTTTCCTTTGTAGCCTCTGAACCGGATCCAAAACTTGATGGAATTGCCCCTTCGATTAATTTTTTACGTACCTGTTCTTCAATTTTTTTCAGAAACTGTTGTTTATCTTCCATTTCCTTCAACAGGTTCTCTCTGCCCTGTGCTATTCTCTCTTCGCCGTAAAAATACCAGGTCCCTTTTCTTTGAATAACACCACATTCGATGGCAGCATCAATTAAACACCCGGTTTTAGATATTCCTTTACCAAAGATAATGTCAAATTCAGCCTGTTTAAAGGGAGCGGCCATTTTATTTTTTACTACTTTAGCTTTTACCCGGTTGCCGTAATTATCCTCTCCTTTTTTTAATGCTTCCAATTTGCGTATTTCAATACGGATAGATGAATAAAACTTCAGCGCCATTCCTCCAGTAGTGGTTTCAGGATTTCCATAAACCACTCCTATCTTCATCCTTATCTGATTTATGAAAATAACGGCTGTCCTGGTTTTGCTTATTATGGCCGTGAGTTTACGAAGAGCCTGGGACATAAGTCTTGCCTGCATACCCATCACAGAATCACCCATATTTCCATCGATTTCTGATTTTGGCACAAGAGCAGCAACAGAATCAATCACAATTAATTCAACTGCTCCACTTCTGACAAGGCTTTCAACAATTTCCAGGGCTTGTTCACCTGTATCAGGTTGTGAGATAAGAAGATTTTTTATATCAATACCGATATTTTCAGCATAGATGGGGTCTAGTGCATGTTCTGCGTCGATAAAGGCGCATGTTCCCCCCGCCTTTTGAGCTTCTGCTATAATACTTAAAGTTAGAGTAGTTTTCCCTGAAGATTCAGGACCATAAATCTCTGTTACCCTCCCATAAGGAATACCGCCTATTCCTAAAGCTAGATCAAGAGTAAGGGCTCCTGTGGAAATTACAGGAACATCGGTAACTTTTGGCCTATCACCCAGCTTCATAATATGATCCCTTGCCGTATTCTTTTTCGATCTGTGCTATCGCCACCTGTAATGCCTTTTCTTTCTCTTTATCCGCTAATTCAGCCATAAAAACCTGCCTTTATAAATTTCTAAGAATATTATACAACAATTTTTATAAATATGAAAACAAAGCATAATTCTCTTTAGTTTATGCAGGATTATTCGGAAGCTGAATATAAAAAGTTGTTTCTTTATCCCCTGTTTCAAACCAAATGTTACCGTTATGTTCAAGGATAATTCGCTCTGCAATTGCAAGACCTATGCCACTTCCATGCTCTTTAGTTGTAAAATAAGGTTCAAAAATTTTATCCTGAATCTCTAATGGAATTCCTTTTCCTTTATCAGAAATAGATATAATAAAATTATTTTCAGATGAATATCCAGATAAAGTTATCTGTTTTTCACTCTCCACGCTTGATTCGACGGCATTATTCACAAGGTTTATTATGACCTGTTTAATTTGACTCTCGTCAAAATTAAGAAAAAAATCTTTCAGATTGATATTCCGATTTATTGTAAATGCAGGATAAGCGTTTTGAAAAAAATCAGCAAGTTCATTCAATAGAATAATAATATCCCTATTCTCAAGTTTTGGATTTGGCAGCCGTGCAAACTGAGAAAATTCATTTACTAATTTTTCAAGCCTTTTAGTTTCATTAATTATTGTGGAAGTTGTTTTATTCAAAATTTTCTGAAATTCATTAGGTTTAGATTCATAAGCATATTGAAGACGTTCCGCAGATAATTTTATAGGAGTCAGTGGGTTCTTTATTTTCATGCGCCAGCCTGCGGGCCATTTCCTGCCAAGCCTCCATACGCTCCATACTTTTTATCTGCCTGTAAGCCGTTTTTAGCTTAGTTGCCATGGAATTAAAGTTATATGAGAAATCTCCAATCTCATCATGGGTATGAACATGTACTTTATAATCCAGATTACCATCAGCTATTAATTTTGTACCTTTTACTATCTCTTCAATTGGGACAGTAATATTCCTAGCCACAAAAAAACTCATGAAAAACACACCTACCAATATAGGAACAGTAAGTATAAAGATTGAAAGAATTGATACTGGTAGGATATATCTTTTTAATAACCTTAATTGGTATAGAGTATCTGCATTATTTTTTAAATTAAGAAATGCATCAATTAATTCTTTTTTCATATTGTTCGCATAAAAAAGATTTCCATTCTTCATAATTACAATGTATGGAACTTCACCAAGATAAAAAAACTTATTTTTTGTGTCATTAAAATACTTGATTATATTACTTTGAGACAGCATTACTGATTTTTTGATCTCCTCATCGGTGTTTAATTTGAAAGATATTAAATCATTGTTAATAGTAAATATTATAGGAAAGTTCTGAGAATTTAGTTTTAAGTTTGATGTCAGATAGTTTTCAAAATCATTTTTATTCATATTTATCATATTTTTGTAATTGTCAAGCAGGTTATCTGCAACACTTCGTTCTTTATCAATAAATGTATTTTCTATCAAAAATATCAGATAGAACATTAAAGCGCCGAAAATAATAACAAAACCGAGGGTTGAAAGTAGAAAGTATGAGGTAATTCTAGCCCGCAGGTTGTAACCGCGAGCTCCTCTTCTCTGAAAGATAAATAGTTTAAAGAAATTGAATAATAACCACAAACCAATAAAAGAAGCTATAAAAAATATAGTTGGTATAGTAGTTTTAAGAGTAGTATTTGCCTGAACGGAATATAACCAGCCATACATTCCGGCGGCAGATAAAATAGACAATATTGTAATAAGAAAAAATATGATGACATTAAGTCTCTTACTCATTGATAATACCATTCTTATCAAAATATATAGATTTTATTTTATCCGATGTATAATTCCAGGTGTTAACCAAACTATAGATAATATTAAGCGGTGGATACAATTCCAATGAAATAATCTCCTGCCATACTTCAATAAAATAAATTTCATCATTATTTAAACTATCCAGATTGATAAGCTTTAGATTCTGAATAACAAGCAGTGAATTTAAAAGTTCCTGAATATTTGGGAACCATCTGCCTCTTGTTTCATCATTAAAATAAATTTCAGACTCATATCCATTATTTATAATATCTCTTTTATTATGTAAAACAATAGTCAAATTTGAAACTGTGCTGACACCAGAAAGCAAATTGCTTTTTTTTAAAATTGTAAAATGGTATATTACTTTTAAATTAATTCCATCATCGATTATCCTACCCATATTTACATGATTGGTAGAGTCTGAAGATAGTGATATTACAAGATAATTTTTCTCGATGGCCAATTTTGTGATCTCAATATGAGCAAAAATAAGATTTGGTACTGTTAAAGTAATTATATTAATTAAAAAAAAGAATAGAATCTTAAAGAGATTTGTATTTAAAACCTTACAGAGCATATAATTTTCCAGTTGTTGTTGTCAAAATATACATTGATATTCTGAAGGTTATTATCAATTTCCTTATCAATATTTAAAGCAGAGGTATAAGCATCATAGAAACAATAAGCCTTTAATCCAAAATAGATCAAGTAAGAAGAAGCGAGGAGAATCTGATCTGTGGAATTCATAGCAAAGAAATCCATCGAAGATAAAGGGTATGAGGTTTGGAATTTATATATCATCAAATAATTGAGTGAATGATAAACTGTTTCACCCAGAAAAAAGAAAGAACCTTTTGTATATTGCCCATTGTAAAATTCTCCTATTCCCGAATAGACCAAGGAAAACATACCGGCTGCAAGGGGGTCTTTTTTCTCGGAATAGAGTAGAAAAGCCTTTTTTTGAGCATTTTTTAAATCATCAATTGAGAATTTACCTTGATTATCATCACTATAACTAATAAACGGAAGGTTAAGAAAGATGATCAAAAATAATAAAAAAACAAATTTATACATACCTTATACCACTTAAAATTTATATGAATAGCATACATTAAGAGCATCATCTTTAAAATCAAGAGAAATGTTGCTGTTTTTATCCAGAGAGACATCAACTATATTATATAGATATAGAATGGAATAGGTTGTACCAATGCTTATTACCCAGAAGAGCCGGTCGTTATCGATTTTATTTTTTAATTTAAATTGAATAGGCGCAAACCCGACTGTAGAAAAATCGACATCGCTAACATTTATTAAAAAGGCGAAAGATAAAATTGACGATGCTCCCCAGATAAAAAACCCCTTTTCATAATCACCAGTATAAATCTGTCCAATTCCCGGAGAAACCACAGATAAAAGAACCGCCAGTGGTTTATTTTTTACCTGATCTTGTTGTATGTCTGAAAATAGTCCAGAGAAAGTAAGTATAATAAGAAGAGAAGATAAAAAGATCAATTTAATCTTCATCGAACTTTCTAATCTCCACTAGATCTTTGATTGCCTCAATAGCTGTTATCTCATCTTCTCCATCAGCTATCACTCTTAATATTGTACCTTTTCCTGCGGCTAAGAGAAGCAGATTCATAATACTTTTTCCATTTACTTCATTGTCATCTTTAATAATTTTTATATCACATTTAAATTTGCTAGCAACATTTGCCATAAGAGAAGAAGGACGTGCATGAAGACCATATTCATTTTTTACAGTTACATTAATCTCTTTCATTATTTATACTTAACCCCTGCAAATATTTTAGTTGATTCTATAATTTATACAAGTGCTTTCTCTTTTTTCATATAATTCATAATTCTATTTTCCAGATTCTTCTGCCGAATTATAACCTAATTTTCTCATAATCTCACGGTAAGCTGCCACTTCTATCAATAAAGGAATATTCCTTCCCGGGCTAACAGGGATCTCTTTTTTGGGAACATTTATGCCCAAAACATTTTCATATTTTTCATCTATACCAAGCCTGTCATAACTGTATGTGCTGTTCCATTCATTAAGATCAATCATAAGTCCAACTTTTTCAGCTTTAAGGATATTTCCTTCTCCATAATATTGTGATACATCAATTATACCAATTCCCCTTATTTCGAGAAAAGGCCCATAATTTAGATATGGTTCTCCAATCAACTCAAAACCCTGGGCAGTTCTGATTTTTTTTATTTTAACTATATCGTCACATATAAACTTATGTCCCCTTTCTACCAAGCCAAGAATGCTTTCGCTTTTTCCTATTCCACTTTTTCCTGTTACTAAAACTCCAATATTATATATTGAGATAAAATTTCCATGTATTGCTATAAATGGGGCAAAAACATCAGACAGTATTGTTGAAATCAAAGAAATAAACCTTTTACTTGTCAACTTCGTTTTCAGAATCGGGATAGACCATTTATTACTGAGATCAATTATATAACTTGGTATCATTAATCCATGAGTTATAACACATACCGGAATATCGTAAGAGAAAAACTTATCAATGTTTTCAGTTTTACCTTCTTCAATAAGCTTTTCAATAAAAGCCTCTTCACCCTTTCCAATAATTTGAATCCTTTGATTTGCAAAACAATCGAAAAAACCAGCAAAAGGTAATCCAGGTCTGTTAACTTCTTCGCTGAAAATCTGCCTGTTCAAACCCTCTTTTCCGGATAATACTTCTAATTCTAAAGAATAATCTTGCTCTTCATCAATTTTCAATAGTTGTGAAACAGGTATGCTTGGAATATTGGATTTATCTTCCATTTTATAATCCATTTATTTGTGATGATTCTTTATCTTATCCTTTTTATTCTTAATCTCTTTTTCTATTTTATCAGTTACTTTATCAAAAGATTCCTGCCATGTTGGCGCAGTTTCTTTAGCAAAGTATGTATCCCGGTTTGCAGAAACCTTCAATTCAGTTAAATATTTCCCTCTTTGAAGATCAACAGTTGCATTAATATTAATAATTTGTTCATAATAAAATTTAAATTTTTGTAATTTTTTTTCCAGATAGCCTTTCATTTCATCATTAACTTCAGTATGTTTTGATGAATAAGTCACAACCATAATTATCCTCCATCTATTTCAGTTATTTGCCCAAAAAACCCTCTTTTATCTTAGCCAGTTTGCCTCTTAGAATCATAATAGCTTTTGTATGAAGCTGAGATACTCTTGATTCAGTCACATTCAGTATTGAACCGATTTCTTTTAATGTAAGCCCTTCATAATAATAAAGAATTAAAACCTGTTTTTCTCTCTCCGGAAGATCCATTAAAGTTCTTGCTATCATTTTTTTAATTTCTTCCTTTTCTGCAGCAACATCAGGGTTATATGTATCAGAGCTCTCTAGAGTATCCTCAATAGACATTGGAGCATTATCGCTTCCGTCGTTCATATACCAGTTTTCATCCATAGAAACAAGAGAATTCCCGCTGACCCTCAGTAGAAGATTATGAAACTCCGGTACACTGACCCCAAGAGCCTCGGATATTTCTTCATCGTTAGCAGAGCGTCCAAGCTTGGCTTCAAGATCGGCGATAGTTCTTTCAATCTCTTTAGCTTTTTGACGGACAGAACGAGGCAGCCAGTCAATAGCTCTCAATTGATCAAAAATTGAACCTCTTATTCTTGTAACCGCATATGTTTTAAATTTTATCTCTCTTCTTGGATCAAATTTATCAATCGCATCTATTAGCCCGAGTATGCCATAACTGACCAGGTCAAAAAACTCAACTGAACTGGGAACATTCATCGCAACCCTTCCAGCTACATATTTTACAAGAGGAGCATACTTTTCTATAAAATAGTTTCTTAACTTTTGATCATGATTTTTAACATATTCATCCCAAAGCTCTTCTTCCGTATGCTGATCAAATTCTTCATAACCTCTCATAATAAACTCCCCGGGTTTATCATAACTCTTTACGGATAAAACAAATTAATTTTTATTCCTGATATAAAATAAAATTATAAAGCAATAAATTATTTTTTACAATATTCATTAGCTTTTAAATAAAAAACATAGCAATTTACAATTTTTTAAAAACTGAATTTATTTAAAAGAACAACCAGAGAACAAGTAATAAGACAATAGTTAAAAAAGCTGCAGATGTTAGTAATATAGCATAAAGATTTATTTTTTTAGCTGGAATAGCTTTTTCCTCATTTTCACTTGTTGTTTTTTGAGTTTCTTGTTCGGAAATAAGGCTAATTATTGGTTCTATTTTTTTTTCTATGTATTGGGGACGGTTAATTGGTTCTATAGGCGGCGCTTCAGTTTTTTTATCTGTATTTTCTTTTACCTGAACCCGGATTTTACCCCCAATTATAAACTTACCAAAAATACCGACACCGAACTGAAGGATTACAATATTATTTTCAGTATTAGGGGATTTCTGGCTATTAACAACTTTCCCATATAGAACATCTTTTGAATTTGGATCTATAAGATTTGTAACAAATTGGACAATATCCCGGTGATCGATAATCTTGACTAAAATCTCATCAAAAAGCTTTACTTTTTCAATATCTTCTCCTCCAAGCGGGGCCAAAACCGGTTCAATACCGATATTCAACAATATTAGCCAATCAAAATACGTGTTCGATGTTACTTTAAAACCTAAATTTGTAGATTTAACAAAGCCTTTAAAACGAAATAAATCAATATTTTCAAATATTAATTTTAATATAATCCCTGTATCCATTAAAACAAGGCTAATTTCACTTAAAAAATACCTTTTTAGATTAACCATATCTATTGTTGATTTATCGATAAAAAAACTTGATAGATATTGCAGGTTTTCTGATTGCATAACCTGAGTTTCAATTTTTGCCGATAGATCTGGACGGGATTCTTCAGAGGTTACATAACTTGTTAATTCACCGTAAAGATCCTTCCAGCTATTTTCCATCCGGATTCTTGAAAGATTTGGATTTGTTGAAACTATTGCGAACATATATTCGGGTTGGTTTGTCTGCATATTGTAAAAAAACAAAAAAACACCATTTGTGGCTTTCTTACTGGAAATAAATTTTCCCTTTAATACAATCATGTCTTTATCGGAAGACTCAATGATCTTAATTGCGGCTTCTATATCATTTTTTGTAAATTTAATGAAATCTTCAGCAAACTCAGCCGGAAGGTTGTAATTGTTTACTAAAATCATAGCTTCCTGAGTCATATCAGCCTCTTTCAGTTCTAATTATAATCAGTTCAATCTCTATGCAAGACTGTTTTTATAGCTTTTGCAATTATTTCAGGATCTGCAGTAACATTTTTGTTCTTCACCTTAAACTTTATAGCTCCATCAATATTCCCTGGCTTTAATGCTGAGCTTTTTTTTATTTTTTCTTCCGTAATTACATCTTTCAGCCTGATAAGATCGTCTTTTGAAGAAATTGTATCTTTATCACTAAAAACGTCAGCTTCAAAATTAATCTGACTATTATTTTCAGTTGACTTGCCCGGAGATATGCTTTTACCCGCAAAAGGTTCTTGTTGACTGGAAACCTTTGCACTTGTATAACTTTCATTTTTATCTTTATGCTTTTCATTCAACTCGCTAACTTGATTATATATAAGTTTAGATTTTATTTGATCGGAAGTCTCATTCCCGGTAGGATTTGAATTATTTTTATATAGACTTTCGTATCCCTTTTCATTGGAAATATTTTCATCATCTAATACATTAATAGTATTTGTTCTTTGAGATACTGGTTTATCAATAGATATCGATGCTTCGTTTATACTTAATAGTTTATTATAGTCTTCTTCAGACAAAGCTTTTTTTAAGAAAAAATCAAAACCAAAACCTATTCCCCCCATTAATACTCCTCCAGTTATGGCTCTAAGAATAACTATGCCGATAAAAGATCCTGAAAAAGCCCCAAGAATTAATGCAAAAAGTGCCCCAAATAAAGAAAAATAGATAATAATTTTATTTTTTAACATATTCTGCATAAATTTCCTTCTCTTTTTATTTGCCATAATTATATGAAAAAATGACAAAATGTCAATTGAAAGAATACTTATTTTATGTTTTTTTAAAAATAATTGATTTATAAAAAAAAGGAGCCATTAAAGGCTCCTTTTTCTAAAAAATATATTCGATAATTTCTCAAAGTCTTATTAAAGTCCTAAAACTTTCATCAATTTTTCTGCAACAACATTCATAATTTCTTCATTATTATAATCACCATTCTGTAGTTTTGCTTTTACCTCATCAATCTTATCCTGTCTAACATCTGGTGTTTTATCAAGTATACTGCGGAGTTTGGCTTCCTCGGCTAGTTGCTTGGCTTCAGTTGATATTTCGGCAGTATCTGCACTCGTGGCAGAGGTACTATTCTTTTTAGCATAATTATTAATCTTGCTATTGTTATCAATTCCTCTCATTCCATCAATACCACGAATTTCCATAAGGACCTCCTTTAACTCACAGGTATATTTTCGGTAACTTCTAAAACAATCTTTAGAAGTTTCGCAGATCATTATCATTGAGTATAATTAATCTTACTGACAATTTCCACTTTTTATGAAATAAATATTTATAATTCTAAATTCTATCTTTACGGTTCAGTACAGCAATTGTAAACTCACCCCTCTCTTCAAAGCCTTTTTCGATTATACTGCAGACTTTGCCGTAAACAAAATCTTCATTGATCTTTGTCATTTCCCGCCCTATAATAATTTCGACATTTCCATATATTTTATTAATAAGTCCAAGAAGTTTTTTTATATGGAAATGAGATATAAATAAAATTATTATAGATTCAATATCTTTAAATAAAGACAATTCTTTAATCTGCTTACCCTGGCTTTTTGAAAGAAAACCCAGAAATATAAATCTGTCTGTAGAAAAGCCACTGACCGAAAGGATTGTGGTTATAGCCGAAACACCTGGAATTGGTACAACTTTAATTCCATTATTTCTAGCTTCTAAAACAACAATCTTACCGGGATCAGAAATGGCCGGCACACCGGCATCACTAACAAGAGCAATATTCTTGCCTTCTTGTAAAAGTTCTACAATTCCCTTTGAACTGTTTTTTTCATTTGCCGGTGAATACTCAATCAGACGCTTTTTTATCGAAAAATGATTTAGTAGCTTTATATGTCTATCCCTGTTTTCGCAGGCAATTATATCTACCGATTTTAAAGTTTCAAGAGCCCTTAATGTAATATCCGAAAGGTTTCCTATTGGAGTGCTGACAATATAAAGAGTACCAGGCATTATGATAAGCCCTTTTTCAAGGATAAACTTTTCTGCAAGCAGGCTAGTTTGACGGTATTATTTAAAAGCATGACCATTGTCATCAAGCCTATGCCGCCGGGGACAGGTGTGATAACAGATGTTTTTTTTGAAACCCGTGTAAAGTCAAAATCGCCAACTAAAGAAACATAAGACTGGGAAGCCGAATCATTTCCGACAAGAATTACTGCCAACTGTATTTTATCTCCAAATTCTATTATTTCTTTCTTGATTCTTTGCTTTTCATACTCTTTAATGGTCTTTCCGTCCAATATCATAATATTATTTTTCCTCTTTATTATCCTTACTTTTTGTCTCCAGGTTTGAAATCTCTTCACTGCTTAAAACAACCGGTTTCCATTCTTTGATGAAACTTTCCTCTTTTACCGTTGAAACTTTCTCTAATTGCCTGTCTTCCGTAAGAAGCGCACGAATCGTCATGGCTGCTTTTTCGGCAAAGTCATCAATAACCTTTTTATGCCCGGCTTTCTTGTAAAGCTTAATTGCACTGAATTTTTCCTGCTTATCAAAATAAAGGTAGTCTGCAACACGTATAATTCCGTCTTTATAATCTACAGCCAAGAATATTTTTAATGAATTTTTATAGTCGCCGTTGTTAAATAACTCATTGCCCCTTCTAATAAGAGCTGCCCTTTCTTCTCCTTCCACAGCCGTCTCCTAAAACAATTATTCCTATTATAAATAGTTTTTCGGCTTAATAATGCAATTTCTTTTTCAGATTGAATAGTTTAAAATTCAAGATATGATTGGTCAAATTTTAAACCGAAGCAGTTTTCTTGTCACGAGCTTGTGTCGTATGCCATTACCCTCAGACTGCTGCTAATAAAAGAAACCAAGATACATTTATTTTAACACTAAATATATATGGTTCCCTTTGCTAAAATATGGGTATTCAAAAAGATAAGACTCCTTTAGTAAGCTTTGAGTTTAGCATTTGTTGTTTTATTAGAGAAATAATTTTATAATAATATAATTTGTTATTAGGATATGTGGATGAAATTAACTGAAAACCATTTGAAGCTTGTTGTGATAGGAATCGGGGTTCTTTTTATTGTTTACGGAATCTTGAGAAAAGTATTAAACTTCAATGTTGATGAGGCGTTGGAAAAGAATGTTGTAACAGCATTGTTTGTACTGGCGGCGGTTTTATTTTTATACGGAAGAAATCTGAGAAAAAAAGAACAATCAGAGAATAAAGATAAAAAAGATAAATAAACATATTATAAAAGAGGTATTAACATCCTAACCGCTTATAAAATCAGGAATATCAATGCCTAAATTTACAGTAAAAGATAAAAATCAAGATCAGCGGCTGGATTCAACAACTGCAGAGTTTTGCCTGGAATCGGGAATTGAGTTAACAAGAAGTTCTATTAAAACAAGGGATATTATAATAACTGTAAACGGCAGACCTGAGAAATTAAGCTATAAAGTGAAACCAGGAGATGTAATTTCTTTCGAAATTCCGGAATCAAGTTCTCTCTTATTAACACCACAGGATATTGATTTTGATATTGTTTATTCAGATAAAGATATAATTGTGGCAAATAAACCTTACGGCCTTACTGTTCATCCATCTAAGGGGCACCCGGACAAAACTCTGGTAAACGGACTTCTCTTTAAGCTCAAGAACAATACAGATAGCTTGAACATATCCAGGTTGTCATCAATAGGCGGAGTGGATAGACCCGGAATAGTTCACCGCCTGGATAAAGACACGGCAGGTCTGATGATTATTGCTTTAAACGATACTGCCCACCACATTCTGTCTGAAGCTTTTAAAGCCCATAAAATTAAAAAAACTTACCATGCAATAGTGAAAGGAATAGTTGAATCTTCAGGAATAATTAATGAACCTATCGGGCGTTCTCCAAGGGATCGGAAGAAGATGGCTGTAGTAGAATCAGGTAAAAACGCAATAACCGAATATAAAGTTCTGCGATATTTAAAAGGACATAGTCGGCAAGACCATAGCTATATCGAAATCAACCTTCTAACAGGAAGGACTCACCAGATTCGTGTTCATTTCTCTCACATAGGCCACCCGATAGCCGGAGACCCTATTTATTCAAGGAACGCCAAATCCTATGGAATCAGCGGGATAGCACTTTGCGCAAAAAAACTTGAGTTCAGCCACCCAATTACAAAAGAACCAATGAACTTTGAGATTGAATTACCCGGAGAATTTCAGGACTTAATTAAAAGATTATGCTGAGATATTCTTCGTTTTGGTCTAATAATATTTGTGTCATTTATTTTGTTCCATTATAATTTATACAGGAGCATAATGATGAAGAATGATTTTGTAAGACTTGCAACTATTGATGATCTTTCCGAGGCGGATATTATTAAAACCAAGCTGGAAAGTGAAGGTATTGAATGTTATATAACCGATGAAACAATAGTCGGCCTAGCGAGGGTACATGTATTTTGTCAAACAGGGAGATGTAAAAAAAGCTTCCGCATTAATAGAGAAATAAAGGGTGTACCGCTCGGTACAGCCCTATTTCATTATTATTTCTTTCAAATATACCCAGCCGCTGCTTATAAATTTTATTATGAGGCTGAAAACAAGTCCGGCAACTATCGCTGCAATTATGTCAGTTCTGACTTCAGCTTCTTTTTCACGCCTGGTTGAAAGTGCAAGAATTTCGACCATCACAATAGTAATTATTATAAATATCAATGCGGATAATAAAAAATAGAAACGGCTGATTCTTCCGGTATACTGATATACCCAGTCCGAAATAAAATAAATAAAAGAAGCTATCACTCCCCGATAAACTGAGTCAAAATAGCGTTTTTTCTTTACACCCTTCATAAAGAGCGGGAAAAATAAAATGAAAATAACCAATAATATTGTACCGATTGAAATACCAGTCAGTAATTTTGCCGACAGGGTACTATTGACTTTTCCGATATCTTGATTGATATAGTGTATCAATCCATTGAAAGTGTGAAAATAAGTTTGAAGAAGGTAACAGACTAAACCGGCAATGCAGAAAAAGAGTATAGTAAAACTAACCTTGGTTAAAAAGTTAAAAACTCTTGACATAATTGAAACCTCTCATTTATTTATTAAAGTTTATAGGCTGCTTTAAAAAACTACCAAGAGTTCCAGCTGCAGGCGGCTTTTTTATCTGTTGGTTCCCTAATGTCTTATTGATTCGGGAAGGGGAAGGGATATCTTTTTTTAATTTATTATCTTCATCCTTTTGAATCTTCTTCATATCTTTTTCAGTTGTGGGATTGCTTTTCAATGATAGAGAAATCCTCTTTCGGACATCATCTATCTCAATAATTTTAAATTCTTTCACATCACCGAGCTTCAGGACATCCGAGGGATTTTTTATATAATTATCGCTTATCTGAGAAACATGGACAAGAGCAGTTTCCTTAATCCCAATATCTACAAAGGCACCAAAATCCACTACATTCTTAACCTTGCCCTTAACCTTCATCCCGGTTTTCAAATCCTCAAAATTGACAACGCCCTTCTGTAAAATAGGGGCAGGATAGTCCTCTCTCGGATCTCGCCCCGGCTTTTTCAATTCCTCAACAATATCATTTATTGTTGCAGCTCCGATATTGTACTTTTGCATTAATTCATCTTTTTCCGATTTTGTGATTTCCGGATTGTTTTTTAAAAACAACAAGATTTCCCTCCCAGCCCGGTAATTTTCAGGATGAACCCATGTATTGTCTAAGGGATCGGGGCTTTCAAGAACCTTCAAAAACCCGGCGGCCTGCTCAAATGTCCTGTCTCCAAAACCGGCTATTTTTTTAAAATCGTCCCTGGTCTTTATTATTCCATATTTATCCCTGAATTCAACAATATTTTTCGCAATTGAAATGGTTATTCCTGAAACATAGCGTAGAAGCGCGTAAGAAGCTGTGTTAATATTCACTCCGACATTGTTCACAACCGATTCCACAACCTCATCAAGAGTTTCCGAAAGGGCTTTCTGGTTTACATCGTGTTGATAAAGTCCCACTCCTATGGATTTAGGGTCAATTTTGACGAATTCGGCCAGAGGATCCTGAATCCTTCTGCCGATTGAAATCGCTCCCCGGATAGTCAGGTCCAATTCGGGAAATTCAGAGCCGGCAATTTCCGATGCCGAATAAACCGATGCACCATCCTCATCGACAACTGTATATTGTACAGGCATGTCATAATCTTTTATTGCCTCCGCAACAACCTCCTGTACATCGTGGGAGCCTGTTCCATTTCCCACTGCGATTAATTCAATCTTGTATTTATTCACTGCATCAAAAATAGCTTTCTTGGTAATATCTTTTTTCTCCTGAAAGAAAAGAAAATATCCTAAATATTTGCCGTTTTCATCCAGAGCTGCGGCTTTTGTGCCTGTCCGTATACCGGGGTCTACACCAAGGACGCAGAGTCCGTTTTATAGGAGGTTGCATAAGAAGTCCTTTAAGATTTTCAGCAAAAACACCTATGCCGTGTTTATCTGCCTCATCGGATTGGGTCCCATGTATTTCTCTAAGTATTGAAGGCATAAGAAGCCTTTTTAAACCGTCCTCAATTGCTTCTTTTTGGAAAGCGTTCATTATTTTGTATTTTAGTAGGAGTAGTTCAACTACCTTTTCGGAATCAAATTCAATTTTAACCGAGAGTTCCTCCTCTTTTTCGCCGCGGTTTATTGCCAGAATCCGATGGGGCTTCAATTGCTTAACTGGTTCCCTATAATCATAATACATTTTATAGACGCTGGACTTTTCGTCTTTCAAGCCCTTTATTACGATTTCACCATTACCTGTAATATACTCGCGGATAAGCTTACGGTTATCAACATCCTGAGCAATTCTTTCGGCGATTATATCCATTGCGCCCTGAAGGGCTTCATCCGAATTATTCACTCCCTTTTCTATATTGATAAATCGCAGAGCCTCTTTCTCAATATCTTTAATTGACATCATTAAATTTGCCAATTCTTCAAGTCCTTTTTCAATAGCTATCATAGCCCTTGTTTTTTTCTTTTTCTTATATGGAGCATAGAGATCTTCAAGTTCGGTCAATGTTTCACATTTAAAAATATTATTGTATAATTCTTCGGTAAGTTTTCCCTGTGAAAATATTCCCCTGATCACTTCAATTCTTCTTGCTTCAAGATTTTCAATGTACGAGAGTTTATGCGATATGTCTCTCACCTGGATTTCATCCAGAGAACCTGTAACTTCCTTGCGGTATCTCGATATAAAGGGAATTGTATTGTCTTCTTTTATAAGATTCACAGTAGCATTAACTTGTCTGATGGAAATGTTCAATTCACCTGAAATCTTTTTTATTATTTCAACCGGATCAAGAGCAAGATTATCAATAAATGCTTCGTTCAATTCCATTCTTCTCTCCCCAAAAAAACTTCCAAGAACTATTTTAAAGCGTGGGAATGATTTTGTAAATAAAGGGGACTTTGTCCTATAAAATCCTACCAAAGGGTATCATTTCCTTTAAAGAGGTCGTAGGGGTATAACCTCTAAACAAAAATTAAAAACTTACCTAATAATGATTTTTTGATTTCTTCCGATAGACTATAAGAAATTTTTTATTTTAAAACCAAAATAAAATAGGAGAAATCCATGAAGAAGCTTATGTTTCTGCTGTTATTACTGAGTTCTTTTTGTTTCGGCGATGATTTTATAATAGATGAACCTAATTCAAAAACGTCAAACCAGCAGGCATTTCCTTCTTTAAACAATACTCCTCCTGCTATGGGCAGCAGCCGACTTACTTCAATTGGCTCTGTTCTGACACCTGACTCAATGCCGAAAAGCAGTTTTTCTACCGAGTTTACCATTTATGATGGCGGAGGGGTTACAACAAGGCTTCTTGTAGGGGTAATTGATATATTTTCTATAGGTGTTTCTGAGAATTTCGACGGTTTGATAGGATCCAGTAATGTAAATGTAAATATTCCAGGAGCATACGTAAAATTCAACTTATTGAAAGATTTCAACAACTTTAATTGGGCTATCGGTTTTGACAGTTTTGCATACGGAAAAAATGGAACATATTATTCAACAAATAACAGCCCTTCAACAATCTACGGTTTCTATTCCACATCAGGCTTTCGATACAGTTTGTTCGGTGGAAGCGATATTTTTGTCTTTGGGTTCAGAATTCCACTGCTTCCCTCGGATTTCCGTGATTTATCCAATACATCGCTTTTCGCTGGTGCAACAGCGTGGGTTTCAAGTTATTTCGTTCTTGGACTGACATTGGAAAACTGGTATGTTGCCACCAAAAAGTTTGACCAGATCCTGCCTTCTTTTATAGTCACATTTTTACCTTCTTCTCAATTTAAATTATCTTTTGCTTTACAGTACCAATTTTATTCGTCCAGTTTGAACAGGGTAATTAACCTCGGATATGATTCCAGCTTTTAACCAATAACTCTTTATAAACTTGACGCTTTTTCAGGAAAACAGTATCTTATATCTTCAAGGAGCTTTTTCTCATGCACGATAAAATCATCATAAAGGGTGCGAAAGAACATAATCTGAAGAATATCAACCTGGAAATCCCGCGTAATAAGCTTGTGGTTTTTACCGGAGTTTCGGGAAGCGGTAAATCATCGCTTGCCTTCGATACAATCTATGCCGAGGGGGAGAGACGATACCTGGAATCTCTCTCTACTTATGCCCGCCAGTTTCTTGGTGATATGCGAAAACCTAACGTCGATTTCATTGAGGGCCTTTCACCGGCCATTTCGATTCAGCAGCAGGGGGTTCATGGGAACCCGCGTTCTATTGTTGGCACTGTAACGGAAATTTACGATTATTTCAGGCTTTTATGGGGAACCATCGGCACTCCTACCTGCCCGGTCTGTGGCAGGATACTATCTTCCACAACTGTGGATGAGATGATGGATTCTATAATGAGTATGCCTCAGGGAACCAAATTCATTATTCTTGCCCCTAAAATTAGAGGAAGGAAAGGGGCTCAGGCTGATATATTCGACGAACTGAAAAAAGAGGGCTTTGCCCGCGTTCGTGTTGACGGCGAAATACGCGAACTTGAGACTGAAATACATCTTGAGAAAAATATAAAACATAGTATCGATATTGTTGTTGACAGGCTTGTTATTAATGAGAAGGACCGTGCGAGAATTGCAGATTCAATAGAGACAGCGCTGCATTACGGCGAAGGTCTTCTAAGTATATTGAATATGGAATCTAAAGTGGAAAAGATTTATTCAGAAAAATATTTCTGCCCTATTGATAATATAAGTTTCGAGGAAGTGGAACCAAGGATGTTTTCGTTTAATGCGCCCTATGGAGCCTGTCCTGAATGTAGCGGTCTTGGGGAAAAGCTTGAGTTTGATGAGGAACTGCTTGTTCATTTTGACAAAAGCATAAACGAAGGTGCTCTTCGTTCACATCCGCCGTCACAGGTTCATTGGATGTCATTTTTAAAAGCCCTGTCAAAAAAGTATCGTTTTTCTCTTGATACACCTTATATGAATCTTCCCTTGAATATAAGAAATATGATTATGCATGGAGATAAGGAAAAACTTGATATTCATTATGAAAGCGACAGATTCAACTTCAATACAAGCGCAAATTATGAGGGAGTCATTCCCAATCTGAAACGGCGTTATTTTGAGACCCAATCCCAGGACATGCGGGAATGGCTTGAAGTCTATATGAAATCAGTTGATTGCCCGGTCTGCCATGGAGAAAGGCTTAAAAAAGAAAGTCTTGCTGTAAAGGTTTGCGGTAAAAATATTATGGAAATCACCAAAATGAATGTACAGGAATCTTATCTATTTTTCGATGGTCTTGATAAAAATCTCAGCCCAAGCCAGAAAAAGATTACCGAAAGAATCTTAAAAGAAATTCAAAAACGGTTGAGGTTTATTATTGATGTTGGGCTTGATTATCTTACTCTTGATAGAAAAGTCAGCACTATCTCCGGAGGAGAATTTCAAAGAATACGGCTCGCGACCCAGATCGGTTCAGGACTGATGGGAGTTCTTTATGTTCTTGATGAGCCTACTATAGGGCTTCATTCCAGAGATACAGATAAACTCATCTCAACCCTTGAAAGGCTGAGAGATGCTGGAAATACTGTGCTTGTCGTCGAACATGATGAAGTAACAATATCCCGGGCTGACTGGATTGTTGATATTGGACTAGGCGCAGGAATTTATGGAGGTATTGTAATAGCCGAGGGGCCTCTCGAGGCAATTAAAAATAATCCGCAGTCGCTTACAGGCAAGTACCTCTCCGGAAAGCTTTCCGTTGAAATTCCCAAAGACAGACGCGAGGGAAATGGAAAGTTCATTGAAGTTATCGGAGCTGCAGAACACAACCTTAAAGATATAAATGTCAGATTTCCGCTGGGAGAGTTTGTAGCAGTCACAGGGGTTAGCGGTTCGGGAAAATCAACCCTTGTCAACGATATCCTATTCAATGCTATAAGCAAAGCAATTTATAAATCTAAATATCCAGTTGGGAAGCATAAAGAAATTCGGGGAATAGCAGAATTGGATAAAATCATTGATATTGACCAGAGCCCTATCGGCAGGACCCCCCGCTCAAACCCCGCGACATATACCGGTGTTTTTACGGAAATAAGGGATCTCTTTACCGGATTACCTGAGGCAAGAGCAAGAGGGTATAAAGCAGGCCGTTTCAGCTTTAATGTAAAGGGCGGACGCTGCGAGGCATGCGAGGGTGACGGCTATATAAAGGTCGAAATGCACTTTCTTCCTGATGTCTATCTCACCTGTGATGTGTGCGGCGGTAAGCGTTATAACAAAGAAACACTCCAGGTTAAATATAAAGGCAAATCTATTGCCGATATTCTGGAACTGACAGTTGATGAAGGCATGGAATTTTTTGAACATATACCCAATATAAAGAGAAAAGTTGATGTTTTAAAAAATGTCGGTCTCGGCTATATTCACCT
Source organism: uncultured Spirochaetota bacterium (assembly GCA_963806975.1). Lineage (GTDB taxonomy): Bacteria > Spirochaetota > Brevinematia > Brevinematales > JAOACQ01 > CAWEAK01. The sequence goes on from CAWEAK010000022.1 coordinate 145,171, forward strand.
CGGACAGGCGGCAACAACATTAAGTGGAGGTGAAGCTCAAAGAATAAAGCTCGCTAAGGAGCTTTCAAAGATTGGTACTGGGAAAACATTATATATACTGGATGAACCGACTGTCGGTCTTCATTTTGATGATGTAAAAAAATTGATCCATGTTCTGCAGACCCTTGTGGATAAAGGCAACACGGTGATTGTGATCGAACATAATATGGATGTAATAAAGGTTGCAGATTGGATTATTGATTTGGGACCTGAGGGGGGGAATAAGGGTGGTGAAGTAGTATTTGAGGGAAGACCTGAAGATATTATTCATCATTTTCGCTCTTATACCGGGGAATATCTTAAAAAATATCTTTTGGAAATGGGAAGCAAAATGCTATAAATATTCCTGATCATTTTCTCAACGCTTCAAATTTTTAAAAACCGGCATAGCAAAAAAAATGGCTTTCCGGATAATTATATCAAATTTTCAAAAAGTTGTAGAATAACATTAAGGAAATTTATATGGAAAAAGGTATTATTATTCTTGATTTCGGCTCGCAATATACCCAGCTAATTGCAAGAAGGATCCGTGAACTGAGGGTCTACTCAGAAATTTATCCTTATACACTTGAATTAGATAAAATTAAGAGAATGAATCCCTTTGCTATAATATTATCAGGCGGTCCTGCAAGTGTAACTGATAATAAATCACCAACTGTTTCAGACGAAATCTTTAAACTCGGCAAACCAATACTTGGGATATGTTATGGGCTTCATTTAATGACAAAACTTCTAGGTGGTACTGTTGAGAGTTCAACACAAAGAGAGTATGGAAGGGCGGTTCTTCAAATAATTAAAGGTAGTCCGCTTTTTGAAGGCGTTAATAATAATCGTATAGCCTGGATGAGCCATGGTGATTCCGTTATAAAGCTGCCCGCAGGTTTTGAAATAACAGCAAAGACACAGGATAATAATTATGCAGCCATTGAGAATATTAAAGCCGGACTTTTCGCTGTACAATTTCATCCGGAGGTAGCTCATACCGAAGAAGGAAAAAAGATTCTATCTAATTTTATATTTCAAATATCAGGCGCAGAAAAAAACTGGAGCATGAAGGATTTTGTTGATAACGAGATTAAAAATCTTAAAGAACAATGCAGGGATAAAAAAGTTGTTTTGGGGGTCAGCGGAGGAGTTGATTCAACAACCTTAGCTGTTTTAGTTAAGAAGGCTCTGGGAGAAAAAGTTACTTCTATTTTTGTAAACAATGGTTTGCTCAGATTGAATGAAGAAGAGGAAGTTTTAAACAATCTAAAAAACAGGCTGGGACTTAAAATCGATTATATTGATGCTTCCGATGAATTTTTAAAAAATTTAAAAGGTATAATTTCCCCCGAATTAAAAAGAAAGATTATAGGAAAAACGTTTATTAAGGTATTTTATAAGGGATTGAAAAACTTTGATTATCTGGTTCAGGGGACTCTTTATCCTGATGTTATAGAAAGCAGTCCGGTAAAAGGCCCGTCACAGACAATAAAAACTCATCATAACCGTGTAAAAGAGGTAATGAAACTGGAACAAGAGGGGCGTGTTATTGAGCCGTTCAGGTTTTTATTTAAAGATGAAGTCAGGGAAGTCGCAAGTATTTTAAATATCCCCGGTGATATTCTTAACCGCCATCCATTTCCCGGACCAGGGCTCGCTGTAAGGGTTCTCGGTGATATTACAAGATCAAAACTGGATATTCTCAGGAAGGCCGATCATATCTTTATAGGGGAACTTAAAAGGAGCAGCTGGTATGAAAAAACCTGGCAGGCATTTGCCGTCTTTCTGCCGGTACAAAGTGTAGGTGTAATGGGTGATGAGAGGGCTTATGGAAATGTAATCGCTCTAAGGGCTATCACAAGCGTTGATGGTATGACAGCCAATTGGGCACATATTCCTTATGAGATTCTTGACGAAGCTGCTAATAAAATAATAAGGCAGATTAAGGGAATAAATCGAGTTGTTTATGATATAACTTCAAAACCTCCAGCAACGATTGAATGGGAGTAATCAAAATTCAATTTATCAGTATTTTATTCCGAAAATCTTTTACGGGAATTATATAAGCTATTTTGAATACAGAACTTTAAAAGCAATAGCTGTGTTACAACATAGCTTCGAAATGAAAAATATTTTTGGAAAATGAATACTGGTAATGCGATGGTAAGTTTTATGGCAGGTTTCTTCAGTATTTTAATATTTTTGATATATAAATCCGCAGAATTTACTCTTTTGTATAAATTCTTCTTATTTTTCAATACTCGTTATGACCTTATAATTGCAGGATTTTATTTTATTCTTTCAATATTTCAATTCCTTTTTATAATTTTCCAGAGTATTGCTAAAAATAAATCTTTATCTAAAAGCAGTTCTATTTTTCAATATACTACAGTTATAACAATTCTGATGGATTATATCATTATTGGGTTCGTTGGTTATTATCTCTTTAGACTTGAAAATGATTTATACAATCTAATTTTTATTTTTGCAGGGTTAACCCCGCTCCATGCATTATTTTATTATTTTCATGGCATTTCTTTTTCAAGGATGATTAAAAAACAAAGGGTTATAATCAAAAGTTTCAGTGTAATTCCCATATCTATTTTTTTTATCCTGAATTTTGGAATACCGATCGGTTTTATTATTATTAAAACATTTATCCGCAAGGGTTTGTCGAAACTGGATATAATTCTTCTGAGTTCTGTATTGATATTAAATTTACTTGTAATATTTATTGTTTTTTTAAGCAAAATGCTTAAATTAAAAATGATAGCTGCTATAATCCGGAGTATCTCTGTTTTAACTATGGGTAGAAAAAATAACAGTCGATGATCCGGATGGAAACGGTTATATTCAATCGGAGTTATTCAGCCTTGATAAGAGAATAGTTAAAGAGAAAGGATATTTAACCCTATTAAATGATTATATTTCATCAAATATGAAAAACGAGATTGCTAAAAACGGAATAAATTTAAACGGGGAAGAAAAGACAGCTTCTGTTGCGACCATAAAATTTTCTATTCAGTATACGGATTTAACTCCCGAGGTTTATATAAAAATTATGAATTCCATAGCAGTAATCATAGGAGAATATGCCGATGAGTATGAGGCCTATCCATTGTTTGAAACTGGAAAAGCTCAGTTAGTTTATGGTGTTCCCTTTTATTATGAACACAACAAATATAACGCAATTGAGGCATCACAAAAAACTATAACTGATATTGAAAAATTGGCAAATGATGAAAACATTCCTATTAAAGTTTTTGCCGGGTTATACAGCGGAAGCGTTATAGCCGGATCAGTCAACATAAGAGGGAGAGAATATAAAGAATATACAGTTTTTGGTAAAGGTCTTGATATTTCGGATGAAATTGCTAATGAGGCTGAAAGAATTAACAGCAGAATGTTAGTCTATTTTGAAACAATAGAAAATCTTAAAACAAAGTTTTATTCAGAAAAAACACTTTCAGTTAAATTAAAAAACGGTGATGAAATCACAGTTTTTCAAATCAGGGTTTAAAATTATTCAATGTTTGTTTTACTCCGGACAATAAAAAAAGCGAGTACAAATATCCTCGCTTTAATGATTATCTAACAATATTATTTATCAAAATCACTAACTTTTAAGGGCTTCCATTACAATATTCTTAACTACAGCACCTTCAGCCTTACCTTTTGATCTCTGCATAACTTCTTTCATTACTTTGCCCATATCGGAAGGAGATTGTGCCTTCAATTCTTCTTTAACCTGCTGCACAATATCCATTAACTCGCTTTCTGAAAGCATTGCGGGTAAAAGGCCGCTCAAATATTCTATTTCTTTGGATTCCTTTTCAATTAAGTCGGTTCGCCCGGCCTTTTCAAATTCCTGCAAAGCTTCCTTTTTTTGTTTTATTGTTTTCTGGATTAAGGCCGTCACATCGCTATCATCAAGCTCTTTCTGTTTGTTTATTTTCTCGTATTTCAAATCTGAAATCAGCATACTCAAAACATTAACTAAAAACTTATCCTGTTTTTTTCTTGCTTCTATATATTGTCGCTGCAAATCTTCAAACATTCCCATAAGCCCTCCCCTGTATCACTTCTGGGAAACCTTAAACTACCATCCTTCAACAGATCCGAGCTAAGAATTACATTTAGATTAAGCGGAACGCTTATTAAATGTATCGGCTCATCTGCCTCATTTTCCTGATCTTTTTCTCTATTTTCCTCTGTACAGTGGAGATATTCTTCTTTCTTGCTTCGGATGGCTTTTCATAGAAGCGATGTTTTTTTTCTTCAGTGAGTATTCCATCTTTTTCCACTTCTTTTTTGAATCTCTTCAATGCAGAGTCAACAGATTCATTCTCTCTCAAATCAACTAGGAGCATTAAAATCACCTCTTTATAATATTTATTCTATCAATCATAACGAAGAAAGCCATCTATCCGGGAGGCCAGTGAAATGCTCTGCCGCCCAATAAATGAAAATGTATATGAAAAACAGTCTGCCCGCCGTCACGGTTGCAATTGGCTACAATACGGTACCCGCTTTCCTCAATATTAAAATCTTTTATTAATTTAGATATTACTTTAAATATATTGCTGTAAAGTCCAAAATCGGTAATGTCATTTAAAGTCTCAATATGAGTTTTAGGAATCAAAACAAGATGAACAGGGGCTTGAGGATTAACATCTTTAAAAGAAATAACCTCATTATTCTCATATACGATAGACGAAGGAATTTCCTTCGCTGCAATCTTACAGAATATACAGTCTGACATAGACATTACCTATATTCACAATTCATATATTATAATTAGTCTTGGGTTTATTTGCAAAAAAAATATATGCAAATTTTCTTGACATATCTGGAATATGGATAATAATATTATTATACGAAAAATAAGGAGTAATTTATGTACATGAAGGATGTTATCGGCAACTCGATCTCAGATGACGCAGAGTTTGACGATCTTGATGATTTTGATTATGTAGATCAGTTTATATCAAAGGACGAGGAAGGGGGAGACGCTTCATATATGGAAGATGAATATGATGATCTCGATGATCTGTATGTTGAAGAAAACGAAGAAGTGGAAGACGATCTGGATGAAGAAACCGATGAAGAAGATTACCTGGATGAAGATATGGAAGATATGGATGAAGAACTGGAAGCCCGCTTTATTTGCGATGACTGCGGTCATAAATGGGTGGATTTTATCTCCGAAACCGATGAAGAAAATGATATGTTTGATATAAACTGCCCTCTCTGCGGTTCCCAGAATGTAACAATGGAAAGATAATTATGTTAATAAATATCAATTCTGTTGATTCAGATCTGTAATTGATTTTGGAAAATTCCTATCAAGAAATAGAAACCAGGTATTTTATTCTTTTAAATAAATGTTTTGTTACTAAATGTATTGGGAGATTGATATTGTGAGATTTTTTTTCAAAAATATATTTATCAGACTTGGGCAATTGTTCTTAAAGATTAGGATAACAATACTGTTTCATTTTAAGCTTAAACCAAAAATATTAAAAATGAAAAGCTTTGTTAGAAAGATTGTTGAATTAAGAAGGGATCTATTTCCAATCGGAAAAAGCCTTTTTATTTTTCCAGGAAAAGATGACACCTTATATTTTATCATCCTTAAAGAAGAAGCCTTGATTTCAGTTATGGAAGTTTATGATGAAATACTTAATAAAATTCCTGAAAAATATCAAATTCTTCCCAACATTAAGTTTAATGATTTATTGATTGTTTGAACAAGCGCTTGACTCGTTCGTTGCTTGATGCGTTTCTTTTTTTGTTTTCTTTTTCCAAAAAAGACCAAGCTGGCCGCATCCGGCTTTGATCTCGCTTCCCTTGCTCCTACGAAAAACATAAGGAATTCCATGCTTCATAAGTAAAGTTAAAAATTTTTCTATCGTTTTATTATCCGGAGGAATAAAAGGCAGTTCTTCTATTTCATTATATCCGATTACATTAAGATTATAATCGAATCCTCCAAGAGATTTTTTTAATTCAATCACATCTTCCTCTTTATCATTTACACCCTCAATAAGAACATATTCAAATGTAACCCTTCTCTCAGAAGTCTTTTGATATTCCTTGATAGCTTTAAACAAGCCTGCTAACGGATTGGTCTTAGCAACAGGCATTAGGGTTTCTCTCTTTTTTTGATCGGCCGAATGAAGCGATATTGCAAGCCTAATTTGAAGCTTTTCATTCTTCAATCTTTCGATCTGACTTATTATTCCAGCAGTGGAAAGTGTAAAATGTCTGCTTCCAAGATTGTACCCTGCAGGATTATTTAATATACTAATTGCTTTAAGTACATTTTCATAGTTTAAAAGCGGCTCGCCCATCCCCATAAATACAATGTTGGAAATTGCTCTGTCAGGTTTATTATTTGCAATTATTTTTCCTTTAGTCTTTTGTTCCATAACAAACTTTTCAACAAGAAGAATTTCTGAGACAATCTCGCTTGTTAGAAGATTTCTTTTAAACCCTAAAAGACCCGTCGCACAAAACCTGCATCCGAGAGAGCAGCCGGCCTGAGAAGAGACACAAAGCGTCATCCTAGAATCACCGGCTTCCGTATTTTCATCTTCAGCTAAAATCATGACAGCCTCAATAAAATTGCCGTCTGTAGTTTCAAATAGAAATTTAACTGTTTCACTTTTTTCAGAGTCAATAAAATCGGCCAATTTTAAATCTATAATCTCATACCTGTTATCCAATTCAGTTCTCAAATTCTTAGACAGATCAGACATCGAATTAAAATTGAAACAAAATTTCTTATATATCCATCCGAATATTTGAGCTGCCCGGTAGGCTTGCAGATTTTCCTCGACAAAACGGTTTTTCAACTCATCGATTGTAAAATTTAAAATATTTTCCATTATTATTCCTTTTAATGAGCTTCACACCAGTTCTTCCCGGTGCCGACATCTACGACAAGGGGAACATCAAGCAAGTAAGCCTTTTCCATTGTATTTTTAACAGCAGTTTTCATATTTTCAACTTCGGACATGGGGGATTCAATCACAAGCTCGTCATGAATCTGAAGAATCAATTTTGACCGCAAATTGTTTTTTTTGATGTATTCATGGAGTTTTATCATTGCAATTTTAATAATGTCGGCGCCGCTTCCCTGGATTTTTGTATTCAGCGCCATTCTTTGAGATGAGTTAAGCTGACCGCCGGGTTTAATTTCCTTACCGATAAGATCAGGGAATTTACGGTACCTTCCCGATAGAGTCCTTACTTCTCCCGATGCTGAGACGCCTGTAAGAACTTTATCAACGAAGGCTTTGACTTTGGGAAAGCTCTCGAAATAGCTGTTTATAAAAAGTTTTGCCTCGGTCATTGTAATGCCTATTTGCCTTGAAAGACCGAATGCCTGCAGGCCGTAAATAATGCCGAAATTGACGCTTTTAGCTCTCCGTCTCTGTTCTTCGGTAACCTCATTCTCAGGTATTCCAAATATAAGGGAGGCGGTATGGCTGTGAATATCAAGATTTTCAGAAAATGCTTTCTTCATATTCTCGTCACCGCAGAAGTGCGCCAGGACACGAAGCTCAATTTGTGAGTAATCGGCGCTTATCAGGATATTTCCCTCATCTGCCACAAAAGCCTCGCGGATTTTACGGCCGATCTCATCGCGAATGGGAATGTTCTGCAGATTCGGGTCGCTCGATGATAGACGTCCCGTCGCGGTGATGGTCTGGTTGAAGCTTGTATGAATCCTGCCCGTCCTCGGTGAAATAAGCTCCGGCAAAGCATCCACGTAAGTGCCTTTCAGTTTGGCGTATGTCCTGTATTTTAATATCTCAGCTGGAAGGGGATGGATATTCGCAAGAACTTTAAGAACCTCTTCATCAGTTGATTCTTTACCTCCGTCTGTCCTCTTTACCGAATCAAGCTGCAATTCTTCAAATAGAATTTTCGACAGCTGAACAGGAGAATTTATGTTGAAAGATTTTCCCGCCAAATGATAAATCTTTTCTTCCAGTTCCTGAATAGACTTTTCAAATTCGAGTGAGAGTTCTTTAAGCCTGCTTGTGTCAATTTTTACCCCGTTTCTCTCCATAGCTGCGAGTACAGGGACGAGAGGCATTTCTATTTCATAATATGCTCCGGTTAGATTGTTTTCTTCAATTAAAGACTCAAGTTTGTTTTTTAAACGTAATGCCGAATCCGAATCGCCGCAGGCATAGTTTACAACATCTTCAATAGACGCATCCAGCAGGGTCTTATCCTTTTTCAAAATATCTTTGAGTACACTTTTATAATCTCTTTTCTTAAAACCGAGATATTCCTGAACAAGGCTTTCAAGATTGTTATGAGTCCTTGTCGGATTAATAAGATAGGCGGCAAGCATAGTATCAAATGAGATACCCTTAATTTCTATTCCTTCATTATTAAAAATCTCAATCTCATACTTCACATTCTGCCCTATTTTCTTGATATCTTGATTCTCAAGAATTGGCTTAATATTTTGAATAACAAAATCCTTATCAAATTCTTTTTGTGTGTTATAAAGAACAGGTATAAAAACTCCTTCACCCTCTTCGAGAGAGATCGATATTCCTATCAAATCGGCATCTGTTGGGTTTGCAGAAGTCGTTTCAGTATCCAGTGAAATGCATCCATTTTTCATAATTTTATTAAATAAAGAAGCTATTTCTTCCTTTTTTGTAATCAAACTATAGCTCCCTTCAAGTGCTTTAACAAGCGTACCTCTTGACAAGGGCAAGCTGCTTTGCCTGTATAATTCATCGCTGTTTTGCTCAAGTGCTGCCGTCCCATCTTTAAAAAGTCCTTTTTCTTCTCCGGGAAGTTCTGTAATTTCGGTTAATTTTTTTATATCTTTAACTATAGAAGTTATCTGGTAATGCTCCAATTTTTTAATAACTTCATTGTTCAGGATTTGATTTAAATCCAGATTGTCAGAAAGATATGTATCATCTATTATAATATCCGATTTGATCTGAGCCAGGCGCTTGCTTAAGAAAGCATTTTCCCTGCCTTCAATGAGTTTTTTCTGCATGGCGCCCTTAATATCATCGATATGCAGGTAAATATTTTCAAGTGAAGAATATGTGCTGATGAGCTGTATTGCTCCCTTTTCACCTATTCCTTTTACGCCTGGAATATTATCAGAGCTGTCGCCAACAATGGAGAGATAATCCGGTATCTGATCCGGATTGACACCAAGAGCTTCTTTTACTTTAATATTGTCCATAAGGTTCACTACGCTTAATCCATGTTGAGGCCTTATTGCTTTAACATTTCCTCCGACAAGTTGAAGCAAATCTTTATCACCGGAGATAATATAAATTTCATTATCATTTTTCATTTTTTCTGAAATGCTGCCTATAATATCGTCAGCCTCATAACCTTCCATTTCGAGGATAGGTATACGCATAAGATTCAGAATCTCAATTATTACGGGGATCTGCTTCTTTAAATCCGGAGGAGTTTCCTGACGATTGGCTTTGTATCCGTTAAAAATCTCGCGCCTGAATGTATCCCTTGAAAGGTCAAAAGCCGCCAGAAGCTTATCCGGCTTAAAATCACGTATAATCTGAATTAATACCTTTAGAAAACCGAATATGGCAGATGTATTTTCACCGCGTGTTGTCGTAAGGGGCCGTGTGATAAAGGCATAATAAGCCCTGTAAACCAGTCCTGTTCCATCTAAAAGCATTATTTTTTTATATGTTGCGTTATTCTTCATTTTTTCCTCCGACTAAAATTGTACAGAATAATATGAGCTTAAATACCAATTATATATGTCCATAATATTACCATAATCCGGTAAAAAATAATAGTTTTAAAAAAAATGGACTTTATGTGATTGAAAATTTCAGTGATTACCGATTGGTCATAATTCTTGCCTTTTGTTTTATTGTAAATATTCAAATTTTACTCTAAAATCTATAGCTAATTTTCATTATTGTAATACTAAGTTTTATTCAAAGTGAGTGTTAACGAACATTTGAATGCTTACTTGGTATTATACTAAGTCCTTATTAATATTATTTTGATTGCAACTTAGTAAGAATCTTATTGAGTGAATTTAAAATTACTTCCTATTTTATATGAGTTAATTTAAGGATATTGACCAATCGTTAAAAGGAGATGTTTTTGGCTCAAAGAAATTTTATTTTAGGTATATTTATAAGTATTTTAAAAATATTATTGTTCATTCATATTGGAATATTCCTTATAGTATTAACTTGCTGTTTAACCTTGAGGGTTAAAAATCCTGCTTTCGGAACATTGATGCTTTACAGAAAGGTTTTTTATAAATACGATATCAAACCGATAAAATTTATCGCCCTGAAAAAAATACCGCAGGAAATCCGGACCATGATTATTGACATCGAGGATTCAAATTATTACAATCATTTTGGAATTGATATCTTAGCTATGCAGGAGGCATATATCAGGAACCAAAAAATGCACCGCCAGTTTTATGGCGGCAGCACCATAACGCAGCAACTTGCCAGAACTCTGTTTCTCATTCCCAAAAAAAACTTTATTAGAAAATATCTTGAAATATGTATAGCTGTGGAAATGAATATGCTTCTCACAAAGAACAGAATTCTGGAACTTTATCTTAATTCGATTGAATGGGGGAAGGGTATTTTTGGAATTGAAAGAGCATCTTATTCTTACTACAATAAAAGCGTTCAAAATTTAGATACGGAAGAAATGGTAAGGCTGGTTACAATATTATCAAGCCCTGTAAAATATAATCCTGATAATTTCTACCGTTTGCGTATTCTGGCTCAGCGATATAACTCTTTAGAAGCAATTTTATCATCAAACCAATTACAGGCAGTTCAAGTGCCGAATGATTTATCGAATAATATAGTAGAAACTAATATAAAAAAGGAAGAAACTATTAATAGTGCTTTAGAATCAATGGCTCCATCAAGCACAAATTCGGAAACAAATGAAAGTTTTCTATCCGAAACAAATGCCGAACCGGATAAGGGGGAGGATTATCCGGTTGAATAGCATTATAAATATGTTTTCTTTAATAATTTTTTATTTTCTTTTCAATAATTTATAATAATAGATAATTTTAACGGAGAGTTTATTATGGCTGGAAGCAGTTTTATGGATTATGCAATATCCATAGCTAAAAGGGCAAAATCAATTTCAAGCGATGTTGCCTTGAAAAACACTTTTGAAAAAAATAACGCCTTAAATATAATAGCACAAAACTTGTTAAGAAATATAGATTACATAATTGAAGAAAATAAAAAGGATATTGAATATGCCATTGCCAATATTAAGAAACAGGCAGTAATCGACAGGCTGATGCTTGATGAAAAGCGTATTAAATCTATGGCTAAAGCCGTGGAGGAAATCATAATGCTTCCAGACCCGGTCGGTAGCGGAAGGATGACAACAAAACGCCCGAATGGACTTATAATTCATAATATAAGAATTCCAATCGGTGTTATTGCTATGATATATGAGTCCCGTCCGAATGTGACATGCGATGCGGCGAGTTTAACTCTTAAATCCGGCAACACGGTAATTTTAAGAGGAGGAAAGGAGGCGATCCATTCCAATATAGCCTTGGCAAATCTGCTAAGGACAAGCATCAAAGCGGCAGGTCTCCCTGAAGATGCAGTACAGATAATTGATAAAACCGAACATGAAATTGTTGATGAGCTTTTAAAACTCAATCAATATATTGATGTGGTTATTCCCAGGGGCGGGGAAAACTTTATTAAAAATGTTGTGGAAAAATCTTCAATTCCCGTAATCAGGCATGACAAGGGGGTCTGCCACGTTTTTGTCGATGAATCCGCCGATAAAATAAAGGCTGAAAAAATCGTAATAAATGCGAAATGTCAGAAACCCTCGGTATGTAACGCTATTGAAACTCTATTGATTCATAAGAAATATCCATACAAAAAGGAATTGATTAAAAAACTTATTGATAATAAGGTTGAAATTTTAGCCGATGAGGGCATCCGGAGTATTTATAATAATTTAAAACCGGCGATAGAAGAGGACTGGTTTACCGAATATCTGGACTATAAAATTTCAATAAAGGAAGTTAATGATACCAAAGAGGCGATCGATCATATAAATTATTACGGTACGCATCTCTCCGACTCAATAATCAGTGAAAATTATGATAATACACAGCTTTTTCTTGAAAGAGTGGATAGCGCTACAGTATATGCAAATGCATCAACTCGCTTTACCGATGGAGGAGAGTTCGGTTTGGGGGCTGAGGTAGGAATTTCAACTCAGAGACTACATGCAAGAGGGCCTATGGGTCTGGAAGCCCTTACCACTGAAAAGTGGGTGATATATGGAAGCGGACAGATTAGAGAATAGTAAAAAGGAGGAGTAAAAGTGGCACTAATAGTCCAGAAGTTTGGGGGCACATCCGTAGGTGATGTTGAAAGAATAAAAAACGTTGCCCAAAAAGTCATAAAAACAAAAAATGAGGGAAATGACATCGTAGTTGTGGTTTCAGCCATGAGCGGAACTACTGATTATTTAATCAACCTGGGTAAGCAGATAACATCAAATCCCTCAAAGAGGGAAATGGATATGCTTGTTTCAACCGGAGAACAGGTTACAATTGCTCTTCTTACAATAGCGATCCATAGTATGGGGGTCAATGCCATTTCTTATAATGCCATTCAGATAGGAATTAAAACAACATCAGATTTCACCAAGGCCAAGATACTTGATATCAATACTGAAAAGATAACAGCGTCATTAAAAGAAGGTATGGTGGTTGTTGTTGCAGGTTTTCAGGGAATAGATGAAAATATGAACATTACAACCCTGGGCCGTGGCGGCTCGGACACAACGGCAGTCGCTATCGCCGCAGCCATAAAAGCCGACAGATGCGATATCTTTACGGATGTTGATGGTGTTTACACGGCCGATCCCAGGATTGTTCCCGAGGCTAAAAAACTTAAACAAATAACTCACGATGAAATGCTCGAGCTTGCCTCGATGGGAGCAAAGGTTTTGCATGATCGTTCAGTCATTTTCGCGATGAGGTACGGTGTGCCTTTAAGAGTACTTTCAACATTTATCGATAATGAAGGAACTTTAGTTGTAAAGGAGAGCGAGAATATGGAAGATTTAGTAATAACGGGAATAGCCAAGAAAACAGATGAAACCAGGATCAATATTTCAGGTATTCCCGACAGACCGGGGGTTGCGGCAAACATATTTAAAAGACTGGGAGATGCCAATATAAATGTCAATATGATAGTACAAAGCGTTGGTAAAGACTCAAAAAGCCAGATTTCTTTCACTGTTTTATCAACGGAAACCGCCGATGCCAGAAAGATTATGGATGGGTTGAAAAAGGAATTGGACACCGATGAAGTATCTTACAATGATGATATAGCTATTGTTTCGGTTGTAGGCATTGGAATGAAAGCCCATTCCGGAGTTGCAGCCGCTGTCTTCGATGAGCTTGCTAAAAATAAGATAAACATTGAAATGATATCCACATCGGAAATCAAAATATCTGTTGTGATTAAAAAGGAAGAAGCGGATGAAACCGTAAGGTTGCTGCATAAAAGGTTTATAAAAGAGTAATAAAAGATTACCCCTTTTCGGAAAAGGGGGAGGAAAAGGCTTCTTACTTTCTTTCTGTTCAAACAGAAAGAAACTAAGCAAAGAAAGAATTGCCCTTTGCGATTTCCATGCAAAGATATCTTTATAATCTAAGGTGCATTATCCATTTTTAATTACAGCTATCTTTTTCTAATAGCCGCCTTACAGGACATCCTGTCCTGATGCGGCGGCCGCGCCATCCATGGCGCTGATTTTGTTTTACATTTTCTATCATATCTTAATGGATAATGCGTTTTTATTTCTTGTTTAGATAATTCTTTCACAAAAATTCGCCGGGAAACCGCTCCGGGACAGGGAACGATATTTTTTTTGGTACAAGCTAAAGTAAATAAGAGCATAAACGCTATATGATCTATCCTGTAATCAATAAGGACAGAGAATGCCAGTTCGGCGAGCAATTACTTAGCCTTATTACAGATTTTTATGTTTTCTGCCCACTCGGGTTTTAGCCGCCTGGAGCGGCGCCCGGCCGAAATTGTAGTTCTTCTTATGAGGGCAGTGTATTTTTTCCGGGGCTCCCATTTATGGGACGGAAAAAATACACTGCCCGATTTCGCTGCCGAGACAGGAAGTCGAGTTTGAGGCCGGAAAACCCGAGGGGCGGCGTTTTCCCTTCGACTGGCGCTCAGGGCAAGCTTTTTAGGCTTTCTTTCTTGAAAAGATTGTGCCTGTGCTGAGCCTGTCGAAGAATTGCTGTAGACAAAGAAAAGTAATAAGGCATTTTGTACCTTTTATACTAAAAAAGGAAAAGCCTTGTGTCCCAGCGCTCTGCGCCAATTTCAAAATTATTTCTTACCGAATTTCCAGTTTGCTATATATACCGAGGCTATTACTATTAATCCGCCGGACATCTGCATTGATGTAGTTTTTTCTTTCAATATAAAAAAACTTGCGATAACGGTTACAACGGGTATTAAATTTATAAATATGGAAGTAATGGAAATACCCAGGTGTTCTAACGAATAGTTGTAAAACAGGTAACCCAGGACTGAACAGAAAACCGCGAGGAAAACAACATTCAAATTAATAGCAAATGATACCATATGCCATGATTTAATTTCTAATATGGAAAATGGAATCAAGGCTATGGTACCGTATAGAGTTTGATAATAAACTATTGCCAGTTGCGAATATTTTATTACGAGTGATCTTGTAAGGAATGAGTAAATGATCCATGAAAAAACAGCCCCAAACATCAGAATATATCCGAGTCCTGAACCGGATGAAAAAATTCCCGGAAGATTTAATCCTGAAAGATTTGCATTAACTACGAAAAAAACTCCCACAAAAGAGAGAATGACCCCAATATATTTATTCATAGACATAGGTTTTTTTAATATAAGCCTTTCAGCCAATACTGTTAAAATGGGTATCATAGCTGTAATAATCGAGGCTGACGAGGCTGTAATCAGTTTGAGGCCCTTATTCTCAAAGAAAAAATAGAGTGATACACCCGTAATACCAGCGAAAAACATAATGACTTGATCATTTTTGTCCAGCTTTGTTTCGGGTTCTTTCCACTTAAAAACCGGCAAAAGGATAGCAATAGCAATGATAAAGCGAAAGAGTGCCAGAGTCATAGGTGGAATTTCAGCAACAGCAATCTTTGTACTTAGGAATGACAAACCCCAGATTATTACTGTAAAAAGAAGGGTTATATAAGAGATTGCCTTTGGATTCGCGCTTTTTTCTTTGAGCATCAGTAATTCTCCAGTATCAACTTTTTGGTAATAAAAAAAGAAAAGCCTCAATAATATCCGGCACAAGGCCATGAATAGATTGATTGTCGATTAATTTTTCACGGATCTGCGACGAAGAGATATTTATTTTAGGAAAATCAAAAAAATTAAGAAATGGATATTTCTTTCTTACAGCGTCTTTATCAAGTTCTCCTCTGTCGGCTACACAAACAAGGGCTTTTTTTGAAAGTTCTCTCCAATCCTTCCATAAACCAAGTCCTGCTGCCTGGTCCATACCTATAATAAGAAGTAAATCCCATTCCGGATTTTTTTTTAATATTTCATTAATAGTGTCGATCGTGTAGGATTTACGTCCTCGCTCAATTTCTATTTCTGAAACAAATATCTTGTCATTTTTATTTTTTGGGTATTGTTCCATATACATTCCAATAAAATCGTTGAATGAATTATTATTCCAGGATTTTTTTGATAGTATATTTCTTAGATCATCGGGAGTAATGGAAAAGGAGGCGATCTTTATCATTAATGACCTTGTAAAGCTATCCCATTTACCGTCGATAGGTTTGTGAGGAGGTATATGAGTGGGAATAAAAATAAGCTTATCTAAATTAAAGGTACTTATTGAATATTCTGCAAGCAGTAAATGTGCATTGTGAGGTGGATTGAAAGCCCCGCCGAGTAAGCCAACTTTTAAATTCATAGATGCAAAGATGATTCAATCCAAGATATAAGCTGGTTTTTCGGTAAAGCGCCTGCTACTTCACTGATTTTTTTTCCGCCTTGATATAGGATTAGATAAGGGGTTCCCTGAATACTAAAATCAAAAGCTAATTGCTGGTTGCTGTCAGTATTGATTTTTGCTATTTTTAAAGTACCGGCCTTTTCCGCCGCAATCTGGTCTAACACAGGGCTCAGCATTTTACAATACACACAGGTTGTAGACCAGAATTCGACCAGTACAGCCCCGGGCCAGGAAACTACATCTTTGCTGAATGTTGAAATTGTAACATCGACCGGACTATGGGGGTATTCTAGAAGGGTTTTGCAGTTTCCGCATTTTAACGAAGAAGAAAGTTTTTCCTTTAATACCCTGTTTACAGTTCCGCAGGATTGACACCTTAATAAAACCGAATCCATCTGACTACCTCTAATAATATTTAAAAAACATTATCCGTATCATGATTAAGTTTTGAGCCCAATTTGACTTTAGGAACCTTGGGAATATTTCTGCCGTAATATATTTCTGACATTTCACGTTTCAGATTCTGCTTTATCTTTTTCTTTTCCCCGGGAATAAGCTCTTTTTTGCCTGTGCCGAAAAGATAATTATCAAGATCGAATTCCTTAAGTATCATTTTTGTATGAAAAATATTTTCCTGATAAACATTAACATCCAAAGTATGATAAAGATCTAAAGTGTCATCGGATATGTAATTTTGAATCGAATTTATCTTATGGTCTATGAAGAATTTTTTACCGTCGACATCCCGTGTAAATCCCCTGACACGATAATCGATTGTAATAATATCCGAGTTGAAACTATGGATAAGATAATTCAGCGCTTTAAGTGGTGAAACTTGTCCGCAAGTTCCAACATCTATATCGGCCCTGAAGGTGCTTATACCATTATCCGGATGACTTTCCGGATATGTATGGACGGTTATATGACTTTTATCAAGATGGGCTAAAACGGCTTCCGGCAACGGGCCGGGAGCCTCGATATTGCTCAAATCTTCCTCAATACCCTTTTCTTCAGAAATCAACATTGTAACGCTCGCTCCCTGAGGATCATAATCCTGCTTGGCAATATTAAGTACTGTTGCTCCGATAATCCCGGCAACTTCCGAGAGAATAGAGGTAAGCCTTTCAGCATTATATTCCTCATCAATATATTCAATATAAGCCTTTCGATGACTGGCTGATTTGGCATAGCATATATCATACAAATTGAAACTCAGGGTTTTGGTCAGATTGTTGAAACCATAAAGTTTTAATTTCTTTAATGGTTTTACTTCCATTTCTTTCTCCTATCTATCCTTACTTATGATAACATTATAAAAATAATTTTTCATTATATCAAGATATCTAATGATTGCGTTAAGTATAAACTCATTTTATAATTAATTGATTTTTATGCGGAGGATTAGGATGGCTGTAGCCGCCATACTTATGGATAATTACGGCATTTTTGAAAAAGCAAGTATGAAGAGTTTTCTTGATATTACGGTTTCAAAATTAATGAATTTTACAGATGAAATATATTTTTTCAGCGCTGAAAAGCAAGACTATCAGGGGTTAAAACCTATTTTTTTTAAAACGGCCGGTGAATTTTTATCCTTTTTATCAAAAAATCTTTCGAATAAGCATGTTTTAATTCTCAATGCTTATTCTCCTCTGCTGGATGTCGATTCGTTAAGGGAAATGCTTGAAGAACATCAAAAATATGTCTTTGATTTTACTTACCCGGAAAATCTTCCTTTTGGGCTTCTGCCTGAAATTATAGAGGGAGATGTGGCCGGGTTTATTAAAAACACTGTCCCTGATAATATAGCTATGTTTAAGCACAGTATTAAAGAGGTTTTTGAAAGGGATTTGAGCTCCTATGACTGCAACATCTTTATTAGTGAAAGCAGGCTTGTAAAGTACAGGGTCAATTTTATTCCAGATAATTATAATGATTTTCTTATTTTAAATGATATTATGGAAAATTTTGGCTGCAAATTTTCCATAACCGGACTGGAGGCTCTGATATCGAAAAACCCAGGTCTGATAAGGAAAAGACCAACTTATATTGAATTAGAACTGAATACTGAGAGAGAGAGCGGAGAATTTTTTATATCAAGCAGGCTTTCACGTAAAAGTAATATGAAATTTGATGATTTTATGGAAGTAGTACAGAAAATCTCGGATTTTTCAAAAAACCCGATTGTTAGTATCGGACTTTATGGTGAGCCATTCCTTTATCCAAGGATAGATGAGGTAATTGAAATTTTTCAAAAGTTCCCGGATATTCAATTCCTTATCGAAAGCAGATGCTTGTTTAATGATATTAAACCTGTTGAAAAAGCACTTGATCTGCAAAATGTCAAGGTTATTTTTGATCTTAGTTTTAACGATCCCGATTTATTTAAAAAGTTTAAAAAACCGCTTAATTCCATAATTCCTTTTGAAGGACTCATTTCGATTGAAGAAAAGATTAAAAATCTTTCTAATAGAGAAAAAATATATATTCAATTTACACGTACAACTCTCAACGAAAATGAAATTATGAAGTTCTATGATAAATGGAAAGACTTTTCCGACAGGATAATAATTAAGAAGCCGGATACCTTCGGAGGTGAAATTGAACAGTTCAGGGTGGTAGACCTTTCTCCTGTCAAGCGTTTTGCATGCCTCCACTTAAAACATGATATGGTTATCTTTTCTAATGGCGATGTGCCTCTATGCCGCCAGGACTATGAAGGAAAATATCAATGCGGAAATATTCTTAAGGATGGTGTTGAAAATTGCTGGAATCACCTTTCAGGCTGTTATATGAAGCAATGGAATGAAGTTTATAATGAGCCTCCTCTTTGTAAAGGCTGTGATGAATGGTGGGTTTTTAATTTTTGACAAGCTTGTCGGAAGGATTGTACTATGAAGGCGCTTTTGTTCGATATTGACGGTACTTTGTTAAACGGTCATGGGCTGGGCAGAAAGGCTTTTGAGCAGGCTCTTAAAGATGCTACCGGCATTAATACCGATATATCTGGTGTAGACTGGCTTGGTAGGACTGATACTGACATTATTTCGACCATTCTGGAGTCACAGGGTTTTGATGAAGGATATGTTAAGTATAAACTCCCTGAAATATTTTATAATTTTGTTAAATATTTTAAAGAGTTTTCAATTAAAAATAAGGATCAGTTTGAAATTATTCCCTTTGTTAGGGAAATTTTAGAAGAATTAAAAAATGAACCTCTCGGCCTTCTTACAGGTAATGTTATGGAATCGGCTTACATTAAGCTAAGTGCGAGAGAAATAAACATTTATTTTCCTCATGGCATCGGCGGTTTCGGGGATGAGGATAGAGTCAGAAGCAGGCTGGTTCCTATAGCCGTCGGTAAAATGAAAGAATATTATTCAGTTAAAGATTTCGATGAGATAATCGTAATCGGGGATTCTCACAGGGATATAGAATGCGCAAAGGCAAATAATGTAATTTCATTTGCCGTTGCTACAGGAAAAATGACTCTTTATGAACTGAAGAAATATAAGCCTGATTATTTGTATCAGAATTTTGAGGATATTGATAAAATCACAGAAATATTAAAAGATCATTCTAAATAATATTAATTTGGAAATTTCCAATTCCAGCCTAATTGAGAATAATACGCAACTGAAAAAAATATGAAAAACTTTGAAGGAAATGGAATGGATTTAAAAATTAAGGATATTTCAGAACTTCTGCAGGTGTCTGAAAAGACTGTCTACCGATGGATTATGGGAAGTAAAATACCAGCATACCGCATTAATCACCAGTACCGTTTTGATAAGACGGAAATAAATGAATGGATTTTGAAAAATAAGATAAATTTTTCCGATAAAATTTTAGAATCTTAGTTTGACTAATAAACCTGTATATCTCATTGAACTTTTGAAAAAGGGAGGAATTTATTACAACATCCCCGGGTTTGAAGTAAAGGAAATAATTAAAAATGCTGTAAGTATAATTTCTACTCCTCATGAAATCACAAAACAGGCTGTGATTTCTTCACTGCTTGATAGAGAAGAAATGATGCCGACCGCTATTGGAAAAAGTATAGCTATTCCTCACCCCAGAAACCCGATTGTTGCGAATCTTGAGCATGAAAGTATTTCTATCTGTTTTCTTGAAAAAAAGATTAATTACAAAGCAATGGACGGCGAACCCGTGCAGACCCTCTTTATAGTCTTAAGCGCGAACCAACGGAGGCACCTTGAGATATTGTCAAAGATTTCATTTCTGTGCCAGCAGGAAGACTTTGTATTATTATTAAGGGAACAATCTCCGGATAAAGAAATTTTTGAGTATGTTGAAAAAAAAGAAAAAGACTGGATTAATAGGAAGCAGGTTTAAAACTTCTCTCTAATACTGATTTGTAATCAAAAAATACTAATAAGGAACTCAGTAAGCATTTAATAATTCGTTAACACTCACTTTGAATGCAGCTTGGTTTAAGATCGCCTTTTTTTAATGAAAAACAGTCCGGTATAAATCTTCGGATCGATAAGGTAACCCTGTTTTTGCATAACTGGAATCCAGTCTTCGATTTTATTTAGAGGAACTTTATGTACTATAATATTTTCCAAACCGATCCCTCCTCCCTCAGAAAACTTTCTTAAGCCCTTTGCCATTAATAATGTTTGAACTTCTGATGAAAGCCCGCTTGAAGAAGGGCCTTCGGTTAAAAATATCATTCCCTCGGCTGTATATCCTGTTTCTTCAAGTAATTCTCTTTTTGCAGCTTCTTCAATTGTTTCAGGTTTATTGCTCAAAGATTTAAAAGAGGTGCCCGAAGTATCTTCTCTGTCATTTACAAGTCCTGCCGGTAGTTCAATAACTTTTCTTCCAAGGGGTTTTCGGTATTGCTCCGTAAGGAGAAGCTCATCTTCCGGAGTAACAGCAACAATAGCAGCAACGGCTGTACAATTTGTTCTTTCTACATATTCCCAGCTGTCATCATTAACAAATCTAAGGAATTTGCCTTCTGCAATTGTCTTTTTAAGGCTTAAATCAGACATTCCATTTCCCTGTGATTATTTCGACCCCGGCCTTTTTCATTTCTTCCATTGCCATTTCCGAATCATTTTCCATTATATTTACGCCTCTGCAGGCATCAAGAAAAACAAACGTTTTGAAACCAAGTTGAATCGAATCGAGAGCAGAGTATTTTACGCAATAGTCTGTGGCAAGTCCGGCAAGATAAACCTCGGTTACACTCTTCTCTTTAAGATAGTCGTCAAGCCCGGTGGATCTTCTATGTGCATTGTCAAAAAAAGTACTGTAGCTATCAATGTTTTTATCTGTTCCTTTTAAAAATATTTTTTCAATCTTTTCTTTGTTAAGGCTTTCTACAAGTTCGGCGCCTTTTGTCCACTGGACACAATGGTCCGGCCATAGTATTTGTTCCAGACCTTCAAGCATTATTTTGTCATGAATCTTCAAATTGTGTGTGCTGGCAAAGCTTCCATGATCTCTGGGGTGCCAGTCCTGTGTTGCAATTATGAGACTGAAATTTTTCTGTAGTTCATTAATCAAAGGAATTACTTTATCACCGTCTTTAACTGCTAGTGATCCACCCGGGCAAAAATCATACTGTAAATCTACAATAACAAAGGCTCTCATTTTGCTCCCCCCAAATGAAGTTTAATTCTCAATAAAACAGGCTTTATTAAATTATCTAAAGTAAATATAATATAAATATTGATATTTTTCAAATCCGGAATTTACAAGGTTAAGAGTTTTTTTTTCGAGTTTCGACGATCATGCTTGTTTTCAATTCAAATAAGGATTGTTCCAGCCCAACAGGGTAGCGGTGAGGATTCACAAAGCGCTTGATTCCAGGATGAAAGGCCTTGAGACTTTCTTTTGTATGATTTCTTATTTCATCAATGGATAGTTCTCGATAAATTTTCCTGCCTTTTTTAAATACGGGTTCAAGTAATTCATGATAATTAGTTTCTGAGGAAATACTTTTCCGTTTTGTAATATCGAATGGATCTATAAAAGTACATCCATTGCTTAAATCCGCCGGGATGTTGAAAACCGCATCCCCAATATTTTCCTCACCCTCTCTGTAACGCCTGATTTGAAGTATTCCAGGAGTAGATATTTTAGCAGACTGCTCCGATAGTTTAATTTTATATTTCCAATCCTCACCGGGTTTCCTTATGGCTGAAAGTTTGTAGACGCCACCTAAAGCCGGCTGATTATCAGCGGTTACAAGCTTTGTTCCGACACCCCAGACGTTTATTTTTGCATCCTGTTCCTTCAAACTTGCAATGATATTTTCATCAAGGTCATTACTGGCAAAAATGCTTGTGTTTTGAAAGCCGGCATTATCCAAGATTTTTCTGGCCTTACCGCTGAGATATGCAAGATCGCCGGAATCAAGACGTATTCCATAAAGCTTACTGCCGTTTTCATTCAGTATTTTTCCTATTTCAACCGCCTTTTTTACTCCCTCTAATGAATTATAAGTATCAACAAGAAAAACACAATTGTTAGGCATAACACTGGCATAAACCCTAAATGCCTCCAATTCGTCGTCAAAAGACATAACCCAGCTATGTGCGTGTGTTCCCCTTACCGGAATGCCGAAAATTTTTCCAGCGAGTGTATTTGATGTTGCGGCACATCCACCTATATATGCTGCCCGGCTTGCCGCAAGAGAACCATCAATACCCTGGGCCCGCCTGAGTCCAAATTCAAGAACCGGCTCATCTCTTGAGGCTATGCATATACGTGCCGCTTTTGTTGCGATAAGAGATTGAAAATTTATAATATTTAATACGATACTCTCCAGAATCTGGCACTGGATTATTGGTCCTGATATGCGGATAAGAGGTTCGTGGGGAAATATAACGGTTCCCTCAGGAATAGCATCTATATCGCATTCAAAATTCATGTTTTTAAGGTATTGAAAAAAGTCTTTATCGAACAAATCATTTCCGTCATATCCTTTCAATGTTTCAAGATATTCAATATCCGATTGTTCAAATTTTAAATTCTCAAGGTAGTCAATCAGGTATTCCAGCCCGCACATAATTGTAAATCCCCCATTAAAGGGATTGTCGCGGAAAAACATATGAAAAACAGATTCATTATCAGAACATGCCGGATTTCCAGTAACCGTAAGCCATAGTAATTTCATAAAAGATCTGTGAGAAGGGCAAGGGATTGATTATAGGTAAGTGTTTTAAAACTCATGGATATCCCCCTTTATCAAATTGTATATAATTCTATCTATTTTGATTTTGCAGCAATATTATAAATTGGAAGAATTAATAACCTATACCAAATTTTAAAAACACAATAATAATATTATCATAGATATATAAAGTTAATAATAAGTAAAGCGGCTGGAATTTATGTGTTATTTCCAGTTTTGACTAAACCTGCGTGGAAAGATATAACTGGAGTCCCATCTGGCTTATTTGATCCTGATTCTCTTCAATTTCGTCAATGTGTCTGTCTTCATCCTTTAAAATAGTTTCTAGTATTTCGCGTGTAGCATAGTCTTTTAGTTCTCCAGTTAGAATTATTGCTTCATTATAAGCCTTAATGGCATCACTTTCAGCGGCATTATCATTTTTAAATTGTGAGGGAACATCCGCTCCGATTTTTATTTCTCTTAATTTACTGACTATCGGAATACCTTCAAGGAAAAGAATACGTCCAATCAGCTTCTCAGCATGTTTCATTTCATCAATAGCTCTTTTTTCAAAATGTTTGTGAAGCTTTTCGTAGCCCCAATTATCAGCCATTTCCGCATGTACCATATATTGATTTACTGCGGTAAGTTCGTCGGCAAGAAGTCGAGTTCATGGCTTCAATAATTTTTACCTGCCCTTTCATAAAATTCCTCCTATGATAAATGTCAATATATCTACTCAAAAATATTTTTTTATATTTGTTTCAGTTTAAATTGGGTAAAATCTTCAAAAACCCAGTTATTTTTTAATGTGTCGTAAATTATTCCTAATAATTTTCTGGCTGTTGCGATAATTGCCTTACCGGAACCTTTCTTAGTTTTCATTCTCAAATAAAATGCACGTAAATAATCAGAATAACGTATTGCGATTAATGTGCATTGTACAAGGGTTGTTCTGCCGATCTTGCTTCCCTGTTTTGTTATTCTTCCATGCATTACTGTCTCATTTGAGTCACTGACTCTTGGAACTATACCGAAAAAAGCATCAAGATTTTTACGGGAATCAAAGTCATTAATATCGCCAATCACGCTCAATAATATTGTTCCGCTCTTTTCACCAATTCCCTTTATGCTTGTTATATTTTCAAAACCTTTCAATCCTTTCCCTTTTTCTTTCAATTTATTATCGATCTCTTCAATGCTGCTTGTCAGGTACTTTATCTGGTCTATACAAACTTTAATTTCAAGTTCTGATGTATCGCTAATCTTATAACCAAGAGCTTTGCTGAATCCTTTCTCACTTGATAGAAATTCCTTGTCAGTTTCAATCCCGTTCATCCTCAAAATATTATGCACTTTGTTTTTGAGCGCAGTACGAAGTTGAACAAACTTGTCCCTTGTGTGGGCCAGACTTTCAATCTCTGATATATTTTCTTCTTTCATCCTGACCTCCGGGATAATGCCTTTACTAGCATAATAGGCTATGGTTTCCGCATCGTTTTTATCAGTCTTTTTTACCGATTCGCTGATCACCTTAAATTTGTAAGGGTTAATTACAGCTACACTCTTTACATATTCTTCCACTTTCTTTTTAAAGTAACGAGTGTTTGTTGTTGTTTCAACAACCACCGTATCTTCTTTGTTAAGATTCATAGCAAAATCCGCCAGGCACTTCAACTTGAATGTTTCAAACTTTTTCTCATCTGTTTCCGGCGTTAAGTAACAAACCGTAAAACTGTTACTGTGTAAATCCACTCCAACAAACCTTTCCATATTTTGCCTCCGTTTATTTAGAGTAGATTTATTACCGGTAAACACCATTCTCCTATCAGGGTCTATGCCCTACGGTGACGTTTCGGTCATAGGTTTAAAATTAATCTCCTTTTCAGGGTCAAAGCCCTATGTTTTTATCCAACCTACAACCTATCTACTCTCATATTATTATAATATTATTTCAACATGAGAGCTTTTATTTCACCGGTCTATTTATCATACCATCTCCTTT
>CAWEAK010000023.1:0-20091 GCA_963806975.1 uncultured Spirochaetota bacterium
TTTATAATTTTAATTTCATATCCAATGAAAAAATTCAAGATAAGGCTGCCAATCCAGAAAAGAACACCAGAGACAAAAAGAAACTGAAACCTGGCTTCTTTATTAATACCTGATAATCTTCCACCGGTTAAAACATCAAAACCCATATTGTCCTCCTTATACAAAGTTGCATTCAAAGTGAGTGTTAACGAACTTTTATATGCTTACTTTGCATTATACCAAATTCTTTATTAATATTATTTTTTATTGCAACTCAGTATTAGAAATCTTAATATACTATTATCCAATATAAATGTTAATTATTTATTTGAACTTATTTAATTTTTCATTAATCCAGAATGGTTAATATCTTAAATAGGATCGCCAATTATCATTGCTATGATTGAAAAGTATGAATTTCAACCGGCTGATTGTTAAAACTTGATGAGTATTATATAAATTCCTGATAATAGATAAGCAGGCAAAAGATTATGTTGATACCGGAAAGACAATTGTGAATTTTGTTCCCTGACCCGGATGGCTCTCGACCGAAATATTCCCATTATGCAGAAGAATAATATGTTTAACTATTGA
Source organism: uncultured Spirochaetota bacterium (assembly GCA_963806975.1). Lineage (GTDB taxonomy): Bacteria > Spirochaetota > Brevinematia > Brevinematales > JAOACQ01 > CAWEAK01. The sequence goes on from CAWEAK010000023.1 coordinate 574, forward strand.
CAATCCCAGGCCGGTTCCGCCCATTTTTCTAGAGCGGGATTTATCGACAACATAAAAACGTTCAAAAATCCTTGGTATTTCGTTTTCCGGAATACCTATGCCGGTATCTTCGATGTTAACAATCAAAGACTTGTTTTCATACTGCAGTCCTGATCGTAATATTTCCTTTTTCGGTATACTTTATTGCGTTATCTATAAGGTTAATAAATAGCTGCTCAAGCTTAAAAGCATCACCCTGAACCGGTGGAATATCCGGGGAGGAAATTATTTCTATTTTCAAACCCTTTTCATGGCTCAATTTCTCAAATATCCTGACTGTATTTTCTATTATTTCTCCAATAAATACGGGTTCAAACTCAATCTTATATTTTGCATCCTCAAGATCGGTAAGCAAAAGAAGGTCGTTGACTATATTAATTAAACGGCCGGTATGGCGCTTTATAATCTCTATATATCTGGCAAAATCGTTTATATATTGATTGCCGTTATTTGCCGTAAGAGAAGTTGAAATTCTTGAATTCTCAATTCCTTCCTCAAGAGTTTCAACGAAACCCTTAATTGCAGTAAGCGGCGTCTTCAATTCGTGAGAGACATTCACGACTAAATCCTTTTTTAATTTTTCAAGGTTTTTCAGGTTTGTCACATCATGCCAGACAATAACCGTTTCCTCATTTAATCGTATAAAGCTGAATGTACAGAGGAAAGTCTTATTAAAAGCCTCAAATTCAACGGCAAGGCTTTCTTTTTCCTTTTTTATCCTGTTAATCAACTCATTAAATAAAGATTCCCTGATAACTTCCCAGTAATATTTTCCTTCGATGTCATCATTTTTAATAGTATTTTTAAAACTGCTGTTGCTCAATTGTATTTTACCGGTCTTATCCAGCACAAGCAGGCCTTCCTGAATGGAATTGATTATTGTAAGAATTTCCCCCTTCTGGTTATTAAGCTCGGTGAAGATGGTTTTCAGGTGCAGAGCCATTTCATTAAAGCGTTCTGCAATTTCCTTGAATTCGTCTTCATGTTTTAAAAAAATTCTTGCTTCAAAATGACCTGAAGAAATATCTTTAAATGCGTCAAGTAGATAACCGATAGGAACAAGATAATTTCTGGAAATAATAAATGCTACCAGAAAAGATAATAATATTAATATGCAGCCGGCTATGAAAAATCTTAGTTTAATAAGATTTAAGAGATCATTGATGCCTTTCAGGGCAAGGCTGCTTCTTATCACCAAAAATGTAGCGCCGTTTTTTTCAATCGGAATAGCAATATAAAGCATCTCCTGCCCAAGAGTTGCGCTGAAGCGTTCAGAGCGGCCGATATCGCCCCTGAAAGCCTGAATGATTTCCGGGCGGTCCTTATGATTTTCCATGGCGGATGGGTTGCTAATTGAATCGGCAAGGACTATTCCATTTGTATTGATAATTGTAATCCTGGCTTTTAGTTCGCCCCCGATTTTTTTAATATATCTGTCCATTTCATTGTAATCGCCGGACTTAAGATATGGATCGATAAGGTATTTTGTCGAAATTCCAATATTCATAAGGTTATTTGAGACAGATTCAAGGTATTGGTTTTTAATTGAGCCGAATGAATATAATATTATCGATAATAATACGAATGAGGCTGTTAAAAAACAGCCTAAAAATATTTTATAAAATATGGAATTTTTTCTTATTAAATATTTCATAATGTAAACTACTCCAATTTATAGCCTATTCCGCGCATGTTTTTTAATCCTGTTTCCTTCCCTGCCAAGTTTTTCCCTGAGGTTTTTTATATGGACATCGATAGTCCTGTCGGTGACAGCCTTCTCACTTCCCCAGAGCTTATCTAGAAACTGGCTTCTTGTATATACTCTTCCTTTTTTCTCGGCAAGAATGCTTAAAATCCTGAACTCAGTTGATGTAAGCTCTATCTTTTTGTGATTGACAGTTACTTCATACCTTTGAGGATCAATCATAATCCCGTCTATTATTATTTTCTGGCTTTCTCCGACAGCCTGGCCGCGGCGAAGCACCGCTTTTATTCTTGCAACGAGTTCTCTCGGAGAGAATGGTTTTGTGATATAATCATCGGCACCAAGCTCAAGCCCGAGTACTTTATCCGTCTCTTCTCCCTTAGCTGTAAGCATAATAATCGGCATTTTGGAATAATTATCATCCTTTTTCAGCATCTTGCAGACATCAAGACCGTCGCCGTCGGGAAGCATAAGGTCAAGTACAACAGCATCCGGTACATAGGATTTCAATGAATTCAGGAAGGCCTGAGATGTATGAAATTCTTTAACCTGAAAACTTGCTTTCTTCAAATGAATGGCCACAAGCTCTAGAATATCCGGTTCATCGTCTACTACTGCAATTACTTTACTCATAAAGAGGTTACCTCCATTGGGTATTTTTTAAAGCTGGAATGCTGAATGCTTGTTATTGTAATGAAATCTTTTTAAATAATCAATAAAACGTATTTAATATATTAGATTTTGCGATTTCCTATTGACATTTTTAAAAAGGTTTTTTAAAATCTTTATACTTTTTTGTTGTTAATACAGAAACATTCAGACTGATATATTTTTAATTGTAGTAATATAAATGAAATAGGGTGTTATTCCTTGTTTTTTTGAAATTAGTTTAAAACGATTACTTGACAGATTTATTCTCAGAAAATAAAATGATAATGGATGTTTTATCGAATAGAGGCGATTGAACATCATGTGTGATGATTATTAGAGGAGGTTATTATGGCTGACATTTTTGACAAGGTGAAAGAAATTATAGTTGACAAACTAGGAGTTGATGAAAGCGCGGTTAAAACGGAAGCGTCATTTATTGAAGATATCTTGGTGCTGATTCTTTAGATATCGTTGACCTTGTTATGGCCCTGGAAGAAGAATTTGGAATTGATATTCCTGACGAGGAGGCTCAGAATATCAAAACTGTCGGTGATGCTGTAAATTATATTAAAAATCATCAGTAACATAACGGGGACTTGTTCCCCGTTTTTTTTATTTTTTTTAAGGAAGGGGAAAATGAGTAGGAAGAGTTTGATAGTCTTGTTGGTTTTGCTGTGTTATTCATTTTCCTTCTCAACAGTTTTTCATTTCATTAATGAACCCGGAAGAAAGTACCGTTTTAAAAACCTTATTAAACAGGATATCTACCAGAATGGTATATTCTATAAGAGCATTGAAGCAATGAATAAAGCCATGCTCGAAGTTACCGGTGTTACCAACTCTTTTGGATTATACCAGGGAAAGTATTATTATTATGAAAAAAATCTCAATTTCAATGAATCTTACAAATTGATAAATATATATGAAAGTTCTTTTTATCAAAATGGACAGGGGCAGATGATAATTTCTTCAAATGTGCTTATGCCTTCTCTTAGGAGTATTCCGGTTTTTCCTACAAACGATATAAAACCCGGTGATTCCTGGAAAGCTATAGGAGAAGAGATACATGAGGGCATATTTGAAAAGAATAATATTCTAAGGTTTAATGTAGAAGTAAGCTATAAATATCTTGGTGAAGAGGTGTTCGGCTCTCAATCCTATTCTAAAATATCAATAGATTATCATATAATTCATTATCCGGTTAAAGATCCTGATGTCCTGAGCTTTACTGGATTTTCCCATTCAATTTATTACTGGGATTTAAGCAATTGTTCACCTGTTTTTTATAATGAAGATTATTCCCTGATGTTTACTCTGCATAACGGAAACACATTTCTTTTCACAGGAACAACCGAGGGCAAGGTTGATCTTGTAAGTGATATCTCTAATATCCAGAAAGAGGAAATAATCGGGGAGATAAACAGCAGAATTCTTCCAAACTCGGGGGTAATTGTTAAAGAAGTTCCTGAAGGAATTGTTGTAAATCTCGGTAATATACTTTTCGATATAAATAAAGCAACTATAAAAAATGATTATGAAAAAAGGCTGGATAGTTTGGTCGATGTTTTAAGAAAATATCCACAGATTGATATTGTTGTATCCGGTAATACAGATAATACCGGATTGGAATCCTATAATCAATTACTTTCTGAGAGCAGGGCCAAAACAGTTTCTGATTATCTTATCAAAAAGGGAATAGCTCCGACAAGGATTTCATATATAGGCAACGGGAGTTCAAAACCTATCGCGGACAATTCTACTGACGATGGCAGGATACAAAATAGAAGAGTGGAAATAAAACTGATTACGAAAGAATAGCAGTTTCATAAAACAAACATAAATATCAAAATTGCCAGCATAAGGATTGCTGCCGCTCCAATGATGAGAAAAATCATACTGAACGGGCCTTTTTCTTTCTTAGATTCTTCAGATAAAGCCGAAACGGCGCTTTTTGGGATATTTCCGATACCTTGCTTTTTTTCTTTTTATCTAAAGAAGGGTCATATTTTTTAACTTTAACTGTATCTTCATCTATCGATTTGCCGTAAATTCCGGGGCCAATAGATGCCATTACTGTATATATTTTTCCTTCTTTTGAAACCTTTAATATTGTTGCCGGAATAGGTATTAATTCATGATCTGCTGAAGCGTTTAGAAGATCGATATAATATTGTCCGCGGTTTGACTGTTCGGTAATTTTTATCATTATTTTATCGCCTTCTTTCAATTCATAAATTGGGATTCCTGAAATCGGAGATAATACCAGGGATACATCTAAGATTACAGTAGCCTGCTCTGTTGTTATGCCTTTTTCAACCGGTTCTTCCTGCTTGGGGGTTACTTCAGCATTCAGTATTTCTTTACCTTCCCTTTCCTTCCTGGCCTTTTTAACCGCTTCGATTTCATTTTTCTGGACGGTTTCAATTGAAATTTCGCTTTTGACTGTTTTGTCGCCGGTAGGTCTTCCCAGGGCATCATCAAAAATTGCTGTTACTTTGTTGAGCTGTGATTTTTTAATATTATTTATAATATCCTGATACTTCCGGTATCCGGCTGCATAATATCTTCAATACTGGCCTGGATATCATGTGTTAAACTTGTAGCATATTCTCCTTTCCATTTAAGCTTGGTTATGATGTCTTCAATTTCATTCCATGGTACTGCCTGTATTATTTTCATATAGAGTGCTGAAATGAGAAGAAACAATATCAAATCTATCAACATTTTTCGAGTAATTATCTATAAAAACAATAAAAAGTCCATAAGTGCTTGTACCCAAAGCTTTAAATCTTCCCTTTATCACAAGGAAACCTGTGTCCATTTTTACTTCAGTACTCATATAAAACCCCTGCTAAAACATGTTTATTCATACCAATAGTTAAATTAATGCCTGATAAATTGTCAAGTCTTTTATCAAAATTGAGCAATTTATTTTGGTATTTTTGAATAAACTTTATTTACTTAAATGCAATTATATTTTATAATCTTCCAATTATTGATATCGGAAAAGAATAAGGATTTCTTGAATGAATATAGTTTTATACCTTTCATCGAAATACTTAAAATTCAAGGTTAGCGATAGAGGTTTATCAGTTGTGGCGGTGATAGCCCTGCTCACAATCGTAATAAGCAGTGCGGCTGCGGTTGTTATATTATCTGCGGCAAACGGCATGCATAACAGCTTTATCCAGAAACTCATGTCCAAAGATTTCCATGTCGAAGTTTTGGGCCCTGGGAAGGGTATTCCCAATTATGAAACTTATGTTTCTGAATTATCAAAAATTAAGGGAGTAAAGATTGTTAAGCCCTATTTTGAAAAACAGGCTCTTCTTAAGGGAAGCCTTAATGTCTGGGGTTCTACGATATGGGGAGCCGACGATTTATACCGTACTGACCCTGATTTTCGCAATCAATTTTCGCTTCAGGAAGGAACTTTTGACTTGAGCGCGCCTATGTCAATTGTACTTGGATATAACCTGGCCATGAATCTCGGTGCTTCGACTGGGAGTTTTATTTATGTCTCGGTCTACAATGAGGACTTTTTCAGCGTCCAGTATAAGTTTAAGGTAACTGGAATCTTTTCAGCAGGATACAAGGAATATGATTCAAATCTGGCCTTTATTTCTTTTAATGATGCTCAGGCTGTATTTGACTCGGCCGGATATGCTTACGGTATAGGCATAAAGGTAGATAAGCCCTTTGAGATTGAAAAATACCTTCCGGCAATAAGGAAAATCTGCCCATATTACCCATTTACCTGGAAAACCCTTCACAGAAACGATCTTGCGGCTCTTCAGGATGAAAAGATGCTTATTATGATAATACTCAGCTTTTTCTTTATAGTAGTCGGATTTAATATCCTCAGTACAATGATTGCAATGGTGCTGGATAAAAAGGAAGAAATAGGGATTTTGAAGGCTATGGGCCTTAAGCCTAGCAGCACGCTTAAGGTTTTTCTTTATGACGGTTTTTTTATTGGGATATTCGGCAGTATTATAGGAATATTATCCGGGCTTTTAATAGCTATTACTTTAAATGATATACTGCGTTTTATAGAAATATCGATTGACTTTATTAATTTTTCAGCGTATTATCTGTTTAGCTGGTTAAAGCATTTCCCGATGCCGGAAAACTTCCACTTCTTCAACTCAAGTGTTTATTACATAGACAAATTCCCGATTAAAATCGAATATACAGACTTGATTATCATATTGATTCAATCGGTAGTCCTGAGCACTATTGCCGTAATCATTCCGGCATTCAACGCGTCCAGACTCAGACCTGTTGAGGTGCTTAGAAATGATTGAGAATATAATCAGCGCCAGAAATCTTTACAAGATATATAAAACAGCCGTGGATGAGGTAAGAGTTTTTGAAAATCTCAATATTGATATTAAAGCCGGTTCTGTAATAGCCGTAATAGGTCAGAGCGGAAGAGGGAAAACAACCCTTCTCAATATTTTAAGCGGGCTGGATAGGCCTTCAGAGGGAGAGGTTATCTTTCAGGGAAATAGAATCGATAATCTAAGCGAAGAAGAGCTTTCGGATTTCAGAAATAAAAATGTTGGATTTATTTTTCAGCATCATTATCTTCTTGAAGATTTCACAGCGCTTGACAACGTTTTAGTACCTCTTAGAATTTCAGGCATTAACTTAACAAAAGAAAATTACCGAAGGGCGGAGGAGCTGCTGGAAAGCATGAAATTATCTGAAAGGAAACAGCATTATCCAGATCAGCTTTCAGGGGGTGAAAGACAGAGAACAGCAATTGCCAGAGCTTTGATTTGCGACCCTCAGGTTATTTTTGCCGACGAGCCTACCGGAAGTCTTGATAAAACGAACGCGACAAGAGTTGAAGAAATACTATGGGATTTAAAAGACAGGTTTCATAAAACTTTTATAATTGCAACACATAACTTGGATATTGCAAAAAAATGTGATAAAATAATAGATCTTGGGTTAAAAAATCACTCAAAAAACGGATATACTGAGGTATTTAATATGGGAAAATATGTTTATATGAATGGCGAACTTGTTGAAGAGGGGGAGGCTAAAATCTCTGTTTTTGATCATGCCCTTTTATATGGAGACGGAGTTTTTGAGGGTATAAGGGTATATAATAAAAGAGTTTTTAAACTTGATGAACATATTGACCGTTTATATAATTCAGCCAAGATAATAATGCTTGAAATCCCGATATCCAAACAGGAATTTAAAAAAGGCCTGTTAAGTGTATGCAAAGCAAACGGCATAGTTGACGGCTATATCAGGCCTTTAGCGACAAGGGGCATTGGGAATCTGGGTCTTGCCCCCTGGATATGCAAAAATCCGTCTGTTATAATTATAGCCGATACGATTATGCTTTATCCAGCCGAAGTTTATAAAAAAGGAATGGCAGTTATCACTGTTCCGACAAGAAGAAATCTGAGCGAATCGGTCAGCCCAATTATAAAATCCCTGAATTACTTGAATAACATTATGGCTAAGATTGAGGGTAAAAACGCAGGTGTGGAAGAGGTAATTATGCTCAACAATGAGGGATATGTTGCCGAATGTTCAGGGGACAACATATTTATGATTAATAACAATAAGATATTCACGCCACCGATTGTAGCCGGAGCACTGCCAGGAATAACTATGGCTACCATAATGGAAATTGCTGAAAAATTAAAATATACTGTGGTTGAAAAATTCTTCTCAAGAGCGGAAATGTTTATTGCCGGTGAGGTATTCCTTTCGGGAACGGCCGCAGAGATCGTTCCTGTAACCATGATTGACGGCAGGGTTATCGGCAACGGAAGGCCGGGGGAAATAACTCAAAAGTTAATGAAGAGCTTTAAGGAATATGTGAATTCCAACGGCACTCCAATTGAATAAAAGTAATGAAAATCAAATCGACTGCAAAAATAAATCTTTACCTGAACATAACGGGAAAGGATGAATCAGACGGTTATCATTACATAGACAGCCTCTTTCAGGAAATAGACTTATTTGATGAAGTTGAGATCAAAAAAATAAAATCAGAAAAAGATGAGATTCTATTTGAGAATATTGATATTTCAGGTGAAACAACAGTCCATAGTGCGTTGAGGCTTTTTAAAGAGAAATTTAAAAAAAATGATTCTTTTTCAATTCATGTAAAAAAACATATTCCGGCTGGAGCAGGACTGGGAGGAGGAAGTTCAAACGCAGCTTTTGTATTAATGGCTCTAAGTAAAGTTTATAATATTCCTGTCAGTGAACTTCTTGAAATAGGATATTCTGTCGGAAGCGATGTTTCTTTCTTTTTTTATGGAGGTCTATGCAGGGTACAGGGAAAGGGTGAAATTGTAACCCCTCTTATACAAAATTTAAAAGATATCTGCTTTATTATTGTCTATCCTAATATTCTTATATCAACCGGATGGGCTTATTCTTTGCTGGATGACAGCGTAAATGAAGGGAAATTAGAAGATTTTTCAAAGAATTCTTATACCGGTATTGATTTTCTTAGAAAAATAGTTTATAATAAGTTTCAGTTTTTTGTTTTCAAACATAATGTAGTTCTCTCTGGAATAAAAATTGAATTGGGAAAGGTTCTTAAGTCTCGGCTGTCTTTTATGAGCGGAAGCGGGTCATCACTTGTTTTTGTATATGATAACAGAGTTACTGCGGAAATGGACTTGGATTTTTTACAAAGGAATTACGATTATAAATCGTTTTTTTGCGTGCCCATTTACAGGTGATACGAAGCCGCTTATAAGTTTAAAAGCAGTGTTTTACGTAACATAAAGTTACAACAGAAATTTACCCGGCCAGTCGGCTGTAATCGATTGGCTATAAAAGGCTAATGGTTTCAAATTTCTTCAGGAGGATAAAACTTTATGGAAATTACTGACATCAGAATTAAGAAAGTCGAGGGCGAGAACAAATTAAAAGCTTATGCTTCTATAACCTTTGATGACAGCTTTGTGATCCATAATATCAAGGTTATTCAGGGGAACAACGGCTTGTTTATCGCTATGCCGTCAAGAAGAACCAGAAGCGGGGAAATGAAGGATGTTGCTCATCCTATTAATTCTCAATTTAGAGAAAAAATTCAAAATGCTATTTTAGAGGCTTATCAGGCCGAATAGAAGAGTTTTGTAGTTTTGGGGCGTAGCCAAGTTGGTAAGGCAGCGGGTTTTGGTCCCGCCATTTCGAGGGTTCGAGTCCTTCCGCCCCAGTAATAATATGGATAGATGACCTTAAATTTTTAACTAAAAATGAATGGAGTCTGAGGGTGGCATCTTCGAATATTAAATTAATATCAGGCAGGGCTAACCCTGAGCTGGCAAGAAGAATAGCTTCATACATCGGCGTCGAATTGGTGGATGTGCTGATAACCGAGTTCGCAGACAGCGAAATATTTGTAAAAATAAGGGAAGATATCAGGGGGAAAGATGTTTTTGTCATACAGCCGACATCAAACCCGGGTTATAAGAATTTAATCGAGCTTTTAATAATTGTTGATGCTTTAAGAAGGGCATCTGCCGATAGGATTACAGCCGTCATTCCTTATTTTGGATATGCCAGACAGGATAGGAAAGCCGAGCCAAGGGTGCCGATAACTGCAAAGCTGGTAGCGAATATCTTAACGGTTGCCGGGGTGGACAGAGTTTTGGCGATGGATCTGCATGCCGCTCAAATCCAGGGTTTTTTTGATATTCCAGTTGATCATCTTTATGCTACTCCTGTTTTTTTAAGTACATTAAAAGAAATTGATGATTTATCAAACTATGTTATTGTATCCCCTGATGCCGGCGGTGTTGAAAGATCAAGATTTTTTGCGCGGCAGATCGGGGCAAGTATTGCAATCCTTGATAAAAGAAGAGAAAAGAAGAACGAGGCTGAGGTTCTTCGCCTGATAGGTAATGTCGGCGGGAAAAAAGCCATTATTATTGATGATATGATTGACACCGGCGGTACAATTGTTCAGGCTGCCGATATGTTAAAGAGCAATGGCGCGGAGACAGTAAATGTATATTCAACTCATGCAGTTCTTTCCGGAGACGCATCAGAAAGAATAAAAAATTCAGCGATAGATACTATTTATGTTACTGATACTATACCTATTGATAAACAAAAGATTAGCATACTTGGTAATAAGATGCAGATTTTAACTGTATTTGAGCTTTTTGGTCAGGCAATTGAGAGGATTCATCTAAATCTATCGGTCAGTTCTCTTTTTATTACGGAAAGTAAAATCTAGCCGGTCATATTTGGTAAAAGTGAGTGTTTATACTGAATTTATTAATGTTGCAATAATTTCAACTGAGTATAAGAAATATAATGTTTAGCTGCGGAAAATTAGGAGGAAAATTTCTATGGCGCTGAGTGAATTTGTTTTGAAGGCTGAAACAAGAGAAAAAATTGGAAAATCCGACGCTTTGAAGGTAAGGAATCTGATGAGGTTACCTGCTGTGGTTTATGGGCCGGAATTGACAGAAAATCTTTATATTACCATAGATTACAAGGAATTTGAAAAAATGGTAAAAACTCTTGGAAAGCATAGTATTTTGACACTATCCGTGGGCAGGAAAAAAATTCAGGTTATTATTAAGGATTTTAAAATCCATCCGATAACCAGAAATTTTTTACATGCGGATTTTTATGCCGTTGTTCCTAAAAAAGTCTTTTAATACTGAGGTTCCTGTTAATTATGTTGGTACTCCTGTTGGTGTAAAAGAGGGAGGCGGTCTTTATGTTTTTACAAGAAAATTAAAGATTCAAACCGATACTGAAAATTTTCCCTCAGCCATTGATGTAGATATATCCCATTTAAAAACCAATCAGTATTTAATTGTAAGAGATATAAAAAAGGGAAATTATAAGATTTTAACTCACGAGGGCACCGCTTTAGTTGAAGTAAAATAATTTCTCCTATGGAGGTCTTATTTGAAACTTGTTGTGGGTTTAGGAAATCCGGGAGAGACTTATGAGGGAACAAGGCATAATCTCGGTTTTATGATATTGGACAGGCTTGCGGCTCGATATGGCACGATGGTTGATATCAAGAAAAAGAAATCCATGATCGGCAGATTTCGCCTGGGTAAAGAAAGGATAATGCTGTTAAAACCTCAGACCTTTGTGAACCTGAGCGGAGAGGCAGTTTTGTATATGGCGAGCTTTCTTCGTATTATGCCGGAAAATATAATCGTTGTATGTGATGATATAAACCTCCCCCTTGGCAAGATACGTATAAGAAATATGGTTCAAGCGGCGGGCATAATGGAATTAAATCGCTGATCCAGTTTTTAAGATCGGATAATTTCCCAAGGGTCAGGATTGGTGTTGGAAGCCCCCAGGAAAGCGAGAATCTCGAATCTTTCGTCCTGGATAAATTTACTGTCGAAGAATTGCATGCACTGGAGCCTTCTTTAGAAAAGGTTTGCGATGCCATCGAAATGATTATTAATGGCGAAATCGATAATGCTATGAACCTTTATAACGTGTAAATGAGTTCGATAAAATGCCTTTATCTGGAAAATCTTGTTTATCAGCACAATCCACGATTTTAATTGATAGAAAAAAAAGAGAAGATTCTAATAGGTTTATCCGGAGGGGCAGATTCTGTCCTGCTCGCTTTTCTTTTCAGTATTTTTGCCGGAAAGACTTGATATTATTCCGGCCGTCTGCCATATCAATCACAATCTTACGCGGTGAAGAAAGCAAAAGGGACGAGGATTTTTCAAGACTTACAGCCGCTAAATTCGGAATGGATTTCGTTTCACGGAAATTAGATGTCAGGGAATTCGCGAAAGAAAATGATTTATTCTGTTGAAATGGCTGCACGAATATTAAGATATAGGGCTTATAGCGAATGCATGGTCGAATTAAAGGCTCAAAAGATTGCGACAGCGCATCATCTGGACGACCTTGTGGAAACTCATTTTTTTCAGGCTGTTCAAAGGAACAGGGATATCAGGTCTTGTTGCCATCCCAATCCGAAGGAATTCCATTATAAGGCCGCTTCTCTTTATCGAAAAGAGTAATATTCTGGATTATCTTAATGAAAATAATATTTTTTATGTTGAGGATTCATCTAACCTTGATGAAGCCCATCGACAGAAACTATATCCGAAAGAATATTAACCCGTTACGATAGAAAAAAGATTCCCGGCCTTCAGGAAAAAAATCGGTGAATTATACAGGATAGCCTATGAGGAAGAAAAAATCTGGCAAAAAAGCATAGAACCTCTCGAAAAGTATTGCAGAAAGGAAGATGGGTTCTATATCTCTTGATAAAGATATTTTTCATAAGGAAACATCGGAGCCTCCCGGCGTTCTCAGGCGTTTTATCCGTCATAGTCAGAAAGAATCGATGAAGATTTCTATCCGTCGTTAAACCTTGTAGATAGAATTATCCAGTCCGGGCAATGAAAACAAAGGGAATAAAATTATATATCAAACCGGCCAAATAAGGATAATTTCATCTTATAACAGCCTGATATTTTGCAAAAGGAAAAAATTTTCCTAATATTACAAAATATGTTATACTCAAAGATAACATGAATGTCAATTATAATGGATTTTTATCTCATTGACTGGATTATGATAAAGACGGCTTTAATGGAGATAATGAAGGATTATTCCTGTATTTTTAACGGTAAGGATATTGAGGCAATAAATGTTGCGTAGTAGAAAAGACGGTGACAGAATAAAAATTGCAATGGTAAAAACAAAAAAATAAAAAATTATTTTATTGATAATAAATTTACCCTGATTACAGAGGGAAAATTCTTTCATTATTGAAACTGAAAACGGAAGGATTATTGCAGTATTTGTGCCGAATTACGGATTCAGGGTTTCCTCGGATTTTTACATAGATGAAAATACTTCCATTTATGCAAAAATGATTATAGTAAGTCAGGGATAAAAAAATCTCATAAAGGAGTGAGGCCATGGATTCTCAGTTTAATAACCCACAGGACATGAGCACAAAAGATCTTAAGCTAAGGAATATATATCGAAAAAATGATAGGCGATAAGGTCAAAGAGATTCCATGGAAATAGAAAATTTATAGGGGATGAATAAGCAATATTAATTGCAAACCTGAAAGGCTCATTTATTTTTTTTTCCGATCTGGTAAGGAATATTAAAAGCAGAAATATATACGATAGATTTTATATCCACTGAAAGTTACAAAGACACTAATTCAAGCGGAGTGATAAAAATAACCCGTGATTTATGCATAGACATTAAAGATAAAAAGATTGTCTTGATCGAAGATATAGTGGATACGGGCTTGACACTTGATCATCTTATTCGTTATATTAAAGATGTGCATGAACCATGCGGCATGAAAGTATGCGTTCTTCTCGACAAGCCTTCCAGAAGAAAGGTTCAGGTTAAAGTCGACTACGTCGGTTTTGAAATCGAAGATAAGTTTGTAATAGGATATGGACTGGATTATAATGAAAAATTCAGAAATTTGCCGTATATCGCAGTATTAACAAATTGAGCACAGAGATATTATTGTAAGGAGCAGTTTCATGGCAAATAATAAAGGCAGCAAGAAAAAAAGGAATCTTCTGCCGGTTGATGAAGACAAGCAGGGAAGATATTTTGGGATATTTCTTTTAATACTTTTAGGTATGTTTATCTTCCTTTTTTTAACCAATTCACCGAAAGAAACATTTATTTCATATTCATCTTTTTTAAAGCATATAGATAACGACAGCATAGTTCAGGTAACAATAGAAGGGCAGACTATTAAAGGGTCTTTTAAGGATGAGATCAATGGCGTAAAAGTCTTTAAAACAATTATACCCCTCGATGATAAAGACCTGTTACCGCTTTTAAAACAGCATAATGTTGAAATCACAGGTGAAAAGGTGAAAGATTCTTATGGTTCCGGTTATATCTGGTGGATAATAATTATTACAGCCGTGATGTTTATCTTCTGGATATTCCTGATGCGCGGTATGCAGGGAGGAGACCCTGGAAAGGCAATGTCTTTCGGAAGAAGCAAGGCACGGTTACACAAAGAGATCAATAACAAGGTCAAATTTACAGATGTGGCAGGGTGCGAAGGAGGCAAAGCAGGACCTGGAAGAGGTTGTTGAATTTCTTAAAAACCCTAAAAAATTCAGCGTTCTTGGCGCCAGAATCCCTAAAGGAGTCCTTCTTGTGGGTTCACCCGGCACGGGTAAAACCCTCCTGGCAAAGGCTGTGGCGGGGGAAGCAGATGTTCCGTTCTTCAGTGTTAGCGGTTCCGAGTTTGTTGAGATGTTTGTCGGAGTCGGTGCTGCAAGAGTGAGGGATTTATTTACACAGGGAAGGAAAAACGCTCCCTGCATAATATTTATAGACGAACTGGATGCCGTAGGACGTTCAAGGGGAACGGGTGTAGGCGGCTCACATGATGAAAGGGAACAGACCTTAAACCAGATTCTTGTTGATATGGACGGATTTGATTCATCTGAAGGCCTGATAATTTTGGCGGCAACAAACAGGCCTGATATTCTTGATGTTGCTCTTATGCGTCCGGGACGTTTCGACAGGGAAATAGTAGTTGATAAGCCGGATGTAAAGGCAAGAGAGGCAATTCTAAAAATACATACAAGAAAGGTACCGGTTGAGGATGGTGTTGACTTAAGCATTATAGCAAGAGGCACCCCTGGTTTTACGGGTGCAGACCTTGAAAATCTTGTAAATGAGGCGGCATTGAAATCGGCAAGAGAAAATAGAAAGAAAGTGGTTTTAACGGATTTTGAATTTGCCAAGGATAAGGTCATGATGGGGCCTGAAAGAAGAAGCGCGGTAATCAGCGAGGAAGAAAAGCTTACTACGGCTTACCATGAAAGCGGGCATGCCATATTAAGCCATATACTGGCCCTGACTGACCCCGTTCACAAAGTAACAATTATACCGAGAGGCAGGACTTTAGGAGTTACGATGCAACTTCCGATTGATGAAAGGAAGAATTATACAAAAGAGCACCTTCTGGAAGAATTGATGGTATTACTGGGCGGAAGGGCTGCCGAGGAAATAAAGTTCGGTAAGAATTGGATTTCCACCGGAGCATCAAATGATATTGAAAGGTCAACTAAGATTGTTAATTCAATGGTCTGCGAATGGGGAATGAGTGAGGTTCTTGGGCCTGTTACTTACGGCGAAAAAGAAGGTCCGGTATTCCTCGGGAAGGACCTTGTGGCAAGGAAAAATTTCAGTGAGAAAGTCCATGAAATTATAGATGAAGAAGTAGGGAAAATTATATCATCGGCTTATGAAAAGGCAAAAAAACTATTAAAAGAAAATATGAAAAAACTGGATACATTAGCCAATCTTCTGTTGGAAAAAGAGGTTTTAAACGCCGATCAGCTGAACGAGGTATTAGGCAAGATAGATAAGAATAGATTCCCGATTTTGCAGAACATGGGAAAAAAGGCAAAAGCAGAAGCATAGGGAGGTCGGAATATGAAGGACAGGCCCAGGCTTAACTTTGTTACATATATATTTATGATGTATCAATCGGGATTAATTGCGCTTGGTAAGATTGAAAACCCTATCTCAAAGAAGACTGCCGTTGAGCTTGAAGAGGCAGCCGGTATTATTGAACTTCTGGAAATACTGGAAGAAAAAACAAAAGGAAACCTGAACAGGGAAGAGGAAAAAACGCTTAACATGGTACTGGATACTTTGAGAATGAATTATGTTGAACAGTCAAAGACCGGACAAAAGGAGTCAAAAACAGACAAGAGCAACGGAGAAGACCTTGAAATCCATTGAATATGGGATAATCCCATAGAGGCCATGCTATGAAAATTTGCCTTGGATTAATATTTATGTTATTTTCCGTTTTTGCATTCGGAAAATCTTTATGGGAAAATGGCGTAAATATGTACAAGATTTCTGTTAAAACAGGCGACATAATAAAAATTAAGTTTTCCGATAAAACCATAATGAAATACAGGATTGAGGCCAGAAAGAATAATTTCGAAACTACTAAGGGAAAAAAGGGCGGGGGAGAGATATTCAGTTTTTTCCCGAATGCCGAAGTAAATGAAAACGATAATACAAGAAATCAGAATACAGTTAATGTGAATAATGAAAATAATTTTACGATTCCTGCAAAAGTGACCGCTTTAAAAGATGAGCTTGTTTCAATTCAGGGAGCAAATTCCAGTCTAATCAACGGAGATTTATTCAGGATAGAGTTCGGAGGGGAATGCAATATCGATTCCCTCTCTGCCGATAATTCAATTTACTCGACTGAGATATATGGACTAGATTTTAAAATATTCAATGAATCGCCTTCAAACTCAGCTTTTTTTAACGAAAATGATCTGGTATTCAGTACGAATTATACAGAAATTGCAACAAACCAGGTGATTGGGACAAATAACATCACAAACACAGAGATTATTACCAATTTTTCGGCAATAAAACTGGAATTTAAAGGTATACAGGACAATAAGAAAAAGGGAATAATCGTAAATTATCTCAACTTTATTATTAATTCTTTGTTTCGATAGGACAGGATTAAGTTAATTATGTTAGAAAAGATAAATAACCCGGATGATATAAAAAAAATGAATCTGGAAGAGATGAAAAATCTCTCAGAGGAAATCCGAGGATTTCTGATTGATAGCGTTACAAAAACAGGGGGACATCTATCTCCTAATCTTGGCGTAGTTGAGCTTACAATTGCCCTTCATTACATCTTTGACTGCCCGAAAACGGATATCATCTGGGATGTAGGCCATCAGAGCTACATTCACAAAATCCTTACTGGCAGAAAGGAATGTTTCGGTACCCTGAGAATGAGGGGAGGTTTAAGCGGGTATCCCTCGCCGGGCGAAAGCTGTTTTGATTTAATCCATGCCGGGCATAGCACTACTTCCCTATCCATAGCCTCAGGTATCGCGAAAGCAAAACTTCTAAGAAACGATATTACTGATACGATTGCTGTAATTGGCGACGGGGCTTTTACAGGAGGAATGGCTTATGAGGCGTTAAATTCAATTTCCCATAATAACCTGCCTGTTATAATTGTTTTAAACGATAATGGAATGTCTATTTCCAAAAATGTCGGAGGCATCTCAAAATATCTGAAAAACCTTCAGATTTCACACTCATATCTAAGGTTCAAACGCCGGCTTGAATCGGTTATGAAAACAAATGTTCCTTTAATAGGAAAATTTTTAGTAAAGCTCCTTTACGGGATTAAAGAAGCTTTTAAATCATTCTTAATAAGAAGAAATTTTTTTGAGGATATGGGCATAAGCTATTATGGGCCGATTGACGGCCATGATATGAAGAAACTTACAGAAACTTTTCAGGAAATAAAAGGGATTAATAAACCTATTATCATTCATATAATTACAACCAAGGGAAAAGGATATAAGCCCTCGGAAGAAAATCCCGGGAAATACCACGGAATTGCAGGGATAGCTCTAAATGGGGATGAAAGCATACCGATTGAGGGGGAGGAGCAGAGTTATTCAAATCTATTTGGGAATGAACTAATTAAAATTGCCAGGAAAGACAGTAAAGTTATCGCAATAACAGCATCAATGAAAACAGGGACCGGTTGAAAAAATTTGCCGAGGAATTTCCTGATAGGTTCTGCGACGTAGGTATTGCCGAGGAGCATGCCGTCGATTATGCTCTCGGGCTTTCATTAAAAGGATATAAGCCTGTCGTGGCTATTTATTCGACATTTCTTCAGAGAGGCTTTGACCAGCTCGTTCACGACGTCGGGATTGCAAGGGGAAAGGTCTTATTTTGCCTTGACAGGTCAGGACTTGTGCCAGGTGATGGGGAAACCCACCAGGGAATATTTGATATATCCTATTTAAGAATGATTCCGAATTTTACAATAATGTTTCCTTCCTGCAGGGAGGAATTTGTTATGATGTTGAATAATTCTCTTGAAAATATAGATTCTCCACTCTGCATCCGTTATCCCAAGGATATAGCCCTTGATTATAAAGAATATAATCCTAAGCAGTTTTCCTTGAAAAGAGGCGAAGGTGTTGTTGTCTCCAGGGGAGGCGATTTTATTCTTGTTTCAACCGGAACTCTCCTTGGAGAGGCAATTTCCGCTAAAAATAAATTAAAATCTGAAAATATCAAACTTGAAGTTTATAATCTCCGTTACGCAAAACCCATAAGCGATAATATAACGGATTATTTGTCCAGGGACTCAAGGCCTGTATTAATAATAGAAGAGGGAGTATATAACGGGGGTATTTCCGAGTTTTTGATAAATGAAATCCTCATGATAAATAAAAAAAAGATAATAGACTACATAACTATTCCCGATGAATTTCCAACTATTGGCACACGAAAGGAGTTATTAGACTACTATAGCTTGACAGCCGGAAAAATTAGAAATAAAATATTAAACAAATCTCTTATACCCAATTATAAAAATTTTAATTAAAAATTAATTTATTTGAATCAAAGGAAGTTAAGATGGCTAAAGGAATAAATCTCAAACCTCTTAACTGATAGTAATTCCGAATAGAAGGTTAAAACAGATAAAACATCTCTGAGCTATCAATTCATCAAAAAAGATAGGGCAATTAAAATTATTAAGGAAATGAGCGAATTTTTAAGGGTCTTGGATTTAAGGGAAAGTGAAATATTAAAAACAATGATCGTTCGCTTTGCCATTGAATCTGTTGAGGCTTCTCAGGGATCGTTAATTGTTTATGACCCTGATAAGAATGTCTTAAAATATCAGGATACTTATATGTTGACGATTCAAACAATAAGATTATTCTTGACACAACCATTTTTGAAAGCTACAGCGACCTTCTTGAGATTTGTATCAAACCCGGAGATGGCATAGTCGGTGAAGTCGACGTCAAGGGAGTTCCTATTCTTGTAGAATCGATTGACGGAAGCGGATACGCAAAACCGATTGTTGGTAATATTTATGAAGCTTGATGTCGGTTCTGTAATAGTTATGCCTTTGAAAATTAACAATGAAGTCGAATCCATTCTTGAAATAACCAATGAAAACAAGAAAAAACCCTTCACTAAAGATGATCTTGAGACTATTATGATAATAGCAAATTTCGCATCAACTATACTTGAAAACGCGAAGCTTTTCTTATGGGCTATTCATGACAAGTCTGACTGGTTTATA
>CAWEAK010000024.1:0-20185 GCA_963806975.1 uncultured Spirochaetota bacterium
ACATACAAAAGAAAAGTATAAAGCCGTTTCACTTCCCTTTACATTAAAAGGGAAAGTGTTCAAAACAATATTATCATTTGACTAATACAAAATAAAAGTCTAAATTTAAATTATAGTTGAAGAATGAATTATCTTTACAGCAAGCTGGTGTAGAACAGCTATAAGCTAATACCAAGTTGCATTCACATTGAGTGTTAGCGAACTTTTAAATGCTTACTTGGTATTATACTGAGTTTCAGATTGTATTTGATTGCAACTCAGTATAACTTGATAGGTAATGATGAGTGAGCCTGTCGAATATTTTCTGAATCAAGAGTCGCGCTTGTTAAATGGGAGGTTATTATGAAATTATATACGGGAACCAGCGGGTTTAGCTATAAAGAATGGGTAGGTAATTTTTATCCTGAAAATATTAAACCTGCCGATATGCTGAAATATTATGCAGAGCAGCTTGGAATCGTTGAGATAAACAATACATTTTACAGGATGCCGAAAAAAGAGGTTCTTGAGCACTGGAAAGAAGAGACCCCGGAGTATTTTTTATTCAGTATAAAGGCCTCTCAAAAGATAACCCACAGAAAGCTTCTTTTAAATGCGGAAGAAGAGACAAATTATCTTTTGGAAAATCTTGAAAATACTGAAAAAAAGTCTTGGGGCCATACTTTTTCAGTTCCCGCCATGGTTTAAAAAAAACAATGAACGTCTTTCAAATTTCTTGAAAATTTTGCCGCAGGATATTCCTGCTGTTTTTGAGTTCCGGGACGACTCCTGGTATGACGACGAAATAGCCGGGATTTTAAAGGAACGGAACTTTATATTCTGCTTCAGCGATATGGATGAGAAAAAACCGCCGGAAATCATAAGCACGTCAGATTGGGAATATGTCAGGCTAAGACGGGAGGAATATTCTGACAGGGACCTTGAAAATTGGGCAAAGGAGATCAAAACCAAAAATTGGGAAAAAGTATTGGTCTTTTTTAAACATGAGGGAGACGGAACAGGTCCAATGCTCGCAAAGAAATTTAGCGAATTGTTTCATTAGTAAGAAAATTAAGTTATTTCTTTTTCCCGATTATCAAATATTCAGTAGTGTTATCAGTCTTATAAATTCTCTTTGAATGATCGACATCGGCTCTGTATCTTTGATATTCGATTTTCTCAAATTTATAATCCTTACAATATGTATCGAATAAATTTCTAATGAAATCTTCCGTTATCAGTCCTTCGTTATTATAAGAAAGAAGAATATACCTTGAGTTTATTTGGGAAAATAATTCATCAAAAGCCCTTTCAGCCTTTGTTCTGAGGCTGTAATTCGAAATGAATTCGCTTTTATTTCTTAAACCGGTGACTCCCCTGGGTATAAATTCTTCGATGTCCCATTTCGCGATGGTTTCGAGTATGTGATAATTGGCTGAATATTGACGGCGGTTATAAGGAGGGTCGATATACGTCAGTAAGATATCCTCATTCTTTAACCGTCTTAGCAGCTTTAAAGAATCCGTACAGAAAACTTTGTTTACTTCCGGGCTGAATTTACTCTCAACCGGCTTTATTCCTATCATTTCTAAATGCTTTTCAGCGGTTTTTTTTATTTTTTTTAAATACGCCCCATAAACCGAGGCGGTATTTGCTATTCTATCCGCCGATTCGAGGAGACAGGCTATCAGCCATATTTTTTCGTTTAAATTAATAAGATTTTTTTTATGCCAGTCCTCAATCTTATCTCTAATCTCCTGGATTTTTTTTCCGTTCTCAATTGAGAAATATAAACGCCCCTGGCCGCCGCCCTCACAATAATTATGATAAAATTCGCCTTTCTTCCCCTTTAAATCCTGCAGATATGATAAAACTTTTATGAAAGATTCGTTTTGAACTCTTTGATTTCTATGATTTAAAGAATATATCCTTAAAAGCTCATCTTTAGCATTTTTAATAATTTTCCATTCATCGCTTTCAAGAAGACGCTCAAATGATGGAAAATCGTTAAGCGTCAGATAAGAAGCTGTAACGCAGTAAGAATAATACTGCCAGTCATTAGCGTAAGTAATGTACCCAATTGACTTAAACAACTGCGATACAACGCCTGTGCCTGAAAAAAGATCAAGAGCAATGCCATGGCCGGGAAGCCCATATTCCTTAATGATATTTTCAATATTTTTTAACAGGCTGAATTTTGATCCGATGTAATTCATAAGTATCCTTAATAAAAATGAATGATATTCCAAAAAACTCAAACTTATCCGGATTCTATTATAGCTAATTTTTAAGTTTATATCACCCATTTTACAATTTAAATTAAAACAATGCCTCATCTTGACCGTATTAACTTTAGTAATTATATTAAAAATAGTAAGGGAGGTTTCTTATGAATAATTCAATGTTAGGTAAAATTTGCCTGATTACAGGCGCTAATTCGGGAATCGGTTTTGAAACAGCGCTCGGCCTGGCTGAAATGGGAGCTTCAGTAGTGATGGCCTGCCGGAATGAGACAAAGGGAAAAGAAGCGCAGGAACGGATTAAAACAAAAACAGGGAACGTTTCTGTTGATTTGATGACAGTTGATCTTTCAAGTCAAAATTCGATCAGGACATTCGCCGGCGATTTTAAAGAGAGGTATAAAAGCTTGAATATCCTGATTAACAACGCAGGCGGTATTAATAGTAAAAAGAAAATGACAGAAGAGGGTTATGAAGTGACTTTTGCCGTTAACTATCTGGCCCCGTTTTTACTCACGAACCTTCTTATACCGGTTTTAAAAAAAGGCGCGCCTTCTCGGATCATAAACGTATCTTCGGAAGCGCATTTTTTTGGTAAGATAGATTTTAAAAACTTTCAGGGTGAAAAAGGCTACAATGTAATGAGTTCTTATGCAAACGCAAAACTGGCTCTGATATTATTTACAAATGAACTGGCCGGAAGGCTGGAAGGTTCCGGTATAACGGTAAACAGCCTGCATCCCGGATTTGTAAGCTCAAATTTCGGCAAATCCGAAGGTTTGGTTTATAAAGTGGGCATCAGTCTGCTTAAACCTTTCACTATTTCGTCTGTAAAAGGGGCGGCAACCTCAATATACCTTGCTTCCTCACCGGAAGTTGAAGCCGTCACCGGGAAATACTTTGATAAGTCTAATGAAAGAAGCTCCTCCGGCAGGTCATACGATGTTGAGACTTCTAAGAAATTATGGGAGATAAGCGAAAAGATGACCGGAAATTGAGAAATAAAAATATATATCCCAGTTGACTAATAGGTATGCTTTAATTATATTAAATTCAGTTAGATTAAAATATATTATGTTTTTTTTGTTTTAAAAAAACAGCTAGGGGGTAGAAAATGAATTTATTGAAAAGAAATATACTTTTAATATTATTAATACTTTTAGTGTCTTCAGGGTGTAATTTGTTAAACCCGGCAAACAGCTCTTCAAGCAGTTCCAGTTCTATCAGCAGCAGTTCATCCGGGAGTTCTATCGGCAGCAGTTCATTCAGTTCCACTGGAAGCAGTAAAGCACCATTTATTACAGCACAGGTAATCATAAACGCAAATTCAGGGGTATTTCTCACTGAACAGGTAAGTGTTTTCTCGGATAGCAATCATGGAACACCAATAACGAATGATACAGTAACAATTAATGGAGTTAACATACCATGGAGTGTGAACAAAGGGTTTTATCAGGTCAATAATGTTAACAGTTTGACCGGGAATCTTATTACAGTTGACGTGCTGGATTCCGGTATACATTACACCGTTACAGGGACAAATTTTACAAGCTTCCTGACAGTAAGTACCCCGGTTTCAAATGCTATTTGGTATTTCAATACCACTTATCAATTACAATGTTTGGTATTTCGGAACAAATGGGGGAAATGCCTATGAGTACTCAACTTACATAACAACGGTAAATGTGCCAGGAAACGGTGATGTAACCAATGGATATCCATTGCCTTTTCAAGTTTTAGTCGGCATCGGAACGGCCGGGTTCATAAGCCAGGATATTGATGGGATACCAATATCCAATGCACTTTCCCATTCAAGCTTATACATCGGGGAAGTAATATTGATCCCAATAACAATAGAAAAGTTAACCTCCCTATAAATAGCAGGTTTTTTCAGTGAAATTTTTTATTTTCCGAAGAGTTTTGGGCTATTATCCCTTTTTATTCATTTTCATGGTTCTCTCCGCCAGATACCTGTAAGCCTCGAAAGTTTTCTGCCTGTTCCGTTCTTCCTCGAGAGCGGTTTTCTTCCTATCTTCGTTATATGAAGCTTTTTTCTTAAAAGCCTTTGCTTTTTCGATTATTTTTAATTTCACCGACCACCAGACTGATAATACAGCTTCAGCCATTTTCAACTGCTTCATAGAAGTGCTTCTCAGGAATAACTCAATTAAGAATGAAAACAGAGCAAGAATAAGAAGGCCGTATTGCAAGGATACAGGTTCAAGACTCCACTTAGATTCCGGAAAAGTAAATTTAGAAATCGGAAGAACCCTGCCACCCGTTTTTGCCGAAATCAGGGAAAGGGCTGCCATATCAGGTCCCGTAATATCGAATTCTTTTCCCGGCGGGTTCCATACCCAGGCGGTTGTCCAGCTTTCTCCGCCGTCTTCATGGATATCAAACAAACTCATTCCACTGTTTGTTAAAGGCACATAGGCTTCATAATGCCCGTAAGCGCTTTCTAAAAACCTGAAAGTCTGCCCGTATCCGTCATCCGTCCGGCCTGTTAACTGCAATCCCTGGCGGAGACGCCTGTCAGCTCCTATTACATCAAGTGTAATATGAGCGGTGGAGGCATTAACAACTGCATTTACTCTTAACCCTTTATCCGAAGAAGCCCGCGTAATATTTTTTACAGCCTGGCTGAACAGAAGGTTATATGCTTTTCGTGCCCGACCATTTTTTCAGCCATCTCGTACCCGAATCCGAGGTAAAAACCATGACTTTTCCATTGCCGTAACGCCATTCCGCCAGAAGAGGGTCGTTATTCCCGGCTTCCAGGTATATGGAAGAAAGATTTTTCGGTCTGGTTAATAAATAACCCTCTATTGGAGGAAGATTCCGGTCAAAACCCATGGTAACATCCGATGGTGTTTTTACTGAAGGTATAAACCGCCCTTCCTGAATCAAATCACGGCTTAAGCGTACGGTTTCTTTTTGAATAACTTTGGGAATCTGGCCGACATTAACCCTGTAAAATTTACCGTTTCCCCATTCGGCAATATTCTTGAGAAGGGTTTCGTTTACTTCATTTCCTATACCTATAGTTGTAACGCTGAAACCTTTATTATGAAGATTTCGGGTAAGGGTTTTAAAATTTTTCTCCTCAGTTTGTCCATCGGTAATAATTATCAAATGACGGTATACGGGTTCCTGGTTTGAAAATTTTCTTAGAATTTCATTAAATGCCGAGCTCATATCAGTGCCGCCGCCATGATCGATTTTTGATAATGCCTTTAATATTTCATTCTGATGGCTTACCTGTGTGAGAGGAAGTACCCACTGCGCTTCTTGATCAAACTCTATAATTCCTACCCTATCCTGGGGATTCAGTCCTTTTACGGCCGCCGCGATTCCGCTGATTGTTGCATCATATTTTGTAGTATTGCCGACGGTTTCAAACATGGAGCCGGAATGATCTATAACAAATAATATTTCATTGCGGTTAAAATAAACGCGCTGACGAATATCGGTATTGACCGGTATCATCTCCTCCAGAACGCTGTCATAATATTCACCGCGTCCAAAGGAAGAATCGCCGCCGATGACGAACAATCCCCCTCCGCCGGCGACATAGTTTTGAAGTACATTCTGCTGTTTTTCGCTTAGAAATGATGCGGGAACATTATCGAAAACCACTGCGGAATAACCCTCCAGGTTCCCGGCTGACTCAGGAATACCAGAGCTTACTTCATTTACAACATTTAAGCCCTGGATTTTTAAAGACTCAGCCAATGAAGGATTTTCGTTTTTTCCATGGATTATAAGAATTGAGGATAAACCCTCTACTTTTAACAAACCCGAAATATTTCCTTTCGGAACGGGATTTCCGTCTTCAGAAACCATCTCTATATCCACTCTGTGGTTTCCAGCCCGTTCTGACGTAAGCTCAATTGGAATGATATTATTGCCGCTTTTTAAAACCAGGGAAAGCTTTTGTACGGTTTGGCCGTCTATTTTAATTCCGGTATTCACATTTTGCTCTCTTGTAGAATCTATCGCCCATTCCGCCTTTATTTTTTCGCCGATATGTGCGGTCTCAGGGATTTTTATTTCTCTTGACACAATGCCTTCTCCCTTTTCACCCACAGGGATAACAATGACAGGTATACCATTGATTTTATCAAGGATGGGATTAATTGAGCCGCCCGCCGTCGCTCTTCCATCTGAAAATAATATTATACTACGGTTACCCAATTTTGATGAAAGAATTTCAACTGCCGCCTGAATGCCACCGCGAAGATCGCTTTCCCCGGTATCCGGCGCGTTCAATGCAGCGGACTCCAGTTTTGTAGAGGCTTCTTCAGGATTCGTCAGGGGAATAATGACATTCGGCTGGCCGGCAAAAGCGACTATAGATATCCTGTCCGATGGATTTAAATAACTTATCTGTTTGAGCAGAGCGGCCCTCACTTTTTCAACCTGCGCCTTTCCAATGCTTTCGGAAACATCTATTAAGGCCGCAAAATAGCGGTTCTTAGCAGGAATCACCGCGGATGTGCCGGCAAGAACAAGAATAACACACGCAATGGAAGCTGCCCGGAGCATTGATAATCGCCTGACTTGATTTAGAGAAGATTCGTTCGATAACTTTCTGTCTGGAATAACGCTCCTGTTATTTCGTACAAGTATATTTCCTGACCTTAATAGAGGCAGAATAGCTATCAGCGCGATTAACCAATATGGATTTGTCCACCACATATACTTAACCCTTTTTGAGAGATTTACCGGAGCCGACCTGCCAGAGTCTGCCCCGCCAGAAAAACCACTCTGCAATCAGGAGAACAAGCAGAATAAGTAAAGGCCAAAAAACTATTGATTTATCCTGATTTACAGGTTTTGATTCAATATAATCCGGTGTTTTATTTATACGAAGCGGTATAGGAGATAAATCCATTTCCCCAGCCGGGAGGTTTACGGCTATAAATCCATGATTCAATCCTTCTTCCCATGGAAAGATTCCGGTATTAAGAAGATGAATGGTGATCATGGAACCATTGCGCTTGATAAATATCTTTTTTTGCTTTATCAATTCTTTTTCATTCTTGAGTTTCCATTCGGGACTTATTTTGAAAGATGCCGTTTCCCCGGCATTTAATGTATATGCAAGGTCATTCCCGCTTTGAGGAACGCACCATCTGATATAATTCTGAAGAAATACAGGGAAAGATGGGGATAGTCCGATATCGGTGTAATTCAGGTCTATCCCAAAAACGGCATAATGATTCCCATTCTTTTCCCAGGCCGCTAAAATAGGTTTTTCATCCACACTGGCCAGAACCCGGGCCGTCAGCTCATGAAAAGGCAGACTTAATTTAATGGAATTTCCATAAGAGATATTCCAGTTCTTAAGATCTGTAAACCTGAGGAGAGGATGAGAAGAATCCACAGCGGTTATGCTTCCTTCAACCGGGATACTTAAATATACAGGGGAGTCCGGTGGTAATGTATTGAAACAGAGCATATTTCCGCTCCAATTGGTCGGGATCGAAACCTGATCCGCTATTGTTAAATCCCAGCTTGCCGGGTCTGCATTTAACGATTTAAAATCTTTGACCAGGGTCAATTCTATTCCGGGATGACTGAGCGCAGCCTTAAGAAATGGATTATCCTGCCCGGCAAGAAGAACCTGAATCTTATCGGGAGATCTATAAAAAAGGGAATACCGGTCGTCTGCCGGGAAGCTATCCGAATTCCCGTCTAATTTTATGGTATAAAGACCTGGATTAACCGGTGCTGGAATTTTTATTGACTGTCTTGACCTTCCCGGCCGAAGGCTTATGCCGGTTTCGGTTAAACGCTGTCCGTCTTTTTCAAGTGTAATTCTTGCTGTCCTGTCCGAATCATATCCATTCAGAGCTGTAAAATTGACTTCCCCATCCGGCTGCAGGCGTAAGCCCGTCACTCCAAGGTCTTCACCGCTTGAACCCACAAGAATCGATTGAATATTTCCATTAAAGACGGCAGATATTCTCTGCCCCCCGAGATCCAGTCCGCCATCTGTAATTAAAACGGCTTTCCAGTTTTTATTCCGGATTCTAAGCCAGGCTTCCAGGCCGTTTGCGACTTCCGTTTCCTGAAATCCCGATTCATCCGGTCTGTTGTTTTTAAGTTTATTTAATAAAGCTGAAAAATTGTTATCAGCTTCACCAATTTTTTCCGCCACGGCGGAACAGTCAAATACTGCTATTTCGGTTCCCCGCGGTAATTTTTTAATTTCCCCGTTCAATCTTTCCAATGCTTCTTCCCACCTGCTTTTCATAGTTACAGAAGCACCGTTTGTTGAAGCGATATCCATCGTCATCATACTTGCCGATGCGTCCATCAAAAAAACAACACCGGGCTTTGACATGGATAATTGATTCAATACAGGTTCCGCAGCCGCCGCAGTGAGGGCCAGAACTATCATAATTTGAAGAATCAATAAAAGTATCGAGCGGAATTGAAAACGTTTCCCCTTCTGATTTTCTTTACGCAGCCTGTTCCAGATATAGTTTGACGAAACGGGCTGCCTTCGAAACCGCATCCTTAGAAAATAGAATAATAAAACCGGAATTGCTGATAATAAAATCCAGAGTGCTCCGGGGAAAATCCAGCTTAACATAATAAACCCTCTTTGCGCAGATTAAACCGGAACAATTGATCAGCAGGTATATCTGATGGTATAAGGCAGTAGCCGAGCCTGTTTCGATGGCAGTCATCGCGGACTTCCTGAAGAAATTCTGCCATTTCATAGCGGTAAAGGGCATCTTCCTCATCCTGGATGTGAAGAGGCACTTCTTCCATACTTTCAACATCAACTAAGGTCACTTCGCCAAGATAAGGCGGATCGAGCTCCACAGGAGCTAATGTCTGAAGAACATACCCTTCACAGCCGCTTGCTGAAAGTCCGGTGATAATTTTAGGCCATTCCGGGAACAGAAGATCGGATATTAAAACCGCCATACAGCGGCGGCCGTAGCGGGCCGCAAATTGGCGGATACAGACTTCCGGATTTATATTCTCCTCAGGTGAAATACCTGAAATAACGGAAGCCACTCTGGCAAGCGATGCCCGGCTCCTTTCAGGCCGGACAGCCTCAATTAAATGAGAGCCCATTACAAGAATTCCTGCGCGGTTTCCTCCGTAAAGCGAAATTCCCGCCAAAACCGCAGCGATTTTCTTAGCTGCCATAAATTTTTCAGGCTGTCCGAAACACATCGAGCGGCTGGCGTCCAGGATAATCATCAAAGTCAATTCCTTTTCCTCCGCACTGAGTTTAACCATCAGCTTACGCATCCTGAGAAAAACCGACCAATCGATCTGTCTTATATCATCGCCCGGCTGGTATTCCCTATAGTCGGCAAATTCAATGCCTCCGCCGCGGACAAGGCTTCTCTGTTCGCCCGTAACAAGGCCGGTAATCCTGCGTTTTGCCTGAATGCTTAATTGACGTATCAATTCAAAAATCTTTCGCATCGAGAATCTTTTCCATACTGATTATTCCTTTAAAACATCTGGTATTTTCATATCCTCAGGCAGTTTTGAAACTATTCCTTCAATCAGTTCATCAATATTGATCCCCTCACTCTGCCCGTCGAAATTTAAAGCGATCCTATGTCGAAGAGATGGGCAGGCCAGAAGCTTAACATCATCAATGCTGATATTGAAGCGTCCCCTGATTATAGCCTGAGCTTTGGAGGCAAGAATCAACGCCTGAACACCCCGAGGCCCGGCACCGTATCTTATATATTTCTTTACATTTTCCGGCGAGTATTCATTTTCCGGCTGTGTGGATAAAACAAGGCGGGCGGCGTAGTTTGTCACATTTTCAGGAGCAAGAACCTCGCGTACGGCCTTTTGTAAGCTTGAAAGCTCACTTTCTTCCATAACAGGGTGTGCTGAAGATGTTTGAGCCCCAACAGTTCTGTCCATGATTTCCATCAGCTCTTTTTCCGACGGGTGTTTCACCAGAATTTTAAAGAAAAACCGGTCGATCTGAGCTTCGGGCAGCGGGTATGTTCCTTCCATCTCAAGCGGATTCTGCGTCGCAAGAACCATAAAAGGCCGCGGCAATTCATGCTTTTCTCCCCGGACTGTCACTGTTTTTTCCTGCATCGCCTCAAGAAGGGCGGATTGTGTTTTAGGAGAGGCCCGGTTTATTTCATCCGCCAGTAAAAGATTGGCAAACACCGGCCCCTTTTCAAATTTCAGGTCAAAATCGCCGCGCTTGTTTTGAATTGCCATACTGGTTCCAAGCACATCTGCGGGCATAAGATCGGGAGTAAACTGAATGCGTGAAAACTTCAATTTGAGCGAATCGGCAAGGCTTCTCACCAATATTGTCTTTCCAAGGCCGGGAACTCCTTCCAGCAGAACATGCCCCTCGCATAATAAGGCCAGGAGAGCCAGCTCGACTACATTTTCCTGACCAACGATCACATTACCGATTTCTTTACGCACAAGCTCAAACTTTTGTAAATTTTCACTGACTGTGTTCTTATAATTCTTCGAAACTCGCCCTTCTTTGTTCATCGTTTTTCTCCTCCGGTTAATTTGCCACTCATGGATTACCTGCTTCTCTGGATAATTCTTTAAAATACGAACCCACGAAATCTTCGTATTCCTCCGGGATTTCCTCACGGCTTATCGCCGCTTCGGCCGATTTCTGCAGGCCGGGTAAAATCCTTGATAAAGGTATTCGTGTGCCCTTACCGGGATTAATAAATTCAAGCGCCGGGTTATCTTTGGAACTTTTCAAAAATAATTTATCCCGCTTTACCGGTCTATTTTTATCTTTCCAATCAGAATTTTCATTAGCTGTGCCCTGCCCGGGTTCATTGCCGTTGCCTGAATTATTGTTCGTTTTCGCCGGATTATTTTTACCGGAAGGTTTACCGGATTCCGGCGCTGGATTATTCTCAGCAGTATCTCAGCTGCCGGACGTGCCGGTCTGCATCTTCACTTCCAGTTTGTTTCTGTTTTTTCATCTCTTCTTTATTTTCCTGACCCTGATTTACCTCATTCAGGTTTTCCGAATTAATGCCCTGTCTCTGATTTTTGGATTCACCCGCAGTGTTCTCTCCATTTTCGCTTTCATTAAAGAGCATACTTGATAATTTCTTCTGTTTTAGCAGCTCGTTCTTCAACTTTTCTCTTTCTTCAGGAAGATCAGTATTTTTTATCTGATTCTCAATATCAAATTTATCTTTCTGAAGAAGCTTTTCAAGCACCTTCATATCTCCGTTTTTGAGGGCTTTTTCCACTTCCAGAGCAAGCTTTTTATTCTGCGGAAAAAGCAGTCTGGCTATGTCTTTCTGCGTTTTCGAGCTAAATTGATTTATTTTTTTCTTGTTTTTTCCTGCAGAATCATTCTGCCGTGGATTATCCTGCTTTATATGAACACTTGTCACCGGTTTCAAAACACCGGCTTTTGTTTCAGGAAACCACAGACCGACAATCAAACCGGTAATAACCAGAACACCCACAGTCATTCCAAGCTGGCGGCTTAGTTTTTTATAAGGCCAGAGGATATTTACTTCTTTTCTTAGAATGGAGCCCGCCTTTTCTGAGATCGCTTCATCCGGAAGGCCGGAAAAATGCCGCTGAGAACAGGTTAAAAATGCCGAGAAGGCTTCATTGGTTTTAAGCTTGCTGTCTATCCACCTTGCCGAATCTTTCAGGTCTATCCTTTTTGCCCTGGAAATGCTGAGCCCGGTAATACAGGCTGCCGTCAGAATTATTATCCATAATGCCATTGCTTCCTTAAGAAATCCCAGATACCGAAATATTAAAATAAGAAACCCTGCTGCCGCACCGGCCCGAGCATGGCCTGTAAAATATAAAAAGCGGCAAGAATCCTGTTCAACCTGGACTTTCCAATGTTAAGGAAAGCATAAATATCAGAGTTATTCATCACAAATTCCTCTTATTGCCGTATATCAACTGAAACCTTTTTTATCTTTCCATTTATTAACCTTAAAATTATAATGAGAGTTATTATCGCAATAATTGTTACTCCCAGGTTAACCGATATACTGAGAAGCATTCCCGGGTCATCGGTTTTTAAAGAAAATGCCCGGATCTGTACAAATGGATTGTAAGTCCATAACTTCGGTACTACAGCCGTTATTCCAAGCCAGATTGCGATCAGAACGCGCCCCGGCGCGGAGACTTTTTTATTCGAATTTTCCTTTAAAGGCGACAAACTGTCTCCGATTAATGTCAGGGCATGCGGCTGTTGCCATCCCCGGCAAAAAAACGAATAGTATTTCAACAAAAGAAAGCCATTCTATTCCCCAAATCTTAGCCATAAATATCCATAATGGGAAAAGGAAAAAAATATGTATAAGTCCGATAACCATAATTCCGGAAATTTTTCCAAGGATCACGGCTCGAAATGTTAAGTCAACATTTGAAATCCATTCGTTTAATGTTATATCATTCCATTTTTCCTTGCCGCTCAAAATTCCTAAAATAACAAAATAACAGAAAGATGACATAAGACAGGTTTCCGGCCGCCCCATACTAAAAACAGAAAATAGGGACATAATAATAATCATAGCACTCAAGGTATAACGGTAGTAATTTTTCAGCCAGCTTCCAAGTTCGGAAACAAAGACCGGTATCATCGTTTATTTTCCTCCCTGACAGGCATTACCCAGCAAATTTTTGAGTTGATATTCCCCATTATCTCTAAACCGATAGCCGGTAATTCTCCGCTGCCGATAATCCAGTCAAAGTCAGGAAAAGTTTCCGAAAGCCATGAAAGCCATGGTATTTCATCCTGAACCCAGCCGGGAGCAGTTATTTTCTGCAAACCTGATTTGATGTCGAAATCTTTCTCTACAGACCAGAAGGCTTTTTCTTTCCATAAAACTGGTCTGTTTTCAGTCCTGTACAAATTTTCCGGACCTGCTTCATTCATATCAATGGGAGGTGAAATACCCGGCAAATAGCCGGTGAGATTAAGTGCATCTGAATTTCCCCTGCGCAGTGAGTAAACCGAAGTCCCGTCTTTATGAAGCCATTCTGTTTTTGAAGCCGGGTGAATCCTGCCGCTTTCGTTTAAACCATGTTTGATATTTATTGACCAGGGTGAAACTCCCGCTTTGTTAAATACCATGAGATCGGTTGGTTCTGCCTGAATGTTTAAGTTTAGAATTATCCCGGTACTACCGGGCAATATGACGGCTCTTGTATAAACTTTTGCCCCGCGCTGCCAGTCTTTACCGATATAATCCGAAAGAAAAAAAACAATAATAGAAATAATAACGGTTGAAAAGGCAAGATATTTCCAATTTTTTTTATTTGCAATAACAATTATTAATACTGATAAGATTGCCCAGAGGCCGAAAAAGAAAGCCGATTTCCTGAAAACTGATGTTTTATTTTCCTTTGCCTGCACAGTTAAATCGAACGGGAAACATTTGCTTGCAGTAAGCCGAAAAGCAGATTGGTAGGGTTTTAAGCCAAACAATTCACGCCAGTATACCGGATTATCAGTCAGGCCTGTTTGAAAGAAAATAATACTTCCCCACCCAATCATGATAGACATCTTATTATTTTCTACTGATAAATTATCGAGCGGTGCTATCTCAGGAATGATGCTTTCAGGCATCGGTTTAACAGAATCGATTATAAGATGTCCGCCGCCTGAAAGCCATTCCCTCAAAGCTTCTATCTGGCGTGGACTGAGGATCCTTCCCGGGTCAGTCATTATAATACCGCTGACGCTGTCATAATTCAAGGCATTATCAGGCAAATCCTTAATTTCCACGGGAACCGCGATTATTTCTTCTTCAGGAAAGAGAGCCTGTTCTATTGCCTGCTGTAAATGAGAAGGAACCTGATATGTCAGGATTAGATGACCCGGAAAGCTTTTTCCTCCCGGGTCAAGTTTCTTTTCTGACAGAAGGCGGCCTTTATCGAGAATACGCAGTAAAATACCGGAGCTGTTTTCATCTGAAAAGAAAGAGCTTTCTATTCTGTTCCCTCCATTAAAATAACATATTTCCGGCGGCTGATAAAATCCGTCAATATTCTGAGAAATTTTTTCAATGGTAAGCGTCCCGGAATTTTTATCCGCCGAAACAAAAATCGGTATCCAACGGTTTGGAACAACATATCCTCCAAAGCCCATGCGAATGTCAATGTTCACAAGTGCCGTTGTTTTTGCCTGCCCCAATTGGCCTGTGCAGAATGGAATGAAAAAAAGAATCCATATAAATTTCATGCTTCTTCCAAATTCAATATTTCATAATTAAATTTTCCCAGTTTCTGTCAAAATATCCGGCCGCGGAGTTTCCGCCGTTTTTTCCATTTAATATCAACACATCGGGTAAAGCGCTTATATTTGGACCGCTTTCACTGCCACTCGATTGATACAGGAAAGGCGGTAAAAACCTTACAAACCCAAAAACCGTAGGTTCATCTCCCGGCAGATGAAAAACAGTAATCAGATGTTCCGGATTCCAGGGATTTGGGATTGTTAATAAAAGTTGAGATTCATCATATTTCTTTCCCCGCAATTCAAAATTATCCCCACTAAAACTCAGGGGTAATTTATCCTTAATTTTTGAAATAATCTTATTTTCCTCAGGACTCCCGAGTAAAATTAAATTTCTTTCCTTCAATTCCTGTTCCGTTATTTCCGTGTCCGGTTTAATTTGAAAATTTCCAATAATATTTGAAGATCCGGATTCTTTTGAAATCGACCAATCGGATAAAATTTCAGCCGCGTTTTTTAATTTTTCTTTTGTTTTTTTATTTGCTGTTCCGTAAACAATGGTCAGGGATCGCAGAAAAGATCAGAAACACCTGCGCCTGTGTGAAAGGCCTGGTTTGTTGTATTTCCTTCTTGTGAATACTCCCAGCCGTCGTATGTTTTAATTAATTCCGCATTTGTCAATCCTGCAGGAATTGGAATTTCTTCTTCGTCAATATTAACATTAATCTCTCCCTTCAGGGATAATTCCGGATGTTTCAGATTCAAACTGAAAACATTTACATTTTCAGAAACGGCCTTTATTTTTTTTGAGTTCAGGATTTTCAAGCCTGAGATTTCCAGGTTTAAAAGGATTTTCAAGCTCTATAACCTGCCCCCAGTACATCCTGCCGTAACGAAGGTTAAGAGCAATAATATTAACGTTCTTAGGCCAGGGATTTCTCACATACTTCCTGAAATATTCAAAAATCCTTGCGGGTTCTTTCACTTTTTCGACCCATCCGTCCCAGGCGCTGTGACCAACACCAGGAAGCTCTTCATAATGCACGGAATATTTCAGACTCTTTAATACCGCTGCCGCCTGCCTGTCCATCTCCACGGGTACTGTTTTATCCTGGTCTCCATGAACTGCAAAAACAGGCAAATTTTGAAGGTTGGAAAGATAACCGTACCCTGTCCAGCCGCAAAAAGCCGCTATCGCGGCAAATTGATCGGGGTAGAATTGCCCTAACCGCCAGGTTCCATATCCTCCCATCGAGAACCCTATTAGATATACCCTATTTTCATCAATATTTAATGCCTCCATAACCAGATTTTTCACATCCAGAACATCCTGTTCACCCTTGGATGTATAGGCAAGATTTCCCCTCCCGAAAGGCGCGACGATTATGAAATCTTCCTGTCCGCAATCGGCAAGGCTTTTCACTTCATTATAGCCGTTAGCCGAATATCCATGAAGGACTAATAAAAGTTTATATTTTTTCAAAGGATTATAAGATTCCGGTATATAAATTGTATAGGGCTGGAAGCTGTCATCAATCGATGATCTGTATGCCCATAAATGAAAGCCCGGCCATGAAATTATTATTAAATTTTTTTTCCGCTGGATTTTTATCTTTCAGCGCCTTATCCAATCCGCTTATGTCTGCGAATGCCTGCAAATTCAAATTCGGAGTATGAAGGTTTGGATGGACTCTGTTATCAAGCTGTCCGGCAAGGTAGCCGAAGGTAGCTTCAATGTCCGGAAAATTAACGGAATTTTTGTATCTGGAAGCTATTTCTTCGGGCATGAATTATGGCATTCTTTTTAATTGAATTAATATCTCCATAGATAAAGATTTCTTCCGCCGGAGACGCGGAATGAGTTTTATTACCGGCAGCTATTTTATATACTCCCGAAAAACCATCAGGCAAATGTATGGGGATACTATTACCAATAAAACCGTTTGTTAAAAATAATTTATTTCCAGTCAGGTCTCTTACATCCAGTTCAATGGGTTCTTTTGCTTTATATCCTGGTTTGGCAGAGAACTATGCATGTGAGATTACCGGAAAATGATTTATTATCTCCGTTTTCTATAATTTGAAGTTTATGATGTGCCTGAGTGTTCCATATCTCTTTTTCGCTTTCAAGATCAGAAAGCTTTACGGAAAATCCCCAATCACTATTACCCTGATCAATCTTTAATAAAATACGGTTCTTTCCTCTCGAAATTTCTATGGGAATAATATCGTCATCGTCATTTAAGGCCCGGTGAATATGGTGCTGCAGGATAAGACTGCCGTTCAGCCAGGCCTTTATTCCGTCATCCGAACCCAGTTTAAGTACGGCTGACTCTTTGCGCGGGGAAAAAAA
This sequence comes from uncultured Spirochaetota bacterium, assembly GCA_963806975.1. Taxonomy (GTDB): domain Bacteria; phylum Spirochaetota; class Brevinematia; order Brevinematales; family JAOACQ01; genus CAWEAK01. Next base: position 16,781 of record CAWEAK010000024.1, read on the forward strand.
CTCGCAATAGGCATACGCCACAGTATTCTCATTCGGCTTAAAATATTCTATTAGATTTATTCTATTCTCTTTCAGTGTTGTTTCCTGCCATACCTTCTCGGCCATTCCGTTGCTGATCCATTCACTGTCAAGCGGGGAGGTATCAATCATCCTCTCACCAGCTGAAGGATGTACTCCGGCTTCTCCTCCCACAGATTCGAGAAAGTCGGCGTCAAATCCCTTGCATGGCGACAAGCCGTCTTCGGACGATGTGTTTTTAAAGGGACCGAGAAGAGCCATGATGCTTTATTCAAATCGGGAATGTCATGTTTTTTAGCACAGCCCACGGTCGAGAGAAACATAACCGGGAGTATCAAAATAAAAATAAACAATTTAAAATGATTATTCATATAAACTTCCTTTACAGCATTTCCGAGGCGATTTTGTAAATATCGGTTCAAATTTATTTGATTTTATCCCATATTATAAGTCAACAAATAAAAACTATTAGCTTTGATTACAATTATTATTTGCAATATATTACATTGTAATCTTTTTTTGTCAAGGATTATTTAATACATTTTTAAAAAAATAGGCATGGATAAAATCAAATTAACTAAAAATTAAATTTTTATTATTGGTTTCTTAATCAAAAACTTGTATAATCAAGGTTGTTTTTAATAACTACCTGTGATTATTTTCAAGGGTTTATAACCGTCTTTATTATGGGAGGATTATTATGATATTAAAAAGGATAACTTTTTTAACTCTGATAGTGTTTTACTTTGTATTTTCTTCGGGAATTTTGTTTGCCGATTTTGATGGAAAACAAATAGACGAAAATCTCAATGCGACCACAAAACCTGATCACATTCTGTTAACCTGGTCGGATAACCCGATGACTACTCAAACCATTTCCTGGAGAAGCAGCCTGGCAGTTGATAGCGGCCAGGTAAAATACTGGGAAGCGAACGATACAACATCTGATTATAAAACAATTAAAGCGTCCGTAAAAAAAATTACGGCCGTCTCAGGCGACAACACGGGGAGTTTTAATCTATTTTCGATAACCCTGACCGGCCTTAAACCAGGCGCACGGTATAATTATATTGTCGAATCTGGAAATATTGATAGCCCTGAATTACATTTTACAACAGAGCCTAAAAATACTGATTCTTTTAAATTCCTGATATTCGGAGACAGCCAGAGCGGAGAAGCAAACAATCCGAATTATGCCCCATGGCATGAAACCGTCTCAAAAGCCTTCGCAAGAAATCCTGAAGCCGGATTTTTAATTAATATGGGCGACCTTGTTGAAGTCGGGCAGAATTATATTCACTGGAACAACTGGTTTGATGCTGCAAAAGATGTAATAGCGAGTATTCCGGAAATGCCTATTCAGGGAAACCATAAAACATATGTTGTAACACCTGTAAATGATTCATCAAAGCCGGTTTATTTCACAGAGCAGTTTCCTGTTTTTCAGAATGGGCCAGAAGGACTTATGGGTCAGGTATATTCTTATGACTATGGAAATGCTCATATTGCGGTCCTTGACAGCCAGGAAGATGAAGAAGCTCCTAAATACGGTGATATTCTAAGCAACCAGGGAGAATGGCTTGATAAAGACCTCGCTCTGCAAAAACTGTCTGGAAGCTGGTATTTTTCCATAAAACACCATACTACAATAAAGCGTCACGACCAAACGAAATGGTGAAATCCATATTCTGCCCTATAATTGAAAAACATCATATCGATATTGTATTCAACGGTCATGATCATGGTGTTTCAAGAACATTTCCGATTAATAATGGCAGGTATTTTTCCAATCCGAAAGACGGCACCGTCTATTATGTCACCGGAGAAGCGGGGCAAAGTATTACAGCGACCTGTCGCAAAAAATCTGGGATGCTTTTTTCTATGATCCTCAGGATCAGCCCTGTTATGAAACCGTTACAGTACAGAAAAGTTCTTTAACGGTTAATGTTTACAAACAGGACGGAACATTGATTGATTCCTATACGATAGACAAGCAGAACGATTCAAATAACTCGCCCACTCCAGCTCCGTCCCGTTTTAACATTACACGTACGGCGGTTTATGGAAATATACTTTTAGGCCAGACGATTAATAATCCATCAACGGTAAAAAACGCTAACGGCGAATGGTATATTGATGCCAACCCTTTTATGAGCTTTATAGGCGGTTCTATAATGACCAGTAATAATGCGGTTTTTTTAATACTTAAGGATAAGATCATTGAAGTCCCTGCCGATAAAACAATGGTCAATACTAAGAAAGTACTCCTTGTTTCCGCCGAGGCTTTAAAATCTCTGTTCGGATTTAGCTGCCGTTATGATGAAACTTTGAATGTAATAGAGTTTGTTAAATAAGATCGGTCTGACAATATTTCTTAATAAAAAATGCCGCAGGAGAGGTTCTTGACGGACTTCTCCTGCATTAATATGCGGCCGCTTAAATTTTATTCTTCCTTAATTAATTCAAACCTTGTTAACAGACCTCCCGGTCCCTGGGGTAATTCTTCCAGCATGGTTCTTCCATCAGTTTTTCTGCACCAGTAATTTCCCGTAAAGAAAGCCTCCATTAAACCCGTCAATGTTACCTTAATGTGAATGGAATCAATTTTTTCGCCTTTTACATCGATCTTTTCTTCCCCCAATTTAACTGCTTTAAATTTCATTATCATATTGATATCACCCGGGTTTATAGACCAGAAATAAAACTCTTTTTCATTCGATCTTGCAAAAGGCTCAAGGCTCAATCCCCAGAATTCAGTCCATATAATTTTATCCAGTTTATATGTTTTCTCGAATTTTTTACCCTTATATACTCCTTTAATATTTAATTCATTATTTATTCTTTCCGCATAGATATCCGTATTATCTTTGTCTTTCTTGAAAAACCAATTGGCTGCCCAAATCTTGAATCTGTATAACCTTCAAGATTTCCAGCATTGTCACTGTCGCTTTTAATATCATATCCATCTGAAACTGCATCGATTTCCAGCCTGCTGATTCCGGTACTTTTACCAGTTGACGTCTGGAATGTTAATGTTTCACTGAATATTGAGCCGAAAAACAAAACAAACACTAAAACCAAAATACTTTTCAACATAATTTATCTCCAAATTAAGATTTGCTCTATTTATATAAAATAATCAATACTGATATATCTTATCTGATGAAAACATCCGGGTTATATTAATAAACAGGAAAAGCCAGCAAACATCAATAGAACTAAAGATTATCAAAATATAGGCTTACGAATTACATCTTGAATTTAAAATCATTAGAATTATTTTATTATTATTAAATATCGCAATATTTATGCCAATGTAAGAAAGTTCTGAAAACCCAAACTTTAACTATCGTTGAGTGTTTTCGATAGTGCCGTAAATGTATCGAA
>CAWEAK010000025.1:0-10577 GCA_963806975.1 uncultured Spirochaetota bacterium
GTCGAAAAACTCATAAACAAAAAAAGTAAATCTCATAGATGGATATCTCTTATAAAATTTTATTAATTTTAAGAGATATCCAAAAATTGTTTACAAAATAAACGAAATTATCTATTAATTCTCTTATTTTCAGACAAATATTCTTTAAATAGCCAAACCTTTTCTGACTAACGCCTGAAAATACTTATTTAAATTATGCGCCACCACATTCCAGCGACATCCATCCCAACTTTTTCATTGCCCCGGTAATAAGTCCTCAAGAAGTCTTTCTGTGTCTTAAGATTCGAAAAATTATCTTCTTCCCAATTCGTTTGTTGTATATATTTTGTCCTTCTTCGCTTCTTAACTTATTTAGATACCGATCAATTTCTTTTCGATGACTCAGTTCAAATAAACTGAAATTTACTGTCTTTTGACTCCTTTTTGGCTTTATCTTTTTATAACAATCCTCATATATAAAACATCCCTTACATTGAGTCCGGTTAAAGAAAAAGTGCATCTTTTCATTTTTCTCATCAATATATCCTCTGCTTGAATGCTTACCCGCACAACTTAAACAGATACTGCCTTTATCATCTGTGATTACCTCAAAATTCTTCCTCTTTTGAGATATTTCACTGAAATCTTTTTCTTTTACATCAATATAACAATCCAATCCATTCTCTTCCATTTCAACAATTACCGGCATATTTTCAAATCCAGAATCCAGCAGATACTTGCTTTTCTGTTTTACTCCCAACTCCTCTTTTAGATTTTCCACTTCCTCAATCATCGGTTTCGCGCTCTTTTTCTCATCCAGTTTTTCGTTTTTACAGCTTAATATAATGTCATTATTGCTGATCATCATCTTAATATTATATCCCTGAATATACCCGCTCTTGTCAGGGCCCAGTGTCAGCGAACTGTCGGGATCGGTTAGATTATAATGATCTTTGCCTGTTATAACTTTATCCCCTTCTTTCAGTCTTTCTTCCTCAAGCATCTTTTGATATACTTCCACTTGCTCCATTACTCTGTTGTAAAGCTTTTCCTGACGTTCGATCCGCTTCTTTTCATCCTTATATTTTTCTCCTTCCAATTCTCCACGGTTTAGCTTCTCATCCGTATCTAAACTCCTCTTTACTACTTTGGCTGCCATTTTACGGTAGGCACTCATTACCTTATCCGCTCTTTCTTTCGTCATCGTCTTTGACTTTGATGCGTTGGCTTTGATTTTCGTACCGTCTCCAACTACCACTTCCCAATCAATCTCTCCTATGCTATTTAATAGAAAAAGTATTACAGCAAATAGATTTGTAATTTCTTCATCAAACTGAATTTTAAAATCGCATAGCTTTGAATGATCTATGCTCAGACGGTTTGATACATACATAAAACCTATATGGGTTCTGAGAAGATTTTCTACCTTATGGCTGGAATGAATACCTTGCAGATAGCCATAGAGAATCGCTGATATAACATCCTGAGGATGTTTACCTTTCCGCCCTGTTTCGTCATTGAAATAATATTTATCAAATCTTTGTATATCAATGTATTTTGCCACAAACTTTTTTAGTAAGACTTCTCGACTATATTCATCGAATTGCTCATGCAAATTGATGGCTAGCAGCTCTCCTTGATCAATATTTCCTCTCTTATACCGAGCCATTGTTGTATACCCCTCTCTTATTTTTAACTATCTATATTTTAACATATTTTAGGCTTTTTCGACAGACAAGGTTCATAAAGAGGAATATAAAGCGGATGAGTATGAAGCAACTAAAGAGATGCTTATCGATATGCTGGTAAGCTATCTGATTGTAAAAAATTAGGAGAAGAGATCAATGAATAAATGTATTTTAATGTGCCTGATATTTATTTTTGTAATAAGCTTTACTTTCCCTATGGGTATAAAATCAGATAAGATACCGATGAAACCTAATTTAAAACTCTCCATCCTGGATGGAGAATTACTCCATTATGCAAGTTTTGTTAGCGGAGAAAAGGAAGCGGATTATTATTTTGTAACAAAAAAAATCGACAATAATCAGTTCAAAATATATATGGATTTTATCTCGAAATCAGGTGTAAAAAAATTACCCCTTAATTTTACTAATTTTTCTACGTTTTTTATTGTGGTGTTGAGCAAGGGTTCTTTAATGGAATCCGTCGGAAATTTAGACACAAATGACCTTAAAAAATACGCTAATTTTGGTCTTGGCGGTGAAATTTACTGGCATTACCTGGAACACCCTGAGGCCGGTTATATCGATTATGAAACAAAAAAATGGGACGGATACGCAGTCAGAACAAGAAAAGACCGGATAAAAATAAAGCCGGATTTTTCTTATTGGGATATGTTTTCCTCAGCTTATTTCACATTAAGGTTTATGGATATATATAAGAAATATAATGGGCCGAAAAATAAGGATTGAATCGAATGCCCGTATTCATGCCTTATTACATCATTCAATTCTTCCTTATTGATTTCATCCCATATAAATATTACCATACCAAATGAAACAGAACTTACATCCTTAAAATCTTTAAAATAAAAAATAAGGCTATTTTTATATTTTTCAACTCGGGAAATCCTTTTTGAAGCATAAATAAAGAACAATTGCAGGCCTGCCAGTAAAGTTTGCGGTATCTGCCAAATAAAAAGCAGAAATACGATGAAAAAGCGAATAAAAATCATTTGCCCCTCTCTGCTAATTAATTTAAGTAAATGCAAAATATTAGTCAATAGATTCGGCTGTGTTTTTTTTAATATAAAGAAGCCGTCCCAAAAAGGGACGGCTGATTTTTACTTCGCTTATATTGATTCCGAGAGCTTGAGCCATCGAAGTCATTTATTCTGCGATCGGGCAAGATCGAAGCGGTCAGCATTCATTACCTTGTTCCATGCTGCCGCGAAGTCATGCACGAATTTTTTTTGAGAGTCATTAAAAGCATAGACTTCTGCAAGCGCACGAAGCTGGGAGTTCGAACCGAAGACGAGGTCGATGCGTGTGCCGGTCCACTTCAGTTCGCCAGTTGCGCGGTCGCGCCCTTCGAAAACGTCTTTGTCGTCCACAGCCGGCTTCCAGGCCGTTCTCATATCGAGAAGATTCACGAAGAAGTCATTTGTGAGCGTCTCCGGCCGCTTTGTGAAAACACCGTGACGGGACTGGCCAAAGTTGACGTTCAGGACGCGAAGGCCGCCGATAAGAACTGTCATCTCAGGGGCAGTCAGTGTCAGCAGCTGCGCGCGATCAATCAAAAGTTCCTCTGCCGAAACCGTGTATTTAGTTTTATGATAATTACGGAATCCGTCTGCAAACGGTTCGAGCACGGCAAATGAATCTACATCTGTTTGCTCCTGCGATGCATCCATTCGTCCCGGTATGAATGGAACTGCCACATTGTGACCGGCATTATTCGCCGCCTTCTCAACAGCAGCGCAGCCACCGAAGACGATAATATCGGAGAGCGATACTTTTTTCACCGCTTTAGCGGCGCCCTGCCAGCCTGGCTGAGACTTATTGAACGCGGTCTGGATTCCTTCAAGAGTCTGAAGCACCTTTTTTAGTTGAGCAGGCTGGTTAACCTCCCAATCCTTCTGCGGCGCTAAACGGATACGCGCTCCATTCGCCCCGCCGCGTTTGTCAGATCCACGGAAAGTCGAGGCTGAAGCCCAGGCGGTTGAGACAAGTTCAGAGATTGATAGGCCAGAAGCGAGTATCTTTTCTTTGAGATCTGCGATGTCCTGTGCGTTGATTAATTCGTGATCCACGGCTGGAATCGGGTCTTGCCAGATAAGTTCCTCCTTCGGGACTTCCAGGCCGAGATAACGCGGGCGCGGTCCCATGTCGCGGTGGGTCAATTTAAACCAGGCTCGGGCAAATGCGTCGGCGAAAGCCTGCGGGTCTTTATGGAAACGGCGTGAGATGGGTTCGTAGACAGGGTCAAATCGCAGTGAAAGGTCGGCTGTGGTCATCATTGGCCGCTGTTTCTTAGAAGGGTTGTGGGCATCCGGAATCATATCCTCCACCCTGACGTTTTTAGCCTGCCATTGATTGGCCCCGGCAGGGCTCTTGACCAGCTCCCACTCGTAGCCGAAGAGCATATTGAAATAACCCATGTCCCATTTTGTCGGATTTGGTTTCCAGGCGCCTTCGATTCCACTTGTGGTGGTATGCTCGCCTTTGCCTGTGCCGAACCGGTTTATCCAGCCCAGCCCCTGTTCTTCAATGGGGGCAGCCTCGGGTTCCGGGCCTACCAGCTTTGGATCTCCTGCGCCATGCGCTTTGCCGAAAGTGTGTCCGCCGGCGACGAGTGCGACAGTCTCTTCATCGTTCATTCCCATTCGGGCGAATGTTTCGCGCACATCGCGGCCCGATGCTACAGGGTCGGGATTACCGTTCGGTCCTTCAGGGTTCACATAGATCAGCCCCATCTGCACGGCAGCCAAGGGATTCTCTAGTTTGCGGTCACCGCTATAACGCTTATCGCCCAGCCATGAATCTTCCTTGCCCCAGTAGATATCTTCTTCGGACTGCCAGATGTCTACGCGGCCACCGCCAAAGCCGAAGGTTTTGAAGCCCATCGACTCCAGCGCGCAATTGCCGGCCAGGATCATGAGGTCAGCCCAGGATATCTTGTTTCCATATTTCTGCTTTATAGGCCAGAGCAGACGGCGCGCCTTGTCCAGGTTGCCGTTATCCGGCCAGCTGTTGATCGGTGCAAAGCGCTGGTTACCGGTGCCGGCGCCGCCGCGGCCGTCGGATGTGCGGTAAGTGCCGGCGCTGTGCCAGGCCATGCGGATGAAAAGGCCGCCATAGTGGCCCCAGTCGGCAGGCCACCATTCCTGTGAGTCGGTCATCAGCGTGTAAATGTCCTTCTTCAAAGCTGCCAGATCAAGCTTCTTGAATTCTTCGGCGTAGTTGAAGTCAGGGTCCATAGGATTGGAGGCCTGCGTGTGCTGGTGAAGCACACCCAGTTTTAACTGGTTTGGCCACCAGTCACGATTCGACGTCCCATGGCCTGCCGGGATTCTGCTTGTTGCGCCCGTTACCGGGCACTTGCTTTCTTTACCCATAAAGTTTCCTCCTATTTTTAATTAACAGATATTTAATGCTGCTATAAACAATACTTATTGCTGACTTTTGTTTCACTGGATTTACTGATAAGAACCGGGTTGACATCAGAATATTCGATTAAAAATATAAAAAAGACACGAGAGGTACTCCGGCATTTGTTGAGAGTTTCTTTTTCTCTTCCATAGATAGCCTCCCTTATAACTTTTTACATTTTTCACATAATCCAAAGAATTGAATTGTATGACCTGATATAATATTTTTAGAATTCTCTTTTGCAATTCTTTCAATGTCATTTTGAACTGGCATATTGAAATCACTTATTCCATTGCATTTTTCACATACAAAATGATAATGTAAATCGGTTTTAGCGTCATAATGCTCAACTCCATCTCCAAATTCCCTGCATTTAATACGGCCTTCCTCAATGAGTATTTTTATATTACGGTAAACATTCCCCATACTGACGGAAGGCATTTCATTTCTTAAAGTATCATAAACATATAATGCAGTGGGATGTGAAAAACTATTCTTAATAATTGAGTAAATTTTTTTCCTTTGTGCACTCTTTCTTCTATTTGTATTCATAAAGCTCTTTTTATTAATAATCGTTCTTAATATTAATATTGTTTATTAAATTTGTCAATATGTATAATAAAAATATTTAGAAGGTCAAATATTGATGATATATAAAATTATCTTTCGCGATTTGTACATAATTCGTTTTTGAAACGCCGGTATGTTAACCGGCTGCGGGTATGTTTTATTTTATCTTTAATAATTCTTGACTATTTTAGATTTAATGCTTATACTCAATGCAGGTTAGTCATATATCCATGGTTTAGTTCGTTTTCCTGTAATTTCCTCTTAGAGTTGTGGAAAGAAAGAAGCCAATTAAAACCAGATACTTTAGGAGGTATTATAATATGGCAGACAAGACGTTAGTTTGTAAAGACTGCGGTGCAGAGTTCGTTTTCACGGAAAGCGAACAGGCTTTCTACAAAGAAAAGGGTTTCGATAATGAACCCCTAAGATGTGCTCCATGCAGAAAGCAGAGAAAACAGCAGAGAAATCAGTATGGAAGCAGAGAAAGATACTAAAAGATAGAATCTTTGATAATATCTGATAAATACTAAAAAAGGAGGGTGAAATCCCTCCTTTTTTTGTTATAATAACCCACCCTTTTAAATAATTTTAGTGAAAATTTCTTGCGGTAAAAAAAACTCTTCAAGTCTATTAATTATATATTATAGGTGATTTCTAAAAACCAGATATGACGGTCCCTAAGTGATTTTTTTCATTAGCAAAAATTGTATCGATGGGACGTATTGTATTGTCGCTTCGATACATTTTCGGCACTATCGAAAACACTCAACGATAGTTAAAGTTTGGGTTTTCAGAACTTTCTTACATTGGCATAAATATTGCGATATTTAATAATAATAAAATAATTCTAATGATTTTAAATTCAAGATGTAATTCGTAAGCCTATATTTTGATAATCTTTAGTTCTATTGATGTTTGCTGGCTTTTCCTGTTTATTAATATAACCCAGGATGTTTTCATCAGATAAGATATATCAGTATTGATTATTTTATATAAATAGAGCAAATCTTAATTTGGAGATAAATTATGTTGAAAAGTATTTTGGTTTTAGTGTTTGTTTTGTTTTTCGGCTCAATATTCAGTGAAACATTAACATTCCAGACGTCAACTGGTAAAAGTACCGGAATCAGCAGGCTGGAAATCGATGCAGTTTCAGATGGATATGATATTAAAAGCGACAGTGACAATGCTGGAAATCTTGAAGGTTATACAGATTCAAGATTTGGGCAGACGAATTGGTTTTTCAAGAAAGACAAAGATAATACGGATATCTATGCGGAAAGAATAAATAATGAATTAAATATTAAAGGAGTATATAAGGGTAAAAAATTCGAGAAAACATATAAACTGGATAAAATTATATGGACTGAATTCTGGGGATTGAGCCTTGAGCCTTTTGCAAGATCGAATGAAAAAGAGTTTTATTTCTGGTCTATAAACCCGGGTGATATCAATATGATAATGAAATTTAAAGCAGTTAAATTGGGGGAAGAAAAGATCGATGTAAAAGGCGAAAAAATTGATTCCATTCACATTAAGGTAACATTGACGGGTTTAATGGAGGCTTTCTTTACGGGAAATTACTGGTGCAGAAAAACTGATGGAAGAACCGTGCTGGAAGAATTACCCCAGGGACCGGGAGGTCTGTTAACAAGGTTCGAATTAATTAAGGAAGAATAAAATTTAAGCGGCCGCATATTAATGCAGGAGAAGTCCGTCAAGAACCTCTCCTGCGGCATTTTTTATTAAGAGATATTGTCAGACCGATCTTATTTAACAAACTCTATTACATTCAAAGTTTCATCATAACGGCAGCTAAATCCGAACAGAGATTTTAAAGCCTCGGCGGAAACAAGGAGTACTTTCTTAGTATTGACCATTGTTTTATCGGCAGGGACTTCAATGATCTTATCCTTAAGTATTAAAAAAACCGCATTATTACTGGTCATTATAGAACCGCCTATAAAGCTCATAAAAGGGTTGGCATCAATATACCATTCGCCGTTAGCGTTTTTTACCGTTGATGGATTATTAATCGTCTGGCCTAAAAGTATATTTCCATAAACCGCCGTACGTGTAATGTTAAAACGGGACGGAGCTGGAGTCGGCGAGTTATTTGAATCGTTCTGCTTGTCTATCGTATAGGAATCAATCAATGTTCCGTCCTGTTTGTAAACATTAACCGTTAAAGAACTTTTCTGTACTGTAACGGTTTCATAACAGGGCTGATCCTGAGGATCATAGAAAAAAGCATCCCAGATTTTTTGCGACAGGTCGCTGTAATACTTTGCCCCGCTTCTCCCGGTGACATAATAGACGGTGCCGTCTTTCGGATTGGAAAAATACCTGCCATTATTAATCGGAAATGTTCTTGAAACACCATGATCATGACCGTTGAATACAATATCGATATGATGTTTTTCAATTATAGGGCAGAATATGGATTTCACCATTTCGTTTGGTCGTGACGCTTTATTGTAGTATGGTGTTTTATGGAAAAATACCAGCTTCCAGACAGTTTTTGCAGAAGCGAGGTCTTTATCAAGCCATTCTCCCTGGTTGCTTAGAATATCACCGTATTTAGGAGCTTCTTCATCTTCCTGGCTGTCAAGGACCGCAATATGAGCATTTCCATAGTCATAAGAATATACCTGACCCATAAGTCCTTCTGGCCCATTCTGAAAAACAGGAAACTGCTCTGTGAAATAAACCGGCTTTGATGAATCATTTACAGGTGTTACAACATATGTTTCATGGTTTCCCTGAATAGGCATTTCCGGAATACTCGCTATTACATCTTTTGCAGCATCAAACCAGTTGTTCCAGTGAATATAATTCTGCCCGACTTCAACAAGGTCGCCCATATTAATTAAAAATCCGGCTTCAGGATTTCTTGCGAAGGCTTTTGAGACGGTTTCATGCCATGGGGCATAATTCGGATTGTTTGCTTCTCCGCTCTGGCTGTCTCCGAATATCAGGAATTTAAAAGAATCAGTATTTTTAGGCTCTGTTGTAAAATGTAATTCAGGGCTATCAATATTTCCAGATTCGACAATATAATTATACCGTGCGCCTGGTTTAAGGCCGGTCAGGGTTATCGAAAATAGATTAAAACTCCCCGTGTTGTCGCCTGAGACGGCCGTAATTTTTTTTACGGACGCTTTAATTGTTTTATAATCAGATGTTGTATCGTTCGCTTCCCAGTATTTTACCTGGCCGCTATCAACTGCCAGGCTGCTTCTCCAGGAAATGGTTTGAGTAGTCATCGGGTTATCCGACCAGGTTAACAGAATGTGATCAGGTTTTGTGGTCGCATTGAGATTTTCGTCTATTTGTTTTCCATCAAAATCGGCAAACAAAATTCCCGAAGAAAATACAAAGTAAAACACTATCAGAGTTAAAAAAGTTATCCTTTTTAATATCATAATAATCCTCCCATAATAAAGACGGTTATAAACCCTTGAAAATAATCACAGGTAGTTATTAAAAACAACCTTGATTATACAAGTTTTTGATTAAGAAACCAATAATAAAAATTTAATTTTTAGTTAATTTGATTTTATCCATGCCTATTTTTTTAAAAATGTATTAAATAATCCTTGACAAAAAAAGATTACAATGTAATATATTGCAAATAATAATTGTAATCAAAGCTAATAGTTTTTATTTGTTGACTTATAATATGGGATAAAATCAAATAAATTTGAACCGATATTTACAAAATCGCCTCGGAAATGCTGTAAAGGAAGTTTATATGAATAATCATTTTAAATTGTTTATTTTTATTTTGATACTCCCGGTTATGTTTCTCTCGACCGTGGGCTGTGCTAAAAAACATGACATTCCCGATTTGAATAAAGCATCATGGCTCTTCTCGGTCCCTTTAAAAACACATCGTCCGAAGACGGCTTGTCGCCATGCAAGGGATTTGACGCCGACTTTCTCGAATCTGTGGGAGGAGAAGCCGGAGTACATCCTTCAGCTGGTGAGAGGATGATTGATACCTCCCCGCTTGACAGTGAATGGATCAGCAACGGAATGGCCGAGAAGGTATGGCAGGAAACAACACTGAAAGAGAATAGAATAAATCTAATAGAATATTTTAAGCCGAATGAGAATACTGTGGCGTATGCCTATTGCGAGTTTTTTTCCCCGCGCAAAGAGTCAGCCGTACTTAAACTGGGTTCGGATGACGGAATAAAGGCCTGGCTGAACGGCAGTCTTATCCTGCAGCACCATATTCACCGGGCCTTAAATGACGATGACGATATTATTCCCATAGAAATTTCGAGAGGAAAGAACCGTATTTTATTAAAGATTGATCAGGGTAATAGTGATTGGGGATTTTCCGTAAAGCTTTCTGATCTTGAAAGCGAAAAAGAGATATGGAACACTCAGGCACATCATAAACTTCAAATTATAGAAAACGGAGATAATAAATCATTTTCCGGTAATCTCACATGCATAGTTCTCGCCAAACCAGGATATAAAGCAAAAGAACCCATTGAACTGGATGTAAGAGACCTGACTGGAAATAAATTATTTTTAACAAACGGTTTTATTGGTAATAGTATCCCCATACATTTGCCTGATGGTTTTTCGGGAGTATATAAAATAGCTGCCGGTAATAAAACTCATTCCGCGTCTCCGGCGGAAGAAATCTTTATCTATGGAGATATTAATTCAATTAAAAAGAATGCCATAATTAATGCCCGAAGAAATAGCTTCCAGATACAAAAATTCCGTTAATTTTCCGGACATTGAAGCTACCTTCGGCTACCTTGCCGGACAGCTTGATAACAGAGTCCATCCAAACCTTCATACTCCGAATTTGAATTTGCAGGCATTCGCAGACATAAGCGGATTGGATAAGGCGCTGAAGATAAAAATCCAGCGGAAAAAAAATTTAATAAT
>CAWEAK010000026.1:0-21808 GCA_963806975.1 uncultured Spirochaetota bacterium
ATCGGCCAGAAAGAAAGAAAGCGAAAGAAAAGAGCCGCCCTTAGCGGTTTCCATAGCGTAGATATATCTTTAATCAAATTTGCATTATCCCAAATTTTTATAAATCAATCTTTTTTATTCAATAGCATCTCACCAAAACATCCTTTGTTTTGATTCAACGCTGACGCACATCCTGCGCTTACCTCATTTACGATTCTATTTAATTAATAGCGGATAATGCGCTTTATCATTTCAGCAATTTCGATTCCTTTACCAAAGATCGCCGGGAAACCGCTGCGGGTAAGGAAACGAAGCTGTTTCTTTAAGATAAAGCTTTTTATCTGAAACCCTCAGGTTTGTTCAGAACATTTCGAACAGTAATAATAACGATATTATTACCGACTTCAATTTAAATCAAACAAAAGCTTAATCGGAAATGGTGCTAATACTGCGGGGTCAGGAAACGAAACTATCAAAATATTGCCACATTTTGAAAAAGGCTGTTTGATTGACCGTTGCAAGAAGTCCAACAAACTGATGCGGGATATGTCATTCTCTTTCGGCCTTCCGCCGGACTTGCAAAATAGCTCCTCGTGTTTACCTATAGGTATAATGAAAAACGTATTATCCCACAGGAGCAATAAAATTGGTTTATTAAAACAGACCGTCTACTTTCCCTCAGCAATTTTCCGGAAATATCAGGATTCCAGAATAATCTAAACATTAAACATTTGCCGCATTATGCACTTTATAAAAGTTAATTTGTATAATCAGGTGAGCACAGAATGTCGTCTCTGACGAATCAAAACAGGCGATGTACTGAGCGAAGTCGAAGTGAAGTTTTGGTGAGGAGACACAGCATAATTATATAGCGTTAAGAATTAAATGTATCAATAACGACAAGATATCGGCAGGCTCAGCATAAACTCCGGGCGACTCATTTTCTTCGGTTGCCGAGTAGGACGAGGTCTGTATCGAGGCATTGCCGCTCTGCAAAGGGTTCTCAGTATTCATACTGTCATTTTATTTGAGTAAATATTATAAATACTTTATATTATATATTAATAGAGCCTTTTTTATTAATCTTTGGATTGAATCAAAGATTTCAATCAGCAAGGAGAAGACAATGATTATCAAGGTTAACGGAGAAATGCTTGACGTAACTCTTGAAAATGAAAAAACAGCTTATGATATTATTGATTCTCTGATACTTGAATTAAATAAAAGAGAAATGGTCATTTCATCCATTAAAATCAATGAGCATTATTATACACTGGAAGATGAGGAATTAAAAAGCTTTTTTATTGAGGATATCTCGGAAATAAATGTAGAGGTATCGAAGAAAGAAGAGCTTGTTATGAGCCTTCTTGAAGAGTGTAAGAATATGCTGCATAACATTTCAAATGATTTGAAAAAAAACGGTTATACTCATGTCAAAGAATTTAACGAGCTTTTTCAGTGGATAACGGAAACAATCCAGTCTATTAATAAAATATCACTATTCAATATGATGGAAGTCAGGCTTATTAGTTCTACAATCGACCAGATTTTGGAATATTTAAATAATGATGAAAAAAACTTAAATAAGATAGAATCTCTTTCAGCAGTACTCGAAAGTCTTGTAAAATACCTGGAAGCCATTGAATTAAAAATAAATACAAACTTTACGGTAACAAAAGAACAAATTCTGGAAGCTATAAATGGCTGCATTGAGGTTTTGCCTGAGATTTCAGAGGCTTTTCAAATGGGGAAAGACAAGGATGCTCTTTCAAAAATAAATACTGTTATCAGTGTGCTTGAGCTATGCTGTATTTATTTAAGGAAAAATCTTTATTCTTTTTCTGAAATCGAGCATGATGAGATAGATAATCTTTATAATGAAATTAATGCATTGCTGACCCAGATAGTTGAGGCTTTTGAAAACGGCGACATTGTTTTACTCGGCGACCTTCTTGAATATGAGCTTCCTGAAAAGCTTGAGAATTATAAAGGTATAATTCTAGGAGAAGTAGAATAATTTATTTTAGGGGTATGGGGGAAAGACCAGTCAAGTATTTCTAATTAACCTCCTCGAATTTTAAAAAGGTGATATAGCTTATGGAACAAAATAATATTAATGAGAAAGAATTGAAAGTTGTTGCCGATATGGTTTACGCATCCAGCGGAATAGTTTTTAAAGAATCCAATCTTACGGTACTTATCAGCAGGCTTACCAGCAAACTGAAGGAAAAGGAAATAACCTCTCATGAATATATTGATATTTTACAAAAGAATCAACAGGAGCTTACTTCCTTTATCGATTTTGTAACGACAAATTTTACTAGTTTTTTCAGGAATATTAAGCAGTTTGATACTCTTAAAGAGGATATCTTACCGGATGTAGTAAATAAGAATTCCTCTTCAAAAGAGATAAGGAATCTGGAGTGCTGCATGTTCAACGGGAGAGGAGCCTTATACCATAGCAATGGTAGTCAATGATTATTTTGAAGAGAAAAAACTTTACGATAACGGCTGGAAGGTAAATATTACGGCTTCAGATATAAGCCTCGAGAGTCTGTTTATAGCCAAGGAAGGAAAGTTTCCTGATAGAAGCGTTCAAAAGATAGAAAAGAAGTATCTGGAAAAATATTTTATGACCGTAGATGGAAATTTCATAATAAGAGAAGAATTAAAAAAAATGGTAAAATTTGACTATCACAACCTGATTTATGATAGCGGGATAAGGGATATTGATATTACTTTCTGCAGGAATGTGCTTATATATTTTGATGAAGATATACAGAAAAAA
The DNA here is from genome assembly GCA_963806975.1 of uncultured Spirochaetota bacterium. GTDB lineage: Bacteria > Spirochaetota > Brevinematia > Brevinematales > JAOACQ01 > CAWEAK01. Next base: position 2,768 of record CAWEAK010000026.1, read on the forward strand.
GTAGCTTTAAATATATTCGGCTCCATGAAACCAAAAAGCTACCTCTTTATAGGACACTCAGAAAGTCTTATCGGCTTATTCGACGGATTCAAGCCGGTAAATTTAAGCAAAGGAATTATTTATGTCAGACAATGATAAAATAAAGGTTATGATAGTTGACGACTCTGTTTTAATTAGAAAATATGTTACACAAATTATGAATGAGCTTGGTAATATAGATGTAATAGCAACGGCACCGAATGGAAAGATAGGCCTGCAGAAAATATTAATTTTGAAGCCGGATGTTGTTATTCTGGATATTGAAATGCCTGAGTTAAACGGAATTGAGCTTCTAAAATATTTAAAAGATAATATGGCTCCGGCTCTCAGGCCGAATGTTATTATGTTCAGTTCTCTTGTTGAAGAAGGCTCCAGCGCGACTTTTGAGGCCCTTTCATTCGGAGCCGCCGATTTTATAAAAAAACCCGAGGGCCAGATATATGATAATATCGAGTACCTCAAGAAAGAGTTTGATATTAAAATACATGAGCTTTATAAAATGAAAAAAGAAAAATTACTACCGGAGCCTGAGAGAGAATTTGTTTTTCATAAAGAAGAAAAGGTTATAGTTCAGGGTGAGGATTCATTATACGGAATTGAGAACCTTTCTAAGGTTCTGGCCAAGAAGCCTATCAAGCCCGAATTGATTGCTGTTGGCTCTTCAACAGGAGGGCCTGTCGCCGTCAGGAAAATATTTGACAATATGGGAAAAATACAGACCCCTATGATTATTGCTCAACATATGCCTGCAGGTTTTACAAATGAATTTGCCCGCAATCTAAGCAATATTTACAAGAGGGATGTCGTTGAGGTTTCAGAGGGAGAGGCGCTTAAAAACGGGACGGTATATATCTGCCCCGGAGGAAATCACTCAAGAATAAAACGTTCCGGCGGAAGCCTGGTTTATAATTTGGATAATAAAAATTATGAAGGGTTTTTTTTCAAGCCATCGGTAGATATTTTTTTTCATTCAATCTTAGAGTCTGTCGGGAAAAATGTACTGGCAATAGTATTGAGCGGAATGGGAAAGGATGGTTCTTTAGAATCGGTACAATTACGAAAAGCCGGTGCTTTAACTGTGGCCCAGGATAAGGAGAGCTCTGTTGTCTGGGGGATGCCCGGAAATTCTGTAAAAAATGGAGGTATTGATATAGTCATTGACATAGACGATATGGGCAAGGCTATAAATATAATATCTCAAAGAAGTTAATATTTAAGTTAGTTGATATAAATTTTTTTTTGGCATATAATTTAATGAAACTTAGAATATCTTATGGAAAATAACCTTATAAAATCTAAAATAAGGGGACGGGAATGACTGATTTTTCTCAGGAACTTAAGAAGGATTTCCTGGAAGAAGCATTTGATCTTTTAGATAACCTGGAAAAAAGCCTCCTTGCCCTGGAGAAGAATTCAAGTGATGATAAAGCTATTAATGAGGTCTTCAGGGATGCCCATACGATCAAGGGAGGCGCAGGCACTGTCGGATTTAATGAAATTCAGGAACTGACCCATGGAATGGAGGATGTGCTTGATTTAATACGAAAAAAGAAACTCATTCTAAAGTATGAAGATATTTCTCTCCTGTTAAAGTGCAGGGATGAATTGGAAAGGATGCTTTCCAGTAGGGAAAAGGATCAGGTATATTCTGACGGCAGCAGTGATATTTTAAAGAAAGATCTTCTTGAGTTAAAAAATACGGCTGGTATAACCACTCCGGTGAAAGAAATTTCCCAGCCTGAAATGAGTTTTGAGAAAGTATCACAGATGGAAGAAACATCAAGGAAAGAAAGAATATTTTCTGCAGTTCAGATTACAAATTATGATCTATCTCTTGTTAATGAGTTCATGAATAAAGGAAAAAGCGTATTTTTAATCTATTACGCTCTGGATGAAAATTATGAAATGAAAGAGGTATCAGGTTTTCAAATTTATGCTCTATTGAACGACATCTCTGAGATTGTTAAGATCAATCCTACTGTCCAGGAGCTTGAAGTAAAGTTTTATAAAGAACTGGCCTTTATTATTTCAACCGAAAAAGATGAGGCATTTATAAAACAAAAGACTTATTTAAAAGACATGGTTTCCGATTTAGTCATGATTGAACTGACTGCAGATTTACTTAAAGATCTGGAAAATTATGTCGTAAATACCTCAATGAAATCTGTTCAAGGAAATATTGATAATAAAAACAATAAGGAAATCAGTTTTGATCAACCGGCAGGAGGACAGACAGATTCGGCTGTTACTGCAAAGCAGAACGAGGCATCGGCTATAAAAAAGCCGGATTCAGAAAAGAAAGATGTAAATGAAAACGATCAAATTGAAGTTCAAAAAAGGAATATTGCAACACTACGTGTCGAAAGCTGGAAGATTGATGATCTTATTAATCTTCTTGGCGAGATGGTTATAACCAAGGCGAGTTTTACTCAGTTGAACACAGAGTTTGACAGAGTATCCACAGAGATTAAAACAAATCTTAAAGATTTTATGAGCGGTATTTCAATTCTAAATCTGTCAGGAGATGTTGAGACGGTTAAAAGGAAGAATGCATCTCTTCTCGAAGCATTAAATGATCTATTTTTATCCTTTGATATCTATTCGGAAAGCATTCAAAAACTAAACAGGATATCCTCTTCGCTGCAGGAAAACGTTATGAATATGAGAATGGTACCGATTCAAATGGTGTTTTCCAGGTTTCCGAGATTGATCAGGGACATGGCAGATAAGCTGGACAAAAAGATCGAGCTTATAATTGAAGGAGTTGAAACAGAAATAGATAAAGGCATGGTTGATGATATATTCGATCCCCTTATACACATATTGAGAAACGCCATCGATCATGGAATTGAACTTCCTTCTGAAAGAAAAAGCGCCGGTAAACAGGAAACAGGTAAAATCGTATTAAAGGCAATTCATGAAGGCGACAGTATTGTGATTGAAGTTACCGATGATGGAAAGGGAATTGATGTTGAAGAAATAAAGAATAAGGCTGTTGAAACCGGAATAATATCAAGAGATAATGCTGAAAAACTTTCTCAGAGAGAACTTCTGGCGCTGATTTTTATTCCCGGGCTTTCGACTGCAAAGATCGTAACGGATATGTCGGGACGCGGTGTAGGAATGGACGTTGTAAAAAAGAAGATTGAGGAAATCGGAGGGAGCGTTGGAGTTGCTACCGTAAAAGGAAAGGGTTCGAAGATTGTTATCCGGCTTCCATTAACCCTTGCGATTATTCAGGGACTTTTGATTGTTGTAAATGGAATGCATTACGTCATACCGGTTGCTTCTGTTGAAGAGACTGTTATTATCAACTTAAAAGAATTGAAAGAAATAAATAGCAGGCTGACTCTGGAGCTAAGGGAAAAATTCATTCCGGTAATGTCCTTGAAAAAATATTTTTATAACGAGGATATTAAAGACGGCCAAGATATTAAAGAATACTGTATTATAGCCAAATATGGCGATAGTTTTATCGGGATTCTGGTCAGCGAGGTAATAGGTGAACAGGATATTGTTATAAAATCCCTGAATACAAAACTTATAAAAAGTCCTGGCATTTCGGCTGCAACAATTATTGGAAACGGGGATATTGGCTATATTATTGATACCTCACAGATTATCAGCCAGTATTTTAAAACCAGATCCTGATAGGTATTAACCATAAAATAGGATTGAAATGGATAATTATCCTTTAATGCTAAAAGATACTATTGAGTGAGGAGGATATAAAATTGGAAGAAAGAGTTTTAAATAAAAAAATTGATGAGACGGCTGAAATCGATAAAAAAGCCAGGGTTATTTTTCAATCCGTAGCATTCCATCTTGAAAACAGCATATACGCTATGGATGTTATGAGTATTCAGGAAATAATATTTGCACGAAAGATTTACAGGGTACCGAATACAAATGAAAAGCTTCTGGGTGTTTTAAACCTTCGCGGGAACATCCTTCCAACTTACAGCCTTAAGCTAACCCTTGGTATGGAAGATCCTATGAAGGGTTTAAATGTTGTAGATGAAGAAGGAAAATTTATTATTATGATAAAGAAAGAAAAGGATGTCTTTGGAATTCTTATTGACAGTATTTATAAAAACATTCCGGCAACAGAAGACAATTACAGAAAGGGCAACTATATAGAAAGATGGTCGAAGAATATTTTGTTCAGCGGAGTTATTCTTGAAGGTGAGAAAGAGATACTGGTTATTAATATAGATAATTTATTAAGGTACATTATTTCATCAAAATAATTGTGGAGGAAGAATATGCGAATTGAGTATATCAATCCATTTGTCGAGGCTTCATTTGATATATTGAATGAGGTTCTGCAGACGACTGTTAAAAGAGGGCAGCTCTACCTTAAAAGACTTGGAGAGTCAATGAAGGGGGTTGCTGTTGTGATTGGTGTAATAGGCAACATAAAAGGAAGAATTGTATTTGATATGACAGAAGATACGGCATTGAAAATAGCCTCTAAATTAAACGGGGAAGAATTTAATGTTTTTAATGAAATGGCGAGAAGTACTATCGGAGAATTGGCTAATATGATAACCGGAAGGTCTGTAACCAAGCTTGAAAAAGAGAGGCTTGCATTTAATTTTACTCCTCCTACGATTATAACCGGAGAGAATTTGAATATCTATGAATTCGGTGATATTGAGGCACTTATAATTCCGATTGATACCGGTATTGGTATTGTCGAGATCAATATAGCTTTTAAAGAATAAAGAAGGAGGCTTTTTTATGGCTATTTTATTTGATGAGAATGGTCTTCCGACAGGAAAGAAGATTTCCGGGGGCAATATTAAAGTCGTAATTATAGATGATTCTCAGTTTATCATTAAACATTTGAGCCAAATATTTATGTCGAGAGATTTTGAAATTGTCGGCACCGCTGAAAATGGGAGAGAAGGTATTGCATTATATAAAAAGCTCAAACCGAATGTTGACCTTGTTACTCTTGATATTACCATGCCTGAGATGGACGGGCTGGAAGCCTTGAAACAGATCAAGGCTATCGATCCGAATGCCGTAGTGATTATGGTTACAGCTATTGGAACAGCCGAATCGGTAAAAGAAGCGATAAAACTTGGCGCTAAAGGTTATATTGTAAAGCCTCTGGATAGAGAAAAAGTTATTGAAAGAATAGGACAAATCTTAAAATAAGAGAGGAGTTATGGTTTACTGCGTCGGTGTTGATCTTGGCGGCACTTCTATAAAAGCGGGGCTTATCGATGAAAGGGGGAATATAACCGGCTCATGTGAAATACCCACAGGAGTTGAGGCAAACTCTGCTGAAATAGTTATGGATAATATCAAAAAATCAATAAATCAAATCATTTCAAAGAATAAAAATAAAGAAATAAAAGCTATAGGTGTTGGGATACCGGGAATCGCTATGGAAAGCGGCAGAATAACTATTTTTGCGAACATAAGAGTGTTTACAAATTACCCTATGGCTAAAGAAATAGAAAAGGATTTTCAAATTCCGGTCTTTGTTGACAATGATGCAAATAATGCGGCGAGGGGAGAATATATCTTCGGAGCTGGCAAGGGAAAGAAAAACTTCATTCTTATAACCCTGGGCACAGGAATAGGAGGAGGAATATTTATTAACGGTGATATTTACAGCGGTTTTAGCGGCGCTGCCGGTGAAATCGGACATATGACTATTATTCCGGACGGGAAGCAATGCGGCTGCGGCAACTTCGGCTGCTGGGAGACTTACGGTTCGGCTTCGGCTATGATAAAGAGCGCTAAGGCTCTGATCGGAAGAAACATAAAAACCTCAATTGAAAAATATTATCCGGATAGAATAGATGCGAAAGTGATAACTGATGAAGCAAAATCCGGAGATCCTGTAGCCTCTGAAATCTTTGAAGAAACTACCCGTTATATCGGAATCGGAATAGCAAATTTAATAAGTATTTTTAATCCTGAACTCTGTATTCTTGGCGGAGGTCTTTCGAAAGCCGGGGAGTTTTTATTAAATAAAGTTAAATTTTACTCAAATCTCAGCGCTGTGCCTATGGCCTGCAGCGCTGCTGATATTTGTCTGGCCAAGCTTGAAAACCAGGCCGGGATACTGGGAGCAGCAGCTCTTGCATTTATGAAGTGAGACAGTTTTTCCCGATTGTAATTATAGATTTTCAGGATTTATCATACTCAAAAACAGTATTATTTCTTTCCGTTGCTTCTATCAGCAATATTGAAGCCATAGTTATCCCGAAGATCAAAGCGGAACATTATTACAACCGGAATCTAAAGTCGGCTCCATATATTTAAATTAATAGATGATATTCATTATTTTAAAAGCGGCAGGCCATCGCTCAAAATCCGCCTTTTTTTTGAATAGTATTTCATTCTGGAATTTAAAAAATAGCGAGGTATATTTAAAGTGCCGGAAGATCACCGGAAAGATGAGGTAAATAAGTATTTTCTGGAAGCGGTGCTGAGTTTACCGGTTGTGAATAAAGATAGAGTTAAAAATAGCCGTCCTCTCCGCCCAAAGAAAGCTTTTGAAAAAACAATAGACCTGCATGGCTTTAAGCTTGGAAAAGCAATCGATGCTTTGATAGATAGTATTGATAGAGCGAGATTGAAGAATTATAATAAAATTACAATTATTACAGGTAAGGGTAAACACTCGAACGGACTTTATTCCCCGCTGTATATCGGAATTGAAAACTATTTATCTGACAATAGATCGGCTCTTAATATTGAATTTAAAAAAGGGGACGGTTTTTTCCGAAATATGCTTAAAAATTTAATATTTATTATGATTTGCATTTTAACTTTTTCTTCATGTTCGAAATATTATAGGTTTGATGAATTGTATGATAAGGGGGAATATTTAAATGCTTTTAATCTTCTTGATCAAATAAAAAATAAAAAGAACATTTATTATCAAAAGAGACTTTACAGAATAGTACTGAGGCTGGCTTTTGAAGGAGACCAGGATTTTTTACAGAGACTAAAAAATCTTACCGTTGAAGAACATCTCCCGGATGTGGATAATTATATTTTTTTGGCAAAAACTTATGAATTGTTTATTGAAGCAAAAGACCCACAGCAATACTCCATGGTCGTTTCCAATCTTGCAGACATCCGTACGACTCCTGAAGAATTCTGGGTATTCAGCTATAAAATAAGAGGCATCTCAAATTATAAGATCGGGAAGTATAATGAAACTATAGCTGATCTGGATCAGAGTTATAGAATAGTTCCGTATGCGGATAATTTTTATTTTATCGGCATGGCATATTATAACCTGGAAGAAATTAAACAGGCAGAAAACTATTTTCGAAAGGGCATAGCTGAGTCGCAGAATAATTATTTCAAGTCGCTTTCTTATTTTCAACTGGGAGAAATCGATTACTATCAAAATAAATTCCAGGAAGCTCTCGAGAATTATGTAAATGCCGTTAATAATTATTCGAATAGCGCCGATTATGCTTATAGAATAGCCAAATGCCTTCAGAAATTAAAATACAATCATATCAGCCAGAAGTTTCTGAAAGTATCTTTAAAAATACAGAAGGATTATGCAAATGCCTGGTTTTTTTTAAATATTAATTAACGGGGTTCGGCTAATACCAAGCTGCATTTTAAATGAGTTTAAACGAACCATATCGAATTCAGAAGGAGTAGTGCGTAATGGCCAATAAAAAGAAGTATAGTTTTTTGGTTGCGGACGATGAGTTTCCAATTGTAAAAATAATTACAGATATTTTAGCAATCCATCCCAATACAAGCGCCGTCTTTACTGCAAACGACGGTGAAAGGGCTATATATTTATATGAAAATAATCCTATCGATATAGTTATCACCGATATACTTATGCCGAGACTTTCCGGGATAGATCTTATTAAGAAATTAAAAAAAATAAACAATGATATTCATATCATAGTGGTTTCAGCTTACAGCAACATCGATCTGGTGAGGGAAGCCATCCGGGGTGGGGCTTATGATTATATATTAAAGCCATTCTCGATGGATGAGATTATGTTTGCAGTTAACAGGGTAATAGACCGGCTGAAACTGCTTGAGGAAAGGAAGAACTATGTGTCTTCCCTGGAAAATAAGATTAAAGAAGTTACAGCAGACCTGCGGGGTTCATTTTTTGAAACCCTCAGTGTAATACTGAATCTTCTGGAAGCCAAGAGTAAAACTACCATGGAACATTCTAATAATGTTGCAAATTTAGCTGAAAAATTGGCAAGGTTAATGAATTTTGATGAGGAAAAAATTGAAAATATAAAAATCGGCGCAAAGCTTCACGATATTGGTAAGATTGGAATTCCGGACAATGTTCTATTAAAACCTTCAATATTGACAAAAGAAGAATTTGAGATTGTTAAAAATCATCCGATTCTCGGAAGAAATATTGTCTCACCGATTCTAAATATCAGTCAGGATATTCTAGATTTTATCTATTATCACCACGAAAGGTTTGACGGCAGTGGTTATCCAGTAGGACTTAAGGGAGAAGATATTCCCATTGCGGCGAGAATAGCTAATGTAACAAATTCTTATGTGGCTATGACGACAAGTTCAGAGTTTAAAGAAGAAAAGACAAAAAAGGAAGCTGTTCTGGAAATTGAAAATAATATCGGCAGACAGTTTGATCCGGAAATAGCAAGGCTTTTTTTAGATAAAATATTATCCGGATAAGCCTGATAAAGAATAAATCGGAAAGGTTATGAAAAAAGTATCACTGGTCTTCAGCAAGGTTAAAAAAGTTATAGTTTTATTTCCATTGATTATTCTCACTTCATTTACCCAGGAACACCTGATCTATTTGAAAAATATTAATAAGGCTTCTATTATTTCACTTGAACAGATTTTGAGCGAAAGCGGATTGAGTATAAAGAAAAAAGAAGGCCCTAAAAAGAAACCGGATAAGGAAATTACAAACAATGCCGTGTATGAAAATCCGTCAAAAAAAAGAATTTCCGAAGTAAGTAAACAGCTTCAGATTCCGGAAAACCAGGATTTTTCAATCAATCTTTCACAGGAAAACTCTTTCATTATATTAAAATCGGTTCAGGGGAGCGCTAAATATCTCAGCGACAAATCCAATAAGGATAAAGGTATTTTTCTCTTCCACAATGGAAATTCTGACAGTAAGATACAATTTCAAAGTTATGATACTGGCGGAGCCCTTGATAAAAATATTTATTATTATATTAAGGCACAGCTTGTTTTAACTCAAGCTGTTAAGCCTGTTCTTACAACAAATTTAATGACTAATAATATTCAACCTTCCAATCAGACTATTGAGGCTGCTTCTTCAAATACTTCTGCATTTTCTCCAATGGTAGATGCCTCAATTTCCGGGCTTTCTCCCACCGAAGCAGTGCAGGAATTGAAAAAGATGCTCGATTCACAGGATGTTTCAAACAATGATAAAGAAACTATCCGCTATAAAATAGTTGATATTCTTATAGAGCAGAGGAGCTATACCGCAGCTCAGGATAATGTAAATCAAATCGGCAGTGCGGTGAAAAAATCGCTCTATCAGGCAAGGCTTCAAAGGGCAAGAAAAAACTATAAAGACTCGCTGAGGAACTATCTGAATGCCATTTCAGGCGATAATGAGACTAAAAAGGCTTCTATCCTGGAATTGGAAAGCCTTATTCTGGAGATGGGAACTGTAGAAAAGACTATGATAGAAACTCTCCTTGCAGGTACAAAAGCTTTGGCTAATGACAAAAGGTTTTATGGCGACTCGATGATCAGCATAGCTAGGATTTATCAATACATTCCGGATGTTTATTCTGCTAAGGATATATTTGATTCTATCATTAACGGGGATTTTGACAGTGATATCAAGGCTAAAGCAGGTAAATACTATGATGAATTAAAAAGTGATTTTCTTGAATATAAATAAATGGAGAAGGGAATGGATTTTGTTAAAGGCCTCGAGAGTTTTATTGAAAAATCCGATCCCAATTACCTTGACTTGATACGTCAGATGAGGCAATTTGGAATAATCGGACAATCGCAAAAAATAATTCAGGCCTTCATGAAACTGCAGAAAGCCGCGAAAAGTTATGCAAATGTTTTAATTGAAGGAGAGAGCGGAACGGGAAAAGATCTTTTCGCCCAGGCCGTTCACAGCCTCAGCCCCAGGAATGGCGGGCCGATGGTAAAACTGAACTGCGCCGAAATACCGGAAAACCTTCTTGAAAGCGAGCTTTTCGGATATGAGAGGGGCGCTTTTACGGGTGCGACTAAAAGAAAAATCGGGAAGTTTGAGCTCGCCAACACAGGTACGATATTTCTTGATGAAATAAGCGAAATGTCACTTTCTCTTCAGTCAAAAATGCTCCGCGTAATTGAGGATAAGGTTATTACAAGGGTCGGCGGCCTTGAAAATATTCCTATTGATGTTCGCATTGTTTCGGCAACCAACAGGGATTTATGGCAGCATACCACAAAGGGAAGATTCCGTGAAGACCTTTATTACCGTTTAAATGTGATTTACCTTCACCTGCCGGCTCTAAGGGAGAGAAAAGAGGATATTCCCTTATTAATAGATCATTTTATTAAGGCATATAAAAAAGTGGAAAATACGCAGATTGATTCTATGGATGAAAATGCCGTTAAAATATTACTTTCTTTCGGCTGGTCAGGGAATGTCAGGCAGCTTGAAAACGCTATTCACCATGCCATTATAATGACTTATGACAGAAAAATCTCTATTGACGATATTCCTGAAAATATCATCTCCTCTTTATCCGGTGTTGTCACGTCAGCTATTATGGATTATGCAAAAAAAGATCATGTTGTGATAACAAATCTTGACTTGAATGAAATGGAAAAATCACAGATTGTGAATGCCCTAGATCAATCACGCTGGAATATATCCGAAGCCGCAAAAATCCTGGGAATTCACAGAAATACCTTGTCGCAGAAGATGAAAAGACTTTCTATCCATTAACCTTTCTGAAGGACAGCTCAAGCTGTTTATTATAAAATTCTATCGAAAGCGGGTGGAGATGCTCGTTTTTTTGTAAAATATATATAATTTTCAATTTGAGTATTTGTAAAATTCCCTTCTCAAAATCATTTTCAATAAGTTCGAAAATATTTTTATTTTCCTTATAACCACGGTTTGGATCCAGATAATCGGATGCAAAAACTATCTTCTGAAGCATTGTCATATTTCCATTACCAGTAGGATGGTATGCTATTGCGTCAAGGATTTCAGGGTCTTTTATCCCAAACTCGGCCTCTGCGATAACTCTTCCGACTTTTGCATGGATTGTTCCTTTTGCCTTGATGTCGTCGGGACTTAATAAAATCCGGCGGCTTTCTATATATTCAAGCTGCTTTTCATAGTTTAAAGATTTTCCAACATCGTGAAGAAGAGCCGCGATGCTCAGCCTGTCATAATCGTGATAATATATTTTCCCAAGCCTGAGAGCTGTTTCCTCAGTTCCCAGGGTATGTAAATACCTTTTTTTCGTAAGCATTGATTTCAATCTTGAACGGATTTCATTGATATTGTAATTCGGTCTGAGCATCAATTTTCTCCTTAGCTGAGTATAATTGATTATACATTGAATTATTATTTTACGAAATAATTCGTCAGAAATCCCCTGGAAAGTTTAGAATACCTTTCTTCCTTTTTTCCAGAAATTGACGAAAATACTTTGAATATTTAAACTTATATAATTATTTTAAACAAGGTTAAACGAGGAAAAAAATAGATGATAAGCAAGTTAAAAACCAGCAGATTCTTAAAATGAATTACACTAACATTTGAAATAATGATAAAAAAATAAGTCCTGTTTGATTTTAGATACTGTAGAAAAAATAAGGAGGAAATCTGCGCAGGATGGAATCGCCACTTCAGGAGTTGAAGTTGTCCAGATAAGTTCCTTTGGTATTTGCATAGATGTAGATGGAAAGAATATTTTCTTGATAAAGAGAATTATCCATGGTTTATAAATGCCACATTAAAGACTATTTATCATATTGAATGGGACAAATCAGATAATCTTCATTGGCCGGAATTGGATGAGCCAAGTTTAGCCCAGTTTTTTAAAATGTTGGAATATCCGTCACGCGTTACCCACCACATCGGGCGGAATACTTTTGTGAGAGAAAAAACCATGGAAATTATCCCAATAAACACCGAGCGCGCCCTTTCACCGACAAATATCGATCTTGCAGATTTTGTGATCAATCCTTATAAAGGCTGTTCCGTCGGCTGTACATACTGCTATTCCAGGTCAAATAAGGGAATCCGTAAAATTAATAAGGAATGGGGTGATTTCGTTTATGTCAAACAAAACCTTCCAGGCCTTCTGGAAAAAGAACTCTCTCAATCTCAAAATAAAAAAATCGGTAGAATCCTAATAGGTTCAACAACCGAGGCGTTTCAGCCTGTTGAGGAAAAATACGGGATTACCTGTACGGTACTTGAAATTCTGAAAAAATATAATATTCCAGTTACCGTCCTTACAAAAATGAACCTTATATCTAGGCATCTCGATCTTTTCGGTTATTCTGACAAAAACACAATCTATTTTACATTCAATTCCGAGATTGTAATGAAATACTTCGAGAACCAAGATTTCAATAATGGATCATTACGAAAAGAAAAGATTGGTACGATTGAGTCGATCAATAAAAGCAGAATAAATCTCATCGTATATATAAGCCCTGTTTTTCCCTATCTCACTGATGTAAAAGAAATTTTTGAAAGTCTTGATGGAAAGGTTAGTAAAATCTACTTTGAAGGATACAATATAAAATTAGGAAACTGGGCTGATATAAGGGAAAAAATGGACGAATATGTTCTAAGTGATTATGAGAGAATATTTTTCAATAAGAAGGAATATGATTCCTACTGGAAGAATTTTATTACAGAAACTGAAGCTCTTAATGAAAAATTCCGTTTTAAACTGAAGATTTTTATTTATCCATTTGATTCTTATTACAGTGAGGTATAAATTACTGAGATATAAACTTATCAAATTCCATCAAATCCGCTTCCAGACATTCCATCCGGCCACATCCCTTAAAGCAGGGAGCCTTTTTGCATTCTCTGTCGATAAGAATAACATTATTCCGAGGGGTTTCTATTCCCAACGGTTCCCACTGTTTTTTATTGTTAATTCCGCTGAAAAAGACTGCTGTTTTTGTCCCGCTCCATACGGCAAGATGCGCGGACAGCGAATCCACGGTTACTAATAAGGCTGCTTTCTTAAAAAAAAGAGCCAGTTCCTGAATAGTAAATATGCCGCAGAATATTTTAGCTCCCGACGGCGCAATCTTTTGAGCGATATCTTTTTCCCCGGTAGAGCCTGTGATTACAATACTGAAGCCTTTTTTTTCGATTAAAGCGATAATTGATTTCCAGTTCTCCAATGTAAGACTTTTTCTCATATCCCCGGCGCCGGGGTGAATAAAGGCGATTTTTTCATCCGTCCTGAAATTATCCTTCATAAATCTATCGATTTTTTCTACTGATTTAAGCGCCGGATAAATTTCATATATTAATTCCTTTGTTTCCGATGTAATGCCGAGCGGTTTCAATACCTCAAGGAAATGCCCGGTCTCATGAATTCCCGGCTCCCATTCAACAGCTAGGTCAAGCAAGGCACCAAGCCCTCCCGTTTTATGCCCGATAATATACAGGCAGCCACCAAGGCGGGCAAGGCTGATAAGATTTCCTCCATAAGACCGCATAATCAGGCAGATATCATACTTTTCACGTCTTAACTCAAACATTGTTTTAAAATAACTATTCATGAATCTCAGGATTTTCATAATAAAATTATAATTATCCCTATTCATTTTAAAAGAATTCACAAGATAAACTTTTCTTATATAAGGATTGTTTTCAATAATTGAAGCATTCCATTTATTTGCAGCAATGTCAATAACTGCGCCGGGAAACCTTTTTTTTATCAACGGCAGAACAGATGTTAAAAGAAGCATATCACCGAGATGATCCGGTTTAATCAGTAAGATTTTATTTATTTTCATAGGGAAAGGTCTTTTCTGCTTCGGGAAAATATATAATAAAAAGTCGATAATTTGAAGAAGGATTATTTTGAGCTTATTCTGATTGAGATATCCGGAATTTAACTGCGCCACATTCAGCTCCTTTCGCAAAGGCTGGCATAAACATCAATGTGCTTTTTCAAGAAATTACTCCAACCGGATTTATAAAAATCTTCTCCGGCGGCTGAAAGTTTTTTATTTTTGTTTTCAATAATTATCCTGCAGATATTTTCCACAAGCATTTCATCGTTATTAACAACAAAAATACTTTCCGAATCGGGAGAGTATCCGGGATTATATGTGGTGATAATTTTAATATTCTGGCTTCTTGCCGCTAGAAATGTGGCATTTCTAGGTGAAACCCCGCTTTCGTAGAGTAAAACGCCAAAATCAACAATGCTCAAATAATCGGCGGCTTTAACATCGTCAACATAACCTGTAATAATACATCTCTCCTGAATACCGGATTTTTCTATTTCTTTTTTTAAATCAAAACCGTCTTTGTCCCTGTCAGTTGCTCCGATTATGAGGAGTTTAGCCGTAATGCCGAGCTTCTGATTTAAAACTTTAATAATATCAAAAAGGGGAAGTATGATTTTATTCCTGTTTACAAATCCGAAAAAGCCGATCAGGACATTATCAGTGTTTCCTATCAAGACCTTTTTAAATTCAGCTTTTTGAATCTGATTTAAATTTGAAGCCGGTATATTCGATGCGATTGGCAGGACTTCTATCCGTTTATTCTTAAAGATTTTTCGGATATCAACGATATAAGCCGGGTCAGAAACAAGCACGCAGTGAGCCCCAAGAATAGACGGCCACAACCGTATTCTGCCTTTAAATGTTAAATTGAAAGAATATTCATGTATGGTTATTACTATTTTTTTGCCGAGCATCCTCAAAATAATGGGAAGGAAATTAATAAGAATATGCTTTTTATATTCCTTCGTTGGATATTGTATATGAATTATATCGGGACAGGCCAGCCTGATAGTTTTAAGAATATTATATAAATCTCTAAAACCCCATTTTTTTACAATATCGTAAACATTGAGATTTGGATTTTCATTCTTATATTTATTATAGGACTTGGTTGTAATTATATTGAAAGAATTTGCTCCGTTCTCTGTAAACAACCCGGAATAAATCCTCATTGCGTCCGCAACTCCGCAGACAGCCGGCGGCCAGGAGCCGGAAACCATACAGAGCCTCATTTCCCGAGCTCCCTGAGTTCATTCAGGTATTTACTTTCATAAGAAATATTCAGCTTATTATATTTCATTCGACAAGCTTCAATCCTGTTTGTTCTTCTTTTTTATCCTCAAGAACAAATCTGGTTACAACATTTTGAAGTAAATTTGCCTGTTTAAGGTTTTCTACTATTATTTTATTCATCTCATCAAGCGATAAAATCAATTCATTCAGATTTACTATATGCTTTTTAATACTTTCCTTGTTGTCAATCGACTGATTCCTCAATTCTATTAAAGCGCTGTTAAATTCATCAGTCGCCCTTTTCTGTTCACTCATAGATACTTTAACTTCATCTGTAATCTTAACCATATCCTGGGTAGCTTTTAGTATTTCCTTGGCTCCATTATTCTGCTCCGCCATTGCTATGGATAATTGCTGTATAACCTGCACATTCTGTCCGGAAAAAGTTGTAATCATATCAAGCCCAAGCCCTGCCTTCTCGGCAAGCTTTACCGAATCATCAATCCTTGAAACGATTGTTCCTACAACATCGCCTATATCTTTTGCGTTTTTATTTGTATCCTCTGAAAGCCTTCTTATTTCATCCGCAACGATTGCAAATCCCTTGCCGGCTTCTCCTGCATGCGCCGCCTCAATTGCCGCATTCATAGCGAGCAGATTTGTCTGTTTTGCAATATTGGAAATCAATCCAAGAAGCTTCATAATCTGCTGTGAATACTCGGCTACTTCCTTAATGGATTGTATAGAGTTCTTTACTGCTGTTCCCCCCTCATTCGCGACATTGTTTAAGTTATTTGAGAGATCCCTGGGTTTTTTTCGACATTGATGCGGTGTTATCAATATTCCTCACCATTTCTTCTATCGAACTTGCTTCTTCTTCCACTGCAGAAGCCTGTCTCACCATGTTATTCATTATGCTGTCGATATTCCTCGACATTTCTTCAAGTGTCGCGGTTAATTCTTCTATGCCGGATGTTGAATTTTCTATCTGATTATCAATGCTCCCGATGCTTTCCTTTATGGCGGTAAGGTTGTGAGAGGATTTGCTGACTATTTCATTCGATTTATCAGAAGAAGATTTAAGCTTATTAGAAATTTTTTCAACTTCCATAATATCAACATTAAGCTTTTCCAGCAGTTCGTTTACTACTTTACCAATATTACCGATTTCGTCGTTAATTTTAAATTCCAGCCTTTTTGTCAGATCGGCTTTTTCTGATCCGGAAGCGATATTGCTCAATTTTATCTGAATCATATATAAACCTTTGACTATATAGTTCGCAAAAAATACAGAAAAAATAATAATAATTAAGAGTGCGGCAAAGAGAATTATCCCAAGTTTTAATCCAATACCTTGAATTGAACTGCTGAATTCATCAGTATAAGAGCCCGCTGTTATAATCCAGTCCATTGCCTCCATATATTTGTAATATACAATTTTATAAAAACCCTTTTTCTTACCTTCTGTTTCCTGTTTATATGTAATAACACCATTTTTTGTTTCCATCATTTTCTTTATATGCGGAAGGTTCGAGATATCCTGTCCCTCGGATGTTGGATGCACAATCAAAACGCCTTTGCCGTCAATTATAAAGGGGTATCCGGTTTCGCCAATCTTTATAGCCAGAATTTTTTCTCGTAACGATTTTATATCGAGCAGATCTTTAAATTCAGATTTATAAGCTGTGGCCCATATCACCATGTCCCATTTTTCAAAATAATCAAGGCCGACCGCCTTCATTCTCTCTACTTTTTCATCGGGATTTTTCCAGGGATATTCGAGATATCCCGATTTCATTTCACAGCCCTTTTTAATAAAGTCGAATTTGCTTAAATCTTCTCCTTCGGCGTATTTCGGATGTATTATAACCCGGCCATTGCTGTCAAAAATTGTAAGATACCCTGTTTCACCTATCTTTCCATATTTTGCATCCAAAATAAATTCTTTGACTTTGCTTAACGCTTCTTTTTCCTTCATTTTCCCTGTCTTATACATATTATAATAATATTCTATTATTTTTTTTGCATCGCCTGCACTTGTACTTAAATGATTTTTAACGCTCGAATCGATATAAGTCTCAATTAATGAATAGACATCGGTTAATTTTCCCGATAATTCACTTTTTAATAAATTATTTATTATAGAATTGGTTAATAAAGAGCCTGTTACACCAATTCCCCCAAGAGTCAGAACTGCCACAATACCGATACCCAGAATCAGCTTGGTTTTCAATTTCAAGTGCTTAAACATAATTGCCTCCTTTTGCGGCAGAAAAATAATAAACAACGATAATATTATCCTATATTAGAAGAAAATTCAATAATATTTAACAATTACTTTAAGTAAACCGTCCTGCCATCAATTTCTTCAGCATTTTTTAAATCTGAGTTAATAATAAATCATCGAGGGTTTCCCTTCTTCTTATCAATTTTGCATTACCCTCAAATACTAAAACCTCTGCAGGCCTTGGTCTTGAATTATAATTTGACGACATAGCAAATCCATAAGCCCCAGTATTCAGTATAGCAAGAATATCGCCTGCTTCAGGATCGGAAACAGGCTGTACTTCCATTCCTTTTTCAGACCTTGTAAAAACATCCCCGCTTTCGCAAAGATAACCGGCTACCACGATGTCTTTCTTTTTCCCATCAAATTTGGATGCATTAACGACCGGATGATAGCTGCCGTATGCCATAGGCCGGATAAGGTGGTTGAAACCCGAATCAACACCGGCAAATGTATATTTTGGATTGCTTTTTATGTCAAGTATAGTTACAAGTAATATACCGGATTCGGCGGTTAAATACCTTCCGGGTTCAAAAGCGATATAAGGCCTGCCTTTATAATTTTGAAAAAATCTATCAAGAAGAACTGTAGTGTTCTTTCCAAATTCATCAAAATCAAAATCATTTTCTTCGGGACGGTAAGGCACACCCAATCCGCCGCCAAAATCTATGAATTCAATATCTGAAAAGTCTTTAGCCAGATTTAAAATCACACTCATAAGCTCAATAAACTTTCCTTCATCCAATATGCCCGAGCCGATATGGGCATGAAGCCCGGAAAGTTTTATATTGGATTGTTTTAAAATAGCCATTGCTTTTTCAATATCCTGGTAATAACCTTTCCCATAAAAAATTCCGAATTTACTCTTAATCCCTCCGGTTACGACATGATCGTGATGTCCGGCGCCCATATCCGGGTTTACTCTAATGGAAATGGAAGATCCAGGAAAATGTTCACCGAATGTTTTCAGATTGCCGATAGAACCGATATTCAAACGGACGTTGTTTTTGACCGCAAAATCCATGTCTTCAAGACTGAGATTTATTCCGGTAAACAAAATCCTATCAGATGAAAAGCCGGCTTTCAATGCGATCATAATCTCTTCTTTTGAAACGGCATCTATGAAACAGCCTTCTTTATTCAAAACTTCTAAAATACGGATATTGCTGTTTGCCTTCATTGCATAATGAATCCTTTTTTTTTCATAAGGAATAGCCCTGTAAAGACTCCTATATCTTTCCTTAATTACAGATTCATTATAGACATACAGAGGACTTCCGAATTTAGATATCAGATTCGCTGCCGATATTCCACCAATACATATCTCATTATTATTTACCTCATAAGCCTTCATAATTCAACCTTCTCCTTCGATTTTAATATTTTATTTCCTCTATATTATTCTGTCAAATCATTGTTCTGATTATTTAATGAATAAACAAATTGCTGGAATTTAAATCTTTTACATTTTATAATAA
>CAWEAK010000027.1:0-12027 GCA_963806975.1 uncultured Spirochaetota bacterium
GAAATTAACATCCAGCCTGCCGAATACTTTACCCCATTCCCATGCCTGAACGATTAGTACAGGATCACCGTTGGTAATTACAGTCGGGTAATCCCCTTGTGGAGTCAAACCGAGTGAGGAAAAATCCCCGAGAAGGGTATGAGAATGTCCACCGACAATAATATCAATCCCTTTTACGGCCCGGGCTAACTTGATGTCATTTTCATAACTGATATGGCTTAAAACGATAATCTTGTTAATGCCAAGTGAAGTAAGTATTTTGACGTTAGCGCTGGCAACATCGATTGGGTCGAAAAATCGAACATTTTCACCGGGGCTGGAGATATTTGTCGTATCGGGTGTAGTGAGTCCTATTATACCTATTTTTTCACCATTTATTGTTTTTATTATATATGGCTTTACCGTTTTAATTGACGGCTCTCCGGAAAAATCAATGTTCGCACCGAGAACAGGTATATCTTCCCCGGCCTTATCTATGAACCTGGCAATTACATTAACCCCTTTATCAAACTCATGATTGCCAAGGACCATGTGCATCAAAACCCATCAATTTCATTAACTCGAGATCGGCCATCCCCTCGCTTTGAGTAAAATATAGAGTCCCTGTAAAAACATCTCCCGCGTGCAGTAATAAGATGTTTTTTTCTTTTTCACGTACCGCCTTTATTTCGGAGACTATTTTTGCAAATCCACCGGCCTCGACTCTTGTCAAATCAGTCTCGTTAGTTAAAATTTTAAGATTCAACCGGGTCGGATCAAGGTGGGCATGTGTATCATTGACATGCAGAATTGTTAGAGAAAATGGCTTGGAAATACTATTTGTTTCGGAATAACAGACTGAAATAAATAGAAATACTGATAAAAAAGCATTTATTAATCTTTTCATATTAATCCCCTGTTGAGGTAAACAAAGCAGCTGCTTAGTGGAATAGAAATTGGTTTTATAATTCTTCTTACTTACCTTCTCCTAAGCAGTCAGGATTGCTTCATGCAAAGTTAAATAGAAAGCTTAACTTGCAATGACCTTAAGGATTCTTTAATTATGCCTTTGAATAGATATTATTATTTTCCAAACACTACTTAGATATATTTAATATAAAAAAATAATATTCAAAAAGCAAACTTTAAGAATAAATTTTTAAAATAAATGTTTTAAATCTTGATTTTTAATAAATAACTTTGTAATATAAAGTGATCGGTAAAAGGAGAATTATCATATCAAGAAGAGACGGTTGAAAAGCTTAAAAAACTGGTTGAAAAAAGAAAATCATTGGAAAAGGTTGCAGGCGGTGAAATATTTGCAATGTGGGGAATTTTAAATATAATAGCTTTTACGGTTTTTAACTTTTTAATTAATTCAATTCTTGTCTGGATATTTATGTTGATAACAGGTATTCTTACTCAAATTATTTATATAAACTTCCTTGAATTTGTAAAGCCGTATGTTAAAGCTTTTTTATGAGTAATAAAATCAATGAATTATGGATTTATATGATAGTTTTACTGCCTTTTATTTTTTTTGTTTTTCCATTCCTAATGAAAAAATACGATCCATGGAGCATATTTCCCCTGATTTCATTGTGGCTTTCCATAGGGATGTTTGCTTCCGGAATAATAGTAAATCAAATAAGTATGAAGATCGGGGGGTTTGTTTTTCTCATTTCTTCTGTATTGATAATGAAATTTCTGGATTTATGGTTCATCTTCTATCCTTTATCTGTTGTTTGCGGCTTAATAGTTCCTGGTATCTGGAGTAAGTATAAAGAAAAAAGGAACTGAAAGGCAGATTGCCTCAAATTACAATCTTGACAGCCTCTTAACTGCCGAAATCCGGTTTTTTATCATGACGCTGCTCGCAATGTATGAAGAGGTCGATTTCAACTTTTTAAAATCAGAACTTGAAGCAAGTGATGGAAATTTGAGCGTAAATCTATCAAAATTGGAAGAAGCCGAGTACTTAACAACAAAAAAAGAATTTGTTGGGAAAAAAGCTAAAACTTCTTACAAAATAACAAAACTTGGGCTCGACCGCCTGTCATTATACATAAATAAAATAGACAGCTTTAAAAAAGTATTGGCAAAAAAGGAGCAGGATAATGAATGATACAATGGAAAAACTCCAGAAGTTGATTGATAAAAGAAAGGAACGGAATAATTATTCGGGGGGCGATTTATTTATTATCTGGGGATGCATCATCCTGGCAAGTCAGTTTTTTCAAATATTTATTCTCAATTCATTCTGGGTATCTGTTGCGGCAATATTTATCGGGGCTTTTTTCCAGTTCACATACATAAAACTGCACCGTATAAAATCAGGGTATATAATTATGTGGAAAAATTCCATAAATTATATGTGGCTCTTTACTTTAACCGTTATGTTGATTGCCGGGTGGCTGTTTCCAAACATATCTAAACTCTATTCATCAAGTACGGGCATCGTATTGGTATTTTTCTTTCTTTCCTCAGGCTTTTTATTCATGGCACACTGGTTGACAGGTGGAGCTTTAAATTGGGCGGTGTAATTTTAGTTATATTTTCAATTTTACTGGCCCTGCCTTACCCAAAAAATAAAATTATTGAATCAATGCTGGCTATCATTCTTGGCTCAATCGTTCCGGGAATATTGAGCAAAGTTGAAGAAAGATTATATCCTAAGCAATAAGCCTATTTTAAACCACTTTCATTCCTTTAATATTCTTATTTCACAGCAATTATAACATTTCATCGTTTTCCTGAAAATTGAAAATAATTACAAACCTAAAAAATATTTTATAAAACTATTGACAGGTTTAATAATTTATTATACAATATACTTAGTATTACTAAGTATATTGTTGTAAAAGGTGTTTTAATGGGTGATTCAAACAGTCAGCTTAAAAAAGGTGTTATTGAGGTCCCTAATTTTAAAAGTTTTAAGCCGGGAAAAGATGTACGGTTACCAACTCCTTCAGGAACTTGACGGTAAAAGCAAAGGGTTTTTAAGATGAAGGAGGGTACTTTTTATCCGGTTTTATACCGACTTGAGGATGCCGGGTTTATGACAAGCCTGTGGGAAGAACCGGAACGCGGAGGTATTGAAAAGCGTCCCGTGCCCAGAAAATACTACCAGATTACCCAAAAAGGAATAACGAATCCTGCAGGCTGGTTTCCGAACTTCATGGGTTAATTAATGGAATTAACCTAATCCTGGAGGAGGAACCTAAAAATGGACAATAAGATTGAAAGTTTTATAAATAATGTAACCGATGGCCTGGTTGTAGATGATAAGCTTAAAAAGCGGATAGCACAGGATTTGCGTTTGCATATTACGGAAGCTTCGATAAATCAAAGCATAGATGCCGTACTCAATAAAATGGGTAATCCGGCCGAGGTGGCCGGTGATTCATGGATTCCGTTTATGAGAATAAAAACGATGTTATAAAACGTCTTGTCCGGGAACGTCTCAAAGTCAGCAAACTTCTGGCTGATTATTTCGAATACAGAAGTAAGGTGCTTGTATTCGGGCTGCCGCTTATTCATATTAAATTTCGCCGTCATCTTAACGCCAAACCCGGCACAGCCAGAGGTGTTATTGCCATAGGCAACCGGGCGATCGGTGTAATCGCAGTCGGTAGATTCTGCTTCGGAGGCTTATGTATCGGAATGTTTCCCGTTGGTCTGGTCGCTATCGGTTCCTTTAGCAGCGGTGTCATCGCCTTCGGCGGTTTTGCGGCGGGATAATAGCTCTGGGAGGTGTTGCCGCAGGATTACTGGCAGCCGGCGGAATTGTCTTTGGGCTCATTGCTTTTGGAGGTTTTTCCTTCGGTATTATTTCCGGCGGCGGCTTTGCCAATGGTATGGTCGCTATGGGAGGACATACGGCGGGGAAATATATTCTAAATGTTTCAGCGAATACATCGGTTCAAATCAAAGAATTTATCCGCCAGGCATACCCGAATATCAGCGAATGGATTCTTAATATTATTGTTTTCTTTAAGTTTTTCTATACCTGATATTGAATACTGAGTTGTGATGCATTTTAATTTATTGGAGTTTTGATATGGCGGCAGTTGAAGTCAATCACATTGTAAAATCCTATTCAGGCAAACAGGCAGTCAGGGATATATCATTTAGCGTTTTGACTGGTGAAATATTAGGCCTTATCGGTCCTAACGGCGCGGGTAAAAGCACAACCATCAAGCTGATACTCGATTTCATCAGGCCTGACTCGGGAAGTGTGAAAATTTTCGGCAATATTATGAATGAAAACACCAAAAACAGAATCGGTTATCTGCCGGAGGAAAGAGGATTATACAAAAAAATGACTGCAATCGATCTTATTATTTACCTCGCTTCCCTTAAGGGTATGGACAGGCATTCGGCTGAAAAAAAAGCTGATATTCTGCTCAGACAAACCGGTATGCTTTCAAACAAAAAAATGAAGATAGAGGAAATGAGCAAAGGCATGGGGCAGATGATCCAATTAATAGTTACCATTATCCATAATCCGGAATTGATAATTCTTGATGAGCCCTTTTCAGGCCTCGACCCTGTAAACACCGATTTACTTAAGAAAATGCTGGACAGTCTGAGAGATCAGGGCAAATCTATAATTCTGAGTACACATCAGATGAATGATATTGAGGAGCTTTGTGACCGGATACTTATGATAAACAATGGGCAAGCTGTCCTTTATGGGGATCTGAAAGAAATCAAATCGGGATATAAAAACCATTCGGTCATAGTGGATATTGATGGAGAAGCGGGAGAAATCCCGGGAGTTATAGAAAAAAGGCGGCAGAAAGGCTTTTATGAGCTGATTCTTAATAAAGATACAACTCCTCAATTCATTCTTCAAAATTTGTTAAATCGTGGAATAAAAATCAACCGATTTGAAACGGCATCTCTTTCACTTAATGAAATATTTCTAAAGATGGCAGGTAAATACGATGAATAAAACATATCTGATTTTCAAACATGAATTTCTATATACAATAAAAAGAACCGGGTTCATTATTATGACCCTTACCGTACCTCTATTGGTGCTGTTAAGTATTGGATTCGGACAGCTCATATCAGCCTTAACAAAACCTCCGGTAATAGAAATAAAAACAGTCGGATATGTTGATGAAACCGGAAAATTCAATAGCTTTACCGCTCAGGGAAACATAAAGCTGGTTTCTTTTAATAATAGGGATGAAGCAGTTCAAGCCCTCATCAAAAATGATGTTTCGGAATATTTTATCGTACCTGCAGATTATCTAAAGGACGGAATTATTCACAGATTTACTCTCGAGAAAGAGATTGATACTCCTCCTGAAGTGAGAGCTTTAATTAAGAATTTCATCACAGGCAATCTCCTGGCCGGTAAAATATCCCCTGATATTGTTAACCTTATAGAATCTCCATTGAACTTCAAAGTTACCCGCCTGGCAAAAACCGGAATTGCCGACATAAAACAAAGCGGAATCGGGAATATTATAATACCCGGGATTTCAGCCTTTTACTTGCCTTTTCCCTTATGTTCATTTCAAGCTACTTAATCCATGGATTGGGAGAAGAAAAAGAGAACCGTTTAATTGAGATATTGCTGTCTTCTGTTTCAATCCGGCAATTAATTATAGGAAAGGTCCTGGCATTAGGTGCCACCGGACTTGTGCAGGTTTTAGTCTGGCTTATCTCAGCGCCATTGTTATTAAATCTGACTCTGTCTTCATTCAGCGGCTTTATCGGAAAGATAGAGATTCCGGCAAACTTCATTATTCTTGGAATAGTTTATTTTATTCTCGGCTACTTTTTATTTTCAATCCTGTCTTTAGGAATCGGCGCCATTTGTCCCAATGCAAGGGAAGGACAGCAGCTTTCATTGATTTATACTCTTCTCGGCTATGCACCGCTCTGGTTTTTATCCTTACAATTATATTTTCCTAAAAATCCTATCTGGGTTGTTATGACATTATTCCCCATAACAGCCCCCGTGAAACAATGCTCAGGCTGGGCATAACTGATAGTCCCTTCCGGGAACTGGCAATCAGTATAGCCGTTATGATATTTTCCATCATTGGAAGTTTATCACTTGTGATCAAGGTTTTCAGAGTTTATTTACTGATGTATCGAAAAAGACCGGGTTTAGGTGAAATTATACAACATCTTCGAAATGGATAATTAATCAATTAGTGTAGAAAATATCCAAAATAAATCTATTTTTATTTTATGATTGATAATATCAAAGGAGAAATTTATATGTCTGAATCTAAAAGGTTATACTTTCTTGACAGTCTGAGAGTAATTATCATTTTGCTCGTGATTGTTCTGCATGCTTCCATTGCCTTTTTGACGCCTCTTTTCCCCAAATTATTCAGTATCCGAGACCTGATAAGAATTTCTGGATCATTGCTCTTTTACTTGACAGTTGCGTACTTATGCCTCCGATGTTCTTTACGGCTGGATTTTTTATACCGAAGTCGTTACTCAAAAACAGGTCCGGTTTCATAAAAGGAAAGCTTTTACGGCTGGGAATTCCGCTTATAGCGGGATCGGTGATCCTGGCCCCGCTATTAAAAGCAATGGCATCTTACTCAGATGGACAAGACGGTAATTTTATCAGTTTAATAAGTTCTTTTTTTCTGCACAGGAATTTTTCACAATTTCATTTCTGGTTCCTGGGAATCCTGATGATTTTCTTTCTCATTGCCGCCATTTTTTACTACTCCTTTATGGGGAAAAAGAGTCTGGAACAGGGGATCAATCAGTCAAAACCTTCCTTCGCACTCCTGACCGGCTTATTTATCACCACTGCGGTTTTAAGCTTTGCCATCAATCTCTTTGTCAAAAGTTATGAGTGGACAAGGCTATATATCATTGAATTCCAAACAATCAAAATCCCGGTTTATTTCTGTTATTTTTTGCTTGGAATATATGCTTATAAGAAGAGATGGTTCGAGAACGGCTTTAAACCGAATATCTTTCTCTGGGTTCCAATTTATCTGATATCAACAATCATGATTATAATTTTTGTCAGCAATGCTCAAGACACAATTTTATGGAAATTGCTGTACAATTCTTCTAGCAGCCTTCAGACCATGGCATTTTTCTTAGTTATTATTGCATTATCACGTAAAACGATGGATAGGGATATCCTTTTCTTTCGAAAAACTTCCAGAAGCAGTTTTGCCGTATATATCATCCATCTAAATATCCTTTTTATCATTCAATATCTCACCAGGAACATTATGGTACCTTCTTTCATAAAATTCCTGCTTCAGGCCTCTTTAACGGTCATATTGAGCTGGATAACGGCATCCTTATTAATTCCGAATCCCCGGTTTAAGGTCTCTACTTGACGAATCCGGCGGGATAAATAGAAAAGAAATAACAGCACATACATAGTTCATTATTTCGATATTTCCGAAATATTTTATCAAAATATTAGGAGTTCTAAAATTGTGAAGAATTTGTTATGTCTTGAAAAAAGCGCCAGCGGCTACCAATTTTCAAAGCATCTTTTAAAATCATCCGAATAGCCATAATGTGCGGTAAAAATAAAACTTACATCTGGAATCAAACTTAATTTTTTAATCGATTGTTTTTGAAGTTCTGAATTGGAATTAAAAAACTTGTTGAATAATTCGGCGTGCCCATTTTTCAAACTCATTGAATCGCCGATAAACAGGTATTTACCGTTTATCAAATAACTCATCGAGCCTTTTATATGGCCAGTAGTAAGAATACACTTAATTTTTAATTTATTTATTTCAATTAACTGATCATCTTCCAGGAGAATATTATTTGAATTATTTTTATTATATTCTTCAAGCCTTGAAATATATATTTTTGCATTTTTAAAAAGTTTTATCGCCGCAACATGATCAAAATGGCTATGCGTCAAAAAAATGTCTGTTACTTTTTGAATATCTATATTAATTTTTTTTAATTCCTGCCCGCCTGCCCTCAATGTCATTCCCGGCGTCTATAGCTATATAATTATTATCATCTTGAATAATATAAAAATTCACAAATTCGGTTTTTACCGAATAAATCCCATCTGTTATAAGCCGGGTCGGCAAAGGCGACATTTTTTTTATTTCGCTTTTGAATCTATAAAAAATATGATAGAGACACAACTGATAAAACGCCTATAATTATGATAAGAGCAATAACAATTCTTAAAACTGCTTTTTTCATTTCCACCCCCCTTAAATCAGTGTAACATATATTTTTGTAATCGGCAAATTATATTAAGGGCAGTTCTAAAAACTCATTTTTTACTAAAATCGTCATACTGGGCTTGACGAAGTATGGTTACAATTACCTTAAAACTTGTTACCCATTCGTCAAAGCCTGCCCTGAGGTATCGAAGGGCTCAGGGTGACTTTTATTGAGTTTTTAGAACTGCCCTTATTTCATAAATGTTTCGGCTACAGTGAATCTTCCTTTTTAACAAACGTACTGTAATACGTTGTATTTTAAAAACATACATATCCAAATCGATCGATAGAAAAAATATTTTCAAAAATACTTGACAAATGATAAAGAGCTTTATATATTATATATACTTTATTATATAAAGTAATTTATTTATTTGAGTTTTATATGAAAAGAGCATTGATTGCATTAACCGGAATTCTTATTTTTTCAATTTTACAAGCTCTACTGATTGATAAGATTAAAGTAACGGGGAACACTTACACGAGCACACAGACTATCCTGAACTTCTCGGGGAGTTGCAAAACGGCAGGGAGTATTCTGAGGCGGAATTATTAGGCATATTAAAACGCATAAAGGAAAGGCTTGACAATACTACCTGGTTTTATAATGTCAGCACATATCTGACAGCTTCTAAAGAGGGGAAGGATTATAGAAATATTATAATTGAAGTAACAGACGGGTTTCTTTACCGCTTCAGCGGTGGTTCAATATACGGGATGTTCGGTATAGAAAATTTATATGGAAACGGAGATTATTTTTATGGAAGTCTGGCTCGATATGCAGCAGATTCAGGCAGGAAAAAGATTCCTGACAAAGAATCTTTTTCTTAACGCAAGCGCTGGAAATGCTCCTTACGAATATTATACAAACCTCTCTTCGGGGGGTTATGATGAAGCATATAATCAGGAAATCGGAGGCCAGGTTGAAATAGGTTACAGAATAAATTATGACCTTAGCATAAGTATTTTGAATGGCTATCAATATCTCTTTACAACATCCTACAGCCCGATTGGAAGTTATTATTCAACCGGGATAAAGGCAGGTCTGGACAAAAGAACGGGTATATTTACGAGTCCTGACGGTTACAGCATCAATTTTACCTATCAGTTTATAAATCCTTTTGTTAATGATGTGTTTCCGCTTAACCGCTTCGATGCAAGCGCAAATACGCATCTGCCGATTATACGGAACTATGGGGAAAACAACTGCCTCTATATCGCTTTAAGCCTGGAAATCGGTTATCAAACCGGACAGGAATATTCCGGATTATTTAAAACTTTCCTTAGCGGGTATTAACGGCATTAGAAGTTTAAATGTCCCTGATTTGATAGGAAATTCCTTGACCGATAGTCATCTGGAATTAAGATGGGACTTTTTACATACTTCCCTGTTTGGAATCTTCAATATAGATTTCGAGGCATTGACTTTCGGCGACGCCGGAGAAGCTGTGGATCAGCAGCCGGATTATACTTTTGATAAAATTCAATATGCTTATGGAGTAGGATTGCGGGCATTTTTCGGAATACCGGTTTATATTCCGCTCAGGCTCGAGGCCGGATGGGACAAAAAAGGAGATTTTACGTTATTCTTCGATACATCGGCGCCTTTTTAACAGAGAAATTATAGGAGGAAAAATATATGATTAGTCTTGACACACTGAGGATAATTATTTCAGTTATATGGGTTTTGTCTGAAATAATCCTCAATATCGTAAGAAGAATAGAAAATGGAAGAAAAGATAAAGTTAGTTTTCAAATGATTTTTATTGTTATTTTCATCAGTATATTCTTTGGAGCATTGATATATGTTTATTGTAAATTAAATAACATGAAATTATTTTATCTCCCGGATATTTTCATCATTTTAGGATTAATCCTGATTATTATTGGTATTTCAATTAGATGGACGGCTATATTGACATTAAAACAGTTTTTCAGCGTTAATGTTACAATTACTCAGAATCATAAAATTGTAAAATCGGGATTATATAAATTTATCCGGCATCCGGCTTATACAGGATCATTAATCAGTTTTCTGGGATTAGGTTTATCATTTTCCAACTGGCTCAGTCTTTTATTGATATTCCTGCCTATCTTAATAATATTTATTCTGAGAATAAAAGCAGAAGAAGAGTTATTAATTAAACATTTTGGTCTGGATTACATAAACTACCGGAAAGAAACTAAATATTTGATACCTTATATTATTTAAGATAATAAAGGTTTGTATAAAAATCCCCTCATCTCCCTTTTGAAAGGGGGATGCAGGCAAGGTTTATATTAATTATTTTAGGAGATATATATGAAAAGATTGAGTTTACTGTTGGTTATTCTGGTATTAAACGCAGGTTATGCGTTTTCCACAACTTTTGAGGAATGCTATAGTCTCGGCAATTACTATGGCAAAGACAGCGCGGCAACCCACCAGAAAATTGAAGAATATGAGGCTTCTTTAAAGTCAGACCCATCGAATTATTATGCCAACCTGGCCCTTGGCATACTATACGGCGCTCGAGCAACCCCGGCGGATAAGCCTGAAAAAGGGGCGGCAAAAAAGTCCATCGATTATACCCGAAAAATTTTTAAAAAAAGAAGGTGATAATCCTCTGGCCCTGATTTATAACGGGCTGAGCTACGGATTAACTGCAAGGGATTCAAATAATCCTATCGTTAAAATGAGCGCCGTGAGTAAAAGTTCGGAAATATGCGATAAAGCGGTAAAGCTTGCCGGCGGGAAACCCTACGAATGGGACATTCACTTTTTAAGAGCGAACTATTATGTGAATCTCCCTGATTTTTTCAACAAAAAGCAGATTGCAGAGAATGACTACGAGTTTGTAGAATCTGAGTATCAAAAAAACCCTTCCATAGAGGGGGCTATGGGAATAGTATATTTTTACCTTGGGGAAAATGAAAAATCCAAGGGCAATATTGACAAGGCTCTTGAATACTGGAAAAAATCAGTTGCTATGAACGAAAAATACAAGGTGGTATCTTATGAAGCAAGAACCGCCAAAAAGAGACTGGAAACATTCGCCGATTAACAAAAGTGCCGTTTGATCCGGCTGATGGAATAGAGACGAATAAATATCCGTCTCTATTCTTAAATTTCATAATGGAGAAAATTTATGTTTATAAGTGTTAAAAATGTAACTAAGGTTTACAAAATGGATAAGGTCGAGATTCAGGCTTTAAAAAATGTAAGTCTGGATATAGAGAAAGGGGATTTTATCTCTCTCATGGGGCCGAGCGGAGCCGGGAAGTCTACACTTCTTCATATTATTGGGTGTATTGAAAACCCGACGGAGGGAGAGGTGATTATTCATGATGAGAATGTTAAAAAGATGAAGGATAAAAATCTATCGCTCTTCAGAAACAGGCATATAGGCTTTATCTTTCAGAGTTTTAACCTTTTATCTGTGCTGAACATCTACGAAAATGTGGAATACCCTCTGATGATTAGGGGTGAAAAGGTGGATAAAAATCATGTATTATCGGTTATTGAATCGGTCGGTCTGAAAGACTTTATAAATCACAGACCGGATGAGCTTTCAGGGGGACAGAGGCAGAGAGTCGCTGTCGCCAGGGCTCTGGTTACAAAACCGGACATTATTATAGCAGATGAACCGACTGCTAACCTAGATTCAAAAACCGGAGACAAAATTATCGATCTGCTTCTCGACTTGAACAGAAAATCGGATACCGCTTTCCTTTTTTCGACTCATAACGAGGCGGTTTCAAAATATGCAAAGCGGATTGTTCATATACTGGACGGAGAAATCGTACAGTAAAATAGTAGTGACATAGGAGATGGATATGTTCTATTTTAAGATTGGTTTAC
>CAWEAK010000028.1:0-8168 GCA_963806975.1 uncultured Spirochaetota bacterium
TTAATCGATTTTACTATAAAATTTTACTGAGTTTTCACACAGTCTGTAGACGAAGGGTTGCATCCATATTTTAAAGAAATTTATTTCTGTATCAGCATATAACATTGCTTGTTATGTATTAGTCAAACGGAACGCTTGTTGATGATTAAAATCGAAAGGAGAAATTGATGCCTGATAGAATATTGAAGCTTGGAATACCAAAAGGGAGTCTTGAAGAATCAACATTATCAATGTTTAAAAAAGCCGGGTATAATATATCTACTAGTTCCCGCTCTTATTATCCATGGGTTGATGATGATGAATTGTCGCTTTTAATGATCAGGGCCCAGGAAATAGCCAGATATGTTGAGGAAGGCGTTCTGGATGCAGGTATAACAGGAAAGGACTGGGTAGAAGAAAATAATGCCGATGTAATAACAATTGCAAGCCTCAATTATTCCAAAGCGAGCAAGAATCCAGTAAGGTGGGTTGTAGCCGTTCATAAGGATTCGGATATTAAATCCGTTAATGATTTAAACGGAAAGAGGATCGCTACTGAGGCTGTTGAAATGACAAAGAAATATCTAAAAGAGCATAAAATTAATGCACATGTTGAGTTCAGCTGGGGAGCCACCGAAGTAAAATGCCCAATGCTTGTTGACGCTATTGTTGAGATCACTGAGACAGGTTCGAGCTTGAAGGCGAATAATTTAGTAATAATCGATGAAGTAATGAAATCGACAACTCAATTGATTATTAATAAACAAGCATGGGATGATCCATGGAAGAAAAAGAAAATCGAGAACATCAATCTTCTGCTTCAAGCTGTTCTTGAGGCAGAAGGAAAGGTCGGGCTTATGCTTAATGTGAAAAAAAACGATCTTCCGGCTGTTTTAAGAATACTTCCCGCATTGCAGAAACCAACAATCAGTTCATTAAGTGATGACATTTGGGTTGATGTGAATACGATAATTGACGAGAAAACAGTTAGGGATATTGTCCCTGAATTGAAACGTGTAGGTGCCTCCGGAATCGTCGAATACCCATTAAATAAGATTATTAAATAATGTCTATTCTCCGCCTTCGGTTATAACAACAATGTCAACTCTCCTGTTAAATGCTCTTTCTTCCGGTGTGTTATTCGATTCGATAGGTCTTGTTTCAGCAAAAGCAGCGGCGGAAAGCCTGTTTGTTGGAATTCCTGCCGATTGAATAAATTTTAAAACATTAATTGCTCTTTGAGACGATAATTCCCAATTACTCGGATATTTTGAAACTTCTCCTACAGTAGGTTTTTCAGGAGTGGGAGGCATATTGTCGGTATGGCCTTCTATCCGGATCTTATTGGTAATGTCTCTGAGCATAGGATAAATTGTATCAAGAGTCTTTTTTGTATCATCCGATAATTCCGCATCACCCGGTTTAAAATAAAAATCCGAAGCCAATATAATAACCAGACCCCTTTCTTCCAATGTTACACGGACTTTACGCGCCTCAATGGCAGGGCGCAAAGCCGAAACTGTTTTTTCAAAACTCATGGCAAGCTGGTATGACCTCTTGCTTCCCGCCGGAAACTGTCCCGGCATCGATTGCCGGTCCATAATACCTGTTTCCGAAAGAGTTAATTCCGGTGTGACAATACCAGGTTTACCGCCGCCGAAAACAGCCCCCAGAGATTGAATCAGCTCTTCAAACTTATTTACATCCGTCTTACTCATTGAAAACATTATTATAAAATAAAGTAAAAGAAGTGTAATCATATCCGAATAAGTCAGAAGCCATCGCTCCATCCCTTCCGGTTTTTCTTCTTTCATTGGTTTCATACATTACTCCTTGATGCCTTTGTCCAGAAGGTGCTTTATTTTTCAACAGTAGATTGGTCTTTTTTCCAATCCTGTTTGTCTTTTTCATTTAAAAATTCTTCCATTTTATCTCTCATTACACTGGGATTTTCACCCTGTTGGATGGATATAACAGCTTCAAGCACCAATTCTTTTCTTAAACGGGCATGTGCGATATTAAGCATTATTTTATTGCCGATCGGAATCCAGAGTAGATTGGCAAGGGCTATTCCCCAAAGTGTAGCCGTAAAAGCCAGAGCTATGGCCGGTCCCAGTGATTCCGGCGAGGAAAGCTGTCCGAGAACTTTCACAAGGCCCATAACTGTTCCGATGATTCCCATTGTCGGGGAAAAGCCTCCGGCTGTTAAGAACATTGTTGCATAATGCTTTTTATTTGTTTCATAAAGGTAGATATCATTTTCAAGGACATGTTTAACAATTTCCGGATCCGTTCCGTCAACAATCAGCTTCATTCCCTTGTAAATCATAGGGTCTATTGCCCCCACATCTTCTATATCGGATTCCAGACTCAAAATACCTTCCCTTCTGGCTTTTTCCGCGAAAGTTATGAACATTTCGATCAATTCCTTAACGGCAATATGTTTTTCTGATAGGCATTCCCCGATTAATTTCGGTATGCTCAATATATCTTCCAATTTAAATGAAACCATTGTGGCACCCATAGTACCTCCAAGAACAATCATTACGGCAGATAAAGCCCAGAGAGTAGCAATATTACCGCCTTCAATAATAAAAGCTAAAAGCAGCATTCCAATACCACCCGGCAATCCGATTACGGTGGATAAATCCTGCCCTTTTTTTCCTATAGCCACATTTTCCTCCTGGAATATTTATTTTCATATATTGTTTATATTATCGATATTTTTAGCCTGTACATTAGTAAAAAAAACAGAAAGAGCCGCTTATAAAAAGCGGCTCTTATTAATTTCATTAATAAATATTATTTAAAGTAGTTATTTTACAGATGCCTGTGCATTTGAAAGATTTTTTAATTTTTTATTTTTCTCTCTTTTATCAAAAGCTTCCCTAAGCATGTATGTAATTGGTGATGCGATATAAATTGAAGAATAAGTTCCGTCCATTACACCGACTATCAATATAAAAGCGAAATTATGAAGTACATTTCCACCCCAAACATATAATGCAATAGATACAAACAGCACCGTTAATGAGGTTATAATCGTTCTACTGAGAGTTTGTGTTATGCTTTTATCCATAATATACATATAGTTTTCATCCGGATTATTTTTACTCAGCTCACGGATCCTGTCAAAAACAACAATTGTGTCATTTGAAGAATATCCCAGGATTGTCAGTAAAGCTGCAATAACGGTCAAGTCAATTGGTATTTTAAAAATAACTGCAAAGGACAGCATAAATAATACATCATGAAAAAGCGAAACTATGGCACCCATTCCAAAATAAAAGTCAAACCTGAAAATCAGGTATATCAGGATCATTGCCGCTGTGACCATAACCAGGCCAAAAGCCCTGTTGGCAAAATCTTTACCCATTCTGGCATCGACTTTTTCGCTGCCTTTTACATCAACTTTGTCATCTCCGAAGCTTTTCTTCAGAAAGTCGGTAATAATGCCGATTTCATCTGTCGAAGATGTAGCGTTCATAGTCGGGAATGTTATCATGAAATGCTTTTCTGCCGGATTACCTACCGTATTTATATCCGCTTCTTTTTTTGCATCCGTGAACACTTTCCTTATATCTTGAATTGAAACATCGGGCTTGTTAATTTGGACTTCAACCTTTACACCGCCTTTAAAATCTATTCCCATATCGAATCCGCCCCGGAGTATATAAACAATAATACCGGCGATTATAACCAATCCGGAGAAAGCAAACATCGCCCATCTCATTTCTATAAAAGGGATGATTTTCTTTATTACAAAACCGCCTATACTTGTATGATGCTCATGTTGTTCAATATTTATATTGCTCATGTTTTACTCCTTAAACACTTATACTATCTTTTTTAAATACATCCAACCACCAATCCAGGATTAACCTGCTGAGGAAAAGAGATGCAAAAACGTTTGATATGATTCCGAATGACATTGTTAGTCCAAAGCCTTTAATTGTACCTGTACCCAATACATACAGTACAAATGCAGAAATAAGTGACGTCATATTTGAATCCCAGATCGTAGAGCTTGCATGCATGAAACCGTTTTCCAAAGCTCTTTTATATATACCTGAGCGCCGCAACTCTTCCCTGATTCTTTCATATATTATTATATTCGAATCGACGGCCATACCTACAGTAAGAATTATCCCTGCTATGCTTGAAAGTGTCAGAGTCGTTCCGACTCCTGCCATAAGAGCGATGATATATAACATATGAAAACTAAGTGCCATAATGGCTACAAACCCTGATGTCCTATAATAAATGATCATAAAAATAACAACAACGACCGAGCCAATAATCAGGGCTTTGATAGAATCAGTTATTGAATCTCTGCCAAGGCTGGGTCCTATAACTCTCTTTTGTGCGATTTCCAGCTTCACCGGTAAAGCGCCTGCCTTTAAAACATTAGCAAGGAAGATAGTTTCTTCCTGCGTAAAGCTGCCTGTTATCTCGCCTGTTCCTCCAGGTATTTCACCGTTGATGGATGGGGCGCTCTTGATTTTACCGTCAAGAACAATTGCAAGCCTTTTCCCAATATTTTGTGCTGTTATTTCAGCAAAAACATCGGCACCTTCGGATGTAAGCTGAAAATCTACTTTAGGCCTACCGAAGTTATCCTGATCATTCCTGGCTGTTTTTACCATTGTTCCATCCATTACGGCTTTCTTCTGCAATACCAGCCATCCTTCAAGGATCGGAGTACCATATTCATCATTTTTCCATGATGCGACCCATTCTGAATCTTCCGGAACTTCAAATCCAGCCGGGACATCTTCCCTTGATTTCACAACACCGGAAGGCATAGGTACATTTAAATCCTTGAGTTTCTGCATAGAAGCTTCATCGACTATCTTGAACTCAAGTCTTCCTACCTTGCTCAGAGCTTCCTCAATTAATTGAGGATTGTTCAATCCCGGTAATTCTACCGATATTCTGCCTTCAAAGGTTTTTCTAATAATAGGTTCTGCAACACCGAATTGATCCATCCTGTTTTTTAAAACTTCCAGAAGCCTGTCGTTAGCGCTTGCCAATTCGGTTTTAAATACGCCGTCTACCTTGTTCTGATCATAATCATATTTTTCCATCAGTTGATTTTTCAAATCTTCTTCACTGACCTGCAGTGTAATATTAACACCTCCCTGTAAATCCAGGCCGAGGCTTAAGATTTTTTTCCTTATTTTTTTAAGTTCTAGAACCTTCTTTTTAATTTCAGGGATCTGTATATCAAGCTGGTCCTGAGACAATTTTAATAATTCTTTATCTTTTTCTGGAACCAATAAATACCATTGGACTGAAGGTGCTAAAAAAAGGCTGAAATAACTATAGAAATCAAAAAGATAACAAATCTAGCAAATTTATTCATTATGAATCCTCCACATTATTCAAAGATCATCGGGGAAAATCCAATATACCCTTAAGATAAAACAGCTTAGGGGTTTATCAGAATTTCCGGTTTTCAATATTTATAATTTTAATTTAATAATTAATTCCCATTGGCGCCTGTTATTAGGCATAACCAACGGGAATTTAACTGTTATTTTTTAAAAATTCCTGAAACAAACTCTTTTGCCACTTCAAACTTGGCGTCAAGGCTTTTAACATAAAGTGTTTTTTCGCCGACAAAATCAATAGTACCGATTATACCGCCGGTTGTATAAACTTTATCGCCGATCTTGAGTTCGCTGATCTCCTTTTGAAGTTTTTTTCTTTTTCTGCTCTCCGGGAATATCAGAAGGAAATAAAATACAACAAATATTCCTACCATTAATAGTATCGAGCTCATTCCCCCCATGCCGGCAATTCCCTGTCCGCCTGCCGGAGCTGTCTGGGCAAAAATTCCGTAAACCGACATATTATCCTCCACTGTCTTTCTTTTCAAATTATATAGAAAATTAACAAATATTATAGAAGATATTTTTAAAACCGTCAATATCCGACTAAATAATGTAAAAAAGATAATATTCTTAAATGACTGACTAACTGATTGAATATTTGACTTTCGATTAATCGACTGACCGACTAATTTTTGTGTGTCCATTTGCTTTATTTTCATAATCAGTATAAAATTGATAGCAGTTAAAATCAGGATTTTTCTTTATAAGATTTGGCAAAATACTGAAAATTATTATTCAATAAAATTTTAATCAAGCAATAGAAAATAGTTCAGAACAGAAATATCTGAAAAATCGTGATATTCACCGGCCTCATCTTCAAAGCCGGTCATCGAGCTTGTTTATATATGGAGGGGAATATGAATTTTTTTGATATTATTATTCCAATATTCATTTCAGTTTTTTTGATTCTTTATTTCCGCAGATCAGATAAAAGAAATACACAGCTTCAGACTTTAAAAAACTTCATAAACACATCGATGAACAATATGCACAAATATTTTCAGGAAAAAGAAAAAGAACTTTTAGACAAAACAATCAACCTTGATGTTTCATTTAAGAAATTTGACAAAGCCAGCTCTTTTATAAACAATAAGCTAGGTGAAATTTAATGAAGGCATCAAACAAATCTCGGTCATCCGGGAAAAATTTTCTTCCGATATTAAACTGGCTGCTGATTTTGATAAACAAATCGCCGATATGAAAAATAAAATTTCCGAACTTTCCCTCCCATACAGGACAGATCGATATTTGGAAGAAAGAAATTGAAGAAAATAAGAAATTATCCTCACAGATCAGGAATGATATTGAACAATCCAGGGTATGGGCTGAAGACAACATAACCGATTTCATGAAAAAAAACCCAGGATGGAGAACCCAGTATAAGGTTAATACAGCCGGTGAGATAAAAAAAGTTCATTCGGAATTGAGCCAGAGAAGCGAAGAAAAACTGAGTTCTTAATCTCTAAGCTTGATGATAATATAAAAGGCGCTAATGATCGAATGGATAATTTGAGCGCAGATCTTGCAAAGCAGCTAGACAATAAAGGAAGGGAAATGGAGGAATTGATTGAGACTGCAATCTCCGGTATTAAAGATTATCAGGATAAAAATATTGAATCCAGCAAAAAAGAAATTGAGACAAAAACCCTTTCCTATCAGGAGGAAATACATAAAGCCGGAATTTTGTTAAACGAGCAGGTTCAGTCTACAAAAAATGAATTTTTAACAAGCGCTCAGTCACTTAAGCAGAATATTACAGCGACGCTTACAGATTACAATACAAAATGGAATGAGGCTGTAAAACGTTATAATGAAATGAACAGGGAAATTCTTTCAAAATCAAGCGGGCTTGAAGAACAGATCAAGGCCACGGAAAAAAGCCTACAGCGGAAAACCGGCGAATTGGAAGCCTCAGTCATTGATAGAATGGGCAATTTTGAAATACAGTTATCACAGATCTTAAAACAGAAAAGCGACAAATTCGATAATGATTTCTCGAAGATAGAAGCATCCGTTAAATCAAGGATAGAAAACGTTTCCGGAAAAATAGAAGAAAACCTTACCAATACTGAACTGGAATTGAGGAGCAATCTCAATAATAAAATCAATGAAATTTATGGACAGATTTCTACAATAACAAAAGAATTTGAGGAAAGGAAAAACAGCATTGAAGATAAGATATCCGGGCTGACAAATAATATGGACGGTCAATTCAAGAGGCTTGAAGGGGATTACAGGAATAAGATAACCGAAATTGAGCAAAAATTCGGTAAAATCAATACCGATATGATGTCTCTGGAGAAAAAGATTCAAAACGATGCCGAACAGCTCTTCACAAGGGCTAACGCAGAAATCTCCAGAGAGATTGAAAATATGCGCAAGGATGTTGAAAACAACGCACAGGAGAGGCTTGCTCAGATTGATTACAGGATAAATGACGAAGCTAGCAAATTCGAGGAACAATTCAACAGTGAAATAAAGAACCTTAATTTAAAATTAACGTCAAATTCGAATACTGTTAATGAGATGAACGGTCAACTTGTAAAATTCATCAAAGACACTACTGATAAATTTAAAGGTGAGGTATCGTCCTTAAAATCTTCAACAGCTCTAGAGGCCAACAAATTCCTTGAAGAAATCGGTTATAAAGAAAAAACAGTTCAGTCTCTTATCGCTCAACTAGGAAAACATTGCCGGAGCCAGCGAAGAAATTAAAAATCTTGGGAAAACCGCTTCAGACTCGGCTTTAGTGAGTATAAAAGAAAGGGAGAATGAAATTTACATAAATATAGA